>NZ_JXQQ01000027.1 GCF_000834655.1 Variovorax paradoxus
GCAATCGGCTACGTGCACAACCTGTCGAAGCGCACGGCTCTGTACGCAACGATCGCTCGCGTCAGCAACAAGAACGGTGCAGCTCTGACCGTCGGCGCTGGCCCTGGCTTCGTGACCACCGGTGGCTTCACCCCGAAGACCTCGACCGGCTACGACTTCGGTATCCGTCACGCTTTCTGATTTGACGCTGGCGTAAGCCAGCTTCGAAGCTGAAAAGCTCAAAAGCCACTCGACGAAAGTCGAGTGGCTTTTTTTCGTTCCGGTGCTGCGATGGGCCAAGTGTTGGCAATGAGCACCATGTGTGTGCACCCCCGGGGAACCCCCGTGCGGGCACGCACCTTGCACTGCTAGCATGCCCGATCACTCTGTTTGCTAATGATTGCCTTTGTACTGCGCCGCCTGATCCAGGCCGTGATCGTGATGATCGCGGTCGCGTTCATTGCCTTCCTCTTGTTCCAATACGTCGGTGACCCCGTCGTCTTCCTGCTCGGCCAGGATGCCAAGCCCGAGCAGATCCGTGAAATGCGCGCCTCGTTGGGGCTCGACCGGCCCTTCTTCGTGCAGTTCTGGCACTTTCTGGTCAATGCATCGCAGGGCGAGTTCGGCTTGAGCCTGCGCCAGGGCGCCAAAGTGTCGCGCTTGATCGGCGAGCGTTTCCCGGCTACGCTGGAACTGGCGCTCGTCGCTGCCGTGCTGGCCCTCTTCATCGGCATCCCGATGGGCGTCTACACCGCCCTGCGCCGGGGCACGTTCATGAGCCAGGTGTTCATGACGGTCTCGCTGCTCGGCGTGTCTCTGCCCACCTTCCTGATCGGCATCCTGCTGATCCTCGTCTTCGCTGTGCTGCTGGGATGGTTCCCGAGCTTCGGGCGCGGCGAAACGGTGCAGTTCGGCTGGTGGACGAGCGGTCTCTTCAAGGCGGACGGCTGGCACCACATCGTGTTGCCGGCGGTGACGCTCGCGATCTTCCAGCTCACGCTGATCATGCGGCTGGTGCGCGCCGAGATGCTCGAGGTGCTGCGCACCGACTACATCAAGTTCGCGCGCGCACGTGGCCTCTCGAACCGCGCCATCCATTTCGGCCATGCGCTCAAGAACACGCTGGTGCCGGTGATGACCATCACCGGCCTGCAGTTGGGCGGGCTCATCGCCTTCGCCATCATCACCGAGTCGGTTTTCCAGTGGCCGGGCATGGGCCTCCTGTTCATCCAGGCCGTGACCTTTGCCGACGTTCCGGTGATGGCCGCCTACCTGTGCCTCATCGCCTTGATCTTCGTTGTGATCAATCTCGTGGTCGACCTCCTGTATTTCGTGGTCGATCCACGCCTGCGCGTCGGCAAGGCCGGAGGACATTGACATGACGGCATCGGCTCCGCGCCTGAAGGCGTCCGGCAGGGCGTTCGCGCACATCGCAAGCTTTTATCCCGAGATCACGGCCTTTCGCCGCGACCTGCACGCACACCCCGAACTCGGCTTCGAAGAGGTCTACACCGCCGGCCGCGTGCGCGAAGCGCTGCGCGCCTGCGGCGTCGACGAGATCCACGAAGGCATCGGCAAGACCGGCGTGGTCGGCGTGATCCGTGGCAAGTCCACCGCCAGCGGCCGAATGATCGGCCTGCGCGCCGACATGGACGCCCTGCCCATGCGCGAGGACAACGATTTCGGCTGGCGCTCCGCCAACGATGGCCTGATGCACGGCTGCGGGCACGACGGGCACACCACCATGCTGGTCGGCGCCGCGCGCTACCTTGCCGAGACACGCGACTTCGACGGCACCGCGGTGCTGATCTTCCAGCCCGGCGAAGAAGGCTTCGCCGGCGCGCGCGTGATGATCGAGGACGGCCTTTTCGACCGCTTCCCGGTCAACGCCGTCTACGCCATGCACAACTGGCCCGCGATGCCCGCCGGCACCGTGGGCATCAACCGCGGCGCGATGATGGCCGCGGCCGACCGCATCACCATCGAGATCAAGGGCAAGGGCGGCCACGGCGCGCATGCCTACCAGACCATCGATCCGGTGGTGGTCGCCGCGCACATCATCACCGCGGCGCAGACCATCGTGTCGCGCAACGTGCGCCCCATCGACGCGGCCGTCGTCAGCATCTGCGCCGTGCAGGCGGGCGACCTCGGCGCGATGAGCGTGATTCCGGGCGAGGCCACGCTGGTCGGCACGGTGCGCACCTTCAGCGCGCGGGTGCAGGCCCAGGTCGAGCAGCGCCTGACCGAGCTGTGCACGGCGATCGCCGGCGGCTTCGGCGCCACCGCCACCATCAAGTACGAGCGCATCTACCCGGCCACCATCAACACCGCCCCCGAGGCGATGTTCGCGGCCGACGTGGCCGAGTCGCTGGTCGGTGCCAAGAATGTCGAGCGCAGCATGGAGCCCAGCATGGGCGCCGAAGACTTCTCTTTCATGCTGCAGAAAAAGGCGGGCGCATACCTGCGCATCGGCCAGGACGTGCGCGAAGGCGCCTTCCTGCACAACAGCCGCTACGACTTCAATGACGAGATCCTGCCGCTCGGCGCCGCGCTTCATGCCGGCCTGATCGAGCAGGGCATGCCGCTTGCTGCTACCCGCAGCGCGCAGCAAGGGAAAGCAGCCGCCACCGCGGCGTCTTGATGTGTTTGATTCAACCCGAGGAGTAGTTCCATGAGTTTCAAGAAAAAAATGGCCGCGGCCGCCGCCGTGTGCGCCCTGGGCGCTGTCAGCCTGGTCGCGAGCGCGCAGACCATCCGGATCGCGAACCAGGGCGACGCGCTGTCGCTCGACCCGCATTCGCTCAACGAGTCGCTGCAGTTGAGCGTCACCGCCAACGTCTATGAAACCCTCGTGGGACGCAACAAGGACCTGAGCCTCGCGCCGTTGCTGGCCACCAGCTGGAAGCAGACCTCCCCGAACATCTGGCGCTTCGAGCTGCGCAAGGGTGTGGTCTTCCACGACGGCACGCCGTTCAGCGCCGACGACGTGGTCTTCAGCTTCGCGCGCGCCCAGGGCGACGGCTCCGACATGCGCGCCACGCTGAGCGACATCAAGGCCGTGCGCAAGGTCGGCGACCTGGCTGTCGAGATCGAGACCAACGGCCCCTTCCCGATCCTGCCCGACGTGATCTCGCTCACCATGATCATGAGCAAGAAGTGGTGCGAGGAAAACCAGGCGACCAAGCCCGTCGACCGCCGCAAGGGCATCGAGAACACGGCTTCGTTCAAGGCCAACGGCACCGGCCCGTTCCGCGTGCGCGAGCGCCAGCCGAACGTGCGCACCGTGTTCACGCGCAACGGCACCTACTGGGGCAAGATCGAAGGCAACGCGCAAGAGATCGTCTTCACCCCCATCGCCAACCCCGCCACCCGCGTGGCCGCGCTGGTCTCCGGCGAAGTCGACGTGATGGAGCCGGTGCCCGTGCAGGACATCGCGCGCATCAACGCCGCGCCCACTGCGCGCGTCATCACCGGCCCCGAGCTGCGCACCATCTTCCTGGGCATGGACCAGAAGCGCGACGAGCTGCAGTACTCGAACATCAAGGGCAAGAACCCGTTCAAGGACAAGCGTGTTCGCCAGGCCTTCTACCAGGCCATCGACATCGCCGGCATCCAGCGCACAGTGATGCGCGGCGCCTCGCGGCCCACGGGCCTTTTGGTCGGCCCCGGCATCAACGGCTGGACCGCCGAGCAGGACAAGCGCCTGCCCTACGACGTCGAAGCCGCCAAGAAGCTCATGACCGAAGCCGGCTACCCCAACGGCTTCGAAGTGACGATGAACTGCCCGAACGACCGCTACGTGAACGACGGCCAGATCTGCCAGAGCGTGGCCGCCAACCTTGCGCGCATCAACGTCAAGATCAACCTGGCCGCCGAGACCAAGGGCACCTACTTCCCCAAGATCCTGCGCCGCGACACCAGCTTCTACATGCTGGGCTGGACCCCGACCACCTACGACGCGCATAACGCGCTGAGCTCGCTCACGGCCTGCCCCGACGACAAGGGCACCGGCCAGTTCAACCTGGGCGCGTACTGCAACCCGAAGCTGGACGAACTGACCAAGAAGATCCAGTCGGAGACCGACAAGACCAAGCGTAACGAGCTGATTAAGGAGGCCTTCAAGCTCCACGCGGACGACATCGGCACGCTGCCGCTGCATCAGCAATCGCTCGCATGGGGCGTGAGCAAGAAGGTCGAGCTGGTGCAACTGGCCGACAACTTCATGTACTTCAAGTGGATGAGCATCAAGTGATTCCCCAGGCCGCTCGCAGGGCGGCCTGACGGCCCGACCATGGGCCCGCTTCTTGCGGGCCCATTCCTTTTGCTCCACGATGAAAAAAACTCTTGCCCGCTGGCTCGACAGCGATGTCGGCTACAGCTTTCGCACCTCGCCCGTGGCGATGGCGGCGGCTCTGATTGCACTGGTCTGCCTGTTCTGTGCGGCGTTCGCCGGATGGGTGTCGCCGCACAACCCCTTCGACCTCGCGACGCTCGAACTCGGCGATGCCCGCCTGCCGCCCGCATGGAGCGCGGAGGGCTCTTCCAAATATTTGCTCGGCACCGACGACCAGGGCCGCGACATCCTCTCGGCCGTCATCTACGGCGCGCGCATCTCGATGATCGTGGGCATCGTCTCGGTCGTGCTTTCGGTGGTCGTCGGCGTGGTGTTCGGCCTCCTGGCCGGCTTTCTCGGTGGCTGGCTCGATTCGTTCCTCATGCGCGTATGCGACGTGATGCTGTCGTTCCCGCCCATCCTGGTCGCGCTGCTCATCGCCGGCGTCGGCCGCGCGCTCTTTCCCGGCGCACACGAGTCGCTCGCGTTCGGCGTGCTGATCATTTCGATCTCGCTCACGGGCTGGGTGCAGTACGCGCGCACGGTGCGCGGCTCCACGCTGGTGGAGCGCAACAAGGAATACGTGCAGGCCGCGCGCGTCACCGGCGTGGCGCCGGTGCGCATCATGCTGCGCCACGTGCTGCCCAACGTGATGGGGCCGGTGATGGTGCTGGCCACCATCCAGGTCGCGACCGCGATCATCACCGAGGCCACCCTCTCGTTCCTCGGTGTCGGCGTGCCGCCGACCTCGCCCTCGCTGGGCACGCTCATCAGCATCGGCAACCAGTACCTGTTCTCGGGCGAATGGTGGATCACGGTGTTCCCGGGCCTGATGCTGGTGCTCATTGCCCTGAGCGTGAACCTGCTGGGTGACTGGCTGCGCGATGCGCTCAACCCGCGTCTGCGCTGAAGAGAAAAGGACAACGCCACCATGACGCTGCTCCAGGTCAAAGACCTCGTCGTCGAATTCCCGCACCGCCGCGGCACGCTGCGCGCGATCGACCGCATTTCCTTCGACATCGCGCCGGGTGAAATCCTCGGCGTGGTGGGCGAATCGGGCGCCGGAAAGTCGCTTACTGGCGCGGCCATCATCGGCCTGCTCGAACCGCCGGGCCGCGTGGCCAGCGGCCAGATCCTGCTCGAAGGCCAACGCATCGACAACCTGAGTTTCGATGCGATGCGCCCCATCCGCGGCCGCAAGATCGGCGCGATCTTCCAGGACCCGCTGACGTCGCTGAACCCGCTCTACACCGTGGGGCGGCAGCTCATCGAGACCATCCGCGCGCACCTGCCCGTGACCGAATCCGAAGCCCGCAAGCGCGCCATCGGCCTCCTGCAGGACACCGGCATCCCGGCGGCCGAGCAGCGCATCGACCACTTTCCGCACCAGTTTTCCGGCGGCATGCGCCAGCGCGTGGTGATCGCGCTCGCGCTCGCGGCCGAGCCCAAGCTCATCGTGGCCGACGAGCCGACCACCGCTCTGGACGTATCGATCCAGGCGCAGATCATCCAGCTGCTCAAGCGCATCTGCAAGGACCGCGGCGCGGCCGTGATGCTCATCACGCACGACATGGGCGTGATCGCCGAGACCTGCGACCGCGTGGCTGTGATGTACGCGGGCCGCATCGCCGAGATCGGTCCGGTGCACGAAGTGATCCACCAGCCTGCGCACCCCTACACCTCGGGCCTCATGGCCTCGATTCCAGACATGGCGAGCGACCGCGAGCGGCTCAACCAGATCGACGGCGCGATGCCGCGGCTCAATGCCATTCCGGCGGGTTGTGCCTACAACCCGCGCTGCCCGCGCACCTTCGCGCGCTGCCTCACCGAGCGGCCCGAGCTGCTGCATGCGGGCGCCACGCGCGCCGCATGCTGGCTGCACGATGCGGCCGACCCGCACCTGGGCCAGGCCGAGATCGCCGCGAAGCACCACGACGCACTGGCCGCCGGCGAACGCGCCACGCCCGAAGCGGCCGAGCCGATCGCGGAGGTGACGCGATGAGCGCCGTGATCGAACCCCGCCGCGACAGCGTCGCCGCTTCCGTCGCCGTCTCTGCCACCGAGCCGCTCGTGGTGGCGCACGACCTCGCGCGCACCTTCGACGTCTCGCCGCCCTGGCTCAACCGGGTGCTTGAGCGCAAGCCGCGCGTGCTGCTGCATGCGGTGGACGGCGTGAGCTTTTCCATCGAGCGCGGCAAGACGCTCGCGCTGGTCGGCGAATCGGGCTGCGGCAAGAGCACCGTCGCGCGCCTGCTGGTCGGCCTCTATGCGCCCACGCGCGGCGGCTTCCAGTTCGACGGGCAGGACGCGCACGCCGCGTTCAAGACCCCCGAAGGCCGGAAGCTGCGCCGCCGCATCCAGATGATCTTCCAGGACCCCTACGCGAGCCTGAACCCGCGCTGGATCGTGGAAGACATCATCGGCGAGCCGCTGCGCGAGCACGGCATCCTGAGCGGCAAGGCAGAGCTGCGCGAACGCGTGGGCGAGCTGCTCAAGTCGGTGGGCCTCTCTCCGCTGGACATGAGCAAGTATCCGCACCAGTTCTCGGGCGGCCAGCGCCAGCGCATCTCCATCGCGCGCGCGCTCGCCACGCAGCCCGAGTTCCTGGTCTGCGACGAGCCCACCTCCGCACTCGACGTGAGCGTGCAGGCGCAGGTGCTCAACATCATGAAGGACCTGCAGCGCGAGCGGGGCCTGACCTACCTCTTCATCTCGCACAACCTCGCGGTGGTGCGCCACGTCGCCGACCAGGTCGGCGTGATGTACCTGGGCCGGCTGGTGGAAGTGGCGGACAAGCAGAAGCTCTTCGCCGAGCCGCAGCATCCATACACCCGCATGCTGCTGGACGCCATCCCGCAGATGAAGCACACGGGGCGCCAGCGCACGCCGGTGCAGGGCGAGGTGCCCAATCCGCTGAACCCTCCGACGGGCTGCGCATTCCATCCGCGCTGCCCGCATGCGAATGCGCGCTGCTCCGCGGAGCGGCCGAAGCTGCTTGGCATCAAGGGCGTGCAGGTGGCCTGCCATGCGGTGGAGGAAGGCCGCCTGTGACGGCCGGCGGTCCGGTCGGCTGGCCGGAAGGCTTTCCGTACCGGCCGCACCTGCGCTTCTGTTCGCTGGGCAACGAGAACGTTGCCGAGGTGATGGAGAGCTTTCGCATCGCCTGCGAGCGGCTCGGCCATGCAACGTCCGTTGAAAGTGCGCCGAGCGTCGACAACGCCGACATCAACATCTTCTTTTTTGCGATGGGCCTGGGCCTGCCCGCCGACGAGGACCTGCCGCCCAATGCCATCGTCGTCAACTTCGAGCCGGCGCTGCCCGAGCTCCTGGCGGAAATGCCCGGCTACCGGCGCCTGCTCCAGCGGGCCTGGGTGTGGGAGTACAGCCTCGAGAACCTGATGCACCACCAGGCCCTGGGCATCCTCAGGTCCGACTACGTGCCGCTGACGTTCGAGCCGCACGCAACGCCCGTGGTGCCGCAAGACCAGGTGCTGCCCGACGAAGAACAGGACATCGACGTCATCTTCTTCGGCGAGACCATGCCCCGGCGCCTGGAGGTGCTGCGCGCGCTGGAAGCCGGCGGACTGCGGGTGGCCTATCCCATCGGCACCGCCTGGACGCCTGCGCAGCGCGATGCGTTGCTGCCGCGCGCCAAGGTCGGCCTGAACATGCGCAAGGCCGATCGCACAGCCACGGCGGAGGTGCCGCGCCTTTCCATCCTGCTGCGCAACCGCAAGGCGGTGGTGTCCGAGCTGTATCCCCATTCCGAGATCCCGGCGGCGCTGCGCGATGCGGTGGAGGGCTGCACGAAAGACGAACTCGTGGACCGGGTGCGCGCCCTGGTGGCCGACGCCCCGCGGCGCCGAGCCCTCGAAAAGGCCGGCCCGCGCGCATTGATGAGCCTGCCACCGCAGCAGGAGGTGCTGGCCGGGGCGCTGCGCCGCTATCTCGCGGCTACCCGCCAACGTCTCGCGGGCAGCCAGGCCATGGCGGCCACCGGCCCCGGGCCTGCGGTCTCCGTGCTGATGGTCACGCGGGACGACGAGGCCCGCGTGGCGGACGCATTGATGGCGATGGCGGCGCAGACGCTGCCTCCGCGCCGCATCATCGTGGTGGACGACGCCTCGACCGACGGCACCGCGGCGGCGATCCGCGAACGGATGGCAGTCGATCCGCGCCTGTCCGGTCTGCTGCTGCTCCAGGCGCCCTCGCCGATGGGATGGGCAGCCGCGGCGCAATGGGGCCTCGCGCATGCCGAGGGCGACGCATTGGCCTTGTGGTCGCCGCATACGCCGAGCGGGCCGGGCCGCCTGCAGGCGCAAGCTGCATTCCTGCAGGCCTCCCCGGCCATCGGCGCGCTGGGTGCCCAGGACCCGTCCCGGCGCCTGCCGCAGATGCATGCGCAGATCCTGGCCGGGATGCTGGTCCACATGCCCTCCGATGCCTGGCCCGTGTCGATGGGCAGCCTGATGCTGGCGTTGCCACGCATCCGGCGGCGCGGCTTCGGGTTCGACGCCACGCTCGGTGAGTTCGCATGGATGGGGCTGCTCCTGGAGCTGGTGCGCGATGGCGCCTTGCTGGCCAACCTGGACGCCGAATTGATCGGCAGCCCGAAGACCCGCGCGTCATCCGGTCCGACGGCAGCGAACGTGATCGCGCTGGCCCATCTGCGCGAACGCCTGCTCCCCTTGGTGTTTCCCGACCTGCCGTCGCATACGGCACAGCGGCTGGCGCGGCTCTACGGGCAGGAGTGGGCACCCGATGCATCGGACGCCACTGCGCTGCTGCGCGACATGGCCGCGGCCTGCGAAGGGCACGACGACATCCATGCCGCCACTGTGCTGCGCGGCGAGTGCCTGCGCGTGCTCGATGTCTACGCCCAGAATGGCCGTCTCGCGCCGGGCTACATCCGCGGGCTGATGGAAGAGCCCTTGCTGCGCGACTTCCTGGCGCCGCTGGGGGAGCGCATCTACGCCTTCGAGCCGGGCTGCGGTTCTTGAACGTGTGTTTAAACGCACAGCGCGAAGGCCGCAGCCGCTGCACAGTGGCGCGGCAGACTCCGAAGCAACCATGGCAAGCAAGACGATCCCCTCCCTATGCTCCCGGCCGATGACGCCGGTATCCGGACGCCGCGGCTTTCTCATGGGCTCGGCGGCCGGCGCTGCCGCCGCGCTGGCATCGCTCGCCACGCTGTCGCACGCGGCCTCGGGCGCGCCGTCGCGGCGCATGCCGGTCATCTTCATCGGCCACGGCACGCCGATGAATGCCATCGCCGACAACGCATTCACTCGCCGCCTGTCCGCGTGGGGCAAGGAGCTGCCGCCGCCGACCGCCATCCTCAGCGTGTCGGCGCATTGGCTCAGCCGCGGCGCGACCGGCGTCGGCATGCAGGCCAGGCCCAAGACGATCCACGACTTCGGCGGCTTTCCGCAGGCGCTCTTCGATGTCGACTACCCGGCGCCAGGCCATCCGGCACTGGCCCGCGAAACCATCGGCGTGGTGAAGCAGGCGCCGGTGATCGCGACCGAGCAATGGGGCCTGGACCACGGCACCTGGTCGGTGCTCAAGCACCTCTACCCGAATGCGGATGTTCCGGTCTTCCAGCTCAGCATCGACTACGACAAGCCAGCCGCCTTCCATTACGCGGTGGGGCGCGACCTGGCGGCGTTGCGCGACAAGGGGGTGCTGGTGATGGGCAGCGGCAACGTCGTGCACAACCTGCGCGCCACCGACCGCGGCACCGTCGACGGTCCGAAGGCGAGCCGCCCCTGGGCGCAGTCCTTCGACGACGCGGTGAAATCGGCGCTCGCCGGCCGCGACGACCGTGCGCTGGTCGGTTATGAAAAGCTGGAAGGTGCGTCCACTGCCGTTGCGACGCCCGATCACTACTTCCCGTTCCTGTACGCGCTCGGTGCCGCCGGTGCGGGCGAGCGCGCGACGACGGTCTATGAAGGATTCCAGTCCGGCACGCTCAGCATGCGCTGCGTGCAGTTCGGCTGAAGGCGCGACGGTTTTTTCGCGCCATCAGGGCCTGAGTTACTGCTCCTCGCCCCACGAGAAGCCGTCGCGCGCAATCATCGCGCTCGATGCGCTCGGGCCCCAGGTGCCGGCTGCGTAGGGGCGCGGGCCGCCATCCGATCCCCAGCTGTCGATCAGCGGCTCCACCCAGCGCCATGCCTCTTCCTGCTCGTCGCTGCGCACGAACAGGTTCAGGCGTCCGTCGATCACGTCGAGCAGCAGGCGTTCGTAGGCGCCCACGCGTTCGACGCCGAAGCGCTTGTCGAAGTCCAGGTCCAGCTGCACTGGCGCGAGTTGCGCGGCGGCGCTCTGGTGGCCGTTGCGCTGGCGGTTGTCCTGCGCCTGCGCGAGCATGTGCAGCTCCAGGCCGTCCTTGGGCTGCAGGTTGATCACCAGCTTGTTGACGTTGCCCGCGGGCGCGCGGTAGATCGCATGCGGCGTCGGGCGGAAGTTGACCTCGATGCGCGCATCGCGCGAGGCCAGGCGCTTGCCGGTGCGGATGTAGAACGGCACGCCGGCCCAGCGCCAGTTGGCGATTTCGGTGCGCAGCGCCACGAAGGTCTCGGTGCGGCTGTCCGGATCGACGCCGGGCTCGTCGCGGTAGCCCTGCACCCGCTCGCCGTAGGCGGTGCCGGCGGTGTACTGGCCGCGGATCGCGTGCAGGCTCAGGCTCTCGGGCGTCCAGGGCTTCAGTGCACGCAGCACCTTGAGCTTTTCGTCGCGGATCGCGTCGGCGTGCGAGTTGATCGGCGGCTCCATGCCGATCGCGCACAGCAGCTGCAGCGCGTGGTTCTGCACCATGTCGCGCAGCGCGCCGGTCTGGTCGTAGAAGGCGCCGCGCTTTTCAACGCCCAGGTCTTCGGCGATGGTGATCTGGATGTTGGCGATGTGCTCGCGGCGCCAGATCGGCTCGAAGAGCGCGTTGCCGAAGCGCATCGCGAACAGGTTCTGCACCGAGGGCTTGCCCAGGTAGTGGTCGATGCGGAAGACCTGTTTTTCTTCCAGCACCTTGCCCACGGCCGCGTTGATGGCGCGGTTCGAGGCGAGGTCGTGGCCCAGCGGCTTCTCCAGCACGATGCGGGTCTTCGGGCCGTTGAGGCCGGCCGCTGCGATCTGCTCGACCACCTGGGTGAAGAGGGCGGGCGCCGTGGCCACGTACATCACGACGGTGGAGGCGTCGCGCTGCTTGAGCAGGTCGGCCAGCCTGGCGTAGTCGTCGGTCTTGGAGAGGTCCATGCGCAGGTAATGCAGCATCGACGCGAACTTCTTGAATTCCTCGGGGGAAGGGCGCTTGGCACCTTCGACCGCGCTGAAGCGCGACTGGATCAGCTCGCGGTATTGGTCGTCCGACAGGTCATCCCGTGCCACGCCGACGATGCGTCCGTCCTGCGGGAGGCTGCCATGGCGGAAGGCCTGGAACAGCGCGGGCATGAGTTTGCGCCACGCGAGATCGCCAGTACCGCCGAACAGAACGAGATCGAAGCTCATGAGAAAACTTTCCTTTGTCTGAGTGCCTGGAGGCGTCCGGGCTTGCCGGGACGCCAGTGGCGATGGTACTTGTACCGATTCCTCCGACCTGTACTAAAGCTACGCTGCCCCCAGGCCGCAAGGCCTTTTTTTATGCACGAGGCGGGGAAACACCAAATGAAGAAGCTTTTTTGCGCAGCCGCGCTCCTGGGCCTGTCGGCCGCCGCGTCGGCACAGACCGTGAACGTGATCTGTTCGGTGCAGGCCGAATGGTGCAACGTGATCTCCACCGTCTACGCCCGCACCACGGGCGTTCGCATCAACATGGCCCTGAAGGGCTCGGGCGAGGCACTGGCCCAGCTGATCGCCGAGAAGGACAACCCCAAGACCGATGTCTGGTTCGGCGGCACGGGCGATCCGCACCTGCAGGCGGCCGAACAGGGCCTCACGCTCGAATACAAGTCGCCCACGCTCGCGCAGCTGCACCCGTGGGCCCAGCAGCAGGCCAAGCAGTCGGGCTACAAGACCGTGGGCATCTATTCGGGGCCGCTGGGCTTCGGCTACAACCCCGAGCTGCTCGCCAAGAAGAAGCTCGCCGTGCCCAAGACCTGGGCCGACCTGCTCAAGCCCGAGTACAAGGGCGACATCCAGGTGGCCAACCCCGCATCCAGCGGCACGGCCTACACCATGATCGCCACGCTGGTGCAGCTGATGGGCGAGGACAAGGCCTTCGACTACCTCAAGGCGCTGCACAGGAACGTGGGCCAGTACACCCGCTCGGGCACCGGTCCGATCAAGGCGGTGGCGCGCGGCGAAACCGCGATCTCCATCAGCTTCGTGCACGACGGCCCGGGCGAGAAGATGCAGGGTTTCCCGGTCGAGACCATCACGCCGAGCGACGGCACCGGCGCCGAGATCGGCTCCATGAGCATCATCAAGGGCGCGCGCAACCTCGATGCGGCCAAGAAGTTCTACGAATGGGCGCTCACGCCCGCCGCGCAGGAACTGGGCGCTGCCAACAAGCAGTTCCAGCTGCCGAGCAACGTGAGCGCCAAGCTCGACCCGCGCATCCCTGACTTCAAGAAGATCAAGTTCATCAACTACGACTACGCCAAGTACGGCGCCAGCGCCGAACGCCGGCGCCTGATCGCGCGCTGGGAAAAGGACGTCAACTCGCTGCCCCGCTGAGGGACGCGATGCAAGCGCCTTCCACCGGCGGTGCGCCGGTCAATCCGGCGTCCGTGGCGGCCGCGCGGCGCTCGCAGCGCTGGATCTGGGCGTGGGTCGCGCTGGGTCTTGCGGCGTACCTGCTTCTGCCTTGGTACGCGATCCAGGACGCGACCTGGTACGAAGCCGTTCCGCAGGTCTTCGGGCACGCTGAAGGCGCCAACGGCCTGATGCAGGCCGCAACGCAGGGGCGCGGCTGGCTGTTCATTGGCCTGGCGGGCCTCTTAATGTGCGCGATCGGCGCGTGGCTGCCGCCGGGCCGGGCGCAGGGGCGATGGCTCCTGGCGGGCGGCGCCATCGGCGCGGTCGGCCTGTCCGTCGCAGGCTTCACCATCGGCGCGCGCGGTTGGAGCGTCGCGGCGCTCAACACGCAATTCGGCGAGCTTGCGATCAACCAGTTCGGCATCGGGGCGGGCGGCTTCGTGGCGCTCACGGCGCTCGTGCTGCTGGCCGCCTTCGGCATTGCGCGGCTAGGTCTCTTCAAGGGCGACCTGTTCGTGGCGGCCGCGGTCGTCGGCTGCGGCGTGCTGATGGCGCTGTTCATCGCCTACCCGGTGAGCAAGGCGCTCTCGGGCGCGTTCTTCAACGAAGACGGGCAATGGTCGATCGGCGCCTTCATCGCGCGGGTGTTCACCGAACGCATCTGGGGCCTGGGGTGCCTGGCGGGCGGGGTGCGCTGCGGCGTGGCGTGGAACACGCTGGTGCTGGCCTTGCTCACGGCCGCCGGCACCACCTTCCTCGGCACGCTGATGGCGCTGATGGCCGAGCGCGGCAGCAAGCGCGGGCAGGGCGTTCTGCGGGTGCTGGCGCTGCTTCCGATCATCACGCCGCCGTTCGTGGTGGGGCTGGGCCTCATCCTCCTGTTCGGCCGCGCGGGCATCGTCAATCAGCTGCTGGAAAACGTGTTCGGCATCGAGCCGACGCGCTGGTTCTACGGCATGCCGGGCGTGCTGGTGGCGCAGCTCTTCGCCTTCACGCCGATCGCCTTCATGATCATGCGCGGCGTGGTGCAGGGCATCGCGCCCAGCCTCGAAGAAGCCGCGCAGATGCTGCGCGCCGACCGGCGCCGCACCTTCTTCACCGTCACGCTGCCGCTCCTGAAGCCCGGGCTGGCCAACGCCTTCCTGGTCGGCTTCATCGAAAGCATTGCCGACTTCGGCAACCCGGTGGTGGTGGGCGGGCAGTTCTCGGTGCTCTCGACCGACATCTTCTTCGCCATCGTCGGCGCGCAGTACGACCAGGGCCGTGCGGCCTCGCTCGCCTGGGTGCTCACGCTGTTCGCGCTCGGCGTGTTCGCGCTGCAGCGCGGGTTGCTGGGCAAGCAGAACTACACGACGGTGAGCGGCAAGGGCGACGCGGGCATCGCGATGGCGCTGCCCGACGGCGTGCGCCGCACCATCTACTGCATCGCGCTGCCGTGGATCGCCTTCACGGCCGTGGTCTACCTCTTCGCCTTCGCAGGCGGCTTCGTGCAGACCTGGGGCCGCGACTACAGCTTCACGCTCAACCATTTCAAGAACGCGTTCGCGCTGGAGTGGGGCCAGTTCGGGCTGGTGTGGGCGGGCACGGCGTGGAACTCGCTCATCACCACGCTCAAGCTCGCGGGCATCTCGGCGCCGATCACCGCGGCGCTCGGCCTGCTGATCGCCTGGTTGCTCGCGCGCAACGAGTTCAAGGGGCAGGGCATCTTCGAGTTCGGCGCGCTGCTGGCCTTCGCGATTCCGGGCACGGTGCTCGGCGTGAGCTACATCCTGGCTTTCAACGTGCCGCCGCTGGAGCTCACCGGCACCGGGCTCATCATCGTTCTGTGCTTCATGTTCCGGAACCTGCCGGTGGGCGTGCGCGCCGGCACGGCCGCCTTCAAGCAACTGGACCGCTCGCTCGACGAGGCCTCGCTGATGCTGCGTGCATCGACCTCGCAAACGCTCTTCAAGGTGGTGCTGCCGCTGCTCAAGCCCGCGCTCGTGGCCGCGCTGGTCTACAGCTTCGTGCGCGCGATGACGACGGTGAGCGCGGTGATTTTCCTGGTCACCGCCGAGAACGAACTCGCCACCACGTACATCATCGGCCGCGTCGGCAATGGCGACTACGGCATCGCGCTCGCATACTGCACGGTGCTCATGATCCTGATGTCGCTGGCGATCGCGCTGGTGCAGTTCGTGGTCGGGGAGCGCAAGCTGGGGCGGCGAGGCGCTGCGCCGCCGCATCAGGGACATCACAAAATGGAAAGCCTCTCCGTATGAACGGCATCGAATTCCGCAACGTCACCAAGCGCTACGGTGCCGATAAAAACGGGCCGCTGGCGGTCAAGGGCATCAGTTTCGAGGTGCCGGTCGGCACGCTCACCACCATCCTCGGCCCCTCGGGCTGCGGCAAGACGACCACGCTGCGCATGATCGCGGGGCTCGAGTCGCCGACCTCGGGTTCGATCTTCATGGGCGGACGCGATGTGACGACGCTCGGCCCTGCCGAGCGCAACGTGAGCATGATGTTCCAGAGCTATGCGCTCTTCCCGCACATGAACGTGATCGAGAACGTGGGCTACGGCCTTCGCATGAGCGGCGCGAAGAAGGACGAGGCCACATCCAGGGCGCGCGAAGCGCTCCGGGGCGTGGGCCTGGTCGGTTTCGACGAGCGCCTGCCCAGCGAACTCTCGGGCGGCCAGCAGCAGCGCGTGGCATTGGCGCGCGCGCTGGTGCTCGAGCCCGCGGTGCTGCTGTTCGACGAGCCGCTCTCCAACCTCGACGCGCGCCTGCGCCGCGAGATGCGGGAAGAAATCCGCGCGCTGCAACAGCGCTTGAAGCTCACCGTCGCCTATGTCACGCACGACCAGAGCGAGGCGCTGGCCGTGAGCGACCAGATCATCGTGATGGACCACGGCGTGATCGCCCAGCGCGGCACGCCCGAGCAGCTCTACGGCCGGCCAGAGAGCGAGTTCGTCGCGGGCTTCATGGGCGAGGCGATGGTGTTCCCCGCGGTGGCAGAGGCCGACGGCAGCGTCACGCTCGGCCCGCTGCGCCTGCAGCCGCGCTATGCGGTCGCGCCCGGCACGGTGAAGGTGGCGGTGCGGCCCGAGGCCTGGGAAATCGGTGCGACAGACGGCTTGCCCGCCACCTTGCGCAAGGCCGCATACCTGGGCAGCTTCTACGAATACGGTTTCGACACGACGCTGGGCCCGGTCTTCGTGGTCTCGACCGACCTGTCGCAGCCGCTGGCCGCCGGCGCGCAGACCACGCTGTCGCTGCGAACCCATGGCGTGAGCGTGGTGCCGGGCGCATGAAACAATGGCGCCATGAACGTGGTTTTCGATCTTGGCGCCGTGCTCCTCGCATGGGAGCCCACACGGCTGGTACAGGCCCATCTCGCGTCCCACGCCCCCACTGAAGCCGCCGCCGCGGCGCTGGGCCGGGCGCTTTTCCATCACGACGACTGGACCAGTTTCGATTGCGGCACGCGCACGCTGGACGATGCCATCGCCCGCATGGCGGCGCGGCTGTCGCTGCCGGCGGAGCGGCTTCACGCGATGCTCGACAACCTGGGCGAGCGCCTCGAAGCCATCGACGTGACCACAGACATGCTCCAGCAGCTGTTCGCCCATCGCGAAGGCGGACAGCCGCTGCGGCTCTATTACCTGTCGAACATGCCTGCGCCGTACGCGCGCGGCGTCGAACGGCGGCATAGCTTCATGCGCCGCTTCGACGGCGGCGTGTTTTCCGGCGACGTGAAGTTCATCAAGCCGGACCGTGAGATCTTCGAAGTGCTGGCGGTGCGCTACGCGCTCGACCCGGCAGAGACGGTGTTCATCGACGACTCGGCCGCCAATGTCGAGGCGGCACGTGCCTTCGGCTGGCAGGCCATCCACTGCACCGCGCCGGACATGCTGCCGGCGCAGCTCTCGCGCTACCTGCCGGTCAACACGACCTTGTCGGCGTCGAAGCCCAGGCTGCGCGCGTAGTCCAGTTCGACCTGCAGCGTCGCGTCGTCCAGGCGCGGCGCACGCGACAGCACCCAGAGGTACTCGCGATCGGGCGTGCCGACCAGCGCCACTTGATAGTCACGGTCGAGCTTGAGGATCCAGTAGTCGCCCCACACGATCGGCAGCCAGCTGAGCCACGCGGGGGCAAAGCGCACCTCGAGGCGGCCTGCACCCGGCTGGCCGGCCACGGGCACCACGCGCGCCGAGCCGATGGCCTCGTTGAAGTTGCCATCCGCCCGCACGCAGCGGTTGATCACCTGCACCGTGCCGTCGGGCTGCGGCGTGTACTCGGCCGTGACCGGACCCGAGCAGCTTTTCTGGAAGCGGTTGGGCAGGCGGGCCTGTTCGTGCCAGATACCGGCATAGCGCTGGAGATCGACCGGCGCCACGACCTGCAGCGGCGCGCGCATCAGCGGGGCGCCGTCTGCCGGGCCGGCCACCTGGGCACGCGCAGTGCGCGCGGCGCCGAGCGCAAGCCAGGTCGCGAGTCCGCCGATGACGAAAGCCGTTGCCATCGCGCCGATCGCCTGGCTGGTTCGGTGGTCGTCGAAGGGACGGCCGACGGGGTCTGCAACGGGGCGTCGTTGGCGAGGGGACATGGGGCACTCCTGAAGGTAAGACGTTCGGCGTAAATCGCTCGTAACACTCCACTCAGGTTAGCCCTCGAAGGGGGGTAGGTGCCGTCAGTCACGGACCACAGCCCCTGTAGGGCGGGGCGGCCGACAACCCTGCGGGCAAGAGGCCGATGGAACCGCGCGAAAACCCGTGCTACGGTGCGCATGAAAACATCGGCCGACGCGCAACTGCGTGCAGGACTTGTCACAACCCGCACAGGATAATGATTTCATGAACCAACTCGATTCCCTCCGCCAGTGGACCACCGTTGTCGCCGACACCGGTGACTTCAAGCAGCTCAGCGTTTCCAAGCCGCAGGACGCGACCACCAATCCGTCGCTGATCCTCAAGGCCGTTCAGAAGCCCGAATACCGCCCCCTCCTCGACGAGACAGTCAAGAAGCACGCGGGCAAGCCGCTGGACGAAGTGATCGACCGCCTCCTGGTCAATTTCGGCACCGAAATCCTCCAGATCATCCCGGGCCGCGTCTCCACCGAAGTCGATGCGCGCCTGTCCTTCGACACCGCCGCCACCATCGCCCGCGGTGAGCGCATCGTCGCGCTCTACAAGGCCGAAGGCATCGACACCGAGAAGCGCCTGCTCATCAAGGTGGCCTCCACCTGGGAAGGCATCGAGGCCGCCCGCCAACTCGAGCTGAAGGGCATCCGCACCAACCTGACGCTGCTGTTCTCGTTCGCGCAGGCCGTGGCCTGCGGCGCCGCGAAGGTGCAGCTCATCTCGCCCTTCGTGGGCCGCATCTACGACTGGTACAAGAAGTCGGCCGGCGCGAAGTGGGACGAAGCGGCGAGCGCGGGTGCCAACGATCCGGGCGTGAAGTCGGTGCGCGAAATCTTCAACTACTACAAGCAGCACGGCATCAAGACCGAGGTGATGGGCGCGAGCTTCCGCAATGTGGGACAGATCAAGGCACTGGCCGGTTGCGATCTGCTGACCATCAGCCCCGAGTTGCTGGCCGAACTGGCCGCGAGCGACGAGCCGCTGGAGCACGTGCTCGACGCCAAGGCCGCCGCCAAGGGCGACGCGAAGCAGGTGAGCTACGACGAAGCCGGCTTCCGCTTCGCGCTCAACGAAGACGCGATGGCCACCGAGAAGCTTGCCGAGGGCATCCGCGCCTTCGCGGCCGATGCCGTGAAGCTCGAGAAACTCATGCAGGAAAGCGGCAAGTAAGCATGGCCATGACCCAACGCTGCGACCGTGCGCCGGCCTGGGCGCAACTGCAGTCGTGCTTCGAGACGGCGGGCCGCCAGTTCGACGTGCGCCATGCCTTCGTGGACGACGCGGGGCGCTTCGAGCGCTTCAGCCAGGAAGCGCCGTATGTGTTCGCCGACCTGTCCAAGAACCTGATCGACGCGCGCACCGAGGAACTGCTGCTCACGCTGGCCCGCGAGTGCGGCCTGGAGGCGCACCGCAACGCGATGTTCGCGGGCGAGCACATCAACAACACCGAAGACCGCGCCGTGCTGCACACGCTGCTGCGCGCGCCCGCCGATGCGAAGGTGGGCAAGACGGCCGACAAGCTGCGCGAGGTGCACGCCACGCTCGACGCGATGCTGGCCTATGCCGAGAAGGTGCGCGGCGACCACACGATCACCGACGTGGTCAACATCGGCATCGGCGGCTCCGACCTCGGCCCGCAGATGGCGGTGCTGGCGCTCGCGGAGTTCGCCGCGCCGGGCAAGCGCTTTCATTTCGTCTCGAACGTCGACGGCCACGAACTGGCCGGCGTGCTGCGCGGCCTCGCGCCGGAGCACACGCTGTTCCTGGTCGCCTCCAAGACCTTCACCACCACCGAGACGATGACCAACGCGATCTCGGCCAAGCGCTGGTACGAGCAGTCGGGCGGCAACGACATCGCCGGTCACTTCGCCGCGCTCACGACGAATGTCGAAGCCGCGAAGAAGTTCGGCATCGACACCACCTTCGGTTTCTGGGACTGGGTGGGCGGCCGCTATTCGCTGTGGTCGGCCATCGGCCTGCCGATCGCGCTGGCCATCGGTGCCGATGGGTTCCGCCGGCTGCTCGCGGGTGCGCATGCGATGGACGAGCACTTCCGCACTGCGCCGCTCGCGCAGAACCTGCCGGTGCGCCTGGGCCTGCTCGACGTCTGGTACCGCAACTTCCACAAGTTCACGAGCCGCAGCATCGCGCCGTACCACAGCGCCCTGAAGCGCGTGCCGGCCTACCTGCAGCAGCTGGAGATGGAGAGCAACGGCAAGCAGGTCGATGCCAACGGCAATCCCGTGGCGTTCGGCACCTCGCCCGTGCTCTGGGGCGAGCCCGGCACCAACGGCCAGCACGCCTACTTCCAGATGCTGCACCAGGGCACCGACGTGATCCCGCTCGAATTCGTGGCGGTGCGCGATGCGGCGCACGACCTGGAAGGCCACCACCCCAAGCTCCTGGCCAACGCGCTCGCGCAGGCGCAGGCGCTGATGGTAGGCAAGCTCGACGAGGGCGGCCACAAGAACTTTCCTGGCAACCGGCCGAGCACCTTCTTCGTGTTCGAGAAGCTCGCGCCCGAATCACTGGGCGCCTTTCTCGCGCTGTACGAGCACCGCGTCTTCACCAGCGGTGCGCTGTGGGGCATCAACAGCTTCGACCAGTGGGGCGTGGAACTGGGCAAGGTGCTCGCCAAGGACATCGAGCCGCGCCTGGCCTCGGGCGACATCACCGGGCTCGACGCCTCGACGGCCGGCCTCCTGAAGCGCCTGGGTTCCTGAAGCGCTTCAGACCGTAGCGGTCTCGGCGGGCGCCTTCAAGGCCGCTCCGCCGCTGGCCATCCGCACGCACAGGTCGAAGGCTTGCTGCAGCCCTTCGATCTGCGCGATGCCCTTGCCGGCGATGTCGAAGGCGCTGCCGCTGGCCGAGGTGGCCACGGGCACCGGCAGGCCGCCGTGCAGCGTCACGCCCTGCTCGAAGCCCATGAGCTTCATCGCGATCTGGCCCTGGTCGTGGTACATCGACACCACCGCATCCACATCGCCGCGGCGCGCGCCGATGAACACCGTGTCGGGCGAGAACGGGCCGCGTGCGTCGAAGCCTTCTGCGCGCAGCTGCGCGATGGCCGGCGCGATGATCTCGATCTCTTCCATGCCGATGGAGCCGCCGTCGCCCGCATGCGGGTTGAGCCCGGTCACGGCGATGCGCGGCTGCGCCACGCCCGCGCGGCGCAGCGCCGACGCGATGATCTTCACCGCGTCGCCCACGCCCTCCACCGTGATGTGGCTGGCCACGTCCTTCAGCGGAATGTGCGAGGTCACGCGCGAGGTCCAGAGCGAGCCGGTGAGGTTGAACTCGCAGACGAAGCCGGTTACCGCGAAGCGCTCCTGCATGTAGCGCAACTCGTCCTCGTGCGTGAGGCCGCCCAGGCGCAGCGAGTGCTTGTTGAGCGGCGCGAAGACGATCGCGTCGGCCTGCCCGCGGCGCACCGTCACCGTCGCATATTCGAGCGCCTCGAACGAGGCCCGGCCCGAGCGCTCGTTCGACTCGCCGAGCACCGGCGTCTCGCCCTCCATCCAGTCGCGCAGGTACAGGCTCAGCCGGCCGTCCTCGAAGCGCAGGTCGTTCAGGCCCTCGACCTGCAGCGGATCGAGCTTCACGCCCGCCACGCGCTCGCCCTCGGCCAGCACGGCCGGATCGGCGATCAGCAGCACGCGCGCGGCGTCCAGGTTGCGCTGGCGCGCGAGCAGCTTCACGGCCATTTCGGGGCCGACGCCGCCGGGGTCGCCCAGCAGCACGACGATGCGGGGCTTGGCGGAGATCACGCTCGGGGTTTTCGATGAAGTGGACATGTCGTCGTCGGATGGGAGTTGGAGGGATGAAAGGGCGGCCTCACTCGGCCTTGATGTTGGCGTCGCGCACGAGCTGGCCGTAGTGGTCGAACTCCTGCCGGTTCATCGCCGCGAAGGGCTCGCCGGTCAGTGCGCCGGGCTCGCCGCCCAGGGCCTTGATGCGCGCCTGCACGTCGGCCAGCTTGAGCGTGCGCACGAGCTCGGCGTTCAGCTTGTCGACCGCGGGGCGGGGCGTGCCGGCCGTCACGTAGAGGCCGTACCAAGTGGATACGTCGGCGCCCTTGATGCCCTGCTCGGCGAGCGTGGGCACGTCGGGCAGCTCGGGCGAGCGCTGCGGCGCGCTCACCGCCAGCGCGCGGAACTTCCCGGCCTTGATCTGGCCCATGGCCGAGGAGGTGCTGTCGAACATCATGTCGACCTCGCCCGAAATGATGTCGATGTGCGCCTGCGAGCTGCCCTTGTAGGGCACGTGGATCGACTTCATGCCGGTGGCCAGGTTGAAGGCCTCGCCGCCCACGTGCTGCGTGCTGCCGATGCCCGACGACGCGTACTTGAAGCCGCCGGGCTTGGCGGCCATCGCGGCCACCAGGTCCTTTACCGACCTGTACGGCGAACTGGCCGACACCACCAGCACGTTGGGCATCACCGCCACGAGGCCGACGGGCGTCAGGTCCTTGAGCGGGTCGTACTTGAGCTTGAGGATGTGCGGCGCCACCGCCTGCGCGGTGTTGGTGGCCAGCAGCAGCGTGGCGCCGTCGGCCGGTGCGCGCGCGGTGAGCTCGCCGGCGATGGTGTTGGAGGCGCCGGGGCGGTTCTCCACCGTCACCGGTTGCTTGAGTACCGGCGAGAACTTGTCGGCCAGCACGCGCGCGAGGATGTCGGTGCCGCCGCCTGGCGAAGCGCCGACCATGATGCGAAGGGGCTTGTCGGGGTAGGTCGCTTGCGCGCCGGCAGCCGCGGCGGCCAGCGCCAATGCGGCAATGCCTGCCGCGCGGGCCAGGAACGAAAGATTCATCGGGATGTCTCCTGCTTTGTTTGGCCCGAGCCTACGGAGCTTCACCCGCCCGATCCAATCGTAAAAGTCCGAAGGTCCATATACTTTTGAGTATGAATTCCGGCCTCACCGATGCCTCCCTGATGCTCCACGTGCGGCCGCGCCAGCTGCTGTTGCTGGCCCGGCTCGATGCCCACCGGCACCTCGGGCGCGCGGCCGAGGCCATGAACATCAGCCAACCAGCGGCCACCAAGCTGCTCCAGCAGCTGGAAGATTCGCTGGGCGAGAAACTCTTCGAGCGCCTCGCGCGCGGCATGGAGCCCACGCCCTACGGCGAGATCCTCATTCGCTACGCCCGCCGCGTTCTCAGCGATTTCGGCACGGCCCGCGAGGAAATGCTCGCGCTGCGCTCGGGCCTGAGCGGTGCGTTGCGCGTGGGCAGCGTGCCGGGCGCGGTGCCCGAACTGCTGGCGCCGGCGCTCGTCGAATACCACCGCCGCCATCCGCAGGTGGCCGTCTCGGTGGTGGTCGAGACCAGCGACGTGATGCAGGCGCAGCTGGAGCAGGGCGATGTCGACCTCGTGCTTGGCCGCCTCACCGACGGGCACGACGAGGCGAAGTACGCGAGCGTGCCGCTCCTGGGCGAGTCGCAGGTGGTGGTGGTGCGCGCGGCGCACCCGGTCCTCGAGCGCGCCGCCCCGGTCACGCTGGCCGAGATGGCGGGCTGGTCGTGGGTGCTGCAGCCGCCGGGCTCGCCGCAGCGCGGGCGCTTCGAGGCGGCGATGCGGGAGGCGGGCATTCAGGCGCGGCTGGACATCATCGAAACGGCATCGCCCATCGCCATTACGGCGCTGCTGGAGAACTCCGACATGGCCGCCGTGATGCCGGCCTCGCAGGCCGACCACTACGCCCGGCTGGGCGTGCTGCGAACGGTGCCGGTGGAGCTGCCGGTGCGCGTGCCGCCGATCTGCCTCATCACCCGAGAAGACCGGGCGCTCTCGCCGGCGGCCGCGCAGTTCCGGCGCCAACTGCTCGGCGGCGGTACCTGAATTGCACCTGAGGCCTTTGGCTTGCTGTTTTCCATGCTGTGTTGCACCAATTAGGGAATTCACTAGCCAACCGGTGCATGAAAGTACTGGAGGTAACCGACGAAGTACCAAAGCCGCAACTGAGTTTCTCCAGAATCCTCCCACGGCGACCCGACAACAAGAGGGCGTCGCTCACCTCTAGGAGACAACATGAAGCGTTTTCTGAAAGCGGGCCTCGTCCTCGCACTCATCGGCACGGGGCTCGTGTCCCAGGCCGCCACCGAACTCGTGATCGCGACCGTGAACAACGGCCACATGATCGAGATGCAGAAGCTCACCCCGTTCTTCGAGAAGGCCAACCCCGACATCAAGCTCAAGTGGGTCACGCTGGAAGAAGGCACGCTGCGCCAGCGCGTGACCACCGACATCGCCACCAAGGGCGGCCAGTTCGACGTGATGACCATCGGCCTGTACGAAGCGCCGATCTGGTCGAAGAAGGGCTGGCTGCAGCCCATCGCCACCGATGCCGCCTATGACGCGGACGACCTGCTGCCCGCCATCCGCGCGGGCCTGTCGTACGAAGGCAAGCTCTACGCAGCGCCCTTCTACGGCGAGAGCTCGATGCTCATGTACCGCAAGGACCTGGCCGACAAGGTCGGCTTCAAGATGCCCGAGCAGCCCACCTGGGTGCAGGTGAAGGAGCTGGCCGGCAAGATCCACGACCCGAAGGCGGGCGTGTACGGCATGTGCCTGCGCGGGAAGCCCGGCTGGGGCGACAACATGGCCTTCCTCACGACGCTGGTCAACACCAACGGCGGCCAGTGGTTCGACATGCGGTGGAAGCCGCAGATCGACACCAAGCCCTGGAAGGACGCGATCACCTTCTACGTCGACCTGATGAAGGCCTACGGCCCGCCGGGCGCCTCGGCCAACAGCTTCAACGAGAACCTGGCGCTCTTCAACGAAGGCAAGTGCGGCATGTGGGTGGACGCGACCATCGCGGCCTCGTTCATCAGCGATCCGAAGCAGTCGAAGGTGGCTGACAAGGTCGCGTTCGCGCAGGCTCCCGTGGCCGTCACGCCCAAGGGCGCCAACTGGCTGTGGACCTGGAACCTGGCGATTCCCGCCAGCTCGACCAAGGGCGCCGCCGCGCAGACCTTCGTGAAGTGGGCGACCTCCAAGGAGTACGTCAACCTGGTCGCCAAGGAAAGCGGCTGGGGCTCGGTGCCCACCGGCACGCGCAAGTCGACCTACGCGAACCCCGAGTTCCAGAAAGTGGCCAAGTTCGCCTCTGCCGAGAAGAAGGCCATCGACAGCGCCAACCTGAGCGACAGCACGCTGCCCAAGTCGCCGTACGTCGGCGTGCAGTACGCGGCCATTCCCGAGTTCCAGGCCATCGGCACCGGCGTGGGCCAGCAGATGAGCGCGGCGCTGTCGGGCAAGGTCACGGTCGACCAGGCGCTCAAGACCTCGCAGACCTTGGCCGAGCGCGAGATCAAGAAGTCGGGCCAGTACAAGTAAGCGCGGGCTTGACTCCCTCCCCTTTCGGGGGAGGGTAGGGGTGGGGGCACGCGGCGCATCCAATCGCCACGGTGGTCGATCAGGGAGCCCCCATCCCCGCCTTCCCCCAGAGGGGGAAGGAGCCTGAGACAACAAGAAGGGACCTCCTCATGAAAAGACTCCTGCCCCGGGCCCTCATGGCGCCTGCAGTGCTCACGCTCTTCCTCTGGATGATCGTGCCGCTGTTGATGACGTTGTACTTCTCCTTCGTGAACTACAACCTCATGCAGCCTGGCGAACGCACGTTCGCGGGGCTGGAGAACTTTCACTACTTCGTCACCGACCCGGACTTCTGGCCCGCCACGTGGAACACGCTGCTGCTCATCGGCAGCGTGATCGTCATCACGGTGGTGTTCGGCGTGCTGCTCGCGCTGCTGGTGAACGAGCCCTTTCCGGGCCGCGGCATCGTGCGGGTGCTGCTCATCTCTCCGTTCTTCGTCATGCCGGCAGTCAATGCGCTGCTGTGGAAGCACATGATGATGAACCCCATCTACGGCATCCTGGCCGACGTGTGGCGCTTCTTCGGCGCGCAGCCGGTGGACTGGCTCACCGACGTGCCGCTGCTCTCGGTGATCATCATGGTGGCCTGGCAGTGGCTGCCCTTCGCCTGCCTCATCTTCATCACCTCGCTGCAGTCGCTCGACCGCGAGCAGATGGAAGCCGCGCGCATGGACGGCGCGAGCTCGTTCCAGCGCTTCTTCTATCTCACGATTCCGCACCTGGGCCGCCCGATGGCCGTGGTGATCATGATCGAGATGATCTTTCTGCTCAGCGTGTTCGCCGAGATCGCCATCACCACCAATGGCGGCCCGGGCAACGAGAGCACGAACATGACCTACCTGATCTTCAAGCAGTCGCTGATGAATTTCGACGTGGGCGTGGCTTCCGCAGGTGCGCTGTTCGCGGTGGTGCTGGCGAACATCGTGGCGGTGTTCCTCATCCGAATCATCGGCAAGAACCTCGACTAGTCATGTTGCACAGCCCCAGTCTTCGCGCACTTCGTGTCGCTTCGCCAACCCCCTTGCAGGGGGCAACGCCAACGGCCCTGCAAAGCCGGTTCCGTGGTGTTCCTGGAACTGGTCCTGCCCCGAATCAACGAGCGGTGGAGTAACTCATCATGCAACCCAGCAACTTCCTTCCCCAGCTGCTGCGCACCGTCGGTGCGTGGGCCGTGGCGCTGCTTCTTTTCTTTCCGCTGGGCTGGCTGTTCCTCACCGCCTTCAAGACGGAGCTGCAGGCGATCCACGTGCCGCCGCTTTTCATCTTCGAGCCCACGCTCGACAACTTCGGCGAAGTGCAGCGACGCAGCGACTACCTGCTGTATGCGCGCAACTCGCTCATCACCAGCCTGGGCTCGACGATCCTCGGCTTGCTGATCGCGGCCCCCGCCGCGTACTCGATGGCGTTCTTCCGCACGAAGAAGACGCGCGACATCCTGATGTGGATGCTCTCCACCAAGATGATGCCGGCCGTCGGCGCGCTGGTGCCTATCTACGTGCTCGCGCAGACCGCGGGCATGCTGGACTCGCTCACCGCGCTCACCATCGTGTTCACGCTGTCGAACCTGCCGATCATGGTGTGGATGCTCTACAGCGCCTACAAGGACATTCCGAACGAGATCCTCGAAGCCGCGCGCATGGACGGCGCGAGCCTGTGGACCGAGTTCCGCCATGTCGTGATGCCGCTGTCGGTGGGCGGGCTCGCATCGACCGGGCTTCTCTGCCTGGTGCTGAGCTGGAACGAAGCCTTCTGGGCGCTCAACCTCACCTCCGCCAAGGCCGGCACGCTGGCCACGCTCATCGCCTCGTACTCCAGCCCCGAAGGCCTGTTCTGGGCCAAGTTGTCGGCCGCCTCGCTGATGGCCATCGCGCCCATCGTCGTGTTCGGCTGGTTCAGCCAGAAGCAGCTCGTCCAAGGCCTGACCTTCGGCGCCGTGAAATGAACACCCCCAGTCTTCGCGCACTTCGTGTCGCTTCGCCAACCCCCTCAAGGGGGCGCTGCCAGCGGCCCGGCAAAGCCGGTTCCGCGGCAGCTCCCGCATTTCGCTGCGCGCTTTCGACCCGTGCAGGCGCTTCGGCAGCCTGCCCACAAGCAATCAAGGAGTTGTGAATGGCCTACCTCGAACTCAAGAACATCAAGAAGAGCTTTGGTGACGTCAACATCATCAAGGGCGTCGATCTCGAGATCCGCAAGGGCGAATTCATCGTCTTCGTCGGGCCCTCGGGCTGCGGCAAGTCGACGCTGCTGCGCCTGATCGCGGGGCTCGAACCCATCACCAGCGGCAACCTGCTGCTCGACGGCAAGGACATCACCTGGACGCCTTCGGGCAAGCGGGACCTGGCGATGGTGTTCCAGAGCTACGCGCTCTATCCGCACATGAGCGTGTACGACAACATGTCCTTCGCGCTCAAGCTCGCGGGCGTGGCCAAGGACGAGATCAGGACCAAGGTCGAGTACGCGGCGAAGACGCTCAACCTCACGCAGTACCTGGACCGCACGCCCAAGGACCTCTCGGGCGGCCAGCGCCAGCGCGTGGCCATCGGGCGTGCGATCGTGCGCGCGCCGAAGGTGTTCCTCTTCGACGAGCCGCTGTCGAACCTCGATGCGGCACTGCGCGGCAACACCCGCGTGGAGATCCACAAGCTGCACCGCGCGCTCGGCGCGACCACGATCTACGTGACGCACGACCAGGTCGAGGCCATGACGCTGGCCGACCGCGTGGTGGTGCTGAAAGACGGGCTGATCGAGCAGGTCGGCACGCCCCTGGAGCTGTACGACCATCCGGCCAACCAGTTCGTCGCGCAGTTCATCGGCATGCCGTCGATGAACATGGTGTCGGCCAGCGCCATTCCGAGTTTCTCGGCAGCCACCGGCGGACGCCTGCCGAACGACGGCTTCCTCGGCGTGCGCCCCGAGGGCCTGCGCGTGCACCCGAAGCAGGGCGCGCCGGTGTCGGACGTGCTGGGCCGCGTGGAGTTGATCGAGGCGCTGGGCGCGGACACGCTGATCCACGTCGACGTGGGCGGCGTGCCGCTCATCGCGCGGCAGAACGACCGCACGCCCCTGCAGGCCGGCGACGACGTGGCGGTCGAGCTCGACCCGTCGGTGCTGCATCTCTTCAACCGCGAAGGCCGTTCGGTCTCCGTCTGATTTCTTCTTCTTTTCCGGACATTTCCCCGTGACTCTCGCAGCAGCGTCTACCGCGCACACAACACCGGCTCCTTCGGAGTTCACGGTGCTTCACCTGGGCCTGGGTTCGTTCCACCGCGCCCACCAGGCTGTCTACCTGCAGCGGCTGATCGAAGCGGGCGACACCCGCTGGTCGCTTTCGGGCGCCAACATCCGGCCCGACATGGCCGAGGTCGTCGCGGCACTGCGCGCACAGGGCGGGCGCTACACGCTCGAGACCGTGTCGCCGGCGGGCGAGTACCGCTACGAGCAGATCGAGGCGATCCGCGAGGTGCTGCCCTACGAGCCCTCGCTCGCCGCGGTGATCGCGCGCGGCGCGGCGCCTTCGACGCGCATCGTCTCCTTCACCGTGACCGAGGCGGGCTACTACCTCGACGCGAAGGACAACAAGCTCGACCTGTCGTTCGCCGACCTGGCTGCGGACATCGAACGCGCGCGGCGCGGCGAAGCCGGGGAGACCATCTACGGCGCGGTGTGCGCGATCCTGCGCGCGCGCAAGGCGGCGGGCGCGGGCCCTGTGACGCTCCTGAACTGCGACAACCTGCGCCACAACGGCGACCGCTTCCATGGCGGGCTGCTGGAATTCATCGAACGCGCGGGCGATGCCGACCTGCTGGCCTGGACCGTTGCCAACACCCGCTGCCCGAACGCGATGGTCGATCGCATCACGCCCCGCCCGCCGCCCGAGCTGCGCGCGCGCGTGCACGCAGCGACGGGCCGCGACGACGCCGCGCCGATCACGGGCGAGAGCTTCATCCAGTGGGTCATCGAAGACAACTTCATCGCCGGGCGGCCCGACTGGGGACGCGTGGGCGTGGAGCTGGTCGAGTCGGTGCAGCCGTACGAGGAGGCCAAGATCCGCATCCTCAACGCGACGCACAGCTGCATCGCCTGGGCCGGCACGCTGATCGGCCTGGCGTTCATCCACGAAGGCACGCACGACGCGGCCATCCGCAAGATGGCCCACGACTACGTGACCGACGACGTGATCCCGTGCCTGAGCCCGAGCCCCATCGATCTCGCCGCCTACCGCGACGTGGTGCTCGATCGCTTCGGCAACCCCGCGATCCGCGACACCAACCAGCGCGTGGCGGCGGACGGGTTCTCCAAGATCCCCGGCTTCATCGCGCCGACCGTGCGCGAGCGCCTGGCCGCGGGACAGGGCATCGACAGCGTGGCGATGCTGCCGGCGCTGTTCCTCGCCTTCCTGCAGCGCTGGCACCGCGGGGCGCTGCCCTACGCCTACCAGGACCAGGGCATGGACGAGGCGGCCGCGCACGCGATCTGCGATGCGGCCGACCCGGTCGCGGCGCTGTGCGCCGACACCGGCCTGTGGGGCGACCTCGCAGGCGATGCGCGGCTGGTCGAGGCCGTGCGCAAGGCAAGCGCGCGTGTCGTGCGCTTCGTCGAAGGCGACGTGAAATGAGCGGCCGGCTGCAAGACCGCCATGTGCTGCTGACGGGTGCCGGCGGCGGCATCGGTCTCGCGGTGGCAGAGGCGTGCATCGCCGAAGGCGCGCGCTGCAGCGTGATCGACCGTGCTGGCAGCGCGCCGGACGCCGTGCGCGCTTTGCAGCAGCGCCATCCCGACCGCCTCGCCTACATCGCGGCCGACGTCACGAACGCGCAAGACATTCGACGTTTGCTGGCCGAGGCGATCGCCGCGTTCGGCCCCGTCCACACGCTCTTCAACAATGCGGCCGTGTTCGATCTCGCACCGCTTCTGGAGAGCGACGAGGCCTCGTTCGACAAGCTCTTCGCGGTCAACGTGAAGGGCATGTTCTTCGTCATGCAGGCGGTGCTGCGCCACATGGTGGAGGCCGGCACGCAGGGCGCGTCGGTCATCAACATGGCCTCGCAGGCGGGGCGCCGCGGCGAGGCGCTGGTGTCGCACTACTGCGCGACCAAGGCGGCCGTCATCAGCTACACGCAGAGCGCGGCGCTCGCGATGGCGCCGCACGGCATTCGCGTCAACGGCATCTCGCCGGGCGTGGTCGACACGCCCATGTGGGACCATGTCGACAGCCTGTTCGCCAAGGCCGAAGGGCTCGCGCCCGGCGAGAAGAAGCGGCGCGTGGGGCTCGACGTGCCGCTGGGCCGCATGGGCGCGCCGAGCGATGTTGCGGGCGCCGCCGTTTTCCTGGCCAGCGACGAGGCGCGCTACATCACGGCGCAGACGCTGAATGTCGATGGCGGCAACGTCATGAGCTGAAAGGAGAGCGGGTAAGAAAGTATCAGGCGGCCTCGCTTCCGGGCGGTGATTTGCCTCCGGCACGGTGAGAAGATCGGTTTCCTTTGCAGCACGCGGTCCATGAACGAAGATTTCCATCTCTACCTCGACAGCGCCGACCTCGCCGAACTGCGGACCTGCCTGCCGCACTCGGTGGTTCACGGCGTGACGACCAACCCGACGCTGCTCAAGCGCGCGGGCGTCGGCCGCGGCGAGGTGCCGGGCCTCCTCAAGCGCTGCCTCGACCTGGGCGCGCGGCAGGTGCAGGCGCAGGTGTATTCGAGCGACGTCGACGGCATGCTCGACGATGCACAGGCGCTGCTCTCCCACTTCGACCGCGGCCAGCTGGTCGTCAAGATTCCGGCCACGCGCCAGGGCTTCGATGCAGGCGCGCGGCTCATCGCCGAGGGCGTACCCGTGACGTGGACCGCCGTGTACGCGCCCGAGCAGGCGCACTTCGCGGCGCAGCTGGGCGGGGCCTATGCGGCGCCGTATCTCGGGCGGCTCGAAGACGCCGGTGTCGATGGGCTGGGGCTCATCGCGCAGATGCAGTCGTTGGTCGCGCAGCGGCCTTCGCCCCGCACGCGGCTGCTGGTGGCGAGCATCCGGTCGCGCGAGGCCTGCCTGTCGCTGCTCGCGCTGGGCGTGGGCGCCATCACGATCCCGCCGCGCCTTTTTTCCGAACTGCTGGACCATCCGGCCACGCTGGCTGCCGAACGCGGCTTCCTGGCCGATGCCGGCGAACTGCGCTGACCCACACGATTCAAGAACCATGCGAATTGCACTCACGGGCGAAGCCCTGATCGATTTCACCGCCAGCGAGGCGGGCACCCTGGCGTTTCTCGGCCACGAGGGCGGCTCGCCGCTCAACACGGCCGTGGCCTGCGCGCGCCTCGGGGTGCACACGGGGTTTCTCACGCAGCTGTCGACCGACCTGTTCGGCGAGCGGCTGATGGGTTTTCTCGAACGCAACGGCGTGGACACCGGCTTCATCCTGCGCAGCAGTGCGCCCTCGACGCTGGCCTTCGTCGAGCGCACGCCCGAGACCAACCGCTATGCGTTCTATACGCGCGGCAGCGCCGATGCGACGTGGTCTCCCGAGCCGCTGCCGCAGTTGCCGGCGGAGTGCCGCTTCCTGCACTTCGGCTCGATCTCGCTGCTGCAGGAGCCGGCTTCGACGCGCATCGCCGAGCTCGTCACCGCGAACGCAGGCCGCTGCGTGATCGTGTTCGACCCCAACGTGCGGCCGAGCCTGATTCCGGACATGGCCGCGTTTCGCGACCGCGTGACGAACTGGCTGGCGATGGCGGACCTGGTCAAGCTCAGCGACGAAGACGCCGAACTGCTCGCACCGGGCCAGCCGGTCGATGCGCTGGCGGCCGACTGCCTGAACGCCGGCGCGCGCGCCGTGATCGTCACCCGCGGCAGTGCGGGCGCCACGCTCTGGCGCACGGGACACGAGCCGCTCACCGTCGCTGCGCCGCGGATCACGGTCGTCGACACCATCGGCGCGGGCGATACCTTCACGGCGGGGCTTTCGGTGTCGCTGCTCGCGCACGGCGTCGAGCATCCGGCCCAGCTGGGCGAACTGAGCGACGAGGCCTGGGGCGAAGTGATGCGCTTTGCCGCTACCGCCGCTGCCCTGAACTGCACCCGCGAGGGCGCGGACCCACCCACCCTGGAAGCCGTTCACAGCGCGCTCGCCCGGGCAGACAATTGAGGCTGCTTCCAGGTTTTGCCTTTCTGCCGCCATGACGACGTCCACACGCAAACGTTCGATCCCCCGTCAGCGCCAACCCGAGCTGGAGCGTGACTTTGCGCGCTCGCCCTCGCTGGGCTACGAGGCGCCCGAAGAAACCGGCCTGGTGCGCTGCCTCGCGCACGGCTTTCCGAGCCCGCTGGTGCGCTGGCACTTCCACGAAGACTACGAGCTGCACCTGATCACCGAGACCTCCGGCAAGGCCTTCATCGGCGACTGGATCGGGCCGTTCCAGCCCGGGCACCTGGTGCTGTGCGGGCCGCGGCTGCCGCACAACTGGATCTCGCTGGACGTACCCGAAGGCGGCGCCGCGGGGCGCGACCGGGTGATCCAGTTCCGCCACGAGCCGATCGAGATGGCCGCCACCGGCATCCCCGAGCTGCGCGAGGTGATGCAGCTGCTGGAGCGCGCGCGCCACGGCATCGAGTTCTTCGGCATGTCGCAGCAGGCGCAGTCGCACTGGGACAACATCAAGGCCGCGCGCGGCGCGCGCCGGCTCGGGCTGTTCCTCGAATTCCTGGCGGACCTGGCGCAATGCACCGACTACCGGCTGCTCTCGAGCGTGCAGATGCAGGGCGTGCAGGGCAGCGACGGCGATGCGCAGGTCGACCAGATCAACGACGTGGTCAACCGCATCACCAACAACATGGCCGAGCCGATCTCGATGTCGGATGTGGCGGCCGAACTGGGCATGAGCGAGAGCCGCTTCAGCCGCTTCTTCCGGCGCTCCACCGGCAACAGCTTCACCGACTTCGTGAACCGTGTGCGCATCAACAGCGCCTGCCACCTGCTGATGCAGACCGACCACTACGTGACGGACATCTGCTATCAGGTCGGCTTCAACAACGTCGCGAATTTCAACCGGCGCTTTCTGGAGATCAAGGGCATGACGCCCAGCGAATTCCGGCGGCAGGCCGACACCCGGTTCGGCTCGGGCGTCTCTTCGTAGTCACAAAAGCAGGGAGTTCATCTTGTATCTGGGACTCGACCTCGGCACGTCCGAGCTCAAGGCGCTGTTGCTCGCCGACGATCACCGCATCGTCGGCGTGGCGCGCGCGGCACTCACGGTCGAACGGCCGCAACCGCTCTGGTCGGAGCAGGCGCCCAGCCAGTGGTGGCAGGCACTCGAGGACGTCATGGCGCAGCTTCGCAGCGCGCATGCACAGGCGCTGGCGGCCGTGCGCGCCATCGGCCTGTCGGGCCAGATGCACGGCGCGACGCTGCTCGATGCGGCCGGCGAAGTGCTGCGCCCCGCCATCCTCTGGAACGACGGGCGCAGCGGCGCGCAGTGCGAAGAGCTCACCCGCGCCGTACCGCGCCTGGGCGAGATCGCGGGCAACCTCGCGATGCCCGGCTTCACCGCGCCCAAGCTGCTGTGGGTGCGCAAGCACGAGCCCGAGATCTTCAAGCGCACCGCGCGCGTGCTGCTGCCCAAGGACTGGCTGCGCTTCATGTTGAGCGGCGAGGCGGTCAGCGAGATGTCTGATGCGGCCGGCACGCTGTGGCTCGATGTGGGGGCGCGCGACTGGTCCGACGAACTGCTCGCGGTCACGGGGCTCACGCGCGACCATATGCCGCGGCTGGTCGAGGGCAGCGAAGTGTCGGCCAGGCTCAAGCCCGAGTTGGCCGCGCGTTGGGGCGTGGGCAGCGGCATCGTGCGCATCGCCGGTGGTGCGGGCGACAACGCCGCCAGCGCGGTCGGGATGGGGCTGGTTGAACCAGGGCAGGGCTTCGTGTCGCTCGGCACCTCGGGCGTGGTGTTCGTCTCGACCGATCGCTTCTTGCCGAACCCCGCGCAGGCGATGCATGCCTTCTGCCATGCGCTGCCCCAGCGCTGGCACCAGATGTCGGTGATGCTCTCGGCCGCGAGCGCAGTGAGCTGGGCCGCGAAGACATTCAGGTTTGCCGACGAAGCTGCGCTCCTCGAGGCGGCGGCATCGGTCGCGCTCGCGGACCGGGCGCGTTGCCCGTTGTTCCTGCCGTACCTGTCGGGCGAACGCTCGCCGCACAACAACCCGAACGCGCAGGGCGCGCTGTTCGGCCTGACGCATGCGGACGGCCCGGCCGAGATCGCCTATGCGATCGTCGAGGGCGTGAGCTTCGGACTGCGCGATGGCTTCGACACGCTGAGCCTGCCGGCCGACATGCCGCTGCGCGAAGTCGCGCTGGTGGGCGGCGGTGCGCGCAGCATCTGGTGGGGCCAGTTGTTGGCCGACATCTTCCAGGTGCCGCTCACGTTGTATGCAGGCAGCGAGACGGGTGGTGCGCTCGGTGCGGCGCGGCTCGCGTGGCTGGCCGATGGCGGTGCCGTGGCCGAGGTGTGCACGTTGCCGCCGGTGAAGCAAAAACTGACGCCTTCGTCTGAAGGGGCCGATGGGCACAAGACGCGGCATGCGCGTTTCCAGGTGCTGTACATGGCGCTGCGCGACCAGTTTCGCTAGCCCAGCGCTGACACGCGCCCATGAAAAAAGCCCCGCCGAAGCGGGGCTTTTTTTCTATTTCGCGAAACACCGCGGAACCGGCTTTGCCGGGCCGCAGGTGTTGCCCCCGGTAGGGGGTAGGCGTAGCGGACACGAAGTGCCGCGCAGCCTGGGGGCGAGCGAAATCACATGCCCATGCCGCCCATGCCGCCCATGCCACCCATGTCGGGCATGCCACCACCGCCGGCGCCCGATTCGTCCTTGGGTGCATCAGCAACCATGGCTTCGGTCGTCAGCAGCAGCGAGGACACCGATGCGGCGTTCTGCAGTGCGGTGCGAGTGACCTTCGTCGGGTCCAGGATGCCCAGCTCGAGCATGTCGCCGTACGTGTCGTTCGCAGCATTGAAGCCGTAGTTGCCCTTGCCGGCCAACACAGCGTTCACCACCACCGAGGCTTCGCCGCCGGCGTTGTTCACGATTTCGCGCAGGGGCGCTTCGATGGCCTTGAGCACCAGCTTGATGCCGGCTTCCTGATCGGCGTTGTCGCCCTTGACCGACTCGCCCACGGCTTGCTTGGCACGCAGCAGAGCCACGCCGCCGCCAGCCACGACGCCTTCTTCCACTGCAGCGCGGGTGGCGTGCAGGGCGTCTTCGACGCGAGCCTTCTTTTCCTTCATTTCGACTTCGGTGGCAGCGCCGACCTTGATCACTGCAACGCCGCCGGCCAGCTTGGCCACGCGCTCTTGCAGCTTTTCACGGTCGTAGTCGCTGGTGGCTTCTTCGATCTGCACGCGCACTTGCTTCACGCGGGCTTCGATGTCGCCAGCGGCGCCAGCGCCGTCGATGATGATGGTGTTTTCCTTGCCCACTTCGATGCGCTTGGCTTGGCCCAGGTCGGCCAACGTCACCTTTTCGAGCGTCAGGCCCACTTCTTCAGCGATGACCTTGCCGCCCGTCAGGATGGCGATGTCTTCCAGCATGGCCTTGCGGCGGTCGCCGAAGCCAGGAGCCTTGACAGCCACGACCTTCAGGATGCCGCGGATCGTGTTCACGACCAGCGTAGCCAGGGCTTCGCCTTCGACTTCTTCGGCAATGATCAGCAGGGGACGGCCAGCCTTGGCGACTTGCTCCAGCACCGGCAGCAGGTCACGGATGTTGCTGATCTTCTTGTCGAACAGCAGCACGAAGGGGTTGTCCAGCAACGCCGATTGCTTCTCGGGGTTGTTGATGAAGTAGGGCGACAGGTAGCCGCGGTCGAACTGCATGCCTTCGACGACGTCGAGTTCGCTGTCCAGCGACTTGCCGTCTTCCACGGTGATCACGCCTTCCTTGCCGACCTTGTCCATCGCGTCAGCGATGAGCTTGCCGATGGTTTCGTCGCTGTTGGCCGAGATGGAGCCGACTTGCGCGATTTCCTTGGAGGTGGTGGTGGGCTTGGAAGCCTTCTTCAGCTCGGCGACCAGGGCCGTGACAGCCTTGTCGATGCCGCGCTTCAGGTCCATCGGGTTCATGCCGGCAGCCACCAGCTTGAAACCTTCGCGAACGATGGCTTGGGCCAGCACGGTCGCGGTGGTGGTGCCGTCACCGGCGTTGTCCGAAGTCTTGGAAGCCACTTCCTTCACGAGCTGGGCGCCCATGTTCTGCAGCTTGTCCTTGAGTTCGATTTCCTTGGCCACGGACACACCGTCCTTGGTCACGGTGGGGGCGCCGAACGAGCGTTCGAGCACCACGTTGCGGCCCTTGGGGCCCAGGGTCACCTTGACTGCGTTGGCCAGGATGTTGACACCCTCGACCATGCGTGCGCGGGCTTCTCCGCCGAAGACTACGTCTTTTGCTGCCATGTTTATTTACTCCGAATGGATGGAATGGATTACTTCTCGACGACTGCGAACAGGTCGTCTTCCTTCATGACGAGCAATTCGTCACCGTCGACCTTGACGGTCTGGCCGCTGTACTTGCCGAACAGGACGCGGTCGCCGACCTTGACGGTCAGTGCGGTCAGTTCGCCCTTGTCGGTGCGCTTGCCCGGGCCCACGGCCAGGACTTCGCCCTGATCGGGCTTTTCTGCGGCTGCGTCGGGGATGACGATGCCGGAGGCGGTCTTGGTTTCGCTGTCGATACGCTTGACGATCACACGATCGGCCAAAGGACGAAGTTTCATTGCATCTCCTGGATATGGATAAGAAACGGGTTTGTGGTCGGGTGCCGGACTGAAGGTCGGCGGCCCATCGACTGGGAGCGAGGCTTGTTAGCACTCATCATCAGCGAGTGCTAATCATAAGGGCAATCGGTGGGCTTTCAAGGCCTGGGGCTTGCTGACGGGCGGGTTCTTACAACTGGTCCGTAGGCACGAACCACGAGAACAGCAGCAGTTGCAGCCTGGTCAGCATGCTCGAATCGGGCTCGCTGTCGAGCACTTCGTTGGTGACGTCGCCGGTGCCGATCCACTGCACGTTCTGCCCGTCCGGCTTCAGCACGACGCGGTAGACGCCTTCGATGTCGTCCAGCTGGTAGGCGAAAAGCAGCGCCTGCGTGAGGTCGAAGCTGCGCACGCGCACGCCGAACTCGGTGTTCAGCCGGGCGGAGCGCGGATCGAGGTTCATGGAGCCGAGCAGCACCCATTGGCGGTCGACCAGCGCCAGCTTGGCGTGCAGCCGGCCCCGCGCCTTCTTGAGCAGGTCGCGGAACTGGCCGCTGCGCCGCAGCTGCTGGGTGCTGACCTCGTACAGGTTCACGCCCAGCTTGAGCATGTCGACGCGGTAGCGGTTGTAGTTGATGTTGACCAGCGGCTCGTCGCTGTCAGCGAGCGAATTGGTGATGACGGTGATGTTGATCCCGTGGTCGCGGCCCATGCGGATGCGGGCCATGCCCTCGTCGCCGGGGATGAAGTAGGGAGAGATCACCACCACGCTCGACTGGGCGGTGGCCAGCATCTCGTGGAAGCGCTGCGCCAGCGACTCGGTGGGGTGCGCCATGACGCCCAGCGCCTTGTTGGGGCTGTCGGCGGTGGCATGCGCTTCTGCACGCATCCATTTCGCCTCGTCGATGTTCGCCAGCTGCGCGGCCAGCGGCGGGTCGCCCAGGAGGTCGGTGGCGGGCAACGGATCGGGGGGCGGGGCGTATGTGCGGCCGGTGTCGGCGTCGAACGCCGACTTCAGTTCGGCCGGCGTACGGGTGGTGCCGGCGACCCGCTGGAGCGGGTAGACCACGTCGCTGTTCCAGTAGGTGTCGAAGATGGCGGCCGACTCCGTCACCACGGGGCCGGCCATGACCAGCTCGAAGTCGATGAAGTTCGCGACCTCGCTGCGCTGGAAATACTCGTCGGCCAGGTTGCGGCCGCCCGCGATGGCCATGGCGCCGTCGGCCACGAACAGCTTGTTGTGCATTCGGTGGTTGAGCCGCCGGAAATCGCCGAAGAACTCCAGCCAGCGGCTCGACGAGTGGTCGCGAAAGTTGACGAAGGGGTTGAACAGCCGGACTTCGGCGTTGGGTTCGGAGGCCAGGCCCAGCAGGAGGCGGTCCATGCCGGCCGTGTAGAAATCGTCGAGCAACAGGCGCACCCGCACGCCGCGCCGGGCGGCATCGCGCAACTCGCGCAACAGCAACCGGCCGGTCTTGTCGTTGCCGAGCTGGTAGGTCTGCACGTCCAGCGAGGACTGGGCGCGCCGGATGAGTTCGAGGCGCGCGTCGAGCGCGTAGGAAGCCTCGATCAGCGGCCTGAGGCTGGAGAGCCCGTCGGGCGGCGTGTTCAGGCGGACGGCGGCGCGGCCGAGCGCGGTGGCGGGGGAGGCCGCGATGGCCTGGCTCGGCGGCTCAGGCGTGCGCGGCGGCAGCCCGGCACAGCCCGTAAGAACAAGCGCTATCAGCAGCAGAACCGGGGCGCGCAGCGCAGGAAACAGAAGGGCAATGAGCTTGTGCATGAGGCCTGCCAGCAAGGAAAAACGTGCCCGCGGCATCGTAGCTGCTCTGCCTCGGACCGAGGACGCGAATTCGCAACGCAACTCCCTTCCCCGCGTTGGGGATTCGGAAGATTGAGACTTTGTGGCTATTAAAATGAGAATGGTTCTTAATTGATATTGGAGTGGAGCAGGATGAAGAGGACGTTGGTGCGGCGCAGGGCCGCTTCTGTGCTGGTGGGATGCATGGCGATCTACACGCAGCACCAGGTGTTGGCCCAGGCCCAGGGCGCAGCCCAGGGTTCGCTGTCGGAAATACGGGTCGATGCCAACGCCGAGCCAGAAACCGCCACCACCCCCGTCATCGGCTACCGCGCGAAGAACGCCGTCACCGCCACCAAGACCGACACGCCGCTGTCCGAAACGCCCCAGTCCGTGACGGTCGTGACGCGCGACCAGATGGTCGACCAGGGCGCGACCAACCTGCAGGACGCGCTCAACTACGCCGCCGGCGTGCGCTCCGACGCCTACGGCCTCGACTCGCGGACCGACTCGGTGCGTGTGCGCGGCGCCTACCCCGATGTCTACCTGGACGGCCTGCGCCAGGCCTACGGCTACTACACCAGCACCACCCGCACCGAGCCCTACACCCTGGAGCGGCTCGAAGTGCTGCGCGGCCCCTCGGGCATGCTGTTCGGCGCGGGCACGGCCGCGGGGGTGGTCAACATGGTCAGCAAGCGGCCGCTGCAGGAGGCCCAGCGCGAGGTGGGCGTGCAGTTCGGCAGCTTCGGCCGCAAACAGATCCAGGCCGACCTGACCGGCCCGCTCAATGCCGACGGTTCCCTGTCCTACCGGCTGATCGCGCTGCAGCGCAAGTCCGACACGCAGGTCGACTACGTGCCCGACGACCGCAGCCTGATCGCCCCTTCGCTCACCTGGCGGCCCAGCGCGGCGACCTCGCTCACGCTCCAAGGCCTCTGGCAAAAGGACAAGAGCGGCAGCAGTTCGCAGTTCCTGCCCTGGGAAGGCACCTTGCTGCCGAACCCGAACGGACGCCTTCCGGGCAGCCGCTTCATCGGCGAGCCGGGCGATTTCTACAACAGCGAGCGCAAGACCTTCGGCTGGCTGTTCGAGCACAAGTTCAACGACAACTGGACCGTGCGCCAGAACTTCCGCTACGCCCAGAACGAGAACGCCAACCTTTACCACTACGGCGCCGCTTTCAGCGGGTTCGACAGCTGGTCGTCCGACCCGGTCGCCAAGCGCGTGCTGGGCCGCTACTTCGACAACGGGCTGACCCTGAACCGCACCCAGACGCTGGACAACCATGTCGAAGGCCATTTCCAGACCGGGGCGTTGAAGCACACGCTGCTCGTCGGCGCGGACTTCGCGCGCCAGCGCGAGAACGTCTGGAGCGGTACCACCGTCGACACCATCGACGTCTATGCGCCTGTCTACGGCCACCGCGACGTGCCCGAGGCCGTCGCTCTGCCGCGTACCCGCCAGCGCCAGACGGGCCTGTACCTGCAGGACCAGATCAAGCTGGACAACTGGATCTTCGTTGCGGGCCTGCGCCACGACAAGGCGGTGTCCAGCGCCGCCGGCAGCGATGAGCAGAAGAGCAGCGCCACCACCAAGCGCTTCGGCCTGATGTACGCGTCGCCCTCGGGCTGGTCGCCTTACGTGAGCTACAGCGAGTCGTTCACGCCGCAGTCGCCGCGGCAGGGGCGCATCTTCACGCCGCTGCGCGGCGAGCAGTGGGAAGTGGGCGTGAAATACGAGCCCAAGGACCGCGCCCTGGCCTTCAGCGCCGCGGTGTACGACCTGCGCGAGAAGAACCAGATCGTCGAGGAACAGCCGAACGTGTTCTCGCAACGCGGCCTCACCAAGACCAAGGGCGTCGAGCTCGAAGCCAAGGGTTCGATCGGCCGCGATCTCGACCTGGTCGCCCACTACAACTACACCGACGCCGACGCGCAGATCGAGGGCCTGCCCAAGCACCAGGCCAGCGTCTGGGCCAAGTACCGCTTCTCGATCGGCGGCGTCAGCGGCTTCTCGGCCGGCGCCGGCGTGCGCCTGATGAGTTCGTTCCGCGACACCCAGTTCGGCGTGGGCCCGCGCGTGCCGGGCATCGCGCTGGCCGACCTCGTGTTCGCCTACGACACGGCGAGCTGGCGCTATGCGCTCAACATCAACAACGTGACGGACAAGGTGTACTTCAGCACCTGCCTGTCGCGCGGTGACTGCTGGTACGGCTCGCGCCGCAACATCGTCGCGAGCGCGACCTACCGCTTCTAAACTCCGCCCTCAACCCAACACCGCCACGACGACATGAACAGCCGAAAGATCAAGACCTGGGCCTGGGTGCACAAGTGGAGCAGCCTCGTGTGCACCGTGTTCATGCTGCTCCTGTGCATCACGGGGTTGCCGCTGATCTTCCACCACGAGATCGGCCACCTGCTGGGCACCGAGGTCGAGGCGCCCAAGATGCCGGCCAGCACGCCGCGCATCAGCCTGGACAAGGTCCTGGAGATCGCCAAGGCCAAGCATCCCGACCGCGTGGTGCAGTTCGCATCGCAGCCCGAGGACGACGACGGCCTGTGGTTCGTCACGCTCACGCCCACGCCGGAGCCCACGGACGACTTCAAGTCGGTCGCGGTCGACGCGCGCACCGGCGTCGTGCTGGCGCAGCCCAAGTTCGACGAGGGCTTCATGTACGTGATGTTCAAGCTGCACGTCGACCTGTTCGCGGGCCTGGCGGGCAAGCTCTTCCTCGGCTTCATGGGCCTCCTGCTGCTGGTGGCCATCGTCTCGGGCGTGGTGCTCTATTCGCCCTTCATGCGCAAGCTGGACTTCGGCACCGTGCGGCGCGAGAAGCGCCCGCGCCTGAAGTGGCTCGACCTGCACAACCTGCTCGGCGTGGTCACGCTGGTGTGGCTGTTCGTTGTGGGCTCCACCGGCATGATCAACACGTGGGCCGACCTCGTCATCAAGTACTGGCAGTACGACCAGTTGAGCGCGCTGCTCACGCCCTACAAGAACGAGCCCATCGTGCCCGCGGCCGAGCGCGGCTCGGTGCAGCGCTCGATGGACGAGGCCATGCAGCGCACGCCCGGCATGAAGCTGTCGTTCATCGCGTTCCCCGGCACCTCGTTCTCCAGCCCGCACCACAACACCTTCTTCATGCGCGGCAACGAGCCCTTCACTTCGAAGCTCCTGCAGCCGGTGCTGGTCGATGCCAAGACCGCGGAAGTGACGGCGGCGCCGAAGATGCCCTGGTACCTCACGGCCCTGCTCGTGTCGCAGCCGCTGCACTTCGGCGACTACGGCGGCATGCCGATGCAGATCATCTGGGCGCTCCTGGACATCGCGACGATCATCGTGCTGGGCAGCGGGCTCTACCTCTGGCTCAAGCGCGGCAACACCGTGCCGGCGAAGACGACTGCGAGCGGGCCCGCCACGGAGCGCGCGCCGCCGGCGGCATCGGGCCCGCAGCCCGACCCGGCACCGGCGATGAAGGTGCAGGCATGACGACGCACCACAAGACCCAGCATCAGTCGTTCTGGCGCATGTGGGGCTGGCCGATCGTGCTCGGCCTGCTAACCACCGTCGGACTGATCTCCGCGCTCTTCAGCGACGGCGGGTTCGGCGACATGCTGGCCTGGGCGGCACTGGGTATTCCGGTCGTGGTCTGCGCCTGGTTCGGCTGGCGCCGGTCGCCCGACCGCTAGCTGCACGCCCCTCTGTCTCTTCTCGTCTCGTCGGGTTCTCGCTAGGCGAGGGCGTCGGCGCGCCAACGCAGAATCGGGGCGATGAATGCTTCACCTGCCCACGCCGTCCGACTGCTTTTGCTGGGCATCCCCTTCGCGGCGCACGCCCAGCCGGCGCCGACCGCCGAGGCCGGGGCGGGTCAGCTGCCCGCGATCACGGTCTCCACGCCGCGCGGGCAGGTCGCGCCGTTCAACGTGCCCGGCTCGGTGGACCGGGTCGATGGCAACGAGATGCGCGAGGGCCGCCTGCAGGTCAACCTCTCCGAAAGCCTCGGCGCGGTGCCGGGGCTGCAGGTGCAGAACCGGCTGAACTACGCGCAGGACTTGCAACTGTCGATCCGCGGTTTCGGTGCGCGCTCCACCTTCGGCGTGCGCGGCGTGCGGCTCTATGTCGACGGCATTCCGGCCACGCTGCCCGACGGACAGGGGCAGACTTCGAACATAGACATCGGCTCGGTCGATCGCGTCGAGGTGCTGCGCGGACCGTTCTCGGCGCTCTACGGCAATTCATCTGGCGGGGTGCTGCAGGCCTTCACCGCATCGGGGGAGGGCGCGCCGCGTCTTTCGTATTCCGCGGCGGGCGGGAGCTTCGGCACCTGGCGCCAGTCGCTGCAGTTGAGCGGATCGCAGGGCGCCGTCGACTATCTGCTGGGCGCGAGCCGGTTCCACACCGACGGCTGGCGCGAGCACAGCGCGGCGCGGCGCGACATCGCCAACGGCAAGCTGGGCATCGCGCTGGACAACGGCGACAAGCTCACGCTGGTGCTCAACAGCGTGCGCATCGATGCCCAAGACCCGCTGGGCCTGACCGCCGACCAGTACGCGCTCGCGCCCCGCAAAGCGCCGCTCGCGACGCAGTACGACACGCGCAAGACCGTGGAGCAGACGCAAATCGGTCTGCTCTACGAACGGCGCATCGACGCGACGCAGGGGCTGCGATTCATGGTCTATGGCGGCGAGCGCAAGACCACGCAGTACCAGTCCATCCCGCCCTCGGCGCAGCAGAACCCGCTGCATGCGGGCGGCGTGATCGACCTGTCGCGGCAGTACGGCGGCGTCGATGTGCGCTGGACCGCCGCGCTGCAACTGGCCGACCGGCCGCTCGACGTGGTGGCCGGCCTTGCCTATGACAGCCTGCGCGAACGCCGCCGCGGCTTCGAGAACTATCTTGGAAGCGTCGCCAACCCGCTGCTGGGCGTGCAGGGGCGCCTGCGCCGCAGCGAGCGCAACGAGGTCTGGAACCTCGACCCCTACGCGCAGGGCACCTGGCGCCTGGCCGACCGCTGGACGCTCGAGGCCGGCGTGCGCCGCAGCAGCGTGCACTTCGCATCGAACGACCGCTACATCGTGGGCGCGAACCGCGACGACAGCGGCACTGCGCGTTACAGCAAGACGCTGCCTGTGGCCTCGCTGCGCTATCAAGCCACGCCGGATCTCGCGCTCTATGGGTCGGTCGGGCGAGGGTTCGAGACGCCGACGCTCAACGAGCTCTCGTACCGCTCGGGCGGCGCGAGCGGACTCAATTTCGCGCTGCGGCCGTCGGTGAACGACAGCGTCGAGCTGGGTGCGAAGGCGCGGCTCGCCGGCGGGCTGCTGACGGCGGCGCTGTTCCAGACCCGCACGCGCGACGAGATCGTGACCGACACCAACGTCGGCGGCCGTGCCACCTTCCAGAACGCGGGTCGCACGCGGCGCAACGGCTTCGAACTCGGCTGGCAGCACGAGACGGCGAACCACTGGCGCACGCAGCTGGCCTACACGTGGCTCGATGCGACGTACCGCGATGCCTTCTGCTCGCCATCGCCCTGCGCGGCAGCCAACACGGTGGCGGGTGGCAATCGAATCCCGGGCATCGCGCGGCAGTCGCTGTTCGCATCGCTGGGCTGGGTGCCGCCCGAGGGCTGGCGCGCCGGCGTCGAGATGCGCGCGCTCGGTCGCATCCAGGCGAACGACGTCAACACCGCGAGCGCGCCGGGCTATGCCGTCGCGGCGCTGTATGCGGGCTATCTGAAGAAATGGGAGCGTTGGGAGTTCAACGCCTTCGCGCGTGTCGACAACCTGTTCGACCGGCGCTACGTGGGCTCGGTCATCGTCAACGAAGGCAATGCGCGCTATTACGAGCCCGCGCAGGGCCGTAACTGGACGGTGGGCTTCAGCGGTGCATACCGCTTCTGACGACCCACCGTCTGTTCTTGCTTACTTGAGGCCGGCTGCAGCGCGCAGTGCAGGCGCTTGCGTGGTGGCCTCCCAGGTGAACTCGGGCTCTTCGCGGCCGAAGTGGCCGTAGGCGGCGGTCTTCTGGTAGATCGGGCGCAGCAGGTCGAGCATCTGGATGATGCCCTTCGGACGCAGGTCGAAATGCTCCCGCACGAGTTCGGCGATCTTCTCGTCGGGGATCACGCCCGTGCCTTCGGTGTAGACCGTGATGTTCATCGGCTCGGCCACGCCGATCGCGTAGGCGACCTGGATCTGGCATTGGCGTGCGATGCCGGCGGCCACGATGTTCTTGGCCACGTAGCGCGCGGCGTAGGCGGCCGAGCGGTCGACCTTGGAGGGGTCCTTGCCCGAGAACGCGCCACCGCCGTGCGGGCAGGCGCCGCCGTAGGTGTCCACGATGATCTTGCGGCCGGTGAGGCCGCAGTCGCCCTGCGGGCCGCCGATGACGAAACGGCCGGTCGGGTTGATCAGGTAGCGCGTGTCCTTGAGCCATTCCTTGGGCAGCACGGGCTTGATGATCTCCTCGATGATGGCTTCATTGAACGAGGCCTTCATCTTGGTCGAGGTTTCGCTCTGGTCGGGGCTGTGCTGGGTCGAGAGCACCACGGTGTCGATGCTGTGGGGCTTGCCGTCCACGTAGCGCATCGTGACCTGGCTCTTGGCGTCGGGGCGCAGGAAAGGCAGGCGGCCGTCCTTGCGCAGCTGGGCCTGGCGTTCCACGAGGCGGTGGGCGTAGTAGATCGGCGCGGGCATCAACTCGGGCGTCTCGTCGCAGGCGTAGCCGAACATCAGGCCCTGGTCGCCGGCACCGGTGTTCAGGTGGTCGTCGGAGGCATGGTCCACGCCCTGGGCGATGTCGTTGGACTGCTTGTCGTAGCAGACCATCACCGCGCAGCCCTTGTAGTCGATGCCGTAGTCGGTGTTGTCGTAGCCGATGCGCTTGATGGTGTCGCGTGCGACCTGTATGTAGTCGACGTGCGCGTTGGTGGTGATTTCACCGGCGAGCACCACGAGGCCGGTGTTGGTCAGCGTTTCGGCGGCCACGCGGCTGCGGGGGTCCTGCTCGAAGATCGCGTCCAGGATGGCGTCCGAGATCTGGTCGGCGACCTTGTCGGGATGGCCTTCGGAGACGGATTCGGAAGTGAAGAGGAAGTCGTTCGCCATTTTTTCAAAGCTCCTTGAAGTGGTTTGGCGCGTTGCCAACTCTGCGGAGCCCTGGCGAACGCTTTAGCAGGTGCCGAGAATCGGCGGGGCACAATCGCTTCGCGCTTGTGTTTGTCGCCCTGCAAGTTGTTCCGTAACTCGGCGACAATTTGCATTCTATTCGAGCCGCGCAATACCATGCGCGCGCGTCCGTTTTTTGACTCCCCTCCCGTCTCAATGATCACCCTGTTCCGCCTGCTTGCCCGCGTGCCGATGCCGTTGATGCATCGCATGGGCGCCATGCTGGGCTGGCTGGTCTGGTTCTGCGCGCCGGACTACCGCCGCCGATTCAAGGCCAATGCCGAAAGCGCGGGTTTCGCGCCCGACCAATACCGCCCCGCCATCGCCGCCGCCGGCCACATGGCTTCCGAGCTGCCCTGGCTGTGGCTGCGCCCGCAGGGCGAGAGCGTGCTGTCCCGTGTCGTGCGCTGGGAAGGCGTCGAGGCCTTCGAGGCTGCCATGCGGGCGAAGAAGGGCGTGATCCTGGTCGCGCCGCACCTGGGCAGCTGGGAGATGTGCGGCCAGGCGATCGGCGAGCGCTTCTTCGAGGCCTTCGGGCCGATCACCGCGCTGTTCCGGCCGGCGCGCAAGAAATGGATGGCCGACCTGATCGCCGCGGGCTCGCGCGACCGGCCCGGCCTGCAGACGCTGCCGACCAACAACACCGGCGTGCGCGGCCTGATCCGCACGCTGCGCAGCGGCGGCTACACCGGCATCCTCCCCGACCAGGTGCCGCCGCAGGGGCAGGGCGTCTGGGTGCCTTTCCTCGGCCGGCCGGCCTACACCATGACCTTGCTCCCGCGCCTCGCGCAGCAGACCGGCGCGGCGTGCTTTCTCAGCGTATGCGAGCGGCTGCCGCGCGGCGCGGGCTACGTGATCCGCTTCGAGCCCATCGTGGGCACGGCACTGACCGATCCGAAGGCCTCCGTCGAAGACGCGGCCGCCGCAATGAACGACGGCATCGGCCGCCTGATCCGCAGCCTGCCCGGCCAGTACGTGTGGGACTACGCGCGCTTCAAGGAGCCGCGCGCCGACCGGGCCGTCGCAGCCGCCGCCGGGGAGCAGACGCCATGAGCCTCAGCTCACGCCTGGGCATCGGCTTCATGCGGGTGCTGGCACCGCTGCCCCTGCCGCTCGTGCGCGGCTTCAGCAGGATTCTGGGCCGCCTGCTGCACACCGTCGCCGTGCCGCGGCGGCGCGTGGTCGACCGAAACCTCGCCCTTTGCTTCCCCGAAAAATCGGAGGCCGAGCGCCGCGCCATCGCGCGCGAGACCTTCGTCTTCGTTGCGCAATCGTGGCTGGACCGCAGCTGGCTGTGGCATGCGCCCGAGAAGGTCGTGGCGAGCCGCCTGAAGATCGTGGGCTCGGCATCGGAGATCGCAGAGATCGCCGAGGGCGACGCGCCGATGATCCTGTTCGCGCCGCACTTCTATGGCCTCGATGCCGCGGCCACCGCGCTCACCATGCACACGGCGCGCCCCTCGGCCACGATCTACACGACCCAGCGCGACCCCATGGTGGACGCCTGGATCCGCGAAGGCCGCACGCGCTTTGGCGACGTGGCGGCGCTCAACCGGGTGGACGGCATCAAGCCCGTGCTCTCGGGCCTGCGCAAGGGCGGCCTGCTGTACCTGCTTCCCGACATGGACTTCGGCCGCGAGCAGACGATCTTCGTGCCGTTCTACGGCGTGCAGGCGGCGACCGTGCCGTCGCTCTCGCGCTTCGCGCGCCTGGGCAAGGCCAAGGTGGTACCGGTGGTGGCGAAGCTCACGCCCGGCGGCTACGAGATCGAGGTGAAGCCGGCGTGGCAGAACTTCCCCACCGACGACGTCGAGGCCGACACCGCGCTCATGAACGAGCGGCTGCAGGGCTATATCGACACGATGCCGTCCCAGTATTACTGGGTGCACCGCCGGTTCAAGACGCGCCCCGATGGCGAGCCGAAGATCTACTGAGGAAAAACGCCCCCGGCTTTTCACTCGCTTCGCTGCGTGTAACGCCATCCCGCAAGGGGAGGCGCTGCTCGCCTCGGGGCGGCCCGGAGCCGAGCCGTCTCAGCTGCGCTGCAGGAAGGCCTCGATCTCGCGGGCGACCAGTTGCGGCTGTTCGTGCACGATCCAGTGGGTCGCGTTGGGCACCTTCTTGACCTCGAGCTTCGGCACATACGCATCCAGCCCTTCGAGCAGGCCCGGCAGCAGCGCCGCATCGTCCAGCGCCCAGAACACGAAGGTCGGCACGTTCACCGTGAGCCGCTCGGGCGGCAGCACCGGGATGCCATCGATGGTCTGGCCCGGCAGCGGCGGCTTCATGGGTGTCACGCGGTAGAGGTTGCAGGCGCCTGTGAGGCCAGCGCCCCAGACCTCGCGGTACTTCTGCTTCACTTCTTCGGTGAGCCAGCCGAAGCCATCGGGGCCGGCCTTCATCAGCGTGAAGAAGGGCCACATTCGCTTGAAGTCGTCGGCCGCAAGCAGGGCTTCGGCGTCAGGGCGCGCCAGGAAATTCATGTACGCGCTGGCCTGCTGCTGCGCCGGGCTGTTGCGCAGTTCGCGCGTGAAGGTGCCGGGGTGCGGCGAATTGATGATCACGAGCTTGCCGACCTGCTCCGGGAACGCGTTGGCGTAGCCCCAGGCGAAGGCGCCGCCCCAGTCGTGGGCGACCAGCGCGGCCATCGAGCCGTCGGCGTTTTCGGTTGCGACGAGTTGCTGGATGTCCTGGATCAGCAGGTGCGCCTTGTACTCGGCGACCTCGGTCGGCGCGCTCGATTTCTCGAAGCCGCGCAGGTTGGGCGCCACGCAGCGGTAGCCGCCGTGGGCGGGGTCCGCGAAGTAATCGAGCAGTTCGTCCCAGATGAACGCGGCCTCGGGAAAGCCGTGCAGGAACACCATCAGCGGCTGGCCCGGCTTGCCGGCCGCGCGGCAGCTCAGGGTAGTGCCGTTGGGCAGGCTGCGTTGGAATGTCTCGATCATGCTTCTCGTCTCCTTGGGTTGACTGTCGCTATTGTTTTGATAGTGAATGAAGCAGGCAGGACGGTCAATGCAGCCGTTCGGCCTCAGGTTTCTTCCGGGGGTTCCGGCAGCTCCTGCGTTTCGGCCGGCGCAGCGCCGCCTTCGGAATGCACCCACTGCCACAGCAGCTGGGCCGCGTCGCCGACGCCCTGCTTCTTCAGCGCCGAGAACAGTTTGACTTCGCCGCCGCCAGCCTGGAGTCGCGTGATCGACAGCACCTTGGCGCCCTCGCTGCGCGTGAGCTTGTCCGACTTGGTCAGCAGGATGAGGAACTTGAGGCCTTGCTGCACGCGCGGGCGGATCACATCGAGCAGGATTTCGTCGAGCTCGGTCAGGCCGTGGCGCGGATCGCACATCAGGACAACCCCTCGCAGGCTTTCGCGCGTCATGAGGTAGTTGCCCATCACGCGCTGCCAGCGCAGCTTGGCTTCCTTCGGCACGGCCGCATAGCCGTAGCCGGGGAGGTCGGCCAGCACCGCGTCGTCGACCTTCTGCTTGCCGATGCCGAACAGGTTGATGTGCTGCGTGCGGCCCGGCGTCTTCGAGGCAAAAGCCAGACGCGTCTGCTGGGTGAGGGTGTTGATGGCGGTCGACTTGCCGGCGTTCGAGCGGCCGACGAAAGCGATCTCGGGCAGGTCCACCGGAGGCAGGTGTTCCAGCTGCGGAGCGCTGGTGAGGAAGTGGGCGGTGTGCAGCCAACCCAGTGCCACGCGCTCGCGTTCGGCGACCTGCGGGTCCGCGGCGGGGGCCGCGCGGGGAGGATAAGCGGCGGACTTGGCGCGCGGGGAGGTCATCAATGGGCTTTCGGAACGGGGCGCCATTGTAGAATCGCGGGGTTTTGCGCCATAAATCTAAGCCCCCGATATGAAGTTGTTTGCCAATATTCTGCTTGCAGCCCTCATGGGCGCCACGGCCAGCGCGAGTTTTGCAGCCGATGAACATGCAGCCGCCCCCGCAGCGGCAGCAGCCAAGCCGGCCAAGCCCGATCCCGCCAAGGGCGACACGGTGTTCAACGCAACGCCGGCCAACAGCCAGAGCTGTGCCTCGTGCCACAACGCCGACGGCAACTCGGCCATCGCGGCCAATCCGAAGCTGGCGCAACAGCATCCCGAATACATCCTCAAGCAGCTGCAGGACTTCAAGTCCGGCGCCCGCAAGAGCGCGATCATGAAGCCGCTGGCGTCGGCGCTGTCGGACGAAGACATGCGCAACATCGCCTGGTTCGTCGGCTCGAAGAAGGTCAAGACGGGCTTCTCGAAGGACAAGGACACCATCGCCCTGGGCGAAAAGATCTACCGCGGCGGCATCGGCGATCGCCAGATCCCGGCCTGCGCCGGCTGCCACAGCCCGAACGGCGCCGGCATTCCCGCCCAGTACCCGCGCCTGGGTGGCCAGAACGCCGAGTACACCGTCGCCCAGCTGACGGCCTTCCGCGACAACGTGCGCACCAACAGCCTGCCGATGACGGGCGTCGCCGCCAAGCTCAACGACCGCGAAATCAAGGCCGTGGCCGACTACATCGCCGGCCTGCGCTGATTCCGCGCTTTCGAGCGTGAACTAACCGCCGACAACAACCCCAAACAAAGGGCGGGCCGATCCAGGAGGATTGCCCGCCCTTTTGCTTTTTTCTCCCTTTTCCAGCGCCCCACACCCGATGTCAGTTTCCACCCACGGCCTTCGCGTTCATCGCGGCCCGCAAGTGCTTCGCGCGGCGGTGGAGCTGTTCTCGTCGATGCGCTTCGCGATCGCGCTGCTCACCGTCATCTGCATCGCCTCGATCATCGGCACGGTCATCAAGCAGCACGAGCCGATCAACAACTACATCAACCAGTTCGGGCCGTTCTGGGCAGAGCTGTTCCGGGCGGCGCGGCTCGATTCGATCTACAGCGCCTGGTGGTTCCTGCTGATCCTGCTGTTCCTGGTGATCAGCACCACGCTGTGCATCGCGCGCAACACGCCGCGCATCCTGGTCGACCTGAAGACTTTCAAGGAAGACATCCGCGCGCAGAGCCTGAAGGCCTTCGGCCAGCGCGCCGAGAACACGCTGGCCGAAACACCGGACGCAGCCGCCAACCGCATCGGCCAGTTGCTGGTGAGCGGCGGCTGGAAGGTCAAGCTGCAGCAGCGCGACGGCTCGGGCGACGGCAAGGCCGCCCCGGGCTGGATGGTTGCCGCGCGCGCCGGCGGCGCCCACAAGCTGGGCTACATCGCGGCGCACAGCGCCATCGTGCTGGTGTGCATCGGCGGCCTGCTCGACGGCGACCTCGTGGTGCGCGCGCAGACCTGGTTCAACGGCAAGAGCGTGTTCACCGGCGGCGGCATGATCGCCGACGTGGCGCCCGAGCACCGGCTCTCGGTCAACAACCCGACCTTCCGCGGCAACATCCTCGTGCCCGAAGGCGGGCAGGGCAGCGTGGCCATCCTGAACCAGGCCGATGGCGTGCTGCTGCAGGAACTGCCGTTCTCCATCGAGCTGAAGAAGTTCATCGTCGACTACTACTCGACCGGCATGCCCAAGCTCTTCGCGAGCGAGGTGGTGCTGCACGACCGCGAGACCGGCGCGCAGGTGCCGGCGCGCATCGAGGTGAACCATCCGGCCAGCTACAAGGGCGTGGAGATCTACCAGTCGAGCTTCGACGACGGCGGCTCCAAGGTGAAGCTCAAGGCGGTGCCGATGGCAGCCGCAGCCAAGCCCTTCGAGGTCGAGGGCATCATCGGCGGCCCCAGCACCGAGATCACCAACGGCAAGGACAAGCTCACGCTCGAGTACGCCGCGCTGCGCGTGATCAACGTGGAGAACTTCGCCGACGGCGGAGCCATGGGCAGCGGCGCCGACGTGCGCAAGGTCGACCTGCGCCACAGCCTCGAGTCGCGCCTGGGCGCCGCCAACAAGACCAACAAGCCGAAGGTGCTGCGCAACATCGGTCCGAGCATCGGCTACAAGTTGCGCGACGCTTCCGGCCAGGCGCGCGAATACCAGAACTACATGGTGCCGGTGGACACCGGCGACGGCCAGCCGGTTTTCCTGCTGGGCATGCGCGAGAAGCCCGAGGACCCGTTCCGCTACCTGCGCGTGCCGGCCGACGAGCAGGGCTCGATGGACGGGTTCGTGCGCATGCGCACCGCACTCGGCGATGCCGACACCCGCGCGCGCGCCATCGAGCGCTATGTCGCCAAGGCGAGCGATCCGAAGCGGCCCGAAATGGCCGAGCAACTGCGCGTGTCGGCCACCCGCGCGCTCGCGCTGTTCTCGGGCAGCGAGCGCGCTCGGGCCGATGCCACCACCGCCGGCGGCTGGCAGGCGATTGCCGAATTCATGGAAGCCAACGTGCCCGAGGCCGAGCGCGAACGTGCCGGCGCGGTGCTGGTGCGCATCCTCAACGACGTGCTGTTCGAAGTGCTCAACCTGAGCCGCGAAGGCGCGGGCCTTGCGGCCGTGCCGAGCGACGACAAATCGCAGGCCTACCTCACCCAGGCGGTGCTGGCCATCAGCGATGCGCATTTCTACCCGGCGCCCGTCGCGATGATGATGACCGACTTCACCCAGGTGCAGGCCAGCGTGTTCCAGGTGGCGCGTGCCCCTGGGAAGAACGTCGTCTATCTCGGGTGTCTGTTGCTGATCGTCGGGATTTTTGCCATGCTGTACGTGCGCGAGCGCCGGCTGTGGGTGTGGCTCACTCCCGATGGCGCCGCTTCAGGGGACAACGCAACGGCCGCCACGATGGCCTTCTCGGTCAACCGCAAGACGATCGACAGCGACCGCGAATTCGAGCATTTGAAGCACAAGCTGCTCGCGCTGAACAAGACAGAACCAGAGACACCATGAACACCACGACCCTCACGCTCAATGAAAGCTGGCTCTCGCGCCGCAACCTGTTCGATTGGGTGTTCGCGGCGCTGGTGCTGGCCGGTGGCCTGTTCGCCTTCACCCGCTATGCGGGGTCGATGGACTATTACGAGAAGCCGATCCTCGCCGCCGCGGTGATCGCGATGATCTCCATCGGCTGGTTCTGGCGCCCGCTGCGGGTGCTGGCCATCGTGGTGGCCGCGGCCTCGCTGCTGGCGATCACCTCCTATCAGGGCGACCTGGCGCGCGCCGACTCGGTGTTCTGGCTCAAGTACTTCCTCTCGAGCCAGTCGGCCATCCTCTGGATGAGCGTGCTGTTCTTCATGAGCACGGTGTTCTACTGGCTCGGCTTCTTCGGCGGCAAGCAGGCCGACACCTTCGACGCGATCGGCTCGCGCCTGGCTTGGGCGGCCGTGACGATGGCGCTGATCGGCACCATGGTGCGCTGGTACGAGAGCCACCAGCTCGGCCCGGACATCGGCCACATCCCGGTGAGCAACCTGTACGAAGTGTTCGTGCTGTTCTGCTGGCTGACGGCCGCGTTCTACCTTTACTTCGAAGAGCGCTACAACACGCGCGCACTCGGCGCGTTCGTGATGCTGGTGGTGAGTGCGGCGGTGGGCTTTTTGCTCTGGTACACGATCGTGCGCGAGGCGCATGAAATCCAGCCGCTGGTGCCGGCCTTGCAGAGCTGGTGGATGAAGCTGCACGTGCCAGCCAACTTCATCGGCTATGGCACCTTCGCGCTCGCGGCAATGGTGGCCTTCGCCTACCTCATCAAGGAGCAGGCGACCGAGACGCGCTGGTACAAGCTCACGCCGATCTGGCTTCTGGGCGTGGCCCTCTGCTTCGTGCCGGTGGCATTCCGCCAGCGCGTGCAGGAAGCCGGCGGCAGCTACTGGGTGATCTACGCAGGCATCTCGGCGCTGATCGCGGCGGGCATCCTGCTCGGGCGCAAGCGCATCGCCGCGCGCCTGCCGGCCAACGAGGTGCTCGACGACGTCATGTACAAGTCGATCACGGTCGGCTTTGCCTTCTTCACCATCGCCACCGTGCTCGGCGCGCTGTGGGCGGCCGACGCCTGGGGCGGCTACTGGAGCTGGGACCCGAAGGAAACCTGGGCGCTGATCGTCTGGCTCAACTACGCGGCCTGGCTGCACATGCGGCTCGTCAAGGGCCTGCGCGGCACCGTGGCTGCGTGGTGGGCACTGGGCGGCCTGGCGGTCACGACCTTTGCGTTCCTGGGCGTCAACATGTTCCTGAGCGGCCTGCACAGCTACGGCACGCTGTAGGCGCAGCGCAGGTTCTGCGCCTTTCGCGAAGAATTGAAACCGCGCGCCGCCACGGCGCGTAACCAAACCAGGGCATGTCACGAACTACCCTGAGACCAACGATTCACGCGAAAGGCCTGTCATGTCGTTCCATTCCCGTTCGCACCGCCGCGACACCGGTGGCTTCACCCATCCGCTGTCGAGCGAGATCACGCCGCGCGCCGCCTACGAAGGCCGTCGCGACATGCTCAAGTTGATGGCCGGCGGGGTCGCCGGTGCGGCGCTGGCCAGCTTTGCGGCACGCGAGGCCTTCGCGCAAGCCACGGGCCCGCACAAGCTGGCGCTGCTGCCCGCCGTCAAATCGACGGTGCCCGGCGCGCAGACCATGGACAAGCTCACCGACTACAAGGACGCGTCGAGCTACAACAACTTCTACGAGTTCGGCACCGACAAGGGTGATCCGGTCAAGAACGCCGGCACGCTGAAGACGCGCCCGTGGACCGTCGAGGTCGAAGGCCTGGTCAAGAAGCCGGGCAAGTACGGTATCGAAGACCTCCTCAAGCTCAGTGCGCAGGAAGAGCGCATCTACCGCCTGCGCTGCGTCGAGGGCTGGTCGATGGTCATTCCGTGGGTCGGCTATTCGCTGGCCGAACTCATCAAGAAGGTCGAGCCCCAGGGCAATGCCAAGTTCATCGAGTTCGTGACGTTGGCCGACCCGAAGACCATGCCCTTCGTCGGCTCGCGCGTGCTCGACTGGCCCTACACCGAGGGCCTGCGCATGGACGAGGCGATGCATCCGCTCACGCTGCTGGCCTTCGGCATGTACGGCGAGGTGCTGCCCAACCAGAATGGCGCGCCGGTGCGCCTGGTAGTGCCATGGAAATACGGCTTCAAGTCGGCCAAGTCGATCGTGAAGATCCGCTTCGTCGAGAAGGAACCAAGCACGGCGTGGAACAAGGCGGCGGCGCAGGAGTACGGCTTCTATTCGAACGTGAATCCGAACGTCGACCACCCGCGCTGGAGCCAGGCGACCGAGCGCCGCATCGGCGATGGCGGCGGGCTGTTCGCCAAGCGCAACAAGACGCTGCTGTTCAACGGCTACGAAGCGCAGGTGGGCCAGCTCTATGCGGGCATGGACCTGAAGAAGAACTTCTGAGCGAGCTTCGTCGCCCAGGTCGCATCTCATGAACAAGCTGCTCATGCACCCGGCGACCAAGCCGGTCATCTTCCTGCTATGCCTGCTGCCGTTCGCGCGGCTGGCGTACGGCGCGTTCACCGATGGGCTGGGGGCGAATCCTGCCGAGTTCCTGATCCGCGCCACGGGTGACTGGACCCTGCGCTTCATCTGCATCGTGCTGGCGGTGACGCCGCTGCGCGTGACAGCCAAGTGGAACGCGCTCGCGCGCTTTCGCCGCATGTTGGGGCTGTTCGCGTACTTCTACGTCGTGCTGCACCTCTTGTGCTACAGCTGGTTCGACATGGGCTTCGAGTGGGGCGAGATCGCCAAGGACATCGCCAAGCGGCCGTTCATCCTGGTGGGCTTCTCGGCCTTCGTGCTGCTGACGCCGCTGGCCGCCACCTCGTTCAATCGCGCGATCAAGGCGATGGGCGCAAAGCGCTGGCAGATGCTGCACAAGCTGGTGTACGTGATCGCGGGGCTCGGCCTATTGCACTTCTTCTGGATGCGTGCCGGCAAGAACAACTTCGCCGAGGTGTTCATCTACGTCGCGATCATCGCGGTGCTGCTCGGATGGCGCGTGTGGAACTACGCGAGCAAGCGCAAGGCCAAGGCGTCCGCCGGTGCACGCGGCGGCGAGAAGCCGCTGCGCAGCACCACTTAGGCTGCTCAGACCTGTTCGTTACGCAGCTGGTCTTCCATCGTCTCGCGGCGACGGATCAGCGTGGCGCTCTGGCCGCTCACCAGCACTTCGGCCGCACGCGGACGCGTGTTGTAGTTGCTGGACATGCTCATGCAGTACGCGCCCGCCGACAGCACGGCCAACAGGTCGCCGGCCAGCACATTGAGCGCGCGGTCGCGGCCGATCCAGTCGCCGCTCTCGCAGACCGGGCCGACCACGTCGTAGGTCGGCGCGTCGCCAGCGCGGATGCGCAGCGGCACGATCTTCTGGAAGGCTTGGTACATCGCGGGGCGCGGCAGGTCGTTCATGGCCGCATCGACGATGCAGAAATTCTTGTCTTCGCCGGGCTTGGTGTAGAGCACTTCGGTCACGCACACGCCCGCATTGCCGACGAGCGAACGGCCGGGTTCGATGACCAGCTTGCGCTGCCCGAAGCCGCGCGCGTCGAGCTTGGCGAGCAGCTGCTGCCAGAGGTGATCGGCCTTGGGCGGCACTTCGCCGTTGTAATCGATGCCCAGGCCGCCGCCGAAGTCCAGGTGGTGGATCGGCACGCCGGCCGCCTCGATCGCCTCGACCAGGTCGAGGACGCGATCGCAGGCGTCCAGGTACGGCGACGCTTCGGTTATCTGCGAGCCGATGTGGCAATCGATGCCAACCACTTCGAGTCCGGGCAGCTTGGCGGCATGGCGGTACGCCTGCACGGCGCGGTCATGCGCGATGCCGAACTTGTTGCCCTTCAGGCCGGTAGAAATGTAGGGGTGCGTTTTCGGGTCGACGTTCGGATTGATGCGGATACTGATCGGCGCGCGGCGGCTTTCGGCCAACGCCACTTCGTTGAGCACGTCGAGTTCGGCTTCGCTCTCGACGTTGAAGCAGGCGATGCCGGCCGCGAGAGCCTGGCGCATTTCCGCGCGCGTCTTGCCGACGCCCGAGAAGATGATCTTTTTCGGATCGGCGCCCACGGCCAGCACGCGGGCGAGTTCGCCGCCCGAGACGATGTCGAATCCGCAGCCCGCCTCCGCGAACACGCGCAGCACGCCGAGCGACGAATTAGCCTTCATCGCATAGCAGATCAGGGCGTCGCGGCCCTCGAAGCCACGCTGGTAGGCCGCCAGGGCGTCCAGCATCCATTGCTTCGAGTAGACGAACAGCGGCGTGCCGTGCTCGCGCGCCAACGCATCAAGGGCGAGACCTTCGACATGCAGTGCGCCGTCGCGCTGGGCAATGTGGGGGTGGCCGGGGAGGGAAGCGTTCGTCACTTGGGCGCTCCGCTGCCGGTGGTGGCTGAGGCCGGCGCGCTACTGGCGGCGGCCGGCTTGGGAGCGGCTTCGTTGCTGGAAGCGCCCGAGCCGCCGGGGGTTATCAATTGCGGCAGGGTGGCTCGCTGCACGGCTGCCGGATCATTCGGCAGGTACAACGCACCGCGCTGGCCGCAGGCAGCGAGCCCGGCTGCCGCAGCGGCGATGCAAACCATGAGCACAGTGCGGCCGCGGGCGGTCACTAGAATTTGGCGAACATTCAACATAGCGAAATTGTAATGACCGACACCGAGTACATGGACCGCGCTGAAGCCGCGCTCGCCGCGATCGAGCAAGCCTGCGATCGCATCAACGACGCGACCGACGCCGATCTCGACAACCAGCGGGTGGGCGGGATGATCACAATTTCATTCCAGAACGGGAGCCAGCTGATCGTGAACCTGCAGAAGCCGCTGCAGGAGATATGGCTGGCCGCGCGGTCCGGTGGCTATCACTACCGGCACGATGGCCACGCCTGGGTCGACACCAAGACGGGCGAGGAGTTCTTCGGCAACCTCTCGCGCGAAGCCACGTTGCAGGCGGGCCAGCCGCTGGAGTTTGCAGCCGGCTGATCCGCCTTTGGTCAGTTCCGGAAGAGGTCGAGGATGCGGTTGCGCTCTTCCGGCGGCGGCGGCGGGCTCACCGGCACGCCGGTCAAGGCTTCGACTGGTGCCACCGGTGCTGCCGCTTCCACGCCGAGGCTCGCCACGCCGCGGCCCGGCGCGTAGTCGTCGTAATACCACTCGCCGCCCACGTTCACGATGCCCGACGGCGGCGTGGCCGACAGGTCGGTCACGGGCACGCCCTTGATGGCGGTCTCCATGTAGTTGATCCAGATCGGCAGGCTCAGGCCGCCACCGGTCTCGCGATCGCCCAGGTTGCGCGGCGTGTCGTAGCCGATCCACGAAATCGCCGTCATCGTGGGCTGGAAGCCCGCGAACCAGGCATCGAGCGAATCGTTGGTGGTGCCGGTCTTGCCGTAGAGGTCGATGCGCTTGAGCGTGGCCTGTGCCTTCGCGGCTGTGCCGGCGCGAGCGACGGAATTGAGCAGCGTGTCCATGATGAAGGCGTTGCGCTGCGGAATGGCGCGGTTCGCTTCGTTGAGCAATGACGGCTGCTTGTCGACCAGGAGCTTGTCCTTGTGGTCGGTGATGCGGGTCACCAGGTACGGATTCACGCGGTACCCGCCATTGGCGAACACCGAGTAACCCACCGCCATCTGCATCGGCGTGACGGCGCCTGCACCCAGCGCCATCGGCAGGTAGGCGGGGTGCTTGTCCTTGTCGAAGCCGAAGTTGGTGATCCATTCCTGCGCATAGCGGGTGCCGATGGATTGCAGGATGCGGATCGACACGAGGTTCTTCGACTTCATGAGCGCCGTGCGCATCGACATCGGGCCGTCGTAGCCGCCGCCGTAGTTCTTGGGCTCCCACGGCTGGCCGCCGGTGGTGCCGGCATCGAAGAAGAGCGGGCCGTCGTTGATGACCGTGGCAGGGGTGAAGCCCTTCTCCAGCGCGGCCGAGTAGATGAACGGCTTGAAGCTCGAGCCCGGCTGGCGCCAGGCCTGCGTCACGTGGTTGAACTTGTTCTTGCCGAAATCGAAGCCGCCCACCAGCGCCTTGATGGCGCCGTCGCGCGGGTCCATGGCGATGAAGGCGCCTTCCACCTCGGGCAACTGGGTGATTTCCCAGGTGTTCTTGGGCGTTTTCACCACGCGGATCACCGCGCCACGGCGGATCTTGATGTTGGGCGGTGCCTTGTCGGAGAGCCCTGACTGCGCGGGCTTCAAGCCTTCGCCGGTGATCTGCACGGGGTCGCCGTTGCCGCGCACCGCGTCGATCTGTTTTGCCGTGGCCTTGAGGACGACTGCTGCCATCACATCGCCGTTATCGGGGTGATCGGTGAGAGCGTCGTCGACGGCTTCGTCGAGGTCCTTGTTGTCGGCCGGGAGGTCGACGAACTTCTCGGGGCCGCGATAGATCTGGCGGCGCTCGTAATCCATGATGCCCTTGCGCAGCGCCTTGTAGGCGGCCGCCTGATCGGCCGCGACCAGCGAGGTGTAGACCTTGAGGCCGCGCGTGTAGGTGCTGTCGCCGTATTGCGCATACATCAGTTGGCGCACGGTTTCGGCCACGTACTCCGCGTGCAGGCGGTTCGGATCGGCGGCATCGCGCAGATGCAGTTCTTCCTTTTTGGCCTCGGCGGCCTGCTCGGCGGTGATGAAGCCGGCCTCCTGCATGCGATCAATCACATAGAACTGGCGGCCGCGTGCGCGTTGCGGGTTGTTGACGGGGTTGTTGGCGCCCGGTGCCTTGGGCAAACCGGCGAGCATGGCGGCCTGCGCGATCGTCAGTTCCTGCAGCGGCTTGCCGAAGTACGCGTCAGACGCGGCGGCGAAGCCGTAGGCGCGGTTGCCCAGGTAGATCTGGTTCAGGTAGATCTCGAAGATCTGGTCCTTGCTGAGCAGGTGCTCCAGCTTGAAGGTGAGCAGCACTTCGTAGACCTTGCGGGTCAGCGTCTTCTCGGAGCTCAGGTAGACGTTGCGCGCCACCTGCATCGTGATGGTCGATGCGCCCTGGCTCTTCACCCGGTTCAGGTTGGCCAGGCCCGCGCGGACCATGCCCTTGTAGTCGACGCCGCCGTGGTCATAGAAGCGCGCATCTTCGGCGGCAAGCACCGCATCTTTCACCACCTTGGGAATCGCGGCGATCGGCGTGAGGTTGCGCCGTTCTTCGCCGAATTCGCCGATCAGCGTGCCTTCGGCGGAAAAAACCCGCAGCGGCAGCTTGGGCCGGTAGTCGGAGAGTTCCGAGATGTCCGGCAGGTTCGGATAGGCGACCGCGAGAGCCACCGCGACCACGCAAAGGACAGACAGCACACCGGCCGCGGCAATGCCGAACCCCCAGAACACGAAGCGCAACAACCATCTGAGCCAGGCTGGTCGTGCGGGAGGAGGGGTCTTGGCTGGCCCTTTGGGGCGTGGTGTTTCTTGCATGGAGGGCCGGAGAGTCACCGGACATTATAAAAAGCCGCCCCTCCAGCGAGATCCGATCTTTGTTTCCTCGTGCAGTCCTAATCCAAAAGTTACAGAATGCGGCTTTGACGTCAGGTTTTGACAACGGTTCTCGGGTTTGTCCGCCTGGGTTGCTTGGTGGGCGTTACGCCTGCTGCTAGAGTGCAACCGAACGCATATTTTTCCATTGGTTACAAATACAGGGGGAGAGGGACCTAACTTGGCTGCTCTTGGAACATTGTTTCGTCGTCAAAACGCCCCCCTGCTTGGGCTGGATGTCAGTTCGTCCAGCGTCAAGCTGGTCGAGCTCGGCCGTGAAGCCAGCGGAAAGCTGGTGCTGGAGCGTTGCGCCATCGAGCCGCTAGAACGCGGCTGGATCACTGACGGCAACGTCGAGAAATTCGACGAGGTGGCCGAGGCCGTCCGGCGTGTCGTGCGCAAGAGCGGCACCAAAACGCGCAACGTCGCGCTCGCACTGCCGCCGTCGGCTGTGATCACCAAGAAGATCATTCTTCCCGGTGGCATGAGCGAGCAGGAACTCGAGATCCAGGTCGAGTCCGAAGCCAACCAGTACATCCCCTTCTCGCTCGATGAGGTGAGCCTCGACTTTTGCGTCACCGGCCCGAGCGCCAGTTCCGCCGGCGATGTGGAAGTGCTGATCGCCGCGTCCCGCAAGGAGAAGGTCCAGGACCGCGAAGGCCTGGCCGAAGCGGCCGGGCTCAAGGCCATGATCCTGGACGTCGAGTCCTACGCCTCGCGCCTCGCGACCGCACGCCTGATCGAGCAATTGCCAGGCAAGGGCGTGGACTCGATCGTGGCGCTGTTCGAGGTGGGCGCGTTCACCACCAGCATGCAGGTGTTGCGCAACCAGGAAGTGTTGTACGACCGCGACCAGGCCTTCGGCGGCGCCCAGCTGACCCAGCTGATCGTGCGGCAGTACGGTTTTTCCGCAGAAGAAGCCGAAGCCAAGAAGCGCAGCGGCGACCTGCCCGACGACTACGGCTCGGGCGTACTCAAGCCCTTCGTGGAAAGCATCGCGCAGGAAATTGCGCGTGCGCTTCAATTTTTCTTCACGAGCACGCCGCACAACCGCGTCGATTACGTGCTGCTGGCCGGCGGTTCGTCGTCGCTGCCGGGGCTGACTAGTGCCGTGACCCGCCAGACCTCGTTTGCGTGCTCGCTGGTCAATCCGTTCGACGGCATGGACTTCGGTCCGAGCATCCGCGAGAAGAAGGTGCGGCGCGAAGCGCCTTCGTACCTGACCTCGTGCGGCCTTGCCATGCGGAGGTTCCTGCAGTGATCCTCATCAACCTGCTTCCGCATCGCGAAGCCGCACGCAAGCGGCGTCGCGAGGCCTTCTATGGAACCCTCGGCGGCGCTGCCCTGTTGGGTGCCTTGATCGCGGGCCTCGGCTACCTCTGGTTCGAGGCGCAGATCTCGACCCAGCAATCGAAGAACGGTTTCCTGCAAGCCGAGATCAAGAAACTCGAAGTCGAGATCAAGGAGATTTCGACGCTGCAAGATGAAATTGCGGCTCTGCGCGCGCGCCAGCAGGCCGTCGAAGACCTGCAGGGCGACCGCAACCTGCCAGTGCACCTGTTCAATGAGCTGGTCCGGCAACTGCCCGACGGTGTCTATCTGAGCAGCATGAAGCAGGACAACCAGACCGTGACGTTGCAAGGCATGGCCCAGTCCAACGAACGCGTGTCGGAATTGCTGCGCAACCTGGGCAACAACAGCCCTTGGCTGGTGAAGCCCGAACTGGTCGAGATCACGTCGACGAATGTAAACCTGAGCCAGCGCGACCAGCGTCGTGTTGCAAGCTTCACGATGAAGATCGGCCTGAAGCGGCCGACCGATGCGCAGAAGGCTGCAGCTGACAAAGCGCTGGCCGCTGCCGCGCAGTCCAAGGGGTAATCGATCATGGCAAGCAATCGCCCCTCCCAAAAAGTAGACGTCGGCGCCGCACTGCGGAGCGTCGGCGATCAGTTCCGCGGACTCAATCCGAACGACCCGTCGATGTGGCCGGCAGTCCCGCGCTACGCCTTGTGCCTGGCCGTGACCGCACTGGTGCTCGTGGCGTTGTGGTTCGTCTGGCTCACCAACTCCAACGACCAACTCGAGAGCGAGCGTGCCAAGGAAGTGACGCTCAAGGCCGACTACCAGAAGAAGGTCGCCCAGGCGGCGAACCTCGACCTTCTGAAGAAGCAGCGCGAACAGGTTCAGCAGTACGTGACTCTGCTCGAGAAGCAGTTGCCCAGCAAGGCGGAAATGGACGCGCTGCTCTCGGACATCAACCAGGCCGGCCTCGGCCGCAGCCTGCAGTTCGAGCTGTTCCGCCCGGGTTCCATCTCTGTGAAGGACTACTACGCCGAGCTTCCGATCGCCGTTCGTGTCACCGGGCGCTATCACGACATGGGCGCCTTCGCAGCAGACGTTGCCAGTCTCTCGCGCATCGTGACACTCAACAACGTGACGATCACGCCGCAAAAGGACAAGGACGTGCTGACGATGGACGCCACCGCGCGCACCTTCCGCTATCTCGATGAAGACGAGCGGGCAGCCCAGAAACGCGCCACGGCGCCGAAGGCGAAGAAATGAGGGCGGCAAGCAAAGTCCTCTGGCTGATGCTGGCCACGATGGGCCTGAGCGCCTGCGATTCCGGCCAGGAAGACCTGCAGCGCTGGATGGTCGAGCAGCGCGCCCAGGTGAAACCTTCGGTGCCTCCGATTACCGAGCCCAAGAAATTCACGCCGCAGGCATACACCGAAGGCTCGTCTTTCGAGCCCTTCAACATGCTGAAGCTGACGCAGGCGCTGCGCCGCGAATCGAACCAGCCGAGCACCTCGGAGCTGATCGCGCCCGAACTGGCGCGCCGCAAGGAGTCGCTCGAAGCCTTCCCGCTCGATTCGATGGCCATGGTGGGCAGCATGAACCGCAACGGCCAGCCGGTGGCGCTGGTTCGTGTCGACAAGCTGCTCTACAAGGTGCGCGTCGGCGAATACCTGGGCCTGAACTACGGGCGCATTACCCGTATCAACGAAACCGAAGTCGCCTTGCGTGAAATCGTGCAAGACGCCGCCGGTGAATGGATCGAACGCGTGGCGACATTGCAGCTGCAAGAGAGTGCGAAATGAACCAAAAAAAATCAACGATGGCACAGTGGCTGCGCGCCGCCGGGCTGGGTCTGCTGGCCTTCGGTGCACTTGCCGTCGCCCATGCGCAAAACGCGATCGAGGCTGTCACCAGCTCGACGCAATCCGGCGCCGAGGTGATCCGGATCGATCTGACCCAGCCGCTGACCGCGGTGCCGGCCGGATTCGCCGTGCAGACGCCTGCGCGGATCGCGCTGGACTTTCCGGGCGTGACGAATGCCATCGGGCGTTCCGCCATTGAAGTGAACCAGGGCAACCTGCGTTCGGTCAACGTCGTGCAGGCCGGCGAGCGCAGCCGGGTGGTGCTGAACCTCAAGCAAGCCACGGCCTACAAGACCGAAATCCAGGGCAAGTCGCTGCTGGTCATTCTCGAACCGGCCGCCGGTACGGCATTGGCTGCATCGACGGCCACGGTTTTCGCGGAGAACCGCAATCGCGACACGCTGCCGCTGCGCGACGTCGACTTCCGTCTTGGCGCCGACAGCACGGGCCGCGTCATCGTCGACCTGCCGAACAACCAGGTGGGTGTCGATGTCAAGCAGCAAGGCAAGAACCTTGTCGTGGAATTCACCAAGTCGACGCTGCCTGAAGGCCTGCGCCGCCGCCTCGACGTTGGCGACTTCGGCACTCCGGTCCAGCTGATCACCTCGCAGCAGTCTGGCGACCGCGTTCGCATGACGATCGAAGCCAAGGGTGACTGGGAGCACAGTGCCTACCAGAGCGAAAACCAGTTCGTGGTGGAAGTGCGTGCCCGCAAGGTCGACCCCACCAAGCTCACGCAAGGCGTTGGCTACAACGGTGAGAAGCTCTCTCTGAACTTCCAGAACATCGAGATTCGCTCGCTGCTGCAGGTGATTGCCGACTTCACGAACTTCAACATCGTGACCTCGGACTCGGTGACCGGCGCGCTGACGCTGCGTCTGAAGGACGTGCCGTGGGACCAGGCGCTGGACATCATCATGCAGGCGAAGAACCTGGGCATGCGCAAGAACGGCAGCGTGCTGTGGATCGCACCCAAGGATGAAATCAACGCCAAGGAAAAGCTCGAATTCGAGGCCAAGGCAGCGATCGAGAACCTGGAGCCGCTGCGCACTCAATCGTTCCAGCTGAATTACACGAAGGCGATTGCCATTGCGCAAGGCCTCACCGGTACCGGGGCTTCAGCTGGTGGCAGCGGTGGTGGGAGCAGTGGTACGACCACTCGCATTTTGAGCCCGCGCGGTAGTGTGATCGCCGAGGCGCGGACCAATCAGTTGTTTGTGTCGGACATCCCTTCGCGGCTCGCGCAGGTGTCGGAGCTGATTCAGAAGCTGGATATTCCGGTCCGTCAGGTGCTGATCGAAGCTCGTATTGTCGAAGCATCCGATACGTTCGGCAAATCGCTGGGAGTGCGCCTGGGTGGCGGCATTGCGGGAGAACGCTTTGCTTCCTCGGCTGGTAACCGAGCATTTGGCACGGTGGGGGTGATGCCCGTTACCGGCACGGGCAGTACCGGTGGTACGCCGACCACCACATGGACGAACTCCAATTTCGTCAATCTACCCGCAGGCGATGCAGGTGTTGCAGGCACAGCCGCCGGCACCTTCGCGATCTCGCTGTTCAACTCGAGCTTCTCCCGAATGCTTAACCTCGAAATCTCCGCGCTGGAAGCCGACGGCAAGGGCAAGCTGGTTTCCAGCCCCCGCGTCATCACGGCCGACCAGACCAAGGCGCTGATTGAGCAGGGCGAAGAAATCCCCTACCAGCAGGCGACGTCCAGCGGCGCAACTTCCATCTCGTTCCGCAAGGCGGTGCTCAAGCTCGAAGTCACCCCGCAGATCACGCCCGAAGGCAACATCATCCTGACCCTGGATGTGAGCAAGGATGCCCGCGGTGCGAACACGCCCTCGGGCCCGGCCATCAACACCAAGCATGTTCAGACCGAGGTGCTTGTAGAGAACGGCGGCACGGTTGTCATCGGTGGTATCTTCGAACTTACCGAAACCAATGACGAGTCGCGCGTGCCGGTGCTGGGTGAAATCCCCTACATGGGGGCATTGTTCCGCAAGCGCGAACGCGTTGCCAACAAGACCGAAATGCTCGTCTTTATCACTCCAAAGATGATTACCGACCGCAACGCCGCGCGCTGACGCGCGGGCGTAGCAGCCACCGCGTGGCGGTCGCACTCGTCGGCTTGCCCGGCGCCGGAAAATCCGCAGTGGGCCGGCGCCTGGGGGCGCGGTTGAACACTCCATTCATCGACACCGATCACGTGATCGAACAGCGCATCGGCTGCTCGATCCGTGATTACTTCGAACGCGAAGGCGAGGCGGTCTTCCGGGATCTCGAACAGAGCGTCATCGCCGATCTGGCCGCGAACGCCCAGGGCGTGCTGGCCACCGGCGGCGGCGCCGTGTTGCGCGAGGCCAACCGCGGCCAACTGCGCGATCACTTCCATGTGATCTACCTGCGCTCCTCCCCTGAAGACCTGTTCCGGCGTCTGCGCCACGACGTCAAGCGGCCGCTCCTGCAAGTGGCCGACCCGCTGGGCCGGCTTCGCGAGCTGCACGACGCGCGCGATCCGCTTTATCGCGAGACGGCCCACGATGTGGTCGATACCGGACGGCCCTCGATCGCCATGCTGGTCAACATCATCGTGATGCAGCTCGAACTGGCCGGCGTCGTCGCGCCGGGCGCCCATCCTGAAGAGCCCACCGCCTGAGCCTGCCCCGGCCGCAGCGCCTAAACTCGCTGCCATGCCATTGTCAGCACAGCCCGTACTTTCCGCACCGCCAGAACGCGTCGACATCCAGCTCGGCGATCGCAGTTATCCCATCCTGATCGGCGCCGGCCTGCTGGACGATCCGACAAGCTTCGCGGCCACGCCCGCGGCCGCCAGCGCCCTGATCGTCAGCAACACCACGGTCGCTCCGCTCTACGCCAAGGCGCTTCGGGCCGCGCTGGCGAACCGCTTTCGCACCGTGCACCTGCTCGAGCTTCCCGACGGCGAGGTGTACAAGAACCTCGAAACACTGAACCTGATCTTCGACGCGCTGCTGGGCCACGGCAGCGACCGCAAGACCGTGCTGTTCGCCCTGGGCGGCGGCGTGGTGGGCGACATGACCGGCTTCGCCGCTGCCAGCTACATGCGCGGCGTGCCTTTCGTGCAGGTGCCGACCACGCTGCTGGCGCAGGTCGATTCGTCGGTCGGCGGCAAGACGGCCATCAACCATCCGCTGGGCAAGAACATGATCGGCGCGTTCTACCAGCCGCAACTGGTGGTTTGCGACCTCGGCACGCTGCAGACGCTGCCGCCGCGCGAACTCAGCGCGGGCCTGGCCGAAGTGATCAAGTACGGGCCGATCCACGACATGGCGTTCTTCGACTGGATCGAAACGAACATCGACGCGCTGGTTGCACGCGATCCGGCCGCGCTGGCCTACGCCGTCAAGCGTAGCTGCGAGATCAAGGCGCTGGTGGTCGGCCAGGACGAGCGCGAGACAGGCCTGCGCGCCATCCTGAATTTCGGCCACACCTTCGGCCACGCGATCGAATCGGGCCTCGGCTACGGCGAATGGCTGCATGGCGAGGCTGTCGGCTGCGGCATGGTCATGGCGGCGCACCTGTCGCAGCGGCTGGGCGGCGTCGATTCGGCGTTCGTGGCACGCCTCACCCGCCTCATCGAACGCGCGGGTTTGCCGATCGTCGGTCCGGCCCTCGGCGCCGACCGTTACCTGGAACTGATGCGCGTGGACAAGAAGTCGGAAGCCGGCGAGATCCGCTTCGTGGTGATCGACAAGCCCGGTTCCGCCGCGCTCAGCAGCGCGCCCGACGCGCTGGTGCGCGAAGTGCTCGCGCAGTGCTGCCTGGCGGGATGATCACAGCGCCGGGCCGCGACAGGCAAGCGCGCACCGCAACGCGAAGCGCCGAGGTCCCCGCATGAGTCTCGCGGCCTATGCCTGCCACCCCGCCCAGTCGCGCGGCCGCCGTCATGCCGAGCCGCCCGCGCCCACGCGCGACGCCTTCCAGCGCGACCGTGACCGCATCGTGCACTCCACGGCGTTCCGCCGGCTGGTCTACAAGACGCAGGTCTTCCTCAACCACGAAGGCGACCTGTTCCGCACGCGGCTCACGCATTCGCTGGAAGTCGCGCAGCTGGGCCGCTCCATCGCGCGGGCCCTGCGCCTGAACGAAGACCTGGTCGAAGCGATCGCCCTGGCGCACGACTTGGGCCACACGCCCTTCGGCCATGCGGGGCAAGACGCGCTCAATGTCTGCATGTCCGACTACGGCGGCTTCGAGCACAACCTGCAGAGCCTGCGCGTGGTGGATGCCCTGGAGCACCGCTACCCGCAATACGACGGCCTGAACCTCAGCTTCGAGACCCGTGAGGGCATCCTCAAGCACTGCTCGCGCGCGAATGCCGAGCGCCTGGAGCTGGCCGAGCCGAACGGGGTGGCGCGCCGCTTCCTCGACCGCACGCAACCCGGCCTCGAGGCGCAGCTGTGCAACCTGGCCGATGCCATCGCCTACAACGCCCACGACATCGACGACGGCGTGCGATCGGGCCTCATCAGCGTCGAGCAACTCGCCGAGGTGGAGCTCTTCGAGCGCTACCGGCGCGAGGCGCTCGCCGAATACCCGGAGCTGCAGGGGCGTCGCGTGCTTTACGAGACGATCCGCCGCATGCTGAGCGCGCAGGTCTACGACGTGATCGACGCGACCCGCGCGGCGCTGCAGGCCGTGGCGCCTGCCGATGCGGATGGCGTCCGCAATGCCGTACCCATCGTCGCCTTCAGCGAGACCATGCAGGCCCAGTCGGACGAACTCAAGCGTTTTCTGTTCCGGAACCTCTATCGCCACCCGCAGGTAACGCAGACCACCGACCAGGCCCAGCAGGTGGTGCGCGAGTTGTTCGAGGCCTACCTCGAACGCGGGGTCGAAATGCCCGACTCCTATGCCGAGCGGCGCGACCGGCACCGGGCCGTGGCCGACTACATCGCCGGCATGACCGACCGCTTCGCGATGCGCGAGCACGAGCGGCTGACCGGCCGGCGAGGCATCGGGTGAGCACGGACCCCGCACCGCGCGTCCCGCTTGCGGCCTTCGCCGTCATGCTGGGCGGCGTCAGCGCCGCGTTGCACCTGGGCAAGCTGCCGCCCGCGGTGCCGGCGTTGCAGGCTTCTCTTGGCATCGGGCTGGTCGAAGCGGGGTTCCTGCTCTCGCTCGTGCAGGTCGCGAGCATGACGCTGGGCCTCGTGGCGGGTCTTGCGGCCGACACGATCGGCTTGCGCCGAAGCATGCTGACGGGGCTGGTGGTGCTGACGACGGCCAGCCTGCTTGGTGGTGCAGTCGGCGCCGGCCTCGTGGGCGGGGCGCAAGCGGTGCAGTGGTTGCTGGTCTTGCGCGCGGTCGAAGGTATCGGCTTTCTCCTGGCGGTCATGCCGGGCCCGGGACTGATCCGCGCGCTCACGCCATCGGGCGCCGACAAGGCGGCGCTCGGCCTCTGGGGCGCCTACATGCCGCTCGGCGTGGCCGTCGCGCTGTTGCTGGGGCCCGCACTCATCGCCTGGGGCGGTTGGGCCGACTGGTGGTGGGCGCTGTCGGTCGTCTCGGCTGCGGCCGCGCTGTGGGTGTGGTCCGCCGTGCCGGCAGACCGGCTGCGTCCTGCCGCGGCGAGCGGCGCGGGCGAAGGCTGGGTCTCGCGCCTGCGCGCCACGGTTGGTGCGCGCACACCCTGGCTGACCGCGCTGACCTTCGCCGTGTATTCGGCCCAGTGGATGGCCGTGATCGGTTTTCTACCCGCCATCTATGCCGGCGCGGGCGTTCCGGCCGGCTGGAACGCCGTGCTCACCGCAATCGCGGCCGCGATGAACATCGTCGGCAACGTGGCGGGCGGCCGCTGGCTGCAGCGCGGCGTGGCGCCCGAGCGCTTGTTGCAATGGGGCTTCCTGGCGATGGCGCTGGGCGGCGTGGCCGCGTTTGCCCAGGTGGGGCAGGGCGCCGATGCGCTGGGCCTGCCGCCTGCGCTTCGTTACGCCGCGGTCTGCGCCTTCTCGCTCGGCGGCGGCATGGTGCCGGCCACGCTGTTCCTGCTCGGCGTCCGGCTGGCGCCCAGTCCGACCACGGTTTCCACGACGGTGGGGCTCATGCAGCAGGCTTCGTCGCTCGGACAGTTCCTGGCGCCGCCGGCGGTGGCGTGGGTGGCGCATCGCGTCGGCGGCTGGCACTGGACCTGGGCGGCGACGCTCGCCTGCTCGGTCGCAGGCATGGCGCTCGCGAGGCGCCTGGGCCGAATACGCCCTCCAACGGAGGTGGCATGACCGACCCGGCGACAATCGACGCCGCTCAGGCCGAGGCCGACACGCGGCGCTGGCTCGAGCGGGCAGTCATCGGCCTGAACCTGTGTCCGTTCGCCAAGGCGGTGCATGTGAAGGCGCAAATCCACTACGCCGTACACCTGCCCGCCGAGGAAGCCGGCCTGATGGACGCCCTTCTTTCCGAAGCCAACGACCTCGCTGCCGTCGACGCCGCCGTGCGCGACACCACCCTTCTGATCGCACCCAACACCTTGGCGGATTTTCTGGACTTCAACGATTTTCTCGGCCGTGCCGAACGCAAGCTCTCGCGGGCCGGCTTCGACGGCGTGTTCCAGCTCGCGAGCTTTCACCCGCAGTTCCAGTTCGCGGGCACCGAGGCGGACGACATCGAGAACGCGACCAACCGGGCGCCGTACCCCACGCTGCACCTGCTGCGCGAAGACAGCGTGAGCCGCGCGGTCGAGGCGTTTCCGGGAGCCGAAGCCATCTTCGAACGCAACATCGAGACGCTCGAAGCGCTGGGCCCCGACGGCTGGGCCGCGCTCGACGTGGGCCCAGGGAGTGCCCGACCATGAATGCACACGCGGCCAAGGCCACGAAGACCAACAAGGCCGCGAAGGCCGACGCCGAACTGACCGAGGTGCTGCGCCCCGGGCAGTCGATCGAGCTGCTCAAGGAGCTGCACATCCTCACGCGCGAGGGCCGGCTCAACCAGGACTCGCGGCGCAAGCTCAAGCAGGTCTACCACCTGTTCCAGTTCATCGAGCAACTGCTGCGCGAGCTGCCGGGCGAGGGCGCCGAGGCCACGCTGGCCGACCACGGTGCGGGCAAGTCGTACCTCGGTTTCATCATCTACGACCTGTTCTTCAGGGCGCGCCAGGGCGGACATGTCTACGGCATCGAGACGCGGGCCGAGCTGGTCGAGCGCTCGCGCAAGCTGGCCGAGCACCTGGGCTTCGGGCGCATGTCGTTCCTCAATCTCACGGTCGCCGAATCGGCAAATGCGAGCGAGCTGCCGGCGCAGATCGACGTGGTCACCGCGCTGCACGCCTGCGACACCGCGACCGACGACGCCATCGCCTTCGGCCTGGCGAAGAAGGCGCGCTGCATGGTCCTGGTGCCGTGCTGCCAGGCGGAAGTGGCCGCCTGCCTGCGCGAGACCAAGGCGCTCGCCCTGTCGCGCACGCCGCTCGCGGAGCTGTGGCGCCATCCGCTGCACACGCGCGAAATCGGCAGCCAGCTCACCAACGTGCTGCGCTGCCTGTACCTCGAAGCCAACGGCTACAGCGTCACGGTCACCGAACTGGTCGGCTGGGAGCACAGCATGAAGAACGAGTTGATCCTGGCGCGCTACACCGGCCAGCGCAAGGCCAGCGCGGCGACGCGGTTGGGCGAGCTGTTGTCGCAGTTCGGGCTCGATGCGCTCGGCGACACCCGGTTTCGCCTGGGCTGACGAGCCCGTACCGCAGCGCTAGGCAGAGCGGGCGGCCCCGCGCGAGGCCACCAGGTCGGCGAATGAATCACGCGCGGGCCAAGCCACCGTCTTCCACGGGCTGAGGTCGTCCGAGAGAAGCTTCTCAGCGACCGAGGCCAGCAGCTTGCGCCCGACGATGTTGCTGCCCGGCGCGTTGCGTTCGCCGGCGAGAAAGCTCTGCGCGTAGTGGTCCCAGCCGCTGAAACGCTCGATCGCGAGCTCCATGGCCGGTTCGAGCCAGTCCAGAGCCTCCTCGGCACTCGTGTAGCCGACAGCGGCCGCGCCCGTCGCCAGATGGGCGGCGCGACCGATCCACAGGGCCAGGTCGTCGTCGCTGGCCTGTGCGGCGAGGCCATCGACGATCTCCGTCACCGCAGACTCGGCCTCGTCGCCGTTCGACACCGAGAAGTCGCGCGCCAGCAGTTTCTTCCAGGCCTCGACCTCATCGGGAGGGATGCCGACGCACATCAGGTGCACGGCGCTGCGTTGCGCCTCGCGTGCCTCCTTCAGATCGGGTGCGAAGGTCTGCCGGTACACCGCGGCGAGGGCCACGGCGAAATTCTCGAAGCGCGACGAGGCCGCCAGGCGGGCCGCGAGCGCGGCGTTGTTTTCCTGTCGCGCGGCCTCACGGTCGGCCGTCTCCTGCGCGAGCTCGGCCCGTCCCTCGGCCATGCCCTCTTTCACCGTGTCCACCAATTCTTTGAAAAACTTGAACATTCGTCCCCCTCCAGGGTGTTGGTCAGCGAGCCGCTTAGGATACAAGCCTCGCGCTTCACTGCGTCACTTCAACCCATGGCCCGACTTCCCCGTCTCACGCTGGCCGACATGCCGCACCACGTGATCCAGCGCGGCAACAACCGCCAGCCGATCTTTGTGGATCGCGCGGACCAAGAAAAGCTGCTCGGCCTCCTGGCCGACAACGCCTCACGCTTTGGCATCGCGCTGCACGCCTACGTGCTGATGGACAACCATTTCCACCTGCTGGCCACGCCCGACAGCACCACCGGCCTGCCGCAGTTCATGCAGTCGGTGGGGCGCAGCTACGTGCGCTACTTCAACGACCGCCATGGCCGCAGCGGCACCCTGTGGGAGGGGCGCTACAGGTCGACGCTGATCCAGACCGATCGCTACCTCATGACCTGCATGGCCTACATCGACCTCAACCCGGTGCGCGCCGGCATGGCGGTAGATGCCCGCGACTATCCGTGGTCGAGTCACGGGCACTACGCGGGGCTGCGCCACGACAAGCTGCTGACGCCGCATCCGCTGTACTGGGAGTTGGGCAACACGCCGTTCGCGCGCGAGGCGGCGTATGTCGAGTTGGTGCGTGCGGGCGTGCGGTCGGCCGATCAGAACGCGTTGACCGAGGCCACCTTGCGCGGCTGGGCGGCGGGCGACGGCGATTTTCTGGACGCATTGCAGAAATCGACCGAGCGTCGCGTGATCAAGGCCAAGGCCGGTCGGCCGCCGTCAGCGTCGAATTCTTAAGCTGAAAGCGCTGGCTCGGCCGCGTGCCGTCTGCGATTTTTGCTACTCTTTTTAATATGTCCCTAATTTAATCCCGATAAGAAAACTCGACTTTTAATAAGAATCTGACCCCTATTAAAGTGTTTGGCATTCTTTGTGCATCGCAATATGCTCCCTTTCCCTGCGAAAACTGAAGGAGTGCGCCATGACGACGGCTGCCGAGATCGAACATCTCCAAAAACACGGTCTGTATTCCGGTGCCGACGAGCACGATGCCTGCGGCGTCGGCTTCGTGGCCCACATCAAGGGCGAAAAGAGCCACGCCATCGTGCTGCAGGGCTTGAAGATCCTCGAGAACCTCGACCATCGCGGCGCAGTGGGCGCCGACAAGCTGATGGGCGACGGCGCCGGCATCCTGATCCAGCTGCCCGACCACCTCTACCGCGAAGAGATGGCCAAGCAGGGCGTCACGCTGCCCCCGCCGGGCGAATACGGGGTCGGCATGATCTTCCTGCCGAAGGAACACGCCTCGCGCGAAGCCTGCGAGCAGGAAATGGAGCGCGCGATCAAGGCCGAAGGCCAGGTGCTGCTCGGCTGGCGCGACGTGCCGGTCAACCGCGACATGCCCATGTCGCCCACCGTGCGCGAAAAGGAACCGCTGCTGCGCCAGGTCTTCATCGGCCGCGGCAATGACGTGATCGTGCAGGACGCGCTGGAGCGCAAGCTCTACGTGATCCGCAAGACCGCCAGCGCCAACATCCAGCGCCTGAAGCTCAAGCACAGCAAGGAATACTACGTTCCCAGCATGTCGAGCCGCACCGTGGTCTACAAGGGCCTGCTGCTCGCCGACCAGGTCGGCACCTACTACCTCGACCTGCAGGACAAGCGCTGTGTCTCGGCCCTCGGCCTCGTGCACCAGCGCTTCTCGACCAACACCTTCCCCGAGTGGCCGCTGGCCCACCCGTACCGCTACGTTGCGCACAACGGCGAAATCAACACGGTCAAGGGCAACTACAACTGGATGAAGGCGCGCGAAGGCGTCATGTCGTCGCCCGTGCTGGGCGCCGACCTGCAGAAGCTCTACCCGATCAGCTTTGCCGGCCAGTCCGACACCGCCACCTTCGACAACTGCCTCGAGCTCCTGACGATGGCCGGCTACCCCATCAGCCAGGCCGTGATGATGATGATTCCCGAGCCCTGGGAGCAGCACGCCACCATGGACCCGCGCCGCCGCGCGTTCTATGAGTACCACGCCGCCATGCTGGAGCCCTGGGACGGCCCGGCCTCCATCGTGTTCACCGACGGCCGCCAGATCGGCGCCACGCTCGACCGCAACGGCCTGCGTCCCTCGCGCTATTGCGTGACCGACGACGACCTGGTCATCATGGCCTCCGAGTCGGGCGTGCTGCCCGTGCCCGAGCAGAAGATCGTTCGCAAGTGGCGCCTGCAGCCCGGCAAGATGTTCCTGATCGACCTGGAGCAGGGCCGCATGATCGATGACGAGGAGGTCAAGGCCACCCTCGCCAACAGCAAGCCCTACAAGCAGTGGATCGAGAACCTGCGCATCAAGCTCGACAGCGTCAATGCCGCGCCCGTCTCCGCGCCGCTCAGCCAGGTCGCGCTGCTCGACCGCCAGCAGGCGTTCGGCTACACGCAGGAAGACATCAAGTTCCTGATGAGCCCGATGGCGCAGGCCGGGGAAGAAGGCATCGGCTCCATGGGCAACGACAGCCCCCTGGCCGTGCTCTCCAACAAGAACAAGCCGCTCTACAACTATTTCAAGCAGTTGTTCGCGCAGGTGACGAACCCGCCGATCGACCCGATCCGCGAAGCCATCGTGATGTCGCTGGTGTCGTTCATCGGCCCCAAGCCCAACCTGCTGGACATCAACCAGGTCAACCCGCCGATGCGGCTCGAAGTGAGCCAGCCGATCCTCGACTTCGCCGACATGGCGAAGCTGCGCGACATCGGCAAGTACACGCAGGGCAAGTTCAAGAGCTACGTGCTCGACATCACCTACCCGCTCGCCTGGGGCGACGAGGGCGTCGAAGCCAAGCTGGCGTCGCTCTGCGCCGAAGCGGTGGACGCCATCAAGGGCGGCCACAACATCCTGATCGTGAGCGACCGCGGCGTGAGCCCGACGCAGGTGGCGATTCCGGCAGTGCTGGCCCTCTCGGCCGTGCACCAGTACCTGGTCCGCGAGGGCCTGCGCACCACGGCCGGCCTCGTGGTGGAAACCGGTTCGGCCCGCGAAGTGCATCACTTCGGCGTGCTCGCCGGCTACGGCGCGGAAGCCGTGCATCCGTACCTCGCGATGGAAACCCTGGCGGCCATGCATGCCGACCTGCCGGGCGACCTGAGCGCCGACAAGGCGGTCTACAACTACGTCAAGGCCATCGGCAAGGGCCTGTCGAAGATCATGTCGAAGATGGGTGTCAGCACCTACATGAGCTACTGCGGCGCCCAGTTGTTCGAGGCCATCGGCCTGAACAGCGAGACGGTGAACAAGTACTTCACCGGCACGGCCAGCCGCGTGGAAGGCATCGGCGTCTTCGAGATCGCCGAGGAAGCCATCCGCATGCACAAGGCCGCGTTCAGCGACGACCCGGTGCTGGCCAACATGCTGGACGCCGGCGGCGAATACGCCTGGCGCACGCGCGGCGAAGAGCACATGTGGACGCCCGACGCCATCGCCAAGCTGCAGCACAGCACGCGCTCCAACAACTGGAACACGTACAAGGAATACGCCCAGCTCATCAACGACCAGAACCGTCGGCACCTCACGCTGCGCGGCCTGTTCGAGTTCAAGATCGATCCGGCCAAGGCGATCCCGGTGGACGAAGTCGAAGCGGCTTCCGAAATCGTCAAGCGCTTCGCCACCGGCGCGATGTCGCTCGGCTCGATCAGCACCGAGGCGCACGCCACGCTCGCCATTGCAATGAACCGCATCGGCGGCAAGAGCAACACCGGCGAGGGCGGCGAAGACCCGGCGCGCTACCGCAACGAGCTCAAGGGCATCCCGATCAAGCAGGGCGACACGCTCAAGAGCGTGATCGGCGCGGCCAACGTCGAGGTCGACTTGCCGCTCAACGACGGCGACTCGCTGCGCTCGCGCATCAAGCAGGTGGCCTCGGGCCGCTTCGGCGTCACCGCCGAGTACCTGCACTCGGCCGACCAGATCCAGATCAAGATGGCGCAGGGCGCCAAGCCGGGCGAGGGCGGTCAGCTCCCGGGCGGCAAGGTCACCGAGTACATCGGCAAGCAGCGCTATGCCGTGCCGGGCGTGGGGCTCATCTCGCCCCCGCCGCACCACGACATCTACTCGATCGAAGATCTGGCCCAGCTCATCCACGACCTGAAGAACACCGCGCCGCACGCGAGCATCAGCGTCAAGCTGGTGAGCGAAATCGGCGTCGGCACGATCGCCGCGGGCGTGGCCAAGTGCAAGAGCGACCACGTGGTGATCGCCGGCCACGACGGCGGCACGGGCGCATCGCCCTGGTCGTCGATCAAGCACGCGGGCAGCCCGTGGGAAATCGGCCTGGCCGAGACGCAGCAGACGCTGGTGCTCAACCGCCTGCGCAGCCGCATCCGCGTGCAGGCCGACGGCCAGATGAAGACCGGTCGCGACGTCGCCATCGGCGCGCTGCTGGGCGCCGACGAATTCGGCTTCGCCACCGCGCCGCTGGTGGTCGAGGGCTGCATCATGATGCGCAAGTGCCACCTGAACACCTGCCCGGTGGGCGTGGCCACCCAAGACCCGATCCTGCGCAAGAAGTTCTCGGGCAAGCCCGAGCACGTCGTCAACTACTTCTTCTTCGTCGCCGAAGAAGTGCGCCAGATCATGGCCCAGCTGGGCATCCGCAAGTTCGACGACCTGATCGGCCGCGCCGACCTGCTCGACACCCGCAAGGGCATCGAACACTGGAAGGCCTCGGGCCTGGATTTCAGCCGCCTGTTCGCACTGCCGAACGTGCCGGCCGACGTGGCGCGCTTCCACGTCGAGAACCAGGACCACGGCCTGGAGCGCGCGCTCGACGTCAAGCTCATCGAGAAGTCGCGTCCCGCCATCGACAAGGGCGAGAAGGTGCAGTTCATCGAGGTGGCGCGCAACGTCAACCGTTCGGTGGGCGCGATGCTCTCGGGTGCGCTCACCAAGGTGCATCCCCAAGGCCTGCCTGACGACTCGATCCGCATCCAGCTCGAAGGCACGGGCGGGCAGTCGTTCGGTGCGTTCCTCGCGCGCGGCATCACGCTATACCTGATCGGCGACGCCAACGACTACACCGGCAAGGGCCTCTCCGGCGGCCGCGTGGTGGTGCGTCCCAGCCTCGATTTCCGCGGCGAAGCGGTGCGCAACACCATCGTCGGCAACACCGCGCTGTACGGCGCGACCACCGGCGAGGCGTATCTCTGCGGCGTGGCCGGCGAGCGTTTCGCGGTGCGCCTCTCGGGCGCCACGGCGGTCATCGAAGGCACGGGCGACCATGGCTGCGAATACATGACCGGCGGCACGGTCGCGGTGCTCGGCAAGACGGGCCGCAACTTCGCGGCCGGCATGAGCGGCGGCGTCGCCTTCGTCTACGACGAGGACGGCCAGTTCGCCACGCGCTGCAACCTCTCGATGGTGTCGCTCGACAAGGTGCTGACTTCGGCCGAACAGACCGCCAGCGTGCATCGCAAGATCTGGCACGGCGGCGAGACCGACGAGGCCCAGCTCAAGAAGCTGCTCGAAGAGCACCACCGCTGGACCGGCAGCAAGCGCGCGCGCGAACTGCTGGACAACTGGGCCGTGTCGCGCACCAAGTTCGTCAAGGTGTTCCCGAACGAATACAAGCGAGCGCTTGCCGAACTGCACGACCGCAAGGTCGAGCTCACCAGCAGCGGCAACAACGCGCATGTCGGCCTCGAGCCGCACGCGCTGACCGCACCGGCCGCCGTCTGAGCGCGGCCACAGATACGAAGAACAGAGGAAAGCACGATGGGAAAGATCACCGGCTTCATGGAGCATGAGCGCATCGAAGAGGGCTACAAGCCCGTCGACGAGCGCGTCAAGCACTACAAGGAATTCGTCGTCGGCCTCACGCCCGAGCAGGCCAAGGTGCAGGGCGCGCGCTGCATGGACTGCGGCACGCCGTTCTGCAACAGCGGCTGCCCGGTCAACAACATCATTCCGGACTTCAACGACCTCGTGTATCGCAACGATTGGCAGAACGCCTTCGCGGTGCTTGACTCGACCAACAACTTCCCCGAGTTCACCGGCCGCATCTGCCCCGCCCCCTGCGAGGCGGCCTGCGTGCTCAACGTGAACGACGACGCGATCGGCATCAAGTCGATCGAGCACGCGATCATCGACCGCGCCTGGGACGAAGGCTGGGTGGCGCCGCGCGTGGCCAAGCACAAGACCGGCAAGAAGGTGGCCGTGGTGGGCGCGGGCCCCGCAGGCATGGCGGCTGCGCAGCAGCTGGCGCGCGCCGGCCACGACGTGACCCTCTTCGAGAAGAACGACCGCATCGGCGGCCTGCTGCGCTACGGCATCCCCGACTTCAAGATGGAGAAGACCCACATCGACCGCCGTGTCGAGCAGATGAAGGCCGAGGGCGTGACCTTCCGCACCGGCGTGATGATCGGTGCCGCGAAGGACCCGCTGGGCAAGGGCTCCAAGGTGACCAACCTCGCCAAGGAAACCATCACCCCCGAGCAGCTGCAGAAGGACTTCGATGCCGTGGTGCTCACCGGCGGCGCCGAGCAATCGCGCGACCTGCCGGTGCCCGGCCGCGACCTGGACGGCATCCACTTCGCGATGGAGTTCCTGCCGCAGCAGAACCGCGTCAACGCGGGCGACAAGGTCAAGGGCCAGTTGCGCGCGGACGGCAAGCACGTGATCGTCATCGGCGGCGGCGACACCGGCTCCGACTGCGTGGGCACCAGCAACCGCCACGGCGCCGTGAGCGTCACGCAGTTCGAACTGATGCCCCAGCCGCCCGAGGAAGAGAACCGCCCGCTGACCTGGCCCTACTGGCCGATCAAGCTGCGCACCAGCTCCAGCCACGAAGAAGGCTGCGAGCGCGAGTTCGCCATCTCCACCAAGGAGTTCATCGGCGAAAAGGGCAAGGTCACGGGCCTGAAGACCGTTCGCGTCGAGTGGAAGGACGGCAAGATGCAGGAAGTGGCCGGCAGCGAGCAGATCCTCAAGGCCGACCTCGTTCTGCTGGCGATGGGCTTCATCAGCCCCGTGGCCACCGTGCTCGACGCTTTCGGCGTGGAGAAGGATGCCCGCGGCAACGCCCGAGCGAGCGTCGACTTCATCGGCGGCTACGCCACCAACGTGCCGAAGGTGTTTGCAGCGGGCGATATCCGCCGCGGCCAGTCGCTGGTGGTGTGGGCCATTCGCGAGGGGCGCCAGGCCGCACGATCGGTGGACGAGTTCCTCATGGGATTCAGTGATTTGCCGCGCTGATTTTTGTTTCAATTTCGCGGGCGCCTTCGCCGCCCCGCTATCATTCGCGGAAACCGCATGCCGGGATGCCTGAAAAGGCGCCCGGCTTTTTTATTGAGATGGACCCAGCCGCACAGCCACAACCCTTCGTAGAGTTCCGCGACGTCACGTTTGGCTACGGGGCGCGTGCGATTCTCGACGGCGTCTCTTTCGTCGTCCCGCGCGGCAAGGTCACCGCCCTCATGGGCGCCTCCGGCGGCGGCAAGACCACCGTGCTGCGGTTGATCGGCGGACAGCAGCGGGCGCAGCGCGGCGAGGTGCATTTCGACGGCCACGACGTCGGCAAGTTCGACAACGCGGCGCTCTACGCGGCCCGGCGTCGCATGGGCATGCTCTTCCAGTTCGGGGCGCTCTTCACCGACATGACCGTGTTCGACAACGTGGCGTTCCCGCTGCGCGAGCACACGCAGTTGTCCGAAGCGCTGGTGCGCGACGTGGTGCTCATGAAGCTCGATGCGGTAGGCCTGCGCGGTGCGCGCGACCTGATGCCCAGCGAGGTGTCGGGCGGCATGGCACGGCGCGTGGCGCTCGCGCGCGCGATCGCGCTCGACCCCGATCTCGTGATGTACGACGAACCCTTCGCCGGTCTCGATCCGATTTCGCTCGGTACCGCGGCGCGGCTGATTCGCCAGCTCAACGACACGCTCGGGCTGACCAGCATCGTGGTCTCGCACGATCTCGAAGAAACCTTCCGCATCGCCGATCACGTGATCATCCTGGCCAACGGCAGCATTGCCGCGCAGGGCGCGCCAGCCGAGGTGCGCGAGAGCACCGACCCGCTGGTGCACCAGTTCGTGAATGCGCTGCCCGACGGGCCGGTGCGCTTTCATTACCCGGGCGTCAGCATCGAAGACGATTTCGGCAATGTCGAAGGAGGGCGCTCATGAGCTGGTGGAAGCCCGCCGACGTCGGCTTTGCCGTGCGCAGCCATCTTGCGAATCTGGGCTACGGCGCCAAGCTCTTCATGCGCCTTCTTGGCCCGGGCGCGCAGATCATGCGGCGCTTCGGCCTCGTGCGCGACCAGATCCATTTCCTGGGCAACTACTCGCTCGCGATCATCGGCGTGTCGGGGCTGTTCGTTGGATTCGTGCTGGGCTTGCAGATGTACTACGCGCTGCAACGCTACGGCTCGTCCGAGGCGCTCGGCCTCCTGGTCACGCTGAGCCTCGTGCGCGAGCTCGGGCCCGTGGTGGCCGCGCTGCTCTTCACCGGGCGCGCGGGCACGTCGCTCACCGCCGAGATCGGCCTCATGAAGGCCGACGAGCAATTGAGCGCCATGGAAATGATGGCGGTCGATCCGGTGCAACGCATCCTGGCGCCGCGCTTCTGGGCCGGCGTCATCACCATGCCGCTGCTGGCGGCCGTGTTCAGCGCGGTCGGCATCATGGGCGGCTACGTCGTGGGCGTGCTGATGCTGGGGGTCGACCCTGGCGCGTTCTGGGGCCAGATGCAGGGCGGCGTCGATGTGTGGCGCGACGTCGGCAACGGCGTGATCAAGAGCGTCGTTTTCGGCTTCACCGTGACCTTCATCGCGCTCCTGCAGGGCTACGAGGCCCAGCCCACGCCCGAGGGCGTGTCGCGCGCGACGACGCGCACGGTCGTGACGGCGTCGCTTGCGGTGCTCGGGCTGGACTTCCTGCTCACCGCCATGATGTTCAGTATTTAAAGGGGCACCGCTCCCATCGTTCTAAAGAGTGCAAACCATGCAACGTACCAACAACGACATCTGGGTCGGCCTATTCGTGCTCATCGGCGCGGCCGCACTGCTGTTTCTCGCGCTGCAGTCGGCCAATCTGCTGAGCCTGAACTTCCAGCAGACCTACGCGGTCACCGCGCGATTCGACAACATTGGTGGTTTGAAGCCACAAACCGCGGTCAAAAGCGCAGGCGTAGTGGTCGGACGTGTGGAATCCATCGCGTTCAACGACAAGGCCTTTCAGGCCGACGTCACGCTGGCGCTGCAAAAACGTTACAGTTTTCCCAAGGACAGCTCGCTCAAGATCCTGACCAGTGGCCTGCTCGGCGAGCAGTACATCGGCATCGAAGCGGGCGCCGAGGAGAAGAACTTGCAAGCCGGCGACACCATCACCTCGACCCAATCGGCCGTGGTGCTGGAGAACCTGATCAGCCAGTTCCTTTACAGCAAGGCGGCCGAGGGGGGTTCGAACACGGCGCCGGGAACAGCCAACAAAAAATGAAATCACGATTCTTTGCATCGAATGCTATGAAAAGCATAGCTAACAGCGCCCGCTGGGCAATTGCCGCTGGCGCTCTGGCGGTCGTCGCCGGGTGCGCCACCGGGCCCAACGCCAATCCGGCCGATCCGTTCGAGCCGTTCAATCGCGGCGTGACGCGCTTCAACGACACCGTGGACGACGCCGTCCTCGTGCCGGTGGCCACCGCCTACCAACGTGCGCTGCCCTCGATGGTGCGCACGGGCGTGAACAACTTCTTCGGCAACCTCAGCGACGTCTGGAATCTGGCCAACAACGTCGTGCAGCTCAAGCTGCAAGGCAGCGCCGAAACCTTCATGCGGCTCAACGTCAACACGTTCTTCGGCCTGGGCGGGCTGCTCGACGTGGCCACCGAGGCTGGTATTCCCCGTCATGACGAAGACTTCGGACAAACGCTGGGCTACTGGGGCGTAGGTGCCGGTCCGTACGTCGTGCTGCCGCTGCTCGGCCCGTCGACCCTGCGCGACACGGCTGCGCTGCCGGTGGACCGCTTCGGCGACCCGGTTTCTCAGATGGACGACGTGGCCTGGCGCAATTCGCTCTCGGTGCTGCGCATCGTCGATACGCGTTCGCAGTACCTGCGCGCGAGCCGCCTGCTCGGCGAGGCCGCGCTCGACAAGTATTCGTTTACGCGGGATGCCTTCCTGCAGCGCCGCCGCAGCCAGGTCTACGACGGCAATCCGCCGGACGACGGTGCCGGCAACAGCCCGGCAGACGACGGCGCCGGAAAGTAATTAACGCAGCGGCGGACCATGAAGCCGCTTGCATCCGGTTGCAAGGCTTCACCTGCGCTTCAGGAACCCGGTCGGCCTCGGGCCTGTCGAATCCGTTCTTGTCGCAGCACCTCGGCCGCCGCGCGCGGCGCCGGTGTTTCGTCCATTTTCAAAACTTCGAGGGACTCTCCATGAACAACAAGATCTTGCAACGACGCGATGTGGGCCGGCTGGTTCTGGCAGGTGCCCTGCTGTTCGGCGCCGCTGTCGCCTTCGTCCGCCCGGCCTACGCCGCCGACGAGGCGCCTGACGCGCTGGTCAAGCGCCTGTCGACCGATGTGCTCGAGACGATCAAGGCCGACTCGTCGATCAAGGCCGGCGACGTCAACAAGATCATGCTGCTGGTCGACAGCAAGATCATGCCCAACGTCAACTTTCAGCGCATGACGGCCTCCGCCGTCGGCCCGGCCTGGCGCCAGGCCACGCCCGAGCAGCAAAAGCGCCTGCAGGACGAATTCAAGGCCCTGCTGGTTCGCACCTACGCCGGCGCGCTCGACCAGGTGGTCGACCAGACCGTGACCGTGCGTCCGTTCCGCGGCTCGGCCGATGACAAGGAAGTGCTGGTCCGCACCGAGATCCAGGGGCGCGGCGACCCCGTGCAGCTGGACTACCGCCTCGAGAAGACGCCGGGCCAGGGCGCAGGCTGGAAGGTCTACAACCTCAATGTGCTGGGCGTCTGGCTGGTCGATACCTACCGCACGCAGTTCGCGCAGGAAATCAACAAGAGCGGCATCGACGGCCTGATCGCCGCGCTGGCCAGCCGCAACAAGAGCAACACCAAGGGCTGACCGGCCCACGGCGACGCACATGCTGGTCCTGCCCACCAAGCTCACCCACGACGAGGCCCCCGCCTGCATGCGCATGCTGCAGCAGGGGCTCAAGGGACAGACGGACTCGTCGTCCACGGTGGTCGACGCCACTGCGCTGGCCCAGTTCGATTCGTCGGCGCTGGCGGTGCTGCTCGAATGCCGCCGCGAGTCCAGCGCACTGGGCCGCGGCTTTTCGGTCAAGGGCCTGTCGCCGCGTCTGCGCGAACTGGCTGCGCTGTACGGCATCGCGGGCCTTTTGCCCGCCGCGCCCTGACGGTCGGCTTCCCGGCTTTTCACTTCCCTTCGCTGCGTGTAAATCGCCAGCCTCCGAGGCTGGGGGCGCGGCCCGCTTTGGGCGGCCCGGCGGCGACCGCATGAGGTCAATCGAGCCGCCGCACGGCAGCTCGCGGGGGCGCCCCGTAAAATCGCGGGCTCCCATGCCCGCGATCTCATTCCAATCGGTCTCCAAGACCTACCCTCCCTCCAGACAGCAGAAAGCCCAAGGCAAACAAGGCTTGCGCGCGGTCGACGAGGTTTCCTTCCAGATCGAGCCGGGCGAGTTCTTCGGCCTGCTCGGCCCCAACGGCGCGGGCAAGACCACTTTGATCAGCATGCTCGCGGGCCTCTCGCGGCCCACGTCCGGCGCCATCAGCGTCCATGGCTTCGACGTGCAGCGCGACTATGCCCAGGCGCGGCGCCAGCTGGGCATCGTGCCGCAGGAGCTGGTGTTCGACCCCTTCTTCAATGTGCGCGAATCGTTGCGCATCCAGTCGGGCTACTTCGGCATCAAGAACAACGACGACTGGATCGACGAGCTGCTGCACAGCCTGGGCCTGGCCGACAAGGCCACGGCCAACATGCGGCAGCTGTCGGGCGGCATGAAGCGCCGGGTGCTGGTGGCGCAGGCGCTGGTGCACAAGCCTCCGGTGATCGTGCTGGACGAGCCCACCGCCGGCGTCGACGTTGAGCTGCGCCAGACGCTCTGGCAGTTCGTCGCCAAGCTCAACAAGCAGGGCAGCACCGTGCTGCTGACGACCCATTACCTCGAAGAAGCCGAGGCGCTGTGCAGCCGCATCGCGATGCTCAAGCTGGGCCGCGTGATCGCGCTCGACCGCACCAGCGAACTGCTGAAGTCGGCTGCAAGCAACGTGCTGCGCTTCAAGACTGACGCGATGCTGCCCTGGGCCATTGCCCAGCACGCGCGCATCACCGGGCGCATCGTGCAACTGCCGGCGCAGAACGCCCATGAAGTCGAACAACTGCTGGCCGCGATCCGCGAAGCCGGTGTCGCGGTGGAAGACGTGGAAATGCGCAAGGCCGACCTGGAAGACGTGTTCATCGACCTGATGGCGGGCGAACAGACGCCGCTGGAGGTCGCAAGATGATGGCGGTTACCGGTTGGCGCGCACTGCTCTACAAGGAAACTTTGCGCTTCTGGAAGGTCGGCTTCCAGACGGTCGGCGCGCCGGTGCTCACCGCGCTGCTCTATTTGATGGTGTTCGGCCACGTGCTCGAAGACCACGTGAAGGTCTACGGCTCGGTCGGCTACACGGCCTTCCTGGTGCCGGGCCTCGTGATGATGAGCGTGCTGCAGAACGCCTTTGCGAACAGCTCGTCCTCGATCATCCAGAGCAAGATCATGGGCAACCTGGTGTTCGTGCTGCTCACGCCGCTGTCGCACTGGGGCTGGTTCTTCGCCTACGTGGGGTCGTCGATCATCCGCGGGCTGGCGGTAGGGCTCGGCGTGTTCGTGGTCACCATCTTCTTCGCGATGCCCAACTTCGTGGCGCCGGTCTGGATCGTCGTGTTCGCGCTGCTGGGCGCCGCCATGCTGGGCACCCTGGGGCTGATCGCCGGCCTCTGGGCCGAGAAGTTCGACCAGATGGCCGTGTTCCAGAATTTCCTGATCATGCCCATGACGTTCCTCTCGGGCGTGTTCTATTCGATCGGCTCGCTGCCGCCGTTCTGGCAGAGCGTGAGCCACCTGAACCCGTTCTTCTACATGATCGACGGCTTTCGCTACGGCTTCTTCGGCGTGAGCGACGCGTCGCCGTGGCTCAGCCTGGGCATCGTCGGCACCGCCTGGCTGGTGGTGAGCGCGATTGCCGTCCATCTCCTTCGTATCGGCTACAAAATCCGAGGCTGAAAGCCTCTTTCCAGACCCCATGACCGCCGAACAACTCCAGGCCCTGATCCAGTCCCATCTCCCCTGCGAGCACATCTCGCTGGAGGGCGACGGCCGACATTGGTACGCGACCATCGTCTCGGCCGAATTCGAGGGCAAGCGCGCCATCCAGCGCCACCAGCGGGTCTACGCCACCCTCGGTGCGAAAATGCACACCGACGAAGTGCATGCGCTCTCGATGAAAACCTACACGCCGGCCGAATGGGCGGCGGTGGAAAAGTAACTTTCCGGCCCTCGGGCCACCCCATTTCGCTGGATCCTCGATGGACAAACTTCTGATTCGCGGCGGGCGCCAGCTTCGCGGCGAAGTGCTCATTTCCGGCGCCAAGAACGCCGCGCTGCCCGAGTTGTGCGCCGCGCTCCTGACCGACCAGCCCGTGACGCTGCATAACGTGCCCCGCCTGCAGGACGTCTCGACGATGCTCAAGCTGGTGCGCAACATGGGCGTCGCGGCCGAGCGCGATGACAGCGGCACCGTGCAGCTGAACGCCGGCGACCTCACCAATCCCGAGGCCCCCTACGAGCTGGTGAAGACCATGCGCGCCTCCGTGCTGGCCCTCGGGCCGCTGCTCGCGCGCTTCGGCCAAGCCAAGGTGTCGCTCCCGGGCGGCTGCGCCATCGGCTCGCGGCCGGTCGACCAGCACATCAAGGGCCTGCAGGCGATGGGCGCCGAGATCGTGGTCGAGCACGGCTACATGGTCGCGAGCCTGCCCGCCGGTCGCACCCGCCTGAAGGGCGCGCGCATCCTGACCGACATGGTCACCGTCACCGGCACCGAGAACTTCCTCATGGCCGCCGCGTTGGCCGAGGGCGAGACGCTGCTCGAAAACGCCGCGCAGGAGCCCGAAATCGTCGACCTGGCCGAAATGCTGATCCGCATGGGCGCGAAGATCGAAGGCCACGGCACCAGCCACATCCGCATCCAGGGCGTCGACAAGCTGCACGGCTGCGAGCACGCCGTGGTGGCCGACCGCATCGAGGCCGGCACCTTCCTCTGCGCCGTCGCGGCCACGGGCGGCGACGTGTTCCTGCGCCACGCCCGCGCCGACCACATGGACGCCGTGATCGACAAGCTGCGCGACGCCGGCTGCACGGTCTCCCCGGAAGAGGGGGGCGTCCGCATCAGCTCCAAGGCCCCGGCCAGCGAGCACCTGAAGGCGCAGAGCTTCAGCACCACCGAATACCCCGGTTTCCCGACCGACATGCAGGCCCAGTTCATGGCGCTGAACGTGATCGCACGCGGCGCTTCGATGGTCACCGAAACGATCTTCGAGAACCGCTTCATGCACGTGAACGAGATGGTGCGCCTGGGCGCGACGATCCACGTCGAAGGCAAGGTCGCGATGGTCGAAGGCGTGCCCCAGCTCTCGGGCGCCACCGTGATGGCCACCGACCTGCGCGCCTCCGCCAGCCTGGTCATCGCCGGCCTCGTGGCCGAGGGCGAGACGCTGGTCGACCGCATCTATCACCTGGACCGCGGCTACGACCGCATGGAAGCCAAGCTGCGCGGCCTCGGCGCCGACATCGAACGCGTGACCGGAGCCGCCGCATGATCACCCTGGCACTCTCCAAAGGCCGCATCTTCGAAGAGACGATGCCCCTCCTGGCCGCCGCCGGCATCGAGGTCACCGAAGACCCCGAGAAGTCGCGCAAGCTCATCCTCGAAACCACCCGCCCCGACGTGCGCGTGGTGCTGGTGCGCGCTTCCGACGTGCCCACCTACGTTCAGTACGGCGGCGCCGACCTCGGCGTGACAGGCCTTGACGTCCTGCTGGAAAACGGCAACCAGGGCATGTACCAGCCGCTGGACCTGCGCATCGCGGCCTGCCGCCTGAGCGTGGCCGTGCGCGCCGACTACGACTACGCCTCGGCCGTGCGCCAGGGCTCGCGCCTGCGCGTGGCGACCAAGTACGTGGGCCTATCGCGCGAGTTCTTTGCAAGCAAGGGTGTGCACGTCGACCTCATCAAGCTCTACGGCAGCATGGAGCTCGCGCCGCTCACGGGGCTGGCCGACGCCATCGTCGACCTGGTCTCGACGGGCAACACGCTCAAGGCCAACCACCTCGTCGAGGTCGAACGCATCATGGACATCAGCGCGCGCCTCGTCGTCAACCAGGCCGCGCTCAAGCTCAAGCGCGAACCCATCCGCCGCATCATCGACGCGTTCGCGTCAGCCATTCCTCCCGCCAAATCTCCAGCCCCATGACTTTGAAAGCAGCCCCCGCCCGTCTCTCCACGACTTCAGCCAGCTTCGACGCTGAATTCAAGGCGCGGCTGCATTGGTCCGCGGACGCGGATGCGGCCATCGAGAAGGTGGTGGCCGACATCCTGGCCGACGTGCAAAAGCGCGGCGACGACGCGGTGCTCGACTACACGAACCGTTTCGACAAGCTGGACGCGAAGACGCTGCCCGGGCTGGAACTCACGCAAACCGAACTGAAGGCCGCCTTCGAGGCATTGCCCGCCGCGCAGCGCGACGCGCTCGAAGCCGCCGCGCGCCGCGTGCGCAGCTACCACGAGGCCCAGAAGAAGGCGAGCGGCGAGAGCTGGAGCTACCGCGACGCCGACGGCACGCTGCTCGGCCAGAAGGTCACGCCGCTCGACCGCGTCGGCATCTACGTGCCGGGCGGCAAGGCCGCGTATCCGTCGAGCGTGCTGATGAATGCCATTCCCGCGCACGTCGCGGGCGTGGGCGAGATCATCATGGTCGTGCCGACGCCGAGAGGTGAAAAGAACCAGCTCGTGCTCGCCGCCGCCTACGTGGCCGGCGTCACGCGCGGCTTCACCGTCGGCGGCGCCCAGGCCGTGGCCGCGCTGGCCTACGGTACCGCCACCATCCGCGCGGTCGACAAGATCACCGGCCCCGGCAACGCCTACGTGGCCGCCGCCAAGCGCCGCGTGTTCGGCACCGTGGGCATCGACATGATCGCGGGCCCGAGCGAGATCCTCGTGCTGGCCGACGGCACCACGCCGCCCGAGTGGGTGGCCATGGACCTGTTCAGCCAGGCCGAGCACGACGAGCTGGCGCAAAGCATCCTGCTGTGCCCCGATGCCGCCTACATCGACCGCGTGCAGGCCGAGATCGACCGCCTGCTCCCCGCCATGCCTCGCGCGGAAATCATCGCCGCCTCGCTCAACGGCCGCGGCGCGTTGATCCACACCAAGAGCATGGAAGAGGCCTGCGAGATCAGCAACCGCATCGCCCCCGAGCACCTGGAAGTCAGCAGCAGCGAGCCCAATCGCTGGGAGCCGCTCTTGCGCCACGCCGGCGCGATCTTCCTGGGCGCCTTCACCAGCGAGAGCCTGGGCGACTACTGCGCCGGCCCGAACCACGTGCTGCCCACGAGCGGCACGGCGCGCTTCTCCAGCCCGCTGGGCGTCTACGACTTCCAGAAGCGCTCCAGCCTGATCGAGGTGAGCGAAGCCGGCGCCCAGGTGCTCGGCCCGATCGCGGTCACGCTGGCCGAAGGCGAGGGCCTGCAGGCGCACGCCGAAGCCGCCCGCATGCGCCTGCGTAAGATCTGAGGCTCCAACAAACCCCGCTTCAGGGAGGAGCACGCCAGATGATTCAACGTCTCTATCGTTCGCGATTTTTCCGTTTCGCCGCGGGCCTCGCGGCAGGCGCCGCCTTGCTGGCCGCCTGCACGCAGATGCCGCAGAACCGCGCCGAGACGGCGGCGATGTCCGCCACGCCCAGCGCCGCACCGGCCGCCCCCGCGCCCGCGAAGTTGGGCACCCAATGGGGCGAGGGCATCGAGTCGAAGACCCGCACCATCGTGACCAAGCGGTTGTCCGAGCAGCCCGACGAAGTGGCTTCGGTTGGCTACAACGAAGCCGCTGCCGTGCGCCGCGACGTGGGCAGCAACCCTGAGCGCCGGCTCAACCTGCAACTGGCCCAGGGCGATGTCGAATGGTCGGTGCTCGACGAGAACAACCGACCACTGGCGCTGCAGCGCTCGCGCCGCGGCGACGACAACTTCCGCCTCGCCGGCATCGAAGGCGCGCGCTACACGCTGCGCTTTCGCAACCTGAGCGAACGCAGCTACGAGGTGATCGCCACCGTCGACGGCCTCGATGTGCTCACCGGCAGGCCCGGCAGCCTGCGCAACGGCGGCTACGTGCTGCGCCCGCAGGAGACGCTGAACATCGAGGGCTTCCGCAAGAGCCAGAGCGAGGTCGCCGCCTTCCGCTTCGCCACCCCGGGGCGCGCCTATGCGGCGAACACCGAAGCCGGTGACGTGCGCAACATCGGCGTGATCGGCGCGGCCCTGTTCGAACTCGAGCAGCCCCAGGCCCCGCGCCGTCCGCGCCGCGATGCCACGCCGCCGCAGCCCAGCGCTTTTCCGGCCGACGGCGCCTATGCGCCGCCGCCGCGCTACCGCAAGTAAAGGCCATGAAGCGCACCGCCCGTCTGTCGATGCTCGTGTTCGCGCTTGCGGCCGGTGCCGGTGCGCAGGCCATGACCATCCGCGAGTTCCACACGCTCGAGGTCAAGGAAAAGAAAGAGGGCAAGGCCTACGCGAGCTACTACCTCGTGGGCGTGCTCGAAGGCCTGCGCGAAGCCAGCGACACGGCGCGGCGCACGGGCCAGAAGCCGCTGTTCTGCGTCGATGGCCGGCGGCTCGAGCCCTCGATGGCGCGCTCGATCTTCGAATCCGAACTCAAGCGCAACGCCGAACTCTACGAGGCCGACATGCCGGTGCAGCTGGTGCTGTCGGCCGCGTTGCAGAACAGCTTCCGCTGCGCGTCGTGACTGCCCCATGTTCGCAAAACTGAAAAAGGCCCTGATGGGCGGCGCCGCCGATGCAACACCCACGCGCGCCCAGCTGCGCCTGCAGGCCATGCTCGACGAGCTGGAAGACGAGCCCGAGCAGACCTTCCTGGACAGCGCCGATGCGGAGCACCGCGTCGACATCCATGCCTTCGGCCGCAACTTCGTCGAGGAAGGCGATGACGGCGAATCGGCCGACGACGAAGGCTACGTGCTCGTCACCAACGGCATGAGCGACCGGCTCATGCCCGCGCCGCCCAATGGCGTGCCCGAGGGGATGACGCGCGCGGCCGAGCTGGTCTGGTACGTGCGCGACCTCGACCCCGAATACATCTCGAACCTGCGCTGGCTCGCCAAGCTGCCGGCCTTCGACCGCTTCTTCCTGGCCAGCGGCCACCGCGTGCCGATGCCAGAGCCGCCGCTGTCGTTCTGCGGGTTCCAGACCTTCTTCTTCCTCACGCCGATCTACCGCCCCGACGCGCGGCTGCTCTCCGGCGTCACGGTGGACGAGGGCGAGGCCATCGCGACGCTGACCGTCAATCTCATCTCCGAAGCCGAATACGCGCTGGTCAAGCGCGAGGGCGGCTTGGACGAACTGCTCGACATGTTCGACGCCAACGACCACCCGATGGTCTTCGACCCCCAGCGAACCTCTTATGTCTGACTCTCTTCCCGCGCTCCAGCGCATCCGCGCCGACGTGCGCGCCATGCACGCCTACGCCGTGCAGGACGCGCGCGGCTTCATCAAGCTCGACGCGATGGAAAACCCCTTCGGCCTGCCACCCGCGCTGCAGGCCGAGCTCGGCGCGCGGCTGGGCGCGCTGGCGCTCAACCGCTACCCGGGCGACCGCGGCGCCGACCTGCAGCGCGCGCTGGCCGCGCATGCGCAGATGCCCGAGGGCTTCAGCCTGATGCTGGGCAACGGCTCGGACGAACTGATCTCGCTCCTGACCATCGCCTGCGACCAGGCCGGCGCCACCGTGCTCGCGCCCGTGCCCGGCTTCGTGATGTACGCGATGAGCGCCCAGCTGCAGGGCCTGCGCTTCGTCGGCGTGCCGCTCACGGCCGATTTCGAGCTGGACGAGGCCGCCATGGTGGCCGCCATTGCGCGCGAGAAGCCCGCCATCGTCTACCTCGCCTACCCGAACAATCCGACCGCCAACCTCTGGGACGACACCGTCGTCGAGAAGATTGTCGAAGCCCAGGGCGCGCAGGGCGGCCTGGTGGTGATCGACGAGGCGTACCAGCCCTTCGCGGCCCGCAGCTACATCGACCGGCTTGCCGGGCACCGCCACGTGCTGCTGATGCGCACGCTCAGCAAGTTCGGCCTGGCGGGCATCCGCCTGGGCTACCTCATGGGGCCGGCCGCGCTGGTCGCCGAGATCGACAAGGTGCGCCCGCCCTACAACATCAGCGTGCTCAATTGCGAGTGCGCGCTGTTCGCGCTGGAGCACACCGAGGTGTTCGAGGCGCAGGCCAGGCAGATCCGCGAGGAGCGCGAGCGCCTGATGACCGGCCTGGGCCGGCTGCCCGGCGTGAAGACCTGGCCGAGCGACGCCAACATGATCCTTTTGCGTGTGCCCGATGCCGCCAAGACCTTCGAGGGCATGAAGGCTCAGGGGGTCCTGGTGAAGAACGTTTCTAAAATGCACGAACTGCTGGCAAATTGCCTGCGCCTGACCGTCGGAACGGCCGACGAGAATGCGCGGATGCTGGCGGCACTCGAAGCCTCACTATGACCACCCCACAGAGCACCGACCGCATCGCGTCGGTCACCCGCAATACCGCCGAGACGAAGATCACCGTCAGCGTGAACCTCGACGGCACCGGCAAGGCCACGCTGTCCACCGGCATCGGCTTCTTCGACCACATGCTCGACCAGATCGCCCGCCACGGGCTGATCGACCTCGATATCGACTGCCAGGGCGACCTGCACATCGACGGCCACCACACGGTGGAAGACGTGGGCATCACGCTCGGACAGGCCGTGGCCCAGGCCATCGGCGACAAGAAGGGCATCCGCCGCTACGGCCACGCCTACGTGCCGCTGGACGAGGCATTGAGCCGCGTGGTCATCGATTTCTCGGGCCGTCCCGGCCTCGTGATGCACGTGCCCTTCACCAGCGGGATGATCGGCACCTTCGACAGCCAGCTCACCTACGAGTTCTTCCAGGGCTTCGTGAACCACGCCTTCGTCACGCTGCACATCGACAACCTGAAGGGCGTGAACGCGCACCACCAGTGCGAGACCGTGTTCAAGGCCTTCGCCCGTGCGATGCGCGGCGCGCTGGAACTCGACCCGCGCTCCGTGGGCGTCATCCCGTCGACCAAGGGTTCGCTCTGAGAGCCGCCGGCGAACAGCTATGAAATCTGTAGCAAATTCCGTCGCGGTCGTCGACTACGGCATGGGCAACCTGCACTCGGTGTCGCAGGCCGTGCGCCATGCGGCCGACCTGGCGGGCGTGGAGGTGTTCGTAACTTCCGACCCGGACGTGGTGCGCAAGGCCACCCGCGTGGTGCTGCCGGGGCAGGGCGCGATGCCCGACTGCATGCGCGAGCTGCGCGACTCGGGCCTGCAGGAATCGGTACTCGAGGCGGCAGCCAGCAAGCCGCTCTTCGGCGTGTGCGTGGGCATGCAGATGCTGCTGTCGCGCAGCGACGAAGGCCCCACCGACGGCCTTGGCCTCATACCTGGTGAGGTCATCAAGTTCGAACTGGCGGGGCGCCTGCAGGCCGACGGCAGCCGTTTCAAGGTGCCGCAGATGGGCTGGAACCAGGTGCGCCAGGCCCAGCCGCACGCGGTGTGGGCGGGCATTCCGGACCAGAGCTATTTCTACTTCGTGCACAGCTTCTACGCGCGGCCGGCCGACGCCCGGCACAGCGTGGGCGAGGCCGATTACGGCGCGAGCTTTACCGCAGCCATCGCACGCGATAACATTTTTGCCACCCAGTTCCACCCGGAGAAGAGTGCGGACCATGGGCTGCAGCTCTATCGCAACTTCCTCCACTGGAACCCATGACTTGTTGCTCGCCCCCAGGCTGCGCGGCACTGCGTGTCCGCTTCGCCAACCCCCTGTCGGGGGCGACACCGACGGCCCGGCAAAGCCGGTTCCGTGGTGTGCCTGACCAATCCCTTCCTTCCTTTTTCTTGAACCTTCGCTTCTGCTGACCGGCACCATGCTCCTCATTCCCGCCATTGATCTCAAAGACGGCCACTGCGTTCGCCTCAAACAGGGCGACATGGACCAGTCCACCATCTTCAGCGAAGACCCCGCCGCCATGGCCCGCAAGTGGGTCGAGGCCGGCGCACGGCGGCTGCACCTGGTCGATCTGAATGGCGCCTTCGCCGGCAAGCCGCAGAACCACGCGGCGATCAAGGCGATCCTGAAGGAAGTCGGCGACGACATCCCGGTGCAGCTGGGCGGCGGTATCCGCGACCTGGACACCATCGAGCGCTACATCGACGACGGCCTGCGCTACGTGATCATCGGTACCGCCGCGGTCAAGAACCCGGGGTTCCTGAAGGACGCCTGCAGCGCCTTCGGCGGCCACATCATCGTGGGCCTGGATGCCAAGGACGGCAAGGTCGCCACCGACGGCTGGAGCAAGCTCACCGGCCACGAGGTGGCCGACCTCGGCAAGAAGTTCGAGGACTACGGCGTCGAGTCGATCATCTACACCGACATCGGCCGCGACGGGATGCTCTCGGGCATCAACATCGAAGCCACCGTGAAGCTCGCGCAGGCGCTGACGATCCCGGTGATCGCTTCGGGCGGTCTCTCGAACATGGCCGACATCGACCAGCTCTGCGCGGTCGAGTTCGAAGGCGTCGAGGGCGTGATCTGCGGACGCGCCATCTACTCGGGCGACCTCGACTTCGCCGCCGCCCAGGCGCGCGCGGACGAGCTGGCCGGCGCCTGACGCCTTCCTTGCGCAGCGCGTGCTCTCCGCGCTCGCCATTGCCAACTACCGGTCGCTGCGCCAGCTGACGGTGCCGCTCGGTCGCCTCACGGTGGTGACGGGCGCCAACGGCAGCGGCAAGTCGAGCGTGTACCGGGCGATGCGGCTCCTGGCCGATATCGCCAACGGCGGAGTGATCCGCTCGCTGGTGCGCGAGGGCGGGCTGTCTTCCACACTGTGGGCCGGGCCTGAGCGCTTCTCGGCGGCGATGCTGCGCGGCGAGGTGCCGGTGCAGGGCACCACGCGCAGCGAGCCGGTCGCGTTGAAGCTGGGGTTCGCGGGCGCCGAGTCGGAAGATTTCGGCTACGCCATCGACATCGGCCTGCCGCCGCCGATTCCATCAACAGCCTTCTCGCGCGATCCGCAGATCAAGCACGAGGCGATCTGGAGCGGCCCGCTGCTGCGGCCCTCGACGCAGCTGGTCGACCGCAAGGGCGGGGCGCTGCGCCTGCGCGAAGGCAAGGGTTGGCAGGCGGTCGGCCGGCCGATCCCGGCCTTCGCCAGCATGATGACCGAGCACGCCGACCCGCGCGACGCGCCCGAGATGCTCACGCTGCGCGAGCAAATGCGCTCCTGGCGCTTCTACGACCACTTCCGCTCCGATGCCGATGCGCCCGCGCGCCTGCCGCAACTGGGCACCTACACGCCCGTGCTCGCCAACGACGGCGCCGACCTGGCCGCCGCGCTGCAGACCATCCGCGAGATCGGCGACGGCGAGGCGCTCGACCGCGCCGTGAACGACGCCTTTCCGGGTGCCCGCGTCGAAGTCGAAGCCGAGGGCGACCGCTTTCAGACGCTGATGCACCAGCACGGCCTCTTGAGGCCCCTGACGGCCGCCGAACTCTCGGACGGCACCCTGCGCTACCTGTTGTGGATTGCGGCGCTCCTGACGCCGCGGCCGCCCGCGCTGCTGGTGCTCAACGAGCCCGAGACCAGCCTGCACCCCGATCTGCTGCCCGCGCTCGGACGCCTCATCGCGCAGGCGGCGCGGCAGTCGCAAGTGATCGTGGTGTCGCACGCGGCGCGGCTGATCGCCGCGCTGGACGACAGCGAGGGCCTGCAGCCCGTGGTGCTCGAAAAGCAGTTCGGCGAGACCCGCATCGCGAACCTCGACATGAGCGAGATCCCGCGCTGGGAGTGGCCCGCCCGCTAGGGGCGGCCCGGCGGGAGCCGCAGAGGCCTACTCGGCCTTCACCGACATCGTCTGGATGATCGTTTCCAGCTGCGCGCTCATCGGCAGGTTGATGCCCTCGCCCGAAGGGAGCTTGCGCAGGAACCAGCGCTTGTACTGGCGCTCGATCTCGCCGTCCTCGGCCAGCACCTGGAAGGTGTCGTTGACCACCTTGGCCAGTTGCGCATCGCCCTTGCGGTACATGATCCCGTAGGGGTCGTAGGAGAGGAAGTCGCCCACCACTTCGTAGTCGGCCTTGGCGGCGTCCTGCGCGATAAGGCCGTAGAGCAGCACGTCGTCGGTGGCGAAGGCGTCGGCCTGGCCGCTCTTGACGAGCCCGAACGATTCCGCGTGGTCGCGGGCCACCTGCAGGTTGATGCCGAGCTTGAACTTCTCCGACAGGTCGCGCAGCGTCTTCTCGTTGGTGGTGCCTGCCGTCACGGCCACCTTCTTGCCGGCCAGGTCGCGGAACGACTTGATCGGCGCGCCTTTCTTCACGAGCACCTTCGTGCCCGAGACGAAGATCGTCGGCGAGAAGCTCACACGCTTCTGGCGCTCCAGGTTGCTGGTGGTGGAGCCGCACTCCAGGTCGACCTTGCCGCTGGCGACCGCGTCGATGCGCGAATCGGACGTCACGGGCGCCCACTTGATCGTGAGGCTCTTGTTCACCGCGTCTTCGATGGCGGTGACGAGCGCGCGGCACAGCTCGATCGAATAGCCGATCGGCTCCTTGCGCGCATTGAGGTACGAGAAGGGCACCGACGACTCGCGGTAGCCGATGGTGATGGCGCCCGACTCGCGCGCCTTGGCGAGCGTGCCGGTGAGCTGCTCCTGTGCCTGCGCCGGCGCAGTCGCGAGTGCTGCAGCCGCCAGCAGTCCGGTGAGCAGAGCCGACAGCTTGGCCTTGAGGTTCATGGCGCGCCTCACGCGTGGGCCGGGTGGGCGAGGGTGGCGTTGGCTTCCTCGTCGAGCGCGCGGGCGTTGACCTCGGCATCGCCCTCGGAGAGTAATTCGCCCTCCCACTTGGCGACCACCGCGGTGGCGATGGAGTTGCCCACCGCGTTGGTGGCCGAGCGGCCCATGTCCAGGAAGGTGTCCACGCCCAGGATCAGCAGCAGGCCGGCCTCTGGAATGTCGAAGTGGTTCAGCGTGGCGGCAATCACCACCAGCGAGGCGCGCGGCACGCCGGCCATGCCCTTTGAGGTGAGCATCAGGATCAGCAGCATGGTGACCTGCGTGCTGATCGGCATGTGGATGTTGTAGGCCTGCGCGATGAAGAGCACGGCGAAGGTGCAATACATCATCGAGCCGTCCAGGTTGAACGAATAGCCCATCGGCATCACGAAGCTGGAGATCTTTCGCTTCACGCCGAAACGGTCGAGCGCCTGCAGGATCTTCGGGTACGCCGCTTCGGAGCTGGCCGTCGCGAACGAGAGCAGGAAGGCTTCCTTGATGAGCACCAGCAGCTTGAACACGCGCGGCCCGAGGAACAGGAAGCCCGCCAGGATCAGCACGCCCCACAGCACGAAGAGGCCCAGGTAGAAGTCGCCCATGAACACGGCGAACTTCAGAAGGATGCCCAGGCCGTTGACGGCCACCGTGGCGGCCATGGCAGCCAGCACCGCGAGGGGCGCGAGCTTCATCACGTAGCCGGTGATCTTGAGCATCGCGTGCGAGAGCTCCTCGATGGCGGCCACCAGCGTCTTGGCCTTGTCGCCCAGCGAGGCGAGCGCCACGCCGAAGAACATCGAGAAGACCACGATCTGCAGGATCTCGTTGTTGGCCATGGCTTCGACGAACGACTTGGGCACCGTGTGGCTCACGAAGTCCTTGAGCGTGAACTTGGAGGTGGCCAGGTTGGCCGAGGCGCCGATGTCGGGCAGCGGCAGACCCAGGTTCTCGCCGGGCTTGAGCAGGTTGGCCATGATGAGGCCGATGACCAGCGAGATGAGCGAGGCGGTGAGGAACCAGCCGATGGCCTTGCCGAACACGCGGCCCACCGACTTGGCATCGCCCATGTGCGCGATGCCCACCACCAGCGTGGAGAACACCAGCGGGCCGATCAGCATCTTGATCAGGCGAAGGAACACGTCCGAGACGATGGAGACGTAGTCCGCGATTTCCTTGGCGGCCTTCTTGTCCGGAAAGCTCGTGAAGATCATGTAGCCGACGACGATGCCGAGCACCATGGCAATCAGGATCCAGGCGGCCATCGGCAGCTTTTTCTTCATGAGATTCCCCTTTGGATGTGTGAGTGTTTTTTAGAGGGGCACAGGGTATCCAAGAAGGCCCCCGGCGCGCAATGGGCCCTCGAAGCCGATTCCGTGCCGTGGCACGGGGGCTGCCTACAATTCCTCACATGGAAATCACCCCCATCGACTTTCGAGGCCAGCCTGCGATGCGTGCCACCGGCAGAGACGGAAGCACCGTCACAGTCGCCCTGCATGGGGCGCAGGTGCTCTCGTGGACCACCGCCGACGGAGGGGAACGGTTTTTCGTCAGCCGTCGCGCGGTGTTCGACGGCAAGACCGCGATCCGGGGCGGCGTGCCCATTTGCTGTCCGCAATTCAACATGCGCGGCATGCTGCCCAAGCATGGTTTCATGCGCAATTTGCCTTGGGAACTTGAGGCTTCCGGCGCCGCGCCGGGAACCCTGGCATTCCGGCTGCGCGACAACGAGGCCACACGGGCGCTCTGGCCGCACGCATTCGAGGCACGGCTCGAAGCGACGCTGGCTCCCGGCCAACTGCGTATCGCCCTCACGCTGACCAACATCGACTCCGCGCCCTGGGCCTTTGCCGCGGCGCTGCATTCGTACCTGCGCGTCGACGACCTCGCCGATGTGCGGCTCGAAGGCCTCGAGGGCGCCAACCGCTGGGATTCGCTGCGCGATGACCGCCATGTGGAGACGTCTGCCGCATTGCGGTTCGATGCCGAGTTCGACAGCGTCTACGCCGCGCCGGCGAAGCCGCTGCGCCTGGTGCAGCCGAGCGGCACGCTCGAGATCTCGCAAAGCGCGAGCTGTACCGAAACCGTGGTGTGGAACCCGGGCGCCGCGCTCTGCGCCAAGCTGTCCGACATGCCGGCCGATGGCTACCGCCATATGCTCTGCGTCGAGGCCGCCCGCATCGACGAACAAGTGACGCTTTCCCCCGGCGCCCAATGGCAGGGCTGGCAACAGCTCACCGTTCTCTGATTTCCTTCCGGTTCAAATTCCCATGCTTGCCAAACGCATCATTCCCTGCCTCGACGTCACCGGCGGCCGTGTGGTCAAGGGCGTCAACTTCCTCGAACTGCGCGATGCCGGCGATCCGGTCGAAATTGCCGCGCGCTACAACGCGCAGGGCGCCGACGAGCTCACCTTCCTTGACATCACCGCCACCAGCGACGGGCGCGACCTGATCCTGCCGATCATCGAGGCGGTGGCTTCGCAGGTGTTCATTCCGCTCACGGTGGGCGGCGGCGTGCGCACCGTGGCCGACGTGCGCCGGCTCCTCAACGCGGGCGCCGACAAGACCAGCTTCAATTCGGCCGCCATCGCCGATCCGCAGGTGATCAACGACGCCTCGCAGAAATACGGCTCGCAGTGCATCGTGGTGGCCATCGATGCCAAGCGCCGCACGCCCGAAGAGGCCGCCACGCGCGGACCGGGCTGGGACGTGTACAGCCACGGCGGCCGCAAGAACACGGGCCTCGACGCCGTCCAGTGGGCCGCCGAGATGGCGCGCCGCGGCGCGGGCGAGATCCTGCTCACGAGCATGGACCGCGACGGCACCAAGAGCGGCTTCGACCTCGCGCTCACCCGCGCGGTGAGCGATGCCGTGAGCGTGCCGGTGATCGCCTCGGGCGGCGTCGGCAACCTGGACGACCTGGCCGACGGCATCCAGACCGGCGGCGCCGATGCGGTGCTGGCCGCCAGCATCTTCCACTACGGCGAGCACACCGTGGGCGAGGCGAAAGCCCGCATGGCCGCACGGGGCATCCCGGTGCGGATCGACCGTTGATCGGCCGCTGAGGGGTCTTTGCCCCATCCACGACAATACCGCCCATGAATTGGCTCGATGAAGTGAAGTGGGACGCGAACGGCCTGGTGCCGGTCATCGCGCAGGAACAAGGCAGCAACGACGTGCTGATGTTCGCCTGGATGAACCGCGAGGCGCTCCAGAAGACCGCCGAGCTGGGCCGCGCGGTGTATTTCAGCCGCTCGCGCAACAAGCTGTGGTTCAAGGGCGAGGAATCGGGCCACGTGCAGACCGTGCACGAGATCCGCATGGACTGCGACAACGACGTGGTGCTGCTCAAGGTCACCCAGCTGGGCCACGAGCCCGGCATCGCCTGCCACACCGGTCGCCACAGCTGCTTCTTCAGCAAGTACGAAAAGGGCCAGTGGACCGTGGTCGAGCCGGTCTTGAAAGACCCGGAGTCGATCTACAAATGACCGGCACCGTGAACAACCCCTCCAACACTTCCGACGCCCTCGCGCGCCTGGCCGCCGTCATCGAGACGCGCCTGCCCGCGAACGGCGGCGACCCCGAGAAGAGCTACGTCGCGCGCCTCCTGCACAAGGGCCCCGACGCCTTCCTCAAGAAGATCGGCGAGGAAGCCACCGAGGTCGTGATGGCGGCCAAGGACGCCGACCACGGCGGCGACCGCTCGAAAATAGTGAACGAAGTGGCCGACCTGTGGTTCCACACCATGGTGGCGCTGGCGCACTACGGTTTCTCGCCGGCCGAAGTCGTCGCGGAGCTCGAGCGCCGCGAAGGCACCAGCGGCATCGAGGAAAAGGCCCTGCGCAAGGTGCAGGCCCGCGAGGCAGGCAACGATTAAAGGAGATCCCATGGCCAACGAGATCGTGAACGTGGAACCCGACGAATCGCTCAAGACCTGGGGCTGGGTGAGCTACATCCTGCACCTGATCGTGGCCATCGGCGCGGTCCTCCCGGGGGCGCAGGCCTCCGTCGTCATCCTGCTGGTGGCCCTGGTGATCGATTTCGTGAAGCGCGACGACGCGGCCGGCACCTGGCAGGCCTCGCACTTCAGCTGGCGCATCCGCTCGGTGCTCTGGGCGGGGCTGCTGTACATCGTCACCTCGTGGCTCTGGCTCCTGTTCTTCGTTCCGGGCTGGATCGCCTGGAGCCTGATTTCGCTGTGGTTCCTGTACCGGATCGTGAAAGGCATGATCCGCATGAACGACAACCGCCCGATGGAACCCAAAGATGTCATCTGATCCGAACTGCGTTTTCTGCAAAATCGTCGAGGGCAAGATCCCTTCGCGCAAGGTCTACGAAGACGAGGACCTGTTCGGTTTCCACGACATCGCGCCCTGGGCGCCGGTGCATTTCATGCTGGTGCCCAAGAAGCACATCGCCTCGATGGCGCAGCTCACGCCCGACGACGCCGCCTTGATGGGCAAGATCATGACCCTGGCGCCCAAGCTGGCGCTGGAGCAGGGCTGCAGGCCCTATCCGGACGGCGGCTACCGCGTCGTCGTCAACACCGGCACCGAGGGCGGGCAGGAGGTTCACCATCTCCATGTGCACGTCATGGGCGGTCCCCGGCCATGGCTTCGCGGCTGACTTTCATTAAGCCAAACTGTCACATTCACCCCGACTAAAATCGGACACATTCTTAGGAGTCTTCCATGGGTTCTTTTTCTATCTGGCACTGGCTGATCGTGCTGCTCGTCGTGGTCATGATCTTCGGCACCAAGAAGCTGCGGAACATGGGTTCGGACCTTGGTGGCGCCGTCAAGGGCTTCAAGGACGGCATGAAGGATGCCAACGGCAATCCCACCACCGATGCATCGGCGGCTTCCGCCCCCGCCGCGCAAGTGACTGGCCAGCCGGCCAACAGCGACAAGACGATCGACGTCGAAGCGCGTCAGAAGTCCTGAGCGCGGACCGCACGTGCTCGACCTCGGCATTGAGAAGCTGGCGCTGATCGGCGTCGTGGCGCTGATCGTCATCGGGCCGGAGAAGCTGCCGCGCGTGGCCCGCACGGTCGGCACCTTGCTCGGCAAGGCGCAGCGCTACGTGAACGACGTCAAGGCCGAAGTCAACCGCTCGATGGAGCTGGACGAGCTCCGCAAGATGAAGACCACGGTGGAGGATGCGGCCCGCGACGTCGAGCAGAACATCCACTCCGGTGCGAGCGAATTCGAAAAGCAGTTCTCCGGCTCCGGCGAAACGCTCTCGGCCCTGGCCGAGCCCGAAGCCCCGGTGCCCGAGTACAAGCACCCCCGCAAGAACTGGCGCCTGAAGCAGGGCGCCACGCCGAATTGGTACAAGGCGCGCAACGGCGTCCGCACCAAGGCGTTGTCGGGTGCGGCGCGCGTGGCGCGCTTTCGCCCCCACAAGATCAACTAGCGCTTCAACACCCCCGCGTTTCTCGCTTGCCGCACGCCGGCCGAAGCCACGCTCTTTCCTTTCCCAATGGCCGATTCCGACGACAAGAACAAAGACAAAGAAGACGAGCTGGCGGGCACCGAGCAGCCGTTCGTGCAGCACCTGGTCGAGCTTCGCGACCGCCTGCTCTACTGCGTCTACGGGCTGGCGGTCGCTGGCATCCTGCTGGCCATCTGGCCGGGCCCGGGCGGCCTCATCGACCTGATCGCGATGCCCATCCGCGCGCACATGCCGCCGGACGCCAAGCTGATCGCCATCGGCGTGTTCTCGCCGTTCTTCGTGCCGCTCAAGGTGCTGATGATGACGGCCGTGCTGCTGGCGCTGCCGTGGCTCATGTACCAGGCCTGGATGTTCGTTGCGCCGGGGCTCTACAGCCACGAAAAGCGCTTTGCGCTGCCGCTGATCTTCTTCGGCAGCCTGCTGGCCTATGCGGGCATCGCCTTCGTGCAGTTCTTCGTGCTGGACAAGATGTTCAGCTTCATCCAGAAGTTCACGCCCGCCGCGGTGGCGGCCACGCCCGACATCTCGTCGTACGTGGAGGCCATCCTGTCGCTCTACATCGCGTTCGGCGTCGCCTTCCAGGTGCCGATCGTGGTGATGCTGCTGGTGCGCTTCGAGATGGTGACCATCGAGAAGCTGAAGTCCTTCCGCGGCTACTTCATCGTGGTGGCCTTCGTGGTGGCCGCGGTGCTCACGCCGCCCGACGTGGTCTCGCAACTGGCGCTGGCCGTGCCGATGTGCCTGCTGTACGAGGTGGGCATCATCGGCGCGCGCTACTTTGCCCAGGGCAAGAAGCCGGAAGAAGAAAACGTCGATTCGTCAGCTTCGAGCTGAAGGCCAAGGGATCACGCCAAGCCCGGCACCCAAGCCCGGCATCTGCCTGAAACACCGAGGAACCGGCTTCACCGGGCCTCAGGTGTTGTCCCGGATAGGGCGGGCGGCGTAGCGACACGAAGTTCGCCACGCCCGGGAGCGAGCCTTATTCCTGCTGATTCGGCACTTGCCGGACCGGGTTCTTGGGGCGCAGCCCCGGCGTCACATCCAGTTCCATCTTGTCGCTGCCGCGTTGCAGCGCAAAGCGCGACGTGTCGCCGGGCTTCAGGCCGGCCACGGCGGTCAGCAGGGCCTGCACGTTGTCGGTCTTCTTCTCGCCCACCGAGGTGATCACGTCGCCCGGCCGGATGCCGGCCTTGGCGGCGGGGCCGTTCTGCAGCACGCCGGTGATGATCACGCCCGCATCGGCCTTCACGCCGAAGGTCTCGGCCAGTTCGGGCGAGAGGTCGTTCGGCTCCACGCCGATCCAGCCGCGGCGCACCTGGCCTTCCTTCACGATGCCCTCGAGCACGATCTTGGCCATCGACGCGGGAATGGCGAAACCGATGCCCATGCTGCCGCCCGAACGCGAGTAGATCGCGGTGTTGATGCCCTGCAGGTTGCCGTTGACGTCGATCAGCGCACCGCCCGAGTTGCCGGGGTTGATGGCCGCGTCGGTCTGGATGAAGTTCTCGAATTGGTTGATGCCCAGCTGGTTGCGGCCCAGCGCCGAGACGATGCCGCTGGTCACGGTCTGGCCCACGCCGAAGGGGTTGCCGATGGCCAGCACTTGGTCGCCCACCAGCAGTTCGTCAGAGTTGCCCAGAACAATCACCGGGAGCTTGTCGAGCTCGATCTTGAGCACGGCCAGGTCGGTGTCGGGGTCGGTGCCGATCACCTTGCCGCGCGCGTGGCGGCTGTCGTTCAGGGTCACCTCGATCTCGTCGGCGCCCTCGACCACGTGGTTGTTCGTGAGAATGTAGCCGTCGGTGCTCACGATCACGCCGCTGCCCAGGCCCACCTGGGGCTGGTCGCCCTGGTCGCCGAAGAAGAAGCGGAACCAGGGGTCGTTGCTGCGCGGATGGCGCTGCGCCGCCTTGCTGGTGTTAATGCTCACGACCGCCGGCGAGGCCTTCTTGGCGGCCGCGCTCAGGCTGCCGACAGGCGGCAGGCTCGGGGCGCCGGCCGGCGCCTCGACGATCGACACCACGCCACCGAGCGAGGTCGCGCGCTTGTTGATCCATTCGGGCTTGAGCGTCGCGACGACGAAATAGGCCGCCAGCAGGACGGTCACGGCTTGGGCAAAGAGCAGCCAGGTGCGTTTCATGAAACTTGGTGGAAAAGACGTTCGAAAGGGCCGACGAAGGGCGCGTTGTTTGCAATTGTCCCTCAATGACGCCAGCGATAGACCGCGCCGCGCGGTCGAGATTGGCAAAGCCAGGCTGCGTGAATACGGGATAACCCCTAGCATCGCGGAGCGATCCCACCCGGCTCCCAACTTTCAGGCCTCCCGCACTGCCCACCCGGCGGATGCGGCCAGGCATTTCCTCCGCGCGCCATGTCCTGCTTTCCCATCCGGTTCCACGGCCGGCGCGCGCGGTCACGATTTCCCTGCCAGCCATGACTTCAGAAGCAACCCTCGCGGACGGCCCAAAGCCCGCTCCGGCACGCACGCTCGACGCGCGCGACTACAAGACCCTCGCTCTTTCGGCCCTCGGCGGAACGCTGGAGTTCTACGACTTCGTCATCTACGTTTTCTTCGCGACGGTGCTGGGCGGGCTGTTCTTTCCCGCCGACATGCCCGACTGGCTGCGGCAACTGCAGACCTTCGGCATCTTCGCGGCCGGCTACCTCGCGCGTCCCGTGGGCGGCATCGTCATCGCGCATTTCGGCGACCTGCTGGGCCGCAAGCGCATGTTCACGCTGTCGATCTTCCTGATGGCCGCGCCCACGCTGGTGATCGGCCTGCTGCCCACCTACGCGAGCATCGGCGTGGCGGCGCCCCTGCTGCTGCTGGCGATGCGCGTGCTGCAGGGCGCGGCCATCGGCGGCGAGATGCCCGGCGCCTGGGTGTTCGTCGGCGAGCACGTGCCGGTCAAGCGCTACGGCCTGGGCATCGGCACGCTGACCTCGGGCATCACCGGCGGCATCCTGCTGGGTTCACTGGTCGCGGTGGCGATCAACCGCCACTACTCGCCGGAGCAGGTGAGCGATTTCGCCTGGCGCATTCCGTTCATCCTGGGCGGCGTGTTCGGGCTGGTGTCGGTGTACCTGCGCCGCTTCCTGCACGAGACGCCGGTCTTCAAGGAACTGGCCGGCCTGAAGTCGGTCGCCCGCGAGATGCCGCTGCGCACCGTGCTGCGGGAGCACCGGCTGGCCTGTGTGTACGTCGCGCTGCAGACTTGGGTGCTGTCGGCCGCGATCGTGGTGGTGGTGCTCTACACGCCCACCTACTTGCAGAAGGTGCACCACATCCCGGCCGCGCTCGCGCTCGAAGCCAATGCGCTCGCCACGCTGACGCTGACCATCGGCTGCGTGATCGTCGGCTGGGCCAGCGACCGCATCGGCACGCGCGCAGTCATGCTGATTGGCTGGGGCGGCTTGTTCGCCACGGCCTACCTGTTCTATACGGGACTGCCCGGCACGCCGGCCACGCTGTTCTGGCACTACGGGCTGGTCGGCTTCTTCGTGGGCGCCATCGCCACGGTGCCGATCGCGGGCGTGCGCGCCTTTCCGGCGCCGGTGCGCTTCACGGGGCTTTCGTTTGCCTACAACATGTCGTATGCGGTCTTCGGCGGGCTCACGCCGGTGATTCTCACGCTCTGGCTGCAGCACGACACGATGGCGCCGGCGCACTACGTCGCGGCGCTGGCGGCGCTGGGCTTCCTGCTCGCGCTGTGGCCACTGGCCGCGCGCGGCCATGCCATGCGCGATGGCGTCGGGGCCCCGGGGAGCGCGACAATGTCGCGATGAGCACCACACGACACGAACTGCTCCACGCATTCGACCTGTTGCTGGCCCCCGGGCGCTTCAAGGACTACGGACCCAACGGCCTGCAGGTCGAAGGGCGCACCGTGGTCCGCAAGATCGTCTCGGGCGTGACCGCCAGCCGCGCGCTGATCGAGGCCGCGATCCACGCCGACGCCGATGCCATCTTCGTCCACCACGGCCTGTTCTGGCGCGGCCAGGACGGCTGCGTCACCGGCTGGATGAAGCAGCGGCTGGGCCTGCTGCTCGGCGACGACGTCAATCTTTTCGCCTACCACCTGCCGCTCGATGCGCATCCTGAACTGGGCAACAACGCCCAGCTCGGGCTGCAGTTGGGGCTCGTGGCGCACGCGGGTTCGGGCGGGCGCTTCGGGGAGCAGGAACTCGGCTTCCTCGGCGCGCGCGAGAACGGCGAGCACTTCGCCAGCGCCAAGGCGCTCGCCTCGCACGTCGAGAAGGTGCTCGAGCGCCCCGTGACCCTGCTGGACACGGCGCACCGTCCCATCAAGAACATCGCCTGGTGCACCGGCGGCGCGCAGGGCTACTTCGAAGCGGCCATCGCGGCCGGTGCCGACGCCTTCATCACCGGCGAGATCTCGGAGCCCCAAGCGCACTACGCGCGCGAGATGGGCGTGGCTTTCCTGGCCTGCGGGCACCACGCGACCGAGCGCTACGGCGCGCAGGCCGTGGCCGCGCACGTGGCTGCGCAGCTCGGGCTCAAGCACGAGTTCATCGATATCGACAATCCGGCATGAGCGGAGCCATCGCCATCACCTTGGGCGATCCCGCGGGCATCGGCCCCGAGATCATCGCCAAGGCCTTCCGCGATGCACCCGGTGCGACCCGCGGCGCCTTCGTGGCCGGCGACGTGGCCACGCTGCGGCGCGCATCGCAAGCCCTGGCCGGGCCGGGGCGACCCGCATGGCCCGTCGCGCAGATCGAGACCGTGGCCGAGGTGAGCACCCTGCCGCCCGGCTGCATTCCGGTGCTGCAGGTGATCGCACCGCCGGCGAACATCGTGATGGGGCAGGTCAGTGCCGAGGCCGGCCGCGCGGCGGGCGATTGCGTGGTGTGGGCCGCGCGGGCTGCGCTGCGCGGCGAAATCGCCGCCATCGTGACCGCGCCGCTGCACAAGGAGGCGCTGGCCGCGGCCGGCTTTCCGTACCCCGGCCACACCGAACTCCTGCAGGCCGAGGCGGCCGCGCACCTGGGTCGGAGCGTCGCCGACGTGCCGGTGCGCATGATGCTGGCCAACGACGAGCTGCGCACCGTGCTCGTGAGCATCCACATGTCGCTGCGCAACGCCATCGAGGCGGTGCATTTCGAGGGCGTGCTGCAGACGCTGCGCATCACGCACCGTGCGCTCTCCCACGCGCTGGGCCGCGCGCCGCGCATCGGCGTCGCGGGCCTCAATCCCCATGCGGGGGAGGGCGGTCTCTTCGGTTCGGAGGAGCGCGAGACCATCGCGCCGGCCATTGCGGCCGCGCGCGCCGAGGGCATCGACGCCAACGGGCCTCATGCGCCCGACACCGTGTTCATGCGCGCCCGCGCCCGGCACGGCGTGCCCGACAGCGGCGAGTTCGATGTGGTGATCGCGATGTACCACGACCAGGGCCTGATCCCGGTCAAGTACCTCGGCGTGGAGAAGGGCGTGAATGTGACGCTCGGGCTGCCGCTGGTGCGCACCAGCCCCGATCACGGCACCGCGTTCGACATCGCAGGCACCGGCCTGGCCGATGCGTCGAGCCTCGTCGAGGCGCTTCGCATGGCGAGGACGCTGGGAAGCGCCTAGGCGCTCAGGGGCGCTTGAGGCTGTCGCGGATTTCGCGCAGCAGCGCGATGTCTTCAGGCGGCGCGGCCGGTGCGGCGGGCGCTGCGTCGTCGGTCTTGCGCAGCCTGTTGATCTGCTTGACCATGATGAAGATGATGAACGCTAGGATCACGAAGTTCACCGCCACGGTGATGAAGCTGCCGTAGGCCAGCACCGGCACGCCGGCTTTCTTCAGATCGGCCAGCGTGTTCGCCACGCCGGCGGGTGCCGTTCCGAGCACCAGGTAGAGGTTGGAGAAATCGAGCCTGCCGAACACCAGGCCCACCACCGGCATGATGATGTCGGAGACCAGCGAGTCGACGATCTTGCCGAACGCCGCGCCGATGATCACGCCGACCGCCAGGTCGATGACGTTGCCCTTGACGGCAAATTCCTTGAATTCACTGAGGATGCTCATGATTCAAAAGGCTGCTGGAGCTCTGCTGTTGAAGGAGTGCCGAGTATGCCCGCGATTGCTCACTTCTCCAGCGGCCGCAGGGCGACGGCGATGTGCTCAGCCGGCAGGCCGTCGCGGCTGCGCGCAGCGATCTGCCGGAAGCCGTCCTCCAGGTGCCGCACGAAGCGCGGCGTATCGAAATAGCCGCGGCGCGCGGCCTTCGCCTCGGCCAGCCGGGCGCGCAGCGCCGCCAGTTCGTCCGGATGCGTGGCGTAGTGAACGGCCCTCTCGATGTACTCGTCGTGGCTCGTTGCCACCAGCTCCGGAAGTCCGATGGCACCCAGCAGGCTGCCCGCCATGCGCGAGACCATCGTCGTGCCGGTGAGCGCGAGCAGCGGCACGCCGGCCCAGAGCACGTCGTTGGCCGTCGCGCCGCTGCTGTAGGGGAAGGTGTCGATGAACAGGTCGCCCAGGCCGATGCGGGCCAGGTGCCTGTCGATCGGCATGCGCGGCGAGACGACGAGGCGCCCGGCCGGCAGGCCCGCGGCCTCCCATTGCGCGCGCAGGTTGGGCTCGAAGCCGCCCGGGCCCTGCGCGAGCCACAGCACCGCGTTCGGAATGCGCTGCACGATGCGCACCCAGGCCGCGAAGGTCTCCGGCTGGATCTTGAACGACTGCGAGAAGTTGCACAGCACGAAGGCGTCCTCGGGCAGCCCGTGGTCGGCGCGCGTGGCTCTCGCGGGGCTGGTGGGGCGCTGCGAATCGATCACCTGGAAGGTCTCGGGCAGGCGCAGCAGCTTCTCGGAGTAGCAGTCTTCCGTGCCCGGCGGCGAGAGGAAGTTGTCGGACACCAGGTAGTCGTAGTTCGGCGTGCCGCTGGTGCCCATGTAGCCCAGCCACATGAGTTGCGCGGGCGCCGCGTGGTAGGCCATCACCTGCGGCTTGGCGCCGCGCGTGTCGCCCGAGAGGTCGATGAGGATGTCGATCTCGTCCTCTCGGATGCGCTCGGCCATCTGCTGGATCGACTGGCCCTGCATGTCCACGAAATGCTCGACGGCGGCGGCAATGCGCGCGCGCGCCGGGTGGCCGTCGTCGGGCCCGTAGGAGTACGCGAACACCTCGAAGTCCTTGCGGTCGTGCCGCGCGAAGAGTTCGGCCGTGAGGTGCGCGACCGGGTGGTTGCGAAAGTCGAACGAGTAATAGCCCACGCGGATGCGCGGTGAGGTGCGGCGCACGCCCGCGTCCGCTGCATCGGAAAAAGGCTTGATGCCCGCGCTCTTGTCGGCCAGCGTGGCGGACCGCTGAGTCCATGCCATCAGGCGCCGCGCGTCGTCGTAGTTCGACATCAGGATGAACGACGACACCGTCTGGTCGTTGCCCGGGTTGTCCAGGTGCGCGGCGATCTGCTCGCGCAGTTCGGGCACGCCGCGCCAGTCGGCGATGTGGGCCTTCTCGCCCAGCATCCACACCATGGCGGGCATGAAGTTCGGGTCGTCGCGCAGGCACTGCTCGAACTCCGCGATGGCAGCCTCCGACTGGCCGGCCATCACATAGGTGACGCCCAGGTTGCATCGCGCGAGCACCTGCTTCGGGTGCACTGCGAGCGCCTTCTTGAGCACCTCGATGGCGGTGTCGAAATGGCCAAGCCGGAAGTTCACCGTGCCCAGGTTGTTCAGCAGCAACTCGTGCTCCGGCAGGCTGTCGAGCGCGAGCTGGTAGAGCTCGGCCGATTCCGCAAAGCGCATCGACACGCCCTCGAGCGCGCCGCACACGCCATAGAGCGCCGCCACGCCTTCCGGATCGGACAGCGCCTTGCGGCGCTCGACGGCCGGCCAGTTGCGCATGGCGTGCTGCATGGGCGCGATGGCGTCTTCGGTGCGGCCGGCGCTGAGCAGCGCCCTGGCGAGCAGGTACGAGGCCTCGAAGTCGCGCGGGTCGGCCGCGGCCTGCTCCAGCGAGGCGAGGGCGCCGGCCCAGTCTTTCTGGTGCGCGCGGATCTTGCCGATGTTCTTGTGGGCGGCGGTGTAGTTCGCGTCGAGCTTCAGGGCCTGCTGGAACTGCACGACGGCTTCGTCGAAGCGGTCTTGCTCCATATCGATCGCGCCGGCGTTGTTCCATGCCGCGGGCACCTGCGGCGCGAGGCGCGTGGCATCGGCCGCGGCCTCGCGCGCCTGCCGGAATTTCTTCTGCTGGCGGTAGACCGCCGACAGGTTCACGAACGCCTCGGGGTAGTTCGGAAACGCCTTGATCGCGCGGCGCAGGTCCTGCTGCGCTTCGGCCAGCAAGCCCAGGTGCATGAAGATCGTCGCGCGGGTGTTGAAGTAGAAGTGATGCGCCGATTGCGCGATCGCCCGGTTCACGTAGTTGAGCGCGAGCCGCGGGCGGCCTTGCCGGTACAGCGCCTCGCCCGTCAGGTGCAGCGCGTCGGCGTGTGCGGGAAATCGGGCGAGCAGCTTTTCGTAGACCTTCAGCGCCTCGGCGAACAGGCCCTGGCGGTGCAGCACGAGGCCTTGCTCCAGCAGGCGAGGCGCGTTGTCCTCGACGTCTTCGGAAGGGACGGGTGCTGGCGCGATGGAAGAAGTGGTCATGTGGCCGTGTGATGGACGGATCGGGAGGGCTGCCGAAGACACTGGCCCCGACCCTTGCTGCAACGAAAAAGACCGGTCACCCAGTATAGGTGCCGGCCTTCGATTTCATGCGTTGGAGCACCCCTCGCGCATTGGCGCCTCGGGTGCCTCCGAGGCGGACTACCAGGACCAGGAGGCGCCGATGCCGCCGCCGACCTTGCCGTTGTTGCCGCTGCCGAAGTTCACCTTGATCTGGGCCGACTCGCTCAGGCGGAAGCTGGCTGCCGCGGCGACTGCCGAGCGGCCGTCGTAGGAGCCCACGCCCACCCCGATGCCGAAGCTCTTGCCCGCTTCCAGCGCCGGCACCGAGGCGGCCGCCAGGGCGATCGCCGCGCCAGTGCTCGCCGTCTTGCGCATGTCCTGCACCTCGCTGCGCACCTGGTTCAACTGCGACACGTTGGCGGCATCCGTCGGCAGGATGCCGGGTGCCACGTTCTGCACGCGGCCGTTGGCGACCATGCCGTTGCCCGCGGTGACCGTGCCGCCGGCCGTCACGTTGCCGGTGACGTTCACCGTGCCTGCGTTCAAGGTGGTGACGTTGCCGGTCACCGCGTTGATCGTCGTGATGTTGCCCGTCTGCGTGTTCAGCACCGTGATGTTGCCATTGGCCGCCGTCAGCGTCTGGAAGTTGCCGGTGTTGGCATTCACCGTGGTGGCATTCACCGTGGTGGCGTTCACCGTGCTGGCGTTCACCGTGCTGGCATTGACGGTGCTGGCGTTCACCGTGGTTGCGGCAACCGTGTTGGCGGTCAGTGCATTGATGGTTGCGCTGGCTGCCGACAGGTTGGTGGTGCTGACGTTGGTGGCACTCAGCGTGTTGATCGTGCCGCGGCTGGCCGACAGGTTCGTGATCGTGCCGTTGGCTGCCGATAGGTTGGTGGTGCTCACGTTGGTGGCGCTCAACGTGTTGATCGTGCCATTGGCCGCCGACAGGTTCGTCGTGCTGACATTGGTCGCGCTCAACGTGTTGATCGTGCCGTTGCTGGCCGAGAGGTTCGCGGTGCTGACGTTGGTTGCGCTCAGCGTGTTGATCGTGCCGGCGTTGGCCGTCAGGTTCGTCGTGCTGACGTTGGTTGCGCTCAGCGTGTTGATCGTGCCGGCGTTGGCCGTCAGGTTCGTCGTGCTGACGTTGGTCGCGCTCAGGGTGTTGATCGTTCCGGCATTGGCCGTCAGGTTCGTCGTGCTGACGTTGGTTGCGCTCAGCGTATTGATCGTGCCGTTGGAGGCCGACAGGTTGGTCGTGCTGACGTTGGCTGCGCTCAGCGTGTTGATCGTGCCGTTGGAAGCCGACAGGTTGGTCGTGCTGACGTTGGCCGCGCTCAGCGTGTTGATCGTGCCGTTGGAGGCCGACAGGTTGGTCGTGCTGACGGCGGCCGCGCTCAGCGTGTTGATCGTGCCGTTGGAAGCCGACAGGTTGGTCGTGCTGACGTTGGCTGCGCTCAGCGTGTTGATCGTGCCGTTGGAAGCCGACAGGTTGGTCGTGCTGACGTTGGCCGCGCTCAGCGTGTTGATCGTGCCGTTCGATGCCGTCAGCTGCGTGGTGCTGACGTTGGTCGAGGTGAGCGTCGAGATGCTGCCGGTGTTGGCCGTCAGGTTGGTCGTCAGGACGCTGGTCGATGTGAGGCCCGTCGCGACGACGTTGGTCGAGGTCACGCCGGTCGCCAGGATGTTGGTCGAGGTGAGCGACTGGATCGTGCCGTTGCCCGACGACAGGTTGCCGGTGGTCACGTTGCCCGCGCTGACCGTGCCGGCCGTGATGCTGGTCGCGCTCAGCGTGTTGATCGTGCCCGTGTTGGCCGAGATGCTGGTGGTGGACAGGTTGTTGATGGTGCCATTGGTAGCCGACACATTGGTGGCGCTGACGCTGGTGGCGTTGACGGTGCCTGCGCTCAGGTTGGTGATGGTGCCGTTGGTGGCCGACACGTTGGTGGCGCTGACGCTCGCGGTGTTGACGGTGCCTGCGCTCAGGTTGGTGATGGTGCCGTTGGTGGCCGACACGTTGGTTGCGCTGACGCTGGCGGTGTTGACGGTGCCGGCGCTCAGGTTGGTGAAGGTGCCGTTGGCGGCCGACACGTTGGTTGCGCTGACGCTGGCGGTGTTGACGGTGCCGGCGCTCAGGTTGGTGACGGTGCCGTTGGCGGCCGACACGTTGGTCGCGCTGACGCTGGCGGTGTTGACGGTGCCGGCGCTCAGGTTGGTGACGGTGCCGTTGGCGGCCGACACGTTGGTCGCGCTGACGCTGGCGGCGTTGACGGTGCCGGCGCTCAGATTTGTGATGGTGCCGTTGGTGGCCGAGACGTTGGTCGCGCTCACGCTCGCGCTGTTGACGGTACCGGCGCTCAGATTTGTGATGGTGCCGTTGGTGGCCGACACGTTGGTCGCGCTGACGCTGGCGGTGTTGACGGTGCCTGCGCTCAGGTTGGTGATGGTCCCGTTGGTGGCCGACACGTTGGTCGCGCTGACGCTGGCGGTGTTGACGCTACCGGCGCTCAGGTTGGTGACGGTCCCGTTGGTGGCCGAGACGTTGGTTGCGCTGACGCTGGCGGTGTTGACGGTGCCGGCGCTGAGGTTGGTGATGGTCCCGTTGGTCGCCGACACGTTGGTCGAACTGACGCTGTTGGTCCGGACTGTGCCGGCACTCAGGTTGGTGATGGTGCCGTTGCTGGCCGACACGTTGGTTGCGCTGACGCTGGCGGTGTTGACCGTGCCGGCGCTCAGGTTGGTGACGGTGCCGTTGGCGGCCGACACGTTGGTTGCGCTGACGCTGGCGGCATTGACGGTGCCTGCGCTCAGGTTGGTGACGGTGCCGTTGGTGGCCGACACGTTGGTCGCACTGACGCTGGTGGCAGTGACGGTGCCGGCGCTGAGGCTGGTTGCGCTCAGCGTATTGATCGTGCCGCGCGATGCCGTCACGTTGACGGTGCTGAGGGTGTTGGTGCTGATGCCGCCGTTGGTCGCAACCAGGACGCCGTTGTTGTTGCTCAGCGGATTGGGATTGCCGGGTGTGGCGATGTTGTTGCCGCCGATGGTGACCTGCGCCTGGGCCACAGGCAGCGTCATGACGAAGCCGGCACCCACCAGGACAGAAGCGAGGACGCGGCTGACACCCGTGTAGCGGTTGATGGTGATGGTGCGAACCGAACCGGCGTTCTTGCGTGTAGTCATTTGGACTGTTTTCCTTGATGGATCGATGACAACTTCGCGAGCCCGACATGTCCCTCGCAGCCTCGAAGCAGGGTTGGGTTTCATTGAGTTACCCAATGCAACGGATGCTAGGAATCGAGTGCTTTGGTGAACATCACCGGTATCAGTAGTTCTTTGGTTATGTGGGTCGGCCGATACGCGGCCGGCAACCTGGCATGGCGCGCAAACCCAGTACCCATGCGGTTTCGCGGGCATCACGCGAATATGGGATGGGCTGGTTGCGCGGCGTTTTCCGGCGTGTCCCGCGTGGCCCGGTGCTACGTAACACCGGTCGTCACAGGCACGTAACAACGCCGCAAAAGCGACCTCGGAAAGGCCGTGTCGAAAGGGTGGTCAGCGTCCCTTTTTCGACAGATTTCCCAATGAAATCAAAGCGCTACTGGCTTTGGCTCTCGGGTTCCGGTTGACGTGTTTCTGCGCGGGCATCGTTCCTGCGACATCTGAAACGAAAGTCAACATTTGGAAGCTACCTTGCGTAGCGAAGAGGGACGAGCGTGGCCATCAATCTTTCCTGTCACCCTGCGAGAACAGCACCGATGCCTTCGGCGTCCCAGCCGTCGTACGTGAGCATCTTTCATGGCGCGTTGATCGTCGAGGACGATCCCGCAGTGGCCGACCGGATGCGTCGCATACTGGGCAACCTTGCGCCGGGCCGCCGCGTCGTGGTGGCCTCCACGCGCGCCGAGGCGTGCAACCTCCTGGCCTCGCTGCCCTACGACCTCGTGCTGGTCGGCATGCGCCTGCCGCGCAGCGAAGGCGTCTCGCTCATCGCCCACATCCGCCGGACCTACCTGCACATCGAGACCATCGCCATGTCGCCGTCCGACGACCACGAACTGGTGAACGCCGCAATCTCAGCGGGCGCCATCGGCTACCTCTTGACCGAGGCGGACGATGCCGAGCTGTCGTTCCTGCTGCGCTCGATCGAGCGCGGCGGCGCGCCGATGGACTCGCGTGTCGCGCGGCGCATCCTCGGGCTGATCGCGGCGTCGGCCAAGACGCGCACGATCGAGCCCATCCGCACCGAGCCGCGGACCGAGGGGCGCGCCGAACACGCCGCGGCGCCACGGTCGGTGCCGGCGCTGCTGTCCCCGCGCGAACTCAAGGTGCTGCGCCTGATCGCACAGGGCTGGAGCAACCGGCAGATCGCCGAGGCGGTGTACCTGTCGGTCAACACGATCGAGTTCCACGCCAAGAGCATCTATCGCAAGCTGGCGGTCAAGTCGCGTACCCAGGCGGTCCACGAAGCGACGCAGCACGGGCTCCTGAACTGAAGTCCGTCCGGCGAGAGGCCTTGCCGCCCTCGCCACCGTTGCCGCCTTCGCATGGCCGGCGCTCCGCGGACGCGCCGCGCCGATCATCGGCCGCCGGCCACGCGCATGGCGCCCATTGAATATCCCTCCAGCGGCCCGCTACAATCGCGGGTTGACCCCTGCTCCAGCGAAGAAGACAAGAGGATCCCCATGAGTGACATGACCTCCGGCTCGCCCCGGATCGACACAAGCAAGCGGACGTGGTTGATCGCATCCAGCTGTGCCGGCGTAGCGGGTGGCGTGGCCACCGTAGTTCCATTTGTGAGCACTTTCCAGCCTTCCGAGAAGGCCAAGGCCGCCGGCGCCGCTGTCGAAGTCGACATCTCGGCGCTCAAGGTCGGCGAGAAAATGACCGTCGAATGGCGCGGCAAGCCGGTCTGGATCCTCAAGCGCAGCCCCGAGCAGGTTGCCGAACTGCCCAAGCTGGACGGCCAGCTGGCCGATCCGCTCTCCAAGCGTCACCCCGACGAATTCACCCCCAAGTACGCGCAGAACGAGCACCGCTCGATCAAGCCCGAGGTGCTGGTCGTGGTGGGCATCTGCACCCACCTGGGCTGCTCGCCGGTGGATCGCCTGCAGGCCGGACCGCAGCCCTCGCTGCCGGCCGACTGGGAAGGTGGCTTCCTCTGTCCTTGCCACGGTTCCACGTTCGACCTGGCCGGCCGCGTCTTCAAGAACAAGCCCGCACCCGACAACCTGCCTGTGCCCCCGCACATGTACCTGTCGGACACCAAGCTCCTGATCGGTGAAGACTCCAAGAAGGCCTGAGGCAGAAGAAGAACATGGCTGAATACCACGAAATTTCCCCCAACGCGCCCGCCGGCGCGAAGCTGCTCAACTGGGTCGACAACCGCTTCCCGCTGACCAAGCTCTGGAACGACCAGTGGGGCAAGTACTACGCGCCGAAGAACTTCAACTTCTGGTACATCTTTGGCTCGCTGGCGATGCTGGTCCTGGTGATCCAGATCGTCACCGGCATCTTCCTCGTGATGCACTACAAGCCCGACGCGAACCAGGCGTTCGCATCGGTCGAGTACATCATGCGCGACGTGCCCTGGGGCTGGCTCATCCGCTACATCCACTCGACGGGCGCCTCGGCGTTCTTCATCGTGGTGTACCTGCACATGTTCCGCGGCCTCATGTACGGCAGCTATCGCAAGCCCCGCGAGCTGATCTGGGTGTTCGGCTGCGCGATCTTCCTTTGCCTCATGGCCGAAGCCTTCATGGGCTACCTGCTGCCCTGGGGCCAGATGTCCTATTGGGGCGCCCAGGTGATCGTGAACCTGTTCGCCGCCATCCCGTTCATCGGTCCTGACCTGGCCCTCCTGATCCGCGGCGACTACGTGGTGAGCGACGCCACGCTGAACCGCTTCTTCAGCTTCCACGTGATCGCGGTGCCGCTGGTGCTGCTGGGCCTCGTGGTGGCCCACCTGATCGCGCTGCACGAAGTGGGTTCCAACAACCCCGACGGCATCGAGATCAAGGCCAACCGCGGCCCCGACGGCCATCCGCTGGACGGCATTCCGTCGCATCCGTACTACACGGTGCACGACATCTTCGGCGTGGTGGTGTTCCTCACGATCTTCTCGGCGGTGATCTTCTTCGCGCCCGAAGCCGGTGGGTACTTCCTGGAGTACAACAACTTCATCCCCGCCGATTCGCTGAAGACGCCCAACCACATCGCCCCGGTCTGGTACTTCACGCCGTTCTATTCGATGCTGCGCGCAACGACAGACGACATGGTGAACGTGTTCGCCCTCATCATCGGCGCGGCGGCCATCCTGAACTTCGTCAAGGGCAAGTCGGGCACGGCACTGAAGATCGCGATCGTCGTCGTGGCGGCCGTGGCCATCTTTCTGCTCAAGGCCTTCGACGCGAAGTTCTGGGGCGTGGTCGTGATGGGCGGCTCGGTCATCATCCTGTTCTTCCTGCCGTGGCTGGACCACAGCGAAGTCAAGTCGATCCGCTATCGCCCGAGCTGGCACAAGTATGTGTATGGCGTGTTCGTCTTCTTCTTCCTGATCCTGGGCTACCTGGGCATCCAGCCGCCGGGCGTCTGGGGCAACCTGGTCATCGGCTCGTTCGCCCTCGACATCGCCCAGACCATCTCGCAGATCGGCACGCTCTTCTACTTCGGCTTCTTCCTCCTGATGCCCTGGTGGAGCCGCAAGGGCGAATTCAAGCCCGTGCCCGAGCGCGTGGTCTTCGCCGCGCATTGAGACGAGACACGAGAAGTGCAAGAGCTTGAGAGAAACACGATGAAGAAAAGAATTTCCGGCTGGCTCGCGGTCATGGCTACCTTGGGTCTGGCGCTGGGGCTGACCTTCTCGGCCCCAGCATCGGCCGAATCGGGCGGCCTGGCCTGGGACAAGGCGCCCAACAAGACGACCGACGTGCAGTCGCTGCAGAACGGCGCCAAGCTGTTCGTCAACTACTGCCTCAACTGCCACTCGGCGGCCTTCATGCGCTACAACCGCCTGCAGGACATCGGCATCTCCGAGCAGCAGATCAAGGACAACCTTCTGTTCACGACCGACAAGGTCGGCGAAACCATGAAGGCCAACATCGACGCGCGCCAGGCCAAGGAATGGTTCGGCACCACGCCGCCCGACCTCACGCTGGTCGCGCGCTCGCGTGCCGGCCACGGCGGCACCGGCGCCGACTACCTCTACACCTTCCTTCGCACCTTCTACCGCGACGACACCAAGGCCACCGGCTGGAACAACCTCGTGTTCCCGAGCGTCGCCATGCCCAACCCGCTGTGGGAACTGCAAGGCGAACGCCGGCCGGTCTACGCCAAGGTCGAGCAGCATGGCCATCAAACCGACGTGTTCACGGGCAAGTGGGAGCAAGCCACCCCCGGCACCCTGACGCCCGTGCAGTACGACAATGCCGTCGGCGACCTGGTGAGCTACCTGCAGTGGATGGCCGAACCCGCGCAGAACACCCGCATCCGCATCGGCGTCTGGGTCCTGCTGTTCCTGGCCATGTCGGTGGTTTTTGTGTGGCGACTGAACGCCTCGTACTGGAAAGACGTCAAGTAGTTCCGTCCACGCCGACCGGTCATGCCTCGTGCATCCGGTCCCACAGAGTGGGTTGCCAACGCGACCCACTCTTTTTGATTTTTAGGAGTCTCTCGCCATGATGGTCTTGTATTCAGGAACGACCTGCCCCTTTTCCCACCGCTGCCGCTTCGTTCTGTTCGAAAAGGGCATGGACTTCGAGATCCGCGACGTCGATCTCTACAACAAGCCCGAAGACATCAGCGTGATGAACCCGTACGGCCAGGTGCCGATCCTGGTCGAGCGCGACCTGATCCTGTACGAGTCGAACATCATCAACGAGTACATCGACGAGCGCTTCCCGCATCCGCAACTGATGCCCGGCGACCCGGTCGACCGTGCCCGCGTGCGCCTGTTCCTGCTCAACTTCGAGAAGGAACTCTTCGTGCATGTCTCCACGTTGGAGAACCGCACCACCAAGGGCAACGAGAAGGCCATCGAAAAGGCCCGTTCGCACATCCGCGACCGGCTGACGCAACTGGCGCCCGTGTTCCTCAAGAACAAGTACATGCTGGGCGACAACTTCTCGATGCTCGACGTGGCCATCGCGCCGCTGCTCTGGCGCCTGGACTACTACGGCATCGACCTCAGCAAGAACGCGGCACCGCTTCTGAAGTACGCTGAGCGCATCTTCTCGCGCCCGGCCTACATCGAAGCGCTCACCCCGTCCGAAAAGGTCATGCGCAAGTAAATAGGCTCTCCCCCAGGCTTCGCGCACTTCGTGTCGCTTCGCCAACCCCCTTCCGGGGGCAACACCAGCGGCCCGGCAAAGCCGGTTCCGCGGTGTTCCGCGAAAAGTCAGAAGTTTGCGATTGCACGGTAGAAAATTTTTCATGATCAACGCGCTCGAGTCGTCCTCCACCCGCCCGTACCTCATCCGGGCGCTGTACGAATGGTGCACCGACAACGGGTTCACGCCGTATGTCGCGGTGCAGGTGGACGACACCGTCCAGGTGCCGCGCGAGTACGTGAAGAACGGCGAGATCGTGCTCAACATCAGCTTCGACGCGACCAGCTCGCTCAAGCTGGGCAACGATTTCATCGAGTTCAAGGCCCGCTTCGCAGGCAGTGCGCGCGAAATCAGCGTGCCGGTGGGACGCGTGATCGCGATCTATGCGCGCGAGAACGGACAAGGCATGGCGTTTCCCGCGCCGGCGCCCGCGGTCGATAGCGGCGATGCGCCGGCTTCGCCCACGGGTCCCGCCCGCATGCCGTTGCGCGACGCCTCGCGCGGCACTGAAGGCGATGCCGGCAAGATCGTCCACCTGGTCACGGGCGAGGACGGCGGCGAAGTGATCGACGCCGGTCCGGCCAGCTCGGCCACCGACCCCGTCGACGAGCCGCCGCGCCCGCCGGCCGGTGGCGGTTCGCGGCCGTCGCTCAAGCGCATCAAGTAAACAGCGGCCGGCAACGCCGCCACTAGAATCACGCACCGAAGAAATTCAGCCGCTTTAGCTCAATTGGTAGAGCACCCGCCTTGTAAGCGGAAGGTCGTCAGTTCGATTCCGACAAGCGGCACCAAACCCTCACAACCCTCCCGGTGGTTCACCGCCCGGAGGGTTTTTCTTTGGGCGCCCGATGCGTCGAATGAGGGCGGCTACGACAACGCGGTCTTCCGCTCCGCACTCCCAGGCTCCGCCAGCTTGCGATGCTGCTCCGCCAGCTTCGGCCCCGGCATCACCCGCGAGAGCGCGACCTGCATCTTGTTGCGCCATCCTGCGATCACGCCGCTTTCGCCCTTCATCATCGCGTCGAAGCCGGCCTTGGCCACGTCCGCCGGGTCGGCCTTGTCGCTCTGCTGGCCGACGCGGGTGTCCAGCATGTCGGCGCGCGCGAAGAAGTGGGTGTCGGTCACGCCCGGCATGAGGCAGCTCACCGACACGCCCGTTCCCTTGAGCTCGTTGCGCAGCGCCATCGCGAAGGAATCGATGAAGGCCTTGCAGCCGTTGTAGACCGCCTGGAAGCTCCCGGGCTGGAAGCCCGCGATGGAACCCGTGATCAGGATGCGGCCCTGACCCGCCTCGCGCATCTGGCGCCCCACGCATTGCACGAGGTAGATGGTGCCGGTGATGTTCGTGTTGACGACATGCTGCACGTCATGGAAGTCCTGGTCCAGAAAGCCGTGCCCGAGGCCGTGGCCCGCATTGGCGAACAGCGCCTCGACGGGACGGCCCTCGGTGGCGGCCAGGAGCGCATCGACGCCGTCGCGCGTGGCGAAGTCGGCGCGCACCGATGCCACGTTCGCACCGAGAACGCGCAGCTCCGTCTCGGCCTGCTCCAGAGGCTCGTCGGCGCCGATCAGCAGGTCGTAGCCGTTGCGCGCCGCGAGCAGCGCCAGTTGAAATCCGATGCCGGACGAGGCGCCCGTCACCACGGCGAGGGGGCGAAGGTCTGTGGTTTCCATGTCGGTCTCCTGGATGGGTTGGTTGTCGAAGCCGCGCTCACACCGCGCCCACGCTCCCCGTCACGGGCAGCACGATGCCGGTGATGTAGCTGGCGCAACTGGGCGCGGCGAGGAACACGTAGGCGGGCGACAGCTCTTCCGGCTGGGCGGGCCGCTTCATGTCGGTGTTCTTGCCGAAGTCCTTCACCTCCTCGGCCGGGCGGTCGGCCGGGTTCAGCGGCGTCCACACCGGGCCGGGCGCGATGGCATTCACGCGGATGCCCTTGGCAAGCAGGTTGCTCGCGAGCGACTTGGTGAAGGCGTGGATCGCGCCCTTGGTCGTCGAGTAGTCGAGCAGCTGCGCACTGCCTTCCAGGCCCGTGACCGAACCCGTGTTGATGATCGAGCTGCCCTTGCCCAAGTGCGGCACGGCCGCGCGCGCCATCTGGAAATAGCCGTAGACGTTGGTGCGCAGCGTCAGGTCGAGCCGCTCGTCGGTGATGTCCTCGATGGCGGCGGCATGCAGCTGGAACGCCGCGTTGTTCACGAGGATGTCCAGCTTGCCGAAAGCCTTCACCGTGCGTTCGACCGAATCGCGGCAGAAGGCCGGGTCTCGCACGTCGCCCCTGATGAGCAGACAGCGCGCGCCCTCGGCCTCCACATGGCGCCGCGTCTCGTCGGCATCGGCGTCTTCCTCCAGGTAGACGATGGCCACATCTGCGCCTTCGCGCGCATAGAGCACGGCCACCGCGCGCCCGATGCCCGAATCGCCGCCCGTGATGAGCGCGGTCATCCCCTTGAGCTTGTTGCTGCCCTGGTAGTCGGGCGCCTCGAAGCGCGGGCGCAGCGCCATGTCGGCTTCGTTGCCGGGCTTGCGCAGGTGCTGCGCGGGAACCGGATTCTCCGGCTGCGGCCGCGGCCCGGCCTGCACGGCCTCCTGCTTCTTCGATTTGCTGGCGGCGGGCTTCGCGCGATCTTTCGCATCCTGTGCGCGCTGTACGGCGCGGTGCCGGGTGGCGACCTCGGAGGTTTTCTCGCGCGTCTTCGGCTTCGTGGCGGTGCTGGCGGAATTGGATGCCATGGACGGTGCTCCTGCGTTTGCGGTGGGTGATTTGCTTGTGAAAAACCACCGTAGAACGCCGCGATCCGGCGTGCGTAGGAATGCGTCCCGAACCTGCGCCCGTCACGGCATGCGCTTGCGGCTTGCACCCGAGCGCTGAACACGCAAGCGCCCGCTTGACCATGGCCAAGTCGTTTGTTAATAGAAAGTAGTCAATTCAACGGCGACAATGCGCGCCTTTTGCGCCATCGGGATCAGTTATTTTTCCCAGTTGACTTAGTTATCTTTAGTAAAGTATTGCAATGGATCAACTGACTGAAGCCCGTCGCGCGGCGCTGCGCCGCTTTATCGACGGCGAAGGCGGCTCCAGCAAGGTCGCGGCCAAGTACGGCCTCACGCCATCCCACATGAGCTACCTCTCCCAATTGATTGCCAAGGGCTCCAGCGCCCCGCTGGGCGAGCGGAGCGCCCGCAACTGGCAGGAGCGGCTGAAGATAGAGGGCGACCTCATCCTCCACCCGCCGCTGGACCCGCAGGGCGCCGCCGCCGCGGTATCCCTGCAGACCGTGATCGACCGGCT
>NZ_JXQQ01000028.1 GCF_000834655.1 Variovorax paradoxus
GGCGGCACTTGCAAGCGCAAGGCTTCATCAACGGCCGCTTGCCCCCACCCCGGCCCTCCCCCAAAGGGGGAGGGAGAAACGCAAAGGCTTACTGGTAGCCCTTGGGAAACGGATCCGGCTTGATCAACTCGGCCGACTCCGCCACCACCTTGAACGTCCCATCCAGCTGCCCCTGCCCGATGCGCGCCTTGCTCCACAGGTGGTGGTTCGCATCCAGCTTCACGTAGCCCTCGGGCGCCGTCTTCAGTTCGATGCCGGGCGATCCGGCAACCACCTTGTCCACGTCGAAGCTGCCCGCTTTCTCGACAGCAGCCTTCCACAGCCAAGGACCGAGGTAGCCCGCCTGCGTCACGTCGCCGATCACCGCGTCCTTGCCGTACTTGGCCTTGAACGCCGCCACGAACTTCTTGTTGTTCTCGTTGTCGAGCGACTGGAAGTACTTCATCGACGAATAGAAGCCCGCGAAGTTCTCGCCGCCCACGCCGGTCATCTCGTCCTCGGTCACGGCCAGCGTCAGCAGGAACTGCTTGTCGCCGGTGATGCCCGCGGCCTTGAGCTGCTTGTAGAAGGCGACGTTCGAGCCGCCCACCACCGCCGCGAAGATGCAGTCGGGCTTGGCCACCTTGATCTTGTTGATCAGCGAGTTGAAGTTGGTGTGGCCCAGCGGGTAGTACTCCTCGCCCTTGACCGAACCCTTCTGGAAGTTCTCGATGTGCTTGCGCGCGATCTTCATCGAGGTGCGCGGCCAGATGTAGTCGGAGCCGACCAGGAAGAAGGTCTTGGCCTTCTTCTCCTTGGCACCCCAGTCGAGGCCCCAGATGATCTGCTGCGTGGCCTCCTGCCCGGTGTAGATCACGTTCTTGCTCTGCTCCAGGCCTTCGTAGAAGGTGGGGTAGTACAGGAGGCCGTTCTCCTTCTCGAACACCGGCAGCACCGCCTTGCGCGAGGCGCTGGTCCAGCAGCCGAAGACCGCGGCGCAGTGGTCGTTGACCAGGAGCTTCTTCGACTTCTCGGCGAAGGTCGGCCAGTCGGAGGCGCCGTCTTCCTTGATGACCTTGATCTTGCGGCCCAGCACGCCGCCCATGGCGTTGATCTGGTCGATGGCCAGCTGCTCGGCCTGGATGGAGCCGGTCTCCGAGATGGCCATGGTGCCGGTGGACGAATGCAGTTGTCCCACCGTGACTTCGGTGTCGGTCACCGCGAGCTTGGTGGTGTTGACCTTGGCGGTGGGAAATTGCGACTGGCCGAAGCTCAGGCCGCTCAAGCCCATCACGGGCAAGGCGGCGGCGCCCTGCAGCAGGCGGCGGCGGCGCAGGGCCATGGCGTCGAGGGCATCGAAGGAAGGATCGGAATCACGCGACATCAGGAACTCCAGGCAGGTTGAAAAACGAGTGGGCCGCGCACCATCGCAGTGCATCGGACGGTGCCCCGAGCACCATGGCTGGTACTTTAGAAATCACTCGCGCCGAAGCGAATACGTCATTCAACGTAGCGGCGCCGACCCGCCCTGCCCGCAGACTCCCGAGCCAGACATCGGTGGCCCGCCGGTGGCAAGCGGCACAGGGAGCGCTTCTTGCTGTACCTGCCCATGCCACCGCCGCCGCGAGAACCCGCCATGACATCCGTCTCCGGACAGAAGATCTTTCGCATCCGCCGCGACTACAACGCCTGGGTCGCGAACGAGACGCTGGAGGACTACGCGCTGCGCTACACGCCGCGCAGCTTTCGCAAGTGGTCGGAGTTCCGCGTGGCCAATGCGGCGTTCGGCGCCACCTCGTTCCTGGCGCTTGAAGCCATCGGCGGGGCCATCGCGCTGAGCTACGGTTTCTCGAACGCGCTGTGGGCCATCCTGGTGGTGGGGCTCATCACTTTCCTCACCGGCCTGCCGATCTCGTACTACGCGGCGCGGCACGGCGTGGACATGGACCTGCTCACCCGCGGCGCGGGCTTCGGCTACCTCGGCTCCACCCTCACCTCGCTGATCTACGCGAGCTTCACCTTCATCTTCTTCGCGCTGGAGGCCGCCATCCTCGCGCTGGCGCTGCAGATGTACCTGGACTGGCCTCTGTGGCTGCTGTACCTGGTGTCGTCCATCGTGATCATTCCGCTGGTGGCGCGCGGCATCACGCTCATCTCGGGGCTGCAGCTGTGGACGCAGCCGATCTGGATCGTGCTGTTCGTCTGTCCCTTCGTCGCGGTGATGGTGAAGAAGCCCGAGCTCTACGCCGACTTCACCGGTCTCGTGGGCCGCACCTCCGACAGCAGCGGCTTCGATCCGCTGATGTTCGGCGCGGCAGCCACCGTGGCCTTCTCGCTGGTGGTGCAGATCGGCGAGCAGGTCGACTACCTGCGCTTCCTGCCCGAGAAGACCGCCGCCAACCGCGGCCGCTGGTGGACCGCGGTGCTGGTCGCGGGCCCGGGCTGGATCGTGCCGGGCTTGCTCAAGATGATGGGCGGCGCCTTCCTCGCGTTCCTCGCGCTGCAGCACGAGATACCGGCCGCGCATGCGATCGAGCCGACGCAGATGTACCTCACGGGCTTTTCGTACGTGCTGCGCGACCCGGCATGGATTCTCGGCGTCACGGTGCTGTTCGTCGTGGTGTCGCAGATGAAGATCAACCTCACCAACGCCTATGCGGGATCGCTCGCATGGTCGAACTTCTTCGCGCGGCTCACGCACAGCCACCCGGGGCGCGTGGTGTGGCTGGTGTTCAACGTGGTCATCGCGATCCTGCTGATGGCGCTGGGCGTGTTCGCCGCGCTGGAGCATGTGCTGGGCTTCTACAGCAACATCGCCATCGCCTGGGTCGGCGCGCTGGTGGCCGACCTGGTCATCAACAAGCCGCTGGGCCTGAGCCCGAAGACCATCGAATTCAAGCGGGCGCACCTGTACGACATCAACCCCGTGGGCCTTGTCGCGATGCTGGTGGCCGCGGCGCTCGCGATGCTGGCGTACTCGGGCGCGCTCGGCCAGTGGGCCAAGGCGTTCTCGCCCTTCATCGCACTGGCCACCGCAATGGCCGTGTCTCCGCTGCTGGCCTGGAAGACGCGCGGCCGCTACTACCTCGCACGTACCGACATCGACCGCTGGGCGCCCGGCCAGAGCGTGAAATGCTCGGTGTGCGACAACAGCTTCGAGTCGGAAGACATGGCGCACTGCCCCGCCTACAGCGCGCCGATCTGCTCGCTGTGCTGCACGCTCGAATCGCGTTGCCACGACCGCTGCAAGACCGACTCGCGCGCCGCCGAGCAGATGAGCGGCTGGCTGCAGGCGCTGCTGCCGCCGGCGCTGTCGGCGCGGCTCAACTTCCGCGTGGCGCATTACCTGCTGATCGCCACTTCGTTGATCGCGCTGCTGGCCACGGTGGTCGGCGTGGTCTATGCGCAGGAGGCCATCGCGGGCACCAGCGATCCGACGCTCTCCACGGCCTTTCTGAAAGTGTTCGCGCTCCTTTCCGTGGTGGCAGCGGTGGCCGCATGGTGGGTGGTGCTGGGCAGCGAGAGCCGGCAGATGGCGCAGGAGGAATCGAACCGCCACAACAACCTGCTCGCACTGGAGATCGAAGCCCACCGCCGCACCGATGCCGCGCTGCAGACCGCCAAGGAAGCCGCAGAGGCCGCCAACCAGGCCAAGACACGCTACGTCGCGGGCATGACGCACGAGCTGCGCACGCCGCTCAACAGCATCCTGGGCTACTCGCAGATCCTGCTCAAGGGCGATGCCGCCGCCCCTCCGCGCGAGGCCGTGCAGACCATCCACCGCAGCGGCGAACACATGCTCGGGCTGATCGATGGCCTCCTCGACCTCGCGCGCATCGAGGCCGGACGCCTGCAGCTGGAGCCGGCGCCGCTCGCACTGCCCGCCTTTCTCGACCAGCTGGTGCACATGGTGCGGCCGCAGGCGGAGAACAAGGGCCTGGCCTTCGTCTACACGCACGCGGGGGAGTTGCCAGCCTGGGTGCATGCCGATGCGAAGTGGCTGCGGCAGATCCTCATCAACCTGCTGACGAACGCGGTGCGCTTCACCGACAGCGGCACCGTCACGCTGCATGTCGATGCGCGGCGCGAGGTGCTGCGCTTCGACGTGGTCGACACCGGCATCGGCGTCGCGCCGCAAGACCACCTGCGCATCTTCGAGCCCTTCGAGCGCGGGGCTGCGGGGCGCCGGCGCGGCGAGCCGGGCACGGGGCTGGGCCTCACGATCACCGCCCTGCTCACCTCGCTGATGGGCGGCGAACTGGTGATGGCTCACACCTCGCCCGCCGGCAGCACCTTCAGCGTGCGCGTGTACCTGCGCGAGGTGGCCGACCCCGGCCCGCAAGCCAGGGGCGGCGCCTTGCGGCAGCCGGTGTCGGGCTACATCGGCGCACGTCGCACGCTGCTCGTGGTGGACGACCAGCCCGTGCAGCGCCAGATGCTCGCAGGCATGCTGATGCCGCTGGGCTTCGAGGTGCGCGAGGCCGCGAGCGGCACCGAGTGCCTCGACAGCCTGCGCGAAGAGCTGCCCTCGGCCATCCTGCTCGATCTCACGATGGACGACATGGACGGCTGGCAGACCGCCACCTCGGTGCGCGCGTCGGGCTTCGAGAGCATTCCGATCATCATCGTCTCGGCCAACATGTTCGAGAACCAGACCGAGCGCCTGCGCGCCGCGGGCTGCCAGGCCTTCGTCGGCAAGCCGGTGATCGAGTCGGAACTCATCGCCACGCTGGAGCGGCACCTGGGCCTCGAATGGCTGCTGGCCAGTGACGCGATGCCGCCCGCGGGCGAGGAAGAGATTGCGATGCGCCCGCCGCAGCTCGTGCTCTCTGAAGACGACCGCGCCGAACTCATGCGCCTCGTGCAGATGGGCCACGTGCGCGGCCTGCAGACCGCGCTCGACAGGCTCACCGCCGCATCGCCCGCGGCGGCGGCCACCTGCACGTGGCTGCGCGGCATGGTCACGCGCTTCGACCTGGACAACCTCCGCAACGCACTGGCAGAAGATGCAGACACTCCCCTCGGCCCCGTCCTTTCGTCCTGAATCCGAACGCCCCGTGGTGCTGGTGGTGGACGACGCCCCCAGCAGCCTGGGCATGCTGTGCGACACGCTGGAGGCCAGCGGCTACACCGTGCTCGTGGCGGCCGACGGCGAGGCGGCGCTGCAGCGGCTCGAACTGGTGGTGCCCGATGCCATCCTGCTGGACGGCCTGATGCCCGGCCTCTCGGGCTTCGAGACCTGCCGCCGCATCAAGGCCAACCCGGCGCTCGCGCACATTCCGGTGCTGTTCATGACGGGACTGTCGGAAACCGCGCACGTGGTCGAAGGCTTCGAGTGCGGCGGCGTCGACTACGTGGTCAAGCCCATCCGCGCGCAGGAGGTGCTGGCGCGGCTGCACACGCATGCGCGCAACGCCCGCATCACCCGCATGGCGCGCGATGCGGTCGACGTGGCCGGCATGGGCGTGGTGTTCGTCGACACGCGCGGGCGCATCGCGTGGCGCTCGCCGCAGGCTGCACTGTGGCTGCATGCGCTCGAAGACCCGGTGTCGCCGGGACTGCTGCCGCAGTCGCTGGAGGCAGCGCTCGTGGCGGGCGCGGCGATTGCCGTCGGCACGGCGACGGGCATGCGCCTCTCGGTGCGCAACCTGGGCGCGGCGGCCCTCGGCGAGACGATGCTGCTGTTCGCGATGCAGCGCGACGGCGCGATGGGTACCTCGTCCGCGCGGCTCGCCGAGGCGGCCCTCACGCCGCGCGAGACCGAGGTGCTGTCTTGGCTCGCCAAGGGCAAGACCAACCGCGACATCGGAGAGATCCTGGGCACCAGCCCGCGCACGGTGAACAAGCACCTGGAGCACATCTTCGAGAAGCTGGGCGTGGAGACGCGCGCGGCCGCGGCGGCACTGGCGAGCGGGCAACTGGCCTGAGGGGTAGGTACCCACCCCCCGGGTTTTCCGGCCATTGAATGCACGGCCATTGATCTGCAGAATGACCACGTCAACGGAGAAACCAATGCGCTCGAACCTGCTGCCCTTCTCTTCGCGCGAAAGCGCCTACCAGCACAAGTTTCTGAACAACACCGACGAGAACCTCTTCATGGGCTCGTTCGAGAGCTTCGCTGCGGCCGAGGCCGGCGCTCCGCCTTCCAAGGCCGTGGGCTACGACCACGCCGAGGCCGCCAACCTCTACAGCCCGCAGATCTATTTCTACGACTACCCCGGACTCTTCTGGCTCGGGCGCTCGATCGACGCGGGCCTCACGCGCATCTTCGACCTGGGCGGCCACATCGGCATCAAGTACTACGCGTTCCGCCGCGTGCTGACCTATCCCGACAGCCTGCGCTGGACGGTGTGCGACGTGCCCAGCGTGATCGAGAACGGCCGCGCCGTCGCCGAGCAGCGCGAGGTGACCGCACAGCTCGCCTTCACCACCGACTACCGCGAAGCCAGCGGCTGCGACGTGCTGTATGCCTCGGGCAGCCTGCAGTACTTGCCGGTGCGCATCGACGAGATCCTGTCGTCGCTGGCCGTGAAGCCACGGCGCATCGTCCTGAACACGACGGCTGTTCACCCCGAGCGCACGATCTACACGCTCAACAGCATCGGCGTGGCGGTGTGCCCCTACCGCATCGAGCACCACGACGGCCTGCTCCAGACGCTCACGCGCTCGGGCTACCGCAAGCGCGACGTGTGGCGCAATGAGGGCAAGCCGATCGAAGTGCCGTTCGTGGATGGCGGGGACCTGCCCTACTACGCGGGCTGCTGTTTCGATCTGGCCTGAGGCGCATCAGCAGCCGGGGGACGAGCCTCTGCACTCCTGAAGCCGGGTCGGTACACTGCCCCGGCTTTTCATATTCAGGGGAGTGAGCAATGTTCGTCGCCTTCAGGCGTCTTTCGCGTGGCCTCGCCGCCATCTTGGCCATGGGCTTGGGCCCAGGCTTCGCGGCCGAAACGCCCGACGCGCCCCACGCGCTGTCGCAGCCCGCACCAATACCCCTTCGAGCTTTTGCCGAATTACCCGCAGTCCAGATGCTGCGGATGTCGCCCGACGGCCGCGGCGCGGCCATGGTCCAGAACATGGACGGCCAGAGTTATGTGGTCGTGAGCGGTTTCGGCAACAAGCCCAAGGTCCTGCTGCACACGGACAACGACAAATACGTCTTTTCGTCGCTGCGCTGGGCCGGCAACCAGCGCCTGCTGGTCGGCACCTACTTTCTGGACCATCGCCGCGGCGTGGCCACGGGCGAGACCCGACTGATCGCTGTTGATCGCGACGGCGGCAACATGAAGGCGGATCTTTTCGGCACCTTGCAGGGCAACAGCATCTTCGAGCAGCGGCGGCACACACCGCAGTACCAGGACCGCATCGTGGGCGGTTCGCGCGACGAACCGGAGACCGTACTCATCGCCTTCGATTCCCAATCGCCCGGACATCCCGACGTCTATCGCCTCGACGTGCGCACAGGACGATCGCGCCTACTGCAACGCAATCTCGGTGGCATCCGCAACTGGATGGCCGACACCCAGGGGGTGGTGCGACTGGGTAGCGGCGCGACCCGCACGACTTTGCGCGTAATGGTAAAGCCGCCGGAAATCCAGGGGCGCTCGTCCGAATGGGTGGCGCTTGCCACATACGACGGAACGGATGCCGCGGAGGCCCGCCGCCAGGCGCTCACGCCGCTGGGTTTCGATGCCGACCCTCGCTTCCTCTACGCTCTCGCACCCGTCGATGGCCGCGATGCGCTCGTGCGCATCGACCTGCACGACCCTGCGTTCACGCGCCAGACACTGCTGGCCGACGCTCGTTTCGACGTGCGAGGCAATCTGCTCCGAGACCCGGTGACGCAGCGTGTCGTCGGTATCGAATACCACACCGACGCCCCCCGCGTGCTGTATTGGGACGACACGGCCCGGCAACGACAAGAAGCGCTGGATCGCGCGTTCCCCCAGCGCAGCAACTTCATAGTGAACGACGATGAAGCGGGACGCAGCAGCGTAGTGCTGTCCGTCCAGGGTTCGCGGCCGCCGCGCTATTTCACGATGGATTGGACGAGCGGCAAGCTGGGGCTCATCAGTGACACGCATCCCGCACTCGAGAAGCAGGCGCTGGCGACGCCCAAGCGCGTCGCGCTGCGCAGCCGCGACGGCCTTCCCCTGGAGGGCTATCTCACGCTGCCGCCGGCACGCGAGGCCGAAGCGCTCGCGGCTGCGGCGCCACGCCCTCTGCCCACCATCCTGCTGCCGCACGGTGGCCCGGCCGCGGCCAACACTGGCAGCTACGATTACTGGGCGCAATTCTTCGCCAGCCGCGGCTGGGCCGTGCTGCAGATCAACTTCCGCGGATCGATCGGATACGGGCAGGATTTTCGCGACGCCGGCCGCCGCCGCTGGGGCCTGGAGATGCAGGACGATCTCGCGGACGGCTTACGCTGGATGATCGGCCAGGGCATCGCCGACCCGCAGCGTGCCTGTATCGCAGGCGGCAGCTATGGCGGATACGCAGCGCTGATGGGCGCGGTGAAGGATCCCACGCTCTATCGCTGCGCCATCAGCGTCGCCGGCCCCTCGGATCTTCGCGACCTGCTGAGCCATTCGCAAAACTACATGGGCTACCAACTGGGTGCCGAAGCCGAGATCGGCACCTGGTGGGGCGACCGCGAAAAGCTGCGCCAGACCTCGCCCGCCCTGCGTGCGAGCGAGATTCGCGTACCGGTGCTGTTGATCCATGGCGCCAACGACCTCCTCGTCCCGGTAGAGCAATCGCGCGACATGGCCGAAGCGCTCAGGAAAGCGAACCACGCCGATGCGCGCTACGTCGAGTTGCCGCTGGGCGATCATTGGATGAGCCGCGAAGACGACCGCGTGCGGGTGTTGACCGAGATGGAGCAGTTCCTGCGAAAGAACCTGGAATAGGCAAGGCCGAGAGGACGACCCGCCTCAGACCGCGAACAACGAATCCAGGTTCGCGAACGACTTCATCTCGATGGCATTGCCCGAGGGGTCGAGGAAGAACATCGTCGCCTGCTCGCCCGGCTCGCCCTTGAAGCGGATGTAGGGCTCGATCACGAACTTCGTCTGGCGTGCGACGAGCTTGTCGGCCAGGGCCTGCCATTTGTCCATCGGAAGAATCGCGCCGAAGTGGCGCACGGGCACGTCGTGCCCGTCCACTGCGCTCGAAGCCTTGTGGCCACATTCGTCGGGCGCAAGGTGGGCCACGATCTGGTGACCGTAGAAATCGAAATCGACCCACTGGGGCGCGCTGCGGCCCTCGGGGCATCCGAGCAGCTCGCCATAGAACGCGCGAGCTTCGGCGATGTCGCGCACGGGGAATGCGAGGTGGAATGGAATCCGGGTTTCCTGGGTGCTCATGGGCGTCGTGGGGTTGAGAGATCTGATTGCCCGAACTCTAAGCAATCGGCCACATAACCGAAAACGATATATTTCTTCCCTGAGCCCCAATAAATTCGATGATTCGCCCATGATCGACGAACTCAAGACCTTCATCACCGTCTGCAGCCACGGCACGTTCGCCGCGGCGGGAGAGCGCATCGGCCTCACGCAATCGGCGGTCAGCAGCCAGATCAAGCGGCTCGAGGAAAGCCTGGGCTTCGCGCTCTTCGACCGGACGGGGCGGTCCGCCACGCTGAACGCCGCGGGCGAAACGACGCTGGCGCGCGCGGAAGAAATCTGCGCCCTCTACGCCAAGCTCGGCGACCTGCCCGACGACGCCACCAACCGCGGGCTGCTGCGCATCGGCGCTATCGCCTCTGCGCAACCGACGCTGGTGGCGCGGGCCCTCGCGCGGCTGCGCCAGAGCCTGCCGCTGCTGCGCGTGCATGTCTCGCCCGGCGTGTCGATGCGGCTCATGGACGACCTGGACGCGGGCAACATCGATGCCGCGGTGATGATCCGGCCGCCCTTCGGCATCCTGCCCGACCTGGCGTGGCAGCCGCTGGTGCAGGAGCCCTACGTGCTCATCGCGCCGGCGAACCTGCCCGGAAAGAACTGGCGCGCCCTGCTGCAGGCGCAACCCTTTCTCCGCTACGACCGCGCCTCGTTCGGCGGGCGGATGGTCGAGCGCTTCCTTCGCCGCGAGGGGCTCCAGGTGAACGACTCCATCGAGGTGGACGAGATCCCCGGCCTCATCCACATGGCGGCCAAGGGACTGGGCGTGGGCCTCGTGCCGCTGGTCGAAGCGCATCTGCCCTTGCCGCCGGGGGTTCGCACGTTGTCGCTCGGCGCGCACACGTTCCACCGCGAGGTCGGCCTCCTGCAGCGCAAGCCGCGGGCCGGAACGCCGGTGGTCTCGCAGCTGGCGCTGTGCCTTCAGGAGGCGGCCAGGCCTTCACGGGCGAAGCCGTCTAGGTGATCCGCCACTGCCGACCGCGTCGGTACTAACCCCCGAATCGATGAAGGCGGATTGACAGCCCCGCCCTCTACGATGACGACAGCAGGCGGCGCCCACGCCGCCATGCCCCTTTTGCCAGGACCCAGGAGACATCGTGAAGCCCCTTCTTTCCTTTTCCTCTCTCACCCGCCGCGCCGCACTCCCGCTCGTCGCAGCCCTCGCGCTCGCCGGCTGCGGCAGCTTCGACACCGACAGCAAGCCGGCCACCGGCGACATCCACGTCATGACCTCGGGCGGCTTCACCGCCGCGTACAACGACCTGCGCCCCGAGTTCGAGCGCAGCAGCGGCCGCACGGTGAAGACGGCCTATGGCGCCTCGATGGGCAATGCGCAGGACTCGATTCCGAGCCGCCTCGCGCGCAACGAGCCCGTGGACGTGGTGATCCTTGCGCGCCCCGCGCTCGACGACCTTGTCGCCAAGGGCAAGGTGGTGCCGGGCAGCCAGGTCGACCTCGTGCGCTCGGCCATCGGATTCGCGGTGCGCAAGGGCGCGCCGCGGCCCGACATCGGCACGGTCGATGCGCTCAAGCGCACGCTGATCGCGGCGCCGTCGATCGCCTACTCGGCCAGTGCGAGCGGCACCTACTACGAGACCGAACTGCTCAAGAAGCTGGGGATCGAGGACCAGGTCAAGCCCAAGAGCAAGCGCATCCTGAGCGAGCGCGTAGGCACCGTCGTCGCGCGCGGCGACGCGGCGCTGGGCTTGCAGCAGGTGAGCGAGCTGCTGCCGGTCGCGGGCATCGACTACATCGGCCCGCTGCCCGCCGAGGTGCAGCAGAACACGGTGTTCTCGGCCGGCATCGCGACCGCGTCGAAGCAGCCCGATGCGGCGCGGCAGCTGATCCGCTATCTCAACTCGCCGGCCGCCGCCCCCACCATCGCCAAGACCGGGCTGGAGCCGCTCACCGCCCGATGACGGCCCGATGACGGCCCGGTGACCGGCGCGTCGATGGAGCGGCGCCCTAGGCCGATTCGATCAGCGACTTCACTCGCCGCGCGAGCACGTCCATCTCGAAGGGCTTGGTCATCACGTGCATGCCGCGGTCCAGGTGGCCGTGGCTGAGCACCGCGTTCTCTGCGTAGCCGGTGATGAACAGCACCTTCAGGCCCGGGCGCACGGTGCGCGCCGCGTCGGCCACCTGCCGCCCGTTCATGCCGCCGGGCAGGCCCACGTCGCTCACCAGGAGGTCGATGCGCTGGCGCGGCGACTGAAGAATGCGCAGCGCGCCTGCGCCGTCGCCCGCCTCCAGCGTGGCATAGCCGAGGCCGCGCATCACCTCCACGATGATCATCCGCAGCGCGGGTTCGTCGTCCACCACGAGCACCGTGTCGCCCTGGTCCGCGCGCGGCGCGAGCGGGGCCTCCACCGGCTCGCTGACGGCCTCTTCCTGCTCGTCGTGGCGCGGCAGGTAGATGCTGACCGAGGTGCCCTTGCCCGGCTCCGAATAGATGCGCACCTGCCCGCCCGACTGCTTGGCGAAGCCGTAGATCATCGAGAGCCCGAGGCCCGTGCCCATGCCGATGGGCTTGGTCGTGAAGAAGGGATCGAAGGCCCGCGCCACCACCTCTGGCGTCATGCCCACGCCGTTGTCGCTGACCGTGAGCGACACGTACTGCCCCGAGGGCATGTCGCGCTCCCTGGCGGTGCGCGCATCGACCCAGCGGTTGGCCGTCTCGATCACCAGCTTGCCGCCCTCGGGCATCGCGTCGCGCGCATTGATGCACAGGTTGAGCAGCGCGTTCTCCAGCTGGCTCGGGTCGGCATGCACGTTCCACAGCCCCACGGCCGACACCGCCTCCAGCGCGATCTGCGGGCCGAGCGTGCGGCGCAGCAGCTCTTCCATGTCCGAGACCAGTCGGTTGGCGTTGAGCGACTTGGGCGCCAGCGTCTGGCGCCGCGAGAACGCGAGCAGCCGGTGCGTGAGCGCGGCCGCGCGCTTGACCGCGCCCTGCGCCACGCCGATGTAGCGCTCCATGTCGGCCGGCTGGCCGTCGATGGCGCGCCGGCGCATCAACTCCAGGCTGCCGCTGATGGCCGCCAGGAGGTTGTTGAAGTCGTGCGCGAGCCCGCCCGTGAGCTGGCCCACGGCCTCCAGCTTCTGGCTCTGGCGCAACTGCTCGCGCGCGGCCTCCAGCTCGGCGGCGCGCTCCTCGACCTGGCGCTCCAGCGATTCGGCAAAGGCCTTCAGTTCGATCTGCGCCTCGCGCCGCGCGATGGCCGAGCGCACGCGGTCGCCGGTCTCGCGCACGAAGTCGAGCTCGTCGCGCGTCCACTCGCGCACCTGCCCGTGGTTCAGGTAGAGCAGCCCGACCAGCCCGCCGCGCTCGGTGATCGGCATGTTGACCACCGCCCGCGCGGTGATGGCTTCCAGCGCGTCGGCGGTGTCGCGGGTGCGCGGATCCAGGCGTGCATCGGCGAAAGCCACCGTGACGCCGCGCCGCAGGTCCTCGATGTAGGAGCCGTAGTCGCGAAAGTGCAAGAGGCCGGCAAGGCTCGCGACGCCGGAAGCCGTCCAGTCGCGGTCGATCGAGATCGTCTCGGCCACCTTGTCCACCAGCCCGTAGCCGGCGCGGTCCACGGCCAGGCGCTGGCCCAGCATGGCCGAGGCCACGTAGGCGATCTCGCCCGGATCGTCGATGTCGCGGATGCGGTCGCCCAGCTCCATCAGCGCAAGGCGGCGCAACTCCGCCTCGCGCAAGGCCTCGCTCGCCACCTGCAACTGGTCTTCCGCCACGCGCTTGGCACGGCGGTCGGCCGCCTCCTTCAGCGCGCGGTCCAGCACGACCGGCAGGCGCGCGAGGCGCCCCTTGCTCACGTAGTCGACGGCGCCGCGCCTGAGCAGCTCGACCGCGTTGTCCTCGCCGATCACGCCCGAGACGAAGATGAAGGGCGTGCCGGGCGCCATGCGCTGCGCGATCTCCAGCGCCTCCGCCCCCGAGAAGCCGGGCAGTTCGTAGTCGGAAAGGATGAGCGCGTGGCCCCGCTCCCCGAGGGCCGCGACGAACCCGCCCTCGTCGCGCACCACGTGCATGCGCGCGCCGGGCAGCGCCGTGGCGAGGGCCTCGCCCAGGAGTTCGATGTCGAAGCGCGAGTCCTCGAGGATGAGGACGTCGATCGCGCCGGACGGAACGTCGGCCACGGCCGGCATGTCCGGCTTGTCCGGCATGGCCGGCGCGTTCTCCACGCTCGCGACGCCCGGGCTATTCATGTCGGCGCGTCGCCTTCAGGGAGCCGGGCGGCGGCTCGTTGAGCACCGCCCAGAATACGCCGAGCTCGGCGATGGCCGAGACGAACTGGTCGAACGCCACCGGCTTCACCACATAGGCATTCACGCCGAGCTCGTAGCTGCGCAGCACGTCCGACTCTTCCTGCGAGGAAGTGAGCATCACCACCGGAATGCTGCGCAGCGCCGGGTCGGCACGCACCGCCTGCAGCACCTCCAGGCCGGTCACCTTGGGCAGCTTCAGGTCCAGCAGGATCACGGCCGGGTTGCCCTCGGCGCGCGCGGCGTGGTCGCCCTCGCGCCGCAGGTAGTCCAGCGCCTGTGCGCCGTCGCGCAGCACGATCACGTCGTTTGCGAGCTGGCTGCGCTCCAGCGCGATGAGGGTGAGTTCCAGGTCTCGCTTGTCGTCCTCGACGAGCAGGATCGGCTTAAGCATGTCCTTCTCCATTGTCTGGCGGCGTGCCCGCCGCGTTGTCGTTGCCGGGTTCCCGGTTCGGCAGGATGAAGCCGAAGGCCGCGCCCTCGTTCAACGCGCCTTTCGCCCAGACCGTGCCGCCATGGCGCTCCACGATCCGCTTCACGTTGGCCAGGCCGATGCCCGTGCCCTCGAATTCTTCCGCCTGGTGCAGCCGCTGGAACACGCCGAACAGCTTGTCGACGTATTTCATCTGGAAACCGACGCCGTTATCCTGCACCTCCAGGCCGCTGCCCAGGTCTGCGCGTATGGCGCGCACCGCGATGCGCTGCGGATCGCGCGTGCGCGAGTACTTCACGGCATTGGCCAGCAGGTTGCGCACCGCCACCTGCAGCAGCAGCGGGTCGGCGTAAAGCACCGGCAGCCCGGCATCGATGTCCCATTCGATGCGGCGCCCCGGCTCCAGCCGGCCCAGCTCGCGCACCAGCCCCTGCACCAGCGACTCGGTATCGACCATGCGCTGCTTGAGCGCGGCGCGGCCCATGCGCGAGAAGTCGAGCAGCCCGTCGACCATCTGCCCCGCGAAGGCCGCCGCGTCCTTGACGTGGCCGAGGTAGCGGTGGGCGCGTTCGCTCAGCTGCGCGCCCTCGGTCTGCGCGACCAGGTCGACATAGCCCGCGATGTGGCGCATCGGCGCGCGCAGGTCGTGCGACACGGTGTACGAGAAGGCTTCCAGCTCCTTGTTGACCCGGCCGAGCTCGGTGGCCACGGCCGCCAGCTCCTCGGCGCGGCGCAGCACCACGCCGATGAGCGCCTGGCGCAATTCGGCGGCCGCCCCCACTTCGGCCTGGGTCCAGGGCGCCGAGCGGCCGCGCACCTCCTCGACCCAGCTGGAGAAGCTCAGCCGCGGATGGATGCGCCCGCTGGCCGCTGGCATGGGCTTCTGCGGATCTCCGGCCCACTGGATGGTCTGCACGATCTCGGGACGGAACCAGAGGATGAGGTGCCGGTGCACCTGCGAGATCGAGATCGCGAGCACGCCCGCCGCCACGCCGAGGAATTCGCCCGCGGAGGGGAAGTGCGCAGGCAGCTCGCTGCTTTCGTAGACCTCCACGCCGAGCCCCGCGATCCAGTTGGCCAGCTCCTGCACGTGCTCGCGCGCGGGCACGTCGCCGACGCTCCAGACCTCGTCGTCGAGCACGACGGCCGCACCGGTGGCGCGCGCCAGGCGCAGCATGAGCGACGACTCCGCCACCAGCCGCTGCAGCGTGGCGTCGCTGTCGGCCAGGTGCGAGACGATCTGCAGCGTGAGCTGGCGCAGCTCCAGCCGCTCGGCCACGGCCACGTTGCTCTCTTTCGACTGGATCTGCAGCGACAAGAGCTGGCCCAGGTGCTCGCAGGCCAGGCGCGTGCCGGTGTCCAGAAAGCGCGGCTGGTGGTTGTGACAGGAGATGAGGCCCCAGAGCTTGCCGTCGATGACGATGGACACCGACATCGACGCGAGCGTGCCCATGTTGCGCATGTACTCGAGGTGGATCGGCGAGACGCTGCGCAGCTGCGCCTGCGACAGGTCGAGATCGGCCGCGGTGAGCGTCGCGTCGGCGGCGCGCAGCGGGACCGGCGTGTACGTGGCGTCGGCGATGAGCCGGAAATGGTTGACCAGGTAGAGCGCGCGCGCCTGCTGCGGAATGTCGGAGGCCGGAAAGCGGTGGCCGGTGTAGCTGTCGTAGCCGGGGTCGGCCTCCTCAGCCAGCACCTCGCCGTGGCCTGCCGGATCGAAGCGGTACACAAGGCATCGGCCGAAGCCGGTCAGCCGCTTCATCTCGGCGGCGGCCAGTTGCGTGAGGCGCTCCAGCGTGTTCGCCTCCTGCAGCCTGGGCAGGAAGACGCGTCCGAGCGAATAGATCGGCGCCTCGTTGCCGGCGGGGGGCAGCGCGGCCTCGAACTCCAGGTACAGATGGCGCTCGCTGCGGTGCGCCGCCACGTCGAAGGTGTCGCCCGCCAGGCGCAGCGCCCCCAGCGAGACCGGCGTGGCGCCGGCCTCGAGCGGTGGCAGCGCCAGGCCGCGCAGGGTTTCCTGCGCGGCGGCGAGTTGGTCATCTGGCCAGTTGTCGCTCCAGGCGACGAACGCCATCGAATCGGGCTGCAGCACCAGCATGCGACCGTGCGGCTGGATCGATCCTGGCACCCGGATGGGTTCGAGCTCGCAGGAAGACAGGTCGACCTCGGGCGGCCGCAAGTTGTGGGAGGCTGGGGGGGGCGCGTGAAGCTGGGGCACGTTCAATGGGCGCACGAGGCGTGAGAGGCGCAAGAGGCAAAAGAGGTGCCGCGCCGGCTAATCGGAAAAAAATGGATCGCCGGGATCATGCCTGGGCGCCCTTCGCTGTCTCCTCGGCCACTCCCCACACGCCAAAGCGAGGCATGAGGCTGCGAAAGCCGGCCACTGCGCCTCGGCGGGCGGCCTCCACGGAGGCCGGGTCGGCCAAGGCGGCGCCGAGCTGGGCGACGAAATCCTTCCACTGGGCCGGCAGTCCGTCGGGCGCATCGACCGGCTGGAAATACCGCATCGGATGCGGCGCCAGGCGCGAGGCGAGCCGCTTGTGCATCGCCATGCCACCCAACTGCGAGCCCTCGACCACATAGGCCAGGCCCCAGGCGAAGGCGGGTTCGCGGGCGGCTTCCTCCACCAACCCGGCGGGCATGCCGTCGGCGTCGTCGTTGCCCTCGCGGGCGGTGCCGTGCGGCCCGTGGAGGTCGTCAAGGTCGAGCGCCAGCGCGGCAAGGCGGCGGTCGGTGCGCCGGGCAATGCGGTCCAGGCCCGGCACGCCCGGTGCAGCGAGCGCCGCGCGCACCGCCTGCAGCCAGGGGCGCAGCGCGCGCAGGTGCGCGGCATAGTCGGCCAGCGAGGCGTCGGCGCGTGCGATCGGCAGCCGGCTGTCCAGCGCCTCGTGCAAGGCGTGGGTGGCGGTTCGCAACGGGCGCAGCACGTCGGCAATGGCAGGCGGGTTGGTCGTCATGAAGCGGTCGAAAACGGCGGTCGAAAGGATACAAAAACCCCCGATCCGGGGGTGTGGCAAGCCTACGCGAAGCCGGCACGCCGGTGGTGGGCGCGCTTCCCATCCGGCAGTAGGAATTCAGGCCGGGGCGCTCGTAAACTGGCCGCTTCGCTCCCTCAGCCTTCCCTCTCCCCGCCGACGAATGGACGCCATGACCCAGCCGCAGCCCTCCCCCTCCCTCTCCCCCGCGCTCGTCTCCGCCTTCGCGCCCCAAGGCACGCTGCGCGCTTCCATCAACCTGGGCAACCCGATCCTCGCCAACAAGGACGCCGCGACCGGCGAGCCGGTGGGCGTGTCGATCGACCTCGCGCGCGAGTTCGCGCGGCGCCTGGGCGTGGGCATCGAGCTCGTGGTGTTCGAGAAGGCCGCGGCCTCGGTCGATGCGGTGAAGAACGAAAAGGCCGACATCGGCTTCTTCGCCGTCGATCCCGCGCGCAGCGAAGGCCTGCGCTTCACCGCGCCCTATGTGCTGATCGAGGGCAGCTACCTCGTGCGCGAATCGTCGGCGCTCGCAGACAACGCGCAGGTCGATGCGCAAGGCCATCGCATCTCGGTCGGTTCGGGCAGCGCCTACGACCTGTTCCTCACGCGCAAGATCGCGCACGCCGAGATCGTCCGGCTGCAAGGCGCCGGCCCGGCGCTCGCCGCGCTGCGATCGGGCGAAGTCGAGGTGGCCGCCGGCATTCGCCAGCTGCTCGAGGGCGAGGCGCAGCGCGCACCGGGCGTGCGCGTGCTGCCGGGCCGCTTCATGGTGATCCAGCAGGCCATGGGCACGCCGGCCAGCCGCGGCGCGGAGGCACAGGCGCTGCTCGCCGCCTTCGTCGAGGAGATGAAGGCGAGCGGCTTCGTCGCCGATGCGCTCAAACGCCACCGCATCGAGGGCGCGATCGTCGCGCCATAGGCGGCTAGAGCTTGTAGGCTTCGACCGGCCCCTGCGAATAAAAGAGGAAGTAGCCGGTCTCCGTCTTGAAGCTGTTCTTCTGCCAACCCGGCGGCACCTTGAAGATCGCCAGCTGGTCGCTCGAGACGCCGACGAACTGCGTGTTCTCGCCGTCCGTGGTGATCTTGTTCCAGCGTTCGCGCGTCACCGGCTGCATCTGCATCTTGGGTTCGCTCCACTCGGGCGTGCGCACCTTGTCCCGCATGATGTAGCGGTCGCCCTGGCGCTCGATCTTCACGACCTCCTTGAGCGCGCCGTTCTTCTTGATGGCATAGACGCCGACCAGTTCGGCCTCGGGTCCGCCACCCGCGCCGCAGCCAGCCAGCAGTGCGGCGCAGGCGCCCGCCGCGATGTACTTGAATAGGTTTTTCATGATGGTCATGGTGTGAGGCGTGAACCGCCGAACGCTCCCGTGAAGGCGCGCCCGGCCGGCATCACGCATGGGTCACGAGGCTCAGCGCTTGTCGTTCTCGCGCAGCTTCAGGCTGCCCTGGAAGCGCAGCGCGTGCGGGTACTCCTCCTTCTCGCCCGCGTCCACCGCCGCCATCTTCTGCTGGCTCAGCTGCGTCTTGGCGAGCAGCGGCGCCGGCAGGTTCAGCACGCCCTTGATCTGGTCGTACTGCGCCTGCGTGATGCGGCCCACGCTCAGCAGGCGGAACGCGTCGCGCTCGATGTTCAGCAACAGCGGCTTGTTGGCCGCCAGGTTCTGCACCTTGGCCAAGAGGTCGCTCCAAGACTGCGCGCTGTAGTTGCTCACGTAGTAGTCCTGCCCGGTCGGCCCGGCCAGCACCGCCGTGCAACCCGGCAGCTCCAGCTGCACCGCGTTGTTCGACAACACGAAGGTCTTGCGCTGCTCCATCGCATCGCCGTACGCCAGCGTGACGGGGATGGTCCACGTCGAGGCCGGGAACTGGTTCTGGTTGGGGAAAGCCTCCTGCGAGATGTTCACGTAGGTGCGGTCGCCGGCGCATTGCGCATCCACCGTCAGGAGCGGAATCCCCGTCTGGCGGATGAGGCTGTCGCCGATGTCGCTCACCTTCTTGTCGGTGACCTTCTCCAGCGAACTCCACAGCCGCGACGGCGTGACGTTGCCGTACGCATAGTCCTTCAGGTAGATCTGCAGGCCCTTCTGCATCGCCTCTTCGCCGATGTAGTTCTGGATCGTCTCCAGCACGTGGCTGCCCTTGTTGTAGACGAAGATCGACGGGCTGATGAAGCCGAACGAACCCGCGTCGTTCAGGTTGCGCTGCACCGGCACCGCGGTGCTCTTCAGGTCGGCCACGATCACGTTGTGCTTGTCCAGCACGTAGTCCGAGAAGCTGTAGTACTCGGGGTGGAATTTGATCGTGGTGCGCCGCTCGAACCAGCGCGCGAACGACTCGTTGAGCCACACGTTGTCCCACCAGTCGAGCGTGACCAGGTCACCGAACCACTGGTGCGCCACCTCGTGCGTGACCACCGTCACCGAGTACAGCGTGGGCGTGTCGCCGGGCTTGGTCAGCACCGAGTCGGCGAACTCGAAGATCGAGCCCCAGTTCTCCATGCCGCCGAAGCCGGTGTTGGGCTTGTTGTTGTAGCTGTCGTTCGCCGCGACGGTGTCGAACTTCTTGAATGGCAGCGGGATGCCGGTGTACTTGTAGTAGTAGTCCATCGACACCTTGGTCCACTCCATCGCGAACTTGGCCCAGTCCGAGCGTCCCGGCGGCGTGAACCAGCGCAGCGGCATGTCGGTGCCGTCCAGCGGATTCTTGAAGGTGTCGGCCAGGATGTCGAACTTGCCGCCACCGAAGAAGGTGAGGTACATCGGCATCGAAGGCGTCTTCTCGAACGACACCTGCTGGTAGCCGTCGGGCAGCTTCACCGCCGACTTCTGCGCGCCGTTGGACACGGTCTTCCAGTCGCCCGGCACCTCGGCCGAGATCTCGAAGGTGTGGCGGAACGCAGGCTCGTCCCAGCCTGGGAACCACTGCCGCGCATAGTTGGTTTCGCCCTGCGTCACGATGGCATCGCTGCTCACTCCTTCGGGCGTGGACAGGCCCACCTTGAAGATGCCGGTCGCGGCCGAGCAGAACGGGTTGCGCGCCACTTCGGCGGGCGGGCAGTACTCCGCATCGGAGAACTGGATCTTGCCGTCCCACTCCATGTGCAGCAGGTACTTGCCCTTGGCGATCTGGCCGTCGTTCAGGCGCAGTTGCACGAAGTCGCCGAGCGTCTGCGGCGTCGGGATCAGCGGGATCGCCTCGCCCGGATTCGACACCTTGCGCAGCGTGGTGCGGCCCTTGGCGAAGTTCAGGTTGTGCGCAGCCACGACGATCGCATCGACCGGCTTGAGCACCTCGATCTCTACATCGCCGCGACCCACGAAAGTCTTGAGCGCCGCATCGGGGCGAAACCACAGCTTGTAGTTGCTCGGCCAGACCGTGTCGGGCAGTTCCATCGGCTTGGCGGACTTGTCGACCGCGGCATCGGCAACGGCGGCCGGCGCGGGCGCGCCATCGTCCGGCGTCTTGGCTGCACTGTCCGATGCGGGGCCGGAGGTGATCGGGCTCGAAAGACCGACACCCGAGCCGCCGCCGAAGGAAGGGCCACTGTCTCCGCCGCCGCCGCAAGCCGTGAGAACGGCAAGGGTCACTGCGGTGATGGCAAGATGATTCACGAGGGAGTAATTGAGTTTTTTCATGATCGCCTTCTGGTAAGGACATTGCGCTGCCGTGCATGCACCGGCGGGTAGCCGGCGATGCGCGGACACGCGCGGTGATGGAAGAACAACTGACGCTGCGAAGAGGCAGCACCGCACCCTCCCGGCGAACGAGACGTTCGTCAGGACAGCTGGGAACCACCGGAATCTGTCTTCGGCCGACGCAGCGCGAACAAGCGGATGAACGTGCGACGCCAAGCCACGCTGCAAGCTATGCAGGTGGCCCCAGGATGCGGGGGTTGATGGCTTCCATTCCCGTCGATGCGCGGGTGGATGGGATGCGGCGGGTCGGGCTCGAGGCGGGTGTGTGCCTTAGTGCCCGCGCATCGTCGGCGGACGTTCATGCATGGCAGGAACGACACGCGCTGTGCTGGTCAGGATCAGAATTCTTGCGGCTCTTGTCGTTGATATCACGCGCATTCCCTCGTCCATTGAATGCGCTCAGTTGTAGCTGATCGACTGCGATCCCTCAACGACTCGCGGAACTTTTCGCTCTCAAAATGTTCGCGCGTCATACGACGAATGGAGTCATCGCATCCGATGCATGGCATGCGATACGAAGATGGTTCTGCGGATGCGGCGCATGCACCGCATCGACACGAAAACTCGTAGACATCGAATGTGACGATGCAGCCACACTCCCCGCCTCGAAGCGATACAGGCGCTACGAAACCTGCGAATGCGCCACGCTCGACGCCACGCGCGTGCGTTCGCGCAGCCACAGCACGAAGCCGCAGCCGAACACCACGACCTGCGTGCCGATCAGCAATGCGAAGCCCGCGAAGAAGCCCGATGCGGATGCAGCCGATGCGGTGGCCGTGCCCGATGCGGACGCACCGTGCGACACCGCGCTGATCACGCCGCCCATCAACGCCGGCATGAAGCCGGCCACGAGGCTCCCTGCACCGTTGGTCACGCCGAATGCGCTCGCGGTGTGCTCGGGCCGAGAGCAATGCTGGATCGTGCTGGGGATCGCGGGGCTCTGCAGTCCCCAGAAGAAATTGGCAGCCACGAGGCAGCACGCCGCGGCATACGGGTCGTGTGCATTGATGGCCATGAGCACCGACAGCGCCACGCCCACGCTCGCCCCCATGAAGATGACGGGCACGTGCGCGCGCTCGATCCTGTCGATGAGCACGCCGCTCACCAGCACGGCGAGCACCGTGGCGTACTGCGGCAGCGAAGCGAGCCAGCCCATCTCGCGCAGCGAGAAGCCGCGCGCCTCGTGCAGGTAGGTGGGCAGCCAATTGCTGCTGCCCCAGAGGTAGGCGAGCGCGGCCGACGTGAGCAAGGTGATGAGGAACAGGTGCCGCGTCTGCAGCGCGCCCTTCACGATCGCGCCCACGCGCGCCATCGCTTCGCCGAGCGACGAAGGCCGCGCCGCGTCTTCCTTGCCGGGCGGCATGCGCACGAACGCGAGCACCAGCGGAATGCCCAGCGCGATGTTCATGATGCCCAACACATGGAACGAGGTGTCCCACTGGAACTGCGCAAGCAGGTAGCCGACCAGCGGATAGCCCACGGCCAGGCCGAGGCCCGTGCCCATGTTGACGAGCGCATTGGGCTTGCCGTTCTCATGGCTCTGGAAGTGCGCCTTGATGTACGAGGAAGCCAGCGAGAACAGCGGCCCCTCCGACACGCCCAGGAGAATGCGCGAAGCCAGCAGCAGCCCGTAGCTGTTGAACATCGGCGAGGCCCACGTCACCACGCCCCAGAGGATGAGGCCATAGACCAGGCTGCGCCGCACGCCGAAGAGCGCCGAGCAGAACGGCGTGAGCACGAAGGCCGACACGCCGTAGCCCAGCATGAACGCCGTCGCCAGCAGCCCCTGGCTCACGCGGTCGTTCGCCGCGAGGCCCACATGGTCCAGGAACGCGGCGTCGGTGATCAGCACCGCGATGTTGATGCGGTCCACGTACGAGATCGCGACGATCACGAACAGCGTGATGACGCCGTACCAACGAAGGTGTTTGCTCTGCATGTGTGTTGCTCTTGCTGCCGTGGCGGCGGTGATGGCGCGTGCGCCCGGTCCTAGAACATGTGGCGCATGCCGAACTCGGTGCCGCTGGAGGCACGGTTCGGCGCGGTGATGGCGCCCGAGAGCGCCTGCGCGGCGCCGTTGCGGTTGCTGATGCGCGCGATGGTCGCGTACAGCGCGGTGCGCTTGGAGAGGTTGTGCACGTAGCCGATGGCCAGCTTCGACGAGGTGGGCTTCACCGCAGCACCGAACGGCTCGAGGCGGTAGCGCGCATAGGAGCCCTTGATCTCGCCCACGCCGATGGGCAGCTGGAAGCCGATGAGCGCGCCCTTGGCGTCGGTCGTGCCCTTCGATTCGGTGTACAGCTCGCTCGTGAGCTTGAGGTTCATGAGCGACGGACCGAAGGTGTAGGCCGCCCCCAGGTTGGTCACGCGCAGGTCGCCGCTCGCATAGCGCGTCTTGCCGGTCGCAATGGCGATGTTGAGGCCGCCGCTCTGGTAACCCAAGCGCAGGCCCGTGTGGTTGCCGTCGCGCTTGTTGGGCACCAGCGTGCCCGGCATCACCGAAGTGGAGTCGTTCTCGCCCATCGCGTACATCACCTGCCCGTAGAAGCCGCCGAGCGAGGCCGGCAGAAGGTAGCCGATGCTGTTCGATGCGCGCGTGCCGGTCGGTGCGACAAGGCCGCCGAGGCCCGAGAAATAGATCTGGTTGGCGCCGATGCCGCTGCCCGTGCCGAAGGGGTCGAAGATGGCGGTGTTCCAGAACGCGGGCACGTAGTCGCGACCCAGGCGCAGCTCGCCGAAGGGGCCAGCGAGGCTCACGGTCGAGCGGCGGTTGAAGCTCAGCACGCCCGCGGTGCCGTTGCCGCTCGCCTGGTTGTTCGAGTTCGAGGGGAACCCCATCGCGCTGTCGTTCTGCAGGCCCATCTCGAGCCAGAAGTTGGCCGAGTAGCCGCCGCCCAGGTCTTCGGTGCCGCGAAAGCCGAGGCGGCTGAACATGTTGCCGCTGTTGCTCAGCTGCGTCTTGTGGGCCGATCCGTCGCCGCTGCCGCGCGTGTAGGTGACGGCTGCGTCGACCACGCCGAAGAGCGTGAGGGAAGATTGGGCCAGCGCTCCGCCAGCCGTGCTGGCCGCAGCCAGCGCGATCAAGTAGTTTTTCAAAGGATGTCTCGGTTGGTTTTTCTCTGGCCGCAGCCTCAGATGTCCAGCACCAGCCGCTCGCCCTTGCAGCGAGAGACGCAGATCATCATGGTCTTGTTGGACGCACGCTCGATCTTGGTGAGGATGCCGTCGTGGTGCTCGACTTCGCCCTCGAGCACCGCCGTTTCGCAGGCGCCGCACACGCCTTCCTTGCAGCTGTGGTCGGGGTTGAGGCCGGCGTCGATGAGGCTGTCCAGGATCGACTTGCCGGCGGGCACCTCCACGCTCTTGCCGCTTTTCGCGCACTGCACCACGCAGCCCTGCGTGGCGCTGGGCGCCTCCACGTGCACCGCGGCAAAGCGCTCGATGTGCGCATTGGCGTAGCCGAGCTGCTCGCAGCCCTTCTCGAACGCATCGAGCATCGGCGTCGGGCCGCAGCAGTAATAGTGGCTCGCCGCACCCTTGCCGGCCAGCAGCGCGGCGAGGTCGGGCGGTGCGCCCCTCTCGTCGTCGAAGTGCCAGGTGAGCTGCACCGACTTTTCGTTCGCGAGCGCCTCGATGGCCTCGCAGAACGCGGCCTCCTTGCGGGTGCGCGCACAATACAAAAGCTCCACCGGCTGGCCGATGGCCACGAGCCGCTGCAGCATGCACCAGATGGGCGTCACGCCGATGCCGCCGGCCACGAGCACCGAACGCTCGGCGCCCTCCTGCAGCTTGAAGTTGTTGCGCGGCGCCGAGATCGGCAGCGTCATGCCCACGCGCAGCTGCTGGTGCACGTAGCGCGAGCCGCCGCGGCTCTTTCGGTCGTTGAGCACGCCGACGACGTAGCGTTGGCGGTCGCTGGACGGATTGCACAGCGAATAGCTGCGCACCAGCCCGTTGGGCAGGTGCAGGTCAATGTGGGAGCCGGCCTCGAAGGGCGGGAAGTCCACCGCGGGCGTGGCCGGCCGGAACTCGACGCTGACGATGCCGTCGGCCTCGTAGCGCATGGTGTGCACGAGGGCGTTCAGCGTGGGAGAAGACATTGGTAACTACCTCTTCAAAGACCCGGATTCATTCCAAGAAACACCGCGGAACCGGCTTTGCCGGGCCGCTGGTGTTGCCCCCTTCAAGGGGGCAGGAGGCCACACGAAGTGGGCAAGCCTGGGGGTTAGCCAAGTTGCGCCACCGCCAGGTTGCGCATGTGGCGGCGCAGGCGGACGATGCCCAGGTCGTGCTGGTACAGGTTCTCGTGCTGGTTGGCGTCGGCCTCCATCTCCTCGAGCATCACGCGGTCCTGCTCCAGCACATGCCAGTGGCGCGCCTCCAGGCGGTTCTTGTAGAGGAAACGCCAGGTGTCGCGCTCCCAGCCCTTCGGGAGCTTGCGCACGCGCCAGAAGAAGGTGGCCGTCATGCCCTTCACGATCGGCGAGAAGGCGCCGACGATGATGAAGTTGCCGCCGGGGCCGCCGGTCTTGGGGTACGGGATTTCAAGCCGCATCCAGTGGATGCCGGTGTCGGCCCATTCGGTCCAGTCGAAGTTGACGTTGCGCTGGCCTTCCTTCTCGAACACGAAGCCGATGTCGGTCGGGCGGATGCCGAACTTGGCCGACGAATCGCCCTCGGCCATCGAGTGCGACTGCTTGTGCAGGTACGTGCCATGCATCGGGTCCATCACGTTGTCGAGCACGTAGCGGTAGTCGCCTTTCCACTCGGTGTAGCAAAGGAAGCTGCCGTACTCGGCGTCGTCGGTCAGTTGCTCAGGCAACACCAGCGGCGGCGGCGCGTCGACGGGTTCCTTCGAGTTGTAGAGGAACACGGCACCCGCACGCTCCTGCACGTGGAAATGCCGCGTGGCCCGCGAGCCTTCGAGCTTGCAGCCCGGGCTGCCGGGCACGCGCGTGACGACGCCGTCATGGCGCACCTCGACGCCGTGGTACGGGCACGAGAGCCGGTCGCCCAGGATCACGCCCTGCGACAGCGGCGCGCCGCGGTGCGGGCAGCGGTCTTCCAGCGCATGCAGCACGCCCTCGCCGTCGCGCCAGAGCGCGATCTTGCGGCCCAGGCGCCGCAGCGAGATGGGGTTCTCCTTGATGAAGTGCGAGGGGCAGATGGGGTACCAGAGGTCCTTGAGGCCGATCTCCAACAGGTGGTCGACCGGATCGGCGGGAACGGGGGTGATGGCGATGGTCATGGGGTTCCTCTCACACTTTCTCTGAGGCCAGCGTGGCCATTTCCTTGCGGTACAGCGCCTCGGTCCAGAGCTGGCCGCCGGGCGTGGCGAGGCCGCTGTCGTTCAGGCGCTGCACCAATCCGCCGAGGTCGTGGATGCCATCGGCGAAGGCGCGTTCGATCACGTCGCCCAGCAGGTCTTCGTAAGTGGTCGCGGGGCGCTGGCGCGCCTGGTGCGGTTGGAGATAGCGGTCTTGTTGCATCGTGGGCCTCCGGGGGTGAGGGGAAATGAAATCAGGCGGTGGCGGCGACGGGTTCGCCCAGCGGCACGGCCCAGGCGTCGTAGCCGTAGACCCAGTCCGCATTGCCGCCTTCGCGCAGCCAGTTGTTGCCGCGCGAGCCGAGCTGCACCTGGCTGGCGCGCGCTATGCGGGCTTTCTCGTAATGCTTGAGCGCAGGGGCCACGTCGGCCATCGACGCGCCTTCGAGGTGGCGCGACAGCACCACGGCGTCTTCGATCGCCATGCCCGCACCCTGCGCCATGAAGGGGAGCATCGGATGCGCCGCATCGCCGAGCAGCGCCATGCGGCCCTCGGCCCACGCGGGCATCGGGTCGCGTTCGTACAGCGCGGTCTTGAGCACCGCGTCGCAGGCATCGAGCAAGGCGCGCGCCTCGGGGTGGTAGGCCACGTATTGCTCGCGCAGCTCGGCGACGCTGCCGGGCGCAGTCCACGACTCCAGGTGCCAGGTGTCCTGCGGCGTGGTCGCGAAGATGAAGATGTCCCTGCCGCGGTTCAGCGGGAAGGTGACGATCTGGCTCTGCGGGTTCGGACCCCACCACTTGGTGAAGGCGCCGAGGTTGGGCACGCCGGCCACCCGCTCTGCGGGCACCACGGCGCGGTAGGCGACGATGCCGGTGAAGCGCGGGCTCTCGGCGCCGAACATCGCGGTGCGCACGCACGAGTGGATGCCGTCGGCGCCGAGCAGCACGCCGACTCGGGCGCTGGTGCCATCGGTGAACGAGAGGGTCACGCCCTCGTCGTCCGCGGCGATCTTCTCTGCGCGCTTGCCGAGGGCCACGCGCTCGGCCGGGAACATGTCGGCCAATGCGGCCAGCAGGTCGGCGCGATGGATGGTGAGCTGCGGTGCGCCGTAGCGCGCTTCCGCCGAATCGGCCATCTCCAGGCGCGAGGTTTCCTCGCCGGTGTCGTAGGTGCGGCTGATGCGGTGCGACGGGCGTGCCGCCGTCACGCGGGCCGCTTCGCCCACGCCGAGGCCGTCGAGCGCGCGCACCGCGTTGGGCGTGAGGTTGATGTCCGCTCCGACGCGGGCAAACTGCTTCGCCTGCTCGAACACGACCACGTCGTGCCCCGCGCGCCGCAGCGCGATGGCAGCCACCAAGCCGCCGATGCCGGCACCGACGATGCCGATGGTGGATTCGCTTGTCTTCATGGATGGCTCTGCCTGTTCCTGCATGCGGCTCACTCGGCCACGATGTTCCGGGCCTTGATGATCCGGGCCCACACGGCGGTCTCGTCGCGGATGTGCGCGGCGAATTCGGACGGCTTCATCGCCGCATCGGTCATGCCCTGCACCTTCAGGCGCTCGCGCACGTCGGGCTGGGCCAGCATCTGCGCGGCGTCCTTCGCAAGCTGCTCGACCACGGCCGGCGGCGTGCCCCTGGGCGCGAGGAGGCCATACCAGGACGTCACGGTGACGCCCTGGATGCCCTGCTCCGCCAGCGTCGGGATATCGGGCGCCGCCGGGCTGCGCGTTGCCTCGGTCACGCCCAGCGCGACGAGCTTGCCGTTCTTGATGAAGGGCATGGTCGCGGGCAGGTTGCTGAACATCAGCGGCACCGAGCCGCCGAGCACGTCGTTGAGCGCCGGGGCCGTGCCCTTGTAGGGCACGTGCAGCAGGTCGATTCCGGCCTGCTGCTTGAAGAGCTCGCCCGCCAGGTGCAGGCCGCTGCCCACGCCCGGCGATGCGTACGACAGCGTGTCGGGCTTGGCCTTGGCCATCGCCACCAACTCCTTGGCGCTCTTGATGCCCGACGACGGCGCGGCCACCAGCACGTTGGGCGCCTTGGCCAGCATGGTGACGGGCACGAAGTCCTTCGCGATGTCGAACGGAAAGTTCGGCATCAGGGTCGGGTTGATCGTGAGGTTGCCGGCCGGCACCACGAGCAGCGTGTGGCCATCGCCCTTCGCGCGCTTGACCTTGTCGATGCCGATGTTGCCGGCCGCGCCCACGAGGTTCTCGACCACGGCCGCCTGGCCGTAGCGCTTGGCAAGGCCGTCGGAGAGCACACGCGCCAGCGTGTCGACCGGACCACCCGGCGGGAATGGCGAGACGATGGTGAAGCGGTCGCTGGAGAGCTGCTTCTGCGCATCGCTCTGCGCGTGTGCAGGCAATGTGACCGCCGCCAATGCGGCGATCAAAAGGGAGATGGAAAAACGTCGTTGCATGGTGATCGAGGCCGTCATTTCTTCTCGGTGAGGAAGGCGCCTTTCGGGCCTTCCGCGTTCTTCTGGCGGCGCGTGTTGCCATCGAGGCCGCCGTCGACCGCCCATTCGGCGAACACCGTCGGGCCCGGCTCGAATTCGCGCGGCTGCCACTCGGCCGTCAGTTGGTCTTCATCGGCGTAGTACTCGATGAGGCCGCCGGCCGGGTTCTTGAAGTACCAGAAGTACGCCGACGACACCGGGTGGCGGCCCGGGCCGAGCTGCGTTTCCCAGCCGCGGCGCGAGAACTGCAGGCCGCCGCCGAACACTTCGTGGATGTCGCGCACGGTGAACGCCACGTGGTTGAGTCCGCGCTTGCCCGAGGGAATCTGCAGCAGGAACAGGTCGTGGTGACCGCCCTCCGCCGCGCAGCGCATGAACGCGCCGCGGTTCGGGTAGCTGTCGGACGAGACGAAGCCGAAGCGACTCGCATAGAACGCGCTGGTGCCCACCACGTCGCTCACGAAGAACACGACGTGGCCGACTTCGATCGGCGTCGCACGCTCGTAGATCGGCGCGGGCTGGTTCACGCGCGGCTTGGCGTTCCAGGTGTTCATCGCGCCGCAGTCGATATCGACCGCGTGCTTGCGGTTGACCTGCAGGCGCACCGCGAGCCCGTTGGGGTCGATGCAGCCGATGCGGCGTGCGCCGTCGACGATGCCGTCGAAGAAGGCCGGGTCGTTCGAGATCGCTGCGGCGTAGCGGTCGAGGTCCGCCTCGTCTTGCACGCCCCACACCACTTCGCGCAGCGTCGGGCCCTCTTCCATCGCGGGCGGCAGGTCCGCCTTGTCCCACGCCGCGACGACGACCTTGCAGCCGTTGAGGCACTCGAAGACGAGTTCGTCGGCCGCCTCCGACTTCAGTGCGAGGCCCCAGTCCTCGAAGAACCGGCGGCAGGTGGGCAGGTCGTCCGCCCCGTAGGTGATCTGGTCGATGCCTAGAACGCTCATATCAATAACTCCGCCACATCGTTGGATTCGATACGGTTTGAAAGGACTTCTTCCAGGAATACCGCGGAACCGGCTTTGCCGGGCCGCAGGTATTGCCCCCTGCAAGGGGGTGGGCGAAGCGACACGAAGTGCGCGATAGCCTGGGGGTGTTTCATATTGCTGCCCACGGGAGCGGCTGGTCGTTGGTGCCCCAGTACATGCTCTTTTGCTCCATGTACTGGAAGATGCCTTCGCGGCCTTTCTCGCGGCCGAGGCCGCTGTCGCGCCAGCCGCCGAACGGCGTGGAGACCGAGAACTGCTTGTAGGTGTTGACCCAGACCGTGCCGGCCTGCACCGCGCGGCCGAGCTTCCAGGCGCGCTTGAAGTCGCGGCTCCACACGCCGGCGGCCAGTGCGTAGACGCTGTCGTTCGCCTGCGCGATCAGCGACTCTTCGTCGTCGAAAGGCATCGCGACGAGCACCGGGCCGAAGATCTCTTCCTGGCTGATTCGCGCGCCGTTGTCCAGGCCTTCGATGATGGTCGGCTTGTAGAAGTAGCCTTTGTCGTAGCCGGCACCGTGCGGGCGCACGCCACCGGTGCGGATGCGACCGCCTTCGGACACGCCGAGGTCCACATAGCGCTCGATGCCTTCGCGGTGCTTCGCCGTGATGAGCGGACCCATCTGCGTGCGCTCCGAAGCCGGATCGCCCACGCGCAGCGCATTGGCGCCTTCGGCCAGCCGCGTGAGGAATTCGTCGTAGATGCTGCGCGCGACGAAAAGGCGCGAGCCCGCGATGCACGACTCGCCCGACGAACTGAAGATGCCGTACAGCACGCCGTTCACCGCATGGTCGAGGTCCGCGTCGTCGAGCACCATGGTGGGCGACTTGCCGCCCAGCTCCAGCGACACCGGCATCATCTTGTCGGCCGCGATGTGCGCGATGTGCTTGCCGGTGGTCGTGCCGCCGGTGAACGACACGCGCTTGACCAGCGGATGCTTGGTGATCGCGTCGCCGATGACCGAGCCCTTGCCCGGCAGCACGCTCACGATGCCCTTGGGCACGCCGGCCTGCTCGCAGATGCGCGCGAGTTCCAGCGCCATGAGCGGCGTGACTTCGGCGGGCTTGACGACCACCGCGTTGCCGGCCGCGAGCGCGGGCGCGAGCTTCTGCGCTTCGCTCGCAATCGGCGAGTTCCACGGCGTGATGGCCGCGACCACGCCCATCGGCTCGTGCACGCTCATCGTGACGAAGGCGCCGCGCGAGGGAGTGATGGTCTCTTCGAGCGTCTCCAGCGCGGCCGCGAAGAACTGGAAGGTGCCCGCCGCGCTCGCCACGAGGTTGCGGGTTTCGTTGATCGGCTTGCCGTTGTCCAGGCGCTGCTTCTGCGCGAGGGATTCGCTCTCTTCGCGGATCAGCTGCGCCACGCGGTGCAGCACGGCCGCGCGCTCGTGCGGCAGGCGCTGCGCCCAGCCGCTGGTGCGAAAGGCGTGGTCTGCGCGAACGATGGCCTCCTCGACGTCGGCAAGGCTCGCGGCCTTCAGGCGCGCGATCGGCTCGCCCGTGGCCGGGTACAGGCTTTCATACACATCGCCGCCGCCAAGGCGCCATTCGCCGGCAATGCAGATCGTAAGAAGTTCGGAGGAAATCATGGGGAGCAATTCAGATGACTAGCGGCGCCACGCGGTTGCGCAGCGCGCGCACCGCGCTGTAGACGGTCAGCGCCGAGGTCTTGGGGTTGGCCGCGAGCGGCTTGTTGCGCATGGTCAGCTCGAAGCTGCCGAAGGCGCCTTCGGCTTCGACGGTGTGCACGTTCTCGGCGGTGGCGGGGTCCGCGATCAGGCGCACCTGCGTCTTGTCGAGGCCGAGCCCCGCGAGCGAGACGGTGGCCGCGACGTTGGCGTTCTTCGGGTACAGCAGGGCCGCCTCGCGCGCGCTGCCTTCGAAGATCACCGTGGCCTGCGTCAACGCATCGAGGTCGCGGCCCTGTTCGGCCGGCGTGCCCTTCCAGGCCTTGGGGGGCTTCCGGCCGGTGTAGCGCACGTTGTCGAGGCCGCCGATGCGGGCCGCGGCCAGCGCGTCGATCGCGCCGATGGCGCCGGGAATCAGCTGCACCTGCGTGCGGCCGGCAACGGCGGCGGCTTCGAGCTTTTCAGCAAGGCCCGCAGCCGACAGCGCGCCGACCGAGGCAACCACGCACGGCGTGCCGCGCGCAAGCGCCGGCAGCACGTGCTCTTCGATGGCGGCATGGCCCGCGGTCTCGACCACGAGGTCGATGCCGGCGACAGGCACCATGCTCAGCACCTGCGCACCGGGCACGGCCTTCTTCGCGGCGGCCATGCCCTCGACGGGCACGACGACGACCGTCACCCGCAGGGCGGGATCGCCCCTGAGCAGTTCGAGCACCGCGGTGCCGATGGCGCCGCAGCCGACGAGTGCGATGCGTGTGATGGCGGTCATGGGCTTGGCTGCGCTCGCTCTCACCGGGCCGTACCGAGCGCGGGAATCTGCGTGACCGTGTTGGTCGGCGGGCCGGCGAAGCTGGTCTTGAAGCCGCCGATGGAGAGCATGTCGATCTCCAGCAGGAACGGGCCGTCGGTGGACAACGCTTCGTCCAGCCGCGCCGGCAGGTCGGCCAGGTCTATCACGCGGGCGTGCGGCAGCGCGATCGACTTGCACAGCAGGTCGTAGTCGGGCGTGTGCAGCTCGGCGTAGCACTGGCGGCCGCCGTACTGCGCATCCTGGATGTTCTTGATGACGCCGTAGCTCTTGTCGTTCATGAGCACGATCACCATCGGCGCCTTCTCCTGCACCATGCAGGCGAGCTCGCCCAGGTTCAGGATGAAGCCGCCGTCACCGGCCAGGCAAAAGGTCTTGCGGCCCGAGCCGGTCACCGCCGCGCCGATGGCCGCGCCGATGGCCATCGGCATGCCCTGGCCGATGCCGCCGCCCGTGGCGTGCACGCCGGCGCTCGGCTCGAAGATGCGCAGCTCGCGGTTGCCCCAGGTGCTGTTGGAGACGGTCACGTCGCGCACCCAGTTGAACTTGCGGCCCGCGGCGGACTGGAGCCGGCGCACGAGTTCGGCGTACGGGCCGAGGCCGTCGCGCAGCGTGGCCACCGCCTGGTCGTGCGCGGCGCGCAGGTCGGCCAGCAGTTGCGCATCGGCCTTGTAGCGGGCGGCTTCGAGGCGATCGGCCAGGCCTTCGAGGGCCAGTGCCGAGTCGCCGCAGACGAAGGCCTCGGAGGCATAGCAGCGGCCTTCGGCGGCGGCATCGGCGTCGATGCGGTACAGCGGGCGTGGCAGCTTCAGTTCGTACTTGAGCGTCTCGTTGCCGCGCAGGCGCGAGCCGACCACGAGCATCGCGTCGCAGGTTTGATAGAAGGCCTCGACCGGCTTCTGGATGTTGTAGGCGCCGAGTGACCCGGCATCGTCCTCGGGTACCGTGCCGCGGCCCTGCGTGGTGGTGACGACGCCGAAGCCCAGCTTCTGCAGGCGCTCGATGGCGGCGCGGGCGTGGCGCGCACCGCCGCCGACCCACAGCAGCGGCCGCCTGGCGGACGCCAGCCGTGCGGCCAGCGCATCGAGCGCGGCGGCGGACGGCACGGGCAGTTCCACCGGCAGCGGCGAGAGGTCGGCCGGCATCGTGGTGAGCGCCGACTGGATGTCGATCGGGATCTCCACGCTCACCGGGCCGGTCGGCGCCGTGAGCGCGAGCTGCACCGCGCGCTTGAGCGTGCCGAGCACCGTCTCCACGCTGCGCACGCGCAGGGCCGCCTTCGACACGGCCTTGAGCATGGTGAGCTGGTCGGGCGCCTCATGGATGTACGACATGCCCTTGTCCAGGTACGGCGTCTCGATCTGTCCGGTGATGTGCAGGAGCGGCGCGCCGGCGGTCAGCGCTTCGACCAGGCTGCCCGCGATGTTGCCTGCGGCAGGGCCGGTGCTGGTGATGCACACGCCCAGGCTCGCGGTGGAGCGCGCGTAGGCGTCCGCCATGTTGCCCGCGCCGGCTTCGCCGCGCGAGGAAATGAAGCGGATCGTGCCGCGCTGCGCGAACGCATCGAGGATCGGCATGTTGTGGATCGAGATCACGCCGAAAGCTGCCTTGACGCCGCACTGCTCAATGAAAGCGGCGACGACAGCGCCGACAGTGACTTGCTTGGCTGTCATCAGATCCCCCCGGAGAGCGTTTGGATGGCGCGCATCGGAATGTCGGCGCGGCCGAGGTGGGAAACGCCGCGGAACCGGCTCTGCCGGGCCGCTGGTGTTGCCCCCTCGAGAGGGTGCAGAAGCCACACGAAGTGGACAAGGCTGGGGGTGGGCTTAGGCATGGCGTGAATGGCCTCCGGAGATATCGATGTGGCTGCCCGTCGTGTAGGAAGCGAGGGGCGAAGCGAGGAAAAGGATCGCGCGTGCGGCTTCTGTCGGAAGCCCCAGGCGACCCAGCGGGATGTGCTTGGTCTTCGCGAGCTGGCCGCTCCAGGCGGCCCAGTCCACGGACTTGTCTTCGCGCGCCTCGAAGCGGCGGCGCCACTGGCCCGACTCGACGAGGCCGATCAGGATGCCGTTGACGCGCACGCCCTGCGGCGCGAATTCTGTGGCCATCGAGCGCACGAGATTCAGCAAGCCCGCGCGCGCGGCCGACGTGGCGACCATGTGCGGCTCGGGCTGGCGAGCGAGCAGCGAGTTGGCGCAGACGATGGCTGCATCGCCCAGCACGGCGCGCTGCGCCGCGAGCTGCGGCAGGAAGGCGCGCGTGGGGTGGATGACGGAAAAGAACTTCAGGTGAAGCTCGTCCATCCAGGCCGCATCCTCGGTGTCGGCGAAGGTGGAGACGCGTCCCTGCCCCGCGTTGTTGACCAGCATCGAGGCCGGGCCGAGCGCGGCCTCGCTGGCGGCGGCGAAAGCCTTCACCGCAACGCCGTCGAGCACGTCGCACGGCTGCGCGAAGAGCTTCGCATCGGGGAACTGCGCGCGCAGGCCGGCCACCGCGCGGTCCAGCCGCTCGGCGTTGCGGCCGCACAGCGCGACGGCCGCGCCGCTTGCGAGCAGCAGCTCGACGGTCGCGAGGCCGATGCCCGAGGAGCCGCCCGTGACCACCGCCACGCGGCCCGCCAATGCATCGGCGGCAAAGAATTGGGAAGGTGCCTGAATCGTCATGTCCGTCACGTCGTCATGCGCTGCGAAGCGGCACCACCTTGTTGCTGCGCGCAGGCGAATAGTTCAGAAGCCCCGAGATCTCGTCGGCCACGCCGCGCACGCGCAGCACCATCTCGTCCATGCGGCTTTCCTCGATGTGGTCCGAGGTGATGGTCGCGCCCAGCGCCGCCACGATGTGGCCGCTGTGGTCGCGCACCGGCGCGGCGATGCTGGAGATGTTCGATTCGAAGAAGCCCTCGCCCAGCACGTAGCCGCGCGAGCGGTCGGCCTGCACCATGTCGAAGAGCTCGTTCACCGTCTTGGGCGTGCTTGGCGAGAAGGTCTCCAGCTTGTCTTCGGGGTAGAGCGCACGCAGCTGCGGCAGCGTGAGGTCTTCGAGCAGCACGCGGCCGAGCACCGTGGCGTGGGCCGGCAGGCGCGTGCCCACGGTGACCGAGCTGGCGAACGGCGTGGGCGGCGCGACCTTGGCGACGTACACGATCGAGCGGCCGTCGCGCACCACCAGGTTGCAGGGCGTGCGCAGCTCGTCGCACAGGCGGTTGAGCAGCGGCGTGCCCAGCTGCGTGAGTTCGAGCGAGGCGAGGTATTCGAAGCCCAGGCGCAGCACCGCGAGGCCCAGGCGGTAGTCGCGGCCGCCCTCGGCACGTTCGAGAAAGCCCATGTTCTCCAGCGTGGTGAGCAGGCGGAACACGGTCGAGCGCGGCAGGTCGAAGCGGCGCGCCAGCTCGGGCGCGGAGAGCGTGCGGTTCTCGCGGCTGAACTCGCACAGCACGCGCAGGCCGCGTTCGAGCGCCGGCACGTTGTAGCGGTCGGCGCCCTCTTCCATCACTTCGTTGTCGTTCGTTGCCATGGTGATTCGTTGTTTCCGTTGGTTCTTCTTCGGTGGCCCGGCTCAGGCGGCGAGCGCTTCGCGCAGCAGCGCGGTCACGGCCTCGGGCCGTTCCACATAGCTGGCGTGCCCGGCGCCTTCGATGGGTTCGAGCGTCTCCCCGCAGCCGCGAGCGACCTCGGTGCAGGCGTCGGGCGTGGTGACGACATCGAGCGTGCCACAGGCCACGCGCACAGGCATCGCAGGCGGCAGGTCGGCCAGCAGGTCGCCGTTGCAGAGCAGCTCGACGGCCTGGCGGTAGCCGCCGTCGTTCAGCCGGGCCATGTTCCAGCGCACCCACTGGCGCGCGAGGACGCTGGCGGTGTCGGAGACGAGCCGGCCCGCACGCTTGGCGGCCATGCCTTCGATGCCCAGTTCGTCGAGCGTGGCCAGGCGCTCGGTGCGCACCCTGGCGCGGGCTTCCGCGCGAGACGGTGCGCCGTAGCCCGCGGCCGGGCTGATCAGCACGAGGCGGCGGATGCGCGACGCCAGGGCCGAACCGTTGCGTGCAGCCGAGCCCGCCGTGAGCGCGCCGAGCGAATGGCCCACCAGCACGCACGACTGGATGTCGAGCGCATCGAGCAAGGCGCGCAGGCGCTCCGCGTAGTCCGCAGCGGATGGCGCCGCAGGCGCGAGCGGCGTCGATGCGCCGTAGCCCGGCGCATCCCATGCGATCACGCGGGCTTGCGGCGCGAGCAGCATCGCGACATTGAGCCACGAGGCCGCGCCGGAGCCGATGCCGTGCAGGCAGATGATGGCCGGGCCCGTGCCGCGTTCGCGCACCGACACCACGGCACCGCCGCCGACCGGCACGTCGCGTGCGGGGAAACGGTCGTCCAGCAGCGCCAGCTCGGAGGCAGGCAGCGCCAATGCGTCGGTGGCCATCGTGTCGCTCATCTCGTCCTCAGCGCTTGATCTTCGCGAGCGGGTGATCGGCCGGATACGTCGGCGTGATCGGCTTCTTCGCGCCGAGCATCACGCACATCAGCGCGTCTTCGTCGCCGATGTTGATCTCTTCGCGGTACACGCCTGGCGGCACCGAGATGAGGTCGCGGTCGGTCATGATGGTCTCGAAACGCTCGCCGTCCTTCTCGATCACGACCTTGAGCTTGCCGCGGATGAGGAAGAACACTTCTTCCACGTCGGTGTGCAGGTGCGGCGGGCCTTCGTGGCCGGCCGGGATCACCATGGTCGAGAAGGTGAAGTGCTCCGAAGGCACGGTGTTCACGTCCTTCGCGACGCCGGTGCCGCCGGTGCCCACGTAGCGCATCTGCGCGCGGCGGTACTTCGGGTCGAAATCGGCCTGGAACTTCAGCGCGTCCCAGTCGTACTTGCGGGTCTCGTAGCGCGCGATGCGGGTGTTCATCCACTCGGCCAGGCTCGTGCCCTCGGGCTGGGCCAGGGTGCTGGCGGCAGCGTCGTTGATCTTCTGTTGCTCGGACAAATCGCTCATGGGGTTCACTCCTTCTTCGGAAAATTCAGTGCATCGCAAAGCCGCCGTTGACGGCCAGGAGCTGGCCCGTCACGAAGCGCGAGAGGCCGGACAGCAAATACAGCGTGGCGCCGCACACATCGGCCGCCTGCTGCTCCCGCGGGATGGCGCGGCCTTCGAGGTATTTCTGGTGGCGCGCCATCGGCACGTACTCGGTCGCCTCGACCAGCGTGAGGCCCGGCGCCACGGCATTGACGGTGATGTTGTCGCCGCCCCATTCGCGAGCGAGCGAGCGCGTCATGGAGATGACCGCGCCCTTGCTGGAGGCGTAGGCCAGCAGGTTCGGCGCGCCCCACAGGGCGGTATCGGAAGCGAGGTTGACGACGGCGCCGCGGCCGCTCTCGGCCAGCGCGCTGCGGCAGGCGCGGCCCATGAGCCAGGTGCCGCGCACGTTGACATTCATCACGCGGTCCCACATGTCGATCTCGAGCTGGTGCGCGTCGCGGCCGCCCGAGTTGGTGATGGCGGCGTTGTTGACCAGGCCGTCCAGGCCGCCGAGCAGGCGGATCGCTTCGGCCGCGCAAGCGTCGATGGAGGCCGGGTCCGACAGATCCACGGTGAGCGCGTGCGCCTTGTGGCCCGCATCGCGCAGCGCCTTCGCTTCGGTTTCGGCGAGTTCTCCGAGGATGTCAGCCAGCACCACGCTCGCGCCCGCCGCGGCGATGCACTGTGCGAACGCGAGGCCCAGGCCCCGGGCGCCGCCGGTCACGAGCACGCGGCGACCTGCCAGCAGGTTGGCGGGCAGCTCGGCCAGCAGCGACTGCAGGCTCGACGGATCGGGAATGGCTTTGAGTTCGGTCATGGGATCGTTCAGTCGTTCAGTCGGCCTGGATGCCGAGCTCCTTGATGACCTTGCCGAAGCGCGCGTAGTCGGCGGCGTTGGTCTTGCCGAGCACGTCGGCTTCGCCGCCCACCGGCGTGGTGCCGAGCACGGCCATGCGCGCGACGATGTCGGGCATCTTGAGGATTTCGTTGAAGTGGCCGTTGAGCGTCTTCACGATCTCGGGCGGCAGGTTGCGCGGGCCCCAGAGGCCGTTCCAGGCGACGACCTCGACGTCCTTGTAGCCCAGCTCGGCAAGTGTCGGCACGGTGGGCGCGAGCGGCGAGCGCTGGCTCGATGCCACCGCCAGCGGCTTGAGCTTGCCGTTGGCGAAGTACGGCGCCACCGGGCCGAGCGTGATGAAGGTGACCGGCACATGGCCGCCCAGCACGTCGTTGACCGCGGGCGCCACGCCCTTGTAGGGCACATGCGCGAGGCTCGCACCCGAGGCGCGGGCGAACATCTCGCCCAGGATGTGCATCGGCGAGCCGCTGCCCGGGCTCGCGTACGAGAGCGACTTGCCGGCGCCCTTGGCCGCCGCGACTGCGTCCTTTGCGCTGGCGATGCCGCTGCCGGCGCTCGCCACCAGGAAGAGCGGCTGGCTGCCGGTCTGCACGATCGGCGTGAAGCCGGCGAGCACGTCGTATCCGGAGGTGCCGTTGGTCTTGAGCACCAGCTGCGCGATCGAGAAAGTGCTGGGCGCGAGCAGCAGCGTGTAGCCGTCGGGCGCGGCCTTCGACACATAGCCGCTGCCGATGATGCCGCTGGCACCCGGGCGGTTGTCGACCACCACCGGCTGCCCCACCCGCGCCGAGAGCTTCTCGGCGAAGAGCCTAGCCAGCGCGTCGGTGTCTCCGCCTGCCGGGTAGGCAACGACCAACGTGATCGGCTTGGCGGGGTAGCCCTGCGCCCAGGCGGGTCCGGTGGCGCAGGCGGCGGCCAGCGAAATGGCGGCTGCGATGGCAAGTCGGCGTGTGTGTTTCATGGGTCCGTCGTGGTCGGCGTTTTGTTTCATTAGAGAAACGACGATTTATTAATGGAACGCACGAAGGATAAACACGAAGACAACTTCGTGACTAGGTAGAAACCCTATATGTCGCAACCCAACGTAAACAAGGCGGCCTTTTGGGGACGCCCTGCTTGGGGATGGGGTTGTGCGTGCTAGCCGCCGTAGCGCGCCACGGTCAGGCCTTCCATGTCGATCTCCGGCGCCTTCCCGGCGACGAGGTCGGCCATTACGCGGCCGGTGCCGGCGGCCATGGTCCAGCCGAGCGTGCCGTGGCCGGTGCTCAGCATCAGGTTGGGGATGCGGGTGGCGCCGACGACCGGCGTGCCGTCGGGCGTCATCGGGCGCAGGCCCGTCCAGAAGGAGGCGTCGCGCACGTTGCCGCCCCTCGGGAAAAGATCGGTCACCACGTGTTCGAGCGTGTCGCGCCGCCGCGGGTTGAGCGCGAGGTCGAAGCCCGAGAGCTGCGCCGTGCCGCCCACGCGGATGCGATCGCCCAGGCGGGTGACGGCCACCTTGAAGGTCTCGTCCATCACGGTGGATTCGGGCGCGCCGCCTGCGTCGGTGATCGGCACGGTGATCGAGAAGCCCTTGACCGGGTACACCGGCAGGTCGATGCCCAGCGGCTTGACCAGCGCCGGCGAATAGCTGCCGAGCGCGACGACGTAGCGGTCGGCGGTGAAGCGGCCCTGGTCGGTGCGCACCGCGGTCACTTCCTTGGCGGCCTCGTGCTCGATGGCCTGGATGTTCACCCCGAAGCGGAAGGTCACGCCCGCAGCCTCCGCCAGCTTGGCCAGCGCCTGCGTGAACTTGAAGCAGTCGCCGGTCTCGTCGCCCGGCAGGCGCAGGCCGCCGACGAACTTCTCCTTCACCGCCGCGAGCGCGGGCTCGTAAGGCAGGCAACCGTCGCGGTCGAGCACCTGGTAGGGCACGCCGGAGGCCTTGAGCACTTCGACATCCTTCGCGGTGCCGTCCAACTGCTGCTGCGTGCGAAAGAGCTGCAGCGTGCCCTGCATGCGCTCGTCGTACGCGATGCCCGTGTCGGCGCGCAGGGCCTTCATGCAATCGCGGCTGTATTCGGCCAGCCGCACCATGCGGCTCTTGTTGACCTCGTAGCGCGCCTGCGTGCAGTTGCGCAGCATCGAGAGGCCCCAGCGCCACATCGCCGGATCGAGCATCGGCTTGACGACCAGCGGGCTGTGCTGCATCAGCATCCACTTGACGGCCTTGAGCGGAACGCCGGGCCCGGCCCAGGGCGCGGAGTAGCCGGGCGAAACTTCTCCGGCGTTGCCGAAGCTGGTTTCGAGCGCGGGCGCCGGCTGGCGCTCCAGCACCGTAACCTCGTGGCCGGCGCGTGCCAGGTAGTACGCCACCGACGTGCCGATGACACCGCTGCCGAGAATCAGGACCTGCATGGAACTCCCTCTTTCTTGATGGCCAGAGCGGCCCGAGGGTACAGGCTAAGCGCTAAAGGCCGAGTGCGTCTTGCAATCGCCGTGCCGGCCAGCGATCGGGATGCTGCGGCCAAGCTTCGAGCAGCGCCACCATGCGCGCATTGCGCGGCGCGCTCAGGCCGTGTTCCTGCGCGAGCCGCACGACCTCGCCGCTGAGCGCGTCGATCTCGGTGCGGCGGCCGAGCGCGAGGTCGTCGGCCATGCTGGAGCGCGCCTTGGCATCGATGCGCAGCATGCGCGCCGCGACGATTCGAAAGAGCCAGTCGGGCAGGCGCAACAGGCTCGACAACCTTTGTGCCGGCACCGCCGCCACCTGCGCGGGCGCGATGCCGCTCACGCCGAGCACGCCCAGGGTTTCGTCGATGAGCGCCGCGAAGCATTGGCGGTAGCCGCGGTGCATGAGCTCCTCGCGCAGCGGCAGGCCCGAGAGCGCGTTGACCGGATTGTTGAGGTTCAGCAGCAGCTTGCCCCACTGCACCGGCAGCAGGTCGTCGTGCAGGTCGAGCGGCACGCCGGCACGCTCGAACACAGGGAGCCACGGGCGCAGCGCCGCGTCGTCCTTCGCGGCCAGCCGGCCGGGGGTGCCGCGATGGAAGGCGCCCTCGCCGATCTCGGCCACGTTGTACGGCACCATGCCGGGCAGCACATTGAGCGACGGGCCGGCCTGCGATGCGGCGGCGCTGTTGGAAACGCCGTTCTGCAGCGAAACGACCGTGGTGCCCGCGGGCAGCGAGAAAGCCAGTTCACCCGCCGCTTGGGCGGTGGCGCCGCTTTTCACGCAAAGGAGCACCAGCGCGGGCCTGGCGCCGCTGGGCACCTGCTCGCACAGGCGCAACGCCGAAGGCAGGATGTGGTGGTTCGCGCCGTCGAGATCGCTGAGCGAGAGGCCGCGTTCCGCGAGCTTCTTCAGAACGCGGGGCCGGCCGACGAAGGTGACGGGCACGCCCGCCGCGGCGAGCCGGCCGCCGATGTAGCAGCCGATGGTGCCCGCGCCCATCACGAGCACCTCGCCGGGAGGCGCGCCAGACTCTTCGCCGGGCAGCGCTTGCGTCATCAGACGCGTTCCGAGACCCAGCCCTGAACCGACTTCAGCGCGGCAGGCACGCCCGCCGCATCGGTGCCGCCGGCCATGGCCATGTCGGCCTTGCCGCCGCCCTTGCCGCCGACCTGTTGCGCCACGAAGTTGACCAGCTCGCCGGCCTTGGCCTTGCCCACGGTGTCGGCGGTGACGCCGGCCGCGATCTGCACCTTGTCGCCGTCGACGGCGGCCAGCACGATGATGGCGGTCTTGAGCTTGTCTTTCAGCTTGTCCATGGTGTCGCGCAGCGTCTTGGCATCGGCGCCGTCGAGCTTGGCCGCGAGCACCTTGATGCCGTTGATGTCCACCGCCTGCGCGATGAGCTCGTCGCCCTTGGACGATGCGAGCTTGCCCTTGAGCGAGCCCACTTCGCGCTCCAGCGCCCTCACCTGGTCCAGCACCTGCGTGAGGCGCCCTTGCAGCTCGGCGGCCGGCGACTTGAGCGTGGCGGCCACGCTCTGCACGGTCGATTCGAGGTCCTGCAGGTAGGTGAGCGCATTGGCGCCCGTGACCGCCTCGATGCGGCGCACGCCGGCGGCCACGCCGCCTTCGCTGACGATCTTGAAGAGCCCGATGTCGCCGGTACGGCCCACGTGGGTGCCGCCGCACAGTTCGCGGCTCGAGCCGATGTCCAGCACGCGCACGGTCTCGCCGTACTTCTCGCCGAACAGCATCATCGCGCCGGTCTTCTGGGCCGATTCCATGTCCATCACGCGCGCCTGCGTGGCGACGTTGGCGAAGACTTCGGCGTTCACGCGCTTCTCGATCTCCAAGATCTGCTCGCGCGTGACGGGTGCGTTGTGCGCGAAGTCGAAGCGCGTCTTGTCGGCATCGACCAGCGAGCCCTTCTGCTGCACATGGTCGCCGAGCACTTCGCGCAGGGCCTTGTGCATCAGGTGGGTGACCGAGTGGTTGCGCATGGTGGCGTTGCGGCGCTCGCCGTCGACCGCGGCCTTGACCGCGTCGCCGACCTTGAGCGTGCCCTGGGTCTGCGTGCCGTGGTGGCCGAACACGTCGGCCTTGATCTTCTGCGTGTCCTCGACGCCGAACTGCACGCCTTCTGCGCTGAGCACGCCCTGGTCGCCGACCTGGCCGCCGCTCTCCGAATAGAAGGGCGTGGAGTCGAGCACGACGATGCCGGGCTGGCCTTCCTTCAGTTCATTCACCGCTGCGCCTTCGAAGTACAGCGCAACGACCTTGGAGCTTTCTTCGAGGTGTTCGTAGCCGGTGAAGGTATTGCCCGCGCCGGTGTATTCGACGTTGCGGTCCATCTTGAACTTGCCGCCCGCACGGCCCGCGGCCTTCTGCCTTTCCATGGCGACGTTGAAGCCGGCCTCGTCGACGCTCACGCCGCGCTCGCGGCACACGTCGGCCGACAGGTCGAGCGGGAAGCCGTAGGTGTCGTGCAGCTTGAAGGCGACATCGCCCGGCAGCGTCTTGGCGCCGCCGGCCAGCGCCGCGTCGAGGATTTCCATGCCGTTGGCGAGCGTCTCGAAGAAGCGTTCTTCCTCGGCCTTGAGCGTGTCGGTGATGCGCTTTTCGTCGGCCACGAGCTTGGGGTACGCGTCGCCCATCAGCTTCACGAGGTCGGGCACGAGCTTGTGGAAGAACGGCTTCTTCTGGCCCAGCTTGTAGCCGTGGCGGATTGCGCGGCGCACGATGCGGCGCTGCACGTAGCCGCGGCCTTCGTTCGAGGGGATGACGCCGTCGGCCACCAGGAACGAGGTGGCGCGGATGTGGTCGGCGATCACGCGCAGCGAGTTGTTGCCGAGGTCCTTTTCGCCGGTCTCGCGGGCTGCTGCCTTGATGAGCGCGTCGAAGATGTCGATCTCGTAGTTGCTGTGCACGTGCTGCAGGATCGCGGCCAGGCGTTCCAGGCCCATGCCGGTGTCGACGCAGGGCGCGGGCAGCTTCTTGACCGAGCCGTCGGGCTGCATGTCGAACTGCATGAACACGTTGTTCCAGATCTCGATGTAGCGGTCGCCGTCTTCATCGGGGCTGCCGGGCGGGCCGCCGGGGATCTCGGGGCCGTGGTCGTAGAAGATCTCGGAGCACGGGCCGCAGGGGCCGGTGTCGGCCATCATCCAGAAGTTGTCGGACATGTAGCGGCCGCCCTTGTTGTCGCCGATGCGCACGACGCGCTCGGGGGGCAGGCCGATTTCCTTGGTCCAGATGTCGTAGGCCTCGTCGTCCTCGATGTAGACGGTGGCCCAGAGCTTCTCGGCCGGCAGCTTGTAGACCTTGGTCAGCAGTTCGAAGGCCCAGGTGAGCGATTCGCGCTTGAAGTAGTCGCCGAAGCTCCAGTTGCCCAGCATCTCGAAGAAGGTGTGATGGCGCGCGGTGTAGCCCACGTTCTCGAGGTCGTTGTGCTTGCCGCCGGCGCGAAGGCACGCCTGGACGGAGGCCGCGCGCACGTAGTTGCGCTTGTCTTCGCCGAGGAACACGTCCTTGAACTGGACCATGCCCGAGTTGGTGAACATGAGGGTCGGGTCGTTGCCCGGCACCAGCGAACTGGAGGGCACCACCGTGTGGCCCTTGGAGGCGAAGAAATCGAGAAAGGTCTTGCGGATGTCCGCGACCGTGAATGTGGGCTGGCTCATCTTTGGATTTCGTCTTCTGTCGAGGGCGGCCTGGCGATGGCGACCTCTCGTCGAAACCACTGCGTCGAACCGACCTAACTGCTTGATTTGCTTGAACAAACGATTATAGGTTTGACCATGGAGCCCGGGCGGTCCCGGGGCCAAGGGCGAGATTGGGGCGCCGCGGCTAATATGCGCCCTGGCATCCGCGCGGCCGAACCAAACGCGGCGCCCCCCGTCCTATTCATATGCACAACATGAATCAAGGAGTCCGCATGGCAGGTCTTGATGCCGAACACTGGAAGATCGAGGACCTCGATTTCTCTCGCATCGCGCTCGACAAGGTGCGCCCGGACGAGAATCTTTTCTACCTCGTGACCTCCGCCTCGTTCATCGAAAGCGGCTCGGACCTGTACACGCACAACCTGGTGGATTTTTTCCGCGGCGACGACGAAGTCACCGACTGGCTCTCCAACTACTGGGAACCCGAGGAGCTGCAGCACGGCCAGGCCCTGCGCGCCTATGTGCGCCACGTGTGGCCCGAATTCGAATGGGACACGGCCTACCAGGGCTTTCTCGAGGAGTACGCGACCTATTGCAAGGTCGAGTTGCTGGCCCCCACCCGCGCCCTGGAGATGACCGCGCGCTGCGTGGTCGAGACCGGCACCGCCACCTACTACCGTGCCATGGCCCGCGCCACCGACGAGCCCGTGCTGCACGACCTGGCCACCCGCATCGCGACGGACGAGGTCAACCACTACAAGCACTTCTACCGGTTTTTCCGCCGCTACCGCGAGCAGGAACAACTCAGCCGCTTCCGCGTGATCGGCACCATCGGCCGGCGCACGCTGGAACTCAAGAGCGAGGACGCGGACTGCGCGATCCGCCACGTCGTGAAGGCCCGGGCGCCCCACCGCGCCGACGACACGGCCTACGTGCAGCACCTGAGCGCCCGCATGAACAGCACCATCCGCACCAACCTGAGCGCCGGCAGCACGCTCAAGATGCTGATGCGGCCGCTGGAACTGCCGGCCCGGGTGCAGACGGTGATCCAGTATCCGATCAAGCAGTTCATGCAACACGTGTTCCTGCGTTAGGCCTGCCGCGGCGCCACAACTTCTTGTTTCCCTGGGAACCACGGGAAAAATCGGTCCCCGCCGACAAAGGCTGGGCCGTTTTCCCGGCCTTGTCCTGCATGGTTTTTTCGCGCTCGCATGATTGAATTTGGTATTCGAGTTCATGGAGCAAAAAACGATGGAGGCCAAGGGATCGAGCCTGGGGGGACGACAAGGAAGACTGCTGGGCGTCGGCGTGCCGGGGCTGGACGACGTGCTGGGCGGGGGCCTGGAGCCCCACCGCCTCTACCTGGTGGAAGGAACGCCGGGCGCCGGCAAGACGACCATCGCGCTGCAGTTCCTGCTGGAGGGGGCCCAACGGGGCGAATCGGTCCTTTACGTCACGCTCTCGGAAACCGAGAACGAGCTGCGCGGCGTCGCCAACTCCCACGGCTGGGACCTGTCGGGCATTCACGTGCGAGAGATGCTTCCCACGCAGGACAGCCTCCAGCCCGAAGAGCAATACACGATGTTCCACCCCTCGGAGGTGGAACTGAGCGAAACCACGTTGCGCATCTTGAGCGACGTGGACACGCTCAAGCCTTCGCGCATCGTCTTCGACTCGCTGTCCGAGCTGCGTCTGCTCTCGGGCACGTCGCTGCGATACCGCCGGCAGATCCTGGCCTTGAAGCAGTTCTTCGCGGGCCGGCAGTGCACGGTGCTGCTCCTGGACGACATGACCGCCACCGAGCACGACCTGCAGGTGCAGAGCATCGCGCACGCCGTGTTGCGGCTGGAGCAGCTCAATTCCGACTACGGCTCGGCGCGGCGGCGCCTGCTGGTCGTCAAGTACCGCGGCCAGGCGTATCGCGGCGGCTTTCACGACTACAAGATCCACCGCGGGGGCCTGCAGGTGTTTCCGCGGCTCGTGGCTTCCGAGCACGCGACCAGCGGACCGCTGATCAAGATGCCCAGCGGCATCGCCGAACTGGACGATCTGCTGGGGGGCGGCCTCGAGAAGGGAACGAGCACCCTGTTCGTCGGCGCGCCGGGTACCGGCAAATCGTCGGTGGCCGTTCAGTTCGCCGTTGCAGCTGCCCGGCGGGGGGAATGCGCGGCGCTTTTCATCTTCGACGAGAGCATCAACACGCTGCGCACGCGATGCGCCGGCCTGGGGATGGACCTGGAGCCTCACCTCGCGTCGGGACGCCTGCGCATCAAGCAGGTCGACCCCGCCGAGCTCTCGCCGGGCGAGCTGGTCCACGAGATCCGCCTGGCCGTGACGGAACACGCGGCCAAGGTCGTCGTCATCGACAGCCTGAACGGCTATCTCAACGCGATGCCCGACGAGCGCTTCCTCATCGTCCAGCTGCATGAACTGCTGACCTATCTCGGACAGGCCGGCGTGGCCACGCTGCTGGTCGGCGCGCAGCACGGGCTGATCGGCATGCAGATGCAGACGCCGGTCGATGCCAGCTACCTCGCGGACGCGGTCGTGCTGCTGCGCTATTTCGAATTCGAGGGCGAGGTCCGGCAGGCCATCTCGGTGCTCAAGAAGCGCGGCGGCGCGCACGAGCGGACCATCCGCGACTTCTCGATGGACAGCACCGGGCTGCACGTGGGCGAGCCCCTGCGCCACTTCCGGGGCATCCTGAGCGGCATTCCCGTGCCTGTCGATGGCGTCACCGCCTCTCCGCCGTGACGACGAACGCGACGCCCCCCACGATCACGCACGAAGACCCGCAGCTGCGCGTCCTGCTCAGGACGGCCACCTCCAAGGACGCCGTGATGGCGGCAGCGGTGCTCGAACGCGCCGGGATCGCCACCCGGGTCTGCGCCACGCTGCACGAACTGGTGCTGGAAATCGGCCAGGGCGCGGGCGCCGTGCTGGTGTCCGAGGAAATGCTGTCGGGCAACGACGCCGCCTACCTGTCCGATGCGGTGTCGATGCAGCCACCGTGGTCGGACCTTCCGGTGCTCGTGCTGGCCAAGCAAGGGGCCGATTCGCGCGCCGTTTCCGTGGCCATGGAGGGAATGGCCAACGTCACGGTGCTGGAGCGGCCGATCCGCGTGGCGGCGCTGGTCAGCGCGCTGCGAAGCGCCTTGCGGGCCCGCCGGCGCCAGTACGAACTGCGCCGGATCCTCAACGACCTGAACGAGGCCGACAAGCGCAAGACGGAATTCCTCGCGACGCTCGCGCACGAACTGCGCAACCCGATGGCACCGCTGAGCACGGCGCTCGCCATCCTCACGCGCAAGACGCTCACGCCCGAGGCCGCGCAGCCGTACTACCAGCTCATGGGCCGCCAGATCGACCACATGGTGCGGCTCGTGAACGACCTGATGGAGGTGTCGCGCATCACCCGCGGAAAGATCGAACTCCAGCTGGCCGAGTTGATGGTCGACCACGTGATCCGCGATGCCGTGGAGCTCAGCCGGCCGCTGATGGATGCCGGCCGCCACAAGCTGCAGGTGCATGCGACGGATGCTTCCTTGGCTGTCGAGGGCGACGGGGTGCGGCTCACGCAGGTGTTCTCGAACCTCCTGAACAACGCGGCCAAGTACACGCCCGAAGGCGGCCTGATCGACGTGTTCGTCGAGCGCGACGGCGCGGATGCGGTGGTCCGCATCCGAGACAACGGCGCCGGCCTTCCGCCGGACATGCTGGCGTCGATCTTCGATATGTTCGTGCAGGTGAGCGGCACGGCCAGGGCCGCCCAGGGAGGCCTGGGCATCGGGCTCACGCTGGTGAAGAGCCTGGTGGAGCTGCACGGCGGCACGGTCAGCGCCAAGAGCGGCGGGCTGGGCCAGGGCAGCGAATTCGTGGTGACCTTGCCTTTGTCGATCGCTCACGACGCGGCCACCGAAAAGCGCGCCGCCCCCGCGCCCGAAGTGGCCATCGCCCGGCACAGCATCCTGGTGGTCGACGACAACCGCGATGCGGCGGAATCACTGGCGGCGCTGCTGGGCCTTCTCGGGGCGCGCACCGCGGTGGCTTTCAGCGGCGCCGAAGCACTGAAAACGGCCGACGACTTTCGTCCTTCGCTGGCGATCCTGGACATCGGCATGCCCGGAATGGATGGCTGCGAGCTGGCCCGAAGGCTTCGGGCCGACCCCGCGCACACGGGGCTGGCGCTGATCGCGCTCACGGGCTGGGGCCAACCCGACGACAGGGTGCGCATCGCCCAGGCCGGCTTCGACCATCACTTGCTCAAGCCGGTCGATATGGAAGAGCTGTCGACGGCCCTGCGACGGTTGGCGCAGCGCTAGCTGAACGGGCGCTTCAGGCGCTGCCCAGCCAGCGCAGGGCGCGGTGGCCGAGCGGCGTCAGTTCTGTGACTGTCGCCACAGGCATATCGCTTTCGGGAGAACGAGGCAGCGGGAAAGTCGCCTTCACACAGCCCTCGTGCAGCAGGGCCTGGACGGCGGCAATGCCTTGCGCACCTGCGACGGTGGCGGGCAATTGCTGCGTGGAGAGATAGTGCAACAGCGAGTGGCGCATGCTTCTTGAAGTCCTTGACGAACGGCAGGCCTCGCACAAGGCGTGGATAAGGAAATCTTGACGACCTTCGGCTTCGAGGAACCGCTGCAAGGAGCGGGTGCAAAAGCGGGTACAGAAGCAACCTCTACCAACGCCGGAAGACCGTCAAGATCCAGTATGGTTCTCCAGACTTAAGCCGAACTGAACAAGTCGTCATGCCTGCAATCCGGCGACAAGGCTAGTTCGGCGACCGGCCACTCGCCAGTGCCGAAGGTCATTCGAGGGTCTGGCCGATGCGGCAACGCTTGCCTACCGCTTGTACCCGTCCTTCAGAAATGCTGCGCAACGATCACCACGGCGCCGGCCAACGAGATGGCTCCACCAATGACTCTTCTGAACATCTTCATACGGCTCTCCAACAGTGAGTGCTGATGGTGCCGTGTTTGAGCACGCCGGGGGTTTGGCAATATTCATGTCCGGGATAGGGACGGCCGACTTGCGTGCCCGGCAGGCGCTCAGGTCGCCGAGGTCAAACCCGGCTTGCGGGTGCCATCCAGCGAATACAACTGGGGCCGATCGTCCGCAAGAACGTCGGCAGGCCCGTGTTCCGCGACACGCGGCTGCCGGTAGAGCTCGCTCTCGAGCCGCCGGACGCGCTCGGCATACATCCGCGCCAATGCGCTGTGATGCTCCGCGGCAGCCTGGTGCTCGATGCGCGCCATCTGCGCTTCCTCCAGCAATGCCGAAGCCCTTTTGAGGTAGGCGGTATGGTTGGGACGAAACAAGAAGTCGAAGGTCATTTCATGCTCCTTGCCGCGAGAGTGCGGTCTGGAGATGTTCCTCCTCGAGCTCTCCTGGAGTCTGTCAGCGCGCGCCTACCCCGGGTCGGCGCGAGGATTACCTTTGCCTAACACACGGCCGTTTCAGGTTTTCCATTTTCAATGGGGACAATGTTGTGGAAAACCGTGTGTGAAGCGTTCAGGATCGTTGCCTGGCGTGGCCTGCAACACGGTGCCTGCAAAAGCGGCAGTGGATGAAAAATATTTGGCTTTGCCCGAATTCCGTTCCTTGCGGGGCACAAAAACGTCGTCTGGTACAATCGCGCCTCGCTCAGATTTGCTTTGAGCGTTGCCTGGCCAGGCAAGCCGAATCTCACACCGGCGCGTCGAAGTCACTACGACGAGAAAAACAACAAGTGGCTTCCGCAATTGAACATTTGCCGTAACGTGGACCGCGTGAGAGTTCACGACCACATTCCAAAGCCCGCCTCGTGCGGGCTTTTTCATTGGCCGTCCTGCTCTAGCCCGCGAGTTCGCTCTCCATTTCCCGCTCGGCGCCACGCGGAAGCTCGGCCAGGAACGTCGCCACGATGATGGCTGCAGCCCGATCGACTTCGAGCACATCGCCGATGCCAAACTGGAGCAAGGCCGTCTTTCCCGACGAGCCGAGCGGCCGGCGCAGTTCGAGCAGAACCTCGGCCGCCAGTTCGCGGTCGGTGCGTGCCCGGCCGTCGGGCCGCATCACCCAGCGATCGACCTGATCGAACGGCATGCTGCGAAAGACCCCCACCACGGGGAAATACTGGAACCGCTCTTCGTCGAGCCAGATCGGAATGCTGAAGCGACACAGAAATGTGTCCACCTCAGGTGACAGTTCATTCTTAACTCCCATGAGACACCTCTTCTTGTTGCGAAGAGTGTGCTGCACCGATGTGCCCGTTGGAATGCCTGGCCTGCGACATAAGGCACAGCAAGACACAATTACACAAACTTCGTGGCGTGAAGTGGCACAAATTCACGCCTCCAAAAACCTCCCGCGCAAAAAAAACCCAGCACCAGGCTGGGTTGAATCTCTTTAAGTGCTGTCACACACAGAGAACTCGCACTTCGAAGCGAGTTCGCAAAATCTAGGGCTTCACAGAGGCACCTCCTGTCAGACGAGACCGACACTTCAAACGCTATAGCGAACCCGCAACGGTTGTCGCCTGCCAACTACTTCACGTTTTTAAGTGTGTCCTACGCCGACAGCCTAAATTTGGCTTACAGGCGTTTCGATCCATCTCCGCGACTATCGAACGGCTGTCACGCAACAGGGCCGCATACAAGAAGAGCTCTCTGTTTCGTCCTTAGAGCGCCCCGACAGGGCTCCTCGAACCCGCTTCGGCGGGTATTTTTTTGCCCGGACGACTCCTCCCAGAAGTCTCCTATCTTGGGACTCATCATTGACCTGCCCGCCGCGTCCCGCGCCGGGCTCCTCCCTCCGGCCCCCGCGCAAGTACGGGCCATTCAGCCCGCCTCGTGCGGGCTTCTTTTTGCGCCGCGGGGACGCTCGCTTGGACAACCTTCATGCGCAGGCGTTGGCTCGACGTGAACTGGACGCACCCGCCATGCGCGGCCATTACGACGACGGAGGCCTTCCCTGCGCATTCGGTTCTGGCTGGAACACGAAGCTTCCTTCGCGCAGTTCCTCCGACAGTCGCCGGAAATCCGTCGGGTCCTGCACCGTGGCCATGCGCAGTTCGACAAGGTCGCGACCTGCAAAGCCAGGAACCTTGATCGTCATGCCCGCCGTGAAGTCGTCGAGTACTCGCAGCAGTTGCTTGTTGTTCCACAGCACGTAACCCGCCAGTTCCGCCAGTTCGCCGATGGTGCCGGTCGTCGGCCCAAGCAGTTTGACCATCGACTGCGGGGACTCGTTGGTGCAGACCCAGCGGCTGCCGACGCGTGCGCGCCAGGCCTCCGGCAAAGACGCCTCCAGCGGCGGCAACCTCTCGCCCAGCACAGTGCCGTTCCAGTAGAGCCTGTTGCCCGAGAGCACACGCGACATCAGATAGGAATGCCCACCCACGGTCTGGAAGCGAATGCAGGCGACGGCGTTTCCATCGGACCACCAGGAGCCATCGCTTCGTTCACGCAGTTCCCCGATCCCCTGCACGCTCTCCCAGTGGCCTGCCGCGGACCAGAGACTCAGCGTCAGCGAGCCGTCGCGCGCGGCCACGATCTTCAGCGGCCCGGACTCACTCGCATAGATGCCGGCCAGCTTCGAGATGTCGGCCGTGGACGACGCCAGCGGCGGCACGGTCGAGACGATGGCAGGAGGCAGCGACGCGATCGCCCTGCGCTCTCGGGCCGCGCGCAGCAGCACACCTTCTGCCAGCGCGAGCGCGCCGTAGTCGAAACCGTTGCCGCTGATCATCATGGCCAGACGCGGCTCGGGCAGAACGAAAAACCGGGACGAAAAGAAACAGGTGTCCCCACCCTTCTGCCATCCCTGCAAGCCCCCTGCCGCCACGCCCTGCTGGCGGACGTCATCCCATCCGAGCCCCCAGGTCATCGACGACGCGGCAGGGTTGGAAATGCGGACATGAGCGCTCTGGTCCTCGCCCATCAGCCGGATTGCCTCGGCCGAGACGATGCGCCGCCCCTGAAAGGTGCCACGGTCGAGGAACAGTCGTGCGAGCTTCATCATGTCGCCGGGCGTGGAGAACGCGCCTCCAGTGGCGTAGCCCGGCATCATCTCCTGCGGCCGTCGCTTGCCCTCGTAGTACGGATGCACAAAGGTACCTTCGGGCAGGTGGGGCAGGTGCGCGACCGGATATCCGGTCAGGCGCATGCCCAACGGATCGAAGATTTCCTCTTGAACGAAGTCGGTGAAGTCCTTGCCGGTGAGTTCGCGCACCAGCGGTTCGAGCAGCGTGAATCCATCGTTGCAATACACCGCCAGTTCGCCGGGCTCGTGCTTCAGGTGCGACTGCGACAACGCCTGCATCGTGTCCTGTGCGTAGTCGGCGATGGGTACGAAAGCGAACGCATTTCGATAGTTGGTGCCAGGCATTCCCGACGCGTGGGACAGCAGGTGGCGCACCGTGATGCGCGTGAAGCCCGGCGAGCGCATCCTGAAAGAAGGCAGCAGTTCGACGACCGGCTGCTCCAGCGCCAACTTGCCCCGGTCGCGAAGAATCATGATGACCAGCGTCGCGAACATCTTGGAGACCGAGCCGACGTTGACGCGCATCTCGGGCGCGGCCAGAACGCCCCGCTCGCGATCGGCATGACCGAAGGCCTCCTGCCACACCACGCGGTCATCGGCCAGCAGGGCCACGGACACGGCTGTGGTGCTGCTGCCGCTCCGGCTCAGCGTCGCCTGTATGGCCTCGCGGCACCAGCGAACCGCTTCGCAAACGGTCGTGTCGGACGGCAACGCGGCCACGTTGCCCGCTCCCGAGTTGCCACCGCCGCAGGCCTGCAGCATCGAACCCGCCAGTCCTGCCGTGGCCAGGTTCAGGCAATGGCGGCGCGTCATCGGTCGTCGCGAAGCGGCCGGAAGACCGGCGAAGTCGTGCGTTGCAGTCATGGTTCCCGTGCGTGATCCAGACCATCCGGGGACGGCTGCAACAACCTCTTCTCTTGAATCGGTCGAGCTTAAGCGCGGCTCGATGAACGAGACCAGCGGTCGCGCATTACACATGCAACTTAAGCACCAGCGAGCAGGCCAGATCGCGAGAATCGACGCGATCTCGACGATGCGGCATGCCGGAACGGTGACGCCGTAGCTTGTGCGACCGAGTCGATCACCAACCGGACACCGACTCGATGACGACCGACCTCTCAATGCGGCCCCAGTGCACTGGGCAACGGCTTGCCCCAGTGGCGGGCATGTTCGCCAGGAAGTCGTCGGATCTGCGCACCCGCATTGGCGTTGTTTGTTCCGCCTGCGTGCTCTCGCTTCTTGCAGCCTGCGCCGGCGGCGGCGATGGCCAGAACTGTGCGCTCGGCCAGGTGTCGCTCGAGGCAGGCTGCACGGATTCGGCCAAGGCGGCCGAACGGGTGCGGCGTGTCGTGCGAGACACGATGACCGAACTCGACCTGCGCTCGGCCATCGTGAGCGTGAGCGTCGACGACACCCCGTTGCTGACCGAAGCCTGGGGCGAATCCGCCCCGGGACAGGCGGCCACCGTGGACATGCACTGGCGCAGCGGATCGATCGCCATCGCCTACCTGACGACCGCGCTGTTGCAGTTGCAGGACCGGGGCGTGCTCAGCATCGACGACAAGCTCTCGAAATGGCTGCCCGACTTTCCGCATGCCGCCGACATCACGCTCGCGATGCTGGCGAACTCCACCTCTGGTTATGCGGACTACGTGGACCTGGACGTCCTACCGCTCTACAAGGACGTGCACCGGCAATGGACGCAGGACGAACTGATAGCCGCCGCGCTCGCGCAGCCGATGAAATGCAAGCCGGGGACCTGCTTTTCCTACGCCCACACCAACTTCGTCATCCTGGGCCGCGTCATGACGATGGCCAGCGGCCGGCCGGTCGCCGACCTCATACGCACCGGCATCCTGGAACCGTTGGGCATGCGTGAGACGCGCAGCGACTCCACGCCGTTCATTCCGGCGCCCGTGCTGCACGCCTTCTCGTCCGACCGCGGCCGCTACGAAGACAGCACCGACTGGAGCCCGTCGTGGACCATCGCCGAAGGCTCGATCATGACGAGCACCGTTCCCGACGTGATGCGTTCGGCGGCAGCCATCGCAACCGGCCGCCTGGTCTCGCCCCGATCATTCGCGCAATTCCTGGAGCCGCGCACCGCGTCTTTCCCGCGAATGTCCACCGAGCGCTACTACGGGCTGGGCATCCTGGTCTCGAACGGCTGGGTCATGCAGAACCCGAGCTTCTTCGGCTATTCGGGCCTCATGGCCTACCTTCCCGCGAAAAAGATCTCCATCGCCGTCACGACCACGCTGGGCCCTGCCTCGCCGGAAGGAAACACGTCGGACCAGCTGTTCCGCCGCATCGCGCAGGACCTTGCGCCCTCCCAGACACCTTGATCACGCCTTGATCACGCGTTGATCACGCGTTGATCAGCCTGCCGTCTCCTTCCACTCCCCCACTACGCCATGACCAGCAACTCCTTCCAAGGCTTGAACCGCCGCCGCTACCTGCAACGCGCGGGCGCGACCCTGCTGGCGCCGATCGTGGCCGGCTGCGGCGGGGGCGATAACGCCACCGCGATGCAGTTGTCACCGGGCGCATCGGCAGGCGTCGCCCCCGTCGCAGAGTGGGGCCGCGAAGCCATCAAGGCCGCCATGGCCGACGGCGGAACCAGCGCCGTGTCCGTCGCGCTATGGAGCGACGGCGAGGTGGTGTGGCAGGAAGCCTTCGGCTGGGCGGACCGCGAGGCCCGCATCGCTGCCGGCACGCAGACGCGCTTCAACGTCGGTTCGGTCAGCAAGGTGCTGGCTGCGCTCTCGGCCATGATCCTGCAAGACCGGGGCCTCCTCAGCCTCGATACGCCGGTGGTCCAGTACCTGCCGGAATTTCGCATGCTGTCCGACGGCCACCGGCGCATCACGGTGCGGCACCTGCTCAGCCATGCCTCGGGCCTGCCGGGCACGCACATCCGCAATGTGTTTGCGTTCGCACCGCACACCGACTACGCGGCCAACGCCGAGGCCGCGCTGGCCGACACGCACCTCAAGCACGAGCCCGGCGAGCTTTCGGTGTACTGCAACGACGGCTTCACGATGATCGAGCGCGTGGTGCTGAAGCTCACCGGCACGCGCTATCCCGAGTTCGTGCGCGCGGCCATCCTGGAACCGCTGGGAATGACCCAGTCGAGCTTCACGCTGGCGCCCTTCGCCGAGGGCAGCTTCGCCCACCCCTACGACGGCAAGCAATGGAAGCAGGAATTCGTGTCTGCCTACGCGACGGGTGGCCTGGCCTCCACACCCGGAGACATGCTGCGCCTGGGCCGCATGCTCCTCGGCGCGGGCATGTTCGAGGGCCGGCGCATCGTCTCGGCCGCGGGCGTCGCCGAGATGGGCCGCAATCAGACGGCGAAGCTGCTCATCAACCCGAGCCCCGAGTACCAGATCGGGCTGGGCTGGGACAACGTGCGCCAGTCGGGCGTGCTGGCCGCGGGCCAGACGGCCTGGCAGAAAAACGGAGGCACCGCCTTCTTCAGCAGCGAGTTCTACGTGCTGCCGGAGAACGACATGGTGCTGATGCTGACCGGCAGCAGCCTCGGCTACGGCGTCGCCCCGCTGGCCGAGAAGATCGTGCTGCAAGCGCTGAAAGACCGCCGCATCGTGCCCACGTTGCCGGGGGCCGTCGGTCGTGCGCCGCCTGCGCTCGCAGCCGAAGCGGCGCCCGACACGGCGGTCGCCGGCATCTACGGCAACTATCTCGGACCGATCCGGGCCGCGTTCGTGGCCGGCCGGCTGAACCTGCACCGCTGGAAGGCGGGAGCGTGGACCGCGATGCACGAACGCCTTGCGCTTCGCAGCGACGGCAGATGGTGGAGCGAGACGGGCGACGGCTTCGCATTCGAGTTCGTCGTTCTTCGCGGCATGCGCTATCTCGTTCAACGCCGGCCCGGCGGCGCCGGCCATTACTGGACGACGGCGCCCCTGGGCCAGCAACTGCCGCCGCTGGAGGCGCCGCTCTCGGCGGCCTGGCTGGCGCGCGTGGGCGCCACCTGGGAGCTGGCCAACGAGTCGCCGGACTCGGCGGTCATGCGCAATGGCCCGATGCGTGCGCCATTGGGCGTGCTGGCCGAGCTGCCCGGCTACCTGATGTGGGCCGACAGCGAACTGTTGCGCCCCCTGGACGACACGCGCGCGGGCATGACCGTGAAGGTTTCGGTCAACGACGGCCGCGACCTCACCGAGCTGGTGTTGGAGACTGTGGATGGCGTGGAGCAGATCCGCAGCAATGGATCGATCTTCCGGCGCGTCGGTACCGCTGCCTGATGAGTCCTTCCGCCCCCGGCTTCCTTTGTGCCTCTCGGTGCGCGCCTATCGCGTCGACTCCCCAAGGTCGATGATTCGCGTGCCCTCGGCAGCCTGGGCGAATCCCGCGCCAGACATCCGGGCGCGCGTCTCGAACCCAGGGGAATGCTGGCCGCCCAGGATGCGCCGGGCCGCCTCGACCGCGATCGTCGGCGTGCAGGCAAGGACGCGGCTCATGCCTGCTGCCAGCTCTTGTAGACGAACTCGAGGCTGTAGCCGTCCGGGTCGTACACGTTGGCTGCGTAGTAGCGAGGGTCGTAGTAGAGGCGCGCGCTCGGGGGGCCGTTGTCGATAGCCCCCGCAGCCATCGCGGCCGCGTGGGCAGCATCGACTTCGAGCTTGTTCGATGCGACGAAGCCGATATGCGCAGCCCGCCCGTCAGCGACGCCCTGACGCAACCAGAAAAACACTCGCCCCTTCGCTCCGAAGCCCTTGAGGTCCGGGTGCCCCGGCGGCCCATCCCGACCGTCGTAGTCGTGCTGGCGCGTGATGCCCAGCGGCGCCAGAGCTGCCGTATAGAAGTCGATCGAGCGCTGCACGTCGCTCACGGAAATGAAGACATGGTCAAGCATTGGAGATCCCGCTCAGATGTTGTAGCCGCCGGAGACTTCGATGTTCTGCGCGTTGATCCAGCCACTGTCTGCGGACAGCAATCCGGCGATCACGCGGCCGACGTCGTCGGGTGCGCCGATACGGCCGAGGGCTGTCTGCCCGGCAAGCATGGTCTCGAACTCGGGCATCTGGTCGAACGCGCCGCTGGTCATGTCGGTACGAATCGCTCCGGGAGAAACCGAATTGGCGCGGATGCCGCGCGGGCCGAACTCCTTGGCCATGTAGCGCGTCAGCACCTCAAGACCGCCCTTGAAGGCTGCATACGGCGCTGCTCCCGGCGTCGCCACACGGGTCGTCGCGCTGGTCATGTTGATGATCTGCGCTCCATCGGCCATCAGTGGCAAGAGCGCCTGCGTCAGGAAGAACGGGCCCTTGAGGTGCACGCCCAGCAGGCCGTCGAACTCGGCTTCGGTGACCGCCTCGATCGCGTTGAACTGGCCATAGCCGGCGTTGTTGACCAATGCATCGAAACGGTCGCGGTCCCAGGTCGATGCGAGCGCCGTTGCGACCCTGTCGCGAAAGCCTGCGAACGACGAGACCTTGGCGACGTCCAGCGCCAGCGCCACAGCCTTGCCGCCGCCGGTCTCGATCTGCCGGACCACGGCGTCGGCGCCGGCGCTGTGGCTGTTGTACGTGACGATGACGCCCATGCCGCGCTTGGCCGCCTGAATGGCGGCGCTGGCGCCGAGGCCACGGCTTGCGCCGGTGATGATGACGATGCCGGTGTGCTTGCTCATGTGTTTCTCAGGTTGGTTGACAGTGAACGAACGATAGGTCGCGTGCCGTTTCCAAGCCTGCCCGTTTCTGGCTCGATCCTGCCTAAAACTGCTTTCTCTCTTGCGCGACGATGGGCAATGCGGTCTGATGCGTCGCATGGAAGAACAACTCGCCGAACTCCGGACCCTTGCCGCCAAGGCGCAGAACCGCATGACGGAGACCGGCATCCCCCGGGTCGCGATGGTGCAGGGCAAGATTCCGGAGCACGAACTGGCTGCCGTCTACGACCCGATGGTCAACCTCATCCTCCGAGGGAGCAAGTCGATGACCGTGGGCGACCAGACCTTGCACTACTGTCCGGCCAATTACTTCGTCATGTCGGTCGACCTGCCTGCTGTGGGCACGGTGTGGCCGGATGCGTCCGGCGAGCCCTACCTGGCGGTGGCGCTGACGCTGCAGCCCGCAGTCATTGCAGCGCTCTTGGCCGACCTGCCTAAACTTGCCGAAGCGGAGAAAGTGGAAACCGGTTTTTCGGTTGCGGCGGTGACGCCGGAGCTGATGGATGGTTGGGTCCGCATGCTGCGACTGATGAACCACCCCGACGACATCCCCGCATTGGCACCGGCCTATGAACGGGAGATTCTTTATCGGGTGCTGCAAGGTCCGCAGGGCGGAATGCTGCGTGAGATCGCACGGCCCGACAGCGCCATGGCGCGGGTCAGCCTTGCGATCCAATGGATCCGCCGCGATTTCGCGGAGCCCTTGCGGATCGCGGCGCTCGCCGACAGGGCCGCGATGAGCGAGTCGGCGTTTCACCGCCACTTCAAGGCGGTCACGTCCCTCAGTCCGCTGCAGTACCAAAAGCGGATCCGCCTGCTGCAAGCCCGCACGCTGCTGGTGGTGGGCGGCAAGAGCGTCACCTCGGCGGCCCTGGAGGTCGGCTACGAAAGCGCGACCCAGTTCAGCCGCGAATACGCCCGCGCATTCGGGTTGCCCCCGGCGCGCGACTCGGAGCGGCTGCTCGCCACGTACGCACCTCGCGCGGCGACACCGGTGGCTCAGGCCGCTTGAAGAGAGAGCCCTGCCGGACCCGCGCCGTCCGGTATCGCAGGCGCCTTGAATCTGGCGATATCACGAATGGGCGGCAGGCCGAACATGCGCGCGTACTCGCGGGTGAATTGCGAAGGGCTTTCGTACCCCACGGCGAAGGCGACCGAAGCGGCATCCCTCGGCTCGAACAGCAGCAGCCAGCGTGCCCTGAGCAGGCGTAGCCGCTTCTGGTACTGGATCGGCGTCATGGAAGTCACCGCACGGAAGTGACGATAGAAAGACGGGACGCTCATGTCGGCCATCGACGCCAGGCTCTCGACCCGAAATGGCTCGGCGTAGTGGTCCCGAATCCACTGGACCGCGCGCCGAATCTGGGCAAGCCGTCCGTCAGGTCGCGCGATCTCGCGCAGTTGATCGCCCAGCGGCCCCTGCAATGCGCGAAAGAGAATTTCGCGTTCGATCATCGGAGCGAGGGTCGCGATTTCATGCGCACGATCGCTGAGCCGCAACATGCGCAGCCATGCGTCGATCATCTCCGAGGGTGCTTGCACGGCCGAGAAGCACACCGTGTTGACCTGCTCGCTCCTTGCGTTGTCCCCGATGGTCAGGCCGGCGATGACCTCGGGATCGAGGGTCAGGCTGATGGCGAGATAAGGCAAGCCAGGTCCGCCAGGTCGGATCTGACCGGTGGCGGGGACGTCCACGGGCACGATGAAGTACGACCCTGCCTCGAGGCTCAGCATGCGATCACCGATCGAAAGCGTCTTGGAGCCCTGAAGCACCATGTGCAGCATGGGCTGATACACCTGATCGGCACAAGCCTCGGCACGAACGATGGCCACCCGCGGCACCCCGATGTCGGTCCACTTGTTTTCCGCGCGCATCACAAACCTGCGCAGCTCGACCATTGCGTTGTCCATGCCTCGCATCATGGGTGAGTGCCGAAGCCGGCACAAGCGCGATGAGAAAAATAGGCAAGGATGAGAGAAGAACCGGCGACCGCCGAGACCGGGAGGACCGAATACTCGAACGCATCGACGGACCCCGTGGCCAGCGATCCAGGGCACGCCGCCTGTCGTTGCAAAACTCTCAATATGGAAGAAGCAAGATCATGAAACTCAAGCAGAAAGTCGCGCTGGTCACCGGCGCATCGAGCGGCATCGGAGCAGGCGTTGCCAAGGCGCTGGCTGCCGAAGGTGCAACCGTCCTCGTCAACTACGCGACCAGCAAGACGGGAGCCGATGCGATCGTCGCGTCGATCGAGGGCGCCGGTGGCAAGGCAGTGGCCGTCCAGGCGGACATGAGCAATTCGGCCGACGTGGTCCGCCTGTTCGACACGATCGCGGCCGAACACGGTCGCTTGGATGTGCTGGTGAACAACGCGGGTGTTGCAGTGTTCGAGATGGTTGCCGACCTGACCGAAGCGGCCTTTCACAAGCAGTTCAATGTGAACGTCCTGGGGTACTTCCTGGCGATCCGCGAAGCGGTGAAGCATTTCGGCGAGGCCGGCGGCAGCATCATCAACATCAGCTCGATACTGAGTACCGACCCCTACCTGGCTTCCAGCGTCTATGCGGCGACCAAGGGTGCCGTTGACACGATGACACTCGCGCTCGCTCGCGAACTCGGCCCGCGGGGCATTCGCGTCAACTCCATCCTGCCCGGCCACACGAACACACCCGCCACGAACGGCAATTTCGAGGGTGACTTCGGTGTGAAGCTGGTTGCGGGCACGCCGCTCGGCCGCTTCGGCGAGCCGGAAGACATTGCACCGGTTGCCGTGTTCCTCGCCTCCGAGGGCTCTCACTGGGTGACGGGCGAGTCCATCCGCGCGGCTGGCGGAGTGCGTGGCGTTGGCTACTGAGGCGTGCGTTTGGCGGAGGGATGTCAACTCGAGCGAATGGAGCACTTGCGCGGTGCTTCAAGTCCCAGATGGAGGCCCCGATAACGCAGGCGAGTTCAGCCCGCCTCGACCACAGCCGCCAGCTTCTCGAACAGTTCCTGCGCCAGGTTCAGGTGCTGGCGGTCGCCTTCGGGCGAGGCATTCACCATGACTGACACCGTCGCGCTGCGCGATTCGAGGTACATGGTCGCGACCTGGAATCCGACGCCGCTGCCGGTGTGGCCCCACCAGTTGCCGATCTGTCCGATGCCAAGGCCGTAGCGTTCGTACTCCGGTCCGTTGGTGACGGCTCGCGCGCGCGACTTGCGCACGCCCTGCAGCTGGGCACCGATGAGCGTTCCGCGACCGAGCGCATCGCCCCATGCGAGCAGGTCGGTCAGCGTCGATGCCATGGCGCCGGAGCCGGCCAGACAGGTGGGGCTCACCAGCGGCTGGTCGTCGATGGCACCCGTGACGACGTCGACCGCGTAGCCCGTGGGCGCCGGCGGCGGGAGCGTGGCCGTCAACGGATAGCTGGTGCCGGTCAACCCGAGCGGCCGGAAGATCTGCGCAGTCAGCACGTCGCCCAGCGGCAGGCCGGTGACCGCTTCGATCACGAGGCCCAGCAGCACGGTGTTTGTGTTGCTGTATTCGTATTGCTCGCCCGGAAGAAACGAAGGCGGCACCGCGAACGAAATGGCCACCAGCTCCTGTGGCGTCCACACGCGCAGAAAGTCCTTGACGAAGACTTCGATGAAAGCCGGCTGCACCGAATAGTCGGCCAACCCGCTCTGGTTGCCGGCGAGATCGGCCAGGCTGATCAGGCTGCCGTTGGGCACGCCCGCGATGTAGCGCCCGACCTTGTCGTCCAGCTCGATCCGCCCCAGCTTCACCAGCTGAAGAAGTGCCGTCACGGTGAACGACTTGGTGATGCTGCGCAGGGGGAACGTGCTGTTCAGCGACAGCGGCGTGCCCTGGGCCACGTCGGCTTGCCCGAACGCACGCGTCCAGGGCGCGGCGCCGGCCAGGCGCACGCCTGCGAGAACGCCCGGGGGGCGATAGGTCGACATGAAGTCCTCGACGGTCTTCGCATAGGCGCCGTCGCGGGAAGGCGCTTCCGGGGCAACGGGCGGAATGACGATGGCACCCGAATTGCCGGAGCCGCCGCCACCGCACGAGGCGAGCCACGGAACCAGGGCCGCTGCACCGGTCCAGCGGACGAGATGACGGCGTGAGGGATTGAAGCGCATGGTGATATCTCCTGAGTGTTGGGTATCGCGGGCGCCGCCTCAGGCGCCCTTTTGCCCGATGCCCATGGCCTTGGGCGCGCGCGACACATCGATCGGCTGGTCGAGTGCCATCCGCTGACGCGCCTCGCGGGCGGGCATTCCGAAGCGCTGGCGAAAGAGCTTGCTGAACACCGCCTGGTCGGAAAAGCCGCAGGCATAGGCAATGGCACCGATGCTCAGCAACCCGCTGCCAGGCTGGTGCAGGTAGCTCAGGCTCTTGAGCAGGCGCATCTCGCGCAAGGTGGCATGCACGCTCATGTCCTGCGATGCGAAGAGGCGATAGAGCTGTGCACGCGACAGGCCGGTGTCCCGCGCGACGTCGGCCACGCTCAGGTCGTGCCGGTGCAGGTTGCTCTGGATGTACCGGTGCACCAGCTGCAGCCGATCGACGCCCTGTTCGGCCCCTGCCACGTACACCGAACCGAGCAGGGCCTCGGCGGTCTGGAAGATGCTCGCAAGGACCGCCTCCAGTTCTTCGGAACCCAGCGCGACCCCGTGGTTGGCCAGCGTGCCCAGTTGCGATGCGAGAAAGGGTGCGAGCGCGAGATGGTCGATGGCCTCGACCGAGCGCGCCCGTGCCGCCGGCACATGGCCGAGCAGTTGCACCAGGCGTTGCCTGGCGGGTCGCACGAAGCTGAAGCGCGCGCGATCCCAGCGCCCGCGCAACGCCTGCGCCATGTCGCACAGCAACGCGCTTCCCGGGCCGAACCGGGTCTGGATGCCGTTGTTCTGCTCGACGGTGAGCGTGCCGCGCTCGATGAGCCACAGGCAGATGTCGGCCTCGCGTGGGGCGCCGGTGGCCGGCAAGGTCGAGCGCATTTCCGATGTCGGCACCTCGCAGTGCCCGATCGTGCCCTTGGTGTCTTCGCAGAGAACGCCCCGCCCGAGCAGGGGATCGTCCGAGACGAGTTCCAGGTTCATCGATCCGAGAATGCCCGTCGTGACCTCGCTGCGATGCCTTGCAGCACCCAGGCCGTCGGCAGAGAAATAGCGCCGTCCGCCTGAGCGTGCGGAAGAAGTTGCAACCATCGAATTCCCAGATCCTCCCGGATACCCCAAGACTCCAGCGCGCGATTCTGTTGGCGTTGCGACGGATGGCCAAATTACAGGCGTAGCAGACATGTTCGGTATTTCGTGCAAGTCCATTGCGCTATCGCCTCAGCGCGCGGCCGCGGGGCCGATCAGCGCATCGAACATCGCCTGCAAGGTCTGCGGCGACTTGTTGCGGCTTTCCGCGCTCCAGCAGGCGCCGACGCGCGGCGGCACCGAGACATGCATCAGCGGCTCGCCGGAAGCGCCCGGTGCGCGCAGGTCCACCAGCGCCTGCGCCTGGCCGAGCTGCTGCGCCGCCAGGCGCTGCTTCTCGGCCGCCGCATCCACCTGGTCGCGTGCGAGCTTGGTGAGCTGCGCCTGCGCCTTCAGCAGCGCGTCCTGGCCTTGCAGGTCGTAGCGCACGCTGATCTTGCTGACCTTCATGGCTTCCAGCCGCGCGCGGCTGCGCGGGAAGTCCAGCACGCCGAAGTCGTGCGTGCCGTCGCGGAATTCGCCGACGAAGTCGGCCACGCCGGTGGCACCCGGGTAGCGCCGCGTCAGCGTGAGATCGCCGACCCGGATCTCCAGCGTGGCTTCCCCGCACTTCGCTGCGCTCCACTCGAGCTGCTCGGTCACCGGGAAGTTGTAGTTGTTGATCACCTTGGCACCCGCGGCGCAACGCAGCGTGAGCGTCGTGAGGTAGGGCTTGGCCGTGGCCTCGGGGTTCACGCCCGTGGGCTGCGCGGTGATGGTCAACGGCAGCGGCGCCACGCGCAGGGCCTCGGCCTGCTGCCGGGCTTCGGCCAGGCGCGACTCGACGGCCTGCAGCGCCTGGCTCGATTCGAGCTGCTGCTTCTCCGCATCGGCCTGGCGCTTGCGCTGCGCCAGTTCGAGCTGCTGCTGGCCGACCAGCTGCTCCACGCGCTTGTTCACCGCACCGTTGAGCACCGGCAGGAAGGCCGGCGTCATCGGCAGGCTGTAGCCCAGCGTCTCGGCCGTGCTGAAGCGCGTGGCGTCGCGCCGCAGGAAGGGCTTGGCGGGCCCGTCGGCAAAAGCCCAGACGGTGCCTTGTGTGCCGAACAGCTGGTCCATGATCTGCGTCATCGAGGTGGCGCTTTGCAGCGGCCACATGACGCTGGTTTCCCAATCCTTCTGCAGCACGCAAGAGGCCTGCTGCTCGACGTAGCGCAACAAGAGGTGCAATGGGCCGCTGGCCAGCTTCCACACCACGGCGCTCTCGCCGCCGTCGAATCCCGAGTCCTGCCGCAGTTCGCGCATCGCGTCGGCCACTGCACGCAGTCGCGACGAGGGCACGGCCGGGTCGTTGCCGAAGGCATGGAATTCGGTGGCCAGCGCCATGGCCTTGCCTTCGCCGTCGAGCGCGTCGCGCATGACCGCATCGAGGCCGGCGTCGTATGTCCTCAGCTGCTTGCGCAGCGCAAGGTCCCGCCGCACCGTCTCGCGCCCGAGCGGCAGGCTGGCGGTGCTTGCCTGCAACGCCCGCCCGCCGACCGCGTTGAGCGTGCTCAGCAGCGACACGGTCGAGTTGCCCGCCAGGATGGCGCCGGCCCGGGTCTCGGCCTGCAGTCGCGCGAGCGTGCGCGCCAGCAGCAGCCAGCGCGGCAGCTCGTCGTCCTTGAGGCCCGCGAATTCGTGCCGCAGCCGATCGATCAGCAGCGTGTAGGGGTCCTGTCCGTTGGCCACGCGCGTCAACGCGCTGCGCCATGCGGCTTCGTTGGCGATCAGCTGTTCGCCGGCCGGAAAGACCGTGGCGAAGTGGTACCAGGCGTTGGCACGCTGCAACCTGTACCAGTCCTCGAACTGCAGGCGCTCGCGCTCGAACTTCGGTCGGTCCTTGACCGCCGTGGCCATGTCGTCGAGAAAGTGGCCGATGGCGCGCTGGCCCTCGAGGGTGAAGGCCACGGGCACGCGCGAGCCGGTCAGCTCGGTTGCGATCGCTTTCGCATTCGCCGCGCCGGCCGTGCCGGCCAGCGGCTGCCAGAACAAGGCCAGCGTCACGTCGTCGCCCAGCAAGGCATCGGCGGGGAGGTCCAGCAGCCAGGCCAGTGGCGGCGCGCCGGCATAGGCCTCGTGATCCAGCTGCGTCTGCGAAGACGCAAGCCGCGCGTCCAGAAAGCCGTCCTCGTCGGGGTGCCATGCGATGTACGAGAGCCCGAGCCGCTCGAGGCGGTGGACCGTCTGCGCATCGACACGGCTGGCCGGATCGACCGGCAGCAAGCCCGGCATGCCGTCGAGCTTGCTGCGCGTATCGCCCGCGATGCGCCGCTGGATGTGATGGATGCGGCGCACCAGGTTGTACGCGCGCCCCGCGCGAAGCTGCTGGACCGGCACCTTGCTCTCCGGGCCGAGCTCCTGGAAGGTGGCGTAGCTGCCCTTCTCGATGTAGTTGCGGAAGTTGGAGACGAAGCTGCGCTGCAGCTGCTGCTCCAGCAGGCCCACCTCGCTGGTCGCCACCATCCATTCGCCGATCCAGCGGTCGTTGCGCTTGTCGACCACGGCCAGCGCGTCGCTGATGCGTTCGAGCGTGATCGCATCGTCGTCGAGCTTGCCCACGAAACGCACGTCCAGCGGGTAGGTCTCGCGCACCAGCGCCACCGTCGTGCGGTTGTGCTGGAACGCCGCCGCCATGAGCACCATGGCGGCCAGGCACAGCGCCAGCCACGCGAGCAGTCCGAGGTGGCGCGTGGCACGCCGCCAGTGGTTGACCAGCGCGGCAGGCAGGCCCGCGTGGCGGTCGCGCGGCAGGATGCGGCCGAAGAAGTCGTGCAGGAACAGCCCCGTGTGGGTCGTTCGATGCGCCGGCACGGGCGCCAGCAGCTGGGGCAGCAGGGTCGAGGCCGCCCCGCCCTCCTGGGCACCGCTGCTGAAGAAAAGTCCTCGCAGGAAAGGACTCTCCAGGTACGGATGGTCGCTGAAGCAGGCGTCCAGGAACAGGCGCAGCCCGGCCTTCACCTGCGCGAGCTCGCTCGGAAACATCAGGAGTGCCGGCGTGGCGCCGGGCGCGCGCGCCGCCAGCTGGAGGCGCAACAGGCCCAGCCGCTCGCCGATGCGGGCGAACGCGCGGTCGACGAAGCGCTGCTCGGTGTCGGTCGCCAGATAACCCATTGCATGGTCGAGCGCGCCGGGCTCCAGCCGGGCCGACCAATCCTCCCAGCCGTACAGGTGGTCGCACTGGGTCACGAGCAGGTAGATCGGAAAGCGCCTGTCGAACAGCCGGATCAGCTGCTCGATGCGCTCGCGCAGCACCCGGCCCTCTTCGGCCAGCCCGTCGCGATCGGGGTTCTGCAAACGCCGCACGTCGATGGTGAGCACCAGGCCGTTGATGCCCTCTTGCGGCCGGTAGCGCGCGAGCTGGTCGAGCACCACGCTCCATTCCTCGCGGTCCTCGCGCGAGCCTTCGGCTTCGACATAACGGCCGGCGCAGTCGATCAGCACGGCATCGTCGAAGAACCACCAGTCGCAATTGGCCGTCTGCACGATCGGCGCGTTGCGGTCGACCTGTTGCAGGGGCAGGCTCAGGCGCGAGCGCGTGAGCGCGGTCGTCTTGCCGGCACCCGAACGGCCCACCAGCATGTACCAGGGCAGCACGTTCAGCGGGTTGCCGTGGCGGCGCAGGCCCGAGCGGCGGAGCGTGTCCACGGCCATCTTCCAGCGCCGCTTGAGCACCGCCTGCGGCGACATCGCCTCGGTGCGCAGGCGCTGGTCCGCGTCGGGCCGTGCGATGGCGCTGCGCGAGCGCGCGGCCACCAGCAGGCGGCGCACGAAGCGGTACAGCAGGTAGAGGCCCACCGCCCCGCAGACGATGGCCACGGCGCTCCACCACGGCCACCCCAGGTAGAGCGAGACGCCCCAGCCGACCAGCGCGAGCAGCACCAGCACCAAGGCCCAGACGATCAGGTTGCGCAGGAATTTCATCGGATCAGGGGCAGGATGGCGTGGACCTCATGCCGCAGCACCAGGAAGAAGACCAGGTAGAGGCCGCACAGCACCAGCACCGGCACCGTGAGCACTAGCGCGCTCAGGCGCGAGAGCGCGAACCGCCGGCGAGGCGCAGTGCCCACGCCCTCGGGCGTCTTCAGTTCGACGCCCGGAAACACCAGTGCGGCCGCTTCGGCCGCGGGCAATCCGCGCGCGCTCGCCTGGGCGAGCACGTGGCGCATCGCGCGCAGGCGGATGTCGGCCAGCGCGCGCACCGCGTCGCCGTGACCGTCGTGCGCGCCGTGGCCGTAGCGGCCGGTGAAGCCCATCGAGAGGCACAGCACGTAGACCTCCTGCACATCGGCCTGCGTGTCGCCCAGCTGGGCGAGCCTGTCGAAGAATGCGACGCCCGCATTCGACAGGTTGAAGAACTGCCGCTGCAGCAGATGGCGCTGCCAGCCTGCAGCCTGCGGCCAGTCGCAGGTGGACAGCGTCTCGTCGACCCAGGCGGCGACCGCGAACAACGCGTGGCGCACGTCGTCCTCGGTCGCGCCGATGGCCAGCGCGTCATGCTGCGCCTGCACCAGAAGCGGCTGCAGCCGCGCGGCCATCCCCGGGGCATCCTGGTCCGGGGCGAGCGCGAACTGGCGCACCACGGCCAGCACGGGAATGAAGGCATCGACCAGCTTCACGGCCTACCTTCTCACGACCGCGATCTCGGCGCGCAGGTCGCCCGGCGCATCGAGCCAGGACAGCGAGACCAGGCCGTCGCGCGTGATCGCTTCCCACTGCCGGCTGATCTGCTCGATGCGGAAGTAGTGCGAATCGGCGCGCCGCGGCAGGCCTTGCGGCGCCACCGGCAGGTGGATGAGTTCCAGGCCCGGCAGCGCCAGCGACAGCAGCTTGGGCATCTCGGCGGTTGGGCCCAGCCGGGCATTGTTCGGCACCGCCTGCGCGACGGCGGCGGAAATCGCATCGCTGCGAAGGAGCAGGTAGAAGCGGTTGTGCTCGCCGAAGAGGCGCTTGGGCAGTTCGCCGTTGTAGCGATGGTCGCCCTCGGGCTGCAGCTGCACGATGAACTCGGCGCCCACCGTGATCTCGTTGAGCATGTGGGTGATGAGGGCATGCGCGCGTGCAAAGCAGCGGCCGATCTGCCGGTGGTCGTAGGCCGGGACGCCCGCGGTGCCGTCTTCGGCCTCGCCGAACATGTTGAAGCGCTCCGAAAACGAACTCAGCTCCCCCACCAGCTGTCGCAGCACGCCGTAGACCGCCCAGGGGTGCAGGTTCTCGACCTCGCTCAGGTGCTGCAGCAGCGGGCTGAAACGGTTCATGGTCCGCAGCGCCAGAAGCAGCACCACGTCGGCGGCATCGAGCCCCGCGCCGCGGGTGCCGCCCGGACTCTTGTAGGCCTGCAGCTGCCGGGCCCGCCCCGCGAGTTCGTCGCGGATGTCCCGCACCTGCTGCTGCAGCCATTGCGAGCCCGACAGCACATAGCAGGGCGGCACGTAGTCCTCGACCAGCCGCACCAGGGCCCCGTCGCGCACCAGCCTGGCGATCGGCACCAGCTCGTAGTCCTGCAGCGCCTCCAGTTCGCTCTCCAGGAAGATGCGCAGCACGAACATCAGCGAGCGCACCTGCGCGGGGGCGGCGTTCGAATAGAGATCGGGCACCTCGTCGCTCGCGTGGGTGGTCGCAAACCGGGTCGGTGCGAGCGCTGCCTCGGCGAGCTCGCCGACGGTGCTGACGTTGGACTCCGTGGCATGCAGGCGGCGCAGTCCCAGGTAGACGGTGAGCGGCTTGTCACCCTCGAAATGCTCGGTCGTGAAGGCCCGGCCCGCGATCACCGCGTTGCCCGGATATTCCACGTAGGTGCGGTCGGGAAAGAGCACCTGCGCCGACTGCAGTTCGATGCGCTGGTTCGCGATGGCCGCGGTGGCCATCGCGAGTTCGCCCACGCCCCAGAAATGCGGCTGGCCGCTCTCCAGCGCGGGCTTCCGCTGGAACTGCTGGTGCAGGTCGGACTGCTGGAAATGCTGCGGCTGCAGGAACATGCCCTGCTGCCAATAGATGCCGGCCTTGTCGTTCATTGGATTCGGTACTCAGAGTTTTCGGGTGGACGGATCGGCGGATTCCCCGGGCTGGGGCGTGAGGTCGATCTCGCGGCCTCCACCGTCCAGCGGAATCCATGCCGACTCCTTCTTCGGTATCGGATAGGCGTTCAGCCTGCTCGCCGAGACGATGCCTTGCGAACCCAGGTGCAGCCGGATCGCCAGCGGCACCGGCTCGGCGCTGTAGGTGGTCGAGAACCAGCCCTTGCTGCTCACGGTGAGCGGCACTTCGAAGAGCCGGGCATTGCCTTCGGCATCGAGCTGGTAGTAGCCGGCCACGAAGCCGACGTAGTGGCTTTGCTGGGCCCGGTCGAGCGCGAGCAGCGTGCGCCGGCCCGGCGCCACGACGTAGCGGCTGAACTGCACGAAGTCGGGGCCTGCCTGGCCGCTCGCGAGCACGCGCGACATCTGCTGCGGGTCGGCCTTCAGCTTCTGGAAGGCTGCGGCGTCGGTCATCTGGAACACGCTCAGCAGCAGGGTGTGCGGCACGTTCTCGTAGAGGTTGAGGTCGGTGGCCGAGGTGATCTCGATCAGCACGCCGTCTTTGCCCGCGTCCCAGCTGACCTCGGCGCGCGCCTGCTTGGCCGTGTTGCCGCCCATCGCGGAATTGGCCGCGGCGCAGCCTTGCAGCACGGCGATCGCCAGGGCGCACAGCGCCAGCGCGGCAGTGCATCGGCGGCTCACGCGCGCACCCCGGCCATGTTGCCGATGAAACAGAAGCGGTGCTTGTTCGCAAGCCGCATCGGGCTTCGAGCCCGTACCATGGCGCACCGCTTCCGCCTCGCCATCGCATGCACCGCCTGCCCTGTTCCCGCCAGCCCGCATTGATCGCCGCCGTGTTCTGCGCGGCCGCCATCGCCGTCGGCTGCGCCCATGCGCCCAAGCCCGAGCCCGTCGCCCCGGCGGTCACGCCGGCTGCCGCCGCGCCCGCACCGGCCGCCATCGGCCCGTTCAGCGTCACCGCGGTGCTCGCCGTCTATCGCACGCAGGTGGCCGAGCGCGGCACGCGCGAGCGCTGCGGCGTGCAGATCGCACCGCCGCCCAAGGCATCGCTGTGGTCGCGGATGTTCTCTTCCGAGCCCACCGGCGAGGGCGACATACCGCCTCCTTCTTTCGTGCCCGAGACCGCCTGTGACACGGTCGCCGCGCAACGCCTTCAGGCCGCACGCTATCGCGTCACCTACCGCTTCGAAGGCGAGGAGTACAACGTCGATCTCGGCTACGACCCCGGCGCCGCGCTGCGCCTGGATTCGCTCGGACACGTGGTCGGGCCCGCCCTGCTGCCCTGAGCGAAGCGGCGCGACGGCACGAACCTCAGTCGAGTGCGAGCAGCGTTGCATCGGCATCGTCCTCCTCGGTGTAGGGCATCCACAGCAACGCCTCGGGGCGTCCGCGCACGCGTGCGTAGTACGACACCGGGCCGCTCGCCGTCGCGCCGATCTCGTTGCGCAAGGCCCAGCCGGTGAAGGTGCGCCCAGCGCTTTCGAGCTTCAGGCCCGATTGCCCGTAGGCGATGGTCGATGTCTCCGGCAGGCCGCCGCTCGGCCCGGTGGCCTGGAAGTCGATCGAGGCGCCCTCGCCCGCCACGGCGAACATCACGCCCTGCCAGCTGCCTGCACCCGGTGCGAGTTCGACCCACTGGCCGAGCTGCTCGTTGCCGTGGACCGAGAGCCGGTCCGCGGCCGCCGCGGCACCGGAGCGTGCGCGATGCATGCGCGCGACCAGCTTGGCGGGCCAGGCCGCCCCGGACTCCAGCACCAGCGCATCGCGCAACTGCGCGGGGAGCGCGGGACGCGGCGCGACTTCGGCACCACCGCCAGCACCCGCGCCGCGAGCTTCGGGCCACAGCACCGCAATGCCGAAGTCGGCACCCAACGCACTGCGCAGGCTCGCGGCGATCAGGTTGAGGCCGTAGCGGACCGACGGATCCTGCAGCGCCTTGGCATCGGCAAGCACCAGCCAGTGCGCGGCGCGCTGCGCGACGAACGCATCGACCATTGGCCGCCAGTCGAGCGCGACCACCTTCTGCGGCGTGGTCTCCCACACACCCCCCAGCGCCTTGAGGCCGTAGCGCGCGAGCGTGCCGGCAAGGTCGGACAGGCGCTGCGGGTCGGGTGCGAGCGCGGTGACGGCGACGATGGTCATTGCGCTCATGCCTTGCGCAGCGCGTCGGCCACCGCGTTCAAGACCTTGGACGCTGCCGCGCCGAATGCGGGCGTGCGTTCGTTGCTGGTTTCGCCGCCTTTCCAGTTCAGCACGAAGGCGAAGGTGACCGGCACGTTGTTGAACCGCATCTGCCCCGCCAGCGACAGCGCATGGAAGTCTTCCCAGTCGATGCTGCCGCCCTTGCCGTAGGAGACGACGTCGGCGGGCACCACCTGCCACAGCGCGGTCGCCTGCGAGGAAATGCGCTTGAACTCGCGCAGGCTGGCCGCGGTGGCGAAGAACTTGCCGGTGAGCGCCTGCTCGTACCAGGCCACCAGGTCGGAGGCCGAGCTCAGCATCGACTCGGTGGGGTTGATGACGTCGGTGCGCGGGGTCAGGCCGGCGTTGTCGCCGCTCAGTATCTTCAGCATGCCGGGCCAGCCCAGGTCGACGCCGATGGGAGCGCCCGCCAGGTAAGAGAAAACGCGCCGGGTGGAATCGAAGATCTGCGTGTTGGCGAGGCCCGCCTGCGCGATCAGTGCCCGGACCCGGTCGGGCCCCGCCGCCGCCATCGCGATGTCGGTGGCGGTGTTGTCGCTGCGCGCGATCATCGCGTCCAGCACGTTGCCGTAGTTCGAGGTGCCTGTGAGCCCGCCCAGCACCGAGCTGCTGATGCTGCGCTGCGCGTCGCTCACCTCGCAGCGTGTCGACAGGCCGATGCTGCTGCCCGGCGCCTCGGCCTCGCGCAGGAACTGCGCCAGGATGAAGGTCTTGACCGCGCTGGCGGCGAAGAGCTTGCGCTCCGTGCCCTGCCCTGCGGACCAGGGGATGGGCGACACGTCCGTGCGCACCAGCGCGCCCGAGGTGTCGGGGGCCATCGCCGTGAATTCGTTGATCGCCTGGCTGACGGCGGTGGGCACGCCTTGGGCAAAGCTGCTGAAGCTCGTGCCGCCGCCGCAGGCCACGAGGGCCGGCGCCGCGATGGCCGCGGCGGCGCTGCGAAGCGCGTGCCGGCGGCCGGCCAGCGAAGGGATGTCGGTCACGGATTTCTTGCCTGGATGGATGTTCATTCGGGTTCCTCTGAATCGTTTCAACTGATGACCATGACCTTGGACTGGCTCGGCGCGACCACCGTGCCGAGCGCGTTGCCGGCGTTCTGCCTGGTGGGCGTCGACAGGCGGATGGCGGGCTGGCCCTCGAACTTGACCTTCGCGCTGCCGACGACGAATTCGACTTCGCCCTGGCTCTTCTTGGACACCACGCCGCCGACCTTGCCGAGCTCGTCTCCGTTGGTGAGCGGGATCTTCGAAGCCTTGGTGAGCGCGGGCATGCCGCTCACCAGCACCTTGGTGGTGGGCGAATCGCCCATCGACGGCAGGCCGATGTTGGGAAACGGCGTGGCCACCGGCCCCCCGGGCGTGGGGACCTCGCAGACATCGGGCGTGGCCATGCACTGGCCGCCGGCAAGGGTCACTGCGAACATGCGTCGTGCTCCTTCAACCGAGGTCGATGCGTTGGCCGTCGATCTTGACGGTGCCTTCGGCGAGCACGCTGGCCTGCCGAGCATGCAGTTGGGCATGGCCCTCGACCTCCCAGCGCGTGCGCCCGGCGCGCAGGTCGTCGAGTTCCTCGACGGTGCGAAAGCTGCTGCGCACCTTCTGCACCAGGCGGCCGACCTGCGAACTCAGGTTGCGCGCGAACAGCTGCATCTCGCCGACGACGCCGGTGAAGCTGCCGGCCGAGGCATTGGCGTGGCCGAAGCGCAGGTCGCCGTGGGCCGCCTCCAGCGTCAACTGCGGCGTGCGCGCACGCAGGCCGGCCGATGCCGCGATGTCCACCTCGCGACCTTCGATGCGAACGCTTCCCTCCTGCGTGACGAACCGGGCACCACCCGGCAGTTGCACCGTCGCCTGCGCCTGCGACGGCGCGGCGCGCGACAGCACGGCCAGCACGTGCTGGCGGCAGGGCAGCACGCGCATCGCGCCGTCCAGCGGCTCGGCCAGCGGCATGTCGGGCGTGAGGCACAGCAGCACGACATCGCCGTCTTCCGGCGCCAGCAGGCAACTGGGCGCGACCTGCGCGCGTTGCTCGCCTTCGCTGCTGCGCACGAACAGCCACGCCCCGGCGCGACCGCAGACGGTGCCGGTGACCAGGCGGGGGCCGGCCGCTGCGCTGTCGGGCACGAAGGGCGCAAAGGTGGCGAGGGAGGGATCGTTGCTGCTCATGGCTGGGGGCTCTCAGGAAAGGGTGGCCGGCGCCGGGCGCCAGTCTTCGGCGCGGGCGCGCTCGGCATCGGTGGCGAAACTGCCGCGCCGCACGGCGTCACTCCAGTTGGTGCCGCGCTCGATGACGCGATGCAGGTTTGCGCCGCTGAAGTCGGCGTGGCTGCAATCGGCGCCGCTCAGGTCGGCATGCGAGAAGTCGCTGTGCACGAACACCGCCCGCGCCATCTGCGCGCCCTGGCAGCGGGCGCCGGCGAAGTTGGATCTGGAAGCGCGCAGCTGCACGAGCCGCGCGGCCGCGAGATCGGCGCGCGCGAAGTCCGACATCTCGAAGCTCGCGTCGTCGAGCAGCGCGCGCGCCAGGCGTGCATCGCCGAAGCGCACATGCAGGCCCGTTGCGCCGCTGAACACCGCGCCCTCGAGCGTTGCGTTCTGGAACTGGGCCTGCTGCAACTGCGCCTTCGAGAAATCGGCGCCCGAGAGATCGGCGCGGTTGAACTGCGCCATCGACAGCACGCAATTGCCCAGGCGCTGGCCCGCCAGCCTGGCCCCGGCCAGGTAGGCCTGGGTGAGGTCGGTGGCGTCGAAGCGGGCGCTGCCCAGTTCGGCATCCATGGCCGTGAAGCGTTGCAGCCGCGCACGGCTGAAATCGGTGGCGTCGAAGCGGCACTGGTGCGCATCGGTGTGCGGCAGCGCGGCATCGGCGAAGCTCGCCGCCGACAGGTCGCATCGGTCGAACATGGCGTGGGTCCATTGCGCGCCCGCGGCATCGATCTCGCGCAGACTGCATTCGCTCATCGAGATGCGCGCGCCGCGCGAACCGCGCAGCGAAGCGCCCTGCAGGTCGCAGGCGTGCCACTGCGTGGCCGTGAGCGTCGCCTCCGCGAGCACCGCATCGGACAGCGTGCAGCGCTCGAACACGGCGCCTTCCAGGTTGGCCCCTTCGAGGCGCGCCTGCCGGAGGTCGACGTCGCGCCAGTGCACCCTGGAAAGGTCGCGCCCTGCGAAGTCGAGCCCCGCGACGCTGGCGCCGGTCAGCTGGCGGCCGCGCTGCGCGATGGCCGCCAGGGCGGCATCGGCGTCGGCGAAGGCGGCGGATGCGCTCATGTTCATGCCTTTCGCGCCTCGGGCCGGCCGGGGATCTGCATGAGCGTGCCGGTGGTCAGTGCGCCTGCTGTGTGCGCCTGCACGATCGCCGAGCCGTAGACGTCGCTGGCATGCAGGTTGGCGCCGCCCAACTGCGCACCGGCGAGCTGTGCATGGCGCAGCGAGGCGCCCATCAGGTTGGCACCGCGGGCGTCGGCGGCATCGAGCGTGCTGCGGGAGAAATTGGCGCCCTTGGCATTGGCGCCGGCCAGCAGGAGCCCGGCCGCGTGCGCGCCGCTGAAGTCGGCGCGCTCCAGCGAAGCCGATTGCATCGCTGCGCCGCGCAGGTCCACGCCGTCGCTCCAAGCCGCCCCATCGAGGTTCACACCCCGCAGGTTCGTGCCCGCGAACACGGTGCCGGCGCCGGCGCGCGCGCCACGCAGATTGGCGCCGCTCAAGTCCACCTTCGGCGCCTGCGTCCCGTACCACTGCGAGCGCTCGGCCTGCACGGATGCCAGTGCAGCGCCATCCATACGCGCGGCATCGAAGCGCGCCGCCGTCAGCGTGGCACCCGCGAGGTCCGCGCCCTCGAGGCCGCACTCGCTGAAGTTGGCCTGCCCGGCCTGCAGCTTCGCGCCGCGCAGGCCGGCCATGCGGCTGCCGCTGAAGTCGGCCCGGGCGCACTGGGCGTCTTGCAAGCCGGCGCCGGTGAAGTCGCTGCGACTGAAATCCGCTGCCTTCAATGTGGCACCGCCGAGCGTGGCGCCGGCAAGCCGACTGCCGGCCGCGCGCACCGACTGGAAGCTGGCCTTGGTCGCATCGGCGCCCTCGAAACTCGCTCCCTGCAGGATGGCCTTGTCGAAGCGGGTGCCGGCCAGGCGTGCGCGATCGAAGCGCGTCTTATCGAGCGTCGCGGCGCTGAAGTCGGCGTTGGACAGGTCGAGGTCGCTGAGGTCCAGGCCGTCCAGCTTCAACCCGGCAAAGCTGCGGCCCTCGGCCTGCCATGCGATCACTTCCTCGCGGGTCGTCGGCGGATGCGGCGCTGCGACGGGTGCCTCCGCGGGTGGGGCGGCTGCTGGGGCCGCCGCGGCGGCCGTGGCCGGTGCGGCCAGTGCCGAGGCCGCCGGCCCCAGCGCAGCGGTCGCGACGGAAGCCGCTGCCGGAGCCGCCACCGCAGCCGCTGGCGTCTTGGCGCCCGGTGCGCCGGCGACCGGCGCCGAGCCGGGCTGCGACGACAACGCCAGCGGTGCCGCGCCGCCGGCGGCCAGCGCCGGAAACTGCCGCATGAACGCGACCGCTTCGTTGCTGGCCCCACTGCGGCTCAGCGCATCGGCCACGTCGTTGTGGTCGATGCCGTTGTCGCGCATCAGCTGCTGTGTCTGCAGCCGCATCTGCTGCGTCTGTGCCTCGATGTCCGCAAGGCTCACGGCGGCCGGCGGCAACTCTCCCTGCCGCGAACGGACGAACGCGTCCACGTCGGCCTGGGTGAGGCCGTTCTGGGCGAGCAGCGCCGCATGCTCGGCCTGGAGCTTCTGCGTCATGGTCTCGATCTCGGCCAGCGAGACGTCGCGCACCGGTGGCGGCGGCTGCATCAGTGCGTCGATCTGCGACCGCGGGATGCCGTGCTCGGCCAGCAGCCGGTCGGTCTGTGCATTCATCTCGGCGGTGACGCGTTCGATCTCCGCCAATGCCGGATCGGTGACCGCCGCGGGCACCGGTGCAGCGACGTCCTGCTTCCGGGCGTTCCCCGAAGATGCCGAAGGGGTCTGGGCACCGGCAACCGCTGCTGCTGCGGCGCTCGCTGCCGCGGCGGGCAGGCTTGCGGCGCCCGCGGACGCGGCCAGGGATGCCGCCTCCTTCGCGGCGGCCGCTGCCGCCGACGCCGCACCAGCGGCTGCTGCCGCCGAGGCTGCACCTGCGGCGGCGGCCCCAGGTGGCGGCAACTGGTCGCGGTAGTGCGCTTCCGGCAGCGGCGCGGCGCGCAGCGGCTCCCAGCCCATGACCAGGCACGCCACGTCCTGCGCCTCCTCGTCCGCGACCTCCAGCGTGCCGCGGTACAGCACCGCGCCCAGGCCCAGGCCCGGCATCAGCCAGACCGTCTCGGCGTGGGTGGCGACTTCCTTGAACACGGGCTGCGCGTCCGCGCCACGCAGCGCCGCGAAGCAGCGCCCGCGCAGGGCCGGCAGCGCGCTGTCGATGCGCGGCTGCTCGGGATGCAGGTGGCTCAGCTCGATCGCCTCGTCGCCGGTGAAGAAGCCGGCCAGGCGCTGGTCGGGCGGCGCGCTCTGGAAGTAGTCGCCCTGGGTGTCCTCGGGCAGGTGCGGCCAGGTGTTCTGCAGCCAGGCCTTGCCGACGGCGCCCAGGTGGCGCTGGCGTTGCGGCGCGCTGCTGTCCACACCCCAGTAGCCGGCCGGTGCCGGCCGGTCGCCCTTGAAGACGATCGGGTGGCGCGGGTCTTCCACGTTGGGCAGGGCCGGTGCGGCCTTGCCGAGCGGGTTGGCTTCGTCGCCCGGGCCGCCGAAGGCGTTGGCCGGGACCAGCGGCATGCGCGTGAACGGCGCCGGCGACGACAGCGCGCCGAGCGCGCTCCAGTGCCGGTCGCCGTGCACGAGCAAGGGCTTGTCCAGGCTGCCCACGCGCGCACGCACCGCGAGCTGGGTCACGGGCGTGGCGCCGGGCGCGCAAGCCTCGCCGTACAGCATGAACTCGGCCTTCGGCTTGGGGTAGCCCTCGTCGAGCACGGCCGGCGCGCCGGGTGCCTGCGGCAGCAGTTGCCAGAGCTCGGTTTCGGGCCGCAGCGCATCGAAGCGCGCCGATGCCAGCGGAAACAGCGCCACCAGGCCGACCGCCAGCCGGTCGCGTTGCTGCCATCGCAGCGCGCGATGGACCACCGCCATGCTGTCGGGCTTGATGATCTTCATGACGGATCGACCGCGGGGTGGGTGGATGGCATGGCGCTCAACCCAGCTTGATCAGGCCACCGTCGAGCGAGACGCCCAGCGGTTGGAAGTCGGCCTTGGCATCGCCGAAATTGACGTGCAGGCCGGTGTGCGTCGCCTTCCAGCCGGCGGGGCCGAACGCGAGCGAGGCCTGGTCCCGGTTGATGCTCAGGCCGTGCAACAGCGGCGTCGTCGGGGCGGTCGCGACGTTGGCGGCCCGCGTGGTGGCGGCCACCAGCAGGGCCGCCGCCTTGCTGACGGCGCTGACGGCTTCGCGGTCGGCCTTGGCCAGCGGCACGCGCGCGAGCTTCAACGGGGCGTTGGCCGGCAGCACGCCCGCCAGGGCGATCGCCTTGTCGGCCTCGGCCAGCGCCGCACGGGTCGCGGCCCGCGCGCGCCTGGCCGCCGTCAGCGCCCTTTCCGCGGCCTCCTTCGCCGCGAGCGCCGCCACCAGGTTGACTTCGGGCGCGGGCATCCTGAAGCCCACTTCGATCGCTTCGGCGCTCAGCTCCAGCGCCTCGCCCGTGGCAGCCACCTTCGCGCCGGCCAGGCTCCTGAAGGTGGCGCCATCGCCCGCCGCGCCCGACGTGAAGGCCATGCCCGCATAGGCCCCGGCCGGGGTCGGCACCGTGCCGAAGGCACCCGCGGGCGCCTGGGCGTTGAGCGTGTCGCCGCCTTGCAGGTCGATGAGCCTGGCGATCAGGTGGATGGCACCGTCCGTCAATGCCGTGTCGTCGGCCCAGTCGTCGGTCTTGTCCGCCACCTTGAGGGTCACGCCGTCGGTCGGACTCATGGTGAAGCCCGCACGCAGCTTCAACGGGTCGGCCGCCAACGGGTTGAGCAGCTTCCACGCGGTCAGGTCGGGCGCATCGTCGCCATTGACCGACTGCGCGATGCCCTCCACCCCGAGGCTCATCTCGCTGACCAGCTTCAGGTCGTCGATCTCGGCCTGCAGCTTGCGCGCATAGACCTGCATCAGGGCCATCGCGGCCACGTTGGAAACCGCATCCAGCCCGAACTTGCCGATGATGCCGGGCCAGCCCTGCAGCGTGCGGCGATCGGGATTCGTCGGGGCGGCCTGCGCGGCGGCGCGGCTCTTGTAGCGGTCGTCGATCTCCTTTTCCTTGGCGGCCCGCCAGACCGTCTCGGCGGCGGCGCGCCGGGCGATGTCGTCGGGCGGCGAGGCCTTGGCGAGTTCGTCGCGCTCGGCCTTCTCGGCCGCCGACCCGTGGGGGCCGTTCGCGTACTTCTGGTCGATCCGCTGCGTTGCCGCCGCCCGCCATGCGTCGGCGTCCTTGGTGCCCTGAGCGGCCTCCTGGGTGACCTCGGCCGGCGGCGCCTCGGCCTTGAGCTTTTCCTTCTCGGCTGCCTTGGCCTTGGCCTCCTCGTCGGCAAAGCGCAGGTCGTCGGCCTCCTGGTTCTTCTTGGCCTGCTTCTGATCGGGAGCCAGGAAGACGCCGTCGGCGCTCGCGTTCACCGCCATGCTGAAGATGGTCGACTGGGTGAAGTTCAGCGCCGTGTAGCCGGCGATCATCGCGCGCAGCTTCTGCTTGGAGATCTCGAGCGCGGCGGCGCTCGCCTCGTCGTCGAAGGCGCCGGCCTGAATCTTCGCGCTCTTGTTCGACTTGCCGCCGAAGGAGCGCTTGAGGCTCAGGCTGTCGGAGTCGTCGATCGAGATGTTCTTGAGCCCGCTCGTGCCCTCGAACGAGCCGATGCCCGGGAGCGTGCCGAAGTTCGCCTTCCAGCTGATGCTGGAGGACGCGTCGATGCCGATCTTGGTGCCCATCGACACGTCGTTGGAGAAGGCCGCGCCGATCGAGGCCTTGGTGCCCAGCGACAGCGAATTCGCCGGACCGAAGCTCATCGAGTTGCTGTTGCCGAAGGACACCGAGTCCTTGCCGCCGGTGGTGGCCTCGTAGATGCTGCCGCCGCCTTCGGGATGGACCGATCCGATGCCCAGGCTGCTCTTGTGGAAGGGCGAATGCAGCCAGATCACTTCCTTGCCCTTGGTGTCGGCCATGAGCATCTGGTTGCCGCCCTTGGTGCTGATGAGGTTGTCCTGCGGGTTGCGCTGGTCGACCACGTTCGGCGTGACCGAGTTGGGCACCGCCCCCAGGATCACCGGCTGGTCGGGGTCGCCGTCGGCGAAGGACAGCAGCACCTCGGTGCCCTTGTGCAGCGGAAAGTGCATGCCGTGTTCGCTGCCCGCATACGGCGAGGCCATGCGCACCGGCGCCGACCCCTTGGCCGCGCCCTTCTCGGTGCGGTCGAACGGAATCTGCACCTTGTACTGGCCGTGCGCGTCGAGCTCGGCATATTCGCCCGAGCCCTCGGCGTCCACCGTGGCGCTCATGGTGCCGGCCACGCGCGGCTTGGGCGTGCTGCGCGCGGGGCGGAACTGCGTGGCCGCGGCCAGCGCGACGAAGGTGTTTCGGTAGAGGGTCTGTTCCTCGCGCTCGTTGAAGGGCGTCTTCAACCCGGCCAGCAAGGCGCCGGCCTGCGAGCCCTCGTGCGTGATCTCGGTGACCAGGTATCGGCCGTTGAAATCGTCGCGGTAGTGGTGCGACAGGTCCATGAAATAGCCGCTGCGCAGGCCCACCGCGGTGGCCTCGCCGCTGAACACGCGCGCGGCGCAGCGCAGCTCCTCGGCGCGGATCCTGGCGTAGCGCTGCCCTTCTTCCTCGGTGCGGAAGTTCTCGCCATAGAGCATTTCCTCGCCCACGCCGCCGGCCGAGACCTCGACCTGCGTCACCAGCGGCATGCCGGCGCGGCGGTGGTTGTAGTCCTGCAGCACCAGGCTGCGCGGCAGCGGCCGCGTGCGGCACACCAGGCCCTGCACCGAATCGGGCGCCTGCCCCACGTCGAGCTCGTCGGCCGGCCGGTAGTTGACGGCCAGCGCCTGGGCCGGCTGGGCCGTGCTGTCGTCGAGCAGCACCAGCCGGTCGGTGCCCTCGGCCTGCTCGAAGTAGTAGTAGATGCCCTCGCGCTCCAGCCAGCGCGAGATGAAGGCCAGCGGCGTTTCCTGGTACTGGCACACATAGCTGCGCGGGCGGTAGTCGGCCCTGAGCTTGAGCGTGTAGTCGCTGCCCGGCTTGAGCTTGGCGGCCTTCAGAAGGCTTTCGACGATCTCGGGGATCGTCTGCTCGTGAAGGTAGACCTCCGAATTGCGGTACAGCGACAGCTGCCACAGCCGCGGCACCAGCACCGCGCGGTAGAAGGTGAAGCCGCCCGCCTGGTGCAGCTGGTCGAACTCCGACAGCACGCCCGCATAGGGGGTGGCCTGGCGGCTGCCGTCCGGCGCGAGGATGCGCAGCTCGGCCCGGGCGGCCAGCACGCGCGCGAGGTCCAGCTGCGCGTCGTCGCAGACCAACACCAGCTCGAAGCGGTAGGGCCTGGAGATGGCCTCGAAGCCGCTCATGCGCACCACCGCGAAGGTGTCGTGCGGGCAGGCCGTGCTGGTGAACTCGAAGCGGCGGTCGGAGGGAAGGCGCTGGAAGATGGTCGATGTCATGGTGTCTCAGCCGAGTCGGATGACCTGTCCGTCGCCCACCACGCCCAGGGCGTCCACGGTGAGCTTGCTCTCGCCGTATGCGATGACCACGCCCGTGGGCATGACCTTCAACGACGTTCCGGTGTGCGTGAGCGCGGTGGCGGCGGCGTCCACCGCCAGGCCGTTGATGAAGGTGGTGGGTCCGTCGCACAGGGCCTGCTGGGCCTTGATCGCATCCCATTGCACCTGGCTTTCGTCCTTGAGGTCTTCCAGGGCATACCAGGCACGCAGTGCCGCGCTTCTTTCGTCCCCTACCGGCGCCTTTTCGAATCGCTCGTAGCCCTTGTCGGCGGACAGCGTTGCGGCTGCCACCTTTTTCCTGGCGGCGGCCTCCTGGAGCTCCAATGAAACTGCCAGCGGATTGGGAACGATCAACCCGTGGCCGACATTGATCTTGTCCGCCACCAGCGTGGTGGTGTCGTCCTTGAGCTCCAGTGCGGAATTCGAGGTCTCCACGCGCACCGTCTGCTTCTTCTCGTCGATCTTGACGAGCGCAGGCCCGGCACCGGCACCCGGCGTCCCCAGCGCAATGAACGGCGCGCGCACTCCGATCCAGTCGCCGGCCTCCACGTCCACCAGGCGACGGCTCTGCACCTGGAACCGCGCGCTGTGGGCCTGGACGCCGTAGCCGTTCACTTCGAGCCGTGCCTCGTCGTCGTCTGCGCCGAATGTCTGCACGATGCCCTGGTCGCTCATGGTCACGCGGCTCAGGTTCTTGAGTGCCTTGATCTTTTCCGCGAGGTCCTGCGCGCGCTGCTGGATGAGCAGCAGCGCCACGCCGTTCGTGATGGCGTCGGTGCCGAACTTGGCCACGACGCCCGGCCACCCGGTGAAGCCGCCGGTCGCCATCGGGCTGGACGGGCCGGCCGCCTGGCCGTCGTGCGCGCCGGGCGTCAACTTGCCGCCGGCCGAGCCGTTGACCGCCATGCCGAAGACGGTGGACTGCGCCAGGTTGAGCCCGGTGTAGGCAAGAACGGCACCGCGCAAGATGTTCAGCTCGGTGGTCAGCGCCAGGTTGTCCACGGCCGCGGTGCGCGCACCGGCCGTGAGCGTGACGGTGTCCAGCGCGCTGCTGACGAACGACTTCTTCAGCGTCACCGAATCGGTGTCGTCGATGGTGACGCTCCTGAAGAGGTCGGTGAACGGCACGGCGTTCATGTTCCACTTCACGTCGGTGGCGAAATTGATGGACAGCGAGGTGCCCATGGTCACCCTGTTGGCGAAGGAGGCCGCCAGGCTCGCCTCGGTGCCCAGCGACAGCGTGTTCTTGCCGCCGAAGCTCATGGTGTTGTCCACGCCGAAGCTCACCTTGTCGCTGCCGCCCTTGGTGGCCTGGAAGATGTTGCCGGGCGTGGCGGGCGCGGACGCCGCCGAAGCGGACGCCGCCTGCACCAACGCCGGCCGGGGCGCGCCGATCACCAGCGCCGAGTCCTGGTGGGGCGAGCGCAGCCACAGCGCTTCCTTGCCCTTGGTGTCGTCGAAGCCGATCTCGTTGCCGCCCTTCGTGTGGATCATGCTCAGGCGCGGATTGCGCGCATCGACGACGCTGGGGTTGTCCGAGTTCGGCACCGCGCCGACGATCACCGGCTGGTCGGGGTCGCCGTCGGTGAACGACAGCAGCACCTCGGCGCCCTTGTGCAGCGGAAAGTGCATGCCGTGGTCGCTGCCCGCATACGGCGAGGCCATGCGCACCGGCGCCGAGCCCTTGGCCGCGCCCTTCTCGGTGCGGTCGAAAGGAATCTGCACCTTGTACTGACCGTAGGCGTCGAGCTCGGCGTATTCGCCCGAGCCCTCGGCGTCCACCGTGGCGCTCATGGTGCCGGCCACGCGCGGCTTGGGCGTGGTGCGCGCGGGCCGGAACTGCGTCGCCGCGGGCAGCGCGACGAAGCTGTTGCGGTAGCTGGTGGTGCCCCGGCGCTCGCCTTCGTTGAAGGGCGTCTTCAGTCCATCGAGCAGCGCGCCGGCCTGGGAGCCCTCGTGCGTGATCTCGGTGACCAGGTAGCGGCCGTTGAAGTCGTCGCGGTAATGGTGCGACAGGTCCATGAAATAGCCGCTGCGCAGCCCCACCGCGGTGGCCTCGCCGCTGAACACGCGCCCGCCGCAGCGCAGCTCCTCGGCGCGGATCTTCGCGTAGCGCTGCCCTTCTTCCTCGCTGCGGAAGTTCTCGCCGTAGAGCATCTCCTCGCCCAGGCCGCGCGGCGAGACCTCGGCCGTCACCTCCAGCGGCACGCTGGCGCGGCGATGGTTGTAGTCCTGCAGCACCAGGTTGCGCGGCAGCATGCGCGAGCGGCACACAAGGCCCTGGACCGAATCGGGCGCGAGGCCGACGTCCAGCTCGTCGGCCGGCCGGTAGCTGACCGCGAGCGCCTCAGCGGGCTGGGCCACCATGTCGTCGAGCAGCACCAGCCGGTCGATGCCGTCGGCCTGCTCGAAGTAGTAGTAGATGCCTTCGCGCTCGAGCCACCGCGAGATGAACGCGAGCGGTGTTTCCTGATACTGGCAGACATAGCTGTGCGCCCGGTATGCGCCATTGAGCTTGAGCGTGTAGTCCCGCCCGGCGCCGAAGCGGGCGCCGGCGAGCAGGCTCTCGACGATCTCGGGGATCGTCTGCTCGTTGAGGTAGACCTCCGAATTCCGGTACAGCGACAGCTGCCACAGGCGCGGCACCAGCACCGCGCGATAGAAGGTGAAGCCGCCCGCCTGGTGCAGCTGGTCGAACTCGGCCAGCATCCCCGCGTAGGGCGTGGCGCGCGTCGCGTCGTCGGGCGCCAGGATGCGCAGCTGCGCACCGGCGCCGACCAGTTGCGCGAAGTCGATCGCCGCATCGTCCGAGACCAGCACGAGCTCGAAGCGGTACGGCCTGGAGATCGCCTCCACGCCGCTCATCCTCACCACGGCGAAGGCGTCGGCCGGGCAGGCGTCGCTGCTGAACTCGAAGCGATGGTCGGCCGGAAGGCGATCGGAGAGGCTGCTCATGGCTCGGATGCCCGGGGATCAGGCCGTGGCCTCGGCGTCGAAGCGCACGGTGAACTCGCCCGCTGCATCGACGTCCAGATGCACGGCGCTGGTCGGCTCGCCGCTGCCCATGCGCAGCAGCATCTGCTGCGACATCAGCGGCAGCACGTTGCCGCGCAGGATGAAGTCGATGTTGCGCGCGCCGGTCTCCACCTCGGTGCAGCGCGCCGCGATGCGCTCGACCACCGCGTCGGCGAAGCTGAAGCGCACCTTGTTGTTGTGCGCCAGCCGCTGCGCGATGCGCTCGAGCTTCAGCCGCACGATGCCGCCGAGCGCCTGGGCGCCGAGCGTCACGTAGGGCACGATGGTCATGCGGGCGAGCAGCGCCGGCTTGAAGTGGCTCGACAGCAGCGGCCGGATCGCGGTGGCCAGGAGCGCCGGATCGACCGGCTCGTCGCCCTGCGTCATCTCGGTGATGACGTCGGTGGCGAGGTTGGAGGTGAGAAAGATGACGGTGTTGGCAAAGTCGATCTCCTTGCCCTCGCCGTCCGACAGCATCCCCTTGTCGAACACCTGGTAGAACAGGTTCAGCACGTCCAGGTGGGCCTTCTCGACCTCGTCGAGCAGCACCACCGAGTAAGGCCGCTGGCGCACGGCCTCGGTCAGCAGGCCGCCTTCGCCGTAGCCCACGTAGCCCGGCGGCGAGCCGATCAGCCGGCTCACGTTGTGGCGCTCCTGGAACTCGCTCATGTTCACGACCACGGTCGACTTCTCGTCGCCGAACAGCAGGTCCGCCACGGCCAGCGCGGTCTCGGTCTTGCCCACGCCCGACGGGCCGACCAGCAGGAACACGCCCAGCGGCTGGCGCGGATCGTTCAGGCCCGAGCTCGCGGTCTTGACGATCTCGGCCACCTGGTCGAGCGCGGCGTCCTGGCCGCGGATGCGGCGCTTGAGCGCATCGGCCAGGCCCAGCGCGGTGCTTGCGCGGTCCTTCTGCATCTTGCCCACCGGCACGCCGGTCCAGTCCGACACCACCTTGGCCACCACCTCGGGATCGACATCGATGCGCACCAGCGCCTCGCCGCCCTGGGCCGTGGCGAAGGCCTGCTCGGCCTCGATCAGCGCGGCTTCGAGCGGCTGCAGTGCCTGCGCTTCGGGCGAATCGGGCGAATCGGGCGAATCGGCGTGCGCGCGCCGCGCTGCGCCGAAGGCCGCGCGCGCATCGCGCAGCACCTGTGCGGCAGCCCGCTGCGCCTGCCAGCGCGTGCGCAGTTGCTCGGCTTCGGCGCCGAGCGTGCCCATCTGCGCATCGATGTCGGCGAAGCGCTGCGCATCCACCGGCTGGCGATGATCCACGTCCTGCCGAAGGCCGCGCGCCTCGCGTTCGAGCGCCTGCATGCGGCGTTCGGTGTCCTCCAGCCGATCGGGCTTGGCGTGCTGCAGCACCTTGACGCGCGCGCACGCGGTGTCGAGCAGATCGACGGCCTTGTCGGGCAACTGGCGGCCCGTGATGTAGCGGCTGGAGAGTTCGGCCGCGGCCACCAGCGCGTCGTCGCGGATGGCGACCTGGTGCACTTCCTCGTAGCGCTCGCGCAGCCCGCGCAGGATCTGCACCGCGGTGGCGACATCGGGCTCGTCGAGCTTCACGAGCTGGAAGCGGCGCGCGAGCGCGGCGTCCTTCTCGAAGTACTTCTTGTATTCGGCCCAGGTGGTGGCGGCAATGGTGCGCAGCTCGCCACGCGCCAGCGCAGGCTTGAGCAGGTTGGCCGCATCCGAGGTGCCCGCCTGCCCGCCCGCGCCGATGAGCGTGTGCGCCTCGTCGATGAACAGGATGATCGGCGTGGCCGAGGCCTTGACCTCCTCGATGACGCCCTTCAGGCGATTCTCGAACTCGCCCTTCACGCTGGCACCCGCCTGCAGCATGCCCATGTCCAGGCCCAGCAGCGTCACCTCCTTGAGCATCTCGGGAACGTCGCCCTCGACGATGCGCAGCGCCAGGCCCTCGACCACGGCGGTCTTGCCCACGCCGGGGTCGCCCACGCAGATCGGGTTGTTCTTGCGCCGGCGCGCGAGGATGTCCACCATCTGGCGGATCTCGGCGTCGCGGCCGAACACGGGATCGATCTTGCCGGCGCGCGCCTTGTCGGTGAAGTTCTCGCAGTACCTGGCGATCGCACCGGAAGGCGCGCCGGGCGTCGTGCCCTCGACGGCACCGCCCTCGCCGGTTGCCGAGGGCTGGCCCTCGATCGATCCGGCGCAGACGCTGGGGAACTGCTCGAGCAAGGTCTCCTTGCGCAGCGGGCCCAGCAGCGGCCCGACGCCGCCGCCGGCGTAGAACCCCGAGCGCGCCACCAACGCGGCGAGCACGGCGCCCGAGCGGATGAGCGTCTGCCCGAGGTCCACCGAACCGAGCAGCCAGGCGTCCTGCAGCAATTCGAGCAACAGCGGCGAGAACGCCGGCCGGCCGGCATTGCCGCTGCGCATCTCCTCCAGCACGCGCTCGACGCCCTGCCTTAGCGCGCCGGCATCGACGCCGTTCTGGCGCAGCAGCAGCGACAGGTCCGCCTGCGGCTCGTCGAGCAGCCGGTGCAGCAGGTGTTCGAGCGTGATCTCGTAGTGGCCGCGCGAGATGCACAGCCCGGCCGCGTTCTCGAGCGACGATTTGCAATAGCCGCCGAGGCGGCCGACGAGCGGCTTCAGGTCAACCAGCAACATGGGGAGAGGTCCTAGTGGAGGAAGTGAGGGGCGCCGCGAGGCGAAAGCCGACGGCCGGCGCATCGCCTTCGCGATCGCCGGGCAGCCAGGTGTCCAGGCCCAGGCGCGACCAGACCGGCGTGCCGAGGCGCGCCTTGCGTCCCTGGTCCTTGCGCAGCCTGAGTTCGACGGCCACCTGCAGCGGCCGCGTGAGATAGAAGCGCACCAGGAACTGCAGCCGCCGATGACCCGGCGCGCCCGGCAGCAACTGCTGGAAAAGCGCCTCGGGCAATTCGCCGATGACCAGGCGCAGCAGGTTGTCGCAGTCCTCGACCTGCGCACCGAGCGGGCAGGCCTCGCCCAGCGCGTGCGCCTGCAGCCCGAGCCGCAGACGCTGGTCTTCAGGAATCGACACCCACTGCGCCACGCACGATTCGACCTCGACCGTGGCCGGCGCGAAAGCATCGGCCAGCAGCGTGCGAAGCCCCAGCACCGAGCGCGTGCGCTGCGCGAACAGGTTCAGATGGCGCAGCAGGCTCGCAGCGTCGGGCGCCAGGCTCTCGCGCTGCGCGGGCGAGCCCAGGCCGGCGAAGGCGTACAGGGTGTCGAGCGCCTCGGGGTCCTGGTCCTCGACCACGCGCATCTGTAGTCGGTACTTGCGCCAGGCATCGAAGAGCTGCGGATAGAGCGAGCCATGCAGGATGTCGAAGAAGTCGCGCCGCGCGTGGCGGCCCTCGCGCTCGTCGTCGAGCAGGTCTTCGGTATAGAAGGTCGGCAGCGGCGAGGACACGCCGTAGAGGCCGAAGAAGCTGGCCGTGACGCGGTAGGCGTCTTCGCTGCCGTCTGCGGCGGCACCGCGCATCCGCTCGATGCGCTCGATGTCGTTGTCGGGAAATCCGAGGCTCAGGTGAGGCCGCACCTGGATGTTGGTCACCCCGGCGCGGCGCAGCAGGCGGATCGCCTGGAAGTAGCCGTAGTTCGAGGCGCGCCCGCGCAGGTCGTCTTTCAGAGCAGGCATTGCCGCCCCAGCCTGGCCGGCCAATCGAAGACCTCGCCCGTGTCGATGTCACGCACCTCCAGCCGCGTGTAGGCGTTGATCGCCGCGTAGTCGCCCAGGAAGCGCTCGATGACGCAGCCGAAGACATAGAGGCCGCCCAGGCTCGCGAAGTGGCTGCTCCGGCAGCCCATGCGCAGTCGCTGGCCGCTGAGCATGCGCCGCCCGATCAGCCGCGTCTCGGGCTCGGCGACCAGCGACTCGATGCCCGCGATGCGATGCCGGTTGGCAATCTCGCGGCCGTGGTCCTGGCGCTCGGAGAAGATGTACAGGCCCAGCATCATCTTGAGGTTGGCCGCATCGGCCAGCGACAGGAAGTTCAGCGAGATGTGCGAAATCATCCGCCACAGCAGGTGCTCGTCGGCCGGTGGATTGAGCTGCGGCGTGACCGGGCGGATGTTGCGAAAGGACAGCCGCTCGGGCGAACTGCTGGTGGGCTGGCTGATGTCGCCCAGCTTCAGGCTCTCGGGCAGTTCGTGGTTGGTGCAGGTCAGCGAGATCGACAGCGTCTCGGGCGTCAGCGGCTGCTGGCGCGGGGTCGCGATCGACACGAACAGGTCCTGGCCGCGGCCCACGGCCGATGCGCGGCGAGACAGCGAGTAGCTCGCCGGTGCCTGGCTCGTCGGGTTCACCTGGTTCGCCTGCCCCGGAAGGCCCGCCATGCCGAAGGGCAGGTACACGCGCTCCTCGCTCGCGCCCTGCGAATAGCCGACGACGCGATCGACCGAGAAGATCTGGTAGTGGCCTTTCTTCTCGTTCTCGGGCCGCACGCGGTACTCGCTCGTGCGGTGTTCGTGCTGGATGGGCTCGCCCGGGTGCTCGAACAGGTTGAGCACCGGCACCACATTGAGTTGAAAGCTGTGCTCGCGCAGCTCGGGCGCCCACTGCGGCAGGTCCGTGAGCGTGAGCCACACGCTGAACTGCTGCCCGCCGCGTGCGATTGCCCAGCGCTCGAAGCCGTCGAGCTCGACGAACAGCAGCTTCTCGGGCAGCGCGAAATATTCCTGGATCACCCGAAAACCCGAGAACGCGTGCTGCGGATAGGCCAGCATCTCGTGGTCGAAGCCGGCGCAGCGCAGCGCCTGGCGGCCCAGCGCGAAGCGTTCGCCGCCCTGCGTCGGGCTTCCGGCGGCAACCTCGACCTGCGCCACGCGGGTCATCAGCAGCATCAGCAGGTTGCTGGCCTGCGCAAAGCCCGCGCCCAGGAAGAGCCGGATCGGCCCCCGCCCCCATTGCGCCAGGTCGATGCCCTGCAGTACGAAGTCCAGCCGCAGCGCGGGCGCCCGGCCCGCATCGTGAACCAGCTCGAAGCCGCGCAGCGCGAGCGGCTCCACCTGCAGCGCGTGGCTGATGCGAAAGCGGCAGCGCGTGCCGTCCACGGGCAGCGACGCCAGCTCGCTGCCGGCGGGCACCTGCACCGCCTCGGTAAGCGCCGCCCTGGGCTCGAACATCACGAGCGTCGCCGCCGGCACCGGCCGCAGATAGTGCGGAAACAGCTGGTTGGCCAGTTCCTGCAGAAGCTCCGGGAACTCGTCGTCGAGTTTTTGCCTGGTGAGGCCATTGAGGAAAGCCACGCCTTCGAGCAGCCGCTCCACGTCCGGGTCGCCCGAGGGCTCGGCCAACATCGGCGCCAGCGCCGGATTGGCGCGCGCGAAGTCCACCGACAGCGTGCGCAATTGCTGCAGCTGGTCCTGGTAGTAGCGAAGAAAGGTGGCTTTGCTCATCTCTGGGGTCGCGGTGCGCGCGAGGCGCTCGATGCCTCAGCGCCTCAATGCATGGTCGGGAACACTGACCTTGCCGTTGCTGCCGACGATGGTCGACAGCTGCAGCGGAATCTCCTGGCCGTCCACCTCGAGGCGGCCATCGACATCGAAGCGCAGCGACATCGGGTCGCCCGGGTCGGCGCGCAGCGTGACCTGGGGCGCACCCAGGCGCGGCTCGTAGCGCAGGATCACCTGCCGGATGGCGACTTCGATGTCGCGCACCGAGCCGGCCGAGAGGCCGCCCGCGAGGTTGGTGAAGTCCGGAACGCCGAACTGCGGATCGAGCGGCACGCTGCCCTGGCGGGTGTTCAGGATGCAGCGCAGGTGCGCGATCACCGAGTCGATCAAGAGGCTCGCACCCGCGGCACCGTGGCGCTCCATGCCGCTTTCCCAGCGGGCCACGCGTTCGAGCAGGCGGAATTCACTCACGGCGGGCGATCAGCCTGCGGCCGATCAGGACTTCGGCGCGAGCCAGGAATCCTCGGCCTCGATGCCGTCCGGATTGAAGGTCCAGGTGATCTTCTCGTAGGTGAACGCCACGTCTTCCATGTGCCCCATCTGCTTGTTCTCGGGGTTCAGGCAGTTAGGCGTCCAGGAGCGGATGCTCGTGAGGATCGCGTTCTCCAGCTTGACCGTGTAGTACTTCTCTTCGGTGCCCTTGGGCGAGATCCGGTAGAACTCGAGCTCCACCGACTTCATCTGTTCGCCCGAAGTGAGGGCCTGGAACAGCTTGGGCGAGGACTTGTCGATTTCCTTGGTCAGCGTGGTCGGGCCGTGGACGCGCTTGCCGGTCGGCAGGCCGGTTTGCGGGCTCTTGGGAATTTCGATCGTGTGCTCGACGGCTTGCACGAGAATTTTTCCGTCATGGCCCTTGACCTTGGTGGAGCCTTCGATTTTTCCCTGGTTTTGACCTTCGAGGGTGAGGTAGCACGGCATCGGCATTTGAGTACTTTCGTTATTCGGCAATTCATGCCGACGTTAAAAACCCCTTTAATTCGAATAAAGCATTCCGCGGAATTCGAATTCCTGATCGCAACCTGGGGCAGAGCTATTGGCTGCGTTGGCCTCAATTGTGTTGCGACGCGGTTACCGCAACATTTCCTTTTGAACCGTCCAAGTTACCCATGCAACCTGAACGGCCAATCCGGTAATAAACGGGGCTAGGTCTTTTCGAGCTTGCCGACCAGCGACAGGGTGAAAGAGGCGCCCATGTACTTGAAATGCGGCCGCACCTTCAGGTCGACCCGGTACCAGCCCGGCTCGCCCTCGACGTCGACCACGTTGATCTCCGCCTGGCGCAGCGGACGGCGGCTGCGCACGCCGGCCGCGGGGTTGTCCATGTCGGCCACGTACTGGCGGATCCAGAGGTTGAGCTCCTTCTCCAGGTCGGCGCGCTCCTTCCACATCCCGATGTTTTCGCGCTGGATCACCTTGATGTAGTGCGCCAGCCGGCTCACCACGAAGATGTAGGGCAGCTGGGTGCTGAGCTTGTAGTTGAGCTCGGCCTCCTTGCCTTCCTTGCTCTGCCCGAAGAACTTGGGCTTCTGCGCCGAGTTGGCCGAGAAGAAGGCCGCGTTGTCGCTGTTCTTGCGCATCGTCAGGGCGATGAAGCCCTGCTCGGCCAGCTCGAACTCGCGCCGCTCCGAGATGAGGATGTCGGTCGGGATCTTGTTCTGGATCGCGCCCATCGACTCGTACGAATAGATCGGCAGGTCCGACACCGTGCCGCCGCCTTGCGGCCCGATCACGTTGGCGCACCAGCGGTAGTCGGCAAAGCTCTCGGTCAGTCGCGAGGCGAACGCGAAGGCCGCGTTGCCCCAGAGAAAGTCCTTGTTGCCGCCGGCCACGCTCTCCTGGTAGTTGAATTTCTTGCTCGGCACCGTGTCGGCGCCGTAGGGCGTGCGCAGCAGGAAGTGCGGCAGGGTCAGGCCCACGTAGCGCGCATCCTGGCTCTCGCGGAAGGCATTCCACTTGACGAACTGCGGGCCCTCGAACACCGAGGACAGGTCCTTGAGGTTCGGGAGCTGCTCGAAGGTGTCGATGCCGAAGAACTGCGGCCCGGCCGACGCGATGAAGGGCGTGTGCGCCATGGCGGCGGTGCTGGCCGCGTACTGCAGGAGCTTGACGTCCTGCGCCCCCGGGCCGAACTCGTAGTTGGCCACGATGGCGCCGAAGGGCTGGCCGCCGAACTGGCCGTACTCGGCCGTGTAGAGGTTCTTGTAGAGGCCCGACTTGGTCACGTCCGCGGCGTCCTCGAAGTCTTCCAGCAGCGCCTGCTTGCTGACGTTGAGGATCTGGATCTTCACGTTCTCGCGGAAGTTGGTCCGGTCGACCAGGAACTTCAGCGAGCGCCAGGCCGACTCCATGGCCTGGAATTCGGGGTGGTGCAGGATCGCGTCGACCGCGCCGCAGAGCTTCTTGTCGAGCCCCGCGATCATGTCGTCGACGGTGGCCTGGGTCACGCGCTCGACCGCGTTCTGCGGCTCCAGCAGGTGCGAGATGAACGCCTGCAGGCCCTGGCGGGTGATCGGATAGGCATCGTCGCCGGGCTTGACGCGCGCGGACTCGACCAGCTGGTCCAGCAGCGAGGGTGCGGCGGCATCGGCGGCTTGCGCCGCGGCGCCGGACTGGGCTTGTGTTTCTTCCATGTCGGGCTTTCCGTTACTTTTCTTCGATGCCGAGTTCGCCGAGCAGACGCGCGCGCACCTGTTCGTCCTGCACCAGCTCCTGCACGCGCTTGCGGAAATCAGGGATGTTGCCGATCGGGCCCTTCAGCGCCTTGAGCGCGTCGCGCAGCAGCAGCAGCTGATGCAGCTCGGGCACCTTCCCCACGAGGGCGTCGGGCGAGAAGTCGTCGATGGATTCGAAGTTCAGCTTGACCGGCAGCTGCGTGCCCTCGGGGGCCTGCGGGTCGAGCTTGCTGTCGATGCCGATGCTCAGTTCGAGCTTCTGGGCCTTCAGGACGTCGTTGAAGTTGTCCTTGTCGACCGACACCGGCTTGGTGTCCTCCACGGCCTGGTCGCTGGCGCGCTGCGTGAAGTCGCCCAGCACCAGCAATTTCAGCGGCAATTCGACTTCCGACTGCGCATCGCCGACGGCGGGGCGATAAACAATATTGACGCGCTCCTTGGGAGCGACTGATCCATCGGCGGCCATGGAAATCTCCTGAAATAAGTTGGATGACGTCGATCGCAATGAATTCGGGGAAACGCCACCCGCGCAATTCACGCGAATGTCCCGACGCATCCGGTGCGCGACAGGCCACGGATACCCGTGGGTCTCCGGAGCGGTGAAGTTTCAGGTTAAAAAGTATTTCCGCGTTAGTCGATGCATCTCAAAATTTTGTCGATTCGTCTCAACCGTCAATTGATTGCGTGAGTGCAGTTAAAGTCGCGGCCCAAAATGCAACCGTTACAGATGAAAGATTCGGGGCCCTTGGATTTGCGATTCGGCGCCTCCTCGAACGCGCCCGCGACCGGCCGCGAGGCGGGGGTGGCCGACGGCTGGTTGCGGCCGCCCGGCGCCCTGGCCGGGTGCGCCGCCCTGTCCTTCCTGCTCGGTCTTTCGTGCTATTTCCCGGCCCATGCCGGGCTGGGAATCGCCGCCGATCTTTCGCTGTCGACGCTCGCCTGGCCGGCGCCCGCCATGGGCGTGGCGTTGCTCTGGCGCCGCCGCGTGCGCGAATGGCCGCTGTACCTGCTCCTGGCCGCGGGAGGCCTCGCGCTCGCGACCGGGGCGGTGCCGCTGCCGGGCACGCGCGCGCCTTCTACGTGGTCTGCGGTCGACATGATGCTGTCGGTGCTGACCCTGCTCGAAGTCGCGCTGGGCGCCTGGCTGGGACGGCGCTGGATCGCGCGCGACGGGCGCCTGGATTCCTCGCGGCGCCTCCTGCTCTTCACGCTGCTGCTGCCGGTGGGCCTGTCGATGCTGCATGCGACGCTGGCCGGCGCGGTGCTGTGGTGGGGCAGCGCGGCCGACTGGCTGGCACCCTGGCGAGGCGTCTACGTGGCCAACGCCGTGGCCATGCTGACGCTCGTGCCCGCGCTGCTTGCCTGGGGAACGCCGGCGCTCGGCGCGGCCTTGCGCGAGCGCAGCAACTGGTCGCCGATCGCGGTCACCTTCGCATGCCTGTCGCTGGTGCTGGTGCCCGGCATGCACGACGAGGTGGTGCGCACCGCCCTCACCCTGCCGCTGTGCTGGGCCGCGGTGCGCAGCGGCATCGCGCTGGTCGCGCCGCTGAATGCGGCCATCGCCGTCGGCATGGTCTGCCTCACGCTCGCGGGCTTCGGCCCCTACGTGGAATACGGCTACGGCCTGTGGACCCTGCAGGTCGACCTGATCGGCATTGCCGTGCTGTCGCTGCTGCTGGCGGTCTCCATCGGCGAGCGCCAGCGCATGGCCGCGCGGCTCGACCAGGCGCGTCGCTTCGAGTCGCTGGGCTTCCTTGCCGGCGGTGTGGCGCACGACTTCAACAATGTGCTGGGCACGATCCGCGCCTGCGCGGAAATCGCCGGCGAGCGCATCCCGCCCGACAGTCCGGGCCAGGCCGAGCTGGCGCAACTCGCGCGCGCCACCGACCGCGGCATCGACATGACCCAGCAGATCCTGCTGGCCGCGCGCCAGGGCGATCCGGCGCGCGAGGGCGTCGACCTCGGCGCGCTGGTCGACGAGGCGATCGAGATGGCGCGGCCGCTGTGCCCCGCACACATCCGCATCGCGCGCGCGCCCCACGCCTTGCGCGGCAGTTCGCTTCACGCCCCGGTGGTGCTCGCCCATCGCGGCCAGCTGTTGCGCGCGGTCCAGAACCTGTTGCGCAACGCGGTCCAGGCGGCGCGGCAGGAGGTCACGCTCACGATCGGCATGCACAGCGCCGCGGCCCACCGCGAGGAACGCTTCGACGTCGTGCTGGGCGATCCGCGGGCCGGCGACGGCGGCGCGCACGGCTGGGTCGAGGTCCTGGACGATGGCCAGGGCATCGCTGCCACCCATTGGCCGCACCTGTTCGATCCGTTCTATTCCACCCGCCAGGCGCAGGGAGGCTCGGGCCTCGGCCTGGCGATCGTGGCGGGCGTGGCGAGCGGACATGGCGGCTTCGTCGGCATGGCCACGTCGCCGGGCCGCGGCAGCCTGTTTCGGCTCGAAGTGCCCTTGTTCGATACGGCCAGCGCCGTGCCCCCCTTGGAGAGACGATCACCATGAAGATCGAACCCGCAAATTCGCAACCCCGCGGCCCCGTGCTGATCGTCGACGACGACGGTTCGCTGGCCACGCTCCTGAGCAGCTACCTGGCGGGCCACGGCATCGAGAGCCACGTGACCAGCAACGTGAAGGAGTCGCTCGAAGCCGTCGCGCAGCGCGACTACACCATGGTGTTGCTCGACCTCGGGCTCCCCGACGGCGACGGCGTGGACCTCACGCGCCACTGGCGCGAGGAACACCGGTTCCCGATCATTTGCATGAGCGGGCGCGAGGACGAAGCCGACCGGGTCATGGGACTCGAGCTCGGCGCCGACGACTACGTGGTCAAGCCCTTTTCCCTGCGCGAGATGCTGGCGCGCATGCGCGCGGTGTGGCGCCGCACCGATGCGATCCGCAGCCCGGTGACGCGCGGCAAGCACCCGCGCGCCTACCGCTTCGACGGCTGGGAGCTGAACCTCAACACGCGGCGCCTGCGCGCGGGCGACGGGCGCGAAGTGGCGCTGTCGCCGAGCCAGTTCAACCTGATGGTGATGTTTCTCGGCGCTCCCGGAACGATCGTGACGCGCGAGCAACTGATCGAGCGCACGCGCGCCTTCGACGACGTGTTCGACCGCTCGATCGACGTCCAGATGCTGCGCCTGCGCCGAAAGATCGAAGCCGACCCGAAGCGCCCCGCGATGCTGCGCACCGAGCGCGGAGCGGGCTACTACTTCGACGCGCTGTCGGTCGAGGCCATCTGGGACTGAGCGCGCGGCGCAACAAGACAAGAGCACGAGGAACGATCAAAGTGGACATCGCCCTGCTGGACGGTATCGGACGCCAACCCGTCAACGCCCTGGCGCCCGCGGGCGGCAACGTGCGGGAGGACCCGCGCTTCGACGCGCTGCAGGCGGAGATCGGCAAGCTCTCGAATCCGGGTGCCGACGGCCAGACCGATTGGCCGCGCGTGGCACAGCTGGCCGCGCCGCTGCTGGCCGATGGCGGCAAGGACTTTCTGGTGGGCTGCTACCTCAATGCGGCGCTGCTGCAGACCGATGGCCTGCCCGGCCTGGCGGCGGGCCTGCAGGTGCTCGGCGACCTGATCGAGCATTTCTGGGACAGCATGTCGCCACCCGTTGCGCGCCTGCGCGCGCGCCGCAATGCGCTGCAGTGGCTGCTCGACCGGGCCGAGCTGAATGGCCAGGAACGGCCATGGAGCGAGCTTGCGCCGCAGGCGCCCGCGCTGGTCGCCGGACTCCTCGCGTCCAGCCGCCGCATCGATGCGCTGCTGCGCGGCAAGGACGAGGAAGCGCCGTCGATGCGTGCGCTGCTCGTGTTGATCGATCAAGTGCCGGTGGCCGAAGACGCACAGCCGGCGGCCGCGCCGGAAAGCGCGCCCGCGCCTGCGGCTGCGCGGCCCGGCGCTCCCTCCCCTGTTGCTTCATCGCCCCCGGCGTCGGGCAGCCTGCCCACGCTGGCGGCCCTCGCCGCGCCGGTACCCGGCGACGATCTTGTCGGCGCGCTGGCACCCGCCTTCGCGCATCTGAACCAGGTGGTCGACGCCCTGATGGCCGCGGACCCGTGCGATGCCCGCGCCTACCGCATCAGCCGCTTCGCCAACTGGGCCGGCGTGGATGCGCTGCCGCCGGCCACAGGCGGCATGACCCAGATCGGCGCGCCGATCTCGCAGGTCGCCGACGCGATGCGGCGCATGCAGGACGACACCGCCGAGCCGCTGGACGCCATCGGTTTCGCCGAGTCCCAGTTCCCGGCCTTTCCCTTCTGGCTGGACCTGCAGGCGCTCAGCGCCGGTGCGCTCGCCCGCTTGGGCGATCCCGGCGCCGCCGCACGGGCCGAGGTGGAGCGTGCCACCGTCGCTCTGCTGCAGCGCCTGCCCGGGCTGGACAGCCTGTGCTTCGGCAACGGCATGCCCTTCGCGAGCGCGCTCACGCTGGAATGGATCGCCAGCCTGGGCGGCTCTGCGGCCTCGGCCGGAGGCGCCGAGCCGGGCACGAAGGGAGACGGCCTCGGCAGCGTGATGGCGCAGGCCAACGGGCTCGCTGCCAACGGCGAACTCGAAGCGGCCGTGTCGCTGCTGCAGCAGGCCATCGCCCGCGCTGCGGACGCACCCACGCGGCTGCGCGCGCAGATCCGGCTGTGCCAGTTGCTCAGCCTGCATCGCGAGGGCCGCGTGCCGCTGCCCTTCGCGCGGCTGCTCGTCGAGAAGATCCAGCACCACGACCTGGACCGCTGGGACCCGGCATTGGCGGTCGAGGGATGGGTCGCGGCCCACGCGGTGCTGAACCAGGACGATGCGGATCCGCTGGAGCGCCACGCGGCGCTGACGGCCATCGCCCGGCTGGACGCGGCGCGGGCGATCGCGCTGAGCTGAGCGGTCCGCTTCGTCGGGTGCGTGGCGATCGGCGCTACGCCGGCCGTGGGCTCGGCGCGCTCACGCGGCGACGAACCCCGCTCGAATCAGCGCGCTCGCGTGAACGTGCCGTGCGTGATGTCCTCGGCGTAGTAGTCCATCGTCAGGCTGGCGGAGACACCTGACGCATCGGGCGTGAAGTCGATCCTGGCGATGGATCCCTGCGGCGCGTTCTCGCCCGACAGGTCGTAGACGTAGGTGTTGCCGCTCCAGTGGCGCAGCGTGAAGGCCCGCGCGCCCGTCGGCCCCATCTTCAGCACCAGGCCGCTGCCGCTGGCTTCGACCACCGCGTTGCCGTAGTAGCTGTTGGCATACGTGCCGGTGTAGGCGTTGCTGCCCAGCGGGGCGACCGGCTGCGACGGCGGTTGCTGTCCGGCCAGCGAGCCCTCGGGGGTGTAGAACGGTTCGAACGCTTTCGCGAGGATCCCGACCCAGTCCGTGGAGGTCTTGCCCGATTCGACGAGCTCCTCGAACGTCAGGTTCACGGCTTCGGCGGCGCCCATCGGTGCCGCGTTGGTCAGCGTGACGATCGCGACGCCCGCTGCGGGAATCGCCGTGAAAGCGGTGCCCGCGCCGAGCATGAAGGCGCCCGAATGCGAAAGCTTCAGGCGCCCCGCCGTCGAGGTGCCGACGTTGAAGCCGTAGCCGTAGTGGTTCGCACGTCCGGGCGGGGGACCGGACGTGCCTCCGTTCGCGATCTGTTCGGAAATCGCGGGCCGCAGGGCCTCGGGCGTGTAGATGGTTTGCCCCTTGTAGCTGCCGTTCTGCAGAAGCAGGGTCATCCAGCGCGCAACATCGTTGACGCTCGAGCTCACACCGCCCGCGGGCGATTGCTCATCGGGCTGGCGCTGGTACAGGGCCTGGTAGCTGCCGTCCTGCATCGCGTGCGGCGTCGCGCGGTTGGTGCGCTGGATGAAATCGACGAAGCGGGAGCTCGTGGCGTTCATGCCCAGCGGCGCATAGAGCACGCGCCGGGACAGCTCGGCCCACTCCGTGCCGGACACGGTGGCCGCAGCTTCCGCGCCCGCCGTGAGGCCGAAGTTGGCATAGGCGTAGCTGGTTCGAAACGGACGCAGCGGCACGTAGCGCATGCGCTGCAGGATCTGCTGGCGGTCGTAGCCCAGGTCCTCGAGCTTGTCGCCGGCGGCGCCCGGCAAACCGGAGCGGTGCGCAAACAAGTCGCCGATCGTGACCTGGTAGGTGACCGCCGGGTCCGACAGGTTGAAGCCGGGCAGCCGGCTCACCGCAGGCGTGTCCCACGACAAGCCTTGGGTTCCGATGAGCCCGGCCACCACGGTCGCGGCGATCGGCTTGGACATCGACGCGAGCTGGAACACGGTGTCGGCATCGATGCGTTCCGGCGAGCCGAGCCGGCGCACGCCGAAGCCCTTGGCGTAGACGACCTGGCCGTCCTTCACCACGGCCACCGCCATGCCCGGGACCTTCGTGCGGCGCAAGACTTCTTCGGCCACGCCGTCGAGCTTGGCCACGGCGGCGTTGATCTGCGCCGAGGCGACGGGGGTCGTGTTGAACGGCGCAGGCGTGCTGGACGAAGCGGGCGGCAGGAACACCCCACCTCCGCCGCCGCCACCACCGCCACCGCAGCCGGCCAACGCGGCACCCGCCGTCAGGAACAGCGCGTGCATGGAGCGGCGCATGAAGATAGGTTTGACAGTCATCGGATTACAAAAGGTTGAAGGCCGCCCGAACGCGGGCGGCCGATGGGTGGGAGGTGCTTTGGAACGACCTGGCTGCGGATGCAGCCGGCGCGCGCAAGCGGGGATGCCGGCACACGCTGGTCGTTCCGCACATCGTGCTAGACCAGCGTGACCTTGCCCGACGCGATGTCGTACATGGCGCCGACGATCTTGATCTTGCCTTCGGCCTCCAGCCCCGACAGCACCGCGCTGCGCCCGCGGATGAGCGGCAGCGCCTGCTGCACATGGGTCTTGGTCACGGCATCGACGAAGGCGGCGTTCTTCGAAGTGCGCGCGCCTTCGTAGACGGTGGCGTCGATGGCCGACTTGAAGCGCGCCAGCAGCAGCGTGAGGTTGCCGAGCACGACGTTGTCGATGGCGCCCTTGGTGGCGCCGCACGCGGTGTGGCCCACGACCATCACCACCTTGGCTCCCGCCGCGGCGCAAGCGAATTCCATCGAACCCAGGATGTCGTCGTTCACCGCGTTGCCGGCAACGCGCGCGTTGAAGGTGTCGCCGATGCCCAGGTCGCAGACGACCTCGATCGGCGCCCGCGAGTCGATGCACGACAGCACGATGGCAGCCGGGAACTGGCCGGTGGCGCTCGAGCGCATCTCGGCCAGGAAGTTGCGCTCCTTGTGCACGCCCGACAGGAAGCGCGCGTTGCCGTCGAGCATGCTCTTGATCACCTGGTCCGGCGTCATGGCGTTGCGCTGTGCCTCGCTCAGCGATGCAGCCTCGGTGCGCGACGACGCGGTCGCCATCCCCACGCCCAGCAATGCTGCCGCGACGGAGGTTCCCAAGAAATGACGTCGGTGCGACTCGCAGCAGACTGGACGCAGGCTCTTCATGAATGTTCTCAAGGGTTGTGACTCAACGAGTCTCTATGGGAACGCCATTTCGGCGTTAGCTTGTTCGTCTCACGTTTTGGTCGATGCGTCTCACAGCGACCGGGGGGTAGCCGGCGCCACCGGCCGCATGTGCCGGGGCAGCCTGCAGCCATCTCAGGACGGGAAATCGACGATCCAGAGATCCATCGGCATCACGTTCACGAATGCGCCGGGCGTCGGCACGGGCTCGACGGCGATGGGCTTGCCATCGGCGATCGCCTTGTCGAACGCCGCGGTGGACACGCCGCGCTGCAATGCCGTGAAGCCCTTCATCAGGTACGGAAGTCCGTTGGATGCCAGCGGCGACGGGCCGTCGTGCACATGGAAGTGCAGGTGCGGCTCCGACGAGTTGCCCGAGTTGCCGACCAGCCCCAGCACCTGGCCCGCGGTCACGGTCTGCCCCACAGAGACGGCCACCGATCCCGGACGCATGTGGGCGAAGAGCGCGTAGCGGCCATCGCCCAGGTCCAGCACGACGTGATTGCCGTCGGCATGCTCGGGAGGCAGGTTCTCGGGCAGCGCACCCGGTGTCTGGTCTTCCAGTCCGTCGAGCGCCGCGACGACCTTGCCGCTCGCCACCGCGTGGATCGGCTTGCGATAGACGTTGTAGCTGTCGACATTCTTCGGATCGCCGACATAGATGCGCCCCGCGCTGTCCAGCTGCTCCCAGTCGACGGCGAAACGCTGCGAGGTAAAGAGCTGCCCATCGAGCGGCAGGGTCGCCCGCACGTGGCGCGTGGAATCGCAGCAGGCGTCGCCGGCGATGTAGAGCGAACCGCGCAGCGGCGGCTCCAGAACGAGCGCGGTCGGCGCGGCGGGCACCGTGCGCGCGACGATCCCGACGAAGGGATTCCCGCGCTCGAAAGCGATGGACAGACGATGCACCAGGGTCTTGGGAACCGCGGCGGCGTCCTTAAAGCTCAGGTGCATGTAGACGAGCCCGCCCTGCGCCGGACCGAGGCTGCCCGGCGCCGTGCGCTTGTCGTTCACCGCCAGGCGCTGCGCGAGGTCCGCCGGCGTCAGCGAGCCGACGGTGGCGCCCGTGCCCGCGTCGATCGCATCGATGCCCTTGATCGCTGCGGGATCGCCGGAGAAGTTGTCCAGCTTCAGCTCGTAGACCAGGTGATAGAGGCCGTCGGAGCCTTTCACCGGCACGGGCGTGTTCTTGACATGCATCACCACCGGCGTGACGGTGAAGGGCACGACGCCATTGGACTGGGCATTGGCGGTGCTGCCCAGCGACATGGGTGAGCTTCCGCCGCCGCAGGCGGCGAGAGCGCACAAGGCCACCACGGCCGCCAGGCCATTCATCCGTGTTTTCTTCATTTCAGGAAATCGACCGGCATGGGGAAGCTCATGAAGTTCTTGGTCACCTGCGGGTCCTTGTCATCCCTGCTCTGGTTCGGATTGGCCCCGTCGCACCATGTCTTCGACATTGGATGCACCGTGCCGTCGCTGCGGGTAACGCTGCAGACCAAGCCGGCCTTGATCGCATCCCTGTTGCTCGGGCAATCTCCCGGAGCGCCCACGGCGCAGGCCGAGAACCTGTCGATGACCTGGAAGGTGTACAGGTTGTCCTTCGTGTCGGTGAAGCGCACCTTCACGGGATAGCTCGGAACGCTGCCCACCCGGAAGCCCGCGATCCGGCTGTTGGTCGGCATGGTGACGTCCTGCTTGTCGGCAGCGCAACCCGGATCTTTCGCATCCTGGCCCAACGCACATACGCCGTACTTCTTGATCAACGGCGTGCCTTCGCCCAACGTGCTCGGTACACCGATCGCCAGCGCAAAGCCATCCAGATAACTGAACTGCTTGGAGTTCTCCAGTCCGTGGGGTCCGCCCACCACGAACACCAGGCCGTCGCCCAACTCGCTCATGAAGCCGACGGCATCGTCGACCGAGAAGCCGTAGGCATTCATCTGCAGGCTCTCGTGGATCAACGAGACATACGGATTGAAGTTCAGCTTGGGATTGCCCTGGACCGCGGCCTGCTTGTAGTTGTATTGCAGGTCGTGGATGTACATCGGCTGGATCGTTGCGTGCGTCCATCCGGGGATGCTCGTGTCGGCGAGCTTGTTGTCACCCGCGCCGCAGCCCTCGTTGAACGGAACCCAGCCGTAGATGTGCTTGAGCGCCTCCATGTACGTGAAGACCGGCTTCTCGGGCGTCGACGTCTTGCAGGTGTTGCCGGTGTGCAGCGCCAGGTAGTTCTGGTGGTTCTGCGCGAAGAACTGCTTGACCGCGTCCATCTTCGTTGCCAGGTCGGCCGGGCAGCTGATCGTTTCCGTCACGTAGGCGCTGAGGTCTTCGGCGCCCCAATTGACGCACGAGCCCCACAGGTTCTGCATGCGCTGGACCGCATCGCCGTAGTGCAAGTTCTTCTTCTCGTCCTCGGTGCATTGGCCGGCAATGCACTTCTGCACGGTCAGCACCGGCACGCCGCCGCTCGCGGGCTTGACCGGCACGTTGTCGATGGCAGGCACGACGCCTTCGCGCTGCGCGAAGATGTTGTAGCCCCCTGGCAGCTTCAGGGAATTCAGGTTGTAGACCGGCCATCCCTTGCCTGCGTCGGAGCCCATGAACGCGCCCAGCGCACCGGCAAACGTGGGCAGCGATTGCACCGAACCGCTGTAGCCGATGTAGGGGTTGTTCTTGGGGCCGATGCCGATCGGCAGATAGACGTGGTCGACGTACGAGATGTTGTAGCCCACGTTGTCGGGCTTGAGCAGCGGCTTCTGGCCGACCGGAATGACGGCGTCGCCGAATGTGTATTCCGACAACTGGGCGTAGATGTTCTCGGGGAATTGAACCTTGCTCGAATAGACGCTCAACGCGCAGTTCGTGTGGTCGCCCGTGCAGGTGACGGCCGCCGGCGTGTCCAGCTTCTTGTCTTCCTCCTGGCGCAATCTCTCGTTGCTGTCCGCCAGCACGACCCGGCCGCCGTTCCACCAGGTGATGTAGTTCTCGGTCGACAGCTCGCTGTACAACGGAAGGGTTACCGTCACGGACGAATTGGCCGGGATGCCGGTTCCTTCGTTGACGTACAGCTTGTAGACGCTGGTGGTCGGATAGAGCTTGTCATCGACACGGAAGCAGCCGCGAATCCACTCGTTCTTGGCGTTCTCGCTCGTCGAGAGGACCGGATAGATGACCCGGTCGGAGTTGTTGTAGACCGTGATCGTCTTGGGCTTGACGGTCATGTCGTTGCCATCGAAGTCCTTGCACGTGACGTTGCCCAATGCGCCGCCACCGTTGCCGCCGCTGCCGCCCGAGTCCGCCGGAGGCACGACAGGCAGGAAAGCCGTCGGGTAGCCGGGGCCGCCGCCGTCGCCACCGCCGCAAGCGGACAGAATCACCGCGGCCGCGACCGCGAGCGTGCCGGCGCGGAGCAAAGAGAACGCGAAGCCGTCCTTTCTTGCCGTGTTGTTTGTTGAAAAGTTCATCCAGTTTCTCCAGGAACCAAGCAATCGATAGGTTGAATTTCGATTTTGCGAGGGCAGGCCTGCCGTTGAGGCCAAATGTTTCAAATGCAATAGATTGCGATTGAAATAAGGGGGCTACTTCCCCAGGCCCGCGGCGGCGCGGACATCGCGCGGCGCGAGATTGAATCGCTGGCGAAACAGCTTGCTGAAGACCGCCGGGTCTGAGAACCCGCATGCATGGCCGATCGCGCCGATGCTCTGGCGCTTGCTGTCCGACTGCGCCAGGTAGTTCAGGCTCTTCTGCAACCGCTTCTCGCGCAACGTGCCGTGCACGCTGGTTTCCTGCGCGGCGAACAAGCGATAGAGCTGGGCGCGCGACATGCTGGTGCCGCGCGCGATGTCCGCCACGCTCAGGTCATTGCGGTGCAGGTTGTGCTCGATGTAGCGATGCACCGCCTGGAGCCGTTCCGTGTCGGGGCTCGCCTCGACGGTTGCCGGCGGCGCGAACACCACCTTGAGCAACGCCTCGGCCACCTGGACGATGCCGCCGACGACCTCGCCGAGATCCGCGGCGGTCAACGTGGTGGCATGGGTTGCGAAGGTGTTGAGCTGTGCCGCAAGGAACGGCGCGAGCCCGAGGTGTTCGAGACGCCGCGCGGCGCCCGCTTCGGGGGGTGCCGCGTGCTCGACGCCCTGCTTGCGCCGCGGAAGCGACAGCCGGACGTAGCCGAAGCGGGCATGGTCCCAGTGACCGCGGGGCGGCTGCATGTCGTCCCAAAGCAGGACGCTGCCGGCGCCGAAACGGGTGTGGCCCGCGCTCGGGTGTTCGAGGACGAGGTCGCCCTTCTCGATCACCCAGATGCTGACGCCGGCATCGCTTGCGACGCCGTTCGCCGCGGGCACGGCGCGCATGTCGGATGGCGGCACTTCGCAGTGTCCCACCCAGCCGCGGCGGCCCTCGCAGAAAAAGCCTTTGGCGCGAAAAGGATGCGCCGCAACGATCTCCAGGTTCATCGGCGCCGGAAGCCGGGTCGAGCGTTCGCTGTGCCTTGCGATCGGTTCCGCACGCGCCCCTGTCGGTGCGAGGTGCCACGCGGTTGTCGCAGGCGCGCGCGAGCGGTCGCTCACCCCTTCGCCGAACAGGCACGAGGCGTAGCGCGCTGCCGCGACGGCCGGCGCGCCCTGCATGCCGGCCAGCCCGGTCATGCGCAGACCTCCACGCCGCAGCAGACGGCGCGCCGCACCGATCGATGCAGCATCCGACTCATGGCCCGGCTGTCGTTTCCGCCATCTCTCCCGCATCCCGTCAAGACGAGACGAGCCATCGCGCGGGCGACGGTGAGTCGGCGACGCGCAACGGTCATGGCGCGGACGACAAGGTGCCGCGCAAGAGAGGAAAAAGCATGGATTCGGTTGCCTGAAATCGGTTTCCGCGGACGATAGAAGCGCCCTCGAAGACCGACAAGCACCGAACACGACAGCGCCACTATCCATACGCGCCACGGCCACGCGGCTCGCTGGCGAGCGCGTGGCGGGCCGGCTCGCCTCAGCGCACCTGCCTGAAATCCGCCGGCGTCTTGCCGGTCCAGCGCTTGAACGAACGGAAGAAGGAGTTGGGCTCGGAGAACCCGAGCAGATAGGCGATCTCGGTCAGCGTGGCGCGCCCCGCGGAAAGGTAGCGCTGCGCCATTTCCAGGCGCACCTCGTCAAGCAAGGTCGAGAAGCGAACGCCCTCCTCCGCCAGGCGGCGCTGCAGCGTGCGCGCACTGAGAAAGAGCGCGCGCGACACGCTCTCGATGTCGGGCACGTCGCCATGCAGCTGCCGCTCGAGGATCGCGCGCACCGCCGCGGCGGTGCCGTTGCCCGCGGCCTCGTAGGTCTGCAGGTCGCGTTCGGCCGCATCCTCGAACATCGCCGCCACGCGCTGGTTGGCGCTGACCAGCGGCAGCTCGAGGTCGGCAGACCGGAACACGATCGTGTCGTACGGCTGGTCGAAAAACGCCGGACAGCCGAAGGCGCCGGCATACAGCGCGTGATAGGACGGCCGCTCCTTCAAGGTCACACGCACCGGCATGATCTGGCGCTCGGTGAAGGTGCGCCCGAAGATCAGCAGCGTGCCCATCTGGATGTCCAGCCGCGAACGGCTGTAGGGCCGCAGGGGTCCGTCGTAGCGGATGCGGGCCTCGCACTCGTCGCCCACCGGATGCAGCTCGATCTGGCAGGCCGAAACCAGCGCGTTGTAGCGTGCGATGCGGGCCAGGGCCGCACCGAGGTTCGAGCTCAGCATGCCGGCGAACCCGACCACACCGAACAGTTCCGAGCGCATCGGCTGGAGCCCGATGGCAAGCCCCGCTGCCGGATTGCCGGCTTTCTCGTACATCACGAGGAAGACACGGTCGGCCTGCTCGCTGGTAAGCGGCTTCCTCAGGTCTTCGGCTTCGAGCCCGGCCAGCGCCGCCACCTCGTCCAGATTGATACCGGCCTTTTGCAGGCCGTCGAGCATGTTGAATGGGAGGCGGGCCAGCGTCATGACAATGGAGCGATGGGCCCGCTTCATGGGGGCCGAAGTTGTGTGTGGCGTCGAATATAGGGGGCGACGTTCAGGCCCGGCAAGCTTGGCCCCGGCCACCGGGAGAAACAGCGGCCCCGCGCGCCCGCACCCTACCCGATCTTGATGTCGCGTTCTTGACCCGCTTGGATGACCTCGAACTTCGGGGTGATTGGTCTCATCGCCCTGCCGCTGGGGGCTGAGCGAGATGCGCCGGCGCCATGCGGCGGGCGCAGCATTGGCTGGCTCAGTGGGCCGGGCCGCTTTGCAGGCGAGCGGCCTGTCGTCACTGGTAGCTGGGGGGAATAGTTGGGCTGCGCAGCGAAGACCAGCTGCACCCAAACCCGCGTGGGGCATGGAAATCTGGAGCGGGTGAAGGGAATCGAACCCTCGTATGAAGCTTGGGAAGCTGCCGTTCTGCCATTGAACTACACCCGCATCTGCAACCCGTTGATCCAACGCGTTGTCGACCCAAGCGCGCGATTCTACAGAGGAACGATGGGCGTCCGGCACCTGGCTTCACCGTCGGGCGAGGCGGCCCCTCCTCGCTTTCCGCATATGGAAGCACGTTTTCGTTCGTTAGCGAAAGAAGAACCCCTGACTAGCATCCGGCCTCATTCAACCGGTCATAACAGGTCAGCCGCATGTCTTCTGCCAAGGCGCTCGAACCCATCGCCTTCTCACCCGTTCCGCTCTACACCCAGGTGCGCGAGTCCCTGCGCGAGCGCATCCTCGACGGCACCTACGCGCCGCATGCGCAGCTGCCCTCCGAGAGCGAGATGGTCGCGCTCTTCAAGGTCAGCCGCATCACGGTGCGACAGGCGCTGAGCGACCTGCAGCGCGAGAACCTGATCTTCAAGATTCCGGGCAAGGGCACCTTCGTTGCCAAGCCCAAGGCGTTCCAGCAACTGGGCCAGCTCGAAGGCTTTGCCGAGTCGATGGGCCGCATGGGCTACGAGATCCGCAACCAGGTCACGAGCCACAAGACCGTGCCCGCCTCGCCCCGCGTGGCGCAGCGCCTCGGCCTGGCCGAGGGCGCGCCCGTCGCGCAGATCAAGCGCGTGCGTCATCTGAACCGCGCCCCGGTGTCCTACGAGGTGACCTACCTGCCCCACGCCATCGGCGAGCGGCTGCGGCAGGCCGACCTCGCGGGGCGCGACATCTTCCTCATCCTGGAGAACGACTACGGCATCGCGCTCGGCCATGCCGACCTGCAGATCGACGCGATGCTCGCCGACGAGGTGCTCTCCCGCGGCCTGAGCGTGCCCGAAGGCACCGCGGTGCTGCGCGTGGAGCGCCTCACCCACACCGCCGATGGCGCGCCGCTCGATTTCGAAGACCTCTATTTCCGCGGCGATGCCTTCCAGCACCGCCTGCGCATCGCCCGCAGCCACCCCACGAAGGCCACCCCATGAACATCCTCACCCGCACCGTCGACGTGCTGGTCATCGGCGGCGGCACCGCCGGCCCGATGGCCGCCGTCAAGGCCAAGGAAGCCAACCCCAAGCTCGAAGTGCTTCTGCTGGAGAAAGCCAACGTCAAGCGCAGCGGCGCCATCTCGATGGGGATGGACGGCCTGAACAACGCGGTCGTGCCCGGCTTCGCCACGCCCGAGCAGTACGTGAAAGAGATCACCACCGCCAACGACGGCATCGTCAACCAGAAGACGGTGATGGCCTATGCGCGCAACAGCTATTCGATGATCGAGGAGCTCGACCGCTGGGGCGTGAAGTTCGAGAAGGACGAGACCGGCGACTACGCGATGCGCAAGGTCCACCACATGGGCACCTACGTGCTGCCGATGCCCGAGGGCCACAACATCAAGAACGTGCTGTACCGGCGCCTGAAGCGCACGCGCGTGGAGATGTCGCAGCGCCTGGTGGTCACGCGCCTGCTGACGGCGGCCGACGGAAGCATCGCGGGCGCGATGGCCTTCGACTGCCGCACGGCCGAGTTCCATGTGATCCGCGCGAAGTCGGTGGTCCTGGCCACGGGCGCGGCCGGGCGGCTCGGGCTGCCGGCGTCGGGCTACCTCTTCGGCACCTACGAGAACCCGACCAACGCGGGCGACGGCTACAGCATGGCGTACCACGCGGGCGCGGAGCTCTCGGGCATCGAGTGCTTCCGGATCAACCCGCTCATCAAGGACTACAACGGCCCCGCCTGCGCCTACGTGACCGGCCCCTTCGGCGGCCACACCACCAACAACAAGGGCGAGCGCTTCATCGAGTGCGACTACTGGAGCGGCCAGATGATGATGGAGTTCTACAACGAGCTCCAGGGCGGCAACGGCCCGGTCTTCCTCAAGCTGAGCCACCTGGCCGAGGAGACCATCGCTACCATCGAGCAGATCCTGCACACCAACGAGCGCCCGAGCCGCGGACGCTTTCATGCAGGGCGCGGCACCGACTACCGCGAGCAGATGGTGGAGATGCACATCTCCGAGATCGGCCTGTGCAGCGGCCACTCGGCCTCGGGCGTGTGGGTGGACGAGCATGCGCGCACGACAGTGCCGGGCCTGCACGCGGCGGGCGACCTGGCCTGCGTGCCGCACAACTACATGCTGGGTGCCTTCGTCTACGGCCGCCTCGCCGGCGAAAGCGCGGCGCGGCATTGCGCCGAGACCGAGCTGCCCGCGCTCGACGAAGAACAGGTCGCACGCGAGCACGCCCGCGTCAGCGCCCCACTCCTTCGCAGCGGTGGCCTGCCGCCCGCGCAGGTCGAATACAAGCTGCGCCGCATGGTCAACGACTACCTGCAGCCGCCCAAGGTCACGCGCAAGATGGAGATCGGCCTCTCGCGCTTTGAGCAGATCCACGAAGACCTCGAACAGCTCGCCGCCCCCGGCCCGCACGAGCTGATGCGCGCGATGGAAGTGCATGCGATCCGAGACTGCGCCGAGATGGCCGCGCGCGCCTCGCTCTATCGCACCGAAAGCCGCTGGGGCCTGTACCACCACCGCGTGGACTTTCCCGAGCGCAACGACCGCGACTGGTTCTGCCACACGCAGCTGCAAAAGCAAGGCGATGCGATGGTGAGCTTCAAACGACCGGTCGATCCGTACATCGTGCCGCTCGATGCGCACGAGATGTCCGCCTACCAGCACCTGCGCGTGCCCGCCGCGGTGCGCGAGCCGGTCGCGGCCTGAGACCTCCCGCCCCACAAAAAAAGAGAACCCCACATGCCCCTCGCCTTCAACCCCACCAGCGTGCCCGTGCGCGTGGACGAGGACAAGTGCATCGCCCACAAGGGCTGCACCGTCTGCGTGGACGTTTGCCCGCTCGACGTGCTCGCCATCGACCTCAGCAAGGGCAAGGCCTACATGAAGTTCGACGAGTGCTGGTACTGCATGCCTTGCGAGAAGGACTGCCCCACGGGCGCAGTCACCGTCGACATCCCCTACCTGCTGCGCTGAGCCGCGCGCCCTCCCCGCATTTCAACCCGGAGCAACCACGATGAAGACCCAGAAAACCTTGGCCCTGTGGGGCGCAAGCCTGGCCCTGCTGCTGGCCTTTCCGGCCGCGCAGGCCGAGACCATCCGCATCGCCATCGGCACGCAGGACACCACCATCAACTGCGCCACCGGCGGCCTGTTGATCCGCGAGCTGAAGCTGCTCGACAAGTACCTGCCGCGCACCGGCAAGTACAAGGACGCGCAATACCAGATCGAGTGGAAGAACTTCACCTCCGGCGCACCGCTCACCAACGAGATGGTCGCGGGCAAGCTCGACCTCGGCTCGATGGCCGACTTTCCGGGCAGCTTCAACGGCGCGGCCTTCCAGAAGGCGGGGCGCAAGAGCATCTTCATCACCGTGCTCTCTGGCAGCACCACCGGCAGCGGCAACGGCATCGTCGTGCCGAAGGATTCGAAGGTGCAGTCGCTCGCCGAACTCAAGGGCAAAACCATCTCGGTGCCCTTCGCCTCGACCTCGCACGGCATGCTGCTGCGCGCGATTCAGGCACAGGGCTGGGACCCGCTGAAGGACGTGAACATCACCACGCAGGCGCCCGAGGTGGCCGGCCCCGCGCTGCAGGCCGGCAAGGTCGAGGCGCATGCGGACTTCGTGCCCTTCGCCGAACTCTTTCCGTACCGCGGCTTCGCCCGCAAGATCTACGACGGCTCGCAAGCCAACGCACCCACCTTCCACGGCAGCCTGGTCGACGAGGAGTACGCGAAGAAGTACCCCGAGGTCGTTACCGCCTACCTGCGCGCCGCATTGGAGGCCGACCGCCTCGTGGCGGCCGAGCCCGAGAAGTACAGCGAGCTGATCGCCAAGGTCACGGGCATCGAGGCGGAGGTCAACTACCTCTTTCACGGCCCGCTCGGCCTGCAGACGCGCGACCTGAGCTGGAAGCCCGAGTACCGCCAGGCGGTGAAGACATCGCTCGACACGCTGCGCCTCTTGAAGCGCACCGACAACGACATCGACGCCAACGCCTTCGTGCAGGACGGCTACATCCGCACAGCCTTCCAGGAGGCGGGCCTGGACTACGACAAGCAGCTGAAGAACTACGCCCGTGCCCCGCTGGTCGCCAAGGACGCATCGACCGGCAAGCCCATCACCGACGTGAACCGCGTGGCGCAGGTCTGGGTGGCTGGCGAGCCGCTGGTGCGCCACTACGCCTCGCCCGAGAACGCGCTGGGCGACCTGCAGAAGCTGGAGAAAAACGGCAAGAAGGCGCGCGTGGTGTATGCGCAGGACCGCAACAGCGGCAACAAGCTGCTGGCTGCCGACGCGTGGTTCGTGCTCGGCGCCAAGGGCGAAGTCGATGCCTTCCTGCTCAAGGACCAGGCCGAGGGCTGGGCCGCGAAGAACGGCGGCAAGGTGCAGGACTTCGCCGGCGTGCGCGCCGCGCTGGCCGGCTGACGCCTCGTCCGTTCGCGACGTTCACCTCCACAAAAAATGCTTCCGAGAAAAAGCAATCCGTTCACGCTGAGCCTGTCGAAGCGCTGCGCAAGGCTTCGACAGGCTCAGCCCGAGCGGTTTGTGTTGCCTGGTCGCAAAGCATGCCGTGACGTCCACCCGCCCTGCAAGTTGCGTCCGCGAACAAACAATCCGTTCACGCTGAGCTTGTCGAAGCGCTGCGCAAGGCTTCGACAGGCTCAGCCCGAACGGTTTGTGTTGGCTGGTCGCGAAACATAACCACGCTCAAAAGGTCACCAATGACCAGCTCCCTCCATAGCAACCTGCGCGCCCTGCCGCGCGCCACCTGGCGCGTCGCCGCGCTGCTCCTGTGCGTGCTCGCGTGGCACCTCGCCACGCGCGAGCGCATGAACCTGGGCTTCATCACCTTCCAGAATGTTCCGCCGCCGCGCGAGGTCGCCGAATCAGCGTGGTCGCTGGTGCAGTCGCCGCTGGTGCTGCAGCACCTGTCGGCGAGCCTGCGCCGCGTGTTCATCGGCTTCGGGCTTGCGGCCATCGTTGGCGTGGCGCTGGGTCTCGCAATCGGCCGCGCCCGCTGGGCCGAAGACACGCTGCTGCCGCCGCTCGAAGTGCTGCGCCCCATCCCCGCCGTCGCGTGGATTCCGCTGGCCATCCTGATGTTTCCGTCGTCGGAGGCGTCGATGGTCTTCATCACCTTCGTCGGCGCGCTGTTCCCCGTGCTGCTCAACACCGTGCACGGCGTGGAAGCGGTGGATGCGCGCCTCGTCGCCTCGGCGCGCAGCCTGGGTGCGGGCCGCCTCGCGGTGTTCCGCGAAGTGATCCTGCCGGGCGCGCTGCCGAGCGTGGTCACCGGCCTTGCCATCGGCATGGGCACCGCATGGTTCTGCCTCGTCACGGCCGAGATGATCTCGGGCCAGTTCGGCATCGGCTACTACACGTGGATGTCGTACACGATCCAGAACTACGCGGACATCGTCGTCGGCATGCTCTTCATCGGCGTGCTCGGCATGGGCAGCAGCGCGCTGGTCCGGTGGATCGGCCAGTCGCTGATGCCTTGGCGCGCGGTGCAGGAGAAACGCGCATGAAGGCCGACGTGCAGACCGGCCGCATCGCCATCGACGACCTGCGCGTGCGGCTCGGCCAGGGCGCGCAGGCCTTCGATGCGGTGCAGGACATCACTCTCCATGTCGAGCCCGGCGAGTTCGTCTGCCTGCTCGGCCCTTCGGGGTGCGGCAAGTCGACGTTGCTCGGCGCGCTCGCCGGCCACCTGACACCTGCGGGCGGCGCGATCCGCGTGGACGGCGAGCCCGTGCGCGGACCGCACCCGGACCGCGGCCTCGTCTTCCAGCACCACACGCTATTCCCCTGGAAGAAGGTGCTCGACAACGTCGCCTTCGGCCTGAAGATGCAGGGCGTCGGCCGCCGCGAGCGCCATGCGCGCGCGCACGAGATGCTGCGGCTCGTGGGCCTGGACGACTTCGCCAACTTCTACCCCTCGCAACTCTCCGGCGGCATGCAGCAGCGCGCCGAGATCGCGCGGGTGCTCATCAACCATCCGCGCGTGATGCTGATGGACGAGCCCTTCGGCGCGCTCGATGCGCAGACGCGGCTGATGATGCAGCGCCAGTTGCTCGACGCCTGGGCGCGCGTGCGCACCACCATCGTCTTCATCACGCACGACATCGACGAGGCGCTGTTCCTCGGCGACCGCGTGCTCGTGATGGGGCCGCGGCCGGGCCGCATCGTCGCCGAGTTCGCGCTCGACTTCGCCCGGCCGCGCGATCCGTCGCTGGTCACCTCGCCGGAATTCACCGCGCTCAAGCGGCACTGCCTGCAACTGCTGCATCCGCATGCGGCCAGCAGCGCGCCGCTCGAGCGCCTCACGCCGCTGGGCGCGCCCACGGCTTCGCAACTGCGCTTTGCCATCTAGAAAAAGAATGAACCCCTCGACCCTCGACGACCCCGAACTGCAGGCCATTGCCGAACGCCTGGCCTCGCCCGACGCCGAAGTGCGTCGCATCGCCGTGATGGACCTGGGCGACCTCTCCGACGAGGCGCACACGCCGCTGCTGGTCGCGGCCCTGCGCGACGACACGCCGGCCGTGCGCGCCGCCGCCGCGCTGGCGCTCGAAACCATGGAGAACCAGACCGCCGTCGAAGGGCTGGCGGATGCGCTCGACGATGCCGACGCACAGGTGCGCGAAGCCGCCGCCCACAGCCTGGCCGAGCTGAAGGAGCCCGCCTCGGCCGCCTGGCTGCTGCCGCATGCGGGCACCGGCCCCGCGCGAGTGCGCGCCGCCGTACTGCGCGCATTGCGAGAGCTGCGCGTGCCCGCCAGCGCCGAACCTGCATTGGCGGTGCTGCAGGAGCCGCACGCCGCGCAGGACACCGCCGACGCCATCGCCCTGCGCCGCGAAGCCATCGGCGTGCTCGGTTACCTGAAACACGCGCCCGCGCTGCCTGCGCTGGCCGGCCTTGCCGCTTCCGACCCGGTGGACGAAGTTCGCCGCGCGGCCGTGGGCGCCCTCGCCTTCGCAGCAGGCGATGCCGATGCGCGCATCGCGCTGGAAACCGCGTTGCGCGATGCAAGCTGGCAGGTGCGCGAAGAAGCCGCCACCGCGCTCGGCAAGCTGCAGCAGCCCGCCGCGACAGCCGCGCTGCTGGTGGCGCTGGACGACGACTACTGGCAGGTGCGCCTGCGTGCGGCCCGCAGCCTGGGGCGGCTGCGCAGCGCCGAGAGCGTCACGCCGCTGCTCGCGGCGCTAGGCCACAGCATCAGCAATCTGCGCAAGGAAGCGGCGCTGGCGTTGGGCGACATCGGCGATGCCGCGGCGCTGCCCGCACTCGAACTTGCCGCGGACGACCCGGACCCCGAAGTGCGCAAATCGGCCCGGCTGGCCATCGCGCAGATCGGCAAGGCGGCCCATGGCGCCTGAGTCCATCGTCGATCACCGCGCGCGGGGTGCGCTGGAGTTTTGCTGGGGCGATGGGGAAAGGTGTCTGGCGACGTACCGGATGCTGCGGGCCAGTTGCCCTTGTGCGGATTGCAAGGTGCTACGTGCGGCTGGGGGCGATGGCCATGCGGGTGACGACGTGCAACTCGCGGACATACAGCCGGTCGGGGCTTATGGCGTGCAGTTCGTGTTCAGCGATGGGCACGACCGGGGGATTTTTCCTTGGGGGTTTTTGAGGGAAATGCTGGAGGATGCGATTGGACGTGACACGCTGACTACCTCATAGCCTAGCTTCCTTGAACCAAGCGAGCGAAATTGCTTCAACATTGGTGCGGACCCACTCAATCGAGCTCATGCCCGCGTCGCCATAAGGGGACGGCTTGGAAAAAACTGATTCCATCTCTGCCAGCACCTTCGATGAGGCTAGTTCTGGCGTAAACCCCATTGCCCGAAAAGCTCCCTCAAGACGACGAAGCGGGTAGTACCAGTGGGGATTGGTCGAGACAAATCCAACCTGATGCGCGACAAAATCCTCGATGGAAAATCGGCGAGAACTACAGTCGGCACCAGTAATTCGCTCGATTACGGCCTGCGTTCTCTTTAATACTTCATGTGTTCCGTTATTAGCTGAGCAACGCTCACGATATTCTCGCTTGCGCTGGCGAAGATCAATTAATAACTGAGATTCATTGGCTGACAAATTGTGCGCTTTGGATATTATTGCAACCAAGGCGGGGTACGAAAATACGTATCGACCAGCATTTGCAAGCTGCAGAATTGCGTGATTGCGAAAACCTACAGCAAGCACATCAAATGCCCATCCAATGAGAGCATCACATTGGGGAGTACCGTTCGTCATTTCAAAGAGTTCGACATTCTTGACAATTCGATGACTGTAATTGTTCAAGGGGCGAAACTTTTCAAGCAAATCCCACAATCTTCCGTTACGATCCAAAAGAATTTTGGATTCTTGCCTCAGATGCTGGAGGAAAAGGGAACCGTCTCGCGACAAATCTTCCAGCTGCTGCCAACTATATACGCTTGGAGAATACCCGCGACCAATCAGTTCACGTTCGACGAGGGAGATTTGTCCCATTCCGGCCAACAAAACATCTCTGTCGCTAATCTGATCGGCATCACCTCTAGATGTAGAGCCGAAAATAGCCAAGCTCTCAACGTGTATCGACTGATTCATCGCACAAACCTTTTCACTATCATTGCTGTCGAGAGTGCAATCCATGTAATCCCTAAGATCACCTGCCAAGAGACAGCTATCAAACCAAGCGAAGTAGACGGCGTAACTTCGGCAGTGCCAAATGTTGATAGATTGCCCATAGTGAAAAATGCGGTTTTAATTATCAACGGGACCGTATTTAGCTTAGAAGATTCGATGCCATATTCAGCCCAATGAGTGTAGTTGTACGCCCATACTACAGAGCAGAGCACAGGAGTCCAGAGAAGAATATTCCGAGTCCTTACGCCATAGCCAAAGAGTATCTGATAAGTAGCATTCCAGAACCAGAACGCGAAAAACCGCAAGTCCCCCCACCTTTTTATGCCCTTCATTGCTGACCAATATCCGTACCGGTTGTAGCGTTGCCATAGTCGAAAGTGATACTCCGCTATGTCGCGAAACTCGGGTTGACTTTCATCAACCGAATTCTTAAGGAGTGTGTGGAAAAGATCTACGCCTACATTGGGATATAGTCTGCGGTCAAAAATATCTTTAAGAAAAGACCTGGGATCTAGATATGTTCTTGAGAGTTTAAATTTGTTGGTATTGCAGCGAATAAAATTGCATTGATAAAAAGCGCAGTCTTCAAAATGAGCGCCAAGAAAAAGGCATTCATCAAATGTGCAATTTGTGAAGACCACTCGAATGAAGTGGGTCTCGTAAAAGCGCATTCGCTTGAAAGTCTTATCCTTAAACTGAAGTGTATCTCTTGGAGTGGATGCTTGCAGTATGGAGCTAGGAAGGTACGCCTTCTCGAATACCTCAGAATTTTTGACGAGATGCCTCTCCAGCGTGGGCCCGTCAATTTTGGGCAATCTTTTTCCAAGGTCGAAGAATGAGTCAGCCATCGTTGCTCTGATTTAGGGTTTGGGTCTGGCGAGGAAGACTATGCTTGAGCGTTGAATATAGACATCAGCTTTTGGCCCCAACGGGAATTCGTGCCACTGCCTCACTCACACTGCATCCAGGACAAGGACGAAACCAGTGTGGCAGTTCCTGTGAAATATAAGAACCTGTAGAACCATTGGTTAACGCGCTCAGAAAGAGTCACACCTCCAAAGCTTTGGATGTCCCATCCGCGGACGAATAGTGTTCCCCATAGCAAAAGACAGGTCCCAGCGATTTGCAACCACGCGATGTGCTTCGAACTTGCGCATTGCAGGAGGCTGCCCAAGCTGAGTCCGGCAATGAACCCGACTGCACCGGCACAAAGAACGAGGCATCCCGAACGGAAAAGTGCGCGTCGAACCGTAGTAGCGCGCGAAGGAGGTTCGTTGAGCGGAGCAGCGGAATTTAGCTCGCGGTTGTCTGCTGCCTCGGCCGCCTGAAAGCGACTCGGAGAGAAGATGAGCAATACACAGAGTCGGACAGCTCGGAAGAAACTCACCTGCGTTGGATAGGTATTCGCCATGTCGGGTGCCAGTGTAGTTACGGCCCTGGCGCTGGAATGTCTTCTCTCGGCCGAAATAGGAAGTCTAGCCTCGACCAACGATAGTGCGCTATCGCTGCAAAGCAAACGCTCGCGCCCCATCTTCCAAGGTCAGCTTTAGAGCGCCAAGCTGCCTCTGATGTGTACTGCCAGTCTCGCGGAAGCAGCTCATCTCGATCATTAGAGTGGCACAGCCCGCCCATCACTGACATTGCCGAATCCTCGCGCGGCGCTTCGACAAGCTCGGTGAACGGATTGCGGGTTCATCCTGATCTCAATCGCCGTTCGTGGCGGAGAGCACGCGGGCTGCAAAGGCAAACACATTCGCGTAGCTATACTGCGCCCCGTCACTTCAAAAACAGGCGTGATCGGGATTGGACTCCCGCTGAAATCACTGCGACGAAAGCCGCAGCTACCGCAAGGACTGCGGCTTTCTCATTCGTGCAACCTTTTTAGGCGGCTCGATGGGCGGGCGCAAGCCCGGCCGGTTTCACGCAAGTGGTTTCCCGGTAGTCCAACCTGTCGAGCCGCCGCCCTCGATTGGACTCGGGTGCGTCGGTTTCAGTAAATCGAAACCCTTGGAGGCCATTGATGGCTCACACTCCCCCGTTCCCCGAACCCTTCGACACCCATAGCGCCGCATCGCTCGCGCTTCAGGCGTGCGACAACATCGACAGCCTGCACGACGTTCGACTCGCCTACGCGTGTATCGAACAACTCGTCGTTCCGCAGCATGCGGGCGACTCGGAAGATGTCCACCCCATCCGCACAGAACTGAGCGCGCTGATGCGGCTGGTGAACGAGGAGTTGCAGCGCCGCATCGAAACGACCGAGGCCACGATGCAGTCGCTGCGTCTGGCGGTAGACAAAGTCAGCGCGGCGCCGTGCTGAGGTCTTCGATCGTCGGCTTCGCGCCGCTGCGATCCGTTCGCTGAACCCGGCAGCCTCAACGCCCCAGGACCAACACCCCGAGCAGCACCGCCGACACGATGGCCAGCAACGCTGTGGTCGTCTGCCAGAAACGCACGGGGTGCCGCTCCATCAGCGGTGGCATGCGTGGGCGAAGAAACGCCTGCCCCGGAGCCCGCAGATCGTGCGCGAGTTCGGACACGGCCTCCTGCCGCTTCATCGGATTCGGATTCAGCGCCTTCTGCAGCACCGCATCGACCCACTCGGGCAGGTCGGGCCGCAGGTGGCGCACCGGCACATAGCGCAGCCGGTTCACGTCGGCAGGCGACCGCACCCGCGAGACCTGCAGCCCATACGGCAACTGGCCCGTGAGCATCTGGTAGACGATCACCGCCATCGAGAACAGGTCGGACCGCGCGCTGCCGCCATGGCCGGTGAAGTATTCGGGCGCCGTGTACTGCAGCGTGCCGGTGATCGCGAGCGGCCTGCCCTCGCCCGCCCCATCGGCGAGCCCCGCCACATGCGTCGTCGCGAGGTCGATGATCCGCACGGTGCCGGTGCGGTCGATCATCACGTTCTCGGGGCGCACGTCCTGGTGCAGCATCTCCTTGCCGTGCAGCGCCTGCAGCCCGCTCGCGAGCTGCTCGGCGATGCGGCGCACGCTGTCGAGCGACGGCTTGGGGTTGTCGACCATCCACTGCGCGAGCGTCTGGCCATCGACATATTCCATGACGACGTACAGGTGGCCGCGCGTGCGTTCGATGGCGCTGGCCTTCAGCACATGCACGTTGTCGATGCGCCGCGCCACCCACTCCTCGAGCACGAAGCGGTCGAGGTACTCCGGGTCGTCGCGTAAATCAACCGACGGCAGCTTCAGCACGACCTGCTGCCCGCTCGCATCGTCCACGGCCAGGTGCACGTGGCTGCGCGAACTCACATGCAGTTCGCGCACGAGCGTGAAGCCTTCGAAGCGCGCGCGGGGCGCGAGCGGCGGCGCGATGGCGAGGCCCTCGCGTTGCATCGGAAGCTGTGCGGCATCGGCTGGCGGCAGTTCGTCGATGCGCACGAGCTGCACCGTGCAGTCGTCGTCGCTGCCGCGGGACCGCGCGGCCTCCACGAGCAGGCGCGCTGCCTCGTCGAAGTCATCGCCGCAGCGCGCGATGGCATCGTGCACAGCGGCGGCATCGAGGTACGCATAGGCGCCGTCGGTGGCCAGCAGGTAGATCTCGCCCACCTCCGCCTCCCAGCAGCGGTAGTCGATCTCCACGTTCGGCCCCGCGCCCAGCGCGCGCCCGAGGTACGACTCCACCGACGACAGGTGCACGCGGTGGTCTTCAGTGAGCTGCTCCAGCCCGTTCGGATGCAGGCGGTGGATGCGCGCATCCCCCACGTGCAGCATGTGCACGTCGCGGCCCTTGAAGATGAGCGCGCTGAAGGTGCAGACGTAGCCGCTGTCCTTGTCGAAGCGCGCATCGCTGCGCATGGTCTGCGCGTGCAGCCACGAGTTGGTGGCGCTCAGCACCCGCTGGGCCGCGCGGCGCACCGACCACGCATCGGAGGTGGCGTAGTAGTCGTCCAGAAAGCCCCGCACCGCCGCCGCGCTCGCCACCTGGCTCACGCGGCTGGAGCCGATGCCGTCGGCCAGCGCGACCGCGATGCCCTTGGACATGCGCAGCGTTCCCTCGGGCAGCATCGCGCCGTGAAAATCCTGGTTGACCTGGTTCACTGCACCGGGCTTGGCCAGCGAGTGCTGGCCGAGCGCAACGCGCAGCGCCTTCTGCGTGGGCATCGGCATCGAAGCGATGCGTGTGCGTCCGAGTGGCCGGCGCTCAGCTGGCCTTGCGCTTGGGCGCCGTCTTGTAGTGCGTCGAATACAGCGTCAGCCCCACGAAGGTCAGGCCGCCGACGAGGTTGCCGATGACGGTGGGAATCTCGTTCCAGATCAGGTAGTCCATCAGCGTGAACTTGCCGCCCAGCAAGAGGCCGGTGGGGAACAGGAACATGTTGACGATCGAGTGTTCGAAGCCCATGTAGAAGAACACCATCACGGGCATCCACATGCCGATGGCCTTGCCCGACACGGTGGTGGACATCATGGCCGCGACCACGCCGGTGGAGACCATCCAGTTGCACATCACGCCGCGGATGAACAGCGTCAGCATGCCGGCGGCGCCGTGCGCGGCATAGCCCACGGTGCGGCCTTCGCCGATGTGGCCGAGCTTCTCGCCGATGGCGTTGGGCGCCTCGCTGAAGCCGAAGGTGAAGATGATCGCCATGAACACCGCCACCGTGAGCGCGCCCGCGAAGTTGCCGACGAACACCAGGCTCCAGTTGCGCATGACGCCGCCCCAGGTGGCGCCGGGGCGCTTGTCGAGTACGGCGAGCGGCGCGAGCGTGAACACGCCGGTCAGCAGGTCGAAGCCCAGCAGGTACAGCATGATGAAGCCGACCGGGAACAGCATCGCGCCCACCAGCGCATTGCCGGTGTTCACGGTGATGGACACGGCAAAGGCCGCGGCGAGCGCCAGGATGGCGCCGGCCATGTAGGAGCGGATGAGCGTGTCGCGCGTGGACATCAGCAGCTTGGATTCGCCGGCATCGACCATCTTGGTCACGAACTCGGCGGGGGCTAGATAGGCCATCGGGATTCCTTGAGAAAGCAGAGAAAAGATTGAAGCGTGGAAGGTGCGCGGCTCAGCCCAGCGCGACGAGTACGCGGCCGTCGTCTACGCGCACCGCATGGGCGCGCACCGAGTACTCGGGCGCCTCCAGGCACTCGCCGCTGCGCAGGTCGAAGTGGTTCTTGTAGAGCGGCGAGGCGACGACGATGCGGTCGCCCAGGCTGCCCACGAGGCCGCGCGAGAGCACGCTGGCATTGGCCTTGGGGTCCACGTTGTCGATGGCGTACAGGGCCTGTTCGCGGCCCACGCTGAAGATCGCGACATGCACGCCCTCCACCAGCGCGCAGACGCCGGTGTCGGGGAGGATGTCGGTGGCCGCGCACACGGCGGTCCATTGGAGGGCGTCGGTGGTCATCGTGGAGATCCTCGGTTGTCGTCAGACGGTTTCTGCATCGGCTTCGGTGCTGCGCTCTTCGGCGCGGGCCGGGCGGATCTGGCCGCGTTCCTTCACGAACACGATGTGCTCGTCGGGCTTCTCGCTGTTGACGAAGGAGCGGAAGCGCTGGCGCGTGGCGGGGTCGTTCACCGCGGTCTTCCATTCGCACTGGTAGGTGTCGACCACGCCCTGCATCTGCGCTTCGAGTTCGCTGGCGATGCCGAGGGTGTCCTGCAGCAGCACGCCCTTCAGGTAGTCGAGCCCGCCCTCGAGGTTCTCGCGCCAGGTGCTGGTGCGCTGCAGGCGGTCGGCCGTGCGCACGTAGAACATCAGGAAGCGGTCGATCAGCTGGATCAGCTGCGCCTTGGTGAGGTCGGAGGCGAAGAGTTCCGCGTGGCGCGGCTTCATGCCGCCGTTGCCGCAAACGTAGAGGTTCCAGCCCTTCTCGGTGGCGATGATGCCGACGTCCTTGCCCTGCGCCTCGGCGCATTCGCGGGTGCAGCCCGAGACGCCGAACTTGATCTTGTGCGGCGCGCGCAGGCCCTTGTAGCGGTTCTCCAGCTCCACGGCCAGGCCCACGCTGTCGTCCACGCCGTAGCGGCACCAGGTCGAGCCCACGCAGCTCTTCACCGTGCGCAGCGACTTGCCGTAGGCATGGCCCGATTCGAAGCCCGCGGCGATGAGTTCTTCCCAGATCGAGGGCAGTTGCTCCACGCGCGCGCCGAACATGTCCACCCGCGCACCGCCGGTGACCTTGGTGTAAAGGCCGTATTTCTTGGCGACCTGCCCCACGGCGATAAGTCCGTCGGGCGTGACCTCGCCGCCCGGCATGCGCGGCACGACCGAATAGGTGCCGTCTTTCTGGATGTTGCCGAGGAAGTAGTCGTTGCTGTCCTGCAGGCTCGCGAGGTTCTTCTTCAGCACGAACTCGTTCCAGCACGAGGCGAAGATGCTCGCCGCCGTGGGCTTGCAGATGTCGCAGCCCAGGCCCTTGCCGTGCTTGGCGAGCAGGTCTTCGAAGCTGCGGATCTCGCCCACGCGGATGAGGTGGTAGAGCTCCTGGCGCGAGTACGCGAAGTGCTCGCACAGGTGGTTGTTCACGGCCATGCCGCGCTTGGCCATCTCGACCTTCATCACCTGCCCCACCAGCGCGACGCAGCCGCCGCAGGTGGCGCCGGCCTTGGTGCAGGCCTTCATCTCGGCGACGGTGCAGGCGCCCTCGCCCACGGCCGCGCAGATCTGGCCCTTGGTCACGTTGTTGCAGGAGCAGATCTGGGCCGTGTCGGGCAGCGCATCGACGCCGATGCCGGGGCGGGCCTTGCCGTCGCTCGCGGGCAGGATCAAGAACTCCGGGTCCGCCGGCAGCGCGATGCCGTTGAGCGCCATCTGCAGCAGCGTGCCGTATTCGGCCGCATCGCCGACCAGCACCGCGCCCAGCAGCTGCTTGCCGTCTTCGCTCACCACGATCTTCTTGTAGATCTGCTTGTGCTCGTTGATGTACTGGTAGGCGCGCGCGTGCGGCGTCTTGCCGTGGGCGTCGCCGATGCTGGCGACGTCCACACCCATCAGCTTGAGCTTGGTGCTCATGTCCGCGCCGATGAAGGCGGCGTCCTGCTGGCCGGCAATGTGTTTGGCGGCAACGCGCGCCATGTCGTAGCCGGGCGCGACGAGGCCGAAGGTCTGCTCGTTCCACGAGGCGCACTCGCCGATGGCATACACGTCGTGGTCGCTCGTGCGGCAGTGCCTGTCGATCGCCACGCCGCCGCGCGGGCCGATGGCCATCACCGACTGGCGGGCCAGCTCGTCGCGCGGGCGGATGCCGGCGGAGAACACGATCATGTCGGTCTCCAGGTACGTGCCGTCGGCGAACACCATGCGGTGCCGCGCGGCGGCGCCGTCGGTAATTTCCACCGTATTGCGGCCGGTGTGCACATGCAGGCCCAGCGCCTCGATGCTGCTGCGCAGCGCGCGGCCGCCGCCCTCGTCGACCTGCACGGCCATGAGGCGCGGCGCGAACTCGACCACGTGCGTCTCCAGGCCCATGTCGCGCAGCGCCTTGGCGCATTCCAGGCCCAGCAAGCCACCGCCGACGACCACGCCGCTCGTGGAGCGGGCGCCGCATTCCTTCATGGCTTCGAGGTCTTCGATGGTGCGATAGACGAAGCAGTTGTCGCGGTCGCGCCCGGGCACGGCAGGCACGAACGGCGAGGAGCCGGTGGCCAGCACGAGCTTGTCGTAGGGCACCACCTCGCCATCGGCGGTGGTGAGCGTGTTGTTGCGGCGCTCGATGGCCACGGCCTTTGCCGCCAGGCGCAGCGTGAAGCCGCTGCGCTCGAAGAAGCCGGGCTCCACGAGCGAGAGGTCTTCGGCGGTCTTGCCCGCGAAGAATTCGGAAAGATGCACCCGGTCGTAGGCCGCGCGGGGCTCTTCGCAGAACACCGTGACCTCTGCATCGGCGACGCCGAGTTCGTGGAGCTGCTCTAGAAACTTGTGGCCCACCATGCCGTGGCCAATGACTGCGATTTTCATGTCGGATCCTGCGTGCAGCCGACCATGCGTCAGTCCGCCGCAGACCGCGTCGGAAAGACGGCAGTCAGGGCGAGCCCCCGCAAGGGACGGATGCGAATCGGGTTGGAACGGACGTACTGCCGGCCTTGGTTGAACAAAGCTTGCAGTGCGCTCGGGTCCGCCGTCGTTAGCGGAGGCACTGTGAGTGCCGCGGCGGCGTTGCCGCGGAACAGTGCTAGACCCTGCGCAACATCCGTGCCAGGCCTTTCAGCCGGCTTTCATGCCGCATCGCACCCAATCCGGTGCTGCAGTCGCCGTGGCATGCGGCGGCGTGCGCCGTTGTGGCGCACGCATCGCCCCGTTTGGTGCGGGGGCGTGGCGGCTATCAGCGCAGGTAGCGCCCGCCCGGGGCCACCATCACCAGCTCGACGAAGTTCGAGCCGTGGTGGTTCTGGGGGCTGTAGTCGACCGTGTAGCCGCCGATATCGGCCATGCGCATGCCCTCCATTGCCGCGACCAGCTTCTGCGGCGTCACGCCCTTGCCCGCACGCTTGAGGCCCTCCAGCAGCACGGTGATGTTCAGGTAGCCGAAGAAGTGGTCGTAGTCGACCGGCAGGTCCGCGGCCGCCATGGCCGCGTGGTAGTTGCGCGTGAGCGTGCTCGTGGCGCGGAAGGGGTACGGCACGATCTGCGCGACGGCCAGGCCCCGGGCCTCGTCGCCGAGCGCCTCGATCAGGGTGCGGGAATTGGCGATGCTCACGCAATAGATGGGCGCCGCGATCTTCTGCCGCGCCGCCTTGACGAACGGCACCATCGACGGCCCGAAGGACATGAAGATCAGCGCCCGCGGCTTGGCCGCCGCCAGCGTGGCGACCGCGGCGGTCGCATCGCTGCCGCTGACTTCGAGCGGCACCTTGGCCACCAGCGTGGCGCCCAGCTCCTTGCAGGTTTCCTCGACCACCGGCGCCATCAACTGCCCGAACGGGCTGTTCTGGTAGACGAGGCCGATCTCGGCCTGGTGCAGCGTGACGAGGTTGCGCACCATCTGCACCACCTCGTCGCGGTAGCTCGCCATGGTCGTGAAGAAGTACGGGTTGTGCCTGGCGCGAAGCACCGGCGAGCCGCTGTACACGCCCACGAGCGGCACCTTCTTCTCGACGAGCAGCGGCAGCACGGCGCCCGCGCCGGCGGTGTTGGTGAGGCCGAAGAGCGCGACCACGTCGGGCCGCGCGAGCAGTTCCTTCGCGTTCGACACCGTCTTCTGCGCGTCGTAGGCGTCGTCCAGCGTGACCAGGCTCACGCTGCGGCCCTCGACGCCGCCCTTGCGGTTGAACTCGGCCAGCGCCATCTCCTGGCCGCGCAGCACGGCCCGCAGCGTGGGCGCGAGCGGGCCGCTCAGGTGGGCGCTCTGGCCGATGACGATGTCGCCGCCGGGTTTGGGGGCCGCGGCGGTGGCCGCAGTGGCCGTCGCGGCGAAAGCGGGCCGTGCGCCAATGCCGGCCGCGGCGCAGGCCATGGCGGCAATGGACGTGGCCGCGCGGCGGCGGGTGATCGGACGCACCGGTTCCTGGGTCATGAATGTCTCCTCGTTCTTGTTGAAGGCGCCGGATGCTGCGGCCCCCGCCAGGCCAGGCAATGTCCTTTGGGCGACAACGCGCCGGTAAAAGTTGGCCCCGTTGTCAAATTGCTCACGCCCTCGCCACCCGGAGTGCTACCAAAAGTGAAAACAAAGGGTTGCACCTATTGATCGGCCCTAGCGGCCTGATTAGGGGCCTCGGCCTTCCGGGCGATCGCCGATTGCGCCCGGGGCCCGCAGGCTCGCGCTGCTACATTGCCCTCCGTTCGCACATCACTTGGAAACGCAATGGCCAGCCAACGGGGAAGCATCGGAAAGCAGCACTTGGAGGCCCTGTCCGATTTCAGGTTCAGGCTGCGCAGCTTCCTGCGCTTCAGCGAAGACGCCGCGAGGGCCGAGGGCATCACGGTGCTTCAGTACCAGCTGATGCTGCACACCCAGGGATTCGCGGACCGCGAATGGGCCACGGTCAGCGAGATCGCCGAGCGCCTGCAGGCCCAGCCCCACGGCGTGGTCGCGCTGGTGTCGCGCTGCGAGGAGGCAGGCCTGGTCAAGCGCAGGCCCAGCAGCACCGACCGGCGGCAGGTCGAAGTGCATCTGCTGGCCGCGGGGCGCAAGAAGCTGGAGCGGCTCGCGGCCCTGCACAAGGACCAGGTGGCAAAGCTGGCGGAAGTCCTGGCGCTCGTGAACAAGGACGTCGGCTAGCAGCGAGGCGAGCCCGCCAGTCGAACGAGAAACACCGCCGGCGGACCCGGGTTGTGCAAGCCCAGCTCACGCCGGGCGAACCGAGCGCTGCCGGATGCGATCGTGCGCAGCGGCACGTTCCTCAAGGGCGCTGCGGGTCCTGTTTCACGACGCCACCATGCCCCGCTTGACGTGCTGAGTGAGATCGTCGCCAAGCACTTCGTCCTGGCCGGCTTCGAGCCCGTCGAGCGCGCGACGGACGATGTCCCCGGGGCGGGTTGAAAGACAGGTTCACTTGACCTTGATGACGACCTTGCCCTTGGCACGGCCGGCCTCGACATAGGCCAGGGCCTCGTTGGTCGAAGCGAACGGAAAGACGCGATCGATCACGGGGCGGATGGCACCGGCCTCGATGAGCCGGGTGATCTCGCGCAGCTGGCTGCCGTTGGCCCGCATGAAGAGGAACGAGTAGCCCACACCACGGGCGCGCGCCCGGCGCCGGATGCCGGCGCTCAGCATCCGCATGGCCAGCCGCGCGAAACCGGGCGCGGCGATGGCCTTGCCGAATTCGGGATCGGGCGGCCCGGAAATGGAGATGAGCTTTCCGCCGCTCTTGAGCACGCGCAGGGATTTCTCGAGCGTCTTGCCGTCCTGGCTGTTCAGCACGACGTCGCAGCCGCTCAGGATGTCTTCGAAATCCTGCTTGCGATAGTCGACGACGATGTCCGCGCCCAGGCGCTTGACGAACTCGACGTTGGACGTTCCCGTCGTCGTGGCGACGCTGGCGCCCAGGTGCCTCGCGAGTTGGATCGCAAAGGTTCCCACGCCGCCGGAGCCCGCCTGGATGAAGACCTGCTGCCCCTTGCCGAGCCCGGCCTTCTCGACGAGCGCCTGCCATGCGGTGAGGCCGACCAGGGGAATGGAGGCGGCCTCTTCCATCGTGAGGTTTGCGGGCTTGAACGCGAGCGAGGCTTCCTTCACCGGCACGAACTGCGCGAACGTGCCGATGCGGAAATCGTCGGTCCGCGCATAGACCTCGTCGCCGACCTTGAACTGCCGCACCTGCGGCCCGGTCTTGACCACGACGCCGGCCACGTCGTGACCCAACACGAGCGGCAGGCGGTACGGCAGGATGAGCTTGAACTCGCCGTTTCGGATCTTGGCGTCCAGCAGGTTCACACCCGCGGCGTGGACTTCGACCAGGACCTCGTCGTCGCGCAGGCCGGGCATCGGCATGTCAGCCGATCGCAGCGCGCCTTTCTTGCCGTATCGATCGAGAACGAATGCCTTCATGGTGCTTCCTTGGGGTTGGCCGGAGTAAAAATCGACTTTCGCATGATGCACATCATATTCAAGAGCGAGCGAACGGGCGGCATTCTGCGGGGATGAAATCAGGCCTTGGCGGGGAGCAGTCGCTCGAGCGCGGTCTTGAGCAGGCGCTCGGACAGCGCGGGCTCGTCGACCGCACGAGCCAGCGTCAAGGCGCCAACCATCGTGGCGATCGTCACGAGTGCCTGTTCGTGGGCACCGGGCTGTCCCCAGTCGGGCAACTGGCGGGCGACCAGATCGACCATCGCCTTGATGTGCCGGGTGGTCGCACTGCGCACTTCAGGTTCCTGCCGCGGGGTTTCCGAACCCAATGCGGCCAAGGGGCAGCCGGTGTCCGCGTGTTCCTGGTGCTCTTTCGAGAGATAGGCGCGAAGCATGCGCTCGAGGGCTTGCCCGGCGGGAACGCTGGCTGCGGCACCTGCCGCCGCATCGGCGGCCTCCGCGCACGCCCGGACGGCCGCCTCTGCCAGCATGGCTTCGCGCGACGCGAAATGCGCGTAGAAGGCGCCATGCGTCAGGCCCGCCTCTTTCATGATGTCGGCGACGCCGGTGCCGTCGTAACCGCTGCGGCGAATGGCCTTGGCGGCAACGGCCACGATGCGATCGTGCGAGGCCTCCTTGGCCGCACTTCTGGCGTTGATTTTCGCATTTGACATGACGCGCATCATATCGAATGAGCGCAGCGCGTACAAGGCCGCCGCCCGTTGCCGCTTCTCACCCCAGCGCGTCGTTCACCTGCTCGTTGAATTCGGTCTGGCTGAGCGCCGTGCCGATTTCACGCGGCAGCGCATCGCGCACCGAGAACACCCCCAGGATCTTCGCCCCCGACACCAGCGGCAGGTGCCGGAACCCGCGCTCCAGCATCAGCACCACGGCGTCGGACACGAGCGTCTCGGGCGGCACGCAGATCGGGTTGGGCGTCATGACCTCGCGCACCGGCGTGCGGTCGGGGTCGAGCCCCTTGGCGAGCACGCGGGTCATGAGGTCGCGCTCGGTGAGGATGCCCAGCAGCGTGTCGGGCAGCTCCATGACGAGCACGCTGCCGCAGTTGGCGCGCGTCATCACGCAGGCGGCGTCGCGCACGCTGGCCTGGGGGCCCAGGCTGATCACGTGCTTGCGCGAGACGGATTGGAAAACGGTGCGCTCGGCCATGGTGCGCCCTCCAAAAGAGTCGTCAATGGTGCCGCTGGCGTCGGCTCAGCGCAAGGAGGCGTTCAGCTTTTCGAGCGCCTGGGCACCGGGGCACAGCGCGTCGGTCTCCAGCGTGTTGAGCGGCCGGTCGCAGGTGTTGAGCGCCGTGTGCAGGTCGGTGGCCAGCGGGTCGACGTAGAGCAGCCCCGTCACCACCTCCCCCATTGCGTGGTGGCGCTGCATGTAGGCCATCGCGGCGTAGCGGTCGCCGGGGTTGTAGTCTGGGTGCAGGCTTCGCAGCCGCAGCAGCGTGCCGTCGTGCTGGCGCACGTCCATCACCTCGCCCGGGCCGATGTCGGCAGTGATTTCTTCTCGCCCGCTGATGAAGTCGATGCGGCTCACCGCCTCGTTGTGCTCGCGCACGTAGTCGTAGCTCTTGGTGCTGCCGGGGTGGTTGTTGAAGGCCACGCAGGGGCTGATGACGTCGATGAAGGCCGAGCCGCCATGGCTGATCGCGCCCTTGATGAGCGGCACCAGCTGCGCCTTGTTGCCCGAGAAGCCGCGCCCCACGTAGCTCGCACCCAGCTGCAGCGCCAATGCCACCAGGTCCACCGGGCTGTCGGTGTTGACCACGCCCTTCTTGCTCTTGGAGCCCTGGTCGGCCGTGGCCGAGAACTGGCCCTTGGTGAGACCGTAGACGCCGTTGTTCTCCACGATGTAGGCCATGCGCACGCCGCGCCGCATGGCATGCGCGAACTGGCCGAGGCCGATGGACGCCGAATCGCCGTCGCCCGAGACGCCGAGGTACAGCAGGTCGCGGTTGGCCAGGTTGGCGCCGGTCAGCACGCTGGGCATGCGGCCGTGCACGGTGTTGAAGCCGTGCGAGGCACCGAGGAAGTAGTCCGGCGTTTTCGAGCTGCAGCCGATGCCCGAGAGCTTGGCCACGCGGTGCGGCTCGATGTCCAGCTCCCAGCAGGCCTCGATGATCGCGGCGGAAATCGAGTCGTGGCCGCAGCCGGCGCACAGCGTGGAGATCTTGCCTTCGTAGTCGCGCCGCTTGTAGCCGACCTTGTTGGTGGCCAGCGTCGGGTGGTGCAGCCGTGGCTTGGCGAGGTAGGTCATGCGGACTCCTTCGTATCTGTGGCCGCGCGCAAGGCCTGCGACTTCTGCACATGCGCGACGATCGCCTGGCCGATGAAGCGCGCCGTGATCGGCGTGCCGTCGAAGTGCAGCACGCGCACCAGTCGGGCGGGGTCGAAGTCCAGCTCGTTGACCAGCAGGCTGCGCATCTGCGCATCGCGGTTCTGCTCGACCACGAACACCTGCCGGTGGTCGGCGAGGAACTGCGCCACGCTGTCGGGAAACGGAAACGCGCGCAGCCGCATCGCATCGAGGTGGATGCCCTCTTCTTCCAGCGCCTCGAGCGCCTCGTGCATCGAGGGGCTGGTCGAGCCGAAATAGATCACGCCCAGGTCGGTCTTTTCTGCCGCGGGCCGCAGCACAGGCTGCGGCACCATCGTGGCCGCGGTCGCGAACTTCTTCAGGAGCCGCTCGACGTTGTAGATGTAGTCCGGCCCGCGCTCCGAATACCGCGCGTACGCATCGCGCGTGGTACCGCGGGTGAAGTAGCTGCCCTTGGTCGGGTGGGTGCCCGGCAGCGTGCGCCAGGGGATGCCGTCGCCGTCCACGTCCTTGTAGCGGCCGAAGTCGCGGCCCGCCTCGAGCTCTTCGGCGGTCATGACCTTGCCGCGGTCGTAGGCCTTGGCGTCGTCCCACACGAAAGGCTCGCACAGGCGCTGGTTCATGCCGATGTCCAGGTCGGTCATGAGGAACACAGGCGTCTGCAGGCGGTCGGCCAGGTCCAGCGCGGCCGCCGCGTGCTCGAAGCACTCGTGCGGGTCTTCGGGAAACAGCAGCACGTGCTTGGTGTCGCCGTGCGAGGCGTAGGCGCACGAGAGGATGTCGGCCTGCTGCGTGCGCGTGGGCATGCCCGTCGAGGGTCCGCCGCGCTGGACGTTGATGAGCGTGACCGGGATCTCCGCGAAGTACGCGAGGCCGATGAACTCGGTCATCAGCGAGATGCCTGGCCCCGAGGTCGGCGTGAAGGCGCGCGCGCCGTTCCATCCGGCGCCCACCACCATGCCGATGGAGGCGAGCTCGTCCTCGGCCTGCACGATGGCGAAGCGGTGCTGGCCGGTGGCGGGGTCCACGCGGAACTTGGTGCAGTACTTCTGGAACGCCTCGGCCACCGACGACGAGGGCGTGATCGGGTACCAGGCCGCAACCGTTGCGCCGCCGTACACGCAGCCCAGCGCCGCGGCGCTGTTGCCGTCCACGAAGATGCGGTTGCCGACGCGGTCGGCACGCCGCACCTTGATGCCCAGCGGCTCGCGCAGGTTCTCGCGCGCGAAGTCGCAGCCCAGGTGCAGCGCCTGCACGTTGGAGGCCAGCAGCTTCTCCTTGCCCTTGTACTGCTCGCCAAAGAGCTTCTCGACCACCTCGGGCTCGATGCCCAGGAGGATGGCCAGCGCACCCACATAGACGATGTTCTTGAAGAGCTGACGCTGCCGCGGGTCCTGATAGACCGCGTTGCAGATCTCGGTGAGCGGCATGCCGATGACGCGGATGTCGTCGCGAAACTTCGAGGGCGGCAGCGGCCGCGTGCTGTCGTAGAAGAGGTAGCCGCCGGGTTCCAGCTCGGCCACGTCGGCATCCCACGTCTGCGGATTCATCGCCACCATCATGTCGGTGCCGCCGCGCCGCCCGAGGTGGCCAGCCTCGGTCACCCGCACCTCGTACCAGGTCGGCAGGCCCTGGATGTTGCTCGGGAAGATGTTGCGCGGGCTTACCGGCACGCCCATGCGCAGGATGGCCTTGGCGAAGAGTTCGTTGGCCGAGGCCGAGCCCGAGCCGTTGACGTTGGCGAACTTGATGACGAAGTCGTTGATGCCTTCGATCTGCGGAACGATGGGCGCCACGCTCCTCGCCGCATCGCGTGCTTCGTCGTCTCCCGGGAAGGCGTTCGCGCCTTCGGGCGGCCGTACGGCGCTCATTGGAGTACCTCCGTGCTTCGCACTGCGGTGCGAGCTTGCTTGGGGCGGCCCGGCGCGGCGCTCATGCCGTTACCTCCAGTTCTTGCCTGTGCCCCGCCGGCGTCATCTTCAGCAGGAACTTCTGCATGTCCCACGCGCCCGTCGGGCAGCGCTCGGCGCACAGGCCGCAGTGCAGGCAGACGTCTTCGTCCTTGACCATCACGCGGCCCGTCTTGAGGCCGCCGGACACGTACAGGTCTTGCGTCAGGTTCAGCGCGGGCGCTTTCAACCGCGTTCGCAGTTCGGCCTCTTCGCCGTTGGCGGTGAAACTGATGCAGTCCATCGGGCAGATGTCCACGCAGGCATCGCACTCGATGCAGGCGGGTTCGTTGAACACCGTCTGCACGTCGCAGTTGAGGCACCGCTCGGCCTCCTTGAATGCGGTGGCGGCGTCGAAGCCCAGCTCCACTTCGACGCGGATGCTCGCGAGCGCCGTCTCGGCCTTCGCCCACGGCACCTTGTAGCGCAGGTCGTTGGAGGTGTCGTTGTCGTAGCTCCACTCGTGGATGCCCATCTTCTGCGACACCAGGTTGGTCATCGGCGCGGGGCGCTCGTACACCGGCTCGGCACGCAGCAGCTTGTCGATCGACACGGCCGCCTCATGCCCGTGGGCAACGGCGGTGATGATGTTCTTGGGGCCGAAGGCCGCATCGCCGCCGAAGAACACGTGGGGCACCGTCGATTGGAAGGTGTCCTTGTCGAGCGTGGGCAGGCCCCACTTGTCGAATTCGATGCCGCTGTCGCGCTCGATCCACGGGAAGGCGTTTTCCTGGCCCACCGCGACCAGCACTTCGTCGCATTCGAAGAAGGCGTCCGGCTCGCCGGTGGGCACCAGCGTGCGGCGGCCCTTGTCGTCGTACTCGGCGCGGACCACCTCGAAGGTCATTCCCTTCAGCTGGCCTTGGTCGTGCACGAAGGCCTTGGGCACGTGGAAGTTGACGATCGGAATGCCCTCGTGCTGCGCGTCTTCCTTCTCCCAGGGCGAGGCCTTCATTTCGTCGAAGCCGCTGCGCACGATGACCTTCACGTCGGTGCCGCCCAGGCGCCGGGCCGACCGGCAGCAGTCCATGGCCGTGTTGCCGCCGCCCAGCACGATCACGCGTTGGCCGATGCTCGTGATGTGGCCGAACGACACGGAGTTGAGCCAGTCGATGCCGATGTGGATGCTGGCAGCCGCTTCCTTCCGGCCGGGCACGTCGAGGTCGCGCCCGCGCGGTGCGCCGCAGCCGATGAAGATGGCGTCCCACCCCTGGCCCATCAGCGCCTTCATCGAGTCGATGCGTTCGCCGCCGCGGAATTCGACGCTTAGGTCCAGCACGTAGCCGGTCTCCTCGTCGATCACCGATTCAGGCAGTCGAAAGCGCGGGATCTGCGTGCGGATGAAACCGCCGGCCTTGGCCTCGCCGTCGAACACCGTCACCTCGTAGCCCAGCGGCGCCAGGTCGCGCGCGACCGTGAGCGAGGCCGGCCCCGCGCCGACGCAGGCGACGCGCTTGCCGTTCTTCGGCGCGGGCTTGGGCATGCGCTCGCGCACGTCCTCCTTCATGTCGGCGGCCACGCGCTTGAGCCGGCAGATGGCCACCGGCTCGGGCGCCTGGGCGTTGCTTTCTTCCACCCGCCCGCGCCGGCAGGCCGGCTCGCACGGCCGGTCGCAGGTGCGCCCCAGGATGCCCGGGAAAACGTTGGACGCCCAGTTGATCATGTACGCGTCGCCGTAGCGGCGCTGCGCGATCATGCGGATGTACTCCGGGACGGGGGTGTGCGCCGGACAGGCGTACTGGCAATCGACGACCTTGTGGAAATAGGCCGGGTTGGCAATGTCGGTTCGCTGCAATGCGTTTCTCCTGACAGTCGCCCTGGCCCCGAAGGGGCCGTCATGTGGGTTTGGCGCAGTATGCGCCGCACTGGCGGCTGCACCACCTTGGTGAAATCCCGCAGCAGCCGGGCCTTCGGGCTCACATAGAACCTCCCCGAACGATGTGCGCGCCCCACATTGGATTCGGGCTCCGGTCTGCCCAGACTGTGGTCGCCCGCCGCCATTGCCTTGGATGTCGGGTCAAAGACGGCCGGCAGCCGCGCTGACGGCCACGACAACAGAGACAAACGGAGACTTCACCATCATGATTCGCCACTTGCGCGCCGGCACCGCCTGCGCAGTCCTTGCCCTGCTGCAGCTGAGCGCCTGCGGCGGCGGGGGAAGCAACAACCCCGTGTTCACGCCCATCCCCCCGGCCACGACGCCGCCTGCGACCGACCCGCCACCCAGCGAACCGCCTCCGGTGGTCACCTCTCCGCTGCAGCGCGCCACCGTCTACGGCAGCGTGCTGGGCAACGACGATTCAGCTGCGACCGGCACCTACAGCTGGAAGGGCGTGCCCTTCGCCAAGCCGCCGGTTGGCGACCTGCGCTGGAAGGCGCCGGTCGACCCGGAGCCCTGGGCCGCCGTCAAGACGACGCAGAAGCTCGGCAACGCCTGCGTGCAGACCGGCCGCCTCTACGGCCCGGGCCAGAACAACCAGTACGACGCGACCATCGGCACCTCCATCGGCAAGACCACGGGCGCCGAAGACTGCCTCTACCTCAACATCTGGGCGCCGTCGACAGCCAAGGCGACCGACAAGCTGCCCGTCATCGTCTTCGTCTACGGCGGCAGCAACATCACCGGCTACACGGGCGACCCGGTGTACGACGGCGCGGCGCTCGCCAAGGCGGCCAACGCGGTCGTCGTCACGGTGAACTACCGCCTCGGGATCATGGGCTTCCTCGCCTCGCCGCAGCTCAAGACCGGCGCCGATGCGAACGACGATTCCGGCAACTACGCGATCCTGGACCTCATCAAGGGCATGAAGTTCGTCAACGCGAACATCACGGCCTTCGGCGGCGACCCCGGCAACGTCACGCTGATGGGCCAGTCGGCCGGCGCCGTCAACATCTACGCGCTGATGGTCTCGCCGCTGGTGGCCAATGCCAAGCCGGCCCTCTTCCATCGGCTGGTTCCGCTGAGCGGCGGCGTCGCTACGGCCTCGACGCAGCCGAACCAGGTCAATGCGCTCCTGCGCGCCCTGCTGGTCGCCGACGGCACCGTGGCGGACGATGCCGCGGCCGCGACCTACATCGCCGGCCAGAGCAACGCCGATCTGGCCGCCTACCTGCGGTCCAAGAGCGCCGACACCCTGCTGCAGACGGTGCTCAAGAAGCTGGTGCCGCTGGGCCTCTCGGCCTCCAACCCGCTGAACGACGGCACGGTGGTCCCGGTCGATCCGATCGCGGCGATCAATGCCGGCAAGTTCCTGAAGGTGCCGGTGCTGGCGGGCTACACGCGCGACGAGACCAAGCTCTTCCCGCAGAACCTGGCCACCTCGCCCGCATTCGGCGGCATCAGCGGCCGGCTGCTCGACGACCCGACCGTGTTCTCGATGGCCTACAGCTACGACCCGAACGCCGCGCCCACCACGTCGCTCGAGCAATGGATCCCCGGCCAGTACCTGCCCGTCACGACGCCGGTGACCGGCTTCAACGCGAGGACCGACCTGTACAACCAGTACTTCTTCATTGCGCTGCGCAAGCAGATCTTCCCGGTGCTGCAGTCGCAGAACGTGCCGCTCTGGTGGTACCAGTTCAACTGGGACAAGTCGCCTGCGCCGTTCAACGACATCTTCGGTGCCGCCCACACCTTCGACCTGCCGTTCGTGTTCGGCAACTTCGGGCCGTCGCTCTATTCGAAGTTCGCGAACTCGAAGGCGAACGAGCCGGGCCGGCTGGAGCTCTCGGACGCGATGATGAAGAGCCTCGCGGCGTTCGCCCGCAGCGGCGATCCCAACAACGCGGCGCTGGGCGTGAACTGGCCGCAGTACCCGGCGATGCTGAACTTCGACGCCTCGTTGACGGCCAAGGCGATCACGTTGCAGTAGCCGCCGCGCGTCGGCCGGCATCCTGTCCGGCCGATGCGGGCGCAGCGTTCATGGGGCGATGCCGCGCTGCGCGTCTTCGTCCGCTTCGGCAACCACGCGGAACATGGTCCGCTTCGTGTTCGTGAAGTGAGGCCGCGCGATGTCGCTCCACGCGGTGGCGCGCACCGCCAGCCAGGGCGGCGAGCCCAGCACGTCGTCGCGCAGCAGGTCGTAGCAGGCCAGCGACAGCGGGCCGGCGCCGCGATTGAGGAAGCGCATCGCCCGCACGCAGCCGGGCACCGCCGCAAGGCCGGGCATGTGCTCGGTGTCGTACCAGCGCGAGATCTCGTCGAGCCAACCCGCCTCGGGGTCGGTTTCGACGACGTAGTGAAAGCGCGCGCGCTCGCCGGCGGAGGCGCCCGCGAAATCGCGCATCGCTTCGAGCGGCGATGCACGTAGCTCGCTCGCCCAATCGCATCGCGCCTGGAATGCCGCGGCGATCGCATCGCCATCGGGCGCTTCGATCGCATGCGACTTCAGGTAGACGTAGGCCTGCGAGCCATCGAGGCTGGATGCCGCGCGATGCAGCACGAGCGCGGCGTCGTTGCCGCGACAGAACGCGCGGGCATCCGCGCCGATGCGCAAGGCCGCAGACGGCGCGGTGCGCATCTGCAAAAGAACGAAACGGGGTGCGGCGTGTTCTTGCATCGGCGTCAATCGGGCTTGATCTTCTTGGCGCGAACCACGGCCGACCACTTGGCGCTGTCGCGCGCCAGCAGCGCGCTCAGTTCGGCGGGGCTGGAGGGCGCGGGCTCGGCGCCCGAGGCCATGAGCCGGCTCTTCACGCCCTCGTTGGCGAGCGTGCGGCGCAGCGCCTGGTTCATCGCGTCGGCCACGCCGGCCGGCGTTCCCTTGGCCGCGAACAACGCATACCAGTTGTCCGAATCGACGCCGGGAATGCCCATCTCCAGGAAGGTCTTGACCTCGGGCAGCAGCGGATGCCGCTTCGAGGCCGCAATGCCGATGGGCTTGAGCTTGCGGCTGGTGATGAACGGCAGCAGCCCCGGGATGTCGCCGAAGAAGCCGTCCACATGCCCCGCGAGCACGTCGGTGATGGCGGGTGCAGCGCCCTTGTAGGGCACGTGCAGCAGCGGCGTCTTCGCGGCGTCCGAGAGCAGTTCCATCGCCAGGTGCGGCACGCTGCCGGTGCCCGACGAGGCGAGCGTCAGAGGCTGCTTGCTCTTCTTCGCGGCGGCCACGAACTCGGCGCCGGTGTTGTACGGCGCGTTCGCCCCGACCACCAGCACCTCGACGTTGCGCACCACCAGCGAGATGGGTGCCAGGTCCTTCGCCGGGTCGTACATGAGCTTCTCGTACAGCGACGGATTGATCGCGACCGCGCCCACGCTGGTGAGCCACAGCGTCTGCGCATCGGGCGCCGAGCGCGACACGTACTCCGCCGCGATGCCGCCGTTGGCGCCCGCCTTGTTCTCGACGATGACCTGGTGTCCGATTTCCTTGCCGAGCTGCTCGGCGATCGCGCGGGCCACGAAATCGACCGGACCGCCCGGCGGGAATGCGACCACGATGCGCGTGATCCTGTCCTGCGCCTGGGCGGATGGAAGGCCAGCGGCCGCGAGCGCGGCGGCGGCCAGGCCATGCAGGCAGTGGCGCCTGTGAACGAGCATGTTCTTCATCCAGAGTCTCCTTGATGGTTCTTGTGCGAAAGCCGGTCGGTCAGTCGCAGCGCACGGACATGCCGCCGTCCACCACGATCTCGGTGCCCGTGACGAAGCGCGCCTCGTCGGACGCCAGAAAGAGCGCCGCCGCGGCGGTGTCGCGCCCATCGCCCATGAAGGGCAGCGGAATGCGCGCCTGGCGTTGCGAGAGCAGCGCCTGGACGTCGCCACCGGCGCGCTGGCCGGCCAGCCGCGTCTCGACCATCGGCGTGTGAAGCTGCCCCGGCACCACCGTGTTCACGCGAATGCCCTGCCCCGCGTACTGCACCGCGAGCACGCGGGAGAACTGCATCACCGCCGCCTTGGTGGAGGCGTAGGCGATCTGGGCGGCACCGGTCCAGCGCGTGGCCGAGGTCGATGCAAGGTTGACGATGGCGCCGCCGCCCTGGGCCAGCATGTGCGGCAGCACGTGCTTGCAGGTGAGGAACACGCTTTTCAGGTTGTGGTCGACCTGCGCGTCCCACACCTCTTCGGACATCTCGACCGGCCCGCCCTTGGCCGAGCCGCCCACGTTGTTGACCAGCACGTCGATGCGGCCGAAGCGCTCGATGCACTGCGCGACCATCGCCTCGATCGATGCGGCCTGCGTCACGTCGCAGGCCGCGCTCGCGAAGACGCCGCCGGCCTGCGTGATGAGTTCGGCGGTCTCGCGCATGCGGTCCACGTCGCGGTCCACGCCGAACACCTGCGCGCCCTCCTGCGCAAAGCGCACTGCGATCGCGCGGCCGTTGCCCCAGCCGGGCCCGACCGAGCCCGCGCCGGTGACGAGCACGACCTTGCCGCCGAGGCGGCGCACGGTGGGTTGAAAGAAATCTGCTGCTGTAGTCGTCATGCGTCGAACCGGTAGAAGTCGAGGGGATTGCGCACCAGGATCTGCTCGCGCAGCGCTGCGTCCGGCGCGATCTGCGCCAGCGCATCGACAAGCACGCCGTCGTCCGGCACGTGGTGATGGTTGGGATGCGGCCAGTCGCTGCCCCAGAGGCAGCGCTCGGGGAACTCGTGGGCCAGCAGGTGCGCGAGCGCGATGCCGTTGGCGTAGTCCGCGCCGGCCGAGATGCGGTCGATGCCGCTGAGCTTCACGCGAAAGAGAGGGTTGCGAAGCAGCGCGCGCAGCGCCGCGAAGTCGGCATGCCCTGCGCCAAGCGAGGCATCGACGCGCCCCATGTGATCGATGACCACCGGCACCGCGCTGCGCGCGAGCGGCGCGGCCAGCGCGTGCACCAGGCTGCTCTCGAAATGCACCTGCAGGTGCATGCCCAGCGGCGCCAGCCGGCGCGTGAAGGCGACGATCTCGTCCACGCTGGCCGAGGCGCCCAGGTGTTTCATGAAGTTGAAGCGCACGCCGCGAAAGCCGGCTGCGGCCAGGCGCGCGAGCTCGGCGTCGGCAACGGCAAGCGGCACCAGCGCCACGCCCAGGTAGCGCCCGCCGCCCGCGGCGATCGCGTCCTCGATCACGCGGTTGTCGAAGCCGTGCACCAGCGACTGCACGATCACGCAGCGGTCGATGCCCAGGTGCTCGTGCAAGGCGAAGAGTGCCTCCTTCGGCGCGTCGGCCGGCGTCCAGTTCAGCGCGTCGGAAAGCGGGAACCGCGCGGCCGGCCCGAAGATGTGCACATGCGCGTCGCAGGCGCCGGGCGGCAGCCGCAGACGCGGCGCCGAGGGCCGCGGGTTGTAGGTCAAGGTGCTTGGCATGTCGTTGTCTCTCTCGATGGAATTGTGTGGCTGTGCCTGTGGGCTGGAATTTGCTTTTTCCGGATATCAGCTATCCGTAAAATGCATCGCCCATGGACCTCACGCGCCTCAACTATTTCGTCGCCGTCGTCGAGGCGGGCAGCTTCAGCCGGGGCGCCGCATCGCTGCACATGTCGCAGCCGGCGCTGAGCCGGCAGATCCTCCTGCTCGAAGAAGAAGCCGGCCAGCCGCTGCTGGTGCGCACGGGCCGCGGGGTCGAGGCCACCGAGTCGGGCCTCGCGTTGCTCGCGCATGCGCGGGCGATCCTCGAGATGGCCGACCGGGCGCGCGCGGACATGCAGGAGCGGCGTGCCAGCCCGCACGGCCGCGTCGTGGTGGGCCTGCCGCCGCGCGTGGCGCACGTGCTCGCGGCCGACCTGGTGGAGCGCTTTCGCGCGAAGTTTCCCGATGCGGTCATCAGCGTGGTCGAGGGCCTGAGCATTCGCCTGCGCGAGTGGCTGGTCGCGGGCAAGCTGGATCTTGCGATCCTGTTCGATCCGCCGCCCTCGCCCCAGATGCAGGAGGAAACGCTGGCGCGCGAGCCGCTGATCGTGATCGGCCCCGAGCCGCTGCCGCGCCGCATGAAGCTGGCCGACGTCGCGGCGCTGCCGCTGGTGATGCCGAGCGGTCCGAACGCGCTGCGCCAGCTGCTCGAACGCGAAACCAAGCCGCGCGGCATGCCGCTGTCGATCGTCGCGGAGGTCGACTCGGTGCAGACCGTGCTGTCGCTGGTGGCGCGCGGCGTCTCGTACACGGTGCTGCCGCAGAGCGCGGTGCGGCTGTGGACGTACGACAAGCCGCTGCACCGTGCGGCGATCCATGCGCCGGCCATCCGCAACCGCATCGTTCTCGCCATTCCGAAGGCCCGGCCTGCGACGCGGCCGAGCCGCTGGGCCGCGCAGGTGCTGCGCGAACTGGCACTGGAGCACTACGGAAGCGCCAAGGCCGAATGACGTTCAGTGCCCGATCTCGAGCGCCACGAGAAAGCGCGACACCATGTTGTAGGCGCCGACCGTGACCATCGCATCGACCACCTGCTGCGGCGTGAAGCGCGCGCTGACCCGCAGGTAGAGGGCCGCCGGCACCTCGATGCCGTTCGTCATGGCATCGGTCAGTTCGATGAGCAGCGCCTCGTCGTCCGACAGGCCCGCCCCGATGCTCGCCGGGTCCGACAGCGCATCGACCGCCGCCTGCGAGGCGCCCGCCTGCAGCGCGATGGGCACATGCGCGTCGTATTCGTAGCGTGCCCTGTTGAGCACCGCCACACGCAGGATGACCAGCTCGCGCGCCGCCTCGGGCAGGCTGTTGTGGCGGCGCACGGCCGTCAGCAGTTGCTCCCAGCCATGCGCCATGGGCGGGCTGTTGAGCAGCACCTGGTAGAGCGGCGAGACGCGGCCGCGCTGCTTCGCGATTTCCGCTTCGAGCGTGGCGAGTTCGGGGCGGCTTCCGGGTTCGACGGGGGAGATTCGCATGATGGTTTCGGTTCGAAGATGAAAAGGAAAAAAGGTCTGCGCTCAGATCATGGGCGTCGCTGCACCGTCCATGGCAATGGTGGCGCCGGTCACGTAGCTCGCGCGGTCCGAGGCGAGAAAGACCACCATGTCGGCAATCTCGCGCGGCTCGGCGGGACGGCCGATGGGAAGCGTGGCGCCTGGTGCGGCCGGTGCGGGCCGGCCTTCGAGCGCGGCGAGCCGGGCTTCGGCTTCCTGCCTCTGGCGCAGCCGCTCGGTGGCCACCTGGCCCGGATTGAGCGCGTTGATGCGCACGCCCTGCCGCGCATAGGCAGCCGCCATGCCGGCGCTTGCAAGAAGCAGCGCGGCATTGGCGGCACCGCCCGCCAGGTGCGTCGGGTTGGCGACCTTGCCGCCCGCGCCGACGATGTTGACCACGCTGCCTGCGCCGCGCGCGGCCATGCGCTGCACGGCCGGCGCCATGACGTGGATGTAGCTGAAGAACTTGGCCTGCATCGCGTCGCTCCACGCCGCGGCATCGAGCTCGTCCGGCGGCCTGCGCCTGGCGGCGCCCGCGCAGTTGACCAGCACGTCGAGCGGGCCCGACGCGGCCTCGATCGCATCGAGCGCGGCAAGCGCCGATGCGGAGTCGCGCAGGTCGGCGGCATGCCAGGCGACGCTGCCTTCTGCATTCAACGACTGCGCAGCCGTGCGCAAGGCCGCGTCGTCGCGCGACAGCATCGTCACCCGCGCGCCTTCGGCCAGAAAGGCCTGCGCGCACGCGAAGCCGATGCCACGGCTGGCACCGGTCACGAGCACGTGGCGCCCGGCAAGTCCGAGGTCCACCGCGCTCAGCCCCGCTTTTCGAGCAGCCCGCCGTCGACCGGCAGGATCACGCCCGTGATGTAGCGTGCCTCGTCGGAGGCGAGGAACAGCGCCGCGTTGGCCACGTCCCAGGCCGTGCCCATGCGGCCCATCGGCACCAGCGCCTCGCGCTCGGCGCGGATCACGTCGCGCGAGACGCCGCGCTCCTGCGCGCGGCGCTCGATGGCCATGGGCGTATCGATCAGCCCCGGCAGGATCACGTTGGCGCGGATGCCGTGGCGGGCGTTCTCCATCGCGATGTGCTGCGTCATCGTGTTGACCGCGCCCTTGCTGGTCTTGTAGGTGATGCTCGGGCGCGCCGCCAGCGACGAGGTCGAGGAGATGTTGACGATGCAGCCCGACTGCCGCTCGATCATGTGCGGCAGCACGTGCTTGCAGGTCATGAACATGCCCTTGAGGTTCATGGCCATGATGTTGTCCCAAGCGTCGGCGTCCATCTCGACCGTCTTGCGGTCGCCCTTGGAGCGGCCCACGTTGTTGTGCAGGATGTCGATGCGGCCATGCCGCTCGATGCAGGCGGCAGCGATCGCCGCGCAGTCGGCCTCGCGCGTGATGTCCGCGCGCAGCACCGAGGCGCTGCCGCCGAGTGCGGCAACGGCATCGCGGGTGCTTGCGGCCCATTCTTCGTTGATGTCCACCAGCAGCAGCGTCGCGCCCTCCTGTGCGAAGCGCTCGGCGGTCGCGCGCCCGTTGCCCACCGTGTCGCCCGGCTGCTGCCCCGCGCCCACGATGATGGCGATCTTGCCTTCCAGTCTTCCTGTGCCCATGTCGGTTCCGTTGTTCCTGTGTGTGATTCGTTGTCGAGCTCAATCGATCGTGATGTGCCCGTCGGTGACGACCTTGCGCCAGCGTGCCTCTTCCGCGCGCATGAACTTCGTCATCTCCTGCGGCGAGTTGACCGCCACGGTCAGGCCCTCGCCCGCGAGTCGCTCGCGGTAGGCCGGCGCTTCGGCGGCCTTGCGCAGCGCCGCGTTCAGGCGCTCGAGGACGGCCGGCGGCGTGCCGCCCGGCGCGAAGATCGCGTACCAGACCTCCGCGCTGTAGCCGGGAATCGTCTCCGCGATGGCCGGCACGTTCTTGTAGGCGGCCGAGCGCTGCGGCGAGGTCACCGCCACAGCGCGCATCTTTCCGCTCTCGACGAACTTGGCCACGCCGCCGGCCGTGCCGAACACCATGTCGATCTGCCCGCCGAGCAGGTCGGTGTAGGCCGGGCCCGCGCCGCGGTAAGGCACGTGCGTGATGTCGACCTGCGCCATGTTCTTGAACAACTCGCCGGCCAGGTGCACGGCCGAGCCGTTGCCGGAGGACCCGTAGTTCAGCTTGGCCGGATTGGCCTTGGCCGCCTTGACGACGTCGGCGATCGTCTTGTAGGGGCTGTTGGGCCGCGTGACCAGCACGTTGGGGCCGTGGCAGATGAGGCCCACTTCGGTGAAGCCCTTCTCGGTGTCGTAGGGCAGGCTCTTGACCAGCGAGGCGTTGATCGCGAGCGCCGAGGTGGTCAGGAGCAGCGTGTAGCCATCGGCGGGCGCCTTGGAGACGATGTCCGAGCCGATCACGGTGCCGGCGCCGGCCCGGTTGTCGATGACGACCGGCTGCCCCAGTTCGACCGCGAGCGCCTGGCCGAGCACGCGGCCGACCACGTCGGTACCGCCGCCGGCGGTGAAGGGAATTACCACGCGCAACGGTCGCGACGGAAAGGCATCGGCGGCGCGTGCCGTGGTGCCGATGAAGAGGGCCGGGGCGCCGGCGAGGGCCGTGCCGGCCGTGGCCATGCGCAGCACGGCGCGGCGCTGCAGGCTGGGAAATTTCAAGATCGTCTCCTTGTTCTGTCTGGCAACGCCCTCGTGAAAAGGCATCGCGGCGAACAGGAAGTCTAGGAACGCAGGCGCGCCCTGCTTTGACGATTCGGCAAAGCTCCTTTTCCGGCGCCTAGGTGCCCCGGCCCTCGCCGGACACCAGGTGCGCAAGGAATTCCTGCGCCGCCGGCGACAGCGCCGCCCGGTCGCCCACGCACACCCACAGCTGCCGGTGCGCCCAGTCGTCTTCCAGCGGCAGCACGACCAGGCCCATGCGCGCCTCGTAGTTGCGCGCGATCCCCACCGGCACGATCGCCAGCCCCAGGCCCTCGCGCACGAGCTCGCAGCGGGCCTCGGGGTTGGACACCTGCGCGCGCACCCGCAGCGGACGCGTCAGCGCGGGCGCGATCAGCTGCATGAACTCCTCCACGCTGTGGCGCGGGAAGTAGCCGAGGAAGTCGTAGTCGAGCGCGTCTTCGAGCCGCAGCGTTTCCCGCCGGGAAAGCGGATGGCCGACCGGCACGACGAGCCCGACGCGGTCGGTGCGGTAGGGCATCGACACCACGCCGGCCGCCGGATGCGCCGCGTGATAGACGCCGATGTCCGCCTCGCCGTCGGCCACGATGCGCGGCACGTCGTAGCTGAAGGCTTCCATCAGATCGACCCGCGAGCCCGGCGCCTTGCGCGAGAAGCTGCTGATCTCCGAAGGCAGGAACTGCTGCACCGCCGACGAATTGGCGACCAGCCGGATCTTGGGCACGCCGCTGGCCGAGTACGCGCCGAGCGATGTCTGCACCTGCGCGAGCGTGCGCAGGATCGCCTTGGCCTGCTGGTAGAGCATCGCGCCCGCGGGCGTGGCCTCCACGCCCCGGCCATGGCGGCGCAGGAGGCGCGTGCCCAGCTGGCGCTCCAGCTCGGTGATGCGCTTGCTCGCGGCGGAGGTGACGACATGCACCCTGTCGGCCGCACGCGAGAGGCTTTTCTCCTCGATGGCAGCCACGAGGATTTCGAGTGAGGCGATGTCCATCGCCCGATTTTCTGCCATCGGGCGGCTACGGCGCCCGATGGCTTCGATTCACTCCGCCTCGATCTTCGCGGCCTCCACCACCTTGCCCCAGCGCACGAACTCGGCCTTGCTGAAGTCGGCGAGTTGCCTGGCATTCATGTAGTCGGCCGTCGCCCCCAGCTCGGCCGCCTTCTGCTGGAAGGCCGGTGTCGCCACGATCTTCGAGATCTCGGCATTGAGCCGGTCGATCACGGGCTGCGGCGTCTTGGCCGGCGCAAACACCGCGAACCACGAGGTCGCGTCGAGGTTCGGCAGGCCCACCTCCGCGGCCGTCGGCACGCCCGGCAGCGAAGCCACGCGCGTCTTGCCGGTCACGGCGATGGCGCGCAGCTTGCCCGACTGGATGAACGGCATGAAGGGCGGCGGCGTGCCGAAGGTCATGTCGACCTGGCCGCCGAGCAGGTCCTGCAGCGCCGGGCCCGTGCCTTTGTAGGGAATGTGCGTGATGCTGATGCCGGCCTGCTGCTCGAGCATGGCGCCCGTCACGTGCTGCAGCGAGCCGGGGCCCGACGATGCGAAGGTGAGCTTGCCCGGGTGCGCCTTGGCGTAGGCGATCAGCTCGGACATGTTCTTGACCGGCACGTCCGCGCGCACCACCACCACCTGCGGCGCGCTCAGCACGTTGGCCACCGCGCGCAGGTCTTCGGGCGCCCACTGCTTCTGCTTGACCACGTGCGGGGAAATGACGTGGTAGCCCGAGTACTGCATCAGGAGCGTCTGGCCGTCGGGCTCGGCGCGCTTGACCTGCACGGCCGCGATCACGCCGCTGGCGCCCGACTTGTTGTCCACAATGACCGACTGGCCCAGCGCCTTGCCGAGCGGATCGGCCAGCATGCGCCCCGCGATGTCGGTCGTGCCGCCCGCCGCGGCTCCCACCACCATCGTGACGGGGCGCGTGGGATAGGTCTGCGCGAAGGCGCCGGTGCCGATCAAGGCGGCGAATGCGGTCAGCGCGCAGAGGCTGCGGCGTGCCGGCGACGAGGGATTCGGATGCTGTCTCATGTCGTTGTCTCCTGGTTTTCTGTTGAAGTCGAATCGATGCGAATCAGTGATCGCGCGCAAGCGCCCGCGCGCGCGTGGCTTCGAAGTCGGCCGGCACCGGATGCAGGTCGAGCCGGCGGCCGGCCTTCGCGATCTGGCTGGGCGTGTCGTGGCCGATGAGCGCCGGCAGGCGCCGCGCGGCGGCCATCAGCGCCGGCGTGTCGATGCCGGTGTCGTAGCCCATGAGCTCCAGCGCGTGCGCGATGTCCTCGCTGCACACGTTGCCCGAGGCGCCCGGCGCATAGGGGCAGCCGCCGATGCCGCCGATCGAGGCGTCGAAGCAGCGCGCCCCCGCATCGATGGACGCGAGCACGTTCGCCAGGCCCATGCCGCGCGTGTTGTGGAAGTGCAGGGTCAGGTCGGTGCCGGGCCAGCGTGCGATGAATTCGCACACCATGCGCGCGACCTGCCCCGGGTAGGCCATGCCCGTGGTGTCGCACAGCGTGATGCCGGTCGCGCCGACTTCGTCGACGAAGCGCCCGCACCATGCGAACACGTCGCTCTCGGCGAGGTCGCCTTCGATCGGGCAGCCGAAGCTGCACGAGAGCGACACGTTCACCGCCACGCCGGCCTGCCGTGCGAGCGACGCCACTTCGGACAGGCCGCGCAGCGATTGCTCGCGCGTCATGCGCAGGTTGGCGAGGTTGTGGCTTTCGCTGGCCGACATCACGAGGTTCATTTCGTCGGCCCGCGCATCGATGGCGCGCTCGGCGCCGCGCACGTTGGGCACCAGCGCGCTGTAGGCCACGCCGGGCACGCGCTCGATCTCGCGCAGCACGATCTCGGCATCGGACAGCGCGGGAATCGCCTTCGGCGAAACGAAGGCCGTGACTTCGATCTTCGCCATGCCGGCGCGCGAGAGCGCATTGACCAGCGCGATCTTGTCCTCCGTCGGCACGAACGCCGCCTCGGCCTGCAGCCCGTCGCGCGTGCCGACCTCGAACATCCTGATGCGCTGCGAGGCGCCATTCCATACCGTGTTGTTCATGCAACCACCTTTCTGCCGCGCAAAGCGGCAATGTCGTCGGCGGTAAAGCCGAGTTCGTCCAGGACCGAATCCGTGTCGTCGCCCAGGCCCGGCGCCGAGGAGCGCACCGTGCCCGGCGTGCCCATGAGCTTGGGCACCACGCCGGGCACCTCGATGTCGTGGCCGTCGCGCGTGCGCTGTTGCAGCAGCATGTCGCGCGCGCGGTAGTGCGGGTCTTCGCAGATGTCCCTGGCGGTGTAGACCTTACCGGCCGGCACGCGCGCCGCGCCGAGCACGTCGAGCACCTCGGTCACCGGTCGCACAAGCGTCCAGGCCTCGATGGCGCGGTCGAGTTCTTCCACGCGGGCCACGCGGCCCGCGTTGTCGGCGAGCGCCGCGTCGGCACCGAGGTCGTCGCGCCCGATGGTCTGCATCAGCCGCTTGAAGATGCTGTCGCCGTTGCCCGCGATCAGCACGAAGCCGTCGCTGCAGCGGTAGGCGTTCGACGGCGCGATGCCGGGCAGCGCGCTCCCGGCGGGTTCGCGCACCGCGCCGAACGCGCTGTACTCCGGCACCAGGCTTTCCATGACGTTGAACACCGCCTCGTTGAGCGCGACGTCGATCACCTGCCCCTTGCCGCCATTCACCTTGCGGTGATAGAGCGCCGTGAGCACGCCGATGGTGCCGTGCAGCGCGGCCAGCGTGTCGCCGATGGAGATGCCGCAGCGCACCGGCACCTGGCCCGGCTCGCCGGTGAGGTGGCGCAGCCCGCCCATCGCCTCGCCGATGGCGCCGAAGCCCGGCAGGTCGCGGTACGGGCCGGTCTGCCCGTAGCCCGAGATGCGCAGCATCACGAGGCCGGGGTTCAGCGCAGAGAGCACGTCGTAGCCCATGCCCCAGCCCTCGAGCGTGCCGGGGCGGAAGTTCTCGATCAGCACGTCGGCCTCGGCGATGAGCTTGCGCGCGATGTCCTGGCCTTCGGTGCTGCGCAGGTCGAGCGCGATCGAGCGCTTGTTGCGCGACTGCACCTGCCACCAGACCGAGGTGCCCTCCTGGATCAGCCGCCAGTTGCGCAGCGGGTCGCCGCTGCCGGGCGGTTCGATCTTGACGACGTCGGCGCCGAATTCGCCGAGCGTCTTGCCTGCGAAGGGGCCTGCGATGAGCTGGCCCATCTCGATGACGCGCACGCCTTGCAAGGCGCTGGGGGTGGGTAGAGTGGAAGCCATGTGTTGTCTCCGTGGAGTGCAAGCGATGTGCTGCACCCGATGCCCGGATTCTGGTCAGCCGGCCCCTTGGAGGGAACGACAAAGGCACGCACCCAGCTTTCGCGGATCGCGAAAGCCCGAAGGGGTTAACCCGCGCAGAGGTGGTCGATGAGGGTGCGCACGTGGCGCGGCACCGCACCCGCATCGCGCAGGCCGATCACCAGGCGCCGATGCGTCCAGTCGTCCTCGAGCGTGATCTCGCGCAGGTTCATCGAGCGCAGGTGCGGCTGGATCGCCTCGCGCGGCAGCACCGCCACGCCCATGCCCGCGGCGACCATCTGGCACATCGCATCGAAGCTGCGCACCTGGATGCGCAGCTTCAGGCGCCGCCCCAGCGTCTCGCTCGCGGCGTGCAGCCGCTGCGCGAGCGAGGTGGCGCCCGAGAGGGTGACGAAGTCGAAGTCGCAGGCCTCTTCGAAATGCACGCTCTTGCGGCGCGCGAGCGGATGGACGCGCGGCACCACCAGCACCAGGCGGTCTTCGCGGTAGTTGACGATGTCCAGGCCCAGCGTGGGCGTGCGGTCCGCGAAGATGCCGACGTCGGCGCGGCCTTCGAGCACGGCCAGCACGATCTCGCTGCTGTTCTGCTCTTCCAGCTCGATGCGGATGCCCGGGTTGGCGGCCACGAAGCTCGCGAGCTCGCGCGGCAGGAACTGCGTCACGGCCGAGGTGTTGACCCACAGGCGCACCACGCCCACCACGCCCGAGGCGTAGTCGGACAGGTCGGCCGCGAGCTGGTCGACGTCGTTCAGGATGCGCTGCGCGTGCCGGTGCAGTGCGTCGCCCGCGACGGTGAGCGTGACGCCGCGCGAATGGCGCTCGAAGAGTTCGGTGCCGACCGCGCCCTCCAGGTCGGAGATGCGCTTGCTCGCCGCGCCCACCGCCAGGTGCGCAAGCTCGGCGCCCTTGCTGATGCTGCCGGTGCGCACCACGAGGTTGAAGAGCGAGAGCGAGACGAGGTCGAGGCGGTGCAGGTTCACGGCTGCGTGCGGCGCTTGGAATCGAAATGAAAACGGGGCCATTGTGCGCGCCGGAACGTGGTCGCGCGCTCGACGGTTTCCCTTTTTGCACTTGCCTTTCTTAGGCCCGAATGAGCGACTGAGCACCGTGCCTGGTTATTGCAGCAGGCGAAAACGCACCGGAGGGCGATCCGTAAGATCGCGCCCCAACGCCGCGAGGCGCAACGAGACCACGCATGAAAACCAGGTTATGGATGGCGACGCTGGCCGTCATCGCGGCAGCGGCCGCAGGCGCGGGGGCGTATGCATGGCAACCGTCCATCGACGCCCTGCCCGAGCGCCCCGTCCCGGCCGTCAACCAGGCGCAGCTCGCACAAGGCGCGCGCATCGCGGCGCAGGGCGACTGCATGGTCTGCCACACGAGTGCCCACGGCAAGCCCTACGCCGGCGGCCTGCCGCTGAAGACGCCCTTCGGCACCATCTACAGCACCAACATCACGCCCGACACGGCCACCGGCATCGGCAGCTGGTCGCTCGCGGCCTTCGAGCGCGCGATGCGCTCGGGCGTCTCGCGCGACGGGCACCTCTTGTACCCGGCCTTTCCCTACGCGCACTTCACGCGCGGATGACAGAGGAAGACGTCGGCGCGCTCTACGCCTACCTGATGGCGCGCACGCCCGCCGAATCCAGGCCGCCGGAGAACGATCTCGTGTTTCCGCTCGGCTTCAGGCCGCTGGTAGCGGGATGGAATTTGCTGTTCCTGCAGAAGGGGCCGCTGTCCACGCCCGATGCACCGGCCACGCCGCAGTCGGCCGAATGGCTGCGCGGGCAGTACCTCGTCGAGGGCGCGGGGCACTGCGCGGCCTGCCACACGCCAATGAACATGCTCGGCGCCGAGAAGAGCGGCCAGGCCTTCGCGGGCAACCTGATCGATGGCTGGGAGGCACCGCCGCTGAACGCGCTGGCATCGAAATCGCCGAAGCCGTGGACGCGCGAGCAGCTCGTGGCCTACCTGCGCACCGGCCTCTCGGGCGAGCACGGCGCCGCCTCCGGCCCGATGCGCCCGGTAACGCAGCACATGGCCGACGTGCCCGAAGCCGACGTGCGCGCGATCGCGACGTACATCCTCTCGCTCGACACCAAGGCGCCGCCGCCGTCCGCACCGACTGCAACTGCACCCACGCCCACACCCCCACCGGCTGTCGCAGCTGCGGGCCAACGCATCGACAGCGGCGCGGTCCTGTTCGCCGGCGCCTGCGCCGGCTGCCACGCCGCCACCGCCCCGATGGGCACGATCGGCGAGCGGCCCTCTCTGGCCCTGAGCACCGCCATCAACGCAGACAGCGCGCGCAACGCGATCCGCACGGTGCTCGGCGGCAATCCGTGGAACGGCTCCACGCCGGCGCATTTCATGCCGCCTTTTGCCGATGCATTGACCGATGCGCAGATCGCCGAAGTCCTGGCCTACGTGCGCGCCAGTTCCACGCCACGGCCCGCCTGGCCCGACCTGGAGAAGGAAGTCGCCCACATCCGCAACGAGGCATCGCCGAAATGATCACCCTGACCGTCAACGGCACCGACCACGCACTGGACATCGACCCCTCGATGCCGCTGCTCTACGCGCTGCGTAACCACCTGAAGCTCAATGGCGCGAAGTACGGCTGCGGCCTCGGCCAGTGCGGCGCCTGCACCGTCATCGTCGACAAGCGCCCGGTGTTCTCGTGCCTCGTGCCGGTGTCGGCCGTGGGCAAGCGCGCGGTGCGCACCATCGAGGGCCTGGGCAGTGCCGAGAAGCCGGCGCCGATCCAGAAGGCCTTCATGGACCAGCAGGCCGCGCAGTGCGGCTACTGCATCGCCGGCATGGTGATGCGCGCGCAGGCGCTGCTCGACGAGCGGCCCGGTGCGAACGAAGAAGAAATCCGCCGCCACATGCAGCCCAACCTCTGCCGATGCGGCACGCACATGCGCATCGTCGCCGCGATCGTGCAGGCCTCGCAGACGATGGCGGGCAAGGGAGCGGCCGTATGAGCGCGCAGCTTCGCGATCCTTCGCGCCGCCACTTCCTCACGGCCGGCTCGCTGACGGTGAGCTTCGCGCTCTGGCCCTCCGCCTCCGCATTGGCGCAGCAGGCCACCGAAGCCGCGGCCCCGGTCGCGGTCGACGGCGGCGCGGCCAGGTTGCCGGGCGACCTCGGCAGCACGCCGATGCTCGATGCGTGGATTCGCATCGACGAGAAAGGCGCGATCACCGTGTTCACCGGCAAGGCCGAGCTCGGCACGGGCATCCGCACCGCATTCATCCAGATCGCCGCCGAGCAACTGGGCGTGCTGCCGCCGGCCATCCACCTCGTCACCGCGGACACCGGCGCCACGCCCAACGAGGGCTACACCGCCGGCAGCCATTCGACGGCCGACAGCGGCACGGCCATCCTGCATGCGGCTGCGCAGGTGCGCACCTTGCTGCTGGGCACGGCCGCCGCGAAGCTCGGCGTGGCGGCCGATCAGCTCACGGCACGCGACGGCAAGATCTCGGCAGCCGATGGGCGCTCGCTGAGCTACGGCGATGCGGTCAGCGGCCTCGACCTGCACCGCCGTGCAGAGCCGCGCTCCGAACTTGTCGAGCCTGCGAAGCACCGCGTCATCGGCCAGTCGCTGCGCCGCGTGGACATTCCGGGCAAGGTCACGGGCGGCGCGAGCTACGTGCAGGACATGCGCCTGCCGGGCATGGTGCATGCGCGCATCGTGCGCCCGCCGTCGTATGGCGCCACGCTCACGGCGCTCGACAGCGCAGCCGTCGAGAAGATGCCGGGCGTGCTGAAGGTGGTGCGCGACGGCAGCTTCGTCGCAGTGGTTGCGGAGGACGAGTGGCAGGCCATCCAGGCGATGCGCGCATTGACCGGCGCCGCGCGCTGGCAGCCGCAGGCCGCGCCGCTGCCCACGCCCGCCACCATCGCCGACACGTTGATGAAGCTGCCGGCCCGCGAGATCCATGTCGGCGACCGGCACGGCGCCGCGGCGCCCGCCGCGAAGACGCTGCACGCCCGCTTCACCAAGCCCTACCTCGCGCACGCCTCGATCGGACCTTCGTGCGCGGTGGCGCAGTTCGATGCGCAAGGTGCAAGGCTCAGCGTCTGGACCCATTCGCAGGGCGTGTTCCCGATGCGCGCGGCGCTGGCCGAGCTGCTGTCGATGAAGCCCGAGGACATCCGCTGCATCCACGTCGAAGGCTCGGGCTGCTACGGCCACAACGCCGCCGACGATGCGGGCGCCGAGGCCGCGCTCATCGCGCGCGCCCTGCCCGGCAAGCCGGTGCGCGTGCAGTGGATGCGCGAGGACGAGTTCACCTGGGAGCCCTTCGGCCCCGCGATGGTCACCGACGTGAAGGCCTCGCTCGATGCCGACGGGCGCGTGGTCGATTGGCAGTACGAGATCTGGAGCAACTCGCACAACCAGCGCCTGGACAACGCCGGGCGCTTCATTTCCGCGCAGTACCTGGCCAAGCCCTTCGTGCCCGCGCCGCCCAAGCCGATCCCGATGCCCGAGGGCGGCGGCGACCGCAACAGCCTGCCGCTGTACAACTTTGCGAACTACGAGGTGCAGCACCACTTCCTGCCCGACATGCCGGTGCGCGTCTCGGCGATGCGAGGCCTGGGCGCGTTCATGAACGTCTTCACCATCGAGAGCTTCATGGACGAGCTGGCCGCGGCCGCGGGCGCCGACCCAGTCGCGTTCCGGTTGAAGCACCTGGACGATCCGCGCGCGCGCGACGTGGTCAACCTGGCCGCGCAGCGCTTCGGCTGGGATGCGAAGCGAAAGCGCGTGCCCCACCGCGGCGTGGGCTTCTCGTTCGCGCAGTACAAGAACCTCATGAGCTATCTCGCGCTCGCGGTCGAGATCTCGATCGTGCCGGAGACCGGCGAGGTGCGCATCGAGCGCGCGGTGGCGGCCATCGACTGCGGGCAGGTGGTCAACCCCGACGGCGTGCGCAACCAGGTCGAGGGCGGCATCCTGCAATCGACGAGCTGGGCGCTGTTCGAAGAGGTGCAGTACGACACCCAGCGCATCCGCAGCCACGACTGGAGCGGCTACCCGATCATGCGGTTCTCCGAAGTGCCGCGAAAGGTGGAGGTGCACCTCATCGACCGCCCCGGCGCGCCTTTTCTCGGGACCGGCGAAGCCTCGCAAGGGCCGGCGCCGGCAGCGATGGCCAACGCGATCGCCGATGCCACCGGACGGCGCCTGCGCACGCTGCCGCTGGCGGCCGAAGGCCGGCTCAAGGAGTACCGCACAGGCTGAGGGGCACGGTCACGGGCATCACTTAGCATCGCGCCCCATGAGCTACACCGTGAAACTGATCGACTTCCCCGACGCACCGCCCGACGTCATCGCCACCGCCGAGACGCGCTTTCGCCGCGAGCTCGACAAGCTGCTGGGCGACATCGTCGAGCAGGCGCTGAAGGCGTTCGAGAACGCCAGCGAATCCAGCGCCGACGAACTCACCAAGGACGAGATCGCGCTGGCCGCGAGCTGGGCCAAGGCCTACGAAGCGGCCAAGACGGCGGGCTTCCGCGCGCTCGGCGAGGCCGACGAGGCGTACTTCGAAGTCCGCGTGGAGTGAGCCGGTTGCGCTTCAGGCGCAGCGCACGGGCGGCGCGCCGGTGTCGATGGCCTTGTAGTTGACCAGCCCGCCCAGGTCGAGCACCGTGAGGCCGCGCTTCTCCAGGCGAATGAGCTGCAGCGCCTGCAGTCGCTGCAGTGCCACGTTCACGCGCTGCCGCGACACGTTGGCCAGGAGCCCGATCTCGACCTGACCCACTTCCAGGAAGCGCGGCGCGTCCGGGTACAGGTCGGGGTTGAAGAGGCTCGCGAGGCAGTTGGCCACGCGCGCATCGGTGTCGAGCAGCCGCTCGTGCGCGAGCGCGCCGATGAAGAGACTCAACCGCGCGTTCAGCAGGTCCTGCAGGTAGTGGTTGAACGGCACGCTGGTGCCGCGCAGCCACTCGAAGGTGCGGCGCGGCATCAGGGCCACCCGCGTGGGCCGCAGCGCCATCACGTCGTAGCGGCGCGCCTCGTGCTTGAAGAGCGAGCCTTCGCCCCACCACACGCCGGCTGAGACGCCGGTGAGCGTGGACACCCGCCCGTCCTCCGAGGCCACCGACATCTTGGCGAAGCCGTCGATGAGCCCCATCCAGTGCTCGACCATCTGACCCGCCCGCGCGATGCAGGCACCGCGCGCGAACTGCCGCTCCTGCATGCTGCCGAGCACGTGCTCGACGTCGGCGGGCGAGAGGCCCGCCGCCCAGCGCGAGTGCCGGACCATGTCTTCCATCGCATGCGCAGCCGGCGCGGGTGCGGAATCAGGGATTACCTCTATCGATTGGCGCCTCATGTGTCGTCGCGACGACCGCAGCGTGGAACGTCCATCCTTAATCTTCCAATACACATAACAGAAGGAGACATCCATGCTCGCTACACCTCGCCGCCCGCACAAGCGGGTTTCTCCGTGGCCCCGTGTCCAGGTTGCCGCCGCAGGCATCGCGATGGCCGGCGCACTGCTCGTCGCAGGCTGCGGCGGAGGGTCCGACGGCGGCTCGGTGTTTCCGTTCATTCCGGGCGCGAGCCCGCCGCCCGTCACGCCGACACCGGCCGCGTTCCAGGTCAAGACGCTCTCTTCCGCGCCCGACATGGTGAGCGGCGGCGACACGCTGATCGAAGTGACCGCGCCCGTGGGCGTTTCGCTCGACAAGGTGCGCGTGAGCCTGAACGGAAAAGACGTGACCTCGCAGGTGCCCGTGGTCAACAGCACGACGCGCGTGCTGCGCGGCCTTGTCACCGGCCTCACGACCGATGCGGCCAGCACCACCGGCAGCGTCAACACGCTGGTGGTGAGCAACGCCGACGTGGCGGCGCAGCGCACCGAGACGAAGCTGGTCAACTATCCGATCACCGGTCCGATCCTCTCGGGCCCGCACATCTCGCCCTACGAATGCCGCACGGTGCAGAACGGCCTGGGCACCGCGCTCGACGCCAACTGCTCGGCCGCGACGCAGGTGGTCTGGTACTACCGCAGCAACACCAACGTCTTCAAGCCGCTGGCGGACCCCACGGGCGCGCGCCCGGCCGACCTCGCGACCACCACCACCAACGACGGCACCACCGTGCCCTACATCGTGCGCGTGGAGTCGGGCACCATCAACCGCGGCGTGTACCGCCTCGCGGTGCTCGACAACCCGACAAAGGACGCACCCGCCACCTGGAAGCCCGGCCCGGGCTGGAACAGGAAGCTCGTCGCCTACTTCGACTGCTGCGGCTCGGCCCAGTACAACCAGGGCGTGCACCCGATCGAGACGATCCTGGGCGACGTCGGCCACATCCAGCTCTCGCGCGGCTTCGCCTTCATGAACTCGACCGAGCTCTGGAACAACCAGCACGCCAACCCGCACCTGCAGGGCGAGACGCTGATGATGATGAAGGAGCACGTCATCGAGGAATTCGGCGAAGTGCCCAAGTGGACCGCCGGCTTCGGCGGCTCGGGCGGCGCGATCCAGCAATACCTGATCGCGCAGCTCTACCCGGGTCTGCTCGACGGCATCCAGCCCATCGTGTCGTTCCCCGAGACGCTGATGCCCGAGGTGATGGAGTGCCGGCTGCTCAACAACGTCTACAAGCTCGACGCGGGCACCTGGACCACCGCCAAGCAGAACGCGGTGAACGGCTTCAACACCAACACCTGCACCTCGTGGGACCTGGCGTTCGCGAGCATCATCAAGTCGGACAACGCGGCGGGCTGCGGCTTCACCGACCCGGCCAACGCGGCGAACGTCTTCAACCGCGCGACGAACCCGACGGGCATCCGCTGCGACCTCTTCCAGACCAACGTGAACCTCCTGGGCAAGCGCCCCGGCACGCAGGAGGCACGCCGGCCGCTGGACAACATCGGCCTGCAGTACGGCCTGGCGGCGCTGAACAGCGGTGCGATCTCGGTGAAGGAATTCCTCGATCTGAACGAGAAGGTCGGCGGCTTCGACGGCGACGGCAACCCCCAGGCCGCGCGCTCCGAGGCCGACCCCGATGCGCTCAAGCTCACCTACGCCGGCGGCTTCAAGAACAGCTTCCGCGGACCGGGCCTGGCGAACATCCCGATCATCACGCAGCGCGGCAATGCCGATGCGGTGGGCGACATCCACGACACGACGCAGGACCTGATCATCCGGGCCCGCCTGCAGCGCGCCAACGGCCGCAGCGACAACCAGATCATCTGGACGCTGGGCTCCACCTCGGGCTACGACTACATGAGCGGCTCGATCGACCTCCTGAACAAGTGGCTGGACAACATGGCGGCCGACCCCGCGCCCGCCTCGATCGACAAGGTGGTGCGCAACAAGCCCGCCGGCGCCAACGACGCCTGCTGGAACAAGACCGGCACGCGCATCGACGAGGCCGCATCGATGGACCCGGCCGCCAGCTGCAACGTGGTGTACCCGCGCTTCACGACGCCGCGCCTCCAGGCCGGCTCGCCGATGGTGAACGACGTGCTCAAGTGCCAGCTCAAGCCGGTGAACGCCGCCGACTATGCGGTGACGATTGCCGGCGCCGACCTCGCGCGCCTGCAGACGATCTTCCCGAGCGGCGTGTGCGACTGGAGCAAGCCCGGCGCGGGCCAGGAACCGCTGCGCGGCACTTACCTGCGCTTGCCGCTCGATTGACGATGCGCGCCTGGCAGTTGCGCCACGCGCTCTGCCAGGAAGTCCACCAGCACCCGCACGCGCAGCGGCTGGTGGCGGCGCGGGGCGTAGAGCAGGTGCACTTCCTGCGCCGGCCCCGTGTGGCGCGCGAGCACGCGCACCAGGCGCCCATCGGCGAGCTGATCGGTCACCATCCACGTGGGTTGCAGCGAAATGCCGGCGCCGCCGAGCACGCTGTCGAGCATGGCCACCGCGTTGTTCACTCGGTAGCGGCTGCGCACCGGCACCGTCACCGCGCCTTCCGGGCCTTGCAGCAGCACGCCGTCGTCGCCCGCGGCATATCGGATGTAGTCGTGCGAGAGCAGGTCCTGGGGCTTGCGGGGCTTGCCGCGCGCGGCCACGTAGTCCGGTGAGGCCACCAGCACGCGCGGCCATGAGCCGAGGTGCCTTGCAACGAGGTCTGGCGGCAGCGCGCCGCCGACGCGCAGCGACACGTCGATGCGCTCCTCGCGCGGATCGACGAAGCGGTCGTCCAGCACCAGTTCGAGTTCGATGTCGGGGTAGCGCCGCAGGAATTCGACCGCCATCGCGTTGAGATGCCGCTGTCCCATGGTGACCGGCGCGCTCACGCGCAAGAGGCCCTGCGGCTGCTGCACCTGCTCGCGCGCATCGGCGACGGCGTCGCCGTAATCCTCCAGCACGCGGCGGGCGCGCTCGTGGAAGCGCTGCCCTTCTTCCGTGAGGCTCAAGCCCGTTGCGGCGCGGCGCAGCAGGCGAACGCCCAGCGAACGCTCCAGGCCCGCGACCAGCTTGCTGACGGTGGGCTGCGTGGTGTCCAGCGCGCGGGCCGCGCCCGAGAGGCTCCCGAGTTCGACGCTGTGCACGAAGGCCGAGAGCGCGCGCAAGGTGTCCATGATGTATTCGATTCAAGAATGGTCTGGATGCGATTTTGCCATCTACCCATCCGAACTCGCATGGCAGAAAGTCGAGGCCTCGCTTCACTCTCAAGGACACGAACATGAATGCATCGACCTTCGGATCGATCCTCAAACACGGCGCCGCGGCGCTGACAATCGCGGGCCTCGCCGCGGTATCGGCGGCACAGACGGCACCGCCTGCGCGGGCCTATTGGAGCCCCAGCTGGATGGCCAGCACCCAGCCGATCTGGAGCGGCGACTTCGTGCTGCCGAGCGGCCTGCCCTTCCAGTTCAACCGGCAGACCATCCGGCAGGTGGCGCGCCTGAGCATCGGCGGCGCGAAGCTGCGCGTGGTGATCAGCAACGAAGGCGGCACGGCGCCGCTGTACATCGGTGCGGCACGGGTGGCGCGGCATGGCGAGGGCTCGGCGATCGTCGAGGGCACGGACCGTGCGCTGCACTTCGGCGGCCAGGCCGACGTGACCGTGCCCCCTGGCGCGAGGCTGGTCAGCGATCCGGTCGACCTGCCGCTGCCCGCGCTCGGCGAAGTCGCGGTGTCGCTCTATCTGCCGAAGCCGAGCCAGCCTGCGGGCTTTCACTTCGATGCGCGCGAGACGTCATATGTCGCCGATGGCGACCTGACCGGCGCGGCGCGGCTGCCGGCTAGCGCCTCGCAGTGGGGCACGCGCGTCTACGTCAGCGGCCTGATCGTCGAAACGCCCACGCCGCCGGCCACCGTCGTTGCGCTCGGCGATTCGATCACCGACGGCAACGGCTCCACGTCGGGCGCCAACACCCGTTGGCCCGATGCCCTGGCCGAGCGCCTCGCCCCGCGCGGCGTCGGCGTGCTCAATGCCGGCATCTCCGGCGGCCGCCTGCTGAAAGACGGCATGGGCCGCGCCGGGCTCGAGCGCGCCGGGCGCGACGCGTTCGCGCAGCCGGGCGTGCGCGCCGTGATCGTGCTGCTGGGCACCAACGACATCGGCTGGCCCGGCGGCCCATTCGCGCCGCAGGAGCCGGCGATGCGCGCGGAAGACCTCATCCAGGGATTCCGCCAGCTGGTCGCGATGGCCCGCGCCCACAACGTGCGCCTCGTGGCCGGCACCATCACGCCCAACGAGCGCGCGCTGGAAGGCACGCCGCTCGAAGGCCACCATTCGACCGAGAAGGACAAGGTGCGCCAGGCCGTGAACCGCTGGATCCGCGAAAGCGGCGCGTTCGATGCGGTGGTGGACTTCGACGCGCTGCTGCGCGATCCGGCGCGCCCGATCCGCCTGAAGGCAGCGATGGACTCGGGTGATCACCTGCATCCGGGCGATGCCGGCTACAAGGCGATGGCGGCCGCGATCGACCTCGATGCCCTGCTGGGTAACGATCCAAAATAGGGCGCAAATATACTGTACATAAATACAGTATTTTCTCTAGAATGGCTCGTCTCCAAGAACAACTTCGAGGCGACTCCATGACCACCGCCAATCCGCCTGCGCCCTCTGCGCAGGTTCTTTTTTTCTCTTCCGCCCGCCTGCATCCGATGCAGCCGCGGCAGCGTGCAGGCCGGATCTCCACGTGGCCCTTCCGAGTGGTCAGGGATCACGGCCACGGCGACAGCAGTGAGAGGGATGACGTCCGCGTCCAGGCGGCGCGCGTCATCCGGACGACGGCCGAGCATTGGTGGCCGCCCGAGCCCTGAACCAGCCTTTCACTTCATCCTTGCCGGTGACTGCCATCTCCGTCGAGCACCAGGCGCCGGCCACCTGCGATTCCGTCGAAGACGACGAAGACGCCCGCGTCCGACACCGAGAAGTCAGCTTTCGTGGCCTTATCGGGTGAGACAATTTTTGGCGTCCATCGAACCAACGCCCCGTCCCCCGCATGCTGACACTACCCGACATCGCCCCCGACACCATTCAGGAGTGCCTCGCCGAAACCTACGGCCTCCAGGCGACGCACACCGAATTTCTTCCCCTGGGCGCCGATGTCCATTCCGCGGTTTTTCGCGTGCAGGCGAACGACGGCGCGGCGTACTTCCTGAAGCTGCGCAGCGGCGATTTCGACCAGACCGCCGTCGCCGTGCCGGCCTTTCTCCATCACGACAAAGGCATCGCCGCGGTGATGGCACCGTTGCCGACAACGGACCGCCAGCTCAGCGTGCAGCGCGACGGCTTCGAATGGATGCTCTACCCCTTCTTCGAAGGCCGCAACGGATTCGAACGCGCGTTGACCGCCGCGCAATGGACCGCCCTCGGCGCGGCCCTGGGCGCGGTTCATCGCACCGAGTTGCCTCCCGCCCTGCTGGCGGGCATTCCCAAGGAAACCTACGCGCACCAGTGGCGCGAAGGCGTCAGACGCTACCAGCGCCGCTTCATCAACGGCTTCGGCGGCGACGCCATCGTCCAGCGCTTCCAGACTTTCTGGGCGCAGCACGACGAGGAGATCGACACGATCGTCTATCGCAGCGAGCAGCTCGCGTCGATCCTTCTCGAAAAAGCATTGCCGCAGGTCGTGTGCCACGCCGACATCCACGCGGGCAACGTGCTCCTGGGCGACGACGACCGGCTGGCCATCGTCGACTGGGACACGCTGGTCCTTGCGCCCAAGGAGCGCGACCTGATGTTCGTCGGAGGCGGTGTCGGCCACCTGTGGAACCAGCCGCAGGAAGAGTCGGAGTTCTACAAGGGCTACGGCGCCGCGGACATCGATGCGGTCGCGCTCGCCTACTACCGCCACGAGCGCATCGTGCGCGACATCCTGGAGATCAGCGACCAGGTCTTCGATGCATCCGCCAGCACCGAAGACCGCGAAGAAGCCATGCGCCAGATGGCGAGCCAGTTCCAGCCCGGCGACGTCGTCGCCATTGCGCACCGAAGCTACGAAGCCGTCACCTGATCCGTCGCTGGTCCGCTAGATCAGCATGTCCTGCACGTCCTCGTCGAAGCCCGAAATCGGCTGCGCCTTGGCCAGCGCGAGCCACACCGCGAACGGAATGCGCTCGATCGGCCGGTGCACCGCGGCACGCGCCACCACGAGGCGCTCGGCTTCGAGCACCAGCACGCCGCACTCCGCGGGAATTTCCTCGGGCGTGGCGATGCAGCGGCCACGCGCATCGTTGCCCAGCACGTACCAGCACTCGCCTCCCAGGTCCAGATAAGCCGCGCGCTTGTCGGGCTTGCGCAGGTCGCCCAGCAGGTCGGCGCGGCTGACCTTCACCTCGTGGACGATCGGGTGCGCATAGGCCTCGACGCTGGTGTTGCGGATCGAAAACACATCGGGCCGCGCCATGCACCAGCGCGGCTTGCCGCCCTCTTCCAGCGGCGGCAGGCGTGCGCGCAGGCCCAGGCCCCGCCATGCGATGCGGCCGCCGCGCGTCATCTCGCGCGCCACGCGTTCGACCAGCGCCTCGTGCGGCGTCAGCGCCGCGCGGTTGATGGTGAGCGTGGTGGCGATGCGGGCGATGCCGGTATCTGTCACGCGCAGGGTTTCGTGGCCGTGCGACGTGCGCACCCGTTCGAGAAAGCCGCCGGCCAGCAGCTCGACCTCGATGCCGTCGCAGCACGGCCAGCCGGCCGAGCGGTAGATCTCGCGCAGGCGCCGCGCGTGCAGCTTGCCGAAGGGCACGGTCGCCTCGGGCGCCGCGGTCTGCATCGGCGGCGGTTCGACCACGGGGGGCGGAAATCCCGGATCGGTGACCGGCGGCAGGGCCGGCGGCGGATCACCTTCGGGCGGTGGCGGCGGGGGTGGCTGTGGCACCGGATTGGGCACATCCGGCGCGGGCGGCGGCGGACCGATCGGCGCGGCGACAAGGGGGGCGAGTGCGAGTGCGGACATGGGAGAACAGGTTAGCGAAAAGTCGTGGGACGCGCGAGACGTGGAACGATCGGTTGCATCCATCGCCCTCGCCCGCCCGATCAATGGAAATCCCGGCTGGAGTTGCTCTGCGCGAGCCGGCCCATGAGCGGCGTCAGGTCCTTGAAGCCGGTAGCGATCAGGTTCTGAACCTTGCCGCCGCTGTCGTCGTCGCGCTGCCAGGTGCCCTGCACCGCGAGCAGGTGCGACTTCAAGAGCGGCTCGCGCCACGCGTCGATGACGTGGTTCCAGACGATTACGTTGACGTTGCCGGTCTCGTCCTCCAGCGTGACGAAGATCGTGCCGTTGGCCGTACCGGGCCGCTGGCGCAACTTGACGATGCCGCAGGCTCGCACGGTGCGGCCGGTGGGCTGCGCGCGCAGCTCCTCCGCGCTCATGAGCTTCATGCGCGCCAGGCGCGGGCGCAGCAGCGCGAGCGGATGGCGGCGCAGCGTGAGGCCGAGCGCGGCGTAGTCGCCGACGATCTCCTCGCCCTCGGGCGCCGCGGGCAGCAACAGCACCTGCTCGTTGATCGGCACGCCCTTGAGCAGGGCCGGCGAGGAGCGCTGCGCGGTGGCGTCCCACACCTGCTGGCGCCGATGGCCCGAGAGCGACATCAGCGCATCGGCTGCGGCGAGCGCGGCCATGTCCTTGCCGTCGAGTTCGGCACGCAGGGCGAGGTCTTCGGTGCTCGTGAAAGGCGCCTGTTCGCGCGCTTTCAGCAGTCGTTCGACGCCGGCCTTGCTGAGGCCGGAAATGCGGTTCAGGCCGAGCCGCACCGCGGGCTGGTTCTCGTTGCCCAGGCGCTCGGCGTAGCGCGCGTCGGTGCCTGGCGGCATGCGCGGCGCATCGGGGGCGCGGGGTTCGAGCGTGGTGTCCAGGTCGCTGCAGGTGACATCGACCGGGCGCACTTCCACGCCGTGCCGTCGCGCGTCCTGCACCAGCTGCGAGGGGCTGTAGAAGCCCATGGGCTGGGAGTCGAGCAGCGCGGCGAGGAAGCAGGCGGGCTCGTAGTTCTTGAGCCAGCAGCTCACGGTGACCAGCAGCGCGAAGCTCGCGGCGTGGCTCTCGGGAAAGCCGTAGTCGCCGAAGCCGAGGATCTGCTTGAAGATGGCTTCGGCGAACTCGGCCTTGTAGCCGTTGTCGGTCATGCCCTTGACCAGCTTGTCGTGGAACTTGCCCAGGCCGCCCTTGCGCTTCCAGGCCGCCATCGCGCGCCGCAACTGATCGGCCTCGTCGGCACTGAACTTGGCGGCGATCATGGCGATCTGCATCACCTGCTCCTGGAAGATCGGAATGCCCAACGTGCGTTCGAGCGCAATCTTCAGTTCGTCTTTCTCGTAGAAGACAGGCAAGCCTTTGCTCACCCGCTCGCGCTGCTTGAGATACGGATGCACCATGCCGCCCTGGATGGGCCCCGGCCGCACGATCGCCACCTCGATCACCAGGTCTTCGTAGGTGCGCGGCTTCAGGCGCGGCAGCATCGACATCTGCGCCCGGCTCTCGATCTGGAACACGCCGACGGTGTCGGCGTCGCAGATCATGTCGAACACCTTTTCGTCGTCGTTGGGGACGTGGTGCATCCGCACCATCGAGCCGCGCCAGCGGTTCATGTGATCGAGCCCGCGGCGGATGGCGCTCAGCATGCCGAGCGCGAGCACGTCGACCTTGAGCATGCCCATGGCTTCGAGGTCGTCTTTTTCCCACTGGATGACGGAGCGGTCTTTCATCGACGCCTTCTCGACCGGCACCAGCCGCGTGAGCCTGGTGTGCGTGAGCACGAAGCCGCCGACGTGCTGGCTCAGGTGGCGCGGAAAGCCCTTCAGGCGCTGCGTCATCTCGATCCACTGGACGAGCTTGAGTTCGTCTTCCTTCACGCCGGCCCGCGCGCAGGCGGCATTCAACTGCTCGCCGAGCACGGCGTCGTCGAACCAGTAATGGTCCTTGGCGAATTCGTCGACCAGCCGCTCGTCGATGCCGATGGCCTTGCCCACGTCGCGCAACGCACTGCGCGAGCGATAGCAGATGACGACGGCCGCGATGGCGGCGCGTTCGCGGCCGTATTTCTCGTAGATGTACTGGATGACTTCTTCGCGGCGCTGGTGCTCGAAGTCGACGTCGATGTCCGGAGGTTCCTTGCGATGGCGGCTGAGGAATCGCTCGAACAGCAGGTGGCCCTTCGCGGGGTTGATCGCGGTGATGCCGAGGCAGTAGCAGACGGCGGAATTGGCCGAGGAGCCGCGGCCCTGGCAAAGAATTTCCCGTGAGCGGGCGAAGCGCACGATGTTCTCCACGGTAAGGAAGAACATCTCGTATTCGAGCTCGCGGATCAGGTCCAGCTCTTTTTGCAGCTGTGTACGCACTCCATCGGGAATGCCGTTCGGGTAACGCACCTGCGCGCCTTCCCACGTCTTGCGCGCCAGCGTCTGCGTCGCCGTCTCGTTGCTGCCCAGCATTTCCAGCGGGTACTTGTAGTTCTCCCGGATCACCTCCGGATCGAACCTGCACCGATCGGCCACCACCAGCGTATTGGCCAGCATCCCGGGCAGGTAAAGCTCGGCCAAGCGCACCCGCTGCCGCAGATGCCGCTCGGCGTTGGACTGCAGCGCAAAGCCGCACTCGGCCACGGTCTTGCCTTCGCGCACCGCCGTCAGCACGTCGTGCAGCGGCTTGCGGGCACGCGCATGCATGTGCACGTCGCCCGCCGCCACCAGAGGCACGCCGGTCTGCTCGCCCGCCTGCATGAGCGTGACGAACCACAGGTCGTCGTCGAGCTCGTTGAGCATCTCCACGGCCAGCCAGAGGTTGTCGCCATACAGCGCCTTGGCGGCCAGCAGGTCTTCGTGCAGCGTGGCGGCATCCATCGCGCCGCCCGGGTTGCGTTGCGGCACGAAGAGCACCTGGCAGCGCTGCAGCGAAGCCACGTCGCTGCCCTCCCAGCTCACGCGGTACTCGCCCTTGGGCAACTCGGTGTTGCGTGCGGCGGTGATGAATTCGCACAGGTTGCCCCAGCCCTCGGTGTCGTTCGCGATTACCACGAGCCTGAAGCGCTCGAAGCGGAACTCGCTGCCGAACAGCAAACGGAAATCGAAGTTGCGCGGGATCGGCGGCTCGTCGGGGTGCTCCTTTTCGTATTCGTCGAGCGTGCGTTCCATGTCGCGCCTGCAGACGTAGGCGCGCACAATGCCGGCCACCGAGCACTCGTCGGTGATCGCCAGCGCGGCATACCCCAGCTGGTAGGCGCGCTCGACCACCTCCTCGGGCGTCGACGCACCGCGCTGGAAGCTGAAGTTGGTCAGGCAGTGCAGCTCGGCGTAGTCGGGCAACGTCGCCGCGGTTTTCTTGCGCAGCGCGACCGGCAGCGCATGCACCTTGGCCGGCTGGCGCTTGCGCTCCTGCTTGTCGCTCAGTTCAGGCATAGAACCCCTGCAGGTACCAGCGCACCTCGCCCGAAGAAAAGCGCGCCGAGGGCCGCTCGCGAAAGATCCACACGAGCCCCGCTTCCGGGCTTTCCGCCACGTAGTAATCGCGCATCGCCGGCTGGCCTCCGTCTTCCTTGCCGCCCCACCAGCCGGCCTCGACGCGCTGCGGCCCGATCAGCTTGCTCAGCGGGCCGCGGTAGCAGGGGCGCTCGCCGTCCATCTCGAGCAGGAGCGGTTGGGGCAACAGCCACGGCGGGTAGATCGCATCGGGCTGCTGCGACTGCGAAGCCGCCTCCTTCGCTTCTTTCGTCTCTTTGCGGGTCCTGTCCGGCGCCTTCTCCTTCTGCAACGCGGGCCGCCATGCCTGCTTGCGCTCGGGCCGGTGGTCGGCCTTCGCGCAAGGTACCACCACCTGGTGTGCGCCGAGCCGCACGCTCAGGCGCTCGACCATCTCGTGCAGCTTGTCGCCCTTGCGGTTGTCCTCGGGCAGGAAGCTGGTGCTGGCACCGGCCCACGGATCGGTCTCGAGCGTGCGCAGCCTGAGCCAGCTCGCGGGCGCGGCGAGCGTGGTGAGGGCGAGCTTTTCCGAGAGCAGCCGGCGCAGGTGGGCCATGTCCTGCGTGGGCTCGGCGGTGCGCACGGTGACCTGCTGGTGCGGCGGCAGGTTCACGCCGTTGAAGCGCTTGAGGTCGAGCGTCCATTGCAGCTCGAGCGCGCGCGCGCCGCGCTGGCGGGCGCGCAGCCAGATCTGCAGCGCAGAGAGCAGGCGGTTGGCCGACCACATGAGTTCGGGCGCGGTCTCGGCGAGCGCGGGCAGTTCCAGCTTCTGCTCGAACACGTCGGGCAGCGTGAGCCAGTCGTGGCTCTCGGGACGCAGGCCCCAGGCCGCATCGAGCGCCGCGCGCAGTCCGGCGCCGAAGCGCCGCGTGAGGCCGCCGCGCGGCAAGGCGGCCACGTCGCCCCAGGTGCGGCAGCCCAGGCGGGCGAGCAGGTCCAGGTGGGGATGCGCGGCGGTCAGCGTGTCCAGCGGCAGGCCGGACGGTATGTCCTTCGGGCGCTCTTCCTGCCGCTCGAACATGCGAAGCCGCGCGAGCGCGATCAGGCTGGTGGCGCCCTGCGCGCCCAGCATGCGCACATCGGGCGCGGGATTGACGGCGACCAGCTGGCGCATCAGCTGGAGTCGCCCGCCCCACAGGCGCTCGCAGGCCGAGACTTCGAGCATGAGCGCCTCGTCCTGCCAAGCGACGTGCGGCGTGTATTCCAGCGCCCACCAGCCGAGGGCTTCGGGCGTGGGCAGCTGCGGAGCGTCGGGCGCGTAGGCTTCAAGCGACCACCGCAATGCGATCCAGTGCATTGGGGCCTCCCTTCCACGCGTCGATGCGCACCACAGTCGCGGTCGTCGCCGTGTCGCCAGCCAGCACCGTGCCCTGCTGTTGCAGGCGCAGCTTGCGGCGCAGCCGGGCCGCTGCGAGCAGCGCGGTCATGCGCTCGTTGCGCGCCGGCAGCATCACGGGCGAAGCCAGCGGCGGACCGCGGCGCTTGAGGATGCTCAGCTCGATCTGCGATGCATCGGCCGCGCAGCGCTCCACCTGGAGACGAAGCCGCGCAGGCGAAGCCCCCTGCGCGGCCGACTCGGGCCGGCACACGAAAAGCATCACGTCATGCTGTGCGGCCGCCAGCTGCAGCCGCCGCAATTCGCCCACCCGCGCCTGCGGCAGCCAGGCCAGCACGGCGGCCACGTCCGCGCAGCGCAGCGCCTGTTCGCAGGCCCACAGGCGCGCGGCCGGCGCATCGCTCTTGACCCACATCAGCGCCTCCACCGGCAGCCCCTGCGCCGCGAGCGAGGGCCCGCAGGGCTCGTAGGGCGCGCCGATCAGCACCACCGGCCCGCCGCGCGCCTGCACCGCCTGCGCCAGCGCGGGCAGCAGCAGCCGCCAGACATGCGCCTCGGGCGCGCCTTGCAGCAGCTCCGTCATCGCGCCGACCGGCCAGCCGCCGCCGGGCAACTCCGCGTCGAGCGTGGCGTGGCCGGTCGCGACGACCTGCGCGTCGGCCAGGCCGAGTTCGTCGGCATGCCAGACGCCACGGCCGGCGGCGGCGGAAAAGGAGTCGAGGAAAGGGAGGCCCATGATGCAACTGTTAACTGTATTTTTATACAGTATTTCCCGGGCCGCAACCGGAGATCGATTTACCTGGAAGGGCCCGCGCCTTAAGATGGATCAGTTAACAGTTTGTGACCATGACACACAAAAAGATTCAATTCCTGGCTTCCGCCTTCGCCGCCTTCGTCCTCGGACTGTCTGCTTCGGCGCATGCGCAGAGCGGCAAACCCCTGCTCATCGGCCAGACCTACGTGCAGACCGGCCCGCTCGCGTCGCTGTCGACCGAGCCGCTGCTCGGCATCCGTGCCATGTTCACCACACTGAACGCGAACGGCGGCATCAACGGCCGGCCGGTCGAGTTGCGCCAGCTGGACGACGCCTACGACCCGGCCAAGGGCGCCGAGAACGTCAAGACCTTCGCCAGGGACGGCGCCATCGGCGTGCTGATGCCCATCGGCACTTCGTCGGCGGTGGGGGCGATCAAGGCGGCCAACGAGCTCAAGCTGCCCATCGTGGGCCCGTACACGGGCGCGGGCCCGGTCGTGAAGTTCACCGAATACGGCTTTCCGGTGCGCATCAGCTTCGACGAGGAATACAGCCGCATCGTGAACCACCTGTTCACCATCGGCCTCTCGCGCATCGCCTTCGCGCACAACGACAACCCCGGCGCGCGCTCGGCGATGGAGAGCACGCAGAAATTCATTGCCGAGCGCGGCGACAAGATGGTCGGCAGCGTCGCCATCAAGAACGACGGCTCCGACGCCGCCGAGCGCGCGGCCGAACTGGTCAAGCTCAAGCCGAAGGCGGTGGTGCTGTCGACCACCAACGACGTGGCCGCCAAGTTCATCACCGCCTACCGCGCGGCGGGCGGCGAGACGGCCTTCTATTCGTTCTCCTTCCTGAACGGGCAGAAGCTCTTCCAGGACATCAGGAAGGACGCGGCCGGCGTGGTCATCTCGCAGGTCGTGCCCTATCCGTGGAACAGCGCAATGCCCGTCATCGCCGAGTACCAAGCGGCGATGAAGAAGATCGGCGTGAACGACTTCAGCTATGCGAGCCTGGAGGGCTACGTTACGGCCAAGGTCATGGTCGAGGGCCTGAAGCGCGCGGGCGCGAACCCGACGCCCGAGTCGCTGCAGAAGGGCCTGGAGTCGTTCAAGACGCTGGACATCGGCGGCATCGCCGTGTCGTACCGGCCGGGCGAACACCGCGGGCTGACCTTCTCCGAGCTCTCGATGCTCAAGGCCGACGGGCGCTACCTGCGCTGAAACGTAGCGGACAGGCGCAGAATTTCGTTCGTGACGCCCTCCACGAACACGCCCCCTCTCTCCGCCATCCCCGCCCTCACCCGCGCCCGGTTGCTCCGACTGGGCGCCGCACTCTGCGCGGGTGCCGCGCTCCCCTCGTTCGCCCAGCAGCAAGGCAGGCCCGCGATGCAGATGACCACCCGCCCCATCCCTTCCACCAAGGAAGCCCTGCCGGTCGTCGGCTGCGGCACCTGGATCGGCTTCGACCAGCGCCCCGGCACCGACGAATACAAGCGCCTGCCCGGCGTGCTCGATGCGCTCTTCGCGACCGGCGGCACGGTGATCGACAGCTCGCCGATGTACGGCCGCTCCGAGGAAACCACCGGCGAACTCCTGGTCGCATCGAAGCCACGCGCCAAGCCCTTCCTCGCCACCAAGGTCTGGACCTCGGGCCGCGAGGCCGGCATCGCGCAGATGGAGCAGTCCTTCGCGCGGCTTCGCACGAAGCAGATGGACCTGATGCAGGTGCACAACCTGGTCGACTGGCGCACCCACCTGGCCACCCTGCGCGGCTGGAAGGACAAGGGCCGCGTGCGCTACATCGGCATCACGCACTACACCGCCTCGGCCTACGGCGAGGTCGAGGCCGTGCTGCGCGCCGAGAAGCTCGACTTCCTGCAGATCAACTATTCGCTCGATGCGCGCGATGCCGAAGAGCGCCTGCTGCCGCTCGCGGCCGAGCGCGGCGTGGCGGTGATCGTCAACATGCCCTTCGGCGGCGGCGGCCTGCTGCGGCGCCTGCGCGACAAGCCGCTGCCCGCCTGGGCCGGCGAGATCGGCTGCACGAGCTGGGCGCAGGTGCTCCTGAAGTTCGTGCTGAGCCACCCGGCCGTGACCTGCGCGATCCCCGGCACGAGCCGCGCCGAGCACATGGCCGACAACGCGGCGGCCGGTGCAGGCACCTTTCCCGATGCGGCCTTCTGGCGCCGCGAAGCCGCCGCTATTCGAACTTGACGTTGTGCTCCCGCACCGTCGCGCCGAAGGCGTCGTACTGCGTGCGGAAGAACCCGGCAAACTTCTCGGGGCTCATGCCGTAGCCCTCGAAGCCCTGCTGCACCAATTGCGCGTGCACGTCCGGCCGCTTGAGCGTGTTCTGCAGTTCCTGCGAGAGCCTGCCGGTGATCTCCTTCGGCAGTCCCGGCGGCCCGAAAAAGCCGGCCCACGGCGTGATCGTGAGCTTGCCCAGCCCGAGTTCGCCGCCCGTCGGCACATCGGGCAAGAGGCCGCTGCGCTGCGGCAGCAGCGTGACCAGCGCGCGGATGCGCCCTTCCTTCACGAAGCCCGGCGCCAGCGTGCCGGTGGTGAACATCATGTGGATCTGCCCGCCCAGCAGGTCGGTCATGGCCTGCATGTCGCCCTTGTAGCGCGCGTTGACGACCTTGCGGTCGCCCAGCAGTTGCAGCATCGCGAGCTCCGAGGCGCTGTTGCTCGATGCGGAGTTGTAGGCACCGGGCTTGGCCGCCACCATCGCCAGCAGCTCGTTCACGCTTTTGACGGGCAGGCTCGACGGCACCACGAGGAACATCGAGAACTGCCCCGCCGAGCTGATCGGCGTGAAGGCCTTGAACGGGTCGTAGGGCGAAGTCGGCCGCAGCGTGGGCGCGGCGACCATCGCGGTGTTGGTGCCCATCAGCAGCGTGTAGCCGTCGGGTTTGGCCGACGAGGTGGCCTGCGCCGCGAGCACGCCGTCGGCGCCCGGGCGGTTCTCCACGATCACCTGTTGGCCGAGCTGCTTGGACAACCCCTCCGCGATGATCCGCGTGAGCGAATCGGCGCCGCCGCCGGGCGCGAAGCCGACGATCAGCCGCAGCGGCTTGTTCGGATAGGCGTCGGCGCTCCAGGCCGCCGCACCGGGCAGCACCGTCGTTGCAAGGGCCGCCAGGGCCAGGTTTCTGCGTCGCATGAAAGCCTCCTTGGTTCAGAAGATCGGAAGATCAGAAGAGGTGCCGCACACCGAACTCCCACCCCGACGAGCGCTTGCCGCCCGCCGGTGCCACGCCGCCGCTCACCACGTAGCGCGCCTGCCCGCTGTTCATGAGGCGCGCGTAGGTGCCGTAGAGCGCGGTGCGCTTGGAGAGGTTGTGCACGTAGCCGATGCCGAACTGGCGCGCGTCGTCGCGGTTGCGCGGCATGCCGTTGGCGTTGCGCAGGCTCTCGTCGCTGCGGTCGTCCAGGTAGGCGTAGCTCACGCGGATGCGGCCGACCTCGAAGGCCGGGATGTGCGCGCCGATCTCGGCGGTGTTCTTGCGCACCGTGCCGCCCGCGAGCTTCACCGTCACCTTGTTGTAGAGCGCGAAGAACTTCGCGAAGCCCGCGTCCCAGGTGCCGCCGATGTTGGCGTGCGTGTAGTTGCCGATGGTGGAGGTGGCGTTGAAGTGCGATCGCGTCACGGCTGCCGCGATGTCGAAAGCGCCCGAGGCGAAACCGAAGCGCGCGCCGCCGAAGTTGCCGTCGTCGCGGTTCGGCGCGGTGGAGTCGTTCTCGCCGGTGCCGATCATCGCCATGCCGTAGAAGCCGCCCAGCCCGGCCGGCAGCCAGTAGCTCACCGTGTTGCTGCCGGTGATGGCCGTGGGCAGCGGTCCGGTGCCCGCGCCCGCGAAAGTGAGGTTGCCCGCGCGCGCCACGCCGTTGGCATTGAAGGGGTCGAAGTAGATGCTGTTGTAGTGCGTCGGAATGAAGTCGTGGCCCAGCCGCACCTCGCCCAGCGAATCGTGCGAGAGGCTCACGAAGGACATGCGGTCGAAGGTGATCGGCCCCGCAGTGCCCGCCCCGCTCGTCTGGTTGTTGCTGTTGCTCGGGCGGCCGGTGCCCAAGTCCGGGTTCAGGCTGCCTTCGAGCCAGAAGCCTGCGCGCAGGCCGCCGCCCAGGTCCTCGGTGCCGCGAAAGCCGATCCGGCTCGTCGAGAGCCCGCCGTTCGACAGCGCCTTGACCGAGCCGCCGCCCTCGCCCTTGGTGTACTGCACGCCCAGGTCCATCACGCCGAACAGCGTGACGCTCGATTGCGCATGCGCTGCGCCGCTGCTGGCAAGGCCGATGGCCGACCACATCAAAAGTCTCTTCATGGTTTCTTGTCTCCTGCTCTTTTTTGGGTTGAAAACTCTGCAATCCCGGAAATCGCGCGCAGGGCTGCGCCACCGGGTGCGCACGGGGGTGCGCACCGGTTGGCGAAGCCGGGGATGGAAAAGGCCTAGCTGGCGGGCTGCGGGCGCTCGGTGCGCACGAGCACCGCGCCCTTGGACAGCGGGCTCACATTGCGCCGGTACTGCTGCAGCCAGCCGGTGTCGAAGGCCGGCGGCGGCGCCTGCCAGTCGGCGCGGCGGGCGGCAAGTTCGGCGTCGGTCAGTGCGATGTCCAGGCGTCGCGCATCCAGGTCGATGGTGATCACGTCGCCGTCGCGCACGAGGCCGAGCGGCCCGCCGAGCGCGGCCTCGGGCGACACCTCGGCCACCACTAGCCCCTTGCACACCAGGCCCGAGAGATGCCCATCGGTCAGCAGCGCGACCTGGTCGCCCAGGCCCGCGCCATCGACCGCGAACACCACGCGCGACGCGCCGCCGCCCATGGCCGGTCCGCCGCACGCGCCGGCGCCGCGCATCACGACCACCTGGCCGGGGACGATCTCGTTGTTCTTCAGCGCCGCGATGGCGGCGTCCGAGGTCCAGAAGCACCCGGCCGGGCCGGTAAAACGACGCACCTTGCGCTCGGCGATGCCGGTCTTGATGAGGCCCGACTCGGGCGCGAGATTGCCGCGCAGCAGCACGATGGCCGGCAGAGGCGCGACCGGGCGGTAGATGGGTCGGATCACTTCGGCGTCCATCACTTGGGCATGGCGCAGGTTGTCGGCGACCGTGCCGCCGGTCACCGTGAGCGCGCCCGTATCGAGCAGCGGCGCGAGCTGCTTCATCAACGCGCGGCAACCACCGGCCGCCTCGAAGGCTTCGATCGAATGCTCGCCGATGGGCCGCACGCCGGCCAGCACAGGGGTCGTGGGGCCGAGGCTTTCGAAGAGGCCGTACACGTCGACGCCGCACTCGCCTTCGGTCGATATCGCCTGCAGGTGCTTGGCCGTGTTGAGCGAGCCGCCGACCGACAGCACCGCGCGCACCGCGTTGGCGAAGGCGCCGGGCGAGAGGATGTCGCGCGGCTTCAGGTCGTCCAGCACCATCTGCACGATGCGCGTGCCGGCCGCGCGCACGTCGGCCATCATCTTTGGGCTCAGCGCGGCCACCGGCGCGCTGCCGGGCAAGGCCATGCCCAGCGCCTCGCAGACGATGTGCATCGAGTTGGCCGTGCCCAGGCCCGAGCACACGCCAGGCCCGCGGATCGCCTCGCGGCTCATGCCGACCAGCTCTTCCACCGGCAGGTTGCCGGTGACGGCGTGCATCGCGCCGATGAACACTTCCTCGATGTCCATGTGCTTGCCGCGGTACTCGCCGCTGGGCTGGTAGCCGCAGGGCACGAGCAGCGCCGGGATGTTGAGCCGCGCGGCCGCCATGAGTTGCCCCGGCACGGTCTTGTCGCACGAGGTGAGGCAGACCATGCCGTCGAGCTGCGCGCCTTCGACGGCCACTTCGATGTCGTTGGTCACGAGGTCGCGCGCGCCGAGCATGTAGGCGCCGCGCGCGCCCGCACCGGTGATGAAGTCGCTGGGCGCCGCGGTGCGGATCTCGAACGGCACGCCGCCCGCCGCGCGGATCGCGGTCTTGATCTCCGCCGCCACCTTGTCCAGGTGGCTGAAGCACGCGGCCAGCTCCGAGGAGCTGTTGACGATGGCGATCTTGGGCTTCTCGCAATCCTCTTCCGGAATGCCGAGCGCGCGCCAGTGCGCATTGCGCACCGACCAGAGGTAGGAGCCGCGCGGGAAGTTGCTGCGCAGGGGGCGGGTCATGGGCGGTCTCCGTTCTTATTTTTGGTGATCTCGATCACGCCGCGGTCGGCGTCCACGCGCACCCAGTCGCCCGTCTCGATGCATTCGAGCGGATCGCGCTCGAAATCGGTCATCGACGGCGAGTGCGTGACCACGGCGCCCAGCGCCATCTTGGTCGTCATCTCGTTGAACAGGAACGCCGCGGGCGCGGAGTTCATGAGCCGCGTCATGTGGAACATCGCGGACCAGCCCGACGAGCCCTTGGCTCCAGGGAACACCAGCACCTTGCCGGCGAAGCTCTGGCCGCGCAGCTCGTGGCGCGTCTCGACGACGGTACCGGTGCGCGGGTCGATGCCGCCCCAGCCCGAGATGCGGTCGCGCGTGACGAGCGCCTCGCCTTCCGCAACGCCGCCGACCACCTTGCGGCCACGGATCACGATGGTGCTTTCAGTCATGACGGCGGCGTTCATGCATACCCCCCGTTCCAGCGGCCGGTGCAGGCTGCATCGACGCATTCGGCCGTGCTGCCGAACCACGCCTGCACGCCGAGGATGGCGGGCAGGTAGTGCGCCTGCTTGGCGGAATCGAGCGCCACCGTCTTCGTGCCCTTGGGCACGGCGCGGCTCATGGCCGAGCAGCTGTCGGTCATGAGGATGCCGCCCGCGTCCTCGATGATCTTGGTGTAGCCGTTGCGGTCGGCCAGCGACTTGATGGCGCGCGGCGTGAAGATCCACAGCTCGCAATCGGGATGGACCTTGCGCCCCTCGATGAGCTGCGCGGCCTCCCAGATCTGCTCGATCGTGTAGTGCGGGCAGCCGAGCATCACGTACTGCACCTCCGCATCCTTGCCCGTCACATTGATCTTCTCGTAGGTCGTGCGGCGCTCGGCCTCGCCGTAGCGCAGCACCTCGACGGGCGCCTTGCCGCCGAGCGCCTGCTCCAGCGTCAGCGCCTCGGGCGTGATGCCGGCAATGTGGTACATCTCCACGCCCCCGGACGACGACGCGGCCGCGCCGAAGTGCTTGAGCCGCGGCAGGTTCGGCACGCGGCCGATGCCGCGCTTGCTGTGCACCACCGGCACGCGCTCCTGCACGTGTTCGCCGATGTAGTAGCCGAGCAGGCCCCAGTCCTGCACCGACTCCACGTCGATGTCGAGCTCGATCACGTGCGTCGCACGGCGGTTCTCGTCGAGGTGGTAGCCCCAGTACGGAATGCGCCCGGTGAGCATCGCCGCGCCCGTGCTCTCGCGGCCTTCGGTGTTGGTGCGCGCGCCCAGCACCGAATTGCAATACACCACCGCCGACGATTCCATCCACGCGCAGTGTTCGCCGCGCGTGGGGATGTTGCCGACCTGGTAGGGCGTGCAGGTGTTCATGATCTGCGCGCCGAGGCCGGCCGCATGGCGCTCGCTGCGGTTGTAGAACTGCACGATCTCTTCGCTCACGCCCATGCGCTCGGGCTGCCCGGGGTCGAAGCCCAGTTGCAGGTGGCTCGTGAAGACCTTGAACTTCGGGATCTCGACGGTCTCCTGGCTGTCGAGGCTGAATTCGGAGAACACCGCGTCCATGCCGCCGCCCTTGGCGAGCGCGAAGTCGCGCTGGAAGGGCGTGGTCGAGGTGATGGTGGCGCAGACGTTGCGCGTCTCGACCAGTCGCTCGGCGCCCAGGGCTTCGCCGTAGCGCATCAGGAGGTCCATCGCCTTCTGCACGGCCGGTCCGTCGCGGCCGTCGTACATGGCTTTTTCTTCGTTGCTCAGGTGCATGACCTGTGTCTCCGTTCTTCTGTGTCGTGGGGGAATGAACCCCGGCCGGGCGGCTAGCCCGGCGAGGGTGAAGGCACGTGCCCGCCGATGTCGCGCGCGATGGTGAGCGCGATGTCGTGCAGCCGCGGTGCGAGTTCGTTGCGCAATCTGTCTTCGGTGAACACGAAGGCGGCGCCGCCGCCGTTGAGCGCCATCACTTCGCCGTCGGGGCCGATGAGCGGCACCGACACCGAGTTGATCTCGCGGTGGAATTCGCCGAGCGAGAGGCAGTAGCCCAGCCGCCTGGCCTCGCCGATGGCGCGCGTCATGGGCGCGGCGATGCCGTCCCACTCGGGGCCGCGCAGGAGTCGCATCGAATCCACCAACTGGTTGCGCTGCGCATCGGGCAGCGCCGAGAGGTACGCGCGGCCGAGCGCCGAGTTCGGCAGCGGCGCGCGCGAGCCGACGTCCAGCCGCGCCGACAGCATCGACGAGCGCGGGCGGCAGGCCTCGATCAGCACCATCTCCATGCCGTCGCGCACCGCGAGGTAGACGGAGGCGCCCACCTCCTCGGCCATGGCCTGCATGCTGGGCCGTGCGGCGGCGCGCACATCGAGGCTGCCGAGGAACACGCGCGAAAGCGACACCACGCCCGGCCCGAGCATGAAGCGGTCGGGCGCCTGCGCGGGCTTGAGCATGCCCAGCGAGAGCAGCGTTGCGACCAGCCGGTTGACCGTGGGACGCGGAATGCCGGTGATGCGCGCCACGTCGGCGTGGCCGAGCACCGGGCGCTCTTCGCTGAAGCAGCGCAGCACCGAGATGCCGCGCTCCAGCGCGCTCACGGTGTCGGAGCGCTCGCCGCGCGAATCGGAGGCATCTGCCGCAGAAAGAGAGCTGTCGTTTTTGTCGGTGGACATGAAGGGACCCTTTGAACGCTTTGCAAGACTCTGCAATGTAGAGGCTCGCGAAAGGAGGTCGGCCGGGTTCATGGCGACGAGGGGTGGGGTCAGGCGCTGGCTTCGGCCGGAGTTGCTGTAGCGCCTTCGCCGGCGTCGCCGCCGCCACGCAGGTACACGCCCTGCGCCAGCAATTCGGACTGCAGTGCGCCGATGTCCACGCGGCGCGGCGCGATGCCGCCGCGCGAGGCCAGCGCCGCCGCCACGCCGGCCGCCTGCCCGGTGATCCAGCACTGCGGAATCTCGCGCATGAAACCGTGCGAATTGCGGTCGCACGAGATGTGACGACCGCAGGCCAGGAGGCCGTCGAGCTGCTGCGGCACCAGCGCGCCGTAGGGAATGGAGATGTTCGGGAATTTCGGCGACACCGCAGGCGTTACGCCGATCTCGTCCGCCAGCGCCACGCCGTCGGGCCACTGGCTGCGCAGCACCGCGCCCACGCCGGAGAGGCGCCGCGCATGGCGCACGCCGATCTGCGGTGCGCTCAGCATCAGGTAGGCGTCCTCGAAGCCGGGCGCGTGCGCCTTGAAGTAATCGAGGTGCGCGGCCATGGCGCGGTGCGAGCGCACTTCCACGGCCGTGAGGTCGTCCACGTCGAGCGCCGAGTAGCCCGACTGGCGCGGCCCCATGAAGAGCGCCACGTCGTTGCGCCACGAGACGAAGGGCCGCTCGAAAAGGCCGAGCTGCTCGCGCCCGCGCGCCATGAAGCCGGCGAAGGCCTCGGGCTGGCCGGCCTTGAATTCGATCCAGCGGTTCATGTCCACGCCGCCGAAGAGCCACGAGGTGTTCATGCAGTGGTGCACGTCGGCTTCTTCGATGTCGTTCACGTAGGCGGCGCCGGCGCGGGCGAAGAGGTCGCCGTCGCCGGTGGCATCGACCACCACGTCGGCCATGATGGCCATGCGGCCCTCCTTGCTCTCGAAGACCACGCCCTTCACCGCGCCGTCCTGCACGATCGGGATTGCGGCCCACGAGTGGTAGATGAGCTTGACCTTGCGCTCCAGCACGATCTCCTGCGAGAGCAGCTTCAGGCGCTCGGGGTCGATGGTGGGCGACCAGGTGACCACGCCGTGGTACGCGGCCGTGCGCTGCGACCAGTGCGCGGCCTTGGCCGCGTCTTGAGAGCCCCAGTCCTCGCGCTGCGGGCCGGCGATGGCGTCTGCGGGCAGGCGGTCGAACAGTTCTTCGGCGAAGCCGCGGATCACCAGCTTGCCTTCCCAGTCGGTCATGCGGTCGATCCAGATCACGAGGCCGCCGGTGGAGAGGCCGCCCAGGTGGTTGTAGCGCTCGAGCAGCGCCACGTCGGCGCCGGCGCGGGCCGCGGCAGCGGCGGCCGCGGTGCCCGAGGGTCCGCCGCCGACCACCAGCACGCCGCAGCGGTGATAGACCGGGATGTTCTTGCCAGGCTCGGCCCAGCTGCCATGGTCAGGCCGCTTGACGCGGCTGTCGCGGTCGAAGATGTCGGAGGACAGGATGCGCTCGTCGGTGCGGACGACAGTTTTCATGGATAGGTGTCTTGGATGGGCTGTTTCGTCGTATTTTGATTTCAATGTTCATTTTGTCAAACAAAAATGGCCTTGAAAGCCGTTTGTTTGGGGTATTCCCTAGTCAATATGGATTTTTATGATTTTCTAAATCAATATAAGAAGGACATTCCAACGGAGACATCGATGAAGAAACTCAACGGCACCCGCCGTGCATTCGGCGCGGCCCTCGGCGCCGCGGCCTTGCTGGGTCTGGCGCCGCTCGCGTTCGCGCAGGACTTTCCGTCGCGCAGCAAACCGATCCGCATCGTCGTGGGCTTCACCGCCGGCGGCGGCACCGACGCGCAGGCGCGCATCGTGGCGCAGAAGCTCGGCGAGGTGCTGGGCACCAGCGTGATCGTGGACAACCGCCCCGGCGCGAGCACCATGCTCGCGGCCAACGAGGTGTCGCGCGCGCTGCCCGACGGCTACACGCTGCTGTACGCGCCCTCCTCCACCATGGCGCAGAACCCGCACACCTTCGCGCAGGTGCCCTACGACCCGTTCAAGGACTTCACCGCCATCTCGATGGGCGGGCGCGGGCCGCTGGTGCTGTCGGTGAGCACCACGGTGCCCGCCAACAACGTGAAGGAACTGGTGGCCTACGTGAAGGCCAACCCCGGCAAGGTGAGCTATGCCTCGTTCGGCGCGGGCACCTCCTCGCACATCTACGGCGAGGCCTTCGTGAAGAAGACCGGCGTCGATGCGGTGCACATCCCCTACAAGGGCGGCTCGGACGCGGCCAAGGACCTGATCGGCGGGCGCGTGCAGTACATGTTCGATTCGGCCTCGTCGGCCGTCATCACCTCGGCCTCGGGCAAGGTGAAGATCCTCGCGATCGCGGCGAACGCGCGCATCCCGGCGCTGCCCGACGTGCCCACCTTCGCCGAGCAAGGCATCGCGGGCCTGGACCTGCCGAGCTGGCTCGGCTTCTACGGGCCGGCGCACATGCCCGCGCCGGTGGTCGCCCGGCTCAATGCGGCGCTCACGCAGGTGCTGGCGATGCCGCAGGTGCGCGAGTTCTATCGAACGGGCGGGTACGAAGCCGGCGCGACGACGCCGGAAGAATTTGCAGGCATCACCCGCACGACCTACGAGCGCTGGGGCGCCATGGTTCAGCAGGTAGGCTTGGCCAAGCAATGACCACCGCTTTCGTTTTCTCCCGGCGCCGCATCGCCGCGTGGCTCGCGCTGGGCGCGGTCGCCTTGCCGCTCGCTTCGCCCGCCGCCTCGCCCGCGGACTTTCCGGAAAAGGGCCGCAGCATCCGCATCGTGCTTGGCCTCGCGGCGGGCGGCGCCTCCGATTCGCAGGTGCGCTTCGTCGCCAACAAACTCGGCGAGGTGCTGCAGACGCCTGTCATCGTCGAGAACCGGCCGGGCGCGAGCTTCATCCTCGCGACCGAGGAGGTGATCCGCGCGGCGCCCGACGGCTACACCTTCATGTACGCGCCCTCTTCCGTGGTCGCGCAGAACCCGCAGACGCTGGCGCAGGTGCGCTACGACCCGTTCAAGGACCTGACGCCCATCTCGCTCGGCGCGCGTGGGCCTCTTGTGCTGACGGTGCACACCAGCGTGCCGGCGCGCAACGTGCAGGAGCTGGTCGCCTACATCAAGGCCAACCCCGGAAAGATGAGCTACGCCTCGTTCGGCACCGGCACCTCGTCGCACATCTACGGCGAGGCCTTTGCGCGGCAGGCCGGGCTCGACGTGGTGCACGTGCCCTACAAGGGCGGCGCGGATGCGGCGAAGGACTTTCTCGCGGGCCGCGTGCAGTACTACTTCGACGCGGCGCCCAACGCCATCCAGAACACGGCCACCGGCAAGGTGCGCATGCTGGCGGTGGCGGCGCCCAGGCGCAGCGCGATGCTGCCCGACGTGCCCACGATGACCGAGCAAGGCGTGAGCGGTGTCGACATGGCGAGCTGGCTCGGCTTCTACGGGCCTGCGCGCATGCCGGCACCGGTGGTCGCGAAGCTCAACGCGGCGCTCGCGCAGGTGCTGGCGATGCCGGCCACGCGCGACTTCTTCCGCCAGGGTGCCTACGAAGCCGAGTCGTCCACGCCGCAGCAACTGGCCGAGCTGACGCGCACGACCTACGACCAGTGGGCCGAGACCATTCGCAAGCTCGGCCTCACGAAGCAGTAGCGAGGGCGAAGTTCAGCCGAAGAAATTGCGCAGCTGCGCATTGGTCTCGGCGGCGCGCTCGTACTGCACCCAGTGCCCCGCGCCGTCGACGACCACGCCTTCGCGGTTCGGCCCCTCGCTCGCGAGCAGCGCCACGAGCGGACGCGGATCGGCCGTCACGTCGTACTCGCCCCAGAGCAGAAGCGTCGGCACGCCCAGCGTGTCGAGCGCTTTGCGCAGGCCACCGGCCTGCGACACCTCCTTGCTGCGAAAACGCGTGCCGTGGCACGAGACGTCGTGGATCTCGAAGGCCAGCGGGTCGATGGCCGCGGTGTCGTGCAGCATCAGCGCGCCCAGGTTGTGCAGCAGCGCGGCGCGCTCGGCTTCGCGGTCGGGGGCGGCGCGCCAGTTGATCATCTGGGCCGTCATGCGGCGCAGCGTGCCGTGGCCGCCGCTGCCCAGGAGCGCGAGCTTGCGCACTACGCCGCGCTGCACCGCGAAGCGCGCGGCGGTGAGGCCGCCGAAGGAGAAGCCGCCCAGGTCGATGGGCGTGCCCGCGCCGACGAGCGCATCGAGCGTGCCGCCGAGCGCGTTCAGCAAGGGCAGCAGCGAGTCTTCGCCGGGCGCCACGCGCGGCAACCCATCGGAATCGTGGAAGCCCGGCATGTCGGGCAGGAGCAGCGTGCGTTGGGCCGACAGGGCCTCGGCATTGCGCAGCCAGTGCATCCAGCTGCCGTGGCCGCCGTGCAGCAGCACGATGGGCGGCTGCGTGGTGTCGGTGCCGAAGCGGCGCCAGCGCACGCGCACGCCTTCGTGCACGGGGTCGTGATGGGTGGAGAGCGCGTCGATGCGGGCAATGCATTCGGCGGGGGTCTGGGTGTCGGTCATGGGAGCATCCGCTGGAGTTCGGCTTCGCCGTCGAGGAACTGGTGCTTCAGCGCCCCCAGCACGTGCAGGGCAAAGAGCACATAGAACACGTAGCCGGCCCAGGTGTGCACGCCGCCCAGCACCGTGTGCCAGGTCTCCTTGAGCGCCGGCTCGATGCCCGAGATCCACCCGATGCGCGGCCATTCGAAGAGGCCGAAGAGCTGCATGGGGTGCGTGGCCGCGTCTTTCCAGGCCGAATCGTGCATCCAGCCGGACAGCGGCAGCAGCACCATCAGCAGGTAGAGCACCCCGTGCGCGGCATGCGCGCCGAAACGCTCGATGCGTCCGTACGAGCCAGGCATGGCCGGCGGCCGGTGCGTTGCGCGCCACAGGATGCGCAGGATCACCAGCCCCAGCACCGTGATGCCGGTCGACTTGTGGGTGTCGATGGCGGGCCGCACCCACTCGTCGGGGTATTGGTTCACCAGGAGGATGAGGGCGATGTTGATCGCCATGAGCAGCGCAATCACCCAGTGCAGCGCGATGGCGGTTCGGGTGTAGCGGTTGTTTTGTTCGGGCATGGGGGAATTTTCGGGGCTGGACGCACTCAGTCTTCGGCGCGCCCGATTGTCCCGGCATTGCCCCGGGCCTTCCGGGCGCCTTGAAACCGCTGGTCGGGTTCTTGCGTACTCCGTTTGCCGTGCCGCTCACACGGCGCCTCTTCAGTTTCCGCAGCTTTCTCTTGAACGATTCACTCCAACGCGCGTTCGTGGCCGCATCGCCGCGGCTCTCCCCGCCCGCCACGCCGCTGCGAAGCTGGCTGATCCACGGCGGCGTGCTCGCGCTCTGGGCGCTGCTGTTCGCCATGGCGTTTCGCATCGGCAACGTGCGTGCCTGGTCGGTGGGCGTGGCCTACGTGCTGTACGACACCGTGCTGCTGCTGTTCGTGGGCTGGAAGACCTTGCCGATCCTGCGGACCGTGCAGCGCCCGCCACCCGCCCCCATCGGCGCTCCGGAAGGCAACGCGCGCCGCACCACGCTGGGCGTGATCGTCGCCTCGCACAACGAGGCCGCGGTGCTGCCGGTCACGCTCGCCGCGCTGCTCGGGCAAAGCGACAGGCCCGACCGCATCGTGATCGCGGACGACGGCTCCACCGACGCCACCGCCGAGCTGCTCACATCCCGCTACGGCCTCACGGCACCGGCGCCAGGTGCACCGAGCGCGCTGAGCGAGGCCAGCACCCTGCACCCCGGGCTCTACTGGCTGCGCCTGCCCCACGGCGGCAAGGCGGTGGCGCTCAATGCGGCCATGCAGTGCATCGACACCGACACCGTGCTCACCGTGGACGGCGACACGCTGCTCGACAAGGAGGCCATCGGCGCGGTGCGCCGCGCGTTCGCCGCGGAGCCGAACCTGGTGGCGGCCACCGGCGTCATCACCCCCGTGTGCAGCCGCACGCTGGCCGGACGCTGCTTCCAGTGGTTCCAGACCTACGAGTACATCCGCAACTTTCTCTCGCGCTATGCGTGGATGCGGGTCAACGGGCTGCTGCTGATCTCGGGCGCCTTTGCCGGCTTCCGGCTCGACGCGGTGCGCGCGGTGGGCGGTTTCGACACCGACTGCCTGGTCGAAGACTACGAGCTCATCCACCGGCTGCACCGGCACTCGGAGGCACACGGCCTCGCCTGGACCGTGCGCGTGCTCGGCGACGCGCAGGCCCACACCGATGCGCCCAGCAGCACCGGCGCCTTCCTGCGGCAACGCCGCCGCTGGTTCGGAGGCTTCCTGCAAACGCAGTACTGGTACCGCGCGATGGTGGGCGACCGGCGCTACGGCTGGCTGGGCACGCTGATGCTGCCGGTGAAAGCCATCGACACGCTGCAGCCGCTCTACGGGCTGGCCGCCTTCGGTCTCTTGCTGATGTACCTGGTGCGCGGCGACTTCGGCGTGCTCGCGCCGGTGGCGGGGGTGATCGGCGCGAAGATCGTGCTCGACCTGGCCTTTCACTTGTGGTCGGTGCACCTTTACAGGCGCTGGGTCGGCCGACCCGGCGAAGCCCACATGGCGCAGGCCTTCCTGGCCGCGCTGGTAGAGCCCTTCACCTTCCAGATCCTTCGGCACACCGGCGCCGCGTGGGGCTGGTGGACCTTCCTGACCGGCCGCGGCACCTGGGGGCAGCAAACCCGCGTCGGGCTCGTCGATGCCGAAGGCGCCGGGCGCCACGGCCCCCGGCCCTGACCTGCGCCGCAACCCGGCTCGCGCTCCGTCAGACCGCGCCGAAGCGATAGCTCGAGACCACCAGGCCGCCCATGAAGGCGTCCTCGTGGTAGACGCGCTCGCCGGCCTCGCCCTCGGCCGCGCCGACCGCGACCATCAGCGGAATCAGGTGCTCCTCGCGCGGATGCGCCATGCGCGCGGCGGGCGCCGCTTCCCACGCCTGCAGATGCGCGGCGCGTTCGGCCGGCGCGCCCTTCACCACCGCGGCGTCGAGCCAGTCGTCGAAAGCCTTGGACACGCCGTGCGCCTGCGGGCCGAAGTTGCGCAGGTTGTGATAGCTCAATCCGCTACCGACGATCAGCACGTCCTCGTCGCGCAGCGGCGCGAGCGCACGTCCCAGCGCCAGGTGCTCGGCCGGATCGAGACCGCGACGCAGCGACAGCTGCACCACCGGCACATCGGCCTTCGGGTAGATCGCGGCCATCGGCGAGAACATGCCGTGGTCGTAGCCGCGCTCGGGGTCGATCTGCACCGGCAGGCCGGCCGCCGCGATGAGCGACTGCACGCGCTGCGCGAGTTCGGGCGAGCCCGGCGCGTCGTAGCGCACTTCGTAGGTGTGGGGCGGGAAGCCGCCGTAGTCGTAGATCATGGGCGGCCTGGGGTTGCCCTGCACCGTGAAAGCCGGGGCCTCCCAATGCGCCGACACCATGAGGATGGCCTTGGGCGTGCGCCCGATCTGCCGCGGCATGTCGGCGAGCGAGGCGGCCAGCTGGTCGTAGGTGGCGCCCATCTCCTTCTTCATCCAGGGCCAGGGGCCGCCGCCGTGGGAGATGAAGTACGTAGGGAGGCGGGAAGTTGTGTTGTCGTGGGCCAAGTCGATGCTCCTTGAAGGCGTTGGATCGACTGTAGACATTTCCTGAAAAGAAATCGACCGGCTACGATGCATCGAATCATTTCTCCTGAGGAAACCATCGATGGACCGCATGACCAGCCTGCGCGTGTTCCGCGAGGTCGTCGAAGCCGGCAGCTTCACGGCCGCGGCCGAGCGGCTTTCGATGTCGCCCCCCATGGCGAGCAAGCACGTCGCGCAGTTGGAGAAGTCGCTCGGCGCGCGCCTCCTGCACCGCTCCAGCCGCCACCTGAGCCTGACCGAGGCCGGCACCGCCTGGTACGAGCAGAGCCGCCGCGCGCTCGACCTGCTCGATGCAGCCGAGGCCGCGATCGGCCAGACGAGCGAGGCGCCGCGGGGCCAGCTCAAGGTGAGCGCGCCCGTGTGGTGCGCCACGCCGCGTTTCGCGCGCGTGCTCGCCGACTATCGCGAGCGATTTCCGGAAGTGCTGGTCGACATGCACCTGGAGAACCGCAAGGTCGATCTCGCGGCCGACGGCTACGACCTCGCGTTGCGCGCCACGCAGGAGCCCTCGCCCGCATTGATTGCGCGGCCGCTGTGCCGCGTGCCCTTTCACCTCGCGGGCACGCCTGATTATTTGAAGCGCATGGGCGGCTGCCCCGCGCTGCCGGCCGACCTGTCGCGGCTGGGCGCGATCGTGCCGAGCTACGTGAACCTAGACAACCTCGCGCTCAAGGGGCCGGGCGGGCGGATGCTGCCGCTGCGCCTCGCGCCGGCCATGCGCTCCGACGACACCACGCTCACGCTGCACGCGGTGCATGCGGGCATGGGCATCGCGTTCATGCCGCTGTGGCTCATCGACGACGACCTCGCAGAGGGCCGCCTCGTGCGGCTGCTTCCGGAGTACGAGGCCGAGCCGGTCACGCTCTTTGCGGTGTACACGAGCCGGCAGTACATGGCGCCCAAGCTGCGTACTTTCATCGACTTCCTGGGCGAGCGGCTCGGCGCACTGGAACCAAAGGCAACGCCGCCCGACACCGCGAAGCCGCGCAGGCGCTAGCGCAACGCACCTTTTCAGGGCAAGGATTTGCGGGCGAGGCTAAAGTCCAGGGCTCTCTGGGAGACCGTGTCCTTGTTCCGCTTCTTCGAAAAACTCCTCCACCCCTACCCCGCCGCCGAACCGCCACTGCCGCCGCAAGGCTTCTTCGCCTTCCTGTGGGCCTGCACGCACGGCGTGCGCGGCAAGATCGCCGTCATGGCGGTGCTCACGGCCGTCATGTCGATCTTCGAGGCGGCGCTGTTCGCAATCCTCGGGCGCATCGTCGACTGGCTCGGCGGCCAGGTGCCCGCGCGGCTGTGGGCCGAGCGCGGCGACATGCTGCTGTGGATGGCGGCGGTGCTGGTGGTCAGCATCCTGGTGGTGGCGCTGCAGACCATCGTCAAGCACCAGACGCTGGCGGTGAACCTGCCGATGCGCCTGCGATGGAATTTCCACCGGCTGATGCTGGGCCAAAGCATGGCCTTCTACCAGGACGAGTTCGCGGGCCGCATCACGGCCAAGGTGATGCAGACCGCGCTCGCGGTGCGCGACACCATCTTCGTGCTGGCCGACGTGCTGGTGGCCATGGGCGTGTATGTCGCGACCATGATCATCCTGGTGGGCGTGCTCGACGCGCAGCTGGTATGGCCCTTCGTCATCTGGCTGGCGCTCTACATCGCATCGCTCGTGTACTTCGTGCCGCGCCTGGGCAAGGTCGGCAAGGCGCAGGCCGATGCGCGCGCGCTCATGACCGGCCGCGTGACCGACGCCTACACCAACATCGCGACCGTCAAGCTCTTCTCGCACACGCAGCGCGAGGCGGGCTTCGCGCGCGATGCGATGCGCGAGTTCATGCACACGGGCTACGGCCAGATGCGCCTGGTGAGCGCCTTCGAGATCGTCAACCACACGCTGAGCATGGGTCTCACGGCCGGCATGGCGGGCACCGCCCTGTGGCTCTGGTCGCACGGGACGGTGGGCGTGGGCGCGGTGGCCGCGGCCACCGCGATGGCGCTGCGGCTGCAGGGCATGTCGCACTGGATCATGTGGGAGATGACCAGCCTGTTCGAGAACATCGGCACGGTGCAGGACGGCATGAAGACGCTCTCGCGCCCGCGCACCGTGCTCGATGCGGCCGACGCCGGCGTGCTCGAGGTGCCGCGCGGCGAAGTGCGCTTCGACCACGCGAGCTTCCGCTACGCCGACGCGGGCCGGCGCGTGATCGACGACCTGAACCTCACGGTGAAGCCCGGCGAGAAGATCGGCCTTGTCGGCCGCTCGGGCGCCGGCAAGTCGACGCTGGTGAACCTGCTGCTGCGCTTTCACGACCTTGAGAGCGGCCGCATCCTCGTCGACGGGCAGGACATCGCGCACGTCACCCAGGATTCGCTGCGCAGCCACATCGGCATGGTCACGCAGGACACCTCGCTCATGCACCGCTCGGTGGCCGACAACATCGCCTACGGCCGGCCCGATGCGACGCACGCGCAGATCGAGGCCGCCGCCCGGCGCGCCGAAGCGCACGACTTCATCCAGACGCTGGGCGATGCGAGCGGACGGCGCGGCTACGAGGCGCACGTGGGCGAGCGCGGCGTGAAGCTCTCGGGCGGCCAACGGCAGCGCGTGGCGATCGCGCGCGTCATGCTCAAGGACGCGCCGATCCTCCTGCTCGACGAGGCGACCAGCGCGCTCGACTCCGAAGTGGAAGCCGCGATCCAGCAGAGCCTCTACACGCTGATGGAAGGCAAGACCGTGATCGCCATCGCGCACCGGCTCTCGACCATCGCGGCGATGGACCGGCTCATCGTGCTCGACGAAGGCCGCGTCGTGGAAGAAGGCGACCACCGCACGCTGATGGCCCAGGGCGGCCTCTATGCGCGGCTGTGGGCGCACCAGAGCGGCGGGTTCCTCGGCGATTCGCTCGACGAAGACGAGGCGCTCAGGGCCTGATCGCGGTCAGGTCGGCAGCGCGCCGGCCTCGTACTGCGCCGCGAACTCCCCGCTCGGCGGAATCGGCTTGATGATGTCGATCAGCACCCCGTTCGGGTCGCGCGTGATGAAGTGGCGCTGGCCGAAGGCCTCGTCGCGCAGCGGCAGAAGAATCGGCAGGCCGGCCGCCTTCAGGCGGTCGTGAACGGCATCGGGGTCGTCCACCTCGAAGTTCAGCAGCAGCCCGCCCACCACCTGGCCGCGCGCGGGCGCCGGAATGGTCTCGTGGCGGCCGTCGAGCACGGCGAGGTTCACCGACGGCTCGCCCTCCAGCTGGAGGTGCACATACCAGTCGCTGGTGAAGAGCGGCACGAAACCGAAATGCGACTGATAGAAGGCGGCGGTGCCGGCCACGTCTTCGGTCATGACGACGGGGTAGTAGCTCGTGACTTTCATGGGAAGCATGGGACAGGTCCTTTCATAAAACATACAGGCTGTACGTACGTTAAATACTAACCTACAGACAGCCTGCATGTAAATTACCTTCCATGGCCACCAACCGCGAACGCACCGAAAGCACCCAGCTCGCCCTGATCGAAGCCGCCCGCGCGCTCTTCGTCAGCAAGGGCTATGGCGACACTTCCACCCCCGAAATCGCGCAGGCCGCGGGCATCACGCGAGGCGCGCTGTACCACCACTTCGCGGACAAGCGCGACCTGTTCCGGCAGGTGCTGGCGCGCGAGGCGATGGCGGTTGCGGCCGACATCGAGGCCGCCACGCCGGAGCGGCTCGGCCCGCGCGAAGCGCTGCTCCAGGGCAGCGAGGCCTACCTGGACGCCATGACCGTGCCAGGCCGCACGCGGCTGCTGCTGGTCGATGGCCCTGCGGTGCTGGGCATGGCCGAGGCCATGGCGATCGACGATGCCAACGCGGCGCAGTCGCTGCGCGAGGGCTTGAAACGGGCCGGCATGGGGCGCGGCGAAGTTTCGATCGATGCGCTGTCGCAGTTGCTGTCGGCAGCCTTCGACCGCGCCGCACTGGAGATCGATGCAGGCGCCGACGCCGCAGAGGTCCGCGCGGCCATGCGCTGGCTGATCGAGCAGGCGCTGGGCCCCGTCAGGAAACGCTAGGGCCTGTTCAGGCCCTGGCCCTCAGACGATCCCGCGCCCGCCCATGCGCACCGGCCACCGGGCGACCGTGCCGCGCTGCATCGATTCGAGCGTCGTCTGCGTGAACACGTTGATGCTCACGTGCCGCGCGAGGTAGTGCTCCAGCACCACGCCCAGCAGGTACGGGCTCGTGCCCGAGAAGCCTTCCTCGTCCACGCTCAGGGTGCATTGCACGCCTCGCCCGTAGATCAACGGACCCGGTCCCGGCAGGCGCCGCGTCACCGGCTCGATGCGCGAGCCCACGAGGCTGTCGATCTGCCGGCGCAGCACGTCGCTGTCGGCCGAGACGAACAGCCGCAACATGTCGCGCAGCGCCTGCGCGCCCTCGCGATGCGGCATGTCGGCCAGCGGCAGGTGGTTGAAGCCCAGCTGGCGAATCAGCCGCCATGCGATCTCGCGCTGCGCGAACGGCGACTTCGGCGTGCTCGGCGGGCGGATCAGGCCCACCGCCGAAACCGGGATCGAGTCGGACACCGCGAGATCGGAATGCCCGTTGCGCGGCACCAGGCACGGCAGGTCGCGGTTCGTGAGCATCGCCTTCACCGACAGGTAGCGAAGGCTCTCCGGATACGGCGCCTCGTGCTGGTCGACCAGCGAAAGAAACACCTCGGTGCCGATGTACGGCGTGCGCGTGCCGTACTTGCGCGCCGTGTCGGACACGAGCCGCGGCTCGCGGCGCACCGAGAAGTAGCGCCCGTAGTTGCCCTCGTCTTCATTGAGCGTCTGGTAGAGCGGGCGGAATTCCATCTCGGCCGTGGTCTGCGCCTGCTGGCCCGCGATGCGCTGGACCGAATAGACCTCGAAGTCGAGCGGGCGCGAGCGGTCGGGCACCAGGTGGAACTCGGGCTGCGCCGCATTGAGCTCGACTCGATCGGTGCGCCGCTCGAAGAGGTTGACCACCGGCGTGCTGAAAAGCGCGAACTGCCCGGCATCGACCAGCGCCCCCAGCGACCCCGGCGGCTTGTTCAGCAGTACGACGATCTCGACCTCCTTGCCCTGCGCCCGCGCGAGGCCCGGTGCCAGCTGGGTCAGCGTGAAGAAGTAGAAGCGCTCGGGACAGGCGAAGTACTCGTGCAGCAGGTTGTGTCCATGAAATGTGTTCCACGCCAGCGGAAGAAGCCCCTGCCCCGGCGCGAGCCCTTCGTGCACCAGCGCCCCGTCGATCACCACGTGCGGCCGCTCCATCAGCTTGCCCGGCTCGCCGACGAAGGTGGCGACCGCCGAGGTGTGCAGCAGCTCGAAAAGATGCGAGGCCACGTGCTCGTTGCCGCGCAGGTAGATGGGCAGCCGGTCGAGCCCGACCAGCGCACCGAAGCCCATTTCGCCCACGGTGCGCAGCCGCACGCGCAGCGCGCCCGTCACCTGCACATGCGGCGGCAGGTAGCGCTCCAGCGCGGGAATGTCGGGCGGCGCGCCGGTGAGCTTCGCTTCGGCGATCTCGATGGGCCACAGCGTCACGTCCTGGCTGGAGCGGAACTCGCACGGCGTTTCCTCGCCCGCCGGCACGCGCGCATGGAAGGCCGTGCCGCGCGGCACCGCGAAGCCGCGTGTGAAGTCGCCCTCCTTCACGCTCGGGTGCAGTTGCGCCACCGCCATCGAGGGCGTGGGGCTCAGGTAGTTGGGGTACAGCACTTCGAGCAGCCGTTGCGTGAAGCGCGGGAATTCGGCATCCAGCTTGATCTGCATGCGCGCCGAGAGAAAGCTGAACGACTCGATAAGGCGCTCCACGTACGGGTCGGCCACCTCGATGCCGTGCATGCCCAGGCGCCGCGCGATCTTCGGGTGCGAAGCGGCGAACTCGCTCGCGGCTTCGCGCATGTAGACGAGCTCCTTGTTGTAGTAGTCGAGAAGTTGCGGGTCCATGGCGATGTTTTTCCCTGAATGAAGTCTTGAAGTCTTGTCGTGGTGATGAAGATCAGCGCGCGGAAGAAATCACGCGCATGCGGTTGGTTTCGAGGTCGACCGCGCTCTGCACGGTGAAGGCCAGCGGGTACGGGCTCAGGTGGATCAGCGCGCGGATCTCGAACATCAGCACGTTGTATTCACCGGCCGCGCCGCCCTCCTTCATGAGCGGCACCACCGTCACCGTCTCGGGCATCAGCCGCGGCTCGAAGTCCTGGATAGCGCGGCGGATGATGCGTTCGATGTCCGCCCACTTGCGCTCCGAGAGGTAGCTGCCCGCCAGCGGCGGCACGCCGAAGTTGATCGTGGAGGACGCCGCATCGGCATGGCGCGCGCGGTCGATCAGGTCTTCGGCATTGGTCGTGTTGAGCAGGTAGGCCAGGTCGCGCTGCACGATGTTGCGCATCTGCGCGGGCGTTACCGCGTACTCGGCGGGCAGTTCGCTCTCGCGGCTCGGAGCTTCGTCGCGCAGGCGGTCGAACAGCGTGGGCAGCAACTGCGCGTTGGGATGCAAGGTCGAGGCATCGGCCGGGCGGAGCGCACGGGCGCCGGGGTGCGCGGGGTGGGTGCCGGCGAAGGAAGACGGATCGGCAGGTCGCATGGGCTGGGCCTTTCTTGGAAGGGCCAGAGTCTTGCGTGGATGCGGGGCGCGCATTGCAAACAATGGTCACATCTGCCGGCATGCGCTGACAAAGCCCACCCAAAGCGGGGATTTGTCATGGGCATCGCACTTCGCAAGTCCTACAGCACTGGCCGCCCCTCGCCGACATCGCCGACCCCGCCAAAGCCCGATCCTTGATTCATCCCAAACAACGAGGAGTCCTCGCGTGAATTCCATCATCTATATCGTCGGTCTGGTCGTGGTCGTTGTCGCCGTGTTGTCGTTCTTCGGCCTGCGCTGAGAACGCACCGCGCTTCCTGACCCGACATCCCTTCGAGAACGGGGCCGCATGCGGCCCCGTTTCTCATGGGCGCTCGCAAGGCGCCGGGCATAATTCCGGCGCCCCGGCACTCCGCAGGGCACGACCAGCGAAGGGACCCTGTTGACCGACACCGCGTTGCGCGAACCTGCCTTTCCGGAAGCGGTGATCACCGAGGCGATCCGATGGACCGAACAGGCGGGGCCGCTGGACGACGCGCAGGCCCTGCGCACCGCCGCCTCGCGTGCGAACGACGGCCATGCCCGCATCACCGAGCGCGCCCTTCAACTGGGCGAGCGCCTCGGGCTCCAATCTGAAATGTCGCGCGCCCGCCAGTGGGCGCCGTGGGTGCTGCTCGGGCTCGTGGCGCTGATCGTCATGGCGGGGCTCGCGCTCGCGGGCAACGTGGTGGGCGGCGGCGAGCGCCACATCAACGTGATCGTCGCGCTCGTGAGCCTCCTGGGCCTGCATGCGCTCACGCTTCTGCTCTGGCTGTTTGGCCTGTGGCTGCCGGCTGCATCGTTCGGCACAGCGTCGCTCGGCTGGATCTGGCTGTCGCTCACCGCGCGCGTGGCGGGCGGCAAGCGAGGCCAGGCGCCGCTGCTGATGCGCGCGACCACCGGGTTGCTGACCCGCGCCCGCTTGCTGCCCTGGGCCTTCGGGCTCGTGAGCCACGGCATCTGGTCGCTGTCGTTCGCCGTAGTGCTGGCCGCGATGCTGTTCGCGCTGGCCTTCCGCAGCTACACGCTGAGCTGGGAGACGACGATCCTCGATCCCGCCTTCTTCGTGCGCGCGGTGCAAATGCTGGGCTGGGCGCCTTCGCAACTGGGCTTTCCGGTGCCCGATGCGGCCACCGTCCTCTCGGCCGCGCCGGGCGCCGCGGGCCAGCGCACCTGGGCGATGTGGCTGACCGGTTGCATCGTGGTCTACGGCCTGCTGCCGCGCCTTGCCCTGTTGCTGCTGAGCGCAGCCGTCTGGCAGAGCCGCCGCAAGGCGCTGCAGCCCGACTGGAGCGAGCCCTACTACCGCAAGCTGCTCGCGCGCTTCGCCGCGCTCGCGCCGGCCGCCATCGTCGATGCCGACCCGGGCCGTACGCGCGGCGCCGCGCCTGCCCGGCTCGCGCCCGCCGAACTGCAGGACGCGCTTTTCGTCATCGGCTTCGAGCTGCCGCCCGACATGCCCTGGCCGCCCGCCGGCCTGCCCGCCGACGCTGCGCAGGTGCAGCGCATCGACGGCAGCGCGCCCGCCCGCCGCACGCTGCTCGACCAGCTGGCGCAGGCCCGCCCGCGCGCCGTGCTGCTGGTGTGCCATGCCGCTTCGAGCCCCGACCGCGGCACCGAACGGTTCTTGCGCGAGGTGCTCGCGCATTGCGGCGAATGCCGGCTCTGGCTGGCCGGCGCAGCCGCCGATGGCGCGGCCGGCCGCTGGACCGACTGGCTGCGCGATACCGGCCTCGAACGCATCGCAGCCAGCGACCGGCTCGACGCCGCCTTGCAGGAACTGCACCCCACGCCATGACGCCAGAAGCCGCCATCCGCATCGCCGTCGTCGGCCACACCAACGCGGGCAAGACCTCGCTGCTGCGCACGCTCACGCGCCGCGTCACCTTCGGCGAGGTGTCGCAGCGCCCCGGCACCACGCGCCATGTCGAATCCGTCGACCTCGACGTGAACGGCGAGGCCGCCGTACGCTTCTTCGACACGCCGGGCCTGGAAGACGCGGTGGCGCTGCGCGAGCACCTCGCAGGCTTCGTTGCAGGCGCCACGCCGCCCGAACGCATACGCCAGTTCCTGCAGGGCCCGGAAGCCCACGGCGTGTTCGAGCAGGAGGCCAAGGTGCTGCGCACCATGCTCGACATCGACGCAGCCTTTCTGGTCATCGACGTGCGCGAGCCGGTGCTGCCTAAGTTCCGCGACGAGATCGAGCTGCTCAACTCCTGCGCGCGCCCCGTGCTGCCAGTGCTGAACTTCGTGCGCGACGCGGCCAGCCGTGAGCCCGCGTGGAAAGAGCTGCTCTCGGCCTACGGCCTGCATGTGCAGGTGCGCTTCGATGCAGCCGCGCCGTTCGTCGGTGCCGAGCGCGACCTTTACAACGACCTGGCCACGCTGCTGCGCGATCGCCGCGACCAGTTGCGCGGCGTGGCCGATTTCCTCGACACCGAGGCCGCGGAGCGGCGCCAGGCCGCCTGCACCCGCATCGCCGGATTGCTGGTCGACGCCGCCGCGATCCGCCGCACCGTGTCGGCCACCGAATTCGCCGACGCTGCGCGGCGCGAAGCGCTCGTCACCGCCCTTCGCAAGACCGTGTTCGACAAGGCCCAGCGCTGCACCGACGACCTGCTCGCGCTCTACGGATTTCGCCAGGGCGATGCCGACGAGGCGCCGCTTCCGATCGTCGAAGGCCGCTGGACGCTCGATTTCTTCAGCCCCGAAGCGATGAAGGACGCGGGCCTGCGCCTCGGCAAGGGCGCAGTCATCGGCGCCGCCGTGGGCGTGGTGGCCGATCTCGCGGTGGCGGGCATTTCGCTGGGCGCGGGCGCGGCATTGGGAGGCGCCATCGGCGGCGCGATGTCGCAGGGCTGGGGGCCGCTCGGCCGCAAGCTGGCCAACAAGCTGCGCGACGTGCACGAGGTCACGGTCGAAGACGGCGTGCTCTTCACGCTGGTCGCCTGGCAGCTCAAGCTCACGCAGGCGCTGGAGCAACGCGGCCATGCCGCCACGCAGCGCATCACAGCCCAAAGCCCCCAAGACGGCGATGCGCCCACGCGCGCCGCCGCGGCCGCGGTGCGCGGCGCGCAGCCGGCGCGCAACCACCCCGAGTGGGAATCGACCGGCATCGCGACGCGCAGCTTCTGGCGTCCCTCACCGCAGCGCGAAGCACTCATTGCGGACATTTCGCGCACCCTGCTGCCCGCGTTCGACGCCTGACGCCGGGCTTGGCTTGCAGCCGGCGTTGGCCGGCTCCTACGCACCGGGCGCGGCAAACGGTCCAGCTTTCCGACGATGTTCACAGGCACATCGAAAGGAGCACCTCATGGCCGTCGAATGCAAGCTCTTGTCCACTCCGCTCATCGGTCGCATCTGGGAAGGCCGCACACCCATCGCGCGGGCCGATGAGTACCTGCGCTACAGCGTCGAGCACGGCATCGCGGAGATCGCGAAGAAGCCCGATTGCCTCGGCGTGCAGTACTTCCGCAAGCTCGACGGCAACGTGGCGCAATTTCGCACCGTGTCGTTCTGGCGGTCGATCGACGAGATGCAGGCGATGCACACCAGGCGCGGCGGCGATCCGCTGCGCGTGGCGCCGCTCGCGCGCGACGCGGAGTTCCTGCTGGAGCTGCCCGAATACGTCGACATCGTCGAGGTGCACGTCAATTCGTTCGGCAGCAGCAACCGCTGAGGACGCTCAGCGCTCCAGCAGGTCTTCGAGCATCAGCGGCAGCCGCCGCAGCCGCTTGCCGGTCGCGTGGAACACCGCGTTCACGATGGCCGGCGCCACGCCCACCATCGCGACTTCGCCGAGGCCCTTGACGCCCAGGGCGTTGAGCCGCGTGTCGGGCTTGCCGACGAAATCGACCTCGATGCGGCCGATGTCCGCCGCCACCGGCATCACATATTCGGCGAGGTCGGCGTTGAGGAAACCGCCGTAGCGCGCATCGACCTCGCTCACCTCGCGCAGCGCGGCACCGATGCCCCACACCACGCCGCCTTCGACCTGGCTGCGCGCGGTGCGCGGGCTCGCGACGGCGCCGCAGTCCGCCACGCTCACCACGCGCGGCACGCGGATGCGCCGCGTGGTGGGCTCGATGCGCACCTCGACGAAGTGCGCGATGAAGCTGAAGGCGACGAAGTCCGGGTACACCGGCCCCGCGGCGGCCGGCAGCCCGCCGGTCAGGCGGCCGAACACCTGCTCGGGCTGGCCCGGCGCGCGGCGCCGGCTCTCGGCTTCGGCAAACGGCCGGCCCGAGGCGCGCAGCAATGCGAGCGCGGTGCCGCCGCTTTCGCCAGCCGCGCTGCCCGCGTTCTTGCGCAGGTCTTCCATCAGCCGTTGCGCGGCTTCCAGAACCGGCGGCAAAGCCGTGGCCGTGCCCCAGGAGCCTGCGGTCAGGTGTTGCGGCGCGGCCGTCGTGTCGCCGAGCGCGATCTCGATCGCAGCCACCGGCGCGCCGAGCGCGCGCGCCACCGTGACGGCAATTGCCGTGCGCATGCCCTGCCCCATCTCGTGCCCGCCGACCGCCACGCGCACCGTGCCGTCGGTGTTCAGCCGCACAGTCGCGATGGCCGGCGCGACGGCCGCCTTGTAGGTGCCGATCGCCACGCCCCAGCCGACGAGGCTGCCGTCGGGTGCGCGCATGGAACCCGGCGCCATCGTGCGGCGCGCCCAGCCGAAGGTTTCGCTGCCCTTGATGAGGCACTCGGCCACATGGCGCGAGGAAAAAGGCTTGCCGGTGAGCGGATCGGCCGTGGCGTCGTTGGCGAGCCTGAAGGCCACCGGGTCGCGCCCGAGCGCATAGGCCATCTCGTCGATCGCGCTCTCGAAGGCGAAGGCCGCCGGGTGCTCGAACGGCGCGCGCATGTAGCCGGGCGTCTGCACGTCGGTGCGCACCAGGCGCTCCCGGCCCTGGTAGTTGGCGATGCCGTAGAGCCTGGACGTGATCTCGGTGCCGAACGAGGGAAACAGGTCGTGGCGCGAGGTCTGCTGGTCTATCTCGTGGACCGCCGCGACCAGGCGGCCCTCGCGGTCCGCGCCGAGCCGCACGTGGTGGCGGCTCGCGGGGCGGAAGCTCGCGTTGTGAAAGAGTTGCGCGCGCGTCATCACCAGCTTCACCGGCCGCTGCAGCGCGCGCGCCGCGATGGCGACGAGCGCGGTGTGCGACTGCAGCGAGTTCTTCTGCCCGAAGCCGCCGCCCAGCGTGGGCGACAGCACGCGCACCTTCGCGGGCTCGATGCCCAGCTGCCTGGCCAGGCCGTGGCGCACGCCCTCGGCGTTCTGCGTCGGCTCGCGGATGGTGAGCACGCCGTCGTTCCACTCGGCCACGGTGGCGATGATCTCCATCGGGTTCTGGTGCTGGGCGGGCAACGTGTAGCGCAGGTCCACCGTCACGGCAGCGCTGGCGAGCGCAGCCTCCGCATCGCCTACGCGCCGGTCGGCGAACATGGGTTGCGGCAGCACCGCCGTTTGCGCGAGCGGCTCGGCGTCGGGCGCATCGAGGGTCGCGACGAACGGCGTCGCCTCGTACGTCACCACCACCAGCGCGGCCGCCTCTCGCGCCGCTTCGAGCGTGTCGGCCACCACCATCGCGACGCTCTGGCCGCGGTAGGCGATCTGCGCCGAGCGCAGCGGGTAGAAGCTCTGGAAGCCGAAGCCGCCGCCCATGAGGAAGCCGCCCGTGTCGAAGGCGCCGACGTTCTCGTGCGTGAGCACCGTACGCACGCCGCGCAGGCGCTGCGCGGCCGAGGTGTCGATGCGCGCGATGCTGCCGCGCGCGATGCGCGAAGGCACCAGCGCGGCATGCAGCAGGCCGGGGCGTGCGTCGTCGGCCGCGTAGCGCGTGGCGCCGCGCACCTTGTCGTGCGCGTCCACGCGCTCCGCGCCTGCGCGGGGCGTGTTCTTCTTCGTCGTGATCGTGGGGTTCGCCATCTTCAGTTCCTGTCCTTGGCCAGCATGAGCGCATCGGTCACCGTCTCGATGCCGAGCGCCACCTTGAACGCGTTGTGTTCGAGCGGCTTCGCACCCGCGAATGCCAACTCGGCCGCGCGCCGTGCGGCGGCCCGCGTGAGCGGCAGGCCGACCAGGCTGCGCTCGGCTTCCGTCGCACGCCACGGCCGGGTCGCGACGCCGCCGAGCGCGATGCGCGCATCGGCCACGCGGTTGCCGCGGATGTGCAGCGCCACGGCGGCCGAGGCGAGCGCGAAGGCATACGACTCGCGGTCGCGGATCTTGTGGTAAGTCGAGGCGCGCCCGACGGGCCCGCGCGGAATGCGGATGCGCACGATCAGCTCGTCGGTCGCCAGCACCGTCTCCAGGTGCGGCGTGGCCCCGGGTTCGCGGTGCAACTCGCGCACCGCCACCGTTCGCTCGCCGCGCGGGCTCACGGTGTCGACCACCGCATCGAAGGCGGCGAGCGCGATCGCCATGTCGCCGGGGTAGATCGCCACGCAGGCCTCGCTGCCGCCGAGCACCGCGTGTCCGCGGTTCGCCCCGCCGATGGCCGCGCAGCCGCTGCCGGGCACGCGCTTGTTGCAGGCGAATTCGGGGCCGCCGCGAAAGTACGCGCAGCGCGTGCGCTGCAGCAGGTTGCCGCCCACGGTCGCCATGTTGCGCAGTTGCTGCGAGGCCGCTTTCCAGAGCGACTCGGAGAGCGCCGGGAATTCGCGCAGTACCACCGCGTGCTCGGCCACGTCGCTCATCGCCGCCAGCGCGCCGATGCGCAGCTCCGTGCGATCGCTCGCGTCGATGCGCCCGAGCCCTTCGATGCGGGTGATGTCGATCACCGTGGCGGGCGCCTCCACGCCGAGCTTCATCAGGTCGAACAGCGTGGTGCCGCCCGCGAAGTAGCGCGCGCCAGGCTGGTGGCGCACGAGCAGTTGCACGGCCTCGCCGGTACTGCGGGGGCGAAGGTAGGCGAAGTCATGCATGGCGGATTCCCTCGCTGCGCTGCATCTGCGGCGCCGCTTCGCGAATGGCTTCGAGGATGCCCGCGTAGGCGCCGCACCGGCAGATGTTGCCGCTCATGTATTCGCGGATCTGCGCGTCGCTGGTGGCGTGGCCTTCGCGCACGCAGGCGATCGCCGCCATCACCTGGCCCGGCGTGCAGTAGCCGCACTGCAGCGCGTCGTGGTCGATGAAGGACTGCTGCATTGGGTGCAGCGTGCCGTCGGGCGACTCGATGCCTTCGATGGTGGTGACGGCGCAGCCATCGGTCTTTACCGCGAGCGTGAGGCACGAGGCCACGCGGCGGCCGTCCACGTGCACCGTGCAGGCGCCGCACTGGCCGTGGTCGCAGCCTTTCTTGGCGCCGGTGAGGCCCAGTTGCTCCCGCAGCACGTCGAGCAGCGAGGCGCGCGGCTCGAGCGCCAACTCGTACGGCTTGCCGTTGATGGTCACGCGGGTGGACTGCGAGCCGGCGTGCGGATTGGCCGGGGCTTCAGCGGGTGTTGCGGCAACAGCGCCGCAGGTGGCGGCCACGCCGGCGCCTGCCGCGGTGGTCATCATGAAAGTGCGCCGGCTGAGGGCGGGCTTGCCGGCCGCCGCGCGCAGTGTCGGGGTGTCGTTCATCGTGGGCTTTCTTCTTGGGAAGGAATCGGGAGAGCGGCCGTCAGAGTTCGCGGCCGCGCCATGCATCGACCGAGCCCCGGCCGCTGCCGCGCGCGGTGATGAAGAACGCCACGAAGACCAGCATCAGCGGGTACTCGAAGCCGCGGTCGATCCAGGGGAAGGTCGGCGCCAGCAGCCAGCTGATGACCAGCATCTGCACCGTCACCATCGGCGCGACAAGGCGCGTGAGAAAGCCCACCGCCAGCATCAGCCCGCCCAAGCCTTCGAGCAGCGCGATGAACCAGCCGATCAGCGGCGCCGCGGGCAGGTGCAGCACATTGGCGATCAGGTTGACCGAGCCTGCCATCGGGTCAGCCATGGAGCCGTGGCTGCGGCCCAGCAGCTTGGGCACGCCGTGCGTCATGAGCATCAGCCCGAAGGCGATGCGCAGCAGCAGGTAGCCCAGGGGTTCGAGGCGGTCGTAGACGCCCCGCAGACGCGGAAAGATCAGTGGCATGAAGTCGCTCCTCTTGTGTTCGAGAGCGAGTCTCTCTATTCCCTTCCATTGAATAAAGACGGAAAAGCTGTCAATACAATCCAACGGAACTCAACAATCAAGACCGAGGACGGACGCCAGATGGACCGCTTCGACGCCATGCGGCTCTTCACCCGCATCGTCGAGCTGGGCAGCTTCACGCAGGCCGCCACCACGCTCGACATTCCGCGCGCCACAGCCACTCACGCCATCAAGGAGCTGGAGGCCCGCTTGCAGGTTCGGCTGCTCGAGCGCACCACGCGGCAGGTGCGCACCACGGCCGACGGGCAGGCCTTCTACGAACGCTGCCGCCTCCTGCTGCGTGACCTGGAAGACGCGGAGTCCTCGCTCGCGCAACTGGCCGTGAACCCGCGCGGGCGGCTTCGCATCGACATCCACGGCGCCCCCGCCAACGACCTGCTGCTGCCGCGCATCGAGGAGTTCCATGCGCGCTATCCGCACATCGAACTCGCGATGGGCAGCGGCGACCGGCTGGTGGACCTCGTGCGCGAAGGCGTGGATTGCGTGGTGCGCGCCGGCGAGCCGCGCGATTCGTCGCTGGTGACGCGGCGGCTCGCGCTGGTGCCGCAGGTCACGTGCGCGAGCCCGGGCTACCTCGCGGCGCACGGCACGCCGCTGCAGCCGGCCGACCTCGCGCAGCACATCGGCGTCAACTTCTTCTCGGCGTCACGGCCCGATGTGTTCCCGTACTGCTTCGAGGTCAAGGGCAAGGTCCAGGAGCACACGCTCAAGGGCTGGATCAGCGTCAACAGCGCCGACAGCTACAAGCTCTGCGCCGAGCAGGGCTGCGGAATCATCCAGGTGCCGCGCTACGGCATCGAGCGGCAGCTGCGCGAGGGCACGCTGGTGGAGATCCTCGCGCACACGCCGTGCCCGCCGATGCCGCACTCGGTGCTGTACCCGCACCACCGGCAGCTCTCGCCGCGGGTGCGGGTGTTCATCGACTGGGTGACGCAGGTGTACGTGGACCGCTTCGGCGCGCTCAGGTAGCGGCTGGGCCGCTTTCTGTTCAGAGGCCCTAGTTCGCGCCGCCGCCCAGCGCCTGCAGCTTGGCGTAGTCGCCCGGCCGCGCACCGAACTGCTCGGGCGTCGAGCGCTTGGCGATGCGCTCGAGAAACGCCTGCCGGTTGACCGGCGAGACCGTCATGCCCTTGCCGCGCAGGAACTGCTCGTCTTCGAGCTCGCCGGCGATCACGCCGACGTTGGTCCACTTGGCGGTTTCCACGAGCGTCTTCTCGACCATCGCCTGCTGCGCCGGCGTCAGCTTCGCCCACGCGGCCTTGCCGATGACGATGCCCAGCGTGTCGTAGATGTGCCCGGTCAGCTGCACGTATTTCTGCACCTCGTAGAGGCGCTTGTCCTTCACGGTGCCCAGCGGGTTTTCCTGCGCTTCCACCTCGCCCTTCTTGAGCGAGCCGTAGAGGCTCATGAAGGGCAGCGTGACCGGCTTGGCGTCCAGCGCGGTGGCAAAGAGCTGGTAGGCCGAGGCATCGGGCACGTAGAGGCGCAGGTCGCGGAAGTCCTCGGGCTTCTGCAACGGCTTGCTCGAGGTGACCTGCCGCGCGCCGTAGTACACCGGGGCGACCATGTGGTTGCCGCTCTTCTCGTCGTAGCCCTTCATCAGCTCGGCGAGCAGCGGGCTCGCGAGGTACTTGCGCATGTGGGCAAGGTCCTTGAAGGCAAAGGGGTAGCTGCCCAGCCGCAGCGGCGGATAGCCCTCGGCCAGCGTGGCCTGACCGACGTAGGCGATCTGCATGGAATCGTTCGCGAGCATCAGGGCGAAGTCGCCCTCCTGCCCCAGCCTGGACGAGGGCACGACCTCGATCTTGATCTTGCCCTCGGACTGCTCGCCGATCTTGCGTGCCGCCAGCTCCGCCTGCTGGTGAAAGATGCTGCCGGGCTCGAAGACGTGGCCCCATTTGAATTGCAGCACCTGGGCCTGGGCGGCCGCGCTCGCGACAACGCCACCCAATGCCATCAGCAGGACGCCCGCCCGGCGCCACGGCAAGAAGCTTTTCATGAACTCTCCCTTGGTTGAGAAGGCCAGACCCGTGCAAATTGCGCGCCAGTGCAAGGTCTGCCGCCGGAATCGGCCCGGCGAACGGATCGTAAGGATTTGAAACAAAGGTGGTAACCGGGGTTTGCCCGACTGCGACATGCCGCAAGGCTCGGAATGCCCATCGGATTTAGGATGCGTGCTCGCACCGACACCACCACGAGCGACCGACATGCAGATCACCCAGGGGAATCACCCAAGGCTCGGGCACTTCGAACCGCCGGGCGGCTACCGCGCTTCTCGAAGCACTTGCCGTGTCGCCACGCAAGTGATCGCCGCACCATGAGCATCCTGCTGCGCGCGCTCCGCGCCGACATCACCACCCTGCAGGTCGATGCCATCGTCAACGCCGCGAACTCCTCGCTGCTCGGCGGCGGCGGCGTGGATGGCGCGATCCATCGCGCCGCCGGGCCGGACCTCGTGCACGAATGCCGCCTGCTCGGCGGCTGCAAGACAGGCGACGCCAAGCTGACCAAGGGCTACCGGCTGCCGGCCAGATTCATCATTCACACGGTAGGACCGGTATGGCGCGGCGGCACTTCGGGCGAGCCCGAGCTGCTGGCGTCCTGCTACCGACGCGCGATGGCGATTGCACAGGCGCACGCGGTGCAAAGCCTCGCCTTTCCGAGCATCAGCACCGGCATCTACGGCTACCCGATCGAACTGGCCGCGAAAACCGCCGTTGCCACGGTGCGTGCCGCCGCGAGCGAAGCGCCGTCCGTGCGCGAAGTCGTCTTCTGCTGCTTCTCGCCGGCCGACCTGGCGGTGTACGAAGCGGCACTCGGCGATGCGAGCGCCCCCGGCGGCTAGCCTCCAGGTCCGACGAACAACAGACAACCCACGACCACCCATGCCAGATTCCCCCTTCGAGCCCGACGACAGCGCCCCCGACAGCAACGCAGGCATGCGCAAGGGCCTGACCAACTACGGCGACCGCGGCTTCTCCCTGTTTTTGCGCAAGGCCTTCATCAAGGGCGCGGGCTACACCGACGCGGCGCTCGACCGGCCCGTGGTCGGCATCGCCAACACCGGCAGCGCCTACAACCCGTGCCACGGCAACGCGCCGCAGCTCATCGAGGCGGTCAAGCGCGGCGTGATGCTCGCGGGTGGCCTGCCGATGGACTTTCCGACGATCTCGGTGCACGAGAGCTTCGCCGCGCCGACCAGCATGTACCTGCGCAACCTGATGTCGATGGACACCGAAGAGATGGTGCGCGCACAGCCCATGGACGCGGTGGTGCTCATCGGCGGCTGCGACAAGACCGTGCCCGCGCAGCTGATGGGTGCGGCTTCGGCAGGGCTGCCGTCGATCCAGCTCATCACCGGCTCGATGCTCACCGGCAGCCATCGCGGCGAGCGCGTGGGCGCCTGCACCGACTGCCGGCGCTACTGGGGCAAGTACCGCGCCGGCGAGATCGACATCGAGGAAACCGCCGACGTCAACAACCAGCTCGTGGCGAGCGTGGGCACCTGCTCGGTGATGGGCACGGCCAGCACCATGGCCTGCATCGCCGAGGCGCTGGGCATGACGATGCCGGGCGGCGCCTCGCCGCCAGCCGTGACGGCCGACCGCATCCGCATCGCCGAAGAGACCGGCGCCCAGGCGGTGCAGATCGCGCGCGACCGGCTCACCATCGACAAAGTGCTGACGCCGGCCGCATTCGAGAACGCGATGCGCGTGCTGCTGGCCATCGGCGGCTCGACCAACGGCATCGTGCACCTGGCCGCCATCGCGGGGCGCATGGGGCTGGACATCGACCTGCACGCGCTCGACCGCATGGGCCGCGAGACGCCGGTGCTGCTCGACCTGAAGCCCTCGGGCCAGCACTACATGGAAGACTTTCACGCCGCGGGCGGCATGGCCACGCTGCTGCGCGAACTCAAGCCGCTGCTGCACCTGGACGCGCTCACGGTCACCGGTCGCACGCTCGGCGAGGAGATCGAACGCGCCGGACCGGGCTTCAGGCAAGACGTGGTGCGGCCCGCGAGCCAGCCGATCTATCCGCAGGGCGGCATCGCGGTGCTGTGGGGCAACCTCGCGCCGGGCGGCGCGATCATCAAGCAGTCGGCCGCCGATGCGAAGCTCATGGAGCACGAAGGCCGCGCGGTGGTGTTCGAGAACGCCGAGGACCTGGTGACCCGCATCGACAGCGACGCGCTCGACGTGACGGCCGACGACATCCTCGTGCTCAAGAACATCGGCCCCAAGGGCGCGCCGGGCATGCCCGAGGCCGGCTACATCCCCATTCCGCGCAAGCTCGCGCGGGCGGGCGTGAAGGACATCGTGCGCATCTCCGATGGCCGCATGAGCGGCACCGCCTTCGGCACCATCGTGCTGCACGTCACGCCGGAGTCGGCCGTCGGCGGGCCGCTGGCCTATGTGCAGAGCGGCGACCGCATCCGGCTCAGCGTGGCGAACCGCGACATCTCGCTGCTGGTGTCAGATGAAGAACTCGCGCGCCGCGCGAAGGAAACGCCGGTGGCAGAGCCGACCGCCGACCGGGGCTACAAGAAGCTCTTCCTGCAGACGGTGACGCAGGCGGACAAGGGCGTGGACTTCGATTTCCTGCGCGCGCCGAACACGGTCGGCAAGGTGCCGCGCTGAGCGAAGGTTGGCTGCTGTGCCCTCGCCTCAGGCGGCGGCGGGCACCGGTGCCATGAACGGCGCGATGTTTCGCATCGCGCGCTCGACGTAATCTTCCTTTTCTCCGACGGGCGCCACATAGTGCATCGCGCTGCGGGCCTCTTCTGCGCTCACGAGGCGAGCGATGACCCAGGCGGCGAGGTACTGCGACGCGAGGCAGCCGCCCGCGGTCGCCACGTTGCCGTTGGCAACGAAAGGCTGGTTCAGCACGGCAACGCCCGCAGCCTGGACCCACGGCCTGGTCGTCAGGTCCGTGCAGGCCGTCACGCCGTCGAGCAACCCGAGCTTGGCCAGCACCAGCGCGCCGGAGCACTGCGCGCCCAGAAGCTGCCGCGACGGGTCGAGCTGCAACTGCGCCATCAAGCCCGCATCGGCGACGACCTCGCGCGTCTGCATGCCGCTGCCGACGATGACCACGTCGGCCTCGCTCGCCTCGCGAAGCGACGCCTGCGCCTCGATCACCACGCCGTTCATCGAACGCACGCGCGCGGTCGGGCTCGCGATCGACACGCGCCAGCCCGGCGTCTTGATGCGGTTGAGGATGCCGAGCGCGATGAGCGAGTCGAGCTCGTTGAAGCCTTCGAAGGTGAGGATGGCGATGTGCATGGGCCGCATCGTAGGCATGTCGATCAATACAATCAAAAAATTGTCATGGATACATTGCCGCATGCCCCAAGCCCGCTACAAGCAGTTGGTCGATGCGCTCGCCGCGCAAATTCGCGAGGGCAGCCTGCCGCCGGGCACGCGCCTGCCCACGGTTCGCAAACTTGCGGCGCAGAAGGGCCTGGCCCTCGTGACCGCAGGCCGCGTCTATGCAGAGCTGCAGGCGATGGGCCTCGTGAGCGGCGAAACCGGCCGCGGCACCTTCGTGCGGGAGAGCCTCTTGCCCCGGGGCCTGGGCATCGACCAGCACGCCGCGGCAACGGGCATGGTCGATCTCAATTTCAACTACCCGTCGCTGCCGGGGCAGGCCGAGATGCTGCGCGCGGGCCTGCGCCAGCTCGCCGCCTCGGGTGACCTGGAAGCGCTGCTGCGCTACCAGCCGCACGGCGGGCGCCCACACGAACGCGCGATCGTCGCCGGGCACCTCTCATCGCGCGGCCTTGCCGTGCATGCGGACAACGTGATGATCGTGAGCGGCGCGCAGCACGGGCTCGCCACGACTGTCATGGGGCTGCTGCAGCCAGGCGACGTGGTCGCGACCGATGCGCTCACCTACCCGGGTTTCAAGGTGCTGGCCGAAGCGCACCGCCTGGAGCTGGCGCCGGTTCCCGCATCCGGCCATGGCCCCGACCTCGACGCGCTGGAGCGGCTGTGCAAGAGCCGCCGCGTGCGCGCCATCTATGCGATGCCCACGCTGCACAACCCGCTCGGCTGGGTGATGAGCGCGAGCCGTCGGCGGCAGCTGGTGGCGATCGCGCGGCGGCACGGGCTGCTCATCATCGAGGACGCGGCCTACGCCTTTCTCGCCGAAGACGCGCCCCCGCCGCTGGCCGCGCTGGCGCCGGAATCGACGGTGTACATCTCGGGGATTTCCAAGAGCATCGCGACCGGGCTGCGCGTCGGATTCGTCGCCGCGCCCAACGCGTGGGTGCCGGCGATCGAACGCGCGATCCGCGCAACCACCTGGAACACGCCCAGCGTGATGACGGCCATCGCCTGCGGCTGGCTCGAGGACGGCACCGTGACGCGCCTCGAGGCGGACAAGCGCAGCGATGCGATGGCCCGGCAGGCGATTGCCGCCGACGCCTTCGCCGGCATGCGGTGCATACGACACCCGTCGTCTTATTTCGTTTGGCTACCGCTCGCGGAAGAGGTGCGCGCCGACCAGGTGGCCCAGGCGCTGATGCGCGACGGGATCTCGGTGTCGACGGCCGAACCTTTCGCGACCTCCGCGCAGGTGCCGCATGCGATTCGCCTCGCGCTCGGGTCGGTCGGTCTCGACACGCTGCACGATGCGCTCGCGCAGGTCCGGCGCACGATCGACGCACACGCCATCTGAGGCGCGGGCCGGCGGCGGTCACCGTGCCGTCACGGGCCAAACCTAGCATCCGCCGGCCTTCGTCCCTCAAAACAATCGAAAACCAAAATGACAAAGAACCTTCCTGCGCCCGCTCCCCGTCCGCTGCGCGCGGCCCTCGTCGCCCTCGGCGGCAGCCTGGTCATCGCAGCCTGCGGCGGCGGTGGCAACGACGGGCCGGTGTTCCCGATCATTCCGCCGGCACCCGCGCCTGCGCCCGCTCCGGTCCCGGCTCCGCAGCCCTCGCCGCTGGGCACGCTCGACGGCTCCGTTCCCCTGGTCATCGGCCATCGCGGCCTGCCGGGCCTGTTCCCCGAAGAGACGCAGAAGGCCTACGAGGCCGCGGCCGATGCCGGCGCCGATTCGCTCGAGACCGACCTGCACCTCACCAAGGACTGCGTGCTCGTCGCGCGCCACAACCCCTGGCTGAGCGACAACACGAACGTGGCCGAGGTCGCCAAGACCAACCCCACCGTGGCCGGCCGCAAGCGCACCGTGCCGGGCGTGCTGGTCGACGTGACGTACCCGCCGGTGGCCGCAAACGGCCCGCCGCAATACCTGAGCGACCTGACCGACCCCAAGGACCCGAAGTCGGTGCTCAAGTCGCTGATCGTCGACGGCGAGGACCACACCAACGACTGGTCGATCACCGACTTCACGATGGCAGAGCTCAAGCAGTGGATCGCCGGCACCACCTACGACGCCGCCGACCAGCGCCCCACCGAGCTCAACGGCAAGCTGCCGATCCTGAGCTTCCAGGAAGTGATCGACATCGCGAAGGCCAAGTCCAAGTCCACCGGCCGCACGCTCACCGTGTACCCGGAAACCAAGAACCCCATCTGGAACAACGCGCAGGCCATCGCCAACGGCTGCGGCGCCGCCGGCAGCCACCCGCTGGAAGACGCGCTCCTGAAGATCATGAACGCCAACGACCTGAACCGGAAGGACGCGCCGATCTTCGTGCAGAGCTTCGAGCCCGAGAGCCTGAAGTACCTGCGCTCGGCCGGCCTGAAGGCCCGCGCGGTGCAGCTGGTGGACGGCAACGCCATCGACTTCAAGACCGGCGAGATGATCTACGTCACCAACGACGTCTACACCTTCGTGGACGGCCGCCCCTACAGCTGGACGCTGGCCGGCAACCCCAAGTGGTTCGGCGAGATGCTCACGCCCGCGGGCCTGGCCGAGGTCAAGACCTACGCCGACGGCATCGGCCCGTGGAAGCCGCAGGTCATGGCGCACACCATCGTGCCTTTCAAGGACAAGGGCACGCTGGCCGACGTGAACACCGTCAAGCCCACCGCGCTGATCGCCGATGCGCACAAGGCCGGCCTCATCGTGCACAGCTACACCTTCCGCAACGAAGCCAAGTACCTGGCGGGCGTCGACAAGGGCGACCCGGCAGCCGAGTACCTCGCGTACTTCCGCGCGGGCATCGACGGCGTGTTCTCGGACTTCGCGAACACGGCCTTCGCGGCACGCCAGGCGTACCTGAAGGAAACCGGCCGCTGAGGCCGGGAAAGGCAGGCGGCACGCATGTATCCGGGCGAACGGCTCAACGGATACAGCCACCTTCTGGGGCTGTTGCTCGCGCTGCCCGCGGCCGCCCTGCTGCTCGCCAAGACCGTGCCCACCGGCGACCCCGCGCGCATCGCGGGGGCGCTGGTGTTCTCGCTCTCGGCCGTGGCGCTGTATGCGGCCTCCACGCTGTTCCACAGCACGCGCGGCCGCTTCAAGCGCGTGTGGGAGCGCGCCGATCACTGCGCGATCTACCTGCTGATTGCCGGCACTTACACGCCCTTCGCGCTCGTCACGCTGCAGGGCTTCTGGGGTTGGCTGCTGCTCGCGACGATCTGGGGTGCCGCGTTCTACGGCATCTGGCGCGAGCTCCAGCCGCCAAAGAGCGACACACCGCAGAAGCCGCCGCTCGCGCTGTACATCGGCATGGGCTGGCTGGGCGTGCTGGCGGCCGTGCCGCTCGCCGCGCGGCTCGAGGGCGGCGGGCTCGCGTGGCTGCTGATCGGCGGCGTGCTGTACACCGCCGGCACCTTTTTCTATCGCAACCAGTTCGGCTTGCGGCATGCGCACGGCGCGTGGCACCTGTTCGTGCTGGCGGGAACGGCAAGCCACTATGTGGCCGTGGGTTGGTTCGTGCTGTAGCAGCGCGGATCAGGCCAGCGCGCCCACCGCGATGCGCGTCGCCGAGGCCACGACATCGTTGCGCACCTTCGCATCCTTCTCCGGAAACGTCAGGTAGACAGCCAGCACCAGGGGTGCGCCGGCCGGTGGCCAGAGCACGCCGACGTCGTTGTTCGTGCCGTAGGAGCCCGCGCCGGTCTTGTCGCCGACCTTCCAGCCCGCGGGCACGCCCGCGACGAAGCGCTCCTTGCTGGTGGTGTTGCCCAGCAGCCAGGTCTTGAGCTGCTCGCGCTGCGAGGTGCCGAGCGCGTTGCCAAGCACCAGCCGCTCGACGCTGGCCGCCATGGCCGCAGGCGTGGTGGTGTCGCGCAGGTCGCCGGGGATGGCGGTGTTGAGCTCCGTCTCCCAGCGGTCGAGCCTGAAGGCATCGTCGCCCGACGAGCGCGCAAAGGCCGTCACCGCGGGCGGGCCGCCGATGACCTTCATGAGCAGGTTGGCCGCGGCGTTGTCGCTGTACTGGATCGTGGCCGCGCACAGGTCGGCCACCGTCATGCCAGTCGCGACGTTCTTTTCGGTGATGGGCGAGTTGGCGATGATGTCGCCCTTGCTGTAGTTGACGCGCCGCGCGAGCAGGCCGCCCTCCTTTGCGCTGCGCTCCAGGACGGCTGCGGCGAGCATGAGCTTGAAGGTGCTGCAGAACGCAAAGCGCTCGTCCGCGCGATGCTGCACGCGCGCTCCGGTGGCGGTGTTGAAACCGACGACGCCGAGCCGCCCGCCCGATGCGGCTTCGAGCGCGGCCAGTTGCGCCGACGCATCCTGCTGCCCGCCCTTGGCGGACCACGCGGTACAGGCGCTCGCGAGCGGAAGAACGGAAGCGGCGAGCAACAGGGTGCGGCGATGTACGAGAAGATTCATGGGTTGTATGGCGAGTGAATGGAACGAGCCCTCATCGTAGGAGCGCCATCGCGCAGACCCAAGCGCGCCGCAGTGCGTCGGCGTCTCGCGTGTATCGGGTGTAACGGCCAGGTTTTTACATTCAACCATGTGGTTGAACAATCCTCGAAAGCCGTCTATATTCAACTTCATGGTTGAACTAGACGACGAACGGCTCGACGCCGTGTTCCACGCCCTGGCGGACAGCACGCGCCGCACGATGCTGCAACTGCTGGCTCAGGGCGACTGCAGCGTGGGCGAGCTCGGCGCGCCGTTTCGCATGTCCTTTGCGGGCGCCTCCAAACATGTCAAGACGCTGGAGCGCGCGGGACTGGTCTCGCGCACCGTGCACGGCAGGGCACACGTCTGCAGGCTCGAGCCGGCGGCGCTGGCCACGGCCGACGCCTGGCTGCGTCACTACGAAGGCTTCTGGAACACCCATCTCGACGCGCTGGCAGAGGAGCTGCGGCGCGAGACATCCGGCAAGTGAACGACACCCTCAAGGAGCGCAATTCCATGACCCCCAAGCAGAGCCTCGGCACGTTGATCGAACCCGCCACCCTTCGCGTGGAGCGCATCTTCCCCGCACCGATCGAACGCGTTTGGGCCTACCTCGTCGATCCGGAGAAGCGCAGGACCTGGCTGGCCGGCGGCACCATGGCCGCGGCGCCGGGCGGCATATTCGAGCTGCGCTTCCAGCACACCGAACTCTCCGGCGAGGAAGCGCCTGAGCACTATGCGGCCTACCGCAAGACGCACGTCCAGACGTCGCGCGTGGTGCGCATCGAGCCGCCCAAGCTCCTGACGATCAGCTGGGGCAGCGAAAGCGACGCCGCCTCCGAAGTCACCTTCGAGCTCACGCCGACGGGCGACGGCACACGGCTCGTGCTCACGCACCGGCGCCTGCCCGACCGCAAGGAAACGGTCAGCGTCTCGAGCGGGTGGCATGCCCATCTCGACGTGCTCGACGATGTGCTGAACGGGCGCACGCCGCACGGATTCTGGACGAACCTCGAAGCGGTCGAGAAGGCCTACGAGGCCGGCATTCCCTGAGCATCCACCCGCGCATTTCGCCTGCGGCATGATCCCGGCATGGACAATCACCGCCCTCACCCGCTCGTCATCGTCAAGCTCGGCGACACCCATGCCACGCTGCGCGAACGCCGCGGCGATTTCGAATACTGGATCGCCGACGGCCTCGATGCGCCGGCCCTGCCCCTCCTCGTGGTCGACCCGCGCCGCGGCGACACGCTGCCCGCACCGGACACGGTGTCCGGCGTGGTGGTCACCGGCTCGCATGCGATGGTGTCGCACCGCGAGCCCTGGAGCGAGCGCACCGCCGAGTGGCTCGCCCGGCTCGTGGCGCAGAACACACCCGTGCTCGGCATCTGCTACGGCCACCAGCTTCTCGCCCATGCGCTCGGCGGCGAGGCGGGCGACCATCCGCGGGGCATCGAGATCGGCACGGTGACCGTCACGCTCGACGAAGCCGCCGCCACCGACCCGCTGCTGCAGGGCCTGCCGGCCGAATTCCCGGCGCACGTGGTCCACCTGCAAAGTGCGCTGCGGCTGCCCGAAGGCGCCGTGCGGCTGGCCGGCAACGCGCACGAGCCGGTGCAGGCCTTCCGCGTGGGCGACAGCGCCTGGGGCGTGCAGTTCCACCCCGAATTCGACGCCGAGACGATGCGCGGCTACATCGACATGCTGGCGGGGGAGCTGAAGGCCGGGGGCACCGACGCCGCCGCGTTGCGGGGCGGCGTGGGCGACACCGAAACGGCCGCGGCGCTGCTGGGCCGCTTCGCCCGGATCGTCGAGGCGCGCCAGGCCGGCGGCTGAGGGCGCAGGCAGGCAACAGGCGCCGTCACGGCGTCGGAGCGCGACTACAAGAACGGTCCCGCGCTTGGGTTAAGGTGCGGTCCATCGTCGATACCGAAGCCTCTTCATGACCACCCCCTCCCCCGTTCCGGCCCGCAAGCATTTCTCGATGATCCGCGGCTTCCACCTGGCCGACGTGTTCACGCTGGGCAATGCGGCCTGCGGGGTCGGCGCGGTGTTCCTGGCGATGGCGTACATGGCGAGCCAGTCGCTCGCGCAGTTCCTCTGGGCGGCGGCACTCGCGCCGGCGGCTTTCATCTTCGACGTGTTCGACGGGCGCATCGCTCGCTGGCGCCAGACGCATTCCGCGCTCGGCCGCGAACTCGACTCGCTGGCCGACGTGATCTCCTTCGGCGTCGCACCCGCCGCGCTGGCCTTCGCGGCCGGCCTGAGCGGCGGATGGGACTGCCTCATCCTCATTTATTTCGTGTGTTGCGGCGTGAGCCGGCTCGCGCGCTACAACGTCACGGCCGAGGCGTTGTCCGAAGGCGCCGACAAGGTGAAGTATTTCGAAGGCACGCCGATCCCGACCAGCGTGGTGCTGGTGGGCGTGCTGGCCTGTGCGGCGTGGCAGGGCCGCATCGGCGATGCAGTCTGGGGCGGGGCCTGGACCCTCGGCCCGTGGCTGCTGCATCCGCTCGCGCTGCTGTTCGCGCTGTCGGGCACGTTGATGATCAGCAAGACCCTGCGCATTCCCAAGTTCTGACCTCACGTCAAGCAGAAGGAGACACGCCATGACCATGAAGCTCTATTTCGACCCGCAAAGCCGCTCGCAAGTGGCCAAGTGGATGCTCGACGAAGCCGGCGTCGACTACGAGATCGTGACCACCCTCATCAAGGACAAGGCGCACAAGCGCCCCGAATACCTGAAGATCAATCCGGCCGGCAAGCTGCCCGCGCTGGTCGACGGGCGCACGCGCATCTTCGAGAACGCCGCCATCTGCATGTACATCGCCGAGAAGTTTCCCGGCAAGCGGCTCGCACCTTTTGCCGGCACGCCCGAGCACGGTCGCTATCTCTCGCTGATGGTCTATTCGACCGCGCAGCTGGAGCCCTCGATGGGCGACAGCTTGCTGCACATCCGCAGCAACAACAGCGCGCGCGGCTGGACCAACTTCGAGGAGGCCAAGAACGCGGTCGAGCGCGAGCTGGGCTACGGCCCATACCTCTTCGGCAAGCAGTTCACCGCGGCCGACGTGATGATCGGCTCGATGCTCATCTGGTACCGCACCTTCGGCGGCAAGCTCAACCGCCCGAAGCTGGACGCCTACGCCGACCGCCTTCAGGCACGCCCCAAGGGCATGAAATTCGGCTGAGGCCCGATGAGCATCGATCGCATGTCACAAGCCACGCCCTCCCCTCACACCGCCGCCGGCGGCCTCGATGCGCTGGTGCGGATCGCCGCCACCCAACCGCTCGCGCCGGACTGCGACCACTTCTACTTCCTGCGCCACGGGCAGACGGGCCGCAATGCGCTGCGCATCTTCCAGGCGGTCGATGAACCGTTGAGCGAGCTCGGCCTGCAGCAGGCGGCACGCGCCGCCGAGCTGCTGGCGGGCGAGCCCATCCGCACCATCGTCTGCAGCGATGCGCGCCGCGCCTTCGACACCGCCCACACGGTGGCCGCCGCGCTGCGGCTCGCGCCGACCGCGCGGGCGGAACTGCGCGAGCGCAACTTCGGCGCGCTGATCGGCACCTCGTCCGCCAACATCGACTGGGCCTGCGAGCCCGAAGGCGGCGAGACGCTCACGCAGTTCGTCGCCCGCAAGCGCGCCGCTCTCGACGCGGCGCTGAAGCAACCCGCGCCGGTGCTGGTGGTCGCGCACGGCGGCACGCTCTACGCGCTGGCTGCGCTCTTGGGCGTTCCCATCGATGTCACAGTGCTCGGCAACGCGCAGCCATTGCGTTTTTCGCGCAGCGGCCCCACATGGGCCATAACGCCGCTGTTGCGGCATGCGGGCGGCGAGGCAGCCCTGGCATAGCCGGACCGCCCGGTACGCCGTCCATCGAAACCACAGGCACCATGGAATTCAAGGACTACTACAGCGCACTGGGCATCGAGCGCACCGCGTCGGACGACGAGGTGCGCAAGGCCTATCGGAAGCTCGCACGCAAATACCACCCCGACGTCAGCAAGGAGCCCGACGCCGAGAAGCGCATGCGCGAGATCAACGAGGCCAAGGACGTACTGGGCGACAAGGAAAAGCGCGCCTCCTACGACGCGCTGGCCGATCGCGTCGCGCGCGGCGGCAGCCCCGAGGGCGACTTCCAGCCGCCGCCGGGCTGGGACTCGGGCTTCGAGTTCCACCGCGGGCCGCGCCAAGGGCCCGCCGACCATGCGGACTTCAGCGAGTTCTTCTCGTCGATGTTCGGCGAGGCCGAGCGGCGCGGCGCCGCGCGCCAGAACTACCGCGCGCGCGGCGAAGACCACCACGCGGCCATCGAGATCGCACTCGAAGACGCGCTCAACGGCGCCGAGCGCGAGATCACGCTGCGTGCGCAGACTGTCGATGCACAGGGCCATCCGCAGTGGGAAAACCGCACGCTCAGCGTGAAGATCCCGCCGGGTGTGCACCCCGGCCAGTTCATCCGCCTCGCGGGACAGGGCATGCCCGGCCATGGCGGCGAAGCGGCCGGCGACCTGTACCTCGAAGTGCGCATCGCGCCGCACAAGCTCTACCGCGTGGAAGAGCGCGACATCTACATGACGCTGCCCGTCACGCCCACAGAGGCCGCGCTCAGCGCGCAGGTCGAGGTGCCGACACCGGGCGGCGGCGTGGTCGAGGTCACGGTGCCGCGCAATGCGCGCGGCGGCATGAAGCTGCGCCTGAAGGGCCGGGGCCTGAAGGGCAAGACGCCCGGGGACCTGTACCTGCTGATCGAGATCGCGCTGCCGCCTGCAGACAGCGACGCCGCGCGCGCGGCCTACGAGCAGCTCGCGCAGGCCGCCTCTTCGTTCAACCCGCGCCAGCACCTGGGAGTCTGAGCATGGCGACTGTTTCCGTCACAACCGCTACCGCGATCAGCGCCTCGCAACCGCTCGCGATGAACGATCTGGCCCATGCCGTGGGCGCCGACACCGCCTGGGTGGTGCAGTTGGTCGAGGTCGGCATCGTGCAGGTCACCACGGCCGAGGCGCCGCCCGAACGCTGGCAGTTCTCCAGCACCGACCTGCAATGCGCGCTCGAGGCACGCAGGCTGGAGCGCGACTTCGGCGTGGGCCTGGATGCCGCAGCGTTGATCCTGGACCTTCAGCACGAGGTGCGGCGGCTCAAGGCCGTGCTGCAGGCGCACGGCGTGCGCTGAAGCGAAGACCGAGGCCGCCTCACCCCGCCCGGCTCACCGCATCTGCTGCAGGTTGCCGATGCGCACCAGCATTTCTGTGAACATCTGCAGGTCGGCGTCGAGGTCGGGCACTTCCTTGTATTCCTTGGCGTTGTGGCCCGTGTACTTCTTGCCGGGCATGCCGGGGCCGAAGCTGATCGCGTTGGGCATCTGCTTGGCCGTGGTGGCGCCGGCCGCGGACACGGGCTTGGCCTCGAGTCCGGTGGTGTCGCCGTAGATGTTGAGCAATGTCGACAGCCACTGGCCCGAGGGGTCGCGCGCCATCCAGTTGCCTTGGTCGTACTTGATCTCGACCTTGGCCTTGTTCTCCGCGGCCCATTCGTTGATTTTGGCTTCCACCTGGGCTTTGAGCTCCTCGGGCGTGCGGCCGCGCGGCATGCGCGTGTTGACCGCCATCACCAGCCGGCCGTCGGCGCCGGTGCGGATCAGGTTCGGCGAGAACGTCAGCGGGCCCATGAAGTCGTCCTTGTAGCCCACGCCCATCTTCTCGCCCAGGTAGCCGGTTCCGTAGAGCGTATCGATGTACTTCACGGCCTTGAGGAACTGGTTGTCGGCCAACGCGACACCCGACTCCTGCAGGAACAGGCCCAGGCGCGGCAGCGGATTCACGCCGTTCTGCGGCTCCGAGCCGTGGGCCGAGGTGCCGGTGACCTTGATGTCGATGCCGTCCGTGCCGCGCGTGATGGCGATCGCGAACTTGCCCTGCGGCTCGTACTTCTGCAGGAAGCCGGACTTGGCAGCTTCGAGCTTGGCCTGCACCGCAGCGAGGTCGCCGCCCTTGAGCGTGGCGGTGGCGGTCTGCGAGATCGCGTTGACCGCGGCGGCCGCCCCCATGTCGGTGATCGCGGTCACGTTGCCATCGGTTTTTTCCGCCGGGAAGAACACGCTCAGCGAGCCCGCGCCCTTCTCGGCCACGACGGCCGGATAGCCGCTGTCGAGCACGATGTTGTATTCGGGCAGCTTGGTCTTGCCGCGGTAGTACTCCATGGCATCGCCGCCGGTTTCCTCGGTGGTCTCGATCATCAGGCGCATGGTGCGCTGGATCGGGATGCCGCTTTCCTTGACCGTCTTCATGGCGTAGAGCACGGCCGCGATGGAGCCCTTGTCGTCGATGGTGCCGCGGCCGTAGAGGCGGTCGCCCACGCGCTTCATCGTGAAGGGGTCGAGCGTCGTGCCGTCGTCCAGCACCCATTCGGAGAGCACCGCGGGCACCACGTCCGAATGCGTGAGGATGCCGAACTCCTCGCTGCCCTTGCCCTTGAGGCTTACCTCGAAGATGCGGTTGTCGACGTTGCGGTAGGCCAGTCCGAAATCCTTTGCCATCTTCTCGACGAGCTTGCCGAAGTCGACGATCGCCGGGTTCTCGTGCGGCGGGATCTGCACGTTGCGCGCCGTCGGCAGCGCCACCATGGTGCCGAGGCTCGCGATCACCGCCTTCTGGTTGTGCAAGCGGTTGTAGAGGCCGAGCAGGCGGCCGATGTTGGTGAGGTCGTCGCCGGCCAGCGTCGCCTTCTTGCGGTAGGCGGCCACCGCGGGTTTGAGCGTGGGATCGGCCTTCTCGGCCTGGGCGAGAAATGCATTGAAACTGGACGGGGTCTTGCCGCCCTGCCAGGCCGCCGCGAACTGGTCGAGTGCGGGTTTCTTGAGCGTGTCTGCGAAGGCCGGTGCGGTGAGGCCAACTGCCGTGAGGCCCAGGGTAAGGGCCGACAACGAGACGCGAAATTGCTGCATGAGGGTGACTCCCTGTTCACGAAAAATGGAGCCTTTGACGATACCCCGAGCCATGCTTGCGGCATGCCGCATCGCGCTACGAAGAAACGTAGCGGATGAGGCGCAGGGTGCAGCTTTAGGTTTGCAGACCGCGTGCCGTCACTGCATCTGCTGCAGGTTGCCGATGCGCACGAGCATCTCGGTGAACATCTGCATGTCGGCGTCGAGGTCCGGCACCTCCTTGTACTCCTTGGCGTTGTGCGCGGTGTATTTCTTGCCCGGCATCGCGGGGCCGAAGTTGATCGCGTTGGGCATCAGCTTGGCGGTCGTGCTGCCCGCCGTGGGCACCGGCTTGGCTTCGAGACCGGTGGTGCTGCCATAGATGTCGAGCAGCGTCGAGAGCCATGCGCCCTTGGGGTCGCGGGCCATCCAGTTGCCTTGGTCGTAGTTGACGTCGAGCTTCACCTGGTTCGCCGCAGCCCATGCATCGACCTTCGCCGTGACCTGCGACTTCAATTCGTCGGGCGTGCGGCCGCGCGGCATGCGCACGTTGGTCGTCATTTCGAGCTTGCCGTCCGTTCCCATGCGGATGAGGTTGGGCGAGAAGGTCAGCGGGCCCATGAAGTCGTCCTTGTAGCCCAGGCCCATCTTCTCGCCGAGGTACCCCGTGCCGTAGAGCGCATCGATGTATTTCACGGCCTTCAGGTAGTGGTTGGCGGCGAGTGGCGCACCCGATTCCTGCAGGAAGAGCGCCAGGCGCGGCAGCGGGTTCACGCCCTCTTCCGGTCGCGAGCCGTGCGCCGAGGTGCCGGTCACCTTGATGTCGATGCTGTCGGCACCGCGTGCGATGTCGATGGCGAACTTGCCGCCCTTCGGTTCGTACTTCTGCAGGAAGGCTGGCTTTGCCGCTTCGAGCTTTGCGGCCACTGCGGCGAGGTCGCCACCCTTCAACGTGGCTGTTGCCGTTTGCGAGATCGCGTTGGCGGAAGCCGCGCCGCTCATCGCGGTGATCGCGGTCGAGGCGCCGTTCACGGTCTCCGCGGGGAACGACACCTTCAGCGCGCCCGAGCCCTTTTCCGCGACGACCGCGGGGTACTTGCTGTCGAGCACGATGTTGTAGGCCGGAAGCTGCGTCTTGCTGCGGTAGTACACCATCGCGTCACCGCCGGTTTCTTCGGTGGTCTCGATCATCAGGCGGATGCTGCGGTCGATGGACAGGCCGCTGTCCTTCACGGCCTTCATCGCAAAGAGCACGGCGGCGATGGAGCCCTTGTCGTCGATGGTGCCGCGACCGTAGAGGAAGTCGCCCACGCGGGTCATCGTGAAGGGGTCGAGCTTCGTGCCGTCGTCCAGTACCCATTCGGAGAGCACTGCAGGCACCACGTCGGCGTGCGTGAGGATGCCGAACTCCTCGCTGCCCTTGCCCTTGAGGCTCACCTCGAAGATGCGGTTGTCGACATTGCGGTAGACCAGGCCGAAGTCCTTCGCCATCTTCTCCACGAGCTTGCCGAAATCGATGATCTGTGGGCTCTCGTGCGGCGGCACCTGCACGTTGCGCACCGTGGGGATTGCCACCATCGTGCCGATGCTCGCGATCACGGCCTGCTGGTTCTGCAGGCGGTTGTAGAGGCCGAGCAGGCGCGCGATGTTGACGAGGTCGTCGCCTGCCATTGGCGCTTTGCTGCGATAGGCTGCAGCGACCGGCTGCAATGCGGCATTCGTCTTGACGGCCTGGGACAGGAAGGCATTGAAATCGGCAGGCGCCTTGCCACCGCTTTTCCATGCCGCGGCCAACTGGTCAAGCGCCGGTTTCTGGAGCGTGTCGGCAAGCGCCGGTGCACCGAGACCGAGCGCGATGCCTAGCGAAAGGGCCGACAATGAAAATCGAAATTGCTGCATCAGGGTGACTTCCTCATTCTGAAAACATCTCCCGACGATAGCCGAGCGACACATCGAACAATGAACAGCACCACGACCCCTACCAACAAGACCACCGCCGTCCGCTGCGCCTGGGCCCAGACCGATCCGCTGCTGGCCGACTACCACGATGCCGAATGGGGCGTGCCCGAATACGACAGCCGCGCGCTGTGGGAAAAGCTGATGCTCGACGGCTTCCAGGCGGGGCTCGCGTGGATCACCATCCTGCGCAAGCGCGATGCGTTCCGCAAGGCCTTCAAGGGCTTCGTGCCCGAGAAGGTCGCCAGATTCACCGCCGACGATGTCGAGCGGCTGATGCAGGACGCGGGCATCGTGCGAGCGCGCGCCAAGATCGAAGCGACCATCGGCAATGCGCGCGCCTACCTCGCGATGCAAGCCGCTGGCGAGGATTTCTCGGAGTTCATCTGGGGCATGGCGGGCGGCAAGCCCATCGTCAACAAGACTGGCAAGGTCCCCACGCAGACGCCACTCTCGGAAGAGATTTCGAAGGCGCTCAAGAAGCGCGGCTTCAAGTTCGTCGGCCCGGTGATCGTCTATGCATGGATGCAGGCCACGGGCATCGTGGACGACCATGCGCCGGATTGCCACCGGCACGGATCGAAGAAGAAATAAGCACCAATGAAAAAAACCGGGCCGCGCTTTCGCACGGTCCGGTTTTCTGTTTGGCTTGTGACCTGAAGCGGCTTGCGACGCGACGGATTACAGACCGGCTTGACGCGTGAAGGTCAGGCTCTTGGCTTGCGAGGGGATCACGCTTCCAGCGAAGGTTTCGGGGCGCAGGTTCTGGCCCGGTGCGTGCGCTGCGGCAACAGCCTGGGCGCGAACTGCGGCGCGGTCGGTGGTCGAAGCGGTCAGCGTGGGAGCCACGGCGGACGAAGCAGCATCGCTGTATTCGTTGCCGGCGCGGGCGGCAGCAGCAGCCTGGGGCGCCACGTCGGCGCGGCTGTAGCCGGAGGTCAGGGGTTGCACGCCTTCATAGGTTTCTGCATGGGCGCCAGCGGCGGCGAGCAGGGAGAGAGCGGCGGCGGCGAGGATGTTCGAGGTCTTCATTTCAATTTCCTTCTTGATTGGGCTTTGGATGCCCTGAAGTTTGCACCACGATTCCAAGGGAAAACCCTATCCAATCGAATCGCAGTGTTCATGAAACTGAAACAATGACCGGGAACTTTGTGACGAGGCTAAGTCAAGTGGCCGTTTCGTCGCTAAAAACCCGGCTAGTTTGCGTACTTTTTCTCTAGCTCGTCAAGCAGCGGCTTGCCAACCAGACGCTGCCGCTCCGCAAACGGCGCAACCAACGCCGGGTCTTCATCGAGGCGCCGGGTGTCGCGCAGAACAGTCAATGCACGTTGCATGCCAGCCACCGCGCCCTGCAATGCGGCATTGGCGTACAGCACGAAGCCGTAGCCCAATTGGCCGAGTTCCTCGGCGCCGAAAGTCGGCGTCTTGCCGCCGATCACCATGTTCATGAGCTGCGGCTTGCCCAGCCGCTTCGGCATCGCGCGCACTTCGTCGGCCAGGGTGACGGCCTCGACGAAGAGGATGTCCGCACCAGCCTCACTGAACTTCTGCGCCCGCTCGATCGCGGCCTCGAAGCCATGCACGGCGGCCGCATCGGTGCGCGCCATGATGAGCAGATCGCTGTCCTGCCGCGCATCGACCGCCGCCTTGATCTTGCCCAGCATCTCGTCGGTGTCGATCACCGCCTTGCCCGAGAAATGGCCGCAGCGCTTGGGGCTCACCTGGTCTTCGAGCTGGATGCAGTCGGCCCCCGCCCGCTCGAGCACGCGCACCGCGTGCCGCACGTTGAGCGCATTGCCGAAGCCCGTGTCGGCATCGACCAGCAACGGCAGGCTCACCGCATCGCGGATGCGCGCGGTGTGCTCGGCGATTTCATGCAGCCCCATGAAGGCCTGGTCGGGCAGCCCGAGATACATGTTGGTCACGCCCGCACCCGTGATGTAGATCGCCTCGAAGCCGAGGTCTTCGATCACGCGGGCCGACATCGCGTTGAACGCGCCCGGCACCAGCACGCCGCGGCGCGCCTCGGCCAGCTTGCGCAGGGTTTTCCGGGTGGATTCGTTGGTGTTCGTGCTCATTGGGTTCCTAGTCTTCCTTCATGCCCGTGGCCTTGACCACGCCGCCCAGCCGCGCACGCTCTTCGTCGACGAACTTGGTGAACGAGGCGCGCGTGCCGCCGATGGGCTCGATGCCCATGCCCTTCAAGTGCTCCGCGGTGGCCGGCGTCTTCATGGCGGCGTCGATGGCCGCGGCCATCTTGTCGAGGATGGCATCGGGCGTGCCGCGCGGCGCGTGGACGCCCGCCCAGTGCGCGATGCGGATCTCGGGGAAGCCCTCTTCCGCGGCCGTTGGCAGTTGCGGATACGCCGAGATGCGCTGCGTCCACGTGCCCGCGAGCGCCCGCAGCTTGCCGCTCTTGATGTACGGCAGCACCACGATGCTGGCCTCCGACGTCGCCTCGACCTGGTTGCCCAGCACCGCGGTGATCGATTCGGAGCCGCTCTTGTAGGGCACCACGTCGAGCTTGCCGCCGTACTTCGTCTCCAGGATGCCCTCGACGAAATGCGGCGTGCTGCCGGTGCCTGCCGTCGCCCAATGGAAGCCGTTGGCCGACTTCTTCGATGCGGCCACGAACTCCTTGAGGTCCTTGTAGGGCGCGTTGGCGGGCACGACCACCACCGACGGTGCGAGCGCGATCATGGCCACCGGCACCAGCGCGTCGTCCTTGTAGGGCATGTTCTTCTTGATCATGCTGTTGGACACCACGCCCGCCGCGCTCACCAGGAAGGTGTAGCCATCGGGCGCGCTCTTGGCGACCACGTCGGCGCCGAGGATGGCGCCCGCGCCGGGCTTGTTGTCGATGACGACCGGCTGGCCGAGTTGCTTGGATGCGCCCTCGGCCGCGGCGCGCGCCATCAGGTCGTTGGCTCCGCCGGCCGAGAACGGAACGACGAGGCGGATCGGCTTGGTCGGCCACGCCTGTGCACAAGCGCCCTGGGCCAGTACCGATGCCGCGAGCCCGATGGCCAGTGAAGCGAGGCGGAATGGAATCATGTGGTTCTCCTGTGTTGTAGTGGGGTATGAAGAAGCCCGGCGGACCGGGCTTTTTCATGATGCCACGCCCCTCTTTCCGGGGCCTCCCACAGGGCGAATCAGGCGGCCGATGCGTACAGGTCGACGTACTCGTGCACCGGCATCGCCTCGAGCTTCCTCGCATTGAGCGACACGTCCAGGATCGCCTGCTGCTGCTTCTGCGCGAAACGGCGCGCGAGGTTGGTCCGGAACTTCGCTTCGAGCAGCGGGATGCCGTCCGCGCGGCGGCGCTTGTGGCCGATCGGGTACTCGACGACGATCTCCGGGAAGCTGGTGCCGTCCTTGAACTCGACGGTCAGCGCGTTGGCGATGCTGCGCTTGTCGGGGTCGTGGTAATCAGCGGTGAACTTCGGGTCTTCCACGCAGACGATCCTGTCGCGCAGCGCGTCGATGCACGGGTCGTTCGCCACGCTGTCTTCATAGTCGCCGGCCGTCAGGCGACCGAAGATCATCGGGACCGCCACCATGTACTGGATGCAGTGGTCGCGGTCTGCCGGATTGTTCAGCGGTCCCTTCTTGTCGATGATGCGGATGCAGGCCTCGTGCGTGCGGATCGTCACGCGGCGGATGTCGTCCACCGTCTTGCCGGACTTCTGCAGTTGCGCATGCAGCGCCATCCCCGCCTCCACCGCCGTCTGGCTGTGGAACTCAGCCGGGAAGCTGATCTTGAACAGCACGTTCTCCATCACGTAGCTTCCCCATTCGGATGCGGGGCGCTGGAACTTGAAGGGCTGGCCCTTGAACAGCACGTCGTAGAAGCCCCAGGTCTTGGCGGTGAGCACGCTCGGGTAGCCCATCTCGCCGGTCCTGGCGATCAGCGCCAGGCGCACCGCGCGGCTCGTCGCATCGCCCGCGGCCCAGCTCTTGCGGCTGCCGGTGTTGGGCGCATGGCGGTAGGTGCGCAGGCTCTGGCCATCGACCCACGCGAGCGACACAGCATTGACGATCTCGTCGCGCGAGAGGCCCATGAGGCGCGCCACCACCGCGGTCGATGCCACCTTGACCAGCACGACGTGATCGAGCCCGACCTTGTTGAACGAGTTCTCCAGCGCCAGGCACCCCTGGATCTCGTGCGCCTGGATCAGCCCGGTGAGCACGTCGCGCATCGTGAGCGGCGCACGCCCTGCGGCTACGGCATTGCGGCTCAGCCAGTCGGCCGTGGCCAGGATGCCCCCGAGGTTGTCGCTCGGATGACCCCACTCCGCCGCGAGCCAGGTGTCGTTGAAATCGAGCCAGCGGATCATCGTGCCGATGTTGAATGCGGCCTGGATCGGATCGAGCTGGTGCGGCGTGCCGGGCACCTTCGCGCCATGGGGCACCACCGTGCCGGGCACGACCGGTCCGAGCAGCTTGGTGCAGGCCGGATATTCGAGCGCCTCGAGACCGCAGCCCAGCGTGTCGATCAGGCAGTGGCGCGCGCTTTCATAGGCCAGAGCACTGGTGATCTGCCGGTGCGCGAGCACGTAGTCGACGATGTCGACCAGCACCTGGTCGGGTTCGGGGCGGACGTTGCTGATGGGAGCGGACATGGTTCTTCTCTGTTGCAGTAAACGATGCGAAGCGGTGCGGAGGCGCTAGCGGCGGTCCGAGATGGGCACGAAGACCAGGTCTTCCGGGCCGGTGTAGTTGGCGCTGGGCCGGATGATCTTGTTGTCCTGCCTCTGCTCGATGATGTGCGCCGCCCAGCCGCTGGTGCGCGCGATCACGAAGAGCGGCGTGAACATCGCGGTCGGCACGCCCAGCATGTGATAGCTCACGGCGCTGAACCAGTCGAGGTTCGGGAACATCTTCTTGGCGTCCCACATGACAGTTTCGAGCCGTTCGGCAATGTCGTACATGCGGGTGGAGCCGGCCTCTTCCGAGAGCTTTTTCGCCACGCGCTTGATGACCACGTTGCGCGGGTCCGAGACGGTGTAGACCGGGTGGCCGAAGCCGATGACGACCTCCTTGGCCTCCACGCGGCGGCGGATGTCCGCGTCGGCTTCGTCGGGCGTGTCGTAGCGCTTCTGGATCTCGAAGGCCACCTCGTTGGCGCCGCCGTGCTTGGGGCCGCGCAGCGCGCCGATGGCGCCGGTGATGGCCGAGTACACATCGGAGCCCGTGCCCGCCACCACGCGCGCGGTGAAGGTCGAGGCGTTGAACTCGTGCTCGGCGTAGAGGTTGAGCGAGGTGTGCATCGCGCGCTCCCAGCTCGCAGAAGGCGCGCGGCCATGCAAGAGGTGCAGGAAGTGCGCGCCGATCGAGTCATCGTCGGTCTCCACCTCGATGCGCCGGCCCTGCGTGGACCAGTGGTACCAGTACAGCAGCATCGAGCCGAGCGAAGCTAGGAGGCGGTCGGCGATGTCGCGCGCGCCCGGCAGCGAATGGTCGTCCTTCTCGGGCAGCACGCAGCCGAGCGCCGAGACGCCGGTGCGCATCACGTCCATCGGATGCGCGCTCGCGGGCAGGCGCTCCAGCGCCTCCTTCACGCTCGCGGGCAGGCCGCGCATCGCTTTCAGGCGCCCCTTGTAGGCGCGCAGTTCGGCGCCGGTCGGAAGCTTGCCGTGCACCAGCAGGTGCGCGATTTCCTCGAACTCGCAAACGTCGGCGATGTCCAGGATGTCGTAGCCGCGGTAGTGCAGGTCGTTGCCCGTTCGGCCCACGGTGCACAGCGCCGTGTTGCCCGCGGTCACGCCCGAAAGCGCGACGGATTTCTTGGGCTTGAAGCTAGTGGCTTTCTGGCTGTCTGCGGTCAGGGTCATACGGTCTCCTCGAATGTCTGTTCATGAAGGCGCGGCGTATTTGCCAGCCGCACCGGGCGTCCGGCGGCATCCACGGCCACCATCTCGAATTCGCCGTCGAGCACGCGGGTGAGCGCCTCGGTGGCCACGTCCTGCACCCTGCCCGCCACGCGCACGCTGAGCGAGCTGCGGCCCACGCGCGAGACGTGCGCATCGAGCACCAGCGTGCTGCCCAGCCGCACCGGCGCATGGAACACCACCTCTCCGCATCGGGCCATCACCACGTCGCCGCGCACGAACCCGCGGCCACTGAGGAATGCCGCCTTCGACAGCAGCTGCAGCGCCTGCCCGCCGAACAGCGTGCCGTAGTGGTTGGTGTGTTCCGGGAACACCACCTCGATCAACCGGACCGTGCCGCGAGCGTTTTGCATGATTCGCAATTTACGCAAGATGCTGTCCATAATGAAGGGCTAAATTGGCGAATGATTGCGAACGCGGCACCGCGAATTTGCGAATCTTGCGAATTCGGCGAACCACGCGAACCACGTGCATATCGAAGAACGGATCGAACGATGAAGAAGACCTTCATGGGCGTGCGGCTGCGCAGCCTGCGCGAAGAGCGCGGCCTGAGCCAGCTCGCGCTCGCGCAGCAACTGGGCCTGTCGCCGAGCTATCTCAACCAGATCGAGCAGAACCAGCGGCCCCTCACCGTGCCCGTGCTGCTGCGCCTGCACGCCACGCTGGGTGTCGATATCCAGGCCTTCTCGGAGGACGAGGAAGCGCGCCTCGTCGCGAGCCTGCGCGAGGCGCTGGCCGACAACCCGGGCGGCGACGCGGTCGCGCTCGCCGAGCTGCGCGAAGTCGCCACGCAGATGCCCGCGGTGGGCCGCGCACTGGTCGCGCTGCACCAGCGGCATCGCGACGCGATGGAACGCCTCGAGGCACTTGCCGGCGAATTGGGCGATGGCCGCGGCGACCTCGCGCGCATGCCGCAGGCACGGCCGATGCCCTTCGAGGAAGTGCGCGACTTCTTCTTTGCGCACCAGAACCACATCGCCCCGCTCGACAACGCCGCCGAGGCGTTCTCCGCCGATTGGCGGCTGCGCGAAGGCAACCCCGGCGACCGACTGGCGCAGCGCCTGCTGGAAGCGCACGGCGTGCAGGTGATTCCGGCCGAAGACGACGAAGGCGGCGCGCAACGCCGCTTCGATCCGGCCACGCGCGTGCTCAGGCTCTCGCGCTACCTGGAACCGGGCCAGCACGCCTTCCAGCTCGCGACGCAACTGGCCTTTCTCGAACTCGGCGACGCGATCGATACCCTGGTCGCCGAAGCGCCCCTGTCGAGCGACACCGCGCGGTCGCTCGCGCGCATCGGCCTTGCGAACTATTTCGCTGCCGCGCTGCTGCTGCCCTACGGCGTGTTCCTCGAAGCGGCCGAACTGCTGCGCTACGACATCGACCAGCTCGCGCGCCGCTTCGGCGTCGGCTTCGAAACCATCTGCCACCGCCTGAGTTCGCTGCAGCGGCCCGAGGCGCGCGGCGTGCCCTTCTTTCTCATCCGCGTCGACCGCGCCGGCAACATCTCCAAGCGCCAGTCGGCCACGCATTTCCACTTCTCGAAAACCGGCGGCACCTGCCCGCTCTGGAACGTGTACGAGGCCTTCGCGCAGCCGGGCCGGGTGCTCACGCAACTCGCACGCATGCCCGACGGCCGCGCTTACCTCTGGATCGCGCGCACCGTGTCGCACGGCTATCGCGGGTACGGCTCGCCCAACAAGACTTTCTCGATCGGCCTGGGCTGCGACGTGAGCCACGCGACGCGGCTCGTCTACTCCAAGGGCATGGACCTGCGCGATCCCGAGGTTCCGACGCCCATCGGCGCGGGCTGCAAGGTGTGCGAGCGCGAGGCTTGCCCGCAACGCGCCTTCCCGTTCGTGGGCCGGCCGCTCGATGTGGACGAGAACCAGAGCCGCTTCATGCCCTATGCCGCGGCGCCGGACAGGTACGGCGCCGCGCGCGCCGCACTCAAGAGCGGGGCCAGCCGCGCACCAGCGTCCGGATCGCCACGGCGCCGCTCCCCTTGACCTCGGCGCGGTAGGCGCCCACCAGCGCCTCGCGCTCGGCAGCGGCCTGCTGGTCGTTGCGCCAGGCGAGCAAGGCCGCGACGTCCGCATCGGGCAAGGCCGCGAGCAGCGCCTGCGTGACCTGTTTCTCGAATTCGCGCGCCACCGTCAACAGGTTGCGCGGACGCGGCGACGTGATGCCGCGCGACCACAGCGTGTCGATCGCCATGTCGAGCGTGCGGTCGGGCAGCGAGGTGAACTGGCCGGCATTGCCGCGGGCCAGTTGCTTGACGACGGAACTGAGCAGCAACTGGCTGGAGAAATCGACTTCGCGCGTGTCGGCCACGGCCATGCGCTCGAGCAGTTCGGTGCGCGCCGGGTCGGCCGGCTTCGCACGCTCGCGGTTGAAAAACTCGACCTTGGCTGCGTCGTCCATCGCCGCGTAATCGGTGCGCAGCTTCGCGAAACGCGCCACGGCCTGCTGAACCTGCGGGCTCGGCGCGGCGGCGCCCTTGCCTGCCGCGGCCACCTCCTGCTGGATGGCAGCCACCGAAGCCTTCACATCGAACGAGCGCGATGCGGCCGTGTCCAGCGCCGCTAGCGCCTTGTCGGCGATGGCCTGATCCGGCGGGTCCAGCAACTGCCGCGCATCGCGCGATACGGCGCCGGTCGCATACGCGGCCTGGTAGCGCGCCTGCACGCCTTCGAACTGCAGCAGTGCCTCCGCGCGGCCCTGCGCCCAGGCCATGGCCGGCGCGAGCAGCAGCGAAAAGACGAGGACGAGACGTTTGGCTGCGAGGGGAGAGACGGTCATGGCCCCATTATTGGCGCTCGCCACGACCACCCTCCTTCCCCGGGGCTTCAGCCCGCCGCCAGTTCCTTGCGCAGCAGCTTCGCGGCCGTGACCATGTTCGACAGCGCCGCCTCGGTCTCAGGCCAACCCCGGGTCTTCAGGCCGCAGTCGGGGTTGATCCAGAGGTTCTCGTGCGGCACCACGACCGCGGCCTTGCGCATGAGGCGCACGATCTCGTCCACCGAGGGCACGCGTGGCGAGTGGATGTCGTACACGCCCGGGCCGATCTCGTTCGGGTAGCGAAAGCCCCCGGCGTCCTTCTCGCCGCCGAAGCCGCGCAGCAGCTCCATGTCGGATCGGCTGGTCTCTATGGTGATCACGTCGGCATCCATCGCCGCGATCTCCGGCAGGATGTCGTTGAATTCCGAATAGCACATGTGGGTGTGGATCTGCGTCTCGTCGCGCACGCCCGAGGCGCTGATGCGGAAGGCGCGCGTGGCCGACTTCAGGTACGCGGGCCACCCCGCGCGGCGCAGCGGCAGGCCTTCGCGGATCGCAGGCTCGTCGATCTGGATGATGCCGATGCCCGCACCTTCGAGGTCCACCACCTCGTCGCGGATCGCCCAGGCGATCTGCTCGCAAGTGGTCGCGCGCGGCTGGTCGTCGCGCACGAAGGACCACTGCAGGATCGTGACCGGGCCGGTCAGCATGCCCTTCATCGGCAGCCTGGTGAGGCTCTGCGCGTAGGCGGTCCATTCGACCGTCATGGCAGCCGGTCGCGCCACGTCGCCGAAGATCACCGGCGGCTTCACGCAGCGCGAGCCGTACGACTGCACCCATCCGTTGGCGGTGAAGGCGAAGCCGTCGAGTTGCTCGCCGAAGTACTCGACCATGTCGTTGCGCTCGGCCTCGCCATGCACCAGCACGTCGATGCCGAGTTCTTCTTGCTTGCGCACGGCCAGCGCGATCTCGGCCCGCATCTTCTCGCGGTAGCCGGCCGCATCGAGCTCGCCGCGCTTGAAGGCGGCGCGCGCGGCGCGGATGTCCGAGGTCTGCGGGAACGAGCCGATGGTGGTGGTCGGCAGCGCGGGCAAGGCGAAGCGCGTGCGCTGCACCGACTGACGCTGCCGAAAGACCGAGGTACGGGCTTCGTCGCCGGCCACGCTGCGCGCAAGACGCAGCGCCACGTCGGCACGGTGCACGCGTGGGCTGCTGCGGCGCGCAGCAACGGCGGCACGAGCCGTCTTGAGTTCGTTCGCGACGGAGGCTTCACCGCCGTCGAGCACGGCCCGCAGCACGCGCAGCTCATCGAGCTTTTCGACGGCGAACGCGAGCCACGACTTGAGCTCGGCATCGAGCCTTGTCTCGGCCGCGAGGCTGAACGGCACGTGCAGCAGCGAGCACGACGGCGCGATCCACAGTTCGCCGCGGTTCCTGTCGACCACCGGGCGCAGCGTGGCGAGCGCGGCATCGGGGTCGGTGCGCCAGATGTTGCGACCGTCGACGATGCCCACCGACAGCACCTTGTGCGCAGGAAGCCAGTCGGTCACGCCCGTCAGCTCCTGCGGAGAACGCACCGCGTCCACATGCAGGCCGGCCACGGGCAGCTGGCAGGCCAGGCGCAGGTTGTCCGAGAGCGCAGAGAAGTACGTCGCCACCAGCAGCTTGGGCGCGCTGCGCGCCAATTGCCAATACGAACGCTCGAACGCGTTGCGCCAGGCGTCGGGCAGGTCCAGGCCGAGGATGGGCTCGTCGATCTGCACCCACTCCACGCCCTGCTGCTTCAGGCGCGCGAGCACCTGCTCGTACACGGGCAGCAGCGAATCGAGCAGCGAGAAGCGGTCGAACCCGACCTCTTTCTCCTTGCCCAGGTACAGGAAGCTCAGCGGCCCGAGCAGCACGGCCTTGACCGCATGCCCGGCCTGCTGCGCCTGCGCCACTTCGTCGAAGAGCCGCGCCGAGGACAACGCGAACTGCGTGGCCGCGGTGAATTCGGGCACGAGGTAGTGGTAGTTGGTGTCGAACCACTTGGTCATCTCCAGCGCGAAAGTGCCTTCCGCGCCGTGGCTGCAGTGCTCGTCGTGCACATGACCGACCTCATCTTCGACGCCGCGCGCCATCTTGAAGTAGCGCGAAAGCTCGGGCTCGTCGCCGGAGAAGTCGAAGCGCGCCGGCTCGCAGCCGAGCAACTGGATGTGGTTGGCCACCTGGTCGTAGTAGGCAAAGTCGCCGACGGTCACAAAGTCGAGCCCCGCATCGCGCTGGGCCTGCCAGTGGCGCGCGCGCAGCTCCTCGCCGACGGCCTCCAGCGCGGCGCGGTCGATCTCGCCGCGCCAGTGCTTTTCGAGGGCGAACTTCAGTTCGCGGTTGGCGCCCATGCGCGGAAAGCCGAGGGTGTGGGTACGGGTGGTCATTGCAGTCATCAGGTCGCGTGAATCTTGGGAATCCGCAATGGTCGAGCTTTGAGGCATATGATTCAAACGAAACCTTTTGCTCTTTCGCTTGAAATTCATTCATGTTGCAGTCCATTCTCGAAATCCGCCACCTGCGCACGCTCATCGCGCTGCGCGACACCGGCAGCCTGGTGCGTGCGGCGCAGTTGCTCAACCTCACGCAGTCGGCGCTGTCGCACCAGATCAAGCTGCTCGAAGACCGCTATGGCGCGCAGCTCTTCGAGCGCAAGTCGGTGCCGCCGCAGTTCAGCACCACGGGCCTGCGGCTGCTGCAACTGGCGGACACCGCGCTGCCCTTGATCGAGGAAGCCGAGCGCGATGTGGCGCGGCTCGCGCTCGGGCGCAGCGGCCAGTTGCGCATCGTGGTCGAGTGCCACACCTGCTTCGACTGGCTGATGCCTGCGATGGACGCCTTCCGCCAGCGTTGGCCCGAAATCGAGCTGGACATCGTCTCGGGCTTCCACCCCGACCCGATCGCGCTGGTGATGCAGAACCGCGCCGAAGTTGCCATCGTCTCCGAGGAAGACCCCGATGAATCGGTCGACTACCACGCGCTCTTCCGCTTCGAGATCGTCGCGCTGCTCGCCAACGACCATGCGCTCACGGCCAAGGCGCACCTCACGGCCCGGCACTTTGCCGACCAGACGCTCATCACCTACCCGGTGCCCGACGACATGCTCGACATCGTGCGGCAGGTGCTCGCCCCCGCTGGCGTGGAGCCCGCGCACCGGCGCACGACCGAGCTCACGGTGGCGATGCTGCAACTGGTGGCGAGCGGGCGCGGCGTCGCGACCCTTCCGCTCTGGGCGGTGCAGAACTACCTGGACCGCGGCTACGTCACCGCGCGCCGCGTCGGCAGCAAGGGGCTGACTGGGCGGCTCTACATGGCCTGCACCGAGGGCACATCCGAACAGCCGTGGCTCGCCGACTTCGTGCGCATCACGCGCGAGAGCTGCTTCAAGAGCCTGCCCGGGATCGAGTTGCTGTAGCGGGCGCCTTCTTCCGCGACCGAGCGATCTTCCGGTTCGCCTCCACAAGGATCCATCCGCGAAAGGCCGCGACCTTCGGGCGGTCGTGGTTGTTCTCCGGGCAGACGAGGTAGTAGGCGAAGTCTTCAAGCCAGCTCACCTCCGAGAGCTGCACGAGCCGGCCCTCTGCGAGGTCGTCGGCCACCACTGCAGCGGGCAGCAAGGCCGCGCCCTGCCCCGCCAGCACAGCCTTCAGGAGCAGGCCCGAATCGTCGAACGACGGACCGCGCGCCGGGCGCGCGGCCTCGATGCCCTGCGCCTCGAACCACAGCGCCCACGCCTTGCGTTCGGCATCGTTCACGCGCGGCCAGCGCGCAAGATCGGCCGGCGTTTCGGGCATGCCCAGGCGCTCGACCAGCGCAGGCGCCGCGACCGGCACGATCTCCACCGTCAGCACCCGTTGGCTGCTCAAGCCCGGATAGCGGCCCAGGCCGTGGCGGATCGCGACATCCACGCCATCGCGCGAGAAGTCGGCAAGCGCGGTGCTGCTGACCACCTGCAGGTCGATCTCCGGATGCGCATCCTGGAAGCCCTTGAGCCGCGGCACCAGCCATGCGGAAGCGAAGAACGGCGTGGCGCTCACGGTGAGGATGCCCGTGTCCTCGGGCACCGCGACACGGCGCGTGGCATCGCTGATCTGCCGGAAGGCATTGCGCACCGGCGGCAGATAGGCCTGGCCGACATCGGTGAGGAAGATGCCGCGGTTCACGCGACGAAAAAGCGGAACGCCCAGGTGCACCTCCAGTGTCTTGATCAGCTGGCTCACCGCGCCGGGCGTCACGCACAGCTCGTCAGCCGCATTCTTGACCGAGAGATGGCGGGCAGTGGCCTCGAAGGCGCGCAGCGCGTTGAGCGGGGGAAGTTGGTGCTCTGTCATTTAGTTAATCTGATTCGAAAGATTCAGAAATTCTGGTTTGCGGGTCAGCTGCTTTAAGGGGAATATTGGCACAACAGAGTCGAACAGGAAACCACGTTGCTGCACACAAACGATCTGCCTGAGCTTAGATATTCTGATCAATCAGGCGACCCCCTCCACTATCTGGAGCTCACGGAACTGGCCACGCGCATCCGCAGGCGCCAGGTCTCTCCGGTCGCGGTGCTGCGCGCCCAGCTCGATCGCATCTCCGCGCTGGACGGTGCCCTCCGCAGCTACGCGCTGGTGATGGCCGACGCTGCAATGGCGCAGGCCGAAGCGGCGCAGGCCGAAGCGGCGCAGGCGGAGATCGCCGCGGGCCGGTACCGCGGCCCGCTGCACGGCGTGCTCATTGCGGTGAAGGACCTTTGCTTCAGCGCAGGCTTCGCCACCGCGGGCGGCATGGCGATCCACAAGCACCACGTCCCTGCCCAAGATGCGACCGTGGTGCGCCGCCTGAAGGAAGCCGGCGCGGTGCTGCTCGGCAAGCTGCAGCTGACCGAGGGCGCGTATTCCGACCACCATCCGTCCATCGTGCCGCCGCGCAATCCGTGGCATGCGGACCACTGGCCCGGCATGTCGTCCAGCGGCTCCGGCGTGGCAACCGCGGCGGGGCTCTGCTACGGCTCGCTGGGTTCCGACACGGGCGGGTCGATCCGCTTTCCCTCTGCGGCCAACGGCGTGACCGGCATCAAGCCGAGCTGGGGCCGCGTGAGCCGGCACGGCGTGTTTGAACTCGCGGCCTCGCTGGACCACATCGGCCCGATGGCGCGCAGCGCGGTCGATGCCGGCGTGCTGCTCGGCGCGATCGCGGGCAGTGACGGGAACGACCCGACCGCCGCGCTCGGCGCCGTGCCCGACTACCTTGCGACAGCGGACCAGGGCGTGCGGGGCCTGCGCATCGGCATCGACGCCGCATGGAACACCGGTGGCGCAGACCCCGAGACACAAGCCATGCTGAAAGACGCCGCGGAGACCTTGCGCGCGCTCGGCGCCCGCCTCGTCGACCTGCGTTTTCCCGATGTGACGCAAGCGGTGGCCGACTGGTTTCCGCTTTGCGCGGTGGAAGCCGCGGTGGCGCACGAAGCGACCTACCCGTCGCACAAGGACGCCTACGGCCCCGTGCTCGCCTCGGTCATCGAAGCCGGCCATGCCGTGAGCGGAACCAAGCTCCAGAAAATCCGCCTGCGCCGCATGGCGCTGCGCGGCCGCGTCTCGGCCCTCTTCGCCGGCATCGACCTGCTGCTGGTTCCCGTGCATCCCTTCGCATCGCCCACCGTCGCGGCCATGCAGGCCCTCGGCGAAACGCCGGCACTGGTGTCCGCGCTGCTGCGCTACACCGCGCCCTTCGACATGACCGGCCACCCCACGATCACACTTCCCGGCGGGTTCACCGATGCGGGCATGCCGCTTGGCTTCCAGCTCGTCGCGGCGCACATGGACGAAGCCACGCTGGTGCGCGCCGGCGCGGCGTTCCAGGGCGTGACCGCATGGCACCGCCGCCGTCCGCTGGACTGAAGAAGACCATGGAGACCTCCCCCTTGACCCCTTCATCCACCTCGCCGCGCCCGCGCATCTTCCGCGGCTGGCTCGTGGTCGCGGGCGCGTTCGCCGTGACCCTCGTGGGCTTCGGCAGCGCCTACACCTTCAGCGCCTTTCTCGAATCGCTGCAGCGCGACTTCGGCGCCTCGCGCGGCTCGGTCTCGCTGGTGTTCTCACTCGCGGGCTTTCTCTACTTCGGCCTGGGCGTCATCAGCGGCCCGCTGGCGGACCGCTGGGGTTCGCGGCGTCTCGCCGTCGCGGGCATGGTGCTGGTCGGGCTGGGCCTGGCCCTCGCGGGGCAGGCGCAGAGCCTCACGCAGATCTACCTTGCCTACGGGCTCGGCGTGGGCCTGGGCGTCGGCGCGTCGTATGTGCCAGTGCTCGGCGCGGTGCAGCGCTGGTTCGTCAGGCGGCGCGGGTTCGCGTCGGGGCTTGCGGTCAGCGGCATCGGCGTGGGCACGCTGGTGATGCCGCCATTGGCCTCGGTCCTCATCGACGTCATCGGATGGCGCCACGCCTACCTGGCGCTCGGCGCGCTCGCCGCGGTGGTGGGCGTGGGCATGGCGCTGCTGATCGAGAACGACCCGCGCGACCGCGGGCTCGGGCCCGACGGCGATCCGCCGCAGCCGCAAGCCCCGTCGGCCAAGCCGGCGGGCACGACGGTGCGGGAGGCGGTCATGTCGCGGGGCTTCGCCTGCCTCTTTGCGGCATGCCTCATCAGCTCGTTCGGCCTGTTCGTTCCCTTCGTCCACCTCGTGCCCTATGCGCTCGACCACGGCGTGCCCTCGACCTCCGCGGTGCTGCTGCTGGGCGCCATCGGCGTCGGCAGCACGGCGGGCCGTTTCTTCCTCGGCGGGCTGGCCGACCGCATCGGCCGCCAGTTCGCATTGCCGCTGATGTCAGCGGGCATGGCGCTCTCACTGGTGGTGTGGGCCGTGTCCGGCGGGTTCTGGGGGCTGGCCGTGTTCGCGTTCGCCTACGGCGTGTTCTACGGCGGCTTCGTCGCGCTGCTGCCGGCGCTGGTGATGGACTACTTCGGAGGACGCAACATCGGCGCGATCATCGGCGTGCTCTACACGAGCGTGGCCGTGGGCACCCTGGTGGGGCCGAGCGCGGCGGGCTTCGCCTTCGACATCAGCCGCAGCTACCTGCTGCCGATCGTGGCCAGCATCGGCGCGAACCTCGTCGCGGCCGGCATCCTGCTGGCGATGGCCCGGCTCGATGCCCCGGTGAAACCGGCCGCGGCGGGCGCAGCGCGGGGTACAGTCGGGAATGAACCCACAACCGCCCGCCGTCCCTAGCCCGCCACCAGCGGCTGCCTCCGCCCCCGTCACGGAGGCCCAGGCATTCACCCGGGCCTGGCTGCTCTTCGTCGTGCTGGTCGCCGTCGTGCTGGGCGTCCTGTGGGCCGTGAAGGCCTACTTCGTCTGAAGGACGGGGCCTCACTCAGGTTTCACACGATCAGGAAGGCTTCTGCACCAGCTTCAGCACGCTGGAGAAGTCCAGCGCGCCGTGGCCGGCCAGGCTGTGGGCCGCATACAGGCTGCGCGCGAGGCCGCCAAGGGGCGTGGCGGCGCGCACGGCAGCCGCGTTTTCCTGGGCCAGGCCCAGGTCCTTGAGCATCAGGTCCGTGCCGAAGCCGCCCGCGTAGTTCTTCGAGGCGGGCGAGGTCTCCATCACGCCCGGCATCGGGTTGTACTTCTCCAGTGCCCAATTGCCGCCCGAACTGCGCCGCATGATTTCGGAGAGCACCTTCGGATCGAGCCCGTTGGCCACGCCCAGCGCCAGCGCCTCGGACGTGCCGATCATCAAAATGCCGAGCAGCATGTTGTTGCAGATCTTGGCGGTCTGACCCGCGCCCGCTGCGCCGGCGTGGAAGATGTTGGCGCCCATCTTCTCGAGCACCGGGCGCGCACGCTCCAGGTCGCGCGTCTCGCCGCCGACCATGAAGGTCAGCGTGCCGGCGATCGCGCCGCCGGTGCCGCCCGAGACGGGCGCATCGATCATCGCGATGCCCTTGGCTTGCGCCGCTTCGGCCACCTTGCGCGACGTGGCGGCGGCGATGGTGCTGCTGTCGATCACGAGGGTGCCGGCGCGGATGCTGTCGAGCAGGCCGGGCTTGCCCCCGCCGCCGAGGAACAGGCCCTCGACGTGCGCGCTGGCCGGCAGCATGCTGATGACGACTTCGGCGTCGGCCACGGATTCCGCGGCCGACTTGGCAATCGGCAGCCCCTCGGCGCCGAGCTTCCTGCAGGCGTCGGCCGAGAGGTCGAAGGCGCTGAGCGTGTGGCCGGCCTTGAGCAGGTTCAGGGCCATCGGCCCGCCCATGTTGCCGAGGCCTATGAATGCGATCTTCATGCGTTTGTCTCCGTTGTCTTTATGGAATGCGGTGTCAGACGAGCGAGGCCAACTCCGCCGGCATCTCGCCGCGCGGGCGCAGATGGTCGTCGATGAAAGCGGGCGTGATCTCTTCGATGGTTGCGGGGTTCCAGCGCGGGTTGCGGTCCTTGTCGATCAGCACTGCGCGGATGCCCTCGGCGAAGTCCTTGTGCGCGCAGAAGCCGAGCGACGCCCAGTATTCGAGCCGGAACACCTCGGCCAGCGACATGCGATGCACGCGTTGCCAGAGCTCGAAGCTCAGCGCGGCCGAACTCGGCGCGCCCTTCACGAACGTCTTGGAGGCGGACTGCAGCCACGGGTCGTCGCTCTGCAGGTCGCGCAGCCGATTGGCGATGTCCAGCAGGTCGTCGCCGGCCATCAGCGCGTTGATGGCGTCGTAGTGCTCGCGCACCTTCGAGGCCGGCAGCTCGGCGCCCTCGCCCGCCTTCGCGAGGATGCGCGAGAGCGTGGCGCGGTCGGCCTTGCCCTCGCCGGCCCAAGCGGCGGCGGCGATGGCGTCGATCACCTGGCCCTTGCGCTCCTGCGGCACCAGCACATCGGCGAGACCACAGAAGATGGCATCGGACGCGTTGAGGTTCGCGGCCGTGAGCGCCAGGAACAACCCGGTGCGGCCGGGCGTGCGGCGCAGGAACCAGCTGCCGCCCACATCGGGGTACAGGCCGATGGCGATCTCGGGCATCGCGATGCGGCTCTGCGTCGTCACCACGCGGTGCGAGCAGCCCGACATGAGGCCCACGCCGCCGCCCATCACGATGCCGTGGCCCCAGCAGAGAAAGGGCTTGGGGAAGGTGTGGATCAGGTAGTCGAGCTCGTACTCTTCGCGGAAGAAGTCTTCGGCGTAGGTGTTGCGCGCGGGGCCGCATTCCAGCAGCGTCTGGTAGAGCTGGCGCAGGTCGCCGCCCGCGCAGAAGGCCTTCTCGCCGGCTGCCTGCATCAGCACGCCGACGATGCCGTCGTCCGTGGCCCATTCGCGCAGCTTGGGCGTGAGCAGGCGCACCATGTCCACGGAGAGCGCGTTGAGCGAGGCCGGTGCGTTGAGCGTGGCAACGCCGAAGCGCTTGCCGCCGGCGGTCTTGATTTCGTCGAAGAGAACTACGGAGTCGGTCATTGTCTTGAGGGGTTCCGGATGCGGGGCGTCAGCGGATATCGCTGTCCCCTTCCAGCAATTTTCGCGCAACGATCACGCGCATGATCTCGTTGGTGCCTTCCAGGATCTGGTGCACGCGGGTGTCGCGCACCAGGCGCTCCAGAGGGAATTCGCTCAGGTAGCCGTAGCCGCCGTGCAGTTGCAGCGCGTCGTTGCAGACATTGAAGCCCGCATCGGTCGCGAAGCGCTTGGCCATCGCGCAGTAGGTGCTGGCGTCGGCATGGCCCGCATCGAGCTTCGATGCGGCGAGCCGCACCATCTGCCGCGCGGCGACCAGTTCGGTCGCCATGTCGGCCAGCTTGAACTGCAGCGCCTGGAAGCTCGCGATCGGCTTGCCGAACTGCTGGCGCTCGTGCAGGTAGCGGCGTGCTGCATCGAGCGCGCCTTGCGCGGCGCCCACCGAGCAGGTCGCGATGTTGATGCGCCCGCCGTCGAGCCCCTTCATCGCGATGCGAAAGCCTTCGCCTTCCTTGCCCAGCAGGTTGTCGGCCGGGATGCGCACGTTGTCGAAGTTGATGGTGCGCGTGGGCTGGCTGTTCCAGCCCATCTTGTGTTCCTTCTTGCCGTAGCTCACGCCGGGCGCGTCGGCCGGCACCGCGAAGGCCGAGATGCCGCTCGCGCCCGCGCCGCCGGTGCGCGCCATCAGCACCAGCACGTCGGTGGAACCGGCGCCAGAGATGAAGGCCTTGCCGCCGTTGATGACGTACTCGCTGCCCTGCAGCTCGGCGCGCGTCTTGAGCGAACCGGCATCCGAGCCCGCGCCCGGTTCGGTCAGGCAATACGACGCGAGCTTGCGTCCGCTGGTCAGGTCTTCGCCCCACTGCGCGGCCACCGCGTCGGTCGCCCAGGTGCCCAGCATCCACGTCGCCATGTTGTGGATCGTGATGAAGGCCGTGGTCGAGGGGTCGACCGCGGCCATTTCCTCGAACACCAGCGCCGCATCGAGCCGGGGCAGCCCGAGGCCGCCGACGCGCTCGGGCGCGTACAGGCCGCAGAAGCCCAGCTCGCCGGCCTTGGCGATGGCCTCCTTCGGGAAGATGGCCTCCGCATCCCACTGCGCCGCATGCGGCGCGAATTCGGCCTGTGCGAAATCGCGCGCGGTCTGCGCAAAGGCGTTTTGTTCTTCGGACAGTTCGAAGTTCATTGTTCGCGTCCCTTCCAGCGGTCCAGTTCGGCGGTCCGTTTCCGGGTCGATTTCTCCAGGCATGAACTGAACACCAGCGGCCAGATCGAGCCGCCTTCGCTCGCTTTCGAAGCCCGCTTGCACGCGGGGTCGCGGCCCTTGAGCCAGGTGCGCTGTTCGTTGCGCAGTGCGACGCGCATCTGCGGCGAGAGCGTCTTCATCACCTCGCCGTAGCGGATGTTCAGCGCGGCATCGGCCGCACGGAAGTCGCGCGCCGCGCAGGCGTTCATCTGCTGCTGGTCCCCATTGGGATTGCAGTCGTCCGGCCCGGCATCGCCAGCGGCCTGCGCGCTGCCGGCGAACAAGGCGAGCGCCGCCACCGCACCCCAGGCCGCGACGCGAAACCCGCGCCTCATTTGAGGCTGATCGTGGTGTTGACGCCGTGCGAGACGGTGCTGTCGTCGAACCAGCGTGCGGTCACGGTCTTGGTCTGCGTGTAGAACATGATGACCTGCTTGCCGTACGGGCCCAGGTCGCCGAGCTTGGAGGCGCGCGAACCGGTGAACGAGAACATCGGGACCGGCACCGGAATCGGCACGTTGATGCCGACCTGGCCCACGTCGATGTCTTCCTGGAAGCGGCGCGCCGCGGCGCCCGACTGCGTGAAGATCGCCGTGCCGTTGCCGTTGGGGTTGCTGTTGATCAGCTCGATCGCTTCGTCGATGGTCTCTGCATCGGCCACGCACAGCACGGGGCCGAAGATTTCCTGGTCATAGATCGTCATGCCGGGCTTGACGCCGGTGAAGATCGTCGGGCCGACGAAGTTGCCCTTCTCGTAGCCGGGCACGGTCGGCTTGCGGCCGTCGAGCTCGAGCTTGGCGCCATCGGCCAGTCCGCGTTCGATGAGATTGTTGACGCGGTCGTACGCGGCGCACGAAACCAGCGGGCCCACGTCCACGCCTTTCTCGGTGCCGGCGCCGATCTTCAGCGTCTTGGCCTTGGCGATGAGCTCCGGCACCCACGTGCGCGCATCGCCCACCAGCACCGCCACCGACACCGCCATGCAGCGCTGGCCAGCGGCGCCGAAGCTGGCGCCTGCCAATGCGTTGAGGGTCTGCTCCTTGTTCGCGTCGGGCATCACGATGGCGTGGTTCTTCGCGCCCATCATGCATTGCACGCGCTTGCCGGCCAGCGTGGCGCGGTTGTAGACGTGCGTGCCGACCTTCGTCGAGCCGACGAAGCTGATCGCCTTGATGTCCTTGTGGTCGCAGATGAGGTTGACGATGGCTTCGCCGCCGTGAATCACGTTCAGCACGCCCGGCGGGATGCCGGCTTCGAGCGCCAGTTCGCACAGACGCATGGTGACCATCGGGTCTTGTTCGGAGGGCTTCAGCACGAAGGTGTTGCCCGTGACGATGGCCATCGGGAACATCCACAGCGGAATCATCGCGGGGAAGTTGAACGGCGTGATGCCGGCGCACACGCCCAGCGGCTGCAGCAGCGTGTAGGTATCGACGCCGTTGGCCACGTTGTTGGCCAGCTCGCCCAGCTGCAAGTTGCCGATGTTCGATGCGTGCTCGACCACTTCGAGGCCGCGGAACACGTCGCCTTCGGCGTCCGGCAGCGTCTTGCCCTGCTCGGCCGTGAGGATCGCGGCCAGCTCGCCCATGTTCTCGCGGATGAGCTGCTGCAGCTTCAGGAAGATGCGCGCGCGCGTGCCGATGGGGGTCTTGCGCCAGGTCTTGAAGGCTTCCTTGGCGGAAGCCACGGCGGCGTCGAGCTCGGCCTGCGTGGCGAACGGCACGCGGGCCAGCACCTGCTGGGTGGCCGGGTTGACGATGTCGCGCCATTCGGTGGTCTTGGACTCGACCAGCTTGCCGCCGATCAAGAGCTTGACGGTGGCGACTTCGGTCGAGGGTGTGGTGGTGGCGTCCATGGTTTTGTCTCCTGTGAATCTCTGCGAAATCTGAAAAGGCGATACCGGTCGGTGCCGGTGCAACCCGCATCCTAGCTTTGCAGATTTGCCATGACAATAGACAAATATGCGCCACGGCTTTGCAAAAATGCAGAGTCCTGGTGCGAGCCGTCACAGGCGATTACAAGCGAACACGAGGAGACGCACATCCATGGACTGGGACAATCTGCGCTACTTCCTGGAGCTGGCCCGTTCCGGCACGTTGATGAGCGCGGCGCGCCGGCTCGAGGTGGACCACACCACGGTAGCGCGGCGCATCCAGTCGCTCGAAAAGGAAGTCGGCGCACCGCTCTTCTCGCGCGAATCGGGCGGCCACCGGCTCACCGAAGCGGGCCGCCGGCTGCAGCCGCAGGTCGAGGCGATGGAGAGCGCCTTCCAGGCCGTCGAGAGCACTGCGCCGGCCTCGCAGGAAGGCCTCTCGGGCCTCGTGCGCATCGGCGCCACCGAAGGCTTCGGCACGGTGGTGCTGGCGCCGCAGCTCGCGCTCTTCGCGGCGCAGCACCCCAAGCTCACCATCGACTTGCTCGCGATGCCGCGGCTGGTACACCTGTCGCGGCGCGAGGCCGACATCGTGATCTCGCTGGAGCGCCCGGCGCGCGGCCCGGTGGTGGTGAGCAAGCTCACCGACTACACGCTGCGGCTCTATGCGTCAAAGCAATACCTCGCCGGACACAACCCGATCAGGACGCGCGAAGACCTGCGCGGCCACACCTTCATCAGCTACGTGGACGACCTGCTGTTCAGCAAGGAGTTGCAGTACCTGGACGAGTTGCACCGGCCCGACGCGTTTGCGCTGCGCAGCACCAGCGTGCTCGCGCAGCACCGGGCGGTGGCGGCGGGCGCGGGGATCGCGGTGCTGCCGGCGTTCATCGCAGAGAAGGACGGCGCGCTGAAACCGGTGCTGCGGGGCGAGGCGAACTTCACGCGCACGTTCTGGATGTCGATGCCCGCGGAGACCAAGCACCTCGTGCGCATGCAGGCCGTGTGGAACTTCCTGCGCGAGACAGCGCAGGCGCAGCAACCGGTGCTGCTGCCGCAGAATGCGGAAAAACCGGAGGACAAGGCAGTCGCGCAGCAGCGGCAGCCGCGTCCGCGCAAATCGACTCTGTAGCCATCGAGGAGACACGCATGCCCCGCCATCGCCCCGCCCGGCTCGAACACATCGCAGGCATCGGCGTCGACCGCATGGGCGCCATCGCGGACGATGCAGACGGCCCACCCTTTCTCCGCCTAGAAAACCTCGACGTCGACATCCCTCCGGACCCTGAAGCCATCGCACGTACCGTGCGCGCCGCCTCGGAGGATTCGGACAACAGCTACCTGCCCTTCGTCGGCCAGTCGCGGTTGCGCGAGATCGCCGCGCGGCATGTGTCTGCGGTCTCGGGCGTGGACTACGGCCCGCGCCATTGCGTGATCTCCGCGGGCGGGCTCTCGGGCATCCTCAACGCGCTGCTCGCAACGGTCGAGGTGGGCGACGAGGTGCTGGTGACCGACCCGACCTACGCGGGCCTGCTCAATCGCATCCGGCTGGCGGGAGGCACGCCTAAGTACGTGCCCTTCCAGTTCACGCCCGGCGGCGAATGGAAGCTCGATCGCGCGGCACTGCAAGCCGCCATCGGACCGCGTGTGCGCGTGATGCTGCTGATGTCGCCGTCGATGCCGTCCGGCGGCTTCTTCGACGAGGACGACTGGCGCGCCATAGCAGCGCTGTGCGTGCAGCACGACCTGACCTTGATCCTCGACACGGCCATGGAGCGCCTGCTCTACGACGGCCGCCAAGTGATTCACCCGGCGAGCCTCCCCGGCATGGCCGAGCGCACGATCACCGTCGGCTCGTCGGCCAAGGAACTGCGCATGATCGGCTGGCGGGTGGGCTGGACCATCGCGCCCGAGAGCTACATGCCCGATCTGGTGGCCGTGTCGCTCGCCAACGTGGTCGTGCCGGTGGGCATCGCGCAGGACGCGGTGGCGACGGCGCTGGAACAATCGGCTCGCACGCTCGCGCCGTACGTGGCCGAGTTGGAGCGACGGCGCGACACGGTGCTGGGTGAACTCAAGGGCCTGCCGGTCGGCGTTCCGGCGGGCGGATGGTCGCTGCTGCTGCGAACCAGCGATTTCGGCATCGACGGGCAGACGCTGTCGGAGCGGCTCCTGAAAGCGCGCGTCTGCGCGACGGCGATGAAAGGCTGGGGCGACGTGCACGGTGCGCAGTACCTGCGCTTCGTGTTTTCGAACGAGCCGGTCGAACGGCTTCGCGGGCTCGGCGACAAGGTGCGTGCCGCGCTCGGCACCTAGCCGCTCACGAGAAGAGGCGTTTCCAGATGCTCCTGCCAGCAGCGGGCTCTGCGGCGATGGCCTCGGACTTTTCAAGCAGTTCGACTAGGCCCGGTACGCGCGGCTTCTTGAGCCATTGCGCAAAGGCCAGGTAGGTTTCCGCCTTGCCTTCGATGCGCAACTGCTCGGGCATGGCAGGGCATGGCGCTGCGCCAAGCAGCACGCGCAAGGCTTCGAGCCGGTTCATGCGAATCGCGCTCAGGAGCGCGGTTTCGCCGAGCGACGGAACGATGTCGTTCGCACCGGCAAGCCCGGCGTCGAGCAATGGCCGGATGGCGGCCGCGTCGCCATTCACCGCAGCGGCACCCAAGGCCTCCAGCGCCGCCAGTCGCTCGGGGGAAAGGCTGGCCGCATAGGCGTCGTCGCGCTTTTCGTCCTCGCTGCGCGCATCGCCGCCCTGCATCGTCATGAAGTCGGTCACCAGCGCCACGGGCTCGCCCGAGGCGTCGAGTGCCCAGAAGCTCGGATAGCTGCCGTCGCCCCAGCCTGAGCTGAAGATGAGCACGTTGTTCGCGCTGCCCTCGCCCAGCGGGTAATGGTCCGCCATGTCCTTGACGCCCAGTTCGGTGTCGAGCACGTCGTCGTAGTAGCTGACGTAGTCGGGGTTGGCGGACTCGCGCGCCTCGCGCTCGGCGATGGCCGCGGCGCATTCCGCATCCATGAAGCAGCCGACGCCGGCATCGACGGGGTAGCCGTAGAACTCGTCGTCGCCCAGCTCGTCCTGCGACTGCCCGTCGAGCAGCGCCGGCTCCCAGCGCAGGTCGGCGACCGTCGACCCGCCCCGCTCGCGCAGCCAGAGCACCGCCAGCGCATGGCGTCCTTCGTGCTGCAGCACCTCGACCGGAAATGCGCCCCGTCCGTTCACGCTGCGGATGAACGGCTCGCGCTCGGGCTGCACAAGCGGATCGCAGGCCACGATGCGACCGCTCGTGATACGGAGCATCCCGCACGGCTGTCGCTGCAGGCGCCGCACGCGCAGGGCCTCGTCGTCGAGGAAGATGGTCCGGAGGTTGTCGGTGTCGAGGTAGGCCATGCGCGCAGTTTCTCATCCATCAATGACAAAGGGCCGCATCGGCGGCCCTTGTCGTGTCATGCAGCGACGTGCGACGTGCTCCGGACCTTACTGGATCAGCTTGGCACCCGTCTTCGCCTGCAGCGCATCGAAGCTCACGCCGGGCGCCAGCTCGATCACCTTCAGGCCTTCAGGCACCACGTCCATCACCGCGAGGTCGGTGATGATGCGGTCGACCACGCCCACGCCGGTCAGCGGCAGCGTGCACTTCTCGAGGATCTTGAAGTCCTCGGTGCCGTCCTTCTTCTTGGCCACGTGCTCCATCAGAACGATCACGCGCTTGACGCCGGCCACCAGGTCCATCGCGCCGCCCATGCCCTTGACCATCTTGCCGGGGATCATCCAGTTGGCGAGGTCGCCTTCGGTGCTGACCTGCATGGCGCCGAGGATCGACAGGTTGATCTTGCCGCCACGGATCATCGCGAAGCTGTCGTGGCTGCCGAAGATGGCCGAGCCGGGGATGGTGGTCACGGTCTGCTTGCCGGCGTTGATGAGGTCGGCGTCGACGTTGTCTTCCGTCGGGAAGGCGCCGATGCCCAGCATGCCGTTTTCGCTCTGCAGCCACACTTCCTTGGTGCCGGTGTGGTTGGCCACCAGCGTCGGGATGCCGATGCCCAGGTTCACGTAGAAGCCGTCTTCGAGTTCTTGCGCGGCACGGGCCGCCATCTGGTCTTGGGTCCAGGGCATATCAGGCTCCTTCTTTCTTGTTGACGGGCACCGTCGGCACGGGCTGCTCGCTGCCGGCCGCGGCCTGCGCGATGGCGGCCTGTGCCTCGACCTTGGCGGCGGCCGCATCGACCGGCGCCGCGGCGCTCACGGTGCGCTTCTCGATGCGCTTCTCGGGCGTTGCGTTCAGCACGATGCGATGCACGTAGATGCCCGGCAGGTGGATGTCGTCGGGGGCCAGTTCGCCCACTTCGACGATCTTCTCGACCTCGACGATGCAGAGCTTGCCGGCCATGGCGGCGGCCGGGTTGAAGTTGCGCGCCGTGAGGCGAAAGCGCAGGTTGCCCGACTTGTCGGCCACGTCGGCCTTGACCAGTGCCACGTCGGGCACCAGCGAACGCTCCATGACGTAGGTCTCGCCGTCGAACTCGCGCAGTTCCTTGCCCTCGGCCACCTGGGTGCCGACGCCGGTCTTGGTGAAGAAGGCCGGGATGCCCGCGCCGCCCGCGCGCAGCTTTTCGGCCAGCGTGCCCTGCGGCGTGAATTCGAGAGCCAGCTCGCCTGCGAGGTATTGGCGCTCGAACTCCTTGTTCTCGCCCACGTACGAGGCGATCATCTTCTTGATCTGGCGCGTCTCCAGGAGCTTGCCGAGGCCGAAGCCGTCGACGCCCGCGTTGTTCGAGATGACGGTGAGGTTCTGCACGCCGGAGTCCTTCAGCGCCTCGATCAGCGCTTCGGGAATGCCGCACAGGCCGAAGCCGCCGACCGCGAGCGTCTGCCCGTCGGCCACGACCCCTTTGAGTGCCGCGTCTGCGGAGGGATAAATCTTGTTCACTCGGGCTCCTTGATGGATGGTGAAGTGGGTAGGTGATTGGGTGGGAAGCCGTCAACGATACTACGTACCCGCATACGTAGTATTTCGTAATGGTGACCCCCGATGCCCGAGATCGATTACAGGCTGGCGTTTGAGCATGCACCCGTCGGCATGGTCGTCTCGAGCAACCGCACCATCGTGGCGTGCAACCAGCGGGTGTGCGAGATCTTCGGCGCAACGCCCTCCGCGCTGGTGGGGCATTCGTTCAGCATCCTGTACCCGAGCGTGGCCGAGTTCGAGCGCATCGGCAAGCGCATGGAGCCGTTCCTCAACGCCAACGGCAACTACGCCGACAACCGCATGATGAAGCGCCTGGGCGGCCTGCACGGCGCGATGGCCGGCGAGACCTTCTGGTGCCACGTCACCGGCCACGCGATGAACCGCGCGGCGCCCCACGAGGCCGGCATCTGGACCTTCGAGGACCTGGGCTCGCGCCGCGCGGTGAAGGCCGAGCTCACGCCGCGAGAGCGCGAGGTGGCCGCGCAGGTGATGCAGGGGCTGACCTCCAAGGAGATCGGCAAGGCGCTCGGCATCAGCCACCGCACGGTCGAGCTGCATCGTGCGCGGCTGATGCGCAAGTACGCGGCGGCGACCACCGCGGAGCTGGTGCAGAAGCTCATAGCAGGCTAGGGCGGCGGCCGGCCTTCATGGCTTTCATGTTTCGTCTGTAATCCGCGCCCGCTTCATCTGCATCGAAGGCCGGGCCGCCGCAATGCGCGCGGAACGCACGGCGCCGAGAGTACGGGACATCGACTCCCCTTCACCAAGCTCTCCGCACAAGGACCCAGACCCATGAACCGCCGCTCTTTCTCCGCCGCCATCGTCGCAGGCGTTGCCGCATCCACCCTCTCCACCCGCGGCCTTGCGCAGACGCTGGCACCGGGCGTGCGCAACGTGGTGCTGGTGCATGGCGCCTACGCCGACGGCTCGTGCTGGTCCGACGTGATCGGGCGGCTGCAGCAGGCGGGCCTGAAGGCCACCGCGGTGCAGAACCCGCTGACCTCGCTGGCCGACGACGTGGAGGCCACGCGGCGCATCCTGGCCCTGCAGGATGGCCCGACGGTGCTGGTGGGCCATTCGTGGGCCGGCACGGTGATCAGCGAAGCCGGTGTCGACCCCAAGGTGTCGGCGCTGGTGTACGTGGCCGCGCGCGCCCCCGATGCCGGCGAGGACTACGGCGCGCTCGCCGCGAAGTTCCCCACGCCGCCGGCCAGCGCCGGCCTCGTCAAGGCGAACGGCTTTGCGCAATTGAACGAAGAAGCGTTCCTGCGCGACTTCGCAGGCGATCTCGATCCGGCCAGGGCGCGCGTGCTGTACGCCGTGCAGGGCCGCATCTCCGACACGCTCTTCGCCTCGCGTACCACGCAGGCCGCCTGGCGCACCAAGCCCTCGTGGTACGCGGTGTCGACCAGGGACCGCACCACTTCGCCCGAGCTGGAGCGCTTCCTGGCCCAGCGCATGAAGGCCAGGACGATCGAAATCGATTCCAGCCATCTTTCACTGATTTCGCACCCGGACCGGATCGCCAACCTGATCCTGGAGGCGGCGGGAAGTTCCAGGACCTGAACGCCCGATCGTTGCGAAAACGGAAACGCCGCATCGTCGAAAGCGCTGTGCCGTTTCCCGCCCGCAGGCCTATCTTCGAACACATGCGAACAAGACGTTCGCAGTCACTCAGGAGTACTCGATATGTCCACAGCGCTTCATTCCGAAAAGAACCTCCTTCAGCAAACCCGGCTGTCGGTCGCCCAGGTCCACACCATCGCCACGCACCGCCTGCCGGTGATCCTGACGCTGGCCGCGATCATCCTGTCGGTGCTCGGCGTCAAGGCGTAGCCCGGGCACGACTTCATCGGACGAGAAATTCAGGGCGCGAGCTCTGAAATCTCGATGAGATTCAAGTCGGGGTCGCGCATGTAGACCGAGCGAATGCGCGAGGTGGCGCCCGTGCGCATCACGGGCCCTTCGATGATCGACACGCCCTTCTCGCCCAGGCGCTCGACGACCGCTTCGAGCGGCACGCTCGCGATGAAGCAGAGGTCCAGCGCACCGGGCGTGGGCACATCGGCCTTCGGCTCGAACTCGTGCCCCTTCACGTGCAGGTTGATCTTCTGGTTGCCGAAGCGAAAGGCCTTGCGGCCTGCGCCGAAGGTCTCCAGCGTCATGCCCAGCGCGTCGACGTAGAAGCGCACGCAGGCCTCCTCGTCGGCGGTCGTGAGCACCAGGTGATCCAGGTGGTCGATCATGGGAAGCTTTCTCGTTGTGCGGACACGGGCGACTCTAGGATCAGACCGAGATGAAGAGAAGTGCCCGTTTGGCAACGAGCCCTCGCGAATCGCGAGGGCCGGCAAGGCCACCCGTTCACCGCCCTCTTCGCTTACTTCTTCTTCAGCGCGGACGCCGGCCTTGGCACGACCGCCGGCGCCACCGGCGCCTTGACCCAGCCGCGCAGCATCACGCCCAGCCAGATGCCTGCCGCGAAGATCACCCAGTACACCCAGCCGGGCAGGTTCTCCGCGCCGCTGTGCAGGTTCATGCCGAAGGCCGCGCCGATGGCCATCAGCGGAAAGGTCAGCGCCGCGATGGTGTTGAGCTTGTGCTGCGCGCGGTTCATTTCCATGGCCGAGCGCGCCTGCGCCTCCGCGGCATGCGCGAGACGGTAGTCCAGCGACATGCGCGTGTCCGCCAGCAGCAGCTCGAAGCCGCGCGATATCTCGACGGCCAGGTCGCGCAGGTCGACGAGCATCTGGTCGTCCTTGACGGCCTCGCGGGCTGCCTGCAGCGTGTCCTGCATGTTCCGCGCGGCACGGGTGAGCGGCATCAGCGGGCCGAGGATCTGGAACAGGTCTTCCGAGGTCTCGGCCGACTGATGGCGGATCTCGAAGGTGCTGAACGCCGCGCGGTAGCTCTCGAGCAGCTTGGCAAGCGCCCGTTCGCCGGGGTTGTTGCCCTTGTGCAGCCACGCGCCGTCGGGTTTGCGCAGGAACACCGAAGGCTTGCGCTCGGCGCCGGTGCCGGCAGGCGGCTCGTGCAGGATCACCATCAGGTGCCCCTGCTCGTGGATGATGCGCTGCGCGCCGTACGTCGTGCCGCCCAGCCGCTGCTGGATCTCGGGAGGCAGCTCCCAGTCGTAGTCGATTCGTCTCGCCATCAGTCGGCCTGCAGTTCTTTCCACAAGGTGTCGAATTCGTCCGCGAAGCGGCGAACGAGCGTCGGGTCGTTGCTCAGGATCACGTTTTCCTCGTTGTAGTCGCAGGCGCTGCGCGTCCAGTTGTAGCTGCCATTGATGAGCCGCGCGCCGTCGAAGATGGCAAACTTGTGGTGCATGTGCGCCTCGGTGCGGTCCACCGCGACCGGGATGCCGGCCGCGCGCAGCTGGCCGACGTCGCTGCCGCGGTCGAACTCCTTGTCGTTGTCGGTGATGAAGCGCACCGCCACGCCGCGCCGCTGAGCAGCCAGCACCTCGGCGGTGATGCGGTCGTCCGACAGCGTGAAGACGCACAGGTCCACCGAGCGCTTCGCAGCCTTCAGCTGTTGGTTGATGGCCTGCAGGCAGGCGGTGCCCGGGCTGAAGAAGGCTTGCGAGCGCACCGCCACGGCATCGGGCGAGCGGCCGGTGTCGATCGCGCGCACCACGCCTTCGAGCCACTTGAGCAGCGACAGCTGCTCGGGGTCGGCCGTGCGCGCGCGCACCAGGTCGAAGGCGCGGTTGCGCAGCTGGCGCAGGCCGTCCTCGGGCGGCGAGGCTTCGCGCAGGGTGTGCACCAGCACGCGGCGCTCGTCGTCGCTCAGGCGTGCGTCGGCCATGGTGGCGTCGAGTTGCGCGAGCAGTTCGGGCAATGCGGCCTGCGGCTCGCCGGACGCGGGTGCAAAAGTGGCGTTGGCCTGCATGTCTCAGTGGTCCTTGTCCGGTTTGGTCGGGGGTGCGCGCTTGGGCGCTCGCGTGGCCTGCACCTCGGCCGCCAGCCGCTCCATGTCCTGCTTGATCGAGCGGTCGAGCTCGAGCCGTCGTTCGGTGGCGGTCACCAGCGGCAGGATCAACTCGCGGTAGGTCACCGCGATCTGCAGCATCGCGTCGGCCAGGCGCTGGCCTTCGCTCGGCCCTTCGGCGACCGGCGGGGGCACAGGCTTGAGCGCATCGACCGCGCGCGCCACGTCGAGCATGCTGCTCGCGATGCGCTGGCTGCCGTCCACGTCGGCGCCGCCAAGCTTGCGCTGCCGCACGAATTCGTCGCAGATGGCGGTCCAGCGCGCGCTTTCTTCCGGCGTCGGGCTGCCCAGCAGCTGCGCGAGGCGCAGCAGGTTTTCCTCGGCGCCGGTGGTCAGCGTCTGGGCCTCGCCGCGGTAGTGGTCGCGCAGCAGCGCATCGAGCTCGTCGTCGCGCATCAGCGGCGTGATCTTGCCCGCGAGCTTGGTCATGTTGCGGTAGCTGCCCTGCAGCTTGAACGGCGGCGCTGCGCGGTAGGCCTCCTGCTGCGCGGCCGATTCGATGTACGCGAGGTTCACCTTCAGCAGCAGGTCGCGCGCCCGGAACAGCCGCTGCAGCAGCGCCTTGATTTCCTCCAGCTCGACCGCGCTGTAGGCATGCGAGAGCGCGCTGCTCGGCACGTCGTGGCCCTGCGCCATCTTCACCAGCAGCTGCACGTCCTTCGGGTCGCGCGAGGCCAGCGGCATCAGCGTGGGGTTGGAGGTCAGGCTGTTCTCGATGTACGAGAGCGCGAACGCCGCCTCGCGGCCCGAGAGCACGTCGCCCAGGTTGTAGATGTCGGCGCGGTTGGCAAGCATGTCCGGGATCTTGAACACGTCGCCCGACTCGGTGTAGGGGTTGCCCGCCATCACGATCGCGAAGCGCTTGCCGCGCATGTCGTAGCTGCGCGGCTCGCCGTTCCACACGCCCTCAATGCGTCGCGTGCCGTCGGCCAGCGCGATGAACTTCTGCAGGAATTCGGGGCTCGTGTGCTGGATGTCGTCCAGGTACAGCATCACGTTGCTGCCCATCGCGAGGCCCAGGTTGAGCCTTTCCAACTCCTGCCGCGCCGCGCTGTTGGGCGCGTTGGCCGGGTCGATGGCGGTCACGCCATGGCCGAGCGCCGGGCAGTTGATTCGCACGAAGATCAGCCCGAGCCGGTCCGCCACGTACTCCATCAGCGTCGTCTTGCCGTAGCCGGGCGGCGAGATCAGCAGCAGGAGGCCCATGCGGTCGGTGCGGCTGCCCTCGCCCGCCGAGCCGATCTGCTTGGCGAGGTTGTCGCCGATGATGGGCAGGTAGAGCTCGTCGATCAGCTGGTTGCGCACGAACGTCGAGAGCGGCTTGGCCTGGAACTGGCTGAGCTTGAGCCGTGCCTTTTCGCGCTCGAGCAGCTCGTGGCGCAGCCGGTGCAGCGCCTCGTAGCCCGGCACCGCGTGCATCGTGTGGAACAGGAAGCGGCGCCAGAAGTCGTTGAGGTTCAGCGTGAGGCGGCCTTCGGCCACGCGCGGATGCTCGCCGCGCAAACCCTCTACCGTGCGGTCGAGCGCCGCATTGATGCGTGTGCGCTGCAGCGGAATGGCCAGCACGCTGGCCGCGTCGTCCACCCAGTCGATCGACTGCGGCGCCTGGTGCACGGCGTAGGCGCGCACCCAGTCGCGCGCGAGGCGCCAGCGCTCCGCGGGCGGCGCGGCATCGAGGTCGTGCTGCCAGGCGTCGCGCCGGCCGCTGCGTTCGAGTTCGCGCAGCAGCGCGGCGGCGAGGTCTTCGCCTGCACCCGAGACGGCCCAGGTTTCGCCCCCGCGCTCACCGGCCAGCTCGCGCACGAGGTAGGCGGCGGCCTGGTCGCACAAGGTGGACACGCGGCCGTCGTGCGCATCGCGCTCTTCTTCGCTCGCGTCCTGCGCCAGCGGCAGCATGTCGGGCACCACGTCGTGCGCGAAGTGCTTCAACGCGCGCGCGGTGTCGGCTTCGAGCTGCTCCAGCGCATCGCGCCGGCCGAACAGGGTCTGCATCTGCATCGCGGCCCGCGCGCGGCGCAGCAGCGATTCGCGGTGCGCGATCAGGTGCCCGTGCTGCCAGTACAGCAAGGCCAACGCACGCTCGGTCGGCCCCCAGGCCAGCAGGCCCGCCTGGTCCTGCATGCCGACGAGCGCGCCCAGCAGGCGCAGCGCGTCGTCGTCGTGGATGCCCTTCTGGTAGCCCTCTTGGTACCGCGCGGCAGCGAAGCGGCGGACCATGTCGAGCAGCTGGGGATGCAGCGGGTCTTCGGCCAGCAGCGTGAGCACCTCGGCCCAGGTGCGCTCAGCCTTGCCGTCGAGCAGCGCCTCCAGCAGCCGGCCGGCAAGGTACTCGGCGCGCGAGAGCTCCGGCGTCTCGGACACCAGCGACTGGTTCCAGTAGCGCTGCAGCGGCAGCAGGCGGGGCTCGTCCACAGGGCTCTGGTAGTCGGTGCCCGTCACCTGGTAGGCCATGCCCTCGTCGCGGGCCACCAGCGTGAGGTCCACCGGCTGGCGATGCACGGTGAAGGCGTGGCGGCCCAGGCGCAGCGTGTCGCCGCCCTCGCTCACCAGCTCGCGCTTGTCGCGGATGGAGCGCAGGGCCTGGTCGCGGGCGGTCTTCAGGCGCGTGTCGAGCTCGTCGGCCGGCACCGCGGCACCCAGCGTGCGCAGGTCCACGATCAGCGTGCGCAGCTTGCCGATCATCGGGTCCGCCGCGAAATAGCTGTGCACCTGCGTCAGGTCGGCCAGTTGCGCGATGCGGCGCGGGATGCCGTCGAGGATTCGTCCCGCCGCATCGACCACGCCCTGGGCGCGGCGCTGCCGGGCTTCCACCAGGCTCTGGCGGCGCGCCGAGAGCGCCTCGTACACGGTCTCGCGCTTCTCGGCAATGTCGGCCAGGAAATCTTCCTGCTCGGCGAAGCGGCCTTCGATTTCTTCGAGCTGAGCCAGGAGGCGCGTGAGCGCGTCGTCGCACTTCTCGGGCGTGTCGGCGAATTCCAGCGCGTTCTCGACCGCCTGGCTGAAGAGCTTGAACTGCGCGCCGAACTCCGCGCGCGCCTCGGTCGCGCCCAGCGACTTGCGCCGCACGCGCGCATCGGCGCGCATGCGGTTGATGTCGGCATAGATCAGCGAGATGCGGTCCAGGATCGAGGTGCGTATCACGGCATCGCCGCCCGGCAGGCTCCCCAGCTGCTCGGTCAGCAGATCGAGGCCTGCGGCCTGCTCGTCGAGCGTCGCGAGCATCTGCCCGAGCGCGGGCGAGGTAGCCAAGTTGGGCAGCTCGAGCGCAAGCTTGTCCAGCGCCTGGCGCTGGCCGTTGAATGCGGTGTCGGCCGCCAGGAACTGCATCGCGCGCTCGCCGATGCGTTGCTGCTCCACCTCGAGCGCAGCGTCCATCGCGGCGATGCGCGGCAGGTCGGCGTAGCGCAGCTCCTTGAGCATCTGCAGCGCGCCGCGCCGCTCGCGCAGGCGCCCGAGCGCCTTCACGAAATCGTCGGGCGCACGCCAGATGGTGCTGGCGATGTCGACCAGCAGCGCATGCTGCGCGTCTTCGGCGCGGGCCAGTGCGCGCGCGGTTTCGCGCCGGATGGTGTCGACCTTCTCGAACTCGGCCAGCGTGCTGCGCGCCACGTCGGCAATGCTGCGCAGCTCGCCCATGAGGCCGGCGGCTTCGGGCGCGTCGAGCCAGAAGTAGGCGTCGCTCACCCGGGTGCACTGGCGGATCAGGTCTTCGTAGGCGGCGCGCGTGGGTGCCTGCTCCCGCACCGCGCGGGCGATGCCCATGAGGTCGCTCACGCCGCGCACCAGTTCGGCGTTGCCGATCTTTCCGAAGAAGCCGGTGGCCGGCGGCTGCGCACTCACATGCTCGTCGCTGGCGAACGGCGTTTGCCACAGCTGCATCGGGTGCACGCGCGACGGCTCGCCGTCGTTGTCGTGGAACACGAGGATGCGGCCGTCGGCAAAGCGCGCGTAGCCGTTGGCGATGATCGGCGTGGCGAGCTTCTTGTCGATCAGGTTGTAGTTGAAGAGCGCGTAGCGCCCCGGCTTCGGGTCGTAGAAGACATAGGCCACGTCCTCGCCATTGGGCGAGCGAAGCATGCGCTTGAAGCGCAGGTGCTCCACCACCTCGGCTGGCAGGTCGAAGCGCTTGTACTCGCCCGACTGCAGGTAATAGCCGCCCGGGAAAATGATGCCGTGGTCTTCGGGCAGCTGCACGCAGGAGCCGCCGACGGCATCGATGCGCTCGACCTGCTGCGTGCGGATGTTGAACACCAGGTAGCGCGTGACCTGCTCGCGGTAGGGCTTCACGCGCAAGAGGATCAGCATGCCGAGCTTGGCCCAGGCGATTTCGGCGTCGGTGAGCGACTGGCTCTTGTCCTCCACCGGTTCGCTGTAGATCCCGAGGCCCGTCTCGGTGTTGTTCTCGATCTTGATCGTGAGGTCGCCGCCCAGCGTTTCGACGAACACCGTATCGAGCACGTTCACGTGCGGGTGCTTGCCGCCCACATGGTCTTCGCGCGTGGCGACGGTCCATTCGAAATCGTGGCTCGCGGGCAAGGCGATGTCGCGCTCGCCGCGGTTGTCGATGTAGTGGATGCTGCCGTCGCGCTCGATGGCCCAGCGGAACACGCGCACGTCATGCAGTTGCTGGCCGATCTGGAACGCGGCCAGCAGCTTGTCCTGCGTCACGCGCAGCTGCAGCAGCGTGGCCTGCTTGTAGTAGGCGTAGAGCTCGCGGAAGTCGGAGACGAAGCGCGTGTCCTCCAGGAAGCTACCGGCCAGCGGCACGGGCTGCAGCTCGTCGTTTTCCGTGGCGGCTTCGCCCGGCGTCGCGAGCCGGTAGAGGCCGAACACGTCGCCCACGGCCGTTTCCTTGCGAAGGCCGATGAACACGTTGTAGCCGAACAGCAGCAGGTCGCCGATGCGCACGATGTCGCGCGCCACGGCGTTGTTCTCGGTGCGCGCGCGCGTGCGCAGGATCAGCGTCTGGTCGGAGCGGCCGAACTCGGCCAGGCGCTGCTCGTTGAGCGCCTGAGTCTTCTTGAGCAGGCCCTCGCCCTGGGTCTCGAGCCGCTTTTTCAGCAGGTCGTAGCTGCCGCTGCCGGACACCAGGGCTTCGGTCTGGTCGGCGGGGGTCTGCGCCTGGGCGCCGGGCGGCGCTCCCGTTTCGTCAGTGGATTGCATGGATCGGCGCGATCAGTCCGCGCGCAACAGTGCGAGCAGTTCGTCGCGGTGAGGCTGGGTGTCGAGCCAGGCGCGGATGCGGTCCAGCTCGTCGATGCAGTCGTCGCCATAGCGGCGGCGCAGCGCGGCCAGGCGCGCTTCGCGCACCTCCTCGGTCTGCAGGCGCCGCTGCCATCCGTCGGACAGCAACTCGTCGAGCCGGCCGGCAAGGCCGCGGCTCACGATGGCGCGCCACTCGCCCGCGTCGAACCACAGGTTCTGGCACGACACGCAGCGGTCGATGCGGAAGTCGGGCCCGGCGCTCACGCGCAGGCGCTGCATCAGCCGGTCGCATTCGGGGCAATGCCGCACGGCCGCGATGTCGAACACCTCGATGACTTCGTCGTCGACCGCATGCGGCACGCGGCTCGGGTCGGCGGCCTTCCAGGCGCGCCAGTCGTCCATGGCCATCACCATGCCGCTGCAGTCGACGCACTGCACGCCCAGCAGGGCCTCGGCCAGCGCCACCGGCTGCATCGATGCGTGCCCGGTGCAGCTGCACTTCAGGCTCGGGTTCATTGCGCGCTTCCGTTCAACGGGCGAAAGGTGGAGATCAGGTTCTGCAGCGCCGACTTCTGGCTCTCGGTGCCGTCTGCGGCAATGCGGCTCATCAGCGAGGCCACGCTGAGGTTCTGGATCTCGCCCGACGAATTGCCGAGGGCGCCGACGATGTCGCGCAGGTCCTTCACCACGTCGCGTTCGCCCGAGAGCTGGTCCTTGAAGGCGACCTGCACCGCCTGGCTCTTGGAGATGACGCCGTCGATCCCCTTGCCCACCGAGAGCGAGCGCACGAAGCTGTCGAAGTAGTCGCCCGAGCCGCCCACGATGTCGATCTTGGCGTTCGCGAGCGCGGTGCCCAGCACATCGGCCTGTTCCTTGGCGATGGAGGTTTGCGCATCGATGCCCTTCAGGGTCTCGATGTGCGACTTTTCCAGGCGCATGCGGAACTCTTCGTGGTCGCGGGTTTCGGGGCTCATCGACTTCATGGCTTCGAACTTCTCGTGCAGGCCCTTGGCCTCGGCGTTGAAGCGGGCTTCGATCACCTGCGCATCGGCCTGGCCGGACTTCAGCGTGGCTTCGGCATCGGCCGTGCGCACGCTCACGTCGGCGAGGCCGAGCTTTTCCTTGCCCGAGGCTTCGGCATCGAACTTGGCGCGCATGCCGGCGGCTTCGGCCTGCGAGCGCGCCTCGATCACCTGCGCGTCGGCCTGGCCGGCCTTGAGGATCGCGTCGGCATCGGCCTGGCGCACGTGCACGTCGGCCAGGCCCAGCTTTTCCTTGCCCGAGGCTTCGGCCTCGAAGGTGGCCAGGCGCGCCTGCGCGGTGGCGATCTCGACCTTGGCAGCCGCCAGGCCCGGCGCGGCGGACAGGGCTTCCATGCCCTCGGCCTCGCGCTTCTTCGACTCGGCATCGCGCTCGGCGACCTTCAGCTTGGCATCGGCCAGCGTCAGCTCTTCGGCCGCCTTGTGGCGTGCGCGCTTTTCCTGGGTTTCGGCCGCCTTCACGTCGATCACCATCTTCTCGTCGGCCTGGCCCTCGGCCATGATCACGACCGACTTCTTCGTGCGCTCGGCCTCGGCCACCACGCGCAGTTCCTTGATGGCTTCTTCCTGCTCGGCCACCGTGCGCTCGACCACGATGCGCTCGCGGATCACGTCGGCAATGGCCTTCTTCTGCACTTCGACGGCCTTGTCCTTCTCGATGCGCTGCAGCGTCACTTCCTTCTCGCGGTCGACGATTTCCAGGTCGCGGGCGCGCGTGACCTTTTCTTCCTCGACGGCCACCGCACGCTTGCGATTGTTTTCGGCCACTTCCTTCTCGCGCTGCACGTTCTCCTGCTGCACGGCCACGGTCTGCTCCGAGAGCAGGCGCGCGGTCTCGGACTTCGTGCGCTCCTCGGACTGGATCTTGGCGGTCTCGGCCTCCTCGCGGGCACGCACGCTGGCGATCTCGCGGTGCTGGCGCGAGGTGGCGTCGGCCTGCTGGCGTTCGAGTTCGAGCAGCGCTTCCTGCGTCTCGACGTTCTTCTTCTTGATCTGCATTTCCTCGTTGCGGCGCAGTTCGTTGGTGCGCACATGCTCGACCGCCGTGAGTTCGGTGATCTTCTTGATGCCCTGTGCATCGAGGATGTTGTTGGCGTCCAGCTCCGACAGCGGCGTCTGCTCGAGGTAGTCGATGGCCGCGTCTTCCAGCACGTAGCCCGAGAGGTCGTTGCCGATCTGGCTGATGATCTGGTCGCGGAAGCCGTCGCGCGCCTGGTAGAGGTCCACGAAGTCCATCGACTTGCCGACCGTCTTGAGCGCCTCGGAGAACTTGGCGGAGAACAATTCCTCGAGCGTCTCGTGGTTGGAAGCCCGCGCACAGCCGATGCCCTGCGCCACCTTCAGCACGTCGTCGGCGGTCTTGTTCACGCGCACGAAGAACTTCACCTTGATGTCCGCGCGGATGTTGTCGCGGCAGATGAGGCCTTCGTTGCCCGAGCGGTCGATCTCGATGGTCTTGACCGAGATGTCCATCAGCTCGGCCTTGTGGATGATCGGGTAGACCATCCGCCCGGTGAAGGTCACCTCGGGCTCGGCGCGCAGCGTGTTCACGATGAGCGCGTGGCCCTGTTCGATCTTGCGATAGAACTTGGCGAACATCGCGAACAGGCCGAGGATGACGACGGCCAGTATGACCACGGCAAAGATGATGGGCTCCATTTTTTCTCCAGATTTGCTTTGAGAGCGGACGAACAGTAAGGGGTGCGCGTGATCAGACGATGTCTTCGTGCGCCGCGATGAGGTAGCGCCCCGCCACCTCGTCGTATTCGAGGATGAGCGCGTGCGAGCCGCGCTTGAGCGTGTTGGGCGTGGGAGCCCAGACGCGGATGTTCAGGCTCGCGCCGCGGCGGGAAATTTCGGCGCGGCCGTCCTTCTCGTTCACCACGCCGGTGACCACGCGGCAGGCCTGGCCGACCAGCCCGGCATTGCTCACGGCCGTGTGGCTCACGAAAAGGCCGCGCAGCGGCCGGATGGCGACGGCCGTGACGGGAATGGCGATGGCCGCGCTGGCCACCAGCAGCACCGTGCCGGCCACAAGCTTGAGCAGCATCGTGGGCACCAGCGGCATGAGCCACTCGCCGCCCAGGCACGAGACCGTCCACGCCACCAGCACCAGCAGGCTCACGGCCACCGAGAACGGCACGCCGTTCAGGCCGAAGGCCACGACGTAGCTTGCGAGCTGGCCTACGTCGCTGGAGTCGCCGTCGGCATGCGTATGCAGGTCGACGTCGATGCCGCTGTGTTCGATGTCGACCATGCCGAGCACCGCGAGCACCCAATAGATCACCACGACGCCCAGCAGCACCGTGTAGATCGCGGTGGGGTACCCCGTCACCGCATCCATGAAATTGCCCATTGATCCTCCCGCGTGCGGGTTGTTGTTCGTTGTTCTACTTGCGGCCCGGCTTCCCCGCGCCGGCGCCCTTCTTTCCACCACTTGCAAATGCAATCAGGTCGCGCGTGGCCCTCTCCTTGATGGCCAGCCGATCGTCGGCGGCCAGGCCGTAGCGCCTGGCCAGAAATTCGTAGTCTGCCCCACTGAGCGACACCGTCAGGCGCGGCCGCTTGGGCTTGGACGTGGTCGCCAGGCCCAGCAGCTGGCGGATTTGGTCGGAGGTGGACACGTGCTGCTCGAACGCCGCCGTGCGCACCGCCTCCAGCACGGCCTCCTCCACGTCGAACGCCACCTGGACGGCGCGTATCGCCTCGTCCGAGCCCTGCCAGCGAACCGGCTTGACCCGCACGTTCATTCCGAAGCGGTCCCGCCCGGGTTGGCCTGGCGGGCGCGGATGCGCTCCATCACCTTGCCGGTGCGGTCTGCGTCGTTGCCGATGCCCGCGGCGGCCAGCTTCTTCTCGAGCGCCTGGTGGCCCAGTTCGTTCTCGAGCGCCTGGCTGGCGGTCATGCGGTCGGCCAGGTCTTCGTGGCGGGCGCGGATGCGTTCGAGCGATTCGCGCGCATTGGCCAGGCGCGAGCCGCCGCTGCCGATGTTCTCGGAGATCGACTGCGTGGCGCGGTAGACGCTCTCGGTGGTCTTGGCGATGCCGATCTCGCGCTCGTGCTCGCGGATGCGCGCCTCGGCCGACTTGATCAGCTCCTTGAGCCTGGAGACCTGCAGCGCATACGAAGCGTGGGCCTTGGCCTGCTCCTCGAGTTCCTGCTCGATGGTGCCGACCTTGGCGGCCACGTCGAGCGCAAGGCCCTCTTGCGTCTTGTTGAGCGCCTCCACCGCGAGGCCTTCGTAGCGCGCGATCTCGTTCTTCAGCCGCTCGATCTGGCGGGCCGACTGCATCTCCTTGGCCATCACGCCGGTGAGGTCGCCCTTGGCCTTCTCGATGCTGTGCTTGGCGTCGATGATTTCCTGCTCGTAGATGCGCGTGGCGTTGCTGTCGACCACGCTCTCGCCGATTTCGCGCGCGCTGCCGCGCAGCAGGGTGACAAGCTTCTTGATGACGGTCATGTGGATCTCCGCTTAATTCAGGAATTCGGACAGGGCGTCGAGCGCATCGAGCGCGTTGTCGCTGAGCACGGCCACTTCGCGTGCGACGTCTTCCACGCTCGCATTGCGCCCCAGTGCACCGGTGAGCACGTAGCGGCCATCGACGCGGCCGAACGACGACAGCGGCACGGACGGGTTCAGGTCGAGCAGCGATTCGAGCAGCTCGGTGCGCCGCTCCGGCTTCACTTCATCCTCGGTCCAGAGGTAGCAGATGCAGATGATCTGCATGTCGGAACTGGTAATGAAGATAGGCAGCTCGTCGCGCCCCTCGATGCTCACCTGGACCACGGGCGTGCTGCCCGGAATGGGCTGCAGCTGCACCGGCAGCCCACCCATTGCGGCGCCCGCCAGCGCATCGAGGCCCTTGAGTTGATCGAGCAGTGATTGCATACCTCTCCTTGTGGTTGCGTACCGTTGGAAGCGAGCGGTGCTTCGATGGGATCACTATATGTGTGCCGACATAACATGTCAAAAATTTTCTTTTCGCCGACCCATGACTTTCGGCACTGGTGCGATTCATGATCCGGCGATGACCAGGCAGACACCGGCGACCATCTCGACCGCCACCGAAGAAGAAGTCCGGAGCGGCGTGCTCGGCCGGCACCTGCGGCAGTTCAACTACGGCTTCGTCGGCGAATACCCGCAGGCACAGCCGGTGTGCCTCAACGCATGGGACGCGAATGGAGAACTCGTGGGCGGACTGCGCGCCTACGTCTTCCTCAACTGGCTGCGCATCGACGTGCTCTGGGTGGCCGAGGCCTCACGCGGCCAGCGACTGGGCACGCGCCTCCTCGCAGAAGCCGAGCGGCGCGCCACGGAGCTCGGTGCGCACGGCGCGGCTCTCGAAACCTTCGAGTGGCAGGCCCGCGGCTTCTATCTCAAGCAGGGCTACGAGGAGTACGGCCGCATCGATGATTACGTCAAAGGCTTCTATCTCGCCTCGATGAAAAAGAAACTCTGAGCCGTACGCTCACACCTCGAACCCCGCCTTCAGCGCCTCGCGCAGGTGTTCGACGAACAGGGTCACGGCCCGCGGTATGTGCAGCGAATACGGGCGGATGGCGTAGATCTCATCCGCGAAAGCCCCGGTGGGCCGCCATTCGGGCAGCACTTCCACCAGCTTGCCTGCCTGCAGGCCCGCTTGCGCGCTGAAGTCCGGCAGCAGCGCGATGCCCAGGCCCGCCTGGGCGGCATCACGAAGCGCCTCGCTGTTGTTCGCTGCCAGCGGCCCGTCGATGGGCACGGTCATGCGCTCGGCCTGGCGTGCGCGGCCGCCGCGCCGCTCGAAGGACCACACGTTCGTCTCCTGCCCGCGCGGATAGTGAAGGCAGTCGTGCGCGGCCAACATGTGCGGCGTGAGCGGCGTTCCCTTGCGGCGCAGGTACGCGCGGCTGGCCACCAGCACCGAGCGCGTGGCGCACAGCCGCCAGGCCACGTGCGTGTCGGGCGGCGCGGCCGCATGCCGGATCGCGAGATCGAAGCCCTCCATTGCCAGCGAACTGAGCCGGTCCGAGAACTCCATCTCGATGCGGATCGACGGATGGGCCAGGAGAAAGTCGGTCAGCCTCGGCACCAGTTGCTGCCGCCCCAGGGCCACCGGCACCGTGACCCGGATCAGCCCGCGCGGCTCGCCCGCCAGGTCTCGCGCGTTGAGGAAACTATGCGCGATCTGCTCGAAGGGCTCGCGGGTCTGGTCCACCAGGCGCTGACCGGCCTCGGTGAGCCGCATGCTGCGCGTGGTCCGGCGCACCAGCGTCACGCCCACCGCCCGCTCCAGCTCGGTGATGCGCTGGCTCATCGCCGCCTTGCTCACGCCCAGCCGTGCAGCCGCGGCGGTGTAGCTGCCCTGCTGGCCGAGCACGATCAGCCAGTGCAGATGGGCCCAGAGCGACTCGGCTTTTTTGGTATCCATGGTTCCATTGTTCAGTTTGGCGAACAAACAATTCAGCGCTGGAGTATAGGCAGGCACCCCTCGCCTTCCTAGACTTGGCGCCTTCCTCACCACTTCTTGGCCCTCCCATGACCTCTGCATCCTCAAAGCCCGGATCGATCGCCCACTTCATCGCAGGCCAGCACGCGCCCGGCCAGTCGGGCCGCACGCAGGCAGTGACGAATCCGGCGACCGGCGTGGTCACCGGCAACGTCCACCTGGCCGCCAGTGCCGAGGTCGATGCCGCGGTCGCCGCTGCACAGGCCGCGTTCCCGGCCTGGGCCGACACCCCGCCGATCCGCCGCGCGCGCGTGATGTTCAAGTTCCTGCAGCTGCTCAACGAGCACAAGGACGAGCTCGCCCACCTCATCACCGCCGAGCACGGCAAGGTCTTCACCGATGCGCAAGGCGAGGTCTCGCGCGGCATCGACATCGTCGAGTTCGCCTGCGGCATCCCGCAACTGCTCAAGGGCGACTTCACCGACCAGGTGAGCACCGGCATCGACAACTGGACGCTGCGCCAGCCCCTGGGCGTGGTCGCCGGCATCACGCCCTTCAACTTTCCGGTGATGGTGCCGATGTGGATGTTCCCGGTGGCCATTGCCGCGGGCAACACCTTCGTGCTCAAGCCCAGCCCGACCGACCCGACCCCGTCGCTGCGCATCGCCGAGCTGTTCAAGGAAGCGGGCCTTCCCGACGGCGTGTTCAACGTCGTGCAGGGCGACAAGGTCGCGGTCGATGCCCTGATCGAGCACCCCGACGTCAAGGCCGTGAGCTTCGTCGGCTCCACACCCATCGCCAACTACATCTACGAAACCGGCGCGCGACACGGCAAGCGCGTGCAAGCCCTGGGCGGCGCGAAGAACCACATGGTGGTCATGCCCGACGCCGACATCGACCAGACCGTCGACGCACTGATCGGCGCGGGCTACGGCTCGGCCGGCGAGCGCTGCATGGCGATCAGCGTGGCGGTGCTGGTGGGCGACGTGGCCGACAAGATCATTCCGAAGCTCATCGAGCGCACCAAGACGCTGAAGGTGCTCAACGGCACCAACCTCGCGGCCGAGATGGGCCCGATCGTCACGCGCGCGGCGCACGAGCGCATCACCGGCTACATCGCACAGGGCGAGAAGGAAGGCGCGAAGCTCTTGGTCGACGGCCGTTCATTCGACGGCAGCAAGGCCGGCGAGGGTTGCGGCGACGGTTTCTGGATGGGCGGCACGCTGTTCGACCACGTCACGCCCGAGATGCGCATCTACAAGGAAGAAATCTTCGGCCCGGTGCTCAGCTGCGTGCGCGTGGCCAACTTCAAGGACGCGGTGGACCTCATCAACGACCACGAGTTCGGCAACGGCGTGAGCTGCTTCACCCGCGACGGCAACGTGGCGCGCGAGTTCAGCCGCCGCATCCAGGTGGGCATGGTGGGCATCAACGTGCCGATCCCGGTGCCGATGGCCTGGCACGGCTTCGGCGGCTGGAAGAAGAGCCTGTTCGGCGACATGCATGCCTACGGCGAAGAAGGCGTGCGCTTCTACACCAAGCAGAAGTCGATCATGCAGCGCTGGCCCGAGAGCACGCCCAAGGGTGCCGAGTTCGTGATGCCGACCGCCAAGTAAGGCGAAGAGGTAACCGCCCCCGGCCGGCAAGGCGGTACGAAAGACTGACTTGCCCGGGCGCGCAGGAGCCGTGAGACTTCGCGCATGACTCCGCTCCTGCATTCATGACGACCAGCAAGCTCGCTCGGCGCCTGTCGGCTGTTCCCTCCACCTTGCGGATTCCCCTGGCGGCGCGTGCGTCGGGCGACGCCATCTTTCCTCAGGTGGCCGTGCGCGACGCCTATGCCGCGGCCATCCTCGAGAAGATCCGCGACGACGGGCAGGCCCTGCCCGAAGACCGGGCGACCATCTACGGCATCCTGGCGCGCACGCGGCGCTTTCGCAGCCTCGCGCAGGATTTTCTGAAACGCCATCCCGGTGCGCGCGTGGTGAACATGGGCTGCGGCCTGAGCCACTACTTCCAGTGGCTGGACGACGACAAGTCGCGCATGACCGATGCCGACCTGCCCGAGGTGCTCGCGCTGCGCCGCGAACTCATTCCCGAGACCCATCCGCGCCACGACCTGCGCGAGCTCGACCTGACCTCTCCCAACTGGTGGGAGCAGCTGGGCCTGCCGAAGAAGCGCAATGCGCAGCCGGTCTTCCTCTTCACTGAGGGCGTGTTCATGTATCTCAAGCCCGAGACCGTGCAAGCGGTGCTCGCGGCCTTCGGCGAGCGGGCACCCGCGGGCTCTGTGCTGGCGTTCGACGCCATGTGCTGGATCGCCACGGGGCGCGCGCGCAACCATCCGTCGGTGCGGCCGACGGGCGCCGAGTTTCTCTGGGGCCTGCGCCGCCCCGCGGACCTGACCGAGCCGCACCCGCGCCTGCGTCTGACCGGCACTTACCGCGTGATGGAGGGCCTGGGCCTGGCCTACACGCTGCTCGGCCCGGTGTTCCGGATGGTCTTCGGCGTGCCGCTCTATGCGGTGTACGCGCTGAGCGCCGTGGACATCCTGAAGGTCGCCGATACATAAACGCACAATTTTTCGAATCGGCGGCTTTGTCCGGCCTGCGTTGCGCGGAATGGCTGACGCGGGGCGACCTGCAAATGCGGCATGCTGGCGGCTGTCCCATCGCGGAAAATAAATTCCGCGCCTCGCTTCGTTTTTCCTTCCCCCCAAAGAACCGAAACCCTCAAGAAACACATGCTTGATCGCCGCTCCTTCCTTGCCGCAGGTGGTGCCGCCGCCGCACTCGCCGCCCTTGGACTGCCCGAAGAGGCGCTGGCCGCCAACGGCCTGCAACTGAGCCAGCCGTCGCCCTTCTCGTTCGATCGGCTTGTCGCACAGGCCAAGCGGCTGGCCGCGCAGCCCTACGTCGCCGCCACGCCGCTCGCCCCCGACGTGCTAGAGAAGATCGACTACGACGCGCACGGCAAGATCAAGTTCGATCCGGCCAACGCCCTCTTCCGCGAAGGCCCCGGCGCGTTCCCCGTCACTTTCTTCCACCTGGGCCGCTTCTTCCAGACGCCGGTGCGCATGCACGTTCTGGAAAACACCGACGGCGACGCCTTCGCCCGCGAGGTGCTCTACAGCCCCGACTACTTCTCGATGCCGCCCGACAGCCCCGCGCGCGCGCTGCCGCCAGGCGCGGGCTTCGCGGGCTTTCGCCTGCAGGAAAGCCGCCTGGGCGACCAAGGCAAGCTCGACTGGCAGAAGAACGACTGGGTCGCCTTCCTCGGCGCTTCGTATTTCCGCGCGATCGGCGAGCTCTACCAGTACGGCCTTTCGGCGCGCGGCCTCGCGCTCGACGTCGCGGTGCCCGACAAGCCCGAGGAATTCCCCACCTTCACCCGCTTCTACTTCGAGACGCCGGCCGCGAACAACACCACTTCGATGACGGTCTACGCCCTCCTCGAAGGGCCGAGCGTGACGGGCGTCTTCAAGTTCGTGATGCAGCGCGGCAAGGCGGTGATCATGGACATCGATTCGCGCCTGTTCCTGCGCCGCGATGTGGCGCGCCTGGGGCTCGTTCCGCTGACCTCGATGTACTGGTACTCCGAGACCATCAAGCCCACCGCCATCGACTGGCGACCCGAGGTGCACGATTCCGACGGCCTCGCGATCTGGAACGGCGCGGGCGAGCGCATCTGGCGCCCGCTCAACAACCCGACGCAAACGCGCGCCTCCGCCTTCGCCGACACCAGGCCGCGCGGCTTCGGGCTCTTGCAACGCGACCGCTCGTTCGACCACTACCAGGACGGCGTGAACTACGAAAAGCGCCCCAGCCTCTGGATCGAGCCGCTGGGCGACTGGGGCGAAGGCTCGGTGCAGCTCATCGAGATTCCGACCGACGACGAGATTCACGACAACGTCGTCGCCTTCTGGGTGCCCAAGGCCGATGCGAAGGCGGGCGCGAGCTACAGCCTGCAGTACCGGCTGCACTGGACCGACCAGGAGCCCTTTCCTTCGCCGCTCGCGCGCTGCGTGGCCACGCGCATCGGACGCGGCGGCCAGCCCGGCCAGCCGCGTCCGCAGGGCGTGCGCAAGTTCATGGTCGAGTTCATCGGCCAGCCGCTCACCACCGTGCCCTTCGGCGTCAAGCCCGAGCTGGTGCTCACGGCGGCGCGCGGCAAGTTCTCGTACGTCTTCGCCGAGGCCGTGCCCAACGGCGTGCCCGGCCACTGGCGGGCGCAGTTCGACTTCACGCCCGAAGGCAACGAGCCCATCGACATGCGGCTCTACCTGAAGAACGGCGACCAGACGTTGACGGAGACCTGGCTGTACCAATACCAGCCGGGATGAAGACGTTGAAGCCGCAGGCGCTTCAGCGCCTGCTGGCGTCGTTATAGGGAGCGAAGAGCTCCACCGCCCAATCGACGAACACCCGCAGCTTCGCGCTCAGGTGGCGGTTGGTCGGGTACACCACATGCAGCGGATAGGTCGGCGGCGCCCAGGCCTGCAGCACCTCGACCAGCGCGCCGCTCGCGAGGTGCGGCTCCGCCATCACGTCGAAGGTCTGCGCCACGCCCATCCCGGTGAGCACCGCCGTGAGGTGAGCGGTGCTCTCGTTCACGCCCACCACGGTGCGGCCGTGGATCTCGATGCGCTCCTCGCCATGCGCATAGCGCAGCGGAATCGGGCGGTTGCTCAGCGACGAGAAATAGCCCACCACCCGATGCGTGCCGTCGCCCAGGTCCGCAGGCGTCGTCGGAATGCCGTGGCGCGCGAGGTAGGCGGGCGTGGCGCAGGTCACGAAGCGCAGGTTCGCGATGCGGCGCGCCACCAGCGACTGGTCCACCAATTCGCCGGCACGGATGACGCAGTCCACCGCATCGCCGACGAGGTTCACCGGCCGATCGCTCACGCCGATCTCCAGCTCGATCTCCGGATAGCGCGCGTAGAACGCAGGCAGCTGCGGAATCAGGATCATGTTCGCGAACGACGAGCCCACGTCCACCCGCAGCCGTCCGCGCGGATTGGCCTGCGCGTTGGTGAGGTCCGACTCGATGTCTTCGAGCTCGGCCAGCACGCGCGCCGTGCGTTCGTAGTAGGCCGCGCCTTCGGGCGTGACGGTCACGCGCCGGGTCGTGCGCTGCAAGAGCTTCACGCGCAGGTGCGTCTCGAGCTGCTGAACCATCTTCGTCACGGTGGGCTTGGGCAACTGCAGCGAGTCGGCCGCGCGGGTGAAGGTGCCGGCCTCTACCACCCGGGCGAAGACGCGCATGGCGGCGATCTGGTCCATCGCCGGATTATTAGTGATTCGGAAATAAACATGTACCGGGCGGCCTCTTGGTCTTGGACGGGGGCGCGCCCAAACTTCGCTTCATCGTCAACGCTGCATTGCAGCAACTCCCAAGGAAGAAGTCATGTCCCAACTCAAGCTCAACGACAAAGTCGCCCTCGTCACCGGCGGCACCAGCGGCATCGGCCTGGCCACCGCGCAACGCTTCGTGGCCGAAGGCGCCCACGTGTTCATCACGGGCCGCCGCCAGGCGGAACTCGATGCGGCGGTGACGACCATCGGCCGCAACGTGACCGGCGTGCTCGGCGATGTCTCGAAGCTCGCCGACCTCGACCGCCTCTACGCCACGATCAAGGAACAGAAAGGCCGGCTCGATGTACTGTTCGCCAACGCCGGCGGCGGCAGCCTCGTGCCGCTGGGCCAGATCACCGAGGAGCATTTCGACAAGACCTTCGGCACCAACGTGCGCGGCCTGCTCTTCACCGTGCAGAAGGCGCTGCCGCTGATGCCCAAGGGTGCATCGATCGTGCTCAACGCATCGATCACCAGCATCAAGGGCACGCCGGCCTTCAGCGTCTACAGCGCGACCAAGGCGGCGGTGCGCAGCTTCGCGCGCAGCTGGGCGGTGGACCTGAAGGATGTCGGCATCCGTGTCAATGCGGTCAGTCCCGGCGTGGTGCCGACCCCGGCCTATGAACTGCTGGGGCTTACGCCGGAACAGGTCAAGGGCTTCATCGAAATGCAGGCACAGACGATCCCGCTGGGCCGGGTCGGCACACCCGACGAGATCGCGAAGGCCGTTGTGTTTCTTGCTTCCGACGACAGCAGCTTCGTGAACGGCACGGAACTCTTCGTCGACGGCGGCTCTGCGCAGATATAAGCAAGCCGCCAGGCTTGGCGCACTTCGTGTCGCTTTGCCCTCCCCCTCGCCGGGGGCGACACCAGCGGCCCGGCAAGGCCGGTTCCGCGGTGTCTCACGATCAAGACCCTCGAACTCAGCGCTTGGTGACCGACACCAGCTCGACTTCGAAATTCAGCGTGGCGTTCGGCGGAATCACGCCGCCTGCGCCGCGCGAACCGTAGGCGATCGAGGGCGGGCAGGTGAGCTTGGCCTTGCCGCCCGGCTTCATCTTCTGCACGCCTTCGGTCCAGCACGGGATCACGCCGTTGAGCGGGAACTCGGTCGGTTCACCGCGCTTGTAGGAGCTGTCGAATTCCTTGCCGGTGTCGGGGAAGGTGCCGCGGTAGTGGACCTTCACGGTGTCGGTGGCGGCGGGCGATGCGCCGGTGCCTTCCTTGAGCGATTGGTAGACGAGCCCGCTGGGCGTGGTCACCGGCGCGGATTGCGCGAACGCTGCGGGGATGGCGAAGACGGACACGAGTGCGGCACAGAAAAGAGACTTCACGAAACACCTCGGGGATTGAAAGACCTCGATTATGGCCAGCGCCTGCGCACCGTCATGTAGGGCGATGTATGTAGTGGAACGGCCCTTGCTTTGCTGAATGCGCACTGTCAACATTCACGCAGAGAGGAAGCCCCATGCATTCCACCGAAGCCTCGCCGGCCGGAGCCGCTGTTCACTCCGGCACGGGCCACCTGAAGAAGGTGCTCGGCCCCATCCAGCTCTGGGGCATCGCGGTGGGTCTCGTCATCTCCGGTGAGTACTTTGGTTGGAGCTACGGCTGGAACACCGCCGGCACGCTCGGCTTCCTGGTCGCCACGGTGCTGGTGGCCACGATGTACACCACCTTCATCTTCAGCTTCACCGAACTCTCCACCGCCATTCCGCATGCGGGCGGTCCCTTCGCCTATGCGCGGCGCGCGTTCGGGCCGACCGGCGGCTTCGTTGCGGGCTTTGCGACGCTGATCGAATTCGTCTTCGCGCCGCCGGCCATCGCACTGGCCATCGGCGCATACCTCAACGTGCAGTTCCCCGGCATCAACCCGAAGTGGTTCGCGCTCGGGGCGTACGTGATCTTCATCGGCCTCAACTGGATCGGCATCGGTATCGCGGCGGCCTTCGAACTCTTCGTGACCGTGCTCGCCATCTTCGAGCTGCTGGTGTTCATGGGCGTGGTCACGCCGGGCTGGACAATGGCCAACTTCGTCGCCAACGGCTGGGCCGGCGGCGATGTGCTCAACGGCGCGGCGATCTCGGGCATCTTCGCGTCGATTCCGTTCGCGATCTGGTTCTTCCTGGCCATCGAGGGCGCGGCCATGGCGGCCGAAGAAGCGCGCGATCCGCACCGCACCATTCCCATCGCCTACACCACGGGCATCGTCACGCTGGTGGTGCTGGCCTTCGGCGTGATGATCTTCGCGGGCGGGGTGGGTGACTGGCGCAAGCTCGCCAACATCAACGACCCGCTGCCGCAGGCGATGAAAGCAGTGGTGGGCGACAACAGCGGCTGGCTGCACATGCTGGTGTGGATCGGGCTCTTCGGGCTCATCGCCTCGTTCCACGGAATCATCATGGGCTACTCGCGGCAGATCTTCGCGCTGGCGCGCGCCGGCTACCTGCCGGCCTACTTCGCGGGCCTGAGCCCGCGCTTCGACACGCCGCACCGCGCGCTGCTGGCCGGCGGCGTGGTGGGCGTCGTCGCGATCTTCAGCGACGAGTGGGTGCAGTTCGGCGGGCAAACGCTCACCGCCAACATCGTGACCATGGCGGTGCTCGGCGCGATCGTGATGTACCTCATCTCGATGGCCGCGCTCTTCAAGCTGCGCAGGAGCGAGCCCGACCTGCTGCGCACCTACCGCGCGCCCTTCTATCCGGTCTTCCCTGCGATCGCGCTCGGCCTCGGCGTGGTGTGCCTCGGCGCGATGGTGTGGTTCAACTTCATGCTCACGGTGCTGTTCCTGGTGCTGATGGCTGCGGCCTACGGCTACTTTCTGCTCACCTCTTCACAGCGGAAGGCGGCCGCGCCCGACGAGATGCTTTCTTCCACGGCCACCAACGCCTGAACCCCCACGCTGAAAGACGATGCGCTACCGCACCACCATCGCAGAACAGGTCTTCGCCTTCGACGACCTCAAGCAAGTCATGGCCTTCGCCAGCCCCGCGCGCTCCGGCGACTACCTCGCGGGCGTCGGCGCCGCCACGGCGCAGCAGCGCATGGCCGCGCGCCATGTGCTGGCCGACACGCCGCTCAAGCAGTTCCTCAACGAAGCGCTCATACCCTACGAGAGCGACAACATCACGCGGCTCATCATCGACGGGCATGACGCAGAGGCCTTCGCGCCGGTGTCGCACCTCACGGTCGGCGACTTCCGCAACTGGCTGCTGTCGGACGAAGCCACGACCGCCACGCTCACTGCGCTCGCGCCCGGCCTCACACCCGAGATGGTCGCGGCTGTGTCCAAGCTCATGCGCAACCAGGACCTCGTCTCGGTCGCGAAGAAGTGCAGCGTGGTCACCCGCTTTCGCAACACCATCGGCCTGCCGGGCCATCTGTCGGTGCGGCTTCAACCCAACCACCCGACCGACGACCTGCGCGGCGTGGCCGCGTCCACGCTGGATGGCCTGCTCTACGGCGCGGGCGATGCGGTGATCGGCCTGAACCCCGCCTCCGACAGCATGCCGGTGCTGGGCCAACTGCTGCACATGCTCGACGAGGTGATCCAGCGCTTCGGGATTCCCACGCAGAGCTGCGTGCTCACGCACGTGACCAACACGCTCAAGCTCGCGGAAGCCGGCGCGCCGGTGGACCTGGTCTTCCAGTCGATCGCGGGCACCGAGAAGGCGAACCTCTCGTTCGGCGTCACGCCTGAGCTGCTCGACGAGGCCCATGCCGCCGCGCTCGCATTGAAGCGCGGCACCGTCGGCGACAACGTCATGTACTTCGAGACGGGCCAGGGCAGCGCGCTCTCGGCCAATGCCAACTTCGGCGTCGACCAGCAGACCTGCGAGGTGCGCGCCTATGCGCTGGCGCGGCGCTACAAGCCGCTGCTCATCAACACGGTGGTCGGCTTCATCGGGCCGGAGTACCTCTACGACGGCAAGCAGATCATCCGCGCGGGCCTGGAAGACCACTTCAGCGGCAAGCTGCTCGGCCTGCCCATAGGCTGCGACATCTGCTACACGAACCACGCCGAAGCCGACCAGGACGACATGGACACCCTGCTCGTGCTGCTGGGCACCGCAGGCATCAACTTCATCATGGGCATCCCGGGTGCGGACGACGTCATGCTCAACTACCAGAGCACCTCGTTCCACGACGCCCTGTTCCTGCGCCAGACGCTGGGCCTGAAGCGCGCGCCCGAATTCGAGGCGTGGCTGCAGCGCATGCAGATCACCGATGCCGCGGGGCAGCTTGCGCCCCCCTCTTCCAACCGCCTGCTGGCCGACATGGGCGGGCTCAAGGCTCTCGGATCATGAGCGACGCCGTCACACCCAATCCCTGGTCGCAATGGCGCTCGGCCACACCGGCGCGCCTGGCACTCGGCCGTGCCGGTGCCGGCATGCCCACCGACGAGACGCTGCGCTTCGGCTGGGCGCATGCGATGGCGCGCGATGCGATCCATTCGGCGCTCGATGTCGATGCGCTCGAAAGCACGCTGACCTCGCAGCACTGGGAAGTCGCCCGCGCCCGCAGCCGCGCCGCAGACCGCACCACCTACCTGCGCCGCCCCGACCTGGGCCGCCAGCTCGACGACAAGGACGACGGGCGCCTGCGCGGCATCGGGCGCTACGGCTGCGATGTCTGCGTGGTCATCGGCGACGGACTCTCCTCGCTTGCCGTCGCACGTCACGCCGCACCGCTGCTCGCCGCCCTGCGCTCGCAGTTGCCGGCGGACACGCGCTTCTCGCCCGTGGTCATCGCCACGCAGGCGCGCGTGGCGCTCGCCGACGAGGTGGGCGAGCTGTTCGGCGCGATGCTCTCGGTGATGCTGATCGGCGAGCGCCCGGGCCTGAGCTCGCCGGACAGCCTGGGCATCTACCTGACCCACTCGCCCAAGCGCGGGCTGAACGATGCGGCGCGCAACTGCATCTCCAACGTGCGCCCAGAGGGCCTGCCGTATGAAGCCGCGGCGTTCAAGCTGGCGTGGCTGATGCGCGAATCCCTCAAGCGCGGGCTGACCGGCGTGGGGCTCAAGGACGAGAGCGATCTTGCGGTGCTGGCGCAGCGCGATGTGCGCAGGACGGGGCTACCTGGATAGGCGCTCTCGCCACATCTGAAATACGCAATAAAGTGACTCTTAAGCCGCTTAACGGTCATTTTATTGACGTCGGAAAGCAGCCATCGCCCCTCGGCTCTGCCCTCGCAAGCGAGGATCAGTTTGGCATCTGCTGGCGGCGATTCGGTGCCCGTGCGCCGCGTCGCACCTTCATCGCGCAACAAGCCGAACGCATCGGCGCCTGACGGCGCAGAATCGAAACCGTGTCGGGCAGCAAAGAACGGACACTCCACACTGAGCCAACAAGAAGTGAGGCGGAACAATGAGCTGGCAAGACGGTGACATCAGGAAGGCGTTTCAGGCCCGGCGGCACAAGCCCTGGACGGTGGGCTATGAAACACCCGTCAGCGCCGACATGCAGACCGGACCGCTCGAGGTCACCGGCAAGTTGCCGAAGGACCTGCATGGCGTGCTGTACCGAAACGGCCCCGCCATGCACGACCGCGGCGCGGGCCGCTATGCCCACAAATGGGACGGCGACGGCATGATCCAGGCCTTTCGCTTTGCGGATGGCACCGTGACCCACACCGGCCGCTTCGTGCGCACGAAGAAGTTCCAGGCCGAGGAAGCTGCCGGCGAATACCTGCTCAGCGCATTCGGTTCGGCAGTGCCCGGAAAAACCGAGCTCAATACCGACATCGACGAGATGAACTCCGCCAACCTGAGCGCGGTCTATCACGCGGGCCGGCTGCTGGCGCTGTGGGAACCCGGGTCGCCCCACGAGCTGGACCCCGAGACGCTCGAGACGAAGGGCATCTATCGCGCGGACAGCGCCGAACTGCTCAGGCCTTTTTCGGCGCACCCGAAGGTCGGCACCAATGGCGATGGCGACCTGTGGAATTTTGGATCGGACCCCATCGCATCGGAGTTGAGCGTCTACAAGCTGTCGGCCACGGGAGCGGTGGAGGTATGCCGCCGGTTCGCGGTGAAGGACTTGCCGCCGATGCACGACTTTGCGGTCACCCAGAACCATCTGATCTTTCTGCTTCCTCCCGCATTGTTCGACAGGGAAAAGCTGATCGCCGGAAAGGCGTTCGGGCTCTCGGTGAACTGGGCGCCGGAACTCGGCACCCGCGTGCTGGTGATCGACAAGCGAAGCTGGAGCCAGACCTGGTACCAGCTTCCGCCATGGATCATTCACCACGTGGGCAACGCCTGGGAAGACGCCGACGAGGTGATTCGCTTCGACGTCTTTGCCAACGCGGAGCCGCAGGCGATGGCCACTGGCTGGAACGTCATGCGCGGGAAGTACGTGCATGTGCAGGGGCCGGTGATGACGCTGGTCGAGCTGCGCGCGGGCAAGTTGCCGCAGGTCACCCGATTCGATGCGTTGGAAGGCGAATATCCGGTCATCGACCCCGCGCTTTCCGGGCGCGACTACGAGCAGGTGCTTTGCGTGGCTCGCAACCGCACGCGATCGAGCGGAATGCCCGACTGGGGAGACCTGGCAAGCTTCAACGTGAAGCAAGGAACCATCCAGTCCTACGGTTTCGGCGACGACTGGATTGCCGAGGAGCATGTGTACGCGGGCAGGAATTCGCAATGGGCCGTCGGCACTGCGCTGGATACCGTGGCCAGGCAGACGGTGCTCTCCGTGTTCAATGTGCATCACGTCGGTGATGGGCCGGTTGCGCAAGTCCGGCTTCCTTATGCCCTTCCGCTGGGCGTGCACGGAACGTTCAGGGCGCTTTAGTCCGTTGATCAGCTCTGAGCCGGCGGATGCGCCAATACAGGAGCGTTAAAGGCCGCTCGAAGAAATGGCCTCGAGCGGCCTCTCACGCATCACGCCTTGGCGGGCACCGGGGTGTTGAGCAGTTGCTGCTCCCACAGGAACGCGATGCCGCTGCCGCCAGCGTGTTGCACGACCACCTTCGTTATCTCGGCAGCGCTGTCGGCCCGGGCCCAGTCGCGCTGCCATTCGGAAGCCACCGCGAGCCAGGTCATGACGTTCGCGCCGGCCGCGACCATCCGCTGGATGGCCACCTGATGCGACTCCACGGAAACGCCGCCGGACGCATCGGTGACGACGGTCACGTCCCAGCCCTCGCCGAGCGCCTGAATCGTCGGCATCGCAACGCACACCTCGGTCCACAGGCCGGCGATGATCAGCTGCTTGCGGCCTGTCGCCTTCACCGCGTCCACTGTCTTCTTGTCCTGCCAGGTGTTGATGAAGGTCCGGTCGATGACCTCCTGGCCGGGGAACACGTCGGTTATCTGGGGAAAGAGGAGCCCTCCCCGTTCGGCGATCACGCTGGTCAGGATGGTCGGAACGCCGAAGGCCTTGGCGGCCTTTGCCAGTCCCACCACGTTGTTGATGACCATCTGCGGTTCGTGGCTGTTCAGATTCGCGAGCTGGTAAGGCTGATGGTCGATCAAGACCAGTACCGAATCTTCGGGCCGGAGTAGTGAGGAAAGACCGTTGCGTAAAGTCATTGCTGATTCCTGTATTGCCGCTCTCGCGGGATGGTTGCTTGCGAAGATTCGCCTCTGGCGCTGGCGCCTCGCAGGAGTATTCCGATCGCGCGCGTTACCCGGTAGTACCATCCTCGGGCGAGCTCTGTCGCACTACGAGGAACACCTGTTTGGACATCGAAGACCTGCGCACTTTTGTGGAAGTCGCTCATGCGGGAGGTGTCTCGGCTGCTGCCGTCCGGCTGGGCATTTCCAAGTCGATGGTGAGCCGACGCCTGCTGCGGCTCGAAACGGAACTGGGTGTCCAGCTCCTTGCGCGATCCACGCGCGGCGCCGCACTGACTGAAGCGGGCACCACGTACCGTGACTTCGCAGCCAGGGCGTGCGCCGAGCTCGACGTGGGCAGCGAAACGATCCTGCCCGATGGGGACCTTCGCGGCCGCCTGAGAATCGCCGCGCCGCTGACGTTCGGCCCGACGCACTTCGCTCCCATGCTCGCTGAGTTGGCGCGGCGCCATCCTCAGCTTCAGGTCCAGACCTGCTACAGCGATCGCTTTGTCGATCTCATTGCGGAGGGATTCGACTGTGCGATACGGGTTGGCTATCTGGAGGACTCCAACCTGATTGCCAGACGTGTCGGTGCGATCAACGGAAAGCTCGTTGCGAGCCCCGGCTATGTCGCCGTGCATGGCGCGCCAGAGACACCGGATGAACTGGGTGCCCACGAAGCCTTGATGCAGGGCACCGAAGCCTGGCAACTGACCGATGGCGGCCGGGTCATCACTGTGCGACCGCAAGGGCGGTTCAAGGCCGACAACGGCACGGCGTTGGTCGCCGCCGCAGTCGCGGGGCTCGGCATCGCGTACGTGCCCGACTGGCTCACCAAGGACTACATCGCCGCGGGCGCACTCGTGCCGGTCATGGAACGCCATCCACCGCCGCCCGCTGGCGCTTATGTCATCCGGCCGCCGGGACAGCATCCTGCCAAGAAGATCCGCGTCCTGATCGAACTCCTGGTCGAGTATTGCGATCAGTCGCCGGCTGCCAACGAGTTGGCCTTGCCTCAAGGACTGATCGGCGATCTCGCCCGGTGAACACCAGCCGGAGTTGACGACGAAACAGGTGGGCTCCCAACCTTGTTCAAGATGAGCCCCGGCAATCCGGGGCTCACCGTGCCAGGTCAGCGAAACACCGGCACGTTCCCGGTGCTGGTGCGTCGGTTTCCTGCGGCGACCAGGCGCTGGCGAAGCTCTTCGATGCGACGCTCACCGGTCTCCAGCGCCTGTGCGGAGGTATGGACCGAGTAGTTGCCCAGATGCAGTTCATGCGGATGCGGAACAGCCGATGCCAGCACGAATACCGCATCGCCATCCGGTCCCGCCTGCACGGTGATCGCATCTTCCGAGTCTTCGAAGATCACCATGTCGCCGGCGTGCACGGACGTCTCGGTTTGCAGGGTTCCCTTTGCCACCGCCAGCCAGCCGACCGTGTGGCCGGTCGGCGGCTGGTAGGTCCATGACTCGCCGGCCTGCAAGGTCGCTAGCAGGTAGTTCATGCCTGCGGGCGCAGGCGTCGGGCTGCGCACACCCGCGTGCTCTCCCAGAATGACCCGGGCAGGCCCCGCGGATGGCACGTCTTTCGACTCGATGTAGCGGCTTTCGGGCTCGCCGTTCTCCAGTTCAGGAGGCAGTGCGACCCACAGCTGGAAACCCTGCACGAACGACTCGCTCTGCGGCGTGAGCTCCTTGCCATGCCACACGCCGCTGCCTGCACGCAGCCATTCGACACCCCCGTACGCCAGCGTCCCGGTGCCCGCGGCCGGGTCGTCGAACTTCATCTGGCCTTCGGTCAGCACGGTCACCGTCGCGATGCCCGAGTGCGGATGGATCGACATGCCGGCGCCGGCGCGCATCGCATCGAGCAGCGGCTTTTCCATGTTGAAGATGTCCAGGAAGACGAATGGCTTCAGGCTCTCGCCGAGGTCGGACGGGCTCATCAGGCGCGTGATCCCGCCATGGCCTTGTCCACGGGTGCGATAGACGATGCTTCTGTTCCGGGTATCGATGGCTTGCATGGTTCACTCCTTGTATTGGTCGATCGTAGGTTCGCTGCCTCCGGTCCGCTAGCGCCACAAGGAGGGAAGCAGAGTTGCAGGACAAGGAACACCGTTGGAGGCTGACCTCATCGGGGCTGGAAGTAGCCACCGTAGTGCTTGATCGGTGACCAGGTGGGCAGGATCTCGGGCAATGAGGGCGAGAGCGAGCGATAGTCCTGCGCGCCGTAGACCACCCGGCCATCCATGACGGTCAACATCGAGGAGATGGACCTGATCTCGGATTCCGGAACCGCGAAATAGTCCCTGTCCAGCAACACGAAGTCGGCAAGGTGGCCCGGCGCGATCATGCCCAGCTCCGATTCGGCATTCATGAACCACGCTGCGTTGCGAGTGAAGAGCTTCAGCGCCTCGGCGCGTGAAAGACGGTTGTCCTTGGCGAGCACTTCGGTTCCGGCGACCGACTTGCCCGACACCATCCAGCTGATGCCGACCCACGGGTTGAACGAGGCCGCGCGGAAGGCGTCGGTGGTCATGGCCAGGGGGATACCGCTGTCGACGAGCTGGCGCAGGCGCGGTGTCAGCAATGCCTTGTCGCGGCCGTGGGTCCTGACGAAGGCGTCGCCGTGCAGCGCCATCTTGGTGTCAAGTGCGATGCCGCCGCCCAGCGCCTTGACCCGGGCGATGTTCGCGGGACTGATGGTCTCGGCGTGTTCGATGCTCCAGCGCAGGCCATCGAGCGGCATCTTCTGATTGAGCTTCTCGAGCGCATCGAGGAAAGGCGTGATGTTCTCGTCGTAGCTGATGTGCTCGCGGAAAGGAATTCGCCGCGCAACCAGCTTGGCGACATCCCGCTCCACGAGTTCGCGCATCTTTTCCGGCGGGACGATGACCGCCGGACGATCGAAGTTCTCGTGATCGTGGACATCCACCGAAAGCAACTCGCCGGCGCCCCGGTAGACATGGCCGTGTGCCAATTGCGGGTGCAGGTTGTGCCCGGGGCTGATCGGCGCAGTCCGCGTGATTGCTTCGAGCTGCGCATCCACCACGCCGCTTTCTGCGAACTGGATGTCCACGAACGGCATGCGGATGTTGAGGCGGTTGTCCCGGGCCAGTGCGTTCACGGTGGGCAGTGCCTTGGGATACCCGCGAAAGCCCGTGCCGGCATCGACGATGGACGTGACCCCGAAGCGGTTCACGCTGTGGATCGTCTGCACCAGCGAGCTCACCTCTTCGTCGAAGGAAAGCTGGGGAACCATGGTCTCCAGCGCGATGAACAGGAAGGTGTAGCCATGAACGAGGCCGGTGTACCTGCCCTGCTCGTCCTTCTCCAACTCGGTGCCCGGCACCTTGGGAAACTTGTCGGTTCCCACGCCCAGGGCATCCATCGCCTTCTGGTTCATGAATGCGCGGTTGTAGGCGTACTGCACGATAAGCGGGCGATGTGGGACGGCCTGGCGCAGTTCGTCCAGGGTGGGGAAGCGCTTCTCTTCGAACTGGTAAGGAGACCAGCCCCCGATCACCTTGACCCAGTGGCCCTCCGGTGTTCGTCCGGCCTGCTCGCTCAGCATTGCCAGCGCCCGACGCAGCGTCGGCACGCCTTCCCACCGCAAGGTGTAGTTGTAGCCGCCCTCGTTGAGCACATGGGTGTGCGCATCGATGATGCCCGGTATGAGCCGCCGGCCGCGGGAGTCGATCACCCGGGTGTCGGCCTTCTTCAAGGCCAGCACTTCTGCATCCGTGCCCACCGAGTAGATGCGCCCGCTTTTGACCGCCAGCGCGGATGCCTCGGGCTGTGCAAGATTGCCGGTGAAGATCCTGGCGTTGTGCACGATGAGGTCCGCGCCCGGTGCCTCCGGCCTGGCTTGCGCATGCGCGTTGGCCAAGCCGTTCGCCACCATGAATCCGATCAGGAATATCAACTTCACTGCCACTCTCCGTTCGATAGATTTGTAGAACACCACTTGTGTCGGTCTTGCGCAGCGCGCCGAACTCCGCAGCAGCGTGTGCCGAATGCGCAGGGCGCAGCCCTCTCGATCCGGCGCAGTCACCGATCGTTTTTGCGGGTGGCTGAGCAGGCTGGCCACGACGAGGGCGGCTCTCACGAGACCGCTCGCCACCGAGATCGCCGTTGGGCCCCTCCCAAGCCATCTCTTTGTTGGTTCGATTGACGGCGCCGTTGGACTCTATGTGGCTTGTGGGTTGCGGAGTAGTACGAGGTTCTGCGAAGCTGTGTCGCCGTTCCCGGAACGCCGTTGTCGTCCGCGCGGAGGCTGCGTTCAGCAGTTCCGGATGAGCCCCTCTAAAGCTATCCTCCACACCGATGTCGACGTCTGCCCTTCGTTTTGCATTGGAATGCGGCGCCCGTGCCGCCTCAGATGCCGGGGCACGTAAATCCTCGAAAAGCGCCAACGGTCGTTGGCGCAACCAACGCAAGGAAGTGAGCCTGTGACAACCCTTCTTGATATCGAGCCCGCAGATTCGTCTGCAGTCCGGATAGGTGCGCTGGTGCCCCTGACACGGCCCGGTTGGGTTGAAGCCGGCCAGCACCTGCTGGCCGGGCTCGAGCTGGCGGTCGCCGATGTCAATGACGCCGGCGGCATCGATGGCAGGCGTCTCGAATTGATCGTTCGCGACACTGCGGCCGATCCCCAGAAGGCTTCCGGCGCCGTGGACGAGCTGGCTGCCCTGGGCGTGGTGGCCTTGGCAGGGGAATACCACAGCGTGGTTGCCCGAACTGCGGCTGCCCGCGCCGAAGCGATCGGCCTTCCGTTTCTCTGTTCTTCCGCAGTACTTGATGCGCTGACCGAACAGCCCAGCCGATGGGTTGCGCGCCTTGCCCCTCCGCAATCCCGCGGCTGGCGGATCTACGCGGACCATCTGCTCGAAGCGGGTCACCAGCGGATTGCCGTTGCGAGCCAGCCGAGCGTCTACTGGGCAGCGGGCATCGGCATCCTGCACGATCACTTGAGCCAGCGAGGTGCCACCCTCGTGGAATTGGGAAGTCTGGAGCCCCTGAGCGCCTGCAACGAACTCGCTGGCAGCGAGGCCACTGCCCTTCTTCTCTTGGTCGGGTATCCCGAACCGGCCGTGTCGCTCGTCCAGGCGGTCCGACAGGACGCACGACTGGCTGGGCTGTGGATGGGCGCGCCGGCGGGGCAGCCCGAGCTTGCGCAGTGGGCGGAGTTGCTGGGAGACCAAGGCGCTGCCGTACCGTTCTTGCGCTACCTCCCCGAGCGGCTGAGCCCGCTCGGCCAACGGACGGAAGTGGCACTGCAGGAACGCCTTGGCGGACCTCCCTCCTTCGTGGCATTCGAGGGCTACGACACCGTCGCGGTCCTCGCCCGCATGATTCAGACCTGCGGCGAAGATCGGGCGCGAATTGCAGACGCGTGGCCGCTGGTCGTCGTCGAAGGTACCCGCGGAACCATCCGGTTTTCTCGTGTGCCAGGGATCAGCGTCTGGCAATGGGCATCGGCCCCGGTGCAGGTCGCCGACCGCGATCCTGCCGATGCCGGACGCTTCCGGGTCCTCCGATCCGATCCAGGCGCGCAAGGGGATGCTCCGAGCGCCCTCGCGGCACCCCGGCAAGCATCCTGATGCAGCGAGGCGTCAGGCGAAGCATTGCTCGTCGCGTCTTTGCAGGTCACGTATCAAAGGATGCAGTACATCCGATGGTCGATCCGGCCAGGCCCGTATTCGCCGTAGCCGACAGTGACCATTCCGGAGAGCCATGCGTAGCGCTCGTCGGACGTCTCGAACCGGGGCGTGGGACGGATGTATGTTTCATCGAACGACAGACGCTCGCCCTTGGCCAGACGCGCACGGCCATCTGCCGGGTACCTGAGGAGGCCTTGCGAGTCATAGTGAATGAGCACGCCGTCGTGGGTGCGCAATGTCGCGCGAACATCCATGCGGCTGATCCCGTCGGCACCGACGTGGACCCAATCGCCGCCTCCCGGCAGCATCTCGCCGCGGAAGCGCGGACCTTCGAAGCGTCCTCCCGTGACCACGAAGGTCAGGCGGGTCCCGAGGTGGGTCTTGATCACCTGGCCCACTTCGAGGTCGATGCTGAGGTCGCACAGATGTTCGACCGGCAACGCGCCGACCAAGGGCCGCGCGAAGAGCGGCGTCACGGGTGCGGCGACGGAGATCGTCGGGTTCGTCATGCTCTGTTCCTCACTTCGCTTCGAGCGCCGCTTTGACTTGCGCGAAATCGAAGAAGGTGTCCTTTCTTGTGACGAGACCGGCGTCGTCTACTTCCACGACGTCGAGCGCGTGGAACTTTCTGGGCTCCTTGCCGGGCGGTTGGAATGTCAGGTCCCAATCGAGGGTCCAGTGCCTGTCGCCAAGAAGAAGCCGGCGTATCTCGACGCCGAAATTGGGATAGAGCTCGAACACCCCCGCGAACTCCTTGAGCAGCGCAGCCTCGCCCTTGACCTGCCCGCTGCGGCCATGCGCCTGGAAGGTGGAGTCAGGTGCATGGAGCGCGACAATCGCTTGCGGATCGTGAGAGAGCCACGCCGCAGCGTAGCGGTCGGCGACTGCGGCAAGATTCAGCTTTGTAGCTTCAGACATTTCGAAAACCTTTCTGCATAGCTTCCATTCGCGGTGCATCGGCTGATTCCGCGGTTCGCGACCGGTTGCGAGGCCCTGTCGCGAACACGGCGACTATACCTATGATTATCATAGTCACGTGATATTTGAGGAAAACAATGGCTGAAAGTGCGTTGCCGTCGGGGGCACAGGACACCGTCTGCCCTGTGGCGTTGGCCCAAAAGATCGTCGGTGATCGCTGGACCGTTCTGGTCCTGCGCGAGTTGTTTCTCGGGAGCCATCGCTTCGAGGAGATTCAGGCGCAGATACAGGCCACGCCGCAGATGCTGGCGGGTCGGCTCAAGAAGCTTGAGTCGGACGGGATGATCGAACGCCGGCCGTACAGCACAAGGCCGCTGCGGAACGAGTACTACCTCACCGAGATGGGCAACGGGTTCTACCCCGTCTTCCTGGCATTTCGCGCCTGGGGCGAGACTTGGTGCAAGTCCGAAAAGCAGGAGGTGGCCATACGCTACAGGCACGCTCCGTGCGGAAAGGATCCGGGATTGGGTCCGATGTGCAAGGAATGCGGCAAGGAGATGCGACGGGAAGACCTCAGCGCAACGCTGAGCGATTCGTTCAACGCGGAGCGTCAGGAGCGGAAAGAGTCGTTCAAGCGCGGCCCGGCCTGATCGTTGGCTCACTTCGACTGCGCCGCGCCTCGAGACGTCGATGCGCGGTGCCAGGTAGCATGCGGTGATTCATGCGGAACGCAATCGGTCCGATGCCCCGAAATTCCCAGGTGGCCAGGACCGATTCAGCGCAAGCCGAACCGCAGCGTCTGCCCAATCGCGATCACCTCGCCCCGTCACAACTCGCTGCAATCCACTCCCTCACCCACCGATGCGCCGCATCCCGATGCCTCCGCTCATGCCACAGCATCGCCATCTCGTACCCCGGCACCTCCAGCGGAGCCTCCACCACCCGTAACCCCGACGCGCCGCGCGCCAGCCGCTCGGGCAGCATCGCGACCATGTCGGTCTGCGCCAGCACCGACATCATGAAAAGAAAGTGCGGCACCGACAGCGCCACGCGCCGCGTCAGACCCATCTGCGCCAGCGCATCGTCCGTTGGCCCGGCGAAGCCGCCGCCGGCCAGCGACACCACCACATGCTCCATCGCGCAGAACTGCGCGAGCGTCGGCCGGCGCTTGAGCCGCGGATGCTCCGCCCTCCCCGCCAGCACATAGCGCTCGTTGAACAACACCCGCCGATGCAGCCCCTGCGGCGCCCCCACGCTCGTGTGAAAGAAGAGGTCGATCTCCCCGTGCTCCAGCTGCCGCGCCATGCGCGAGGGCACGGCCTCCACCACGGCCAGCCGCGTGTTCGGCGCGGCCTTGCGCAGCCCCGCGAGCGCCGGCAGCAGGATCGCCGACTCGGCATAGTCGGCCGCGGCCACGCGCCAGGTGGTGGTCGCCTCGGCGGGGTCGAAGGGCTTGGTGGGCGCCACCGCGCGGCCCAGCGACTCCAGCGCTTCGCGCAGCGGCTCGCGCAGTTCGTCGGCGCGCGCCGTCGGCCGCATGCCGCGTTGCGCGGGCACCAGCAGCGGATCGGCGAAGGCCTCGCGCAGCTTGGCAAGCTGCACGCTCACCGACGGCTGCGATAGGTTCAGGCGCTCGGCGGCGCGGGTGACGTTGCGCTCGGCGAGCAACACGTCGAGCGTGAGGAGCAGGTTGAGGTCGAGACGGCTGAAATTGTTCATGGCAATGGCTGGAATTCGAACTATTCATTTCCAATATATCGCCACCGCTTCTAACCTGCGCGCATGTCCTTCATTCAACAGGCAATTCAATCGTGAAAGTCCTCCTCGTCCACGCCCACCCCGAAGCCCGTTCGCTCAACGGCTCGCTCAAAAGCTTCATGGTCGATCGCCTCACGCAAGCCGGGCACGAGGTGCGCGTGTCCGATCTCTACGCCATGCAATGGAAGGCGCCGCTCGATGCGGCGGACTTCGCGCATGTCGAGCCCGGGGCGCACTTCGATCCGGTGCTCGATTCGCAGCGCGCCTACGAGGCCGGCACGCAGCCCGCCGACATCGCCGGCGAGCAGGCCAAGCTGCTGTGGGCCGATGCGGTGATCTTTCAGTTTCCGCTCTGGTGGTATTCGATGCCCGCCATCCTCAAGGGCTGGGTCGAGCGGGTGTACGCCTATGGCTTTGCCTACGGCGTGGGCGAGCACTCCGACACGCACTGGGGCGACCGCTTCGGCCAGGGCGTGATGGCGGGCAAGCGCGCGATGCTGGTGGTCACCACCGGCGGCTGGGCGCCGCACTACAGCCCGCGCGGCATCAACGGGCCGATGGACGAGCTGCTCTTTCCCATCCACCACGGCATCCTCTACTACCCGGGCTTCGACGTGCTGCCGCCTTTCGTGGTGCACCGCACGGGGAAGGTCGATGGCGCGGCCTATGCGCGGATCATCGAAGACCTCGGCGATCGGCTCGATGCGCTGTGGACGACGGCGCCCATCGCGTTCCGGCCGCAGAACGCGGGCGACTACGAGATCCCTGCCCTCACGCTGCGGCCCGAGGTTGCGCCGGGCCGCACCGGGTTCGCGGCGCACATTGCAGATTGACTAGGGCAGCACGGGGTTGGCGGCTGCGTTCGCAATCGCCGCGTCGGCATCGACGCGCAGCATGAAGCGCCTGGCCACGAGGTCGTTGGCCGCGCTGGTCACCGCGGCGAGGTAGCCAGCCTGGTCCGTGTAGCGCTCCTGCAGCGAGAGCCTCGGGTCGGCGGTGCCGGCGCGCAACGCGGCCGTCTTCACGAACGGGAAGTACGCGCCGAAGAGACCGGCCTGGTCGACGGTGGCCGGCTTGTTCGTGTAGTTCCAGCCGGTGTTGGTGCCCACGGGCACAGCCACGTCGAGGCTGCGGATGCCGGCGATGTCGTTGCCGTCCGCATCGACCTGCGGCACGAGGATCGCGTAGTCGCGGCCCAGGTACGCGGGCGGTACCTGGGTGGCAATGCCGGTCTCGTCCTGCGGGCGGTAGCCAGGACCCCAGTCGAGCAACGAGAAGGTGTTGACCAGGCCGGTGTAGCTCGCGCCCGGAATGGCCGGGAACTTGACCTGCGCCGGGCGCACGAGCGTGGCGTCGGCGAGCCTGGGCACCTGGCTGTCGGGCGGCGTCGTTCCCTTCACGACCCATTCCTCGAGGTTCTGGTACAGCGCGCGCACGACGGGTATGACGCCCGTGTTTGCGTTGGTCGTGTAGAGCGCGCCCGCGTTGGCGCCCGGCATTGACGCAAGGCCCAGCAGGTGATGCGTGCTCGCGTAGTAGTAGATGCGCGCATTGCCCGGCTGTACGAGGTCGGCGGTGCCCCACGCATCGGTGAGCAGCGGCGAACCCTGCAGCACATAGAACTCCGTGCCGCTGAAACCGATGAAGAGCTTGGGGCAGGTGCCGCTCGCCTCGCAGCGCGAGAGGATGCCGCCGCGGCGCTGGGCCACGTCGTCCACGTAGTCCTTCGAGAGGCCGCGCGTGCCGGCCTGGCCGAAGGCCGTGTGGTCGCTGCGCACACCGCCGCCGCCACCGGGGATCGAGAAGCGCATGTTGATGTTGGTCTGCCGCGCCGCGATCTGCGCGAACACGCCGTCGAACACCTTCTGCCCCGCACGGTCCTCGTTGAAGCCCAGGTGCACGAAGGTCTTCATGAAGTTGCCGCACTGCGAGACACCGGAGGCGATGGTGTTCTTGACGGCCGCGGCCACAGGGTTGGCCGTGCCCGCGGCATCGCTCGCATCGCGATGGAAGAAGGTGATCATGTCGCGCAGCGCGGCGAGGCCGAGGCCCATCACCTTCGGGTCCTTCGCGATGTAGACCAGCTCGTACATGTAGGCCGGGTCCCATTTGTCCTTCAGGCACACGCTGGTTTCGTCGGGCGTGCCGGGGAACGGTGCACCCGCGCCGCATTTGGCGAACTTCCACTCGCTTGCGGGAATGAGCTGGCGCGCATCGCCCTCGTTGATGCGGCGGGTGAGCACGTAGCCGGGCCGAGTGTTGTCCAGGCTGGCGGTCGCGTAGGCCTGCATCGCGGCGTTGAAGGGGCCACCGGGCAGCGGCAGCGAATCGTTCGTCGCCACCGTGGGCAGCAGCTCGGCGCGGTAGGTGCCGGTGATGCTGCTGCCATCGGCGTTCTTCGCGACCGGCACATTGAGCGTGAGCTTGCCGGCGGCCGCGGGCACGTCGCCCTGCCATGCGGCCGTGAGGAACACGTAGCCGCGCGAGGCGAAGTACGGATCGAGGTTCACGATGTTGCCGCGGTTGGGCGCGTCGTAGCGCAGCACGCCGCTGGCCTTGGTCATGTCCTTGGGCTTGAAGAGCACGAAATCCGACGTGTATTCGACCTTGCCGTTGGCATTGAGCGGCGCGAGCGAAAGGTCTTGAATGATCGCGTTGCGCGCGTCCTTCGGGTCGACCTCGCCGGTGAAGGTCCCGCTGATCTTCTCGTAGGCGCCCACGCTGCCGAAGGTGCCGGGCACGTCTTCGGTCTTGGCGATCGCGAGCCTGAACTTCGGCGCGGTGGCGGCCGGTGGTTGGGTCACGGGTGGCGGTGTGCCACCGGTCGGCGGCAGCACGAAACCCCCGCCTCCGCCGCCGCTTCCGCCGCAGGCACTCAGAAAAAGGGCGGCTGAAGCCACCGTGGCAGCCGCAAGGCTCCAGCGTTTCATGGTTTGTCTCCTGTGTTTTTAGGGGTCGATCAAATCAGCACCGTTCGGGCTGAGCTTCTCGAAGCTTTGCGCAGCGCTTCGACAAGCTCAGCGTGAACGGATGTGCTTTTTCAGAAGCAGTTGTCTGTCATGGGACTGGGCGCGCAGGCCGCGCGGGTCACTCGGCTTCGATGCCGGCGGCCTTCACGATGCGGCCCCACTTCTGCGACTCACCGGCCTGGAACTTCGCCAGCTCCTCGGGCGAGGTGGTGAACACCTCGGTGCCGGTCGGTTCGTAGAACGCAGTCTTGGCCGACTCGCTCTTCGCGGCCTTCACGAGCAGTTCGTTCAGGCGCTTGACGACGGCGGGCGGCGTCTTGGCGGGCGCGTAGGCGGCGAACCAGTAGCCCATCTCGTAGCCTTTCACGCCTGCCTCGGCGATGGTTGGCACGTCGGGCGCGAGCGGCGAGCGGCTGGCGCTGGACATGCCCAGCGCGCGCAGCTTGCCGCCCTTGACCTGCGGCAGGCCCGTGGCGGTGTCGGTGATCATCATTTGGATCTGCCCGCCGAGCAGGTCGGTCACGGCCAGCGTGTTGCTCTTGTAGGGCACGTGCAGGAGCTTGATGTCGGCCATCTGCTGCAGCAACTCGCCCGCCATCCGGCTGGACGAACTGCCGCTGCCGAAGCTGTACTTGCCCGGCTCCTTCTTCGCCAGCGCGACGAACTCCGCCACGGTCTTGGCGGGGAACGACGGATTCACCACCATGATCTGCCCGCCCTTGCCGAGCGCGGCGACCGGGGCGAAGTCTTTCACCGGGTCGTAGGGCAACTTCTTGAACAGGTGCTCGTTGGCGGCGTGCGTGGTGTTGGTGGTGATGAGCACCGTGTAGCCATCGGCCGGCGCCTTGGCCACGTTCTGCGAGGCGATGAAGCCGCTCGCGCCTGCCTTGTTGTCGATGATGACGGGCTGCCTGGTCTCGGCCGTGATGCTGTTGCCCAGCGCTCGCGCGATCTGGTCGGTGGCCGTGCCGGCCGCAAAGGGCACGACGAAGGTGATCGACTTCTCGGGAAAGGCCTGCGCGTGGCCCAGCAGAGGGGCCAGCGCGAGTGCCGTGGCTGCGACGGCGAGGGGAAGTCGTTTCATTGTTTTGTCTCCGGATGGATGGGTAAGGAAAAGGAGGACGCCGCCGCTACGGCCCTGCAAGCAGTGGCTCGAGCGCGCGCGGTATCAGGATCGGCATGTCGAGCAGCAGGAACGAGAGCGCCTTTCCGTGCGCATCGAGGTTCAGCGCATCGTTCACGCCGCCATCGAGCACCGCATCGAGCACGAAGTTCATCGCGTGCAATCTCGGCAGCTCGAAGCGCTCCACGTGCGACGGCGCGCGGTGGCGAAACTGCGCGGCCACGCGCGCGGGCGTGAATTGTTCGAGCAGCAGCGGGTAGAACTCGGCGCGCCAGGCGATCACGCTGATGTTGGAGCGGTCGCCCTTGTCGCCGGTGCGGCCGTGGGCCGCGCGGTAGAGGGGGACTTCGATCATGTCGGCCGTGTTCATGCGAGCACCTTTGCGTCGAGCAGTTCGAATCGCACCGGCACCGCCTCGCGCGGCAGCAGGCACGAGAGCGTGTTGAGACGCGGCGTGAGCGCCGTCCGAACGCCGCCGCCGCCCGCGGGGCCGCAGGTGTAGAGCGCCGTCACTTCGCGCGCCAGGCGCTCGGCCTGGGCGCGGTCTTCGTGCGTGGCGGCGACACGCAATCGCACATCGCGCAGGCCGGCGTCAGGCGTGTCTGCGAGTGCGCGGCCTGCGTCGTCGCCGAAGATGCTCAGCACGCCGACCAGGTCGACGCGCAACGCGAGGCCGTCGAGCCGCTTGCGAAGCACGTCGGCCGCGAGCCGGGCGCGGGCTTCGGCGCGCGGGCCGGCATAGGAGATTTCGCCTTCGGCCAGCCAGCCGCCTTCGTGGCAGACGTTCACCTTGTAGTGGCTCGGCCGCGCATGGCCGCGCACGCCCGAAAGCTCCACGCGGTCCTTGCCGGGCAGCGCGCGCACCTCGGCCTCGGCGATGTCGGCGATCACGTCGGGCGTGAGGTAGGCGCTCGGGTCGTGCACTTCGTAGAGCAGTTGCTCTTTCACCGTGGCTTCGCTGACGAGGCCGCCGGTGTGGTCTGCCTTGCCGATGGTGCAGTGGCCATCGGCATCGATCTCGGCAATGGGGAAGCCCACGGCCTCGAGCCCCGGCACGTCCTTGTAGCCGGGGTCGGCGAAATAGCCGCCGCAGACCTGCGCGCCGCATTCGAGCAGATGGCCCGCCATCGTCGCGCGGCCGAGGCGATGCCAGTCGTCGGCGCGCCAGCCGAAGTGCGACAGGGCCGGGCCGACGGTGAGCGACGGGTCTGCGACGCGGCCGCACACCACGATCTGCGCGCCCGCATCCAGCGCGGCGGCGATCGGCTCGGCGCCGATGTATGCGTTGGCGCTGACGATGCGCAGGCCTTCGACCTGCACGCCAAGGGCATCCCTGAGCAGCGCGCGGTGTTCTTCACCGGAGAGGTCATCGCCCTCCACCACCGCGACGCGCGGCGCATCGGCACCGAGCTCGCGCGCCATGCGGGCGATGTGGCGTGCCGCGGCGCGCGGATTGGCCGCGCCGAAGTTGCTCACGATGCGAATGCCGTGCGCCAGGCACCGCGCCAGCACCGGCCGCAGCATCGCATCGAGCAGCGGCTCGTAGCCGGCCTCGGGGTTGTCGCGGCGGCGCAGTTGCGCCAGCGCCAGCGTGCGCTCGGCCAGCGTCTCGAAGATCAGGAAACCGCGCTGCCCCGTGGGTCCATCGGCGAGCCGCGCGATCAGCGTGTCGACCACCGGCCCGGCCGCATCGGTGCGGTCGCCGGAGAAACCAGCTGCGCAGCCGATCAGCAAAGGAGGCAGTGATTGGGCATTCATCGAGGTGCAATGTAGGCAAACGGATGTGATCCGTAAAATCGGAAATTCGGATCGATTGATCTGCTTTTCAAATAACAAGGCCAAGAGACATGAGAAAGATGCCGGACCTCTCCACGCGGCAACTGCGCGCCTTTCTCGCGCTGGCCGAGCACCGCAACTTCACGCGCGCGGCGCAGACCAGCCACCTGTCGCAGCCCGCATTCAGTGCGCTGATCCGCACGCTCGAAGACGCCATCGGCACGCGCCTGTTCGACCGCGACACGCGCAGCGTGCAGCTCACGCCCGAAGGCCGGCTCTTCGAGAGTTCGGCGCGCCGCCTGCTCGACGACATGGGCAGCGCCATGGGCGATCTGGCCGACCATGTGGAGCGCCGAAAGGGTCGCGTGCGCGTCGCGGCCCTGCCCTCGCTCGCGGCGGGGTGGCTGCCCACGGTGTTCGCGGAGTTCATGCAGGCCTGGCCCGGCATCCGCATCGACCTGGACGATGCGCTCTCCGACGCCTGCGTGGCGCTGGTGCGCAGCGGCCAGGCCGACTTCGCGCTCGCGGCTTCAGGTGCGGCGGCCGACAGCGACCTGCGCGCGCGCAAGCTGTGCACCGATCGCTTTCACCTGGTGTGCCGCGCCGACCACCCGCTCGCGCACGAGGCGCGCTTGTCGGTCAAGAAGATCGCGCCGTGGCCCTTCATCCAGATGGCACGCAACAGCAGCGTGCGGCAGGCGCTCGATGCAGCGCTGCATCCGCTTCGGCTGAACGCGGTGTTCGAGGTGGAACACCTGGCCACGGTGATGGGGCTGGTGGAGGCGGGCCTCGGCATCAGCGTGGTGCCGGCGCTCACGCTCTTTCACTTCCGGCGAGAGACGCTGGTGACGCGGCCGCTGCCGCTGCCGGCGCTCACGCGGACGCTGTATCTCGTGCAGCGGCGCGAGGGGAGCCTGTCGGTGGCAGCGCAGACGCTGCATGACCTGGTCGTCGCGCGGCTGGGCGCGCTGAAGTTCGACTGAGGCAGGCTCGCCGCAACGATGTCTGCGGGCCCCACGATGGCCCGCCCCGCTCTACTTCGGCCCCGGCAGGGAGGCCCGGCGACGTCTCACGCGGACGTGGAAGCAGCGACCAACTGGGCCAGCGCGGCGCGCGCGGTCGGGTTGGGCGTGGGCTCGCCGATCTTGTGCAGCGTGTTGCGGTCGGTGTGGCGGAAAGGCTCGGGCTTGCCGAGCACCTCGAGCAGCGTGACCTGTTCGTACGACCAGCTGGCGTTGTCGTGGATGGTGACCGAAACGTCGTAGCGCAGCGTCTTGAACGCATGCTCCAGGAACGGGTTGGAGAGGATGCCGTTGGTCGCCGCGCCGCGCACCGCCTCGAGCTTGAACGACTTCGCATCGGGCGCCGCATGCCCCATGGCCATGACGGCCTGCCCGCGCGGGATCGTCAGCGTCTGGATCACTGTGCCCGTGGCGGCCTCCCAGAGCCAGTAGCCGACCTGGTCGTGAAAGCTCTCCACCTCGTCGGGCTTGACGATGCGCACGTGATAGCGCAGCCCGTAGAGGATCTGCGGCCCGTTGGTCTGCGCGTCGATGGGCTGGAATTCGGCGTGCTCGATGTAGGCCTCGGCCTCGGGACCGTCTTCCTTCGGTGCGACGTCGTGGCCCGCCGCGCTGGTCCAGATGCCTGCGAGGCCGGTGAGCGGGCCGAGGTTGGAGAGCGTGTGCGGATCGGGTTCGGGTTCTGAGTAGATGTCGTGGGGGTAGTCGGCCATTTCTTGTCCTGCGTCTGGGTGTGACGGGCCGAAGTATCGCCAAAAGTCGGCTCCGTCCGCCGTCTGACTTCCTGCTCCCTCCCCCTCTGGGGGAGGGTTGGGGGTGGGGGCACGCGGCGCTACCACCGGGCACGCCCTGCCCGCCCCCGTCCCAGCCTTCCGCGAGAGGGGGAAGGGGCAAAGCGTCACCCCTCGAAATCCCTCCCGGGTTTCCCCCCACATCAAAATGAGGTACGCACCTCAGAATCCGCCCATGCCCTCCACTCCGCAGCGAAACGCCGGACAGATCGGCCGTGCCACGCTCAGCGACGTGGCGCGCGAAGCCGATGTGAGCCTGGCCACCGTGGACCGGGTGCTCAACAAGCGCCCCGGCGTGCACGCCCGCTCAATCGCGCAGGTGCAAGAGGCGGTCAATCGGCTGAACTACCGGCCCGACCCGTCGGCCGCCCGCCTCGCGCGGCCGCACCCGCACCGCGTGAGCTTTCTGCTGCCCGCCGGCACCAACACCTTCGTGGAAATGCTGCGCGAGCAGATCGCCGGCAGCGACGGCTGGATGGAAGACCACCGCGTGACCGCGCAGACGCATGCGGTCGACGTGTTCGAGCCGCAGCGCCTTGCGCGCCGCGTCCTCTCGCTGCGCGGCCAGTGCGACACGGCCGTGGTGATGGCGCTCGACCACCCGCTGGTGCAGGCGGCCATCGACGAACTCGTCGAACACGGCATCGGCGTCATCACGCTGGTGTCGGACGTGCCTAAATCGCGGCGCCAGCATTTCGTGGGCATCGACAACGTGGCAGCGGGCCGCACTGCAGGCACGCTGGTCGGCCGCTTCTCGGGAGGCCCGAAGGGTGCGAAAGGCGAGGTCGGCGTGATCGTCGGCAGCCTCTCGCTGCGCGACCATGCGGAGCGCAGCCTGGGCTTCGGCCAGGTGATGTCCGCCGAGTACCCCGGCCTCAAGGTGCTGCCGCCGATGGAGGGCAAGGACGATCCGGAGCTCACCAAGGAGCTCTCGGCGCGCCTTCTTGCCGCGCACCCGAAGCTCGTGGCGCTCTACAGCGTGGGCGCGGGCAACCGCGGCATTTCGGCCACGCTCAAGGCGAGCGGGCGCGCCGGCAAGATCGTCTTCGTCGGCCACGAACTCACGCCGGCCGCGCGCGCCGACCTGCTCGACGGCACGATGGCCGCGGTCATCAACCAGGACGCGGGCCACGAGATCCGCTCTGCCCTGCGCCTGGCCATCGCGCGCCTCACGCGCGAAGCGGTGCATGCGGACCAGGAGCGCATCCGCATCGATATCTACCTCAAGGACAACCTGCCGTGAATGCGGCGGTGCGGTCCCTCTTTCTTTGAACTTTTCTGCAGGAGCGTCGGCACATGGCAACCAACATCAAGGGCCCGGGCATCTACCTCGCGCAATTCGCGAGCGACACGGCGCCGTTCGATTCGTGGGACGCGATCACGCGCTGGGCCGGCGGGCTCGGCTTCAAGGGCGTGCAGATTCCCTCGTGGGACGCGCGCATCTTCGACCTGAAGAAGGCCGCCGAATCGAAGACCTACTGCGACGAAGTGGCCGGCGTGGCGCGCGAGAACGGCGTGGAGATCACCGAACTCGGCACGCACCTGCAGGGGCAGCTCGTGGCGGTGCACCCGGCCTACGGCGAGGCCTTCGACGGCTTCGCGCCCGAGGCCTACCGGCGCAACCCGGTCGCGCGGCAGGCGTGGGCGGTGGAGCAGATGCTGTTCGCCGCGAAGGCCTCGCGCAACCTGGGCTTGAAGAGCACTGTGAGTTTTCCGGGGGCGCTCGCGTGGCCGTATCTCTATCCGTGGCCGCCGCGGCCGGCGGGTCTGATCGAGGCCGCTTTCGACGAACTCGCCAAGCGCTGGCACCCGATCTTCGATGCATTCGAAGACGCCGACTGCCACGTCTGCTTCGAGCTGCATCCGGGCGAGGACCTGTTCGACGGCGTGACCTTCGAGATGTTCCTGGAGCGCGTGAAGAACCATCCGCGCTGCTGCATCAACTACGACCCGTCGCACTTTCTGCTGCAGCAGCTGGACTACCTGGAGTTCATCGACATCTATCACTCACGCATCAAGGCGCTGCACATCAAGGATGCGGAGTTCCGCCCCACGGGCCGCCAGGGCGTGTACTCGGGCTTCCAGCCGTGGGTGAACCGTGCGGGGCGCTTCCGGTCGCTCGGGGACGGGCAGATCGACTTCGGCGCCATCTTCTCGAAGATGGCGCAATACAACTACGACAGCTGGGCCGTGCTCGAGTGGGAGTGCTGCCTCAAGCACCCCGAGGACGGCGCGGCCGAGGGCGCGGAATTCATCCGCCGCCACATCATCCGGACGACCGAGAAAGCCTTCGACGACTTCGCAGGCGCCCAGACCGATACCCAGCAACTTCGCCGGATGCTGGGTTTGCAGACGAGCACCACGGCGAAATAACCCATCGAGCTAGCTTTATCTACAACGAAGGAGACAAGAGACCATGACGAACCGAAGAATCTTTTCCTGCATCGCACTGGCGGTGTGCGCGCTCGCGAGCCTGCCCGCGCTGGCCCAGAACAAGGCGACGGTGATGGGCGTCTCGGTGCCCGCCGCCACACACGGCTGGACCGGCGGCGTCGTCTACTGGGCCAACCGCACCAAGGCCGAACTGGAGAAGCAATATCCCGGCATGAAGGTCTTCGTGAAGACCGCGGGCTCGGCCACCGAGCAGGCCAACCAGGTGCAGGACCTGCAGACGGTCAACAAGATCGACACGCTGGTCATCCTGCCCTTCGAATCGGCGCCGCTCACCAAGCCGGTGGCGCAGGTCAAGTCCAAGGGCGTGTTCGTGACGGTGGTCGACCGCGGCCTCACCGACCCGAACGCGCAGAGCGCCTACGTGGCCGGCGACAACCCGGGCTTCGGCAAGGTGGCGGGCGAGTACATGGCCAAGGCCATGGGCGGCAAGGGCAACGTGGTCATCCTGCGCGGCATTCCGACGGTGATCGACAACCAGCGCGTGGATGCCTTCAACGAAGTGATGAAGGCCAACCCCGGCATCAAGGTGCTCGATGCCAAGCACGGCAACTGGAACCGCGACGACGCGTTCAAGGTCATGCAGGACTACCTCACGCGCTTCAAGCAGATCGATGCGGTGTGGGCCTCCGACGACGACATGGCCGTGGGCGTGCAGAAGGCCATCGAGCAGGCCAAGCGCGACGACGTGAAGCTGGTGGTGGGCGGCGCCGGCGCCAAGGGTTACATCAAGAAGGTGATGGACGGCGACAAGATCGTCTCGGCCGACGTGACCTATGCGCCCAGCATGATCGCCGACGCGATGAACCTCACGGCGAAGGCGCGCGTGGAAGGCGGCACGATGCCGGCGACGACGATCATTCCATCGGTGCTGGTCACCAAGGAGAACGCGGCGAAATACTACTTCCCCGACTCGCCGTTCTGAAAGTGCGCGCGCCGGAGCAAGCCCGAACCACGGCAGGTCGAGGCCCACGGCGCGCGGCCCCTTGAACGGCCTGCATTGTGGAATTGCAGAGACATCAATTCCATTCGGTTTGGCGTTCGCCCATGATCGTGTCCAGGCAACCCATAGGTTCACGATGCGCACGGACATCCCAGGCATACGCATTCCCGACAGCCAGCTCGCGCGCGAGATGACGCAGTTCATTCGCGACACCGAAAGCGACCTGCTCTTTCACCACTCCCTGCGCGTCTACTGCTGGAGCGCCTTGACAGGGAACCGGAGCGGCTTGAAGTTCGATACCGAGCTGCTGTACGCAGCCTGCATGTTCCACGACATCGGCCTCACCCCGCGCTATGAAGCAAGCCAGCTTCGCTTCGAGGTCGATGGCGCGAACGCCGCGCGCGATTTCCTGCAGGGGCACGGCATCGGCGAGCGCGACATCGAAACGGTCTGGAACGCCGTCGCGCTGCACACGACGCCCGGCATCCCGCAGTTCATGCGCGCGGAGGTCGCGCTGGTGCAGGCGGGCGCCGGCATGGATGTGGCGGGCCGCGGCTACGACCAGTTCACCGATGCGCAGCGCGAAGCCGTCGTGGCCGTCTTTCCGCGGGAAGCGGACTTTGCGCATGGAATCATCGATGCCTTCCACCAGGGCATGAAGCACCGGCCCGACAGCACCTTCGGCACCTTCAATGACGACGTGTTGGCGTTCAAGGAGCCGGGCTTCAAGCGCATCGACATGTGCACCATCATCCTGGCGTCGCAATGGAACTGCCGGGTCGGGTGCGATGTTGCGGGCTGTGCGCGCCATGCGCACCATGCGCACCATGCGCATTCCACGCCCGCTGTTCCGGGCCCGGAGAACGCCCCCTAGAACCTGGCGCGCGCCACCTTCTGCGCCCTGTCGATCTCCGCGTGGTTCGACTCGGCCCAGCGGTCCACGGCCAGCAGCGTCTTGCTCAGCGACAGGCCGAGCGCGCTGAGCCGGTACTCCACATGCGGCGGCACCGTCTGGCGGTCGTCGCGCAGCACGAGCCCGTTGAGCTCCAGCTCGCGCAGGGTCTGCGTGAGCATCTTCTGCGAGATGCCACCAACCCGGCGCAGCAGTTCGTTGTTGCGCTGCGGCTTGCCGCGCAGCAGCGGAATGACCAGCAGTGCCCACTTGTTGGCGACCAGCTCGAGCACGCGGCGCGACGGGCAGCCGGCGCTCCACACATCGGCCGGTGCATCGGCCTCGCCTGCCACAGGCGCGGGGGTGGTGGACGGCGGCTTTTCGATTCCCATGGTTACCAGAAGGTGCGTACTTGTTGAAGAGAGCGGCGGCGGGAAGTATCGGGTCTCGCTCTTTTCCCCCGCAACAAGGAGTCTTTCATGGGATGGGTTTTTCTTCTGGCCGCAGGCCTCGTCGAGATCGCGATGGCCGCGGCGCTCAAGCAATCGGAGGACTGGACGCGGCTCGTGCCATCGGTGCTCGGCGTGCTGACGGCGCTCGTGAGCATCTTCCTCCTGGCCAAGGCGCTCGGCTACCTTCCGCTCGGCCCGGCCTACGCGATCTGGACCGGCATCGGATCGGTCGGCGTGGTGCTGATGGGCGTGCTGTGGTTCGGCGAGGCGCTCTCGGCGGCGCGGCTGGGTTGCATCGTGCTGGTGGTCGCCGGTTCGGTCGGGCTGCGGCTCACCGAAGCCTGATGCGGGAGCCGCCACGCATGACCGCCACCACACGCATCCTGCACATCGAGGCGTCGCCCACCGGCGCCCGTTCGCGCTCCAGGGACACGGCACTTCACTTTCTCGCGCAGCACCGGGCGCACCACCCCGAAGTCGAGATCGAGACGCTGGACCTCTGGAAGACCGACCTTCCCGCCTTCGACGCCACGATGATCGACGCCAAGTTCGCGGTGCTGCGTTCGCAGACCGCCACCGCCGAGCAGCAGCGCCGCTGGCAAGGCGCGGTGCATCTCGCGCGCGCCTTCAATGCGGCCGACAAATACGTCTTCAACCTGCCGATGTGGAACTTCGGTATTCCTTATCAACTGAAGCACTACATCGACATCGTCACGCTGCCCGGCGAGAACTGGACGTGGTCGCCGCAGGCGGGCTATGCGGGTCTGCTGCACGGCAAGCGCGCCGCGCTCGTGTATTCGAGCGCCGGCGACTATCCGGTGGGCCTGCCCTCGCACGAGAAGGACTTCCAGAAGCCGTACATGCGCACATGGCTGCGGTTTCTGGGCATCGACGACGTGGTGGAGATTGCCGCCGCTCCCACGCTCGCGCCGCCCGAGACCGTGGCCGCCGCGCTGGCGCGGGCGCGGGTGGAAGCCGAGCGCCTGTCATTGAGCTTCTAGCCATATCGCCGACCTTTAACCATTCTGGGAATGGGTCGATTGACGGGGGGCTTCAAACCGTCATGACATGGGGGCAAGATGCGCATCCGCCGATTTCTTGCCTTCATCCCGATCTGACCGAAGGAGCCTGCTCATGTTCGCCACTGCAGAACGAACCATCAAGATCCCCGGCCCCGACCATGCCATCACCATCGCGCGCAATCCGCACCGCGTGGTGGTATCGGTCGATGGTTGCGTCGTCGCCGACACACGCGAGGCGCTCACGCTGCGCGAGTCGCACTTCGGCACGGTGCACTACATCCCGCGCAAGGACGTGAAGATGTCGCTGCTCGAGCGCACGCAGCACGCCACCTACTGCCCCTACAAGGGCGAAGCCAACTACTACAGCATTCCGGCCGGCGGCGAGCGTTCGGTGAATGCGGTGTGGACCTACGAGGCGCCCTACGACTCGGTCGCGCAGATCAAGGACCACGTGGCCTTCTATCCGGACCGCGTGGGGCCGATCGAAGAGCGGATCGTCTAGCCGCGCTTGCACATCGACACAAAAAAAGCCGGGCCCCGCTTTCGCGGGGCCCGGCTTTTTTACGTCTGCTCGCCAGCGAAGGCGAGGTGGACCCGATTACAGCGGCAGTGCATCGCCACGAGCGGCGGCGCGGGCTGCGGCACGCACCGTGGCGCGGTCTACACCGCTGGCCAGCACCGGTGCGACACGCGAGGTGGCGCCTTCGGCATACGGGTTCTCGCTGCGTGCGGCAACTGCGGCTTCAGCGCGAACGGCAGAGCGGCTGGTCGAGGAGACGAACACTTGCGCAGGGCCTGCATTGGCGCCGGTGGCATACGGGTTGGCGGTGCGTGCGGCAACCACGGCCTGGCCTGCGACGTCGGCGCGGCTCACGGTGGAGTTCACTTGCTGCACGCCTTCGTAGGTTTCAGCATGGGCGGCACCGGCAACGGCCATCAGGGCAACAGCGACGGCGGAGAGGATCTTCGAGGCGGTCATTTGGATTTCCTTCAGTTCAGTTCAAGTTCTTGCTTGGTTGATTACGAACCGGTCTTGGGTGGGTCACCGTCCCTCCGGGGGCGGCCACCTCGCTCGGGGCCCTGTTCACTCGGATCAGTTGAGTGCTGGTCCGTGAGATGAATTGTGCGCCGCGATCTAAGTAAAAACCCTTGGCAAAAGGAACCGCGGTGTTCACCGTTAGGAAACAATCGTGGCCGCTGCGGCCACCACGACGCTCATCCCCAGGTCAGCGGATCCAGGCGCAGGTAGAAGGCGAGGCGCTCGTCGTCGGGGGCGGCAATGCCGTGGGCCTCGAAGAGCGACTCGCGCGCCGAGATCGGCTGCCCGGCGTCGGTCCACGTCTCTCGCGCATTGGCGAGCAGCAGCGACAGGTCGACGTACCGGTCCGCCGCACCTAGCCGTCCCAGGTCGACAAGGCCGGTGCAGCGCAGCGTCTGCGGATCGACCATGAAGTTCGGCAGGCACGCATCGCCGTGGCAGACCACGAGGTCGCGTGTTTCCTGCGCGAGCCGTGCAGGCAACTCCGCGCGCAGACGGTCGAGCAGCACCTGTGGCGCAATGGCCTGGTCCTCGGGGTCGAGGAAATCCGGGTTCACCGCATTGCGTGCGACGACATCGGTGGCGCGATCGAACATCGCCGAGAGGCGGCGCGCGAACGGGCAATCGCTCGCCGGAATGGCGTGCAGCGCCCTTACCCGCTCGGCGATCGATGGCCATGCCGCCAGCAGCTCGACCGCCGTGAGATCGCTGGCCGGCACACCCGGCGCGGCGCGCGTGACGAGGCATGCACCGTCGCTCGACGCATGCCAGTCCAGCACGGCCGCCGACCCCAGGCCGAACGGCGCGAGCCACTCGGTGCGAAGGCGCTCCTCGTCGAGTTTCGCAGCACCCTTGCCGAGCGAAACCTTCGCGAACGCGGCACCATCGCTGCGCCGGTACACCGCATCGCCGGACTCGCCTTCGCTGGCGCGGACCCAGGTCTTTCCAAGCGGGAGCCCGGGCAACAGCTTCGCGGCGTCCATTCAGTGGCCCACCGATTTCGAGAACACGTTGACCACCACGACGCCCGCGATGATCAGCCCCAGCCCGGCGATCGCCGGCCCGTCCAGCGACTGGCCGAACCACAGCCAGCTCACCACCGAGATGAGCACGATGCCCACGCCCGACCAGATCGCATACGCGATGCCGGTGGGCAGTACGCGCAGTGCGAGCGAAAGAAAGTAGAACGACACCGCATAGCCCACCACCGTGGCCACGCTGGGCCACAGGCGGGTGAAACTGTCGGAGGCCTTGAGGAAGCTGGTCGCGAGCACTTCGACCACGATCGCGACCGCGAGATAGACGTAGGTAAGAGCCATCGAAGGACTCTAAACGCCCATCGCACGACCTCAGCGCAGAAACCCCAGCACCGCCTGCATGAACTCCACCGGGTACTCGATGTTCGACAGGTGCACCGCGGGCAGCACCACCAGCCTGGCGCCTGGCACGGTCGCGGCGATCTGCTCGCCATGGCTCGCGGCCGTCACGGTGTCGTGCTGGCCGGCGATCACCAGCGTGGGCCGCTCGATCAGCGCGATGGTGCGGCGCAGGTCCGCATCGCGAACCGCCGCCCAGGCGCCGGCCAGGCCCTGCTGGTCGGTGGCAAGCAGCATCGCGCGGAACGTATCGACCACGGGCTCCCTGGCCGCGAGCATGCGTGCGGGGAACCAGTTGGCAAGGAACACCTCGGCCGTCTCCGACAGGTCCGGCGCCTGCAGCACGGCGGCGATGCGCTCGTCCCATTGCTTTCCAGGCCCGAGGTAGGGCGACGTGTTGCTCAGGATCAGCCGGTCGATCCGCTCGGGCGCATGCACGCCGAGCCACTGCCCGACGAAACCGCCCAGCGAGAGGCCGAGGAAGTGCGCGCGCTCGATGCCCAGTGCATCGAGCAGCTCGATCGCATCGCGCCCGAGCCTGTCGAGCGAATAGGCACCGACGGGGACGCCCGAAGCGCCATGGCCGCGCAGGTCGTAGCGCAGCACGCGGAAGTGCTTCGAGAGTTCTTCGATCTGCGCGTCCCACATCCGCAGCGTGGTGCCGATGGAGTTGGACAGCACCAGCACAGGCTTGCCGGCTTCGCCGTCGATCCGGTACGCGATGCGTGCGCCGTCGCCGGCGTTCACGAAATTCAGTGGGTCGGTCATGGAGAGCTCGCTTTCAGTTCGATGGGTCGATGAAGCAAATCGTAGTTGCGGCTCTTCCTCAAAGATATTACAAAGATCGGTCAATCTCTGTAGCCAATACTGACATGACCGAATTTACCCTGCACGACCTGCAATGCTTCGATGCGATGATCCGCGCAGGCGGCTTCCAGGCCGCCGCTACGGCGCTGCATCGCTCGCACCCCGCCGTGTTCGCCGCCGTGGCCAAGCTGGAGCGGCAACTCGATCTGGTGCTGCTCGATCGCAGCGGCTACCGCGTGCGTGCCACCGAGGCGGGGCTCTCGTTCCATCGCCGGGCGCAGTCGCTGCTGCGCGAACTGGAGGGCCTGCGCACGCATGCCGCGCAGCTCGCGATGGGCGAGGAGAGCGAGCTGCACGTGGTCATCGGCGACCTGTGCCCGCGCCCGCAGGTGCTGGGCATGCTCGGCCGGTTCTTCTCGCAATGCGCGGGCACGCGGCTGCACCTGCATTTCGAGGCGGTCGAAGGGCCCCGGGAACGGCTCTTCGATGGCGAGGCCGATGTGATCCTGCACCGCATCGACAAGAGCGACGCGCGCGTGGAATGGGTGGACCTGTGCAAGGTGCCGTTCATTCCCGTGGTGGCGCCGGGCCTGCTGCCGGAGCCGATGCCGCGCGCCATCACGCCGGAGCGGATGCGCGAGTTCACGCAATGCGTGATGCGCGACACCGCGCGCCATTCACCGCAGCAGGACTACTTCATGGTCGAGGGCGCGCCGCAGTGCACGGTGGCCGACCAGTCGATGAAGAAGGAAATCATCCTGCAGGGACTCGGCTGGGGCCACATGCCGCGCTTCCTGATCGAGGACGAGCTGCAGAGTGGCCTGCTGCAATCCATCGCCGGGCGCCACCTGCCCGGCCGCGTCGAAGAGCTGGTGGCGGCGCGGCGCCGAGACCGGCCGCAGGGGCCGGTCGCGAATCGCCTGTGGGACCACATCCAGCACGAGGTGCCGGCGCTGCGTCGCGCGCTCGGTCCCCGGAAGACTGCGCCGCCTGCAAGGCCGCGCAAGCGCCGCTGAGCCGGCTCAGTCGGGCGGCAGCACCAGCGGCCCGCAGTTCGCGTCGGCCACGAACACCGCCACCAGCCTGGCGGGCTCCGCAGGATCGGGGTTCTCCGCAAACAGATGCAGCGTGCCCGGCGGCTCGAAGAAGGTCTCGCCGGTCTTGTACGTGCCCACCGGCCCGCCGCCCAGCTGCGAACGGATCGTGCCTTCGAGAATAATCGCGGTCACCGAGCCCGGGTGCCGGTGCGCCGGCGAATAGGCGAGCGGCGGAAAGTCGACGATGACCGTGGTCACCGACTTGCCTGGCACATGCGGCAGCGGCTCGCACGAGATCACCTTTGACAACGTTGCGGGCCGTGCGGCCTCGCCCGACCCCGCGGGCGCCGGCGCGGAAGAAAACATCGGCCGACTCACGGCGCTGCATACGTCGTCGAGCCATTGCGCGGCCTCCTGCTTGCCGCCATGCGGCATCAGCGCCCAGCCGGCCGCAAGCACGAGCGACAGCGTCGCTACGCCGGCCCCCACTTGGCTGCGATGAAGCCGAATCGCCTTCACGATGCCGAGCCTCGCGGCAGCCGCAGCGACGCGTACCAGCCCAGCTCGCGCCTGGCCTTCTCGCTGCTGACTTCGGCATTGTCCTCGGCGATGTTGAAGACGCCGCCCTGCGCATGCCGCAACGCCATCACCGCGGCCCAGGCCGCGGCCTCCACGTGGACCGGGCTCGCTCCCTTGGGCACGGCCGTCGACGTGCCTGGCCCGTAGATCTGCCCGTAGCGCAGCACCGTGGCCTTGATGCCGACGGCACCCAGCACGCTGCGCTCCAGCGCCGCCACGCCACCCACGCTCACACGTCGGATGCCCTCGGCTTGCAGATCGAGCGGATCGTCTTCGACGTGGGGCGTGCGCCCCGGCGCGTAGGCCCAGGCGATGCTCTGGGCAACCAGCCGGCGGCTGCCCGCCGCCAGTGCCGCGGCCACGAGGTTGCGGGTGCCTTCGGTGCGCACGCGGGCATTGCGATGGGCCGCTTCGGCCATGAGCTTGGGATCGAGGTCGGCCGGCAGGTCGGTGAGCTGGTGCACCACGACCTCGGGCCGGATGCGAAGCAGCGCCGCGCGAAGCGCCTCTGCGTCGAACACATCGACGACGACCGGCGCCACGCCCCGGGTCTGCAGCGCATGCGCGCGGTCGGCGCGGCGCGTACTGCCGTACACGTCGTAGCCCGCCTCCGTCAACAGCGGCACCAGCGCGGCGCCGATGGCACCGGCCGCACCCGCCACGAAAATCTTCTCGCGCATCGCATGTCCTTCCTGCTGCTGTTCGATGGGGTCATGCTAGGTTTTCGATGTCCTGCCGAAAAGTGGCAAGATTGACCGGAACGACAAGGCCATGATCCAAGAGAAAAAGTCCGCCACCGCCCTTCTGGCGATCGACCGCGCCACGTCCACGCCGCTGTACCGGCAGATCTATGCGCGCTTCAGGGCGGCCATCGAGCAAGGCGTGCTCCATCCGGGCGACCGCGTCGCCTCGGCACGCGACCTTGCCAGCGAACTGGGCGTCTCGCGGGGAACCATCGAGACGGCCTACAACCTGCTCATGGGCGAGGGCTATTTCTCGTCGCAGGGACAGGCGGGCACCGTGGTCTCCCCTTCGCTGCCCGCGCAGCGGTCGGCGCGGCGGGAGCGCCGGCGTGCCGATGCGCCCACCGACCGCCAGGCGCTTGCCGATGCCCGGCCGCCACCGCCTTTGCAGCTGGGCATTCCGGCGCTCGACGCCTTCCCGCGCAAGTTGTGGGCACGCCTGACCGCCCGGCGCGCCAGGGCGGCAACCCCAGCGGACATGTTCTACGGCGACCCTTCCGGCTACGCGCCGCTGCGCGCAGCCATCGCGGCGTATCTGGCGGTGTCGCGCGGCGTGTCGTGCCACCCTTCGCAGGTCTTCGTGACGGGCGGGTACCGCGCATCGCTCGCGCTCATCGCGCACACGCTGCTCGACAAGGGCGATGCCGTGTGGGTCGAGGACCCGGGCTATCCGCCCACGCAGGAGGTGCTGCGCAGCGGAGGCCTGCGCGCGGTGCCCGTGCCGGTGGACGACGAAGGCATGGTGGTCGCGCGCGGCGTGCGCAAGGCGGCCGGGGCACGCATGGCCGTCGTCACGCCCTCGCACCAGGCGCCGCTCGGCGTGTCGATGTCGCTCGCGCGGCGGCTGCAGTTGCTCGAATGGGCTTCGCGCTCGAAGGCGTGGATCGTGGAAGACGACTACGACGGCGAATACCGCTACGCCGGCCCGCCGCTGCCCGCGCTCAAGAGCCTCGATGGCAACGACCGCGTGCTGTACGCCGGCAGCTTCTCGAAGGTGCTGTATCCGGGCCTCGCGCTGGGCTACGTCGTGGCACCGGAATCGCTTTGCGCCGCTTTCGCCACGGCCGCGCAGACCGGCTCCAACGGCAGCCCGCAGATCACGCAGGCCGTGGTCGCCGATTTCATGCGGGGCGGCTATTTCCCGCGCCACCTGAAAAAGATGCGGCTGCTCTACGCGCGTCGGCGCGGGATACTTGTGGCCGCTTTGCTCAAGACGTTCGGCGACGAGGTGCGCATCGACTTGAAGAGCGGCGGCATGCACCTGATCGCACGCTTCGACGAGCGCACCGAGCGCGACACCGAACTGGCCCGCCGCGCGCAGCTCGCCGGGTTGAATTGCCAGCCGCTTTCGGAGCGAGGCTCAGCGGGTTTTCGCGATGAAGGGTTGCTGATGGGTTTCACCAACGTGGCCTCGTCCGCGCAGGCGCAGCAGTTGGCTGTGAAGCTGCGCAAGGCGCTGGGCCTCCGCTGATATCTTGAATTTCACGCCAACCTGCATTCGGCGCGGCGAGAGGTTGCTTGCGGCCTCGTGGTATGAGCGTGGTCTTGACGGGGCTGTGGCTCTCAGCAGCCTGTTGCTTGGTTCAAAAAGGTGGATCAGGCTCGTTGCCTAAAAGCTCTGCAACACCCCATAGAAAAAAGCGCAATTAACTATCACAAAATAAACCATAACTTTGACATGGTTGATGCCCTCAATCGCAACCTGTTCACGAATAGGACCTAAGTTTTCAATTCACCGATTTATGGGAGGTCAACCAGAGACATTGTGTTTACAGTCTGCACGAATAGTTAACTTGTAACTACATATAGCTACAAACTCTGAGCGTACCTGCGCCAGGCGACATGTCGATGACAGCCGCATCCAGGTCCGGCGCTCACGACTGTTCTGTGTCGCGTGCTTCGCGCGACAGGCGATCGCTTGCGGAACAACTCAATGAACATTGCTGGCTCGAAAGTTTTGGTGCTTGGTGGAAAAGGCTTCCTCGGTCGGCACTTGAGCGAGCTGCTTCTGGCCGAAGGTGCTTCGGTTCGAATATTCGATCGCGCAAGAAGCCATCCGGCCGACCAGGAAAGTGCCTGCAAGCACTTGGAGGTCATCCAAGGTGATTTTGTAGAGGGCCACGGACTCTCCCAGGCGCTCGACGGCGTGGACCTTGTTTATCACCTTGTAAGCAGCACTGTTCCAAGCGGCTCGAACGCAAACCCGATCGAAGACGTCAGCAGCAACCTGATCGGGACGCTTCGGCTCTTGGACATGATGCGTTACTCGGGAGTCAAGAGAATCGTCTACGCGTCCTCGGGCGGCACGGTCTACGGCAATCCGCGATCGCTGCCGGTGCCCGAAGCGCACCCTCTTCAACCGATCAGCTCATACGGCGTCGTCAAGGTCGCGGTCGAGAACTATCTGCACCTTCAGTCCGAACTGAACGGACTCACCGCGAACATCTTGCGCATTTCCAATCCGTACGGGATGCACCAGAACCGAATCGGTGCCCAGGGCGTGATTGCGACGTTCGTGCGCAAGCTTATGAACAACGAGCCCATTGAGATCTGGGGCGACGGCTCGGTTGTGCGCGACTATGTTTACGCCACCGATGTCGCCCGCGCACTTGTCCTTGCCGGACAGCGTTCGCAATCGGGCGTGTTCAACATCGGCAGCGGCATGGGGCACAGCATCAACGAGGTGCTCAGGCTCATCCGTGAACAGACGGGGCTCGATGGCGAGGTCCGATACCTGCCCCACCGCCGCTTTGATGTTCAGCGCACGTATCTCGACATCGAACGCGCTCGCGTCGAACTGGGCTGGCAACCCAGATACTCGCTTGAGGAGGGTTGCGCCCGCTACTGGCATTTGCTCCTTAACAGCGCGCGGGCGCCGGCACTGTCGTGAACTCCGCAAGGTCGCCCGCGTCGACGGCACGCCTGCGATGCAGGTGCTGTCGTCTTTTGAACACAGCATAAGTTGCCAACTTACCGTCTTAGGCCCCAGATGCTCCCCGATGCAGAAAATGCCGGCGCCTTTCATTCGCTGGCAGCCGCCCTCGAAAGCCCGGCCACCGATGAATCGCCGGCCCAGGCGATACGTCGCATGGCGGGCGGCTTCGCGATGACCCAGGTGCTGCATGCTGCCGCACGAGCAGGCATCGCCGACGCGCTGGGCGACGACGCTCAAGGCGCGGCCGAATTGGCCAGCGTGCTGGAACTGCACCCGCACGCCCTCGAACGCTTCCTGCGCATGATGGTCGTGTTGGGACTGCTGGAGCAGGAGAACGCCACCGACTTCAGGCTCTCTGCGACCGGTCAGCTTCTGCGCGCCGATCATCCCTTGTCGATGCGCAATCGCATCTTGTACATCGGCGCCATCAACTATCCGGCGGCGAGCGCCGCGCTGCACGCGGTGCGAACGGGTCAGCCCGCGTTCGATCACGTGTTCGGCAAGCCGTTCTTCGACCACCTCGCCGAGCAACCGGAACTGGGCGGCTTCTTCAACGAGCTGATGAAGCGCGGTGTAGACGGTCGGGTTGCAGGCATCGTGCAAGCGCGCGACTTTTCGCGCGCGAACCACATCGTCGACATCGGAGGGGGCAACGGCGCGCTCCTGTCGGCGATCCTGACCCAAGCGTCGCAGTCGCGCGGCGCCATATTCGACACCGCCGCAGTGATCGCAGAGGCGCGCGAGCGCCTCGAGGGCACCGCGGCGGGCGGGCGCATCGACCTGATCGAGGGAGACCTCTTTCACGGCGACTATCCGCAAGGCGCGGACCTCTACCTGCTCTCCAACATCATCCATGACTGGAACGACGCGCAGGCCGCAACGATCCTGCGCCACTGCGTGTCCGCCATGCCTCGGGGCGCCACGCTGGTTCTGATCGAAGAGCTCATGCCCGAGCAGGCTGCAGATTCGCCGGCCACCATCGCGAACGACTACTCGATGCTGCTCCTGACCGGTGGACAGGAGCGCACCGAGGCCCAGTACGGCGCGCTGCTCGAGCGTTCGGGACTCACGCTCGCAACGGTGACACCGTTTGCCATTGAGACGTGCGACGACAGGCGCAAGGGCAACTGGGCCTTGCTCGAATGCCATGCAAGATAGTCCGTTCGATCTTCGCGACCTCGCCCCTTCCGAACGCAGCGACGAGGACGGGACCTTGACTCGACGCCCCCCCGTCTATGTTACCCAGCCAGTGCTGCCACCTCTTGAGGATTTCCTGCCTTCATTGCGCGAAATCTGGGAGAGCAAGGTGCTCACAAACGGTGGGCCCTTTCACGACCGGCTCGAAGCAGCGTTGTGCGAATACCTCGGGGTCGAACACATCTCGCTGTTCACCAATTGCACGATCGGCCTGGTCACCGCCTTGCAGGCGCTGCGCGTGTCGGGCGAGGTGATCACCACGCCCTATTCCTTCACCGCTACAGCGCATTCCCTCTTATGGAACCGCATCAAGCCGGTGTTCGTCGACATCGATCCTCATACGCTCAATCTAGATCCTGCGCGAATCGAAGCGGCAATCACCCCGGCTACGACGGCCATCATGCCGGTGCACTGCTATGGACATCCGTGCGATGTCGCGGCCATCGAGAAGATCGCCCGCTCGCATGGGCTGAAAGTCATCTACGACGCGGCTCACGCCTTCGGCGTGCAACTGCACGGCAGCAGCCTCCTGAAGCACGGCGACCTTTCGGTGCTGAGCTTTCACGCGACGAAGGTTTTCAACACCTTCGAGGGCGGGGCCATCGTTTCGCCCGATGCGCAGACCAAGAACTACATCGACCAGCTGAAGAACTTCGGCTTTGTCGATGACGTGACGGTGGTCACGCCGGGCATCAACGGCAAGATGAGCGAGTTCAATGCCGCGCTCGGCTTGCTTCAGTTGGGCGGCGTGGACCAGGCGATCGCCAGGCGACGCGAGATCGACAAGAGATACCGCCAGGGGCTTCGCGCGACCAGAGGAATCCACTGCGTCGGCGATGCTGGCGAGCGCGTTGCCAACCACGCCTACTTCCCTATCCTCGTGCGGCCTGAGTACCCACTCTCGCGCGATCAACTCTATAAACTGCTGCACGCGCACGACATTCACACGCGGCGCTACTTCTACCCGCTCGTCAGCAGCTTCGAGATGTATCGCGACCTGCCATCCTCCGACCCCGAGGGGCTGCCAGTGGCACACCGGGCGGCCGAGCAGGTGATCTGCCTTCCGATCTATCCAGCACTCTCCAACGAGGACGTCGACCGCATCATCGCCATCCTTCAGGAGGCTGGCGCACCGTGAAAAAGATAGCGGGCATGCAGCCCTACTTCTTCCCGTACATCGGCTATTGGCAGTTGATCGACGCGGTCGACTGCTTTGTCCTGTTCGACGAAGCCCAGTACATCAAGCAGGGCTGGGTCAATCGCAACCGCATCCTGAAGGTGGGCGGCGGCTGGCAGTATATCCAGGTCCCCGTTGCGAAGCATCCGATGTCCGCGTCGATTCGGGAGGTACAGATCGCGGCCAACGCCAAATGGCAATCGCGGATCCTGAACCAGCTCGCGCAATACGGCAGCAGGGCGCCGTTTTACGAAGACACGTTCGGTGCGATCGAAGCAGCCCTTGTTCGAGCCAGCGCGCAAAGCATCGGCACCCTCAACTCCCGCCTCATCCGGGAGATCTGCGCGCTCTTGTCGATCGACACCGAACTTGTGGTTTCCTCCGACCACGGATTCGATTACTCGGAAGTGAAGGAAACCGGCGATTGGGCACTCGCCCATGCAGCCCAACTCGGCGCAACCGAACTCATCAACCCCATCGGTGGGTTCGATCTGCTGGATGCGGAGAAATTCAAGGCACGCGGCATCGGCCTGTCGTCCCTCGAGACGCCTGCCACCACCTATTCGCAGTCCGCGGCGCCATTCGAACCATCGCTGTCCATCATCGACGTGCTGATGCACAACGGCATTGCCGGCACGAAAGAACTGCTAGCCAAGCGACGGATCGTCTGCCGTGTCGAGTCGGCGCAGCACTGACATGACCGACCGGTCGAGCGACCCGCCTTGCAGCCCCGGAGAAATGGAGATCGGGGGCTTCTTCGAGCTGGCATTGCCCGATTTCGGCGAGCCATTTCCGAGCCACTTTCTCAAGTTCCAGTCGGCGCGGTCGGCCTTGCGAAGCGCATTGGAAAACAGTCGCTTCAGGCGAGTCCTGCTGCCAGCCTACATTTGCGACTCCGTGGTCCAGGCCGTATCGGATGCCGGCCTGGTGCCCGAGTTCTATCGACTCGACAACCGTCTCGCACCGCTTGTCCCCGCGGCCATTTCGGTTGATACCGCGATGCTCTGCGTCAACTATTTCGGCCTGTGCGATGACGTCATCGCACAAATGCGGGACAGGGTCTCCCCGGCTCAGTTGATCGTCGACAACACGCAGGCGTTGTTCTCCGCACCCGCTGGAGCATGGGCGACGATCTACTCGCCCCGCAAGTTCTCTGGACTCCCGGACGGAGGGTTGCTCGTTAGCGAGAACACTGCGATCGTCATGCCGGCAGAACAGGACAACGCTTCGCTGGCGCGGATGGAGCATTTGCTCGTGCGCATGGCAGCAACCGCACGCGAGGGCTATGCGAGCTTCCTGGCCTCCGGGCATTCGCTGGACAACACACGACCGCTGCGAATGTCGCGCCTGACGGACCGGCTGCTGCGAAGCATTGACATGCACGCCATGAAAAGCCAGCGACGCAGCAATTTCGAACGCCTCGCCGCAGCCTTCGACACCACCAACACGCGCCGATGGATACTCGGGACCTCATCTGTGCCGATGTGCTACCCGCTGGTGATCGGCGAAGACGTCCGGGGCATTCGCAAGGCACTGGCAGATGACAGCGACATCTACATTGCCGCCTATTGGGAAGAGGCCCGGCGCCGGATCGAGGACGGCGGCGTCGAGCACACCATGCTGGACAAATGCCTGGCGCTCCCCTGCGATCAACGATATACACCGGCGGTCATCGATCGCCTGATTGCCTGTGTGCGCCGCGTCTTGAACGCCGGTCCCAGCCGCAGAAGCTCTTCCACCATTTCACCGATTGCAACGCAATGAGCGACTACTGGAAAAATCACTACGACGCCAATGCCGAGAAGTTTGCGGACTCGCCCCTGAAGCAGGTCGACAGAACCATCAATGGGGAGGAAATGAGCCAGGCGCAGCTCGACCTGACCATCGACGCCGTAGTTCAGGCGTTGGATCTGCAGCGTGGTGATCGTCTTGTGGACCTGTGCTGCGGCAACGGCCTCATCACCGAGGCCATCGCTCGCCAGGTCGAGAAAATAGTCGGCGTCGATTTTTCCGAAAAGCTGGTGGAGTTCGCGCGGCAGTCCAATAGCGCGCCGAATATCGAGTACGTGGTCTCGGATGTATCCAAGCTTCCCAGCGACTTCTTCGGCGAAGCCAACAAGGTCTACATGCGCGACTCCGTCTCATGCCTGAACTCCGAAGGGCTCTCCAGGCTCTTTCGACTGATCGGTGGCGCGGCGCATTTCGAAAAGCTCTACATCGCCGGTGTGCCCGATGCCGACAAGCTCGCCGTCTACTACGACGACGACGAAAAGATGGCTTTCTATCGCCAAAGAGAGGCCATGGGCAAGCCGCATATCGGCACATGGTGGACCGAAGAGGAGATTAGGAAACTGATCGAAGCAGCCGGATTGCAAGTCTCTTTCTACGCGCAACACCGGGAGCTCGCGAGCGCGTACTACCGCTTCGACTGCGTCATCGAGAGGGCTCGCCCCGCCTCTCAGCCCGATTCCGGAGCGTGACCATGCCTAGAGTTCTGGTTGTCCTCACATCCTTCAACCACGCGGCGCATCTGGGCGAATCCATCGACAGTGTGCTGGGCCAGACTTTCTCGGACTTCGAACTGGTCGTCCTGGACGACGCGTCTCGAGACCATTCCTGGAAGTTGATCTCCGAATACACCGACCCGCGTCTTCGAGCGTTCTCGAGCCGGGCTCCCGGCGAGGTCGTGCACCGAACGAACGATGCTTTCTCGCGCACGAACAGCGAATACATCGCACTCCAGCATTCGGATGATGTGTGGAAGCCGGAAAAGCTTCAACGCCAGGTGGCTTACCTCGACGCGCACCCGGAGATCGGCGCGGTCTTTACTTGGGTACAAGTCATCGACGAGACAGGCGCCCGAGTCGACAACGACTGGTTCGATCGGCACAACCAACCGCGTTGGGCATGGCTGAATGAGCTGTTCAATCAGAAGAACACGCTCAACCACCCCAGCGCTCTTATTCGAAAGCGCTGCTACGACGAAGTCGGAGGCTATCGCTACGGACTTGCGCAAACAGACGACGCCGACTTCTGGAGCCGGATCCTGGTGCGGCATCCGATTCACGTGCTCCAGGAAAAGCTGACGATGCACAGGATCTTCACCGACAAGTCGAATGTCAGTGGAGACCGTCCCGAGGTGGCGGTGCGCAGCGCACACGAATGGAATTTCTTGCGCGAGAACCTTCTCGCATTGCGCGACTTCGACGAGATCGTCCGCGTGTTTCCCGATCTCGAACCCTTTCGCCGTGAGGCCGGTTTCAACGTCAAATTCCTGCTGGCCATGGCATGCGTGCGATCGCCGAATCGCAGCGCCTGGCCCCTTGGGCTTGACTGGATGTTCGAGCTGCTGAATGACAAGGCGCAAAGAGATCAGCTCGCCGAGCTCTATGCATTCACCGATCTGAGCTTTGTAAAGCTGTCCGCTTCGCTCGATAGCTACCTGCTGGAATCCAGCAAGCAGCTCGACCAGACGGTTGCCGATTACGAGGCCAAAGTCAGCGGCGTGCTGTCCGAATACGCGACCTTGCAGGGTGTGCTCTCCCAACGCGACATCATGCTGAAGGATGCGACGAGCGAGTACGCGCGCAACATGCAACGCCTGCAAGATGAATACATCGAGGCAGCGAAGATCGTTCAGGCGCGGCACGCCCAAGCCCTGGCGGATTCAGAGAGAGAGCTTGAAGACCTGCGCCTTGCGAAGTTGAAGACAGACCAGAAGGCTGCCGAGGCCGAAGACCTTGTCGAAACGGAGCGCAAGAGAGCCGATGCTGCGCGTCAAGAGGCGGAAGCGCAGAGCGCCAGGGCCGATGCGGCGCGCTCGGAGGCGCAAGCGCAGAGCGCCAGAGCCGATTCGGCAAGAGCGGCAGCCGAAGCAGAAGGCGCCAGGGCCCACGCGTCGTTGGCGAAGGCTCAAGCGCACAGCGCGAGGGCCGACGCCGCCGAGCGTGAAGCAACTCAACAGCGGGAGCGAGCGCTGAACATCGAGAATCAGCGGGAGGCCATTGCGGTGCGCCTTGCTGCGTTGGAGTCCAGCTCAAGCTGGCGCGCTACAGCTCCCCTGCGACGCTTGCTGGTCGACAAGCCGCGCACCGCGCAAACAATCCGTCGCGCGGCAAAGCTGGTCTGGTGGACCGCCAGGTTCCAACTCTTGCAAAAGTCGCGTGAATGGCGAGCGCGGCGGCAAGCAGCGCGCCTGCCCGCCACAGTCGAGGTCGTGCAACCGGTCCCAGATACGCCGGTGACGGCACCAGTCTTCGTGGACGACGTGAGTCAAGTGCCCGAGCACTGCGCAGATGCGCTGTCGTTCGAGAAGGCCCAGCTCTCGGAATGGCTGCAGGCGGCGAAGACCTGTCTTGCAAGCAGCGACCGCCCCGCGCTGTCGCATGCGCTCCTGCTTCGCTACTTCAATTGCCTCGAACTCTCCACGACGACTGCGAACGCGTGGATAGATTTGCTCGAAGCGCCGGCAACGCAATTGCCCGAAAAATCGGAAGAGTTCGCATCGTTGGCTGCGAGCTTCAAGTCGTACTCGCGAGTGGGCGACTTTGCAGCTTATCTGCGGGACAGCCCGCTCTTCGATCCCGATTTCTACCGCGCCCAACTCCTCCTCGAGATGAGCGACACCGACGCCGTCTGGCACTATCTTCTCGTGGGCGAGCCGCTCGGTATTTATCCCTCTCAGGCATTCGATCCGAGCTACTACGGCAAGAAATATCCGGATGTGACGGAAGCCGGCATGAACTGCCTCTTTCACTACATCATCGGCGGGCAGCGCGAAGGTCGCCGCGCTACCATGCCGCTGATTGCGCACAGGACGGGCGCCACACCGATCGATCCGCAAAAGGAAAATGTGGTTCTGGTGGTTCACGAGACCTCACGGACCGGAGCCCCCATCCTCGGCTGGAACATCGCCGTGATCCTCGCAAAGAAGTACAACGTTTTCAGCGTGCTTCTGGGAGACGGTGCGCTGACGCCCGACTTCGAGGCCATCAGCTGCGAGACCGTCGGACCGCTGGACGGCGTGCACACAGCGCCGCTAGAAGCCGAATTTGGGCTCGCGCCGTTGTTTGCTGGCCGTGCGTTCAAGTACGCGATAGTCAACAGCGTTGAATCGCGCGTAACGGTCGAGGTCTGTGCCAAGCATTCCGTCCCGACAGTGCTGCTCGTGCATGAATACGGCTCCTATGTCTGGCCGGCGTCGGCGCTGGGCAAGGCACTCGACATGGCCACGGAGGTGGTCTTTCCAGCCGCATCCGTCGCAAGGTCATCGATGCAAACGCACCCGCCGCTGCGCAGTCGCAGCATGCATATAGAGGCGCAGGGCATGTCTCTGCTGCCCTCCAGCCGCAATGAGACTGTCCGACAGAATCAGGACGAACGCATTCGTGCTCTGATGCAGATTCGAGCGGGCGGGGCGATGATCGTTACCGGCGCCGGCTCTGTGAACATCCGCAAGGGAGTGGATGCATTCATCGGCGTGGCCGCCGACGTCAAGCGCATCGGCGGAGCCCAGCCGATCCACTTTCTGTGGGTGGGCGGTGGCTACCGTCCGAACGACGATATGGGCTACTCGGTCTACCTGAAAGAACAGATGGCGCGTTCCGATGTCGAGGACTTCATCACCTTCATCGACGAAGTCCAGGACCTTGAGCCTATCTACGCGATGAGCGATTTCTTCATGCTGGCATCGCGCCTCGATCCCCTGCCAAACGTATCGATCGACGCGGCACAGCGCGGAATACCGACCATCTGTTTCAAGGAGGCCAGCGGGATGGCCGATCTATTGCTTGCTGACCCCGACACGTCCATTGGCGTTGTACCTTACATGGATACTCGCGCGGCCGCGGAGGTCATCTTGCAGCTGGCGACAGATGATCCTGCCCGTGCTCGACTGAGCGAAGCGACACGCCGCCTGGCCGAGGCAGCTTTCAACATGGAGCGGTATGTGCAGCGGCTCGATCGCATTGGCAGTGCGCACTCGCCAAGCGGCATTCAACGCCGGCAGATCGATGAACGTACGATGGTGTCCGCCTAGGGTCCCGAGGTACGCGCACGCGAGCTCAGGGCATCCTGGGGCGGCAAGGCAGAACGTGTCCAGCTTCGAGTGAGGAGGCTTTGCGCGGGCTTCTCGACCAGCAGGTAGCTGAAGGAAGCAAGGACGAAGAGCAGGCTGAAATAGACCGCCTCTGGCACCTGCGGCCACTCGAGAGTTGCGATGAAAAACTTCATCAGGATCTGATGAAGCATGTAGATCGAGAAGCTGATCTCCCCCAGGTAGACCAGCGGGCGCAGTGCCAGCACTCGGCCCACGCGCCCCCGGCCCATGGCGAATACGGCGATCAGGATCGCGAACACCCAACATGAGCCAGCTGGCATCAAGAACATGCGGACAGGATCGGTGCTCAGTCCATAGATAAGAGAAAAAACATGGAACAGCCAAGTCGCGCAGAGCGAGGCCGCCAGCAACTCGATCAAAGTCCACGCATTCACCGAGAGCTTCAGATCGGCAATGTATTTTTTCCACAGGCACCAGGTCGCCATTCCGAGGCAGAACTCGAAGCCTCGCACAAGAGGGTTTGGGTACGTCGCATAAACCGAGGTCAGATCCTGGATGCCGCCATTGGCGGGGACCTTCAAGAGCACCAGGGCGGCGATCACCAAAACAGCCAGCAAGGCCGAGCCTAGAAGCTTCCAATGCCAAGTGCGCTCGATCTTCACGAGCAGCAAGGGAAAGGCCAGATAGAAAAACATCTCGGTCGAGATGCTCCAGGACACCGAATTCCACGAATAAACATATGCGGCGAACGGGAGCGCCGAGTGCACAAGGCTCAGATTGAATGCGAGCGCGATCCACTTGTTGAAAAGCCCTGTGCCTTCGAAGGTGACCCATGCAGGGGGAATCGCCAAACAAAGCACCAGGATCGAGAACACGTGGACAGGCCACAGCCGCGCAAAGCGCGCTCGCATGAAAACTCCGTATGACAGCTGAGGACGGCCGCTATAAACGTGAGCGAGGATGAAACCCGAAAGCACGAAAAAGAAGCTGACACCGTGCACCAGCGGAAGATTTCCCAGCGACCAGGGCCACTTGAACATCTGGGACGAATGCTGAGTGACGATCATCATTGCCGCGATGAATCTCAGCGTGGTGAGTGCCGGGAGATTTTGGGACTTTGGGTGTGGGTTCAAAGCGCTTTCTGCTTTCGAGATCCGAGAAACGTCACTGAAGATAGAGCGAGCCACCCTTCAACGGGATCGCAAACCGATCGCCTTGACGCGCAGTCCGCCCTGCTTTTTGCAGTTCGCCCTCTCCAACCTTTCGCGCAAGCCATCCGGGGCCGGTCCCATTCGCCATGAAACCTGCGTTTCGATCCTACCAGCGAAGCTGGCGCACTCCCTAAGCAACATCGCGGCGCCGTCAGCACCGTGTTCTTCAGCCCATCAGGGAAAATACGGGGGCGTACGCGACCTCCAATTGCACCGAGCACGCACCTTCTCAGTGCATGTTGAGCGGCTTTTCAACTTTGAGTGCGGCAAGCGCAGCGCGCATCTCGTCCTTGGTTCCTCCCACGCACCCGTCCCAGAATGCACCATCGGGCCAGCACAACCTGAACGCCACGCAATCGCTCTCAGTGGCGCCAATGCGTTCCAAAAGATCCGTCAGTTCTGCAAGCTCTATATCAAACCCCAGATGCAGGAGGAAAGTGGTCAATGCAGATGGCCCCGGTGAGAACTTGCGATTGGTGGTGCCGATCTTGCCAGTACACCTCGTACGCCTCCAACTTTTTTTCGGGGATGAGACGGGGAGCTCAGATCGCGTTTGACCTCACGAGATGGCAACCACCAACAGCTGGTTAATGTCAGGCCCATGTGAGCTTCTGGCATCGGTGCTACTGGCTTCATCATTCCAACTTTGCGCGGACTGTTAGCCCACATACTCTCTTGCCGTGCCAGTAAACCGATTGCACAGCCAACGGTTCAATCAGCCTCTTGGTCCACCGCCGCGCCACGGTCCTTGATCCGCGTGACCTGCGACAGCACCGCATCCTCCGACGTCATGTCCGGCCGCGGCCCCTTGTAGACCGGTTGCTCGAACTTGCCGCCCGCGTAGCGATAGAGATAGCGCACCTCCACCAGCGTGCCCGCCGCGGGCAGCGCCTCGTTGGGCGGCACGGTCACGTTGCCCATGTCGACCATCGCGCCCGTCTCGTCGCGCAGCCCCACGGCCACCGAGCGCTGCGCGTTCACGCGGATCACCTCGCACGTCGCGCTCTGGTTGAACTTGAACTTCAGGCTCGCGGTGCTGCGACCCGCAGCGAACGGCGCGGCGAGCGCCTTGAGCACATAGCCTTCGCCATGCGCGGCCAGTAGTTCAGCCGCGCGGCGGCGCTTGCCTTCGGCGGTGGTCTCCAGGTCGAGCACCACCATCCACGGCAGGTGCGCAACGGTCTTGTGCAGATGGCCGAAGCGTTCGATGAAAGGCGCGCCACGCAGATCCTGGCCATCGAGCTCCAGCAAGTCGAAGGCCTTGAAGCCATCGCCGACATGCTCGCCCGCGATGACGGTGCGGCCCGCCGATGCAACAGAACCGCCGGTCCAGGCCTGCGGAATGTCGACGAAGAGCCCGCGGCGGTTCGTGCCGCGTACCGTTTCTCCCTCGATCAGCAGGATGCGGTTCTCGCCATCGGCCTTTTCCTGCAGGCCCCAGCCCGCGTCGTCGAAGTAGCGCGCCACCTGCGCTTCGAGAATCAGCGTGGGCAGTTGCGGCAGCTCGCCGCTGATGCGGCCGGCGAGGTCGGTCGAGGTGTAGAGCGCGCCCGACTGGTCGGGCGTGTAGCCCTTGGAGGTCTTCTCCTTCACGACCTTCTCGTAGATCTTCAGCGCGGCCTCGAAGGCGATCGGGCTGCTGGTCTTGGTGCCGGTGGCGAGCGTGCCGCCGCGGCGCCCATTGCCGTAGTCGACCACCCAGCCATCGTCCTTGGGGCGCAGGTGGACCTGGTAGACCTTGTCGGAGCCCTGGCCCGTGAAATAGAGAAAACTCGATTGCGATCCCTGTCCGCCAGCCGCTTGCGCGACGGGCACGGCCGAAGGCGTCGGGTTGCCCGGAGGCTTCGCAGGCGGGCTCGCTTCACGCAAATCGACCTCCGGCCGCATCGACGCGGCTCCGTTCCACCGCACCTCGAGGCCCGCCTTTCGGAAGTGTTCGACGATGAGTTCGCCGACGCGCAGCATGTCGGCATCGGCGCCCTCCGGCGCGCCCCAGTACGCGAGCGACAGCTGGCTGGTGCTCTTCGCGCGGTTCAGGTCCTGCCGTGTGTAGAAACAGAAGCCATGCACGCCGGCCGACTCGCCGCCTCGCTCGTGGAATGCCTCGGAGCAGTCGGAGAAACCATCGGACTGCGTTTGCCCCGCGTCTTGCAGCGCGACGAGGCCAGCCTTCGTCAACGCCTCGAAGACGGCATCGATCTTCGTCTTGGCGGCACGCCATTGCGCGGTCGTCATCTTCACCGGATCGGGCTCGGGCGGTGGTGGTTCCGGAATGGGTTTGCCCGTGACGCGCGCGAGGAGCGCGACCACCTCTTCCATCATCGCGTTCACCGTGATGTGGTTGCCGTGCCCGTCGCTGATGTCGGCCTTGGCGCCGGCATCCAGGAGCAGTTGCACCGCATCGGTCGTGGGCGCGAACTCGGCAGCGAGGTAGAGCGCGGTGCGGCCATCGGTGCCGGCGTATTCGAGCGGGCTTCCCGCATCGAGCAGGAGGCGAAGCACGGCGATGTTCGGCGCGACCTCGGTCTGGTTCGAGCCCATCGCGGCGCACTGCAGTGCGGTGAAGCCCTGCTTGTTCACCGCGGCCATGTCGGCCTCGGCGGCGATGCACGCGCGCACCGTTTCGACATCGGCTTCGCGCGCCGCTTCGAAAATCTTCTTCGGATCCATGGCACTCCCCGTCTGTTGGTTTTTGGATTCTGCCGCAGGCACACGGCGCGACATCGGCACGGCATCGGCGCGCGATGGCACTTCACAGCCCACGCGAAGCTCGCTACATTCGACGCCTCGATCCACAACACAGACTGGAGGTGTGCGATGAAAGAGCCTGCTATTCATTCCCCCACCCCTCGACTGTTTGTTGTCGGGTCGTGCAAGAACTGCCGCTGACGCGCCCCTGGCGCGGCACATGCCCCTGAAGGCATAGCCAGTTCGATCATCGCGGCCCTCCGCCGCGACACATCGCCCCGATTCAAACGCCACCGCCGGCGCGCTCGCGTGCCGCGCGATCCGTTCCCTTTTTCAAATCAAGGCTTGCCCATGCTTGAATCCCGTGCCGCCGATGCGCGGCCGTTCGCGATGTTCCATTTCGATCCGCAGCGGGCGTCCGCTGAAGAATGGGCGCAGGCCCTCGCCTACTGGCGCCTGCGCAATGAGGAAGATCTTCCGGGCGAACCGCTTCCGGACGACGCCCACACCGAGTTCAACGTGCGCCAGCACACGCCGCTGCACGTCGCGCACCGCGTGTTCGCCCGGGATGCGCAGGGCACGCTCGCGGGTTCGCTCAACATGAGCGTTCGCCGCGAAGGAACGCCCGACTGCGAAGCCTTCGCGCCATTCGTCAATGTCTGGGGCGGCGTGCGGCAATCGCATCGGCGGCAAGGCGTCGGCAGCCTCCTGTTGCGGGAACTGCTGGCGTTGATGGACACGCAAGGCAAGACCACGGCCACCTTCAGCGTCCACCTGCCCGAGAGCCACGCCTTCCTTGCCGCCATCGGCGCCACCGAAAAGCACCGCAGCATGGAGAACCGCATGGCCTTCGCGGGCCTGGACGACGGCGCGCTCGCCCGCTGGCGCGCCGAAGCGCTCGCGCCGGCGCACGGGCTGCGCCTGGAGGTCCACGCGGGCCGCGTGCCCTTCGAGCGGCTCGCCACGCTGATGGCACCGCTCTCGGCGCTGCTCGAAGACGCGCCCACGACCGGCCTCGCACGCGCACCCATGCGCTTCGAGCTCGAAGGCTTCCACGCCTGGTATGCCGTGATGGACCGCCGCGGCGGCGAGCACTTCCTGGTGCTCCTGCTCGACGGCGACGAAGTGGCCGCCGTGTGCGATGCGAGCTGGAACCGGCTCTACCCCGACCGCATGTTCCAGCGCCTGACCGCCGTGGCCCAGCGCTGGCGCGGCAAGGGCCTGGCCAAGGGCGTGAAGGCGGTGATGCTGCAGCTGGTGCGCGAGCGCCAGCCCGGGGTGCAGATGGCCATCACGCAGAACGCGGAGGTCAACGCGCCCATGCTCGCCATCAACCGCCGGCTCGGCTTTGCCGCGCACAGGCATGATGGGGCCTACCAGATCGGCACGGAAAGCCTGAGGGCCTTCCTCTCGACCCGCCCCCTGGCTTCGCAGGAGGCACGCGCATGAAGACACCCCAGAGACTGCAGACCCTGGTGGACGAGGGCCTCGTCGACTCGGTCGTGCGCCAGTTGATGAGCGGCAAGGAGGCCATGGTGTACGTCGTGCGCTGCGGCGAGGAAACGCGCTGCGCCAAGGTCTACAAGGAAGCCGACAAGCGCAGCTTCCGCCAGGCCGTGGACTACACCGAGAACCGGCGCGTGAAGAACACGCGGGAGGCCCGCGCCATGGCCAAGGGCACCAAGTTCGGCCGCAAGGTGACCGAGGCGATCTGGCAGAGCGCCGAGGTCGATGCGCTCTACCGCCTGGCCGCGGCCGGCGTGCGGGTGCCCACGCCGCACAACTTCCTCGAAGGCGTGCTGCTGATGGACCTGGTGACCGACGCCAACGGCGACGCCGCCCCGCGCCTGAACGACGTGGCCTTCTCGCCCGAAGACGCGCTGCGGCACCATGCGAGCCTGCTGCGCGAAGTGATGCGCATGCTCTGCGCGGGCGTGGTGCACGGCGACCTCTCGGAATTCAACGTGCTGCTGGCAGAAGACGGCCCGGTCATCATCGACCTCCCCCAGGCGGTGGATGCCGCGGGCAACAACCACGCCAAGCGCATGCTGCTGCGCGACGTGGAGAACCTGCGCAACTTCTTCGGCCAGTTCGAGCCCGCGCTGCTGAAGACGCACTACGGCGAAGAGATCTGGCAGCTCTACGAGCGCGGACTGCTCAGGCCCGAGACGGAGCTCGCGGGCACCTTCGTGCGCGAGACCGGCCCGGTGGACCTGAGCAACGTGCTGCGCGAGGTGGACGACGCGCGTGCCGAAGAGGCGGCGCGGCTGCTGCGCATGCAGACGCCGCGACAATAGCGGGCCGACAACGCCCGCTCCGATGACTTCCCACGCCCTGCCCCAGCGCCAGCCCTCTTCGACCGCCGCGACCGCCGCCACCGCCGTCCGCCACATCGCCAGGGCCGCGGCCTTCGTGGCGCTGGGCTTCGGCTCCGCGGCCCATGCCGCCGGCATCCGCCTGGAAGACGACCGCGGCACCACGCTGGAGCTGCAGGCCCCCGCCAAACGCATCGTCTCGCTGATGCCCTCGCTCACCGAGACGGTCTGCGCGCTGGACGCCTGCGACCGGCTGGTGGGCGTCGACCGCCACGCCAACTGGCCCGCGCAGGTCAAAGGCCTGCCGCAGGTCGGAGGCATGGACGACGCGAACATCGAGCGCATCGTCGCGCTCAAGCCCGACCTGGTGCTGCTGCGCCCGCGCAGCCGCGTCGCCGAGCCGCTGGAGCGGCTGGGCATCAAGGTGCTGGCGCTCGATGCCAAGACCCATGCCGACATGCGGCGGGTGATGGAAACGGTGGCCCGCGCCACCGGCAAGCCCGGCGCGGGCGAGGCCTTCTGGCGCCGGCTGGATGCCGGGCTCGATGCCGCGCGCGCCCGCGTGCCGGCGGGCTGGCAGGGGCGGCGCGTGTATTTCGAGGTGCATGGCGGCGTGGCGGCGGCCAGCGAAAGCTCCTTCATCGGCGAGACGCTTGGACGGCTGGGCCTGGGCAATGCGGTGCCGGGCACGCTTGGGCCTTTTCCCAAGATGAGCCCCGAATTCGTGGTACGCGCCGACCCGGACGTTTTGATGGTCTCGGCGCTGGGCGAAATCTCCGCCATGGCCGCGCGGCCGGGCTGGTCGGCCATGTCGGCGATCCAGCGCGGGCGCGTCTGCAGCTTCGCCTCGGCGCGCTTCGACCTGATGATGCGCCCCGGCCCCCGGCTGGACGAGGCGGCCGATGCCATCGTGGGCTGCCTTGCCTCGCTGGGCGACCCGCGACGCTGAAAACCCCGCCGGCGCCGCTGTGCGCCCTAGAAGCGCTGACGTAACATCCGGACACCGTGACCCCCGCCCCGAACCCTGCCACCCCCGCCTCCCCCGCAGACAGCGCAGAGGCCATCGCGCGGGACGTGTCCGCCGTCGGCCGCATCAGCGCGGTGCCCTCGCTGCTGAAAATCATCTGCCAGAACACCGGCATGGGCTTTGCGGCCATTGCCCGTGTGACCGACGGCACCTGGACCGCCTGCGCGGTCGAGGACACCATCCAGTTCGGCCTGCAGCCCGGGGGCCAGCTCAAGGTGGAGACCACGCTGTGCAAGGAATCGCGTGCCGCACGGCTGCCGGTGGTCATCGACCACGCAGGCACCGACCCGGTCTACCGCGACCACCACACGCCCCAGCTCTACAACATCCAGAGCTACATCTCGGTGCCGATCATCTATACCAACGGCGACTACTTCGGCAACCTGTGCGCCATCGACCCCCGGCCGGCGAACGTGTCCGACCCGCGGACCGTGGCGATGTTCACCGCCTTCGCCGACCTGATCGCGCGCCAGCTGGAGAACGAAGACCGCCAGGAGCGCGCGGAGGTCGCGCTGCAGTCCGAGCGCGCCACGGCCGAGCTGCGCGAGCAGTTCATCGCCGTGCTGGGCCACGACCTGCGCAATCCCCTGTCGGCGGTCGGTGCGACGGCCGAGCTGCTGATCCGCCGCCAGGCCGAGCCGGACCTGGTGAAGCTCGGCACGCGGCTGAAATCAAGCACGCGCCGCATGTCCGGCCTCATCGACGACGTGCTCGATTTCGCACGTGCGCGGCTCGGCTCGGGCATGGGCCTGGCGATCCGCGAAGCCGATTTCCTCACCTCGGCGCTGAAGGAGGTGGTCGACGAAGCGCGCGCCTCCAATCCGCAGCTGGACATCCGCGACGAACTCTCGATCAACCGTGTGGTGCGCTGCGACCAGCCGCGCATCCAGCAGCTGCTGTCGAACCTGATCGGCAACGCGGTCACGCACGGCGGTCCGAACGACCCCGTCGTGGTTCGCGCCACGCTCGAAGACGACCGGCTGGTGCTGTCGGTGAGCAACGGCGGCGAACCCATTCCCCCGGACGACCTTCCGCGGATCTTCCAGCCCTACTGGCGGCCCGCCAACAGCAAGCCCGGCGGCGGACTGGGGCTGGGGCTGTACATCTGCTCGGAAATCGTCGCCGCCCACGGCGGCACGCTCGAAGTGACCTCGTCCGCGGCGGAGGGCACCCGGTTCGTGGCGACCCTTCCCATCGGCTGACTCCATCTTTCGCGAACAACAGGCAATGCACAGGATCGGCATGGCGGTCGTCCCCGCCACGGACTTCACGCACGGCGAGCTCACTGCCCTCTGGAACCGGGCCTACGAGGGCTACTTCGTACCCATCCACTTCGACGAGCAGCTTTTCGCGCGGCACCTGCGGCGGGCGGTGGTCGACCTCGCGCTGTCGCGGGTGATCGCGGTCGACGGCCTCGCTTGCGGCATCTCGCTCGCCGGCCGGCGCGGGCTGCGCGGCTACCTTGCCGGCTTCGGCATCGCGCAGACGCACCGTCGCCGGGGGCTGGCCCGGCAGCTCGTCGAGGCGCAGGCCCAGGCCTGGTCGAAGGCGGGACTGCATCGGGTCTTTCTCGAAGTAATCGCGCAGAACCCGGCCCGCGCGCTCTACGGCCAGGCGGGTTTCGAGGAACTGCGCACGCTCGACGTGCTGGAAGGCAGCTTCGAGGCACGCAGCGCCGTCGCCGCACAACCGCTGGACCACGCCGACCTCGCGGCCGTGCACACGGCCTGCGCGGCGGTCTCCCGCCCCACGTGGCGCCGCGAACTGCCGACCGTGCTGGACGCCATCGACAGAGAAGGTGCCGTCGCGCTCGGCGTGACGCGCGGCACGGCGATCGTCGCGTATGCCGTCGCTCCGCCTGCCGGCAACGTGCTGCCCGACGCGGGAGCCATCGACGAAGCCGCCGCCCACGACCTGCTCGACGCCCTCGCGGCCGTCCGCCCCGGCACCCGCTGGCGACTGGTCGACGAGCCGACCGGCAGCCCGCTCTTCGACGCAGCCACCGCGCGCGGTGCGGCGGCTGTCATCCGCCAGATCGACATGGCGTTGACAATCCAGCCGGTCGACGTCCATCCCTCCCCATGAAATCCCGCCACAAGCAGCCCGCCACCTCGTCAACTCCGTTCATCCGCGTCGGCCCCAGCGGCGTGCACGGCCTGGGCGCCTTCGCGACCCGCGACCTTCCGGCGCAGGCTTTCCTCGGTCTCTACGAAGGGCGGCGCTATTCGAAGCAGGAAATCGCCACCAAGGTCTGGAACGACCAGCTCACCTACCTGTTCACGCTGTCGAACCACGAGACCATCGACGGCGCCAAGGGCGGCAACGGCACCCGCCACCTGAACCACGCCTGCGAGCCGAACTGCGAGGCGGTCGAGGAATACGACGAAGGCGGCGAACTGGTACTGAAGTTCCAGACGCTGGTGGCCGTGGATGCGGGCGACGAGCTGTTCATCGACTATTCGCTGACGGCAGACGACGGCTCGCCGCCGTCGAAGTACCCCTGCCATTGCGGCTCGCCGAACTGCCGCGGGACGATGCTGGCGCCTGCGGAGCCGGAGGAAACCACCACCGAGGCGGACGGCCCGGTGGCCGCCAAGGGAGCGGCCCCGACGCTCAACGACCTGCCGTGGTGAGCTGAAAAAGCGCGCTCAGGGCGACTCGCTCTTCAGGCTGCGAAGCTGCTCCTCGGCGCGATCGAGCTCCGCGCGGAGCGTGCGGATTTCCTGCTCCAGCTTCTCGATGCGCGCCGCGCGGCCCTGCACGGGCACGAGCGCCGCACAGCGCGCCTGGAGCGCGGCCAGTTCCTCGCCAAGTTCGCGCCGGCGAAGCATCTGGCCGCGGGAGCGGGCGAGCGCCATGTCGCGCTCGAGCACCGCTTCCTGCGCCTTGCAATCGGCCGCGTCCACCGGCACGGGCGGCGCCGTCTGTGCGAACGCACGCATGGCCAGGGCCCAGGCAAGGGGCAGGAAGCAGGGTTTGATGCGCATGCCGCGAAGGTACCCGAAACACCCCGCGCCGGGGCGCCCGGCCCTATGCCGTGCGGGCCTTGCGCGCGATCCCGATCGATCGACGCGCCGCTCGGCATGCCGTCGAATCCTTCGGGCTACGCGGACCGCTCGGCAACCAGGTAACGCGCCTGCCACTGTTCGGCGAGCCGGTGCGCCCGATGCAGCGGCACGCGCGCTGCTTCGAAATCGACCACGCAGGCGAAGTCCGCCGCCTCGGGCCGTGCGGGGCTCTCGCTGCTGCGGCCATCGGTCAGCAGCCACAGCCAGCGCTGGCGTGCCACGCTGTGCGCGAGCAGCTGGTCGGCACGCTGCACGCCGAGCGCCAACGGCGTGCCGCCGCCCGCTGCAATGGGGGCGACCCAATCGTCGTTCCACGCACTGGCACGGCGCGGCGGCAGGCGCAACTCGACCACATCGCCGGCAAAGCACAGCAGCGCCACGTGGTCGCGCCGCTGGTAGGCCTCTTCCATCAAGGACAGCAGCAGCCCCTTGGCGCGCGCGAGGTTGCCGTCGTTTCGCATCGAGGCCGAGCAGTCGAGCAGGAAGCAATGCAGCGCACCGCTGCGAGCCTGCAGCGGACGGCGGCGCAGGTGCTCCGCACGCAGCGTGCCGGCGCCGCGGGCCGCCAGCGTGCGCGGCCAGTCGAACGCGGCACCCGGCGATGCGGCGCCGTGCCAAGCGTCCCGCTGCTTGCCTTGCCTCCAGTCGCCCTGGCGCGCGCCAGCGGGTGCGGCGTCCCGGAGGCTCAGGCTTTTTTTGGGGTGGCCTGCCGGGCGGACTGCGAAGGGATCAGCGGTCGCAGCGGTTTCACGCGCTCGATGCCGACGGGCTCGGGCGGCATGGCGCCCCAGTCCTGATCGCCCGCGTTGCTCTGGCCTGCGCCGTTTGCCTCGGCCGGGCGCGGCGCACTCCGCGCCATCCGTGGCGGTAGCGATGCCGGTGCGGCACCTTCGAGCTCCGGTTTACGCCGATGCAGCAGCACGGCTTCGGCCACGCGCTGCACGTGGTCGGGCGTGATGTCCGCCGCGCCCTCCCAAGCCGCGAGCGCGCGCGCCGAGCGCAGCATCACGAGGTCGGCACGCAATCCATCGACTTGCGATGCGATGCACAGCGCACTCACCGCTTCGTGCACTTCATCGCCATACGGCAACGCCGACGAATCCGCCACGACAGCGCGGGCCGAGACCAACGCGGCCGCCAGCTCGGCCTCTGCCCCTGCGTGCTTCGCGCGAAAACCCTGCGGATCGGCATCGAAGGCCAGCCGTGCGCGCACGATGGCCTGCCGCTCGGCCGCGTCCTCGATGTTGCGCAGCTGCACGCACAGGCCGAAGCGGTCGAGCAGCTGCGGGCGCAGCGTGCCCTCCTCCGGATTCATCGTGCCGACCAGCACGAAGCGCGCCGCATGCCGGTGCGAGATGCCGTCGCGCTCGACCACGTTGACGCCGCTGGCGGCCGCGTCGAGCAGCGAATCGATCAGCGCATCGGGCAGCAGGTTGATTTCGTCTACATACAGCACGCCCCCGTTCGCGCGTGCGAGCAGGCCGGGCGCGAACTTGAGCTCGTGCCCCGCAAGGGCCTGCCCGAGATCGAGCGTGCCCACGAGGCTTTCGAGGCTCGCGCCCAGCGGCAGCGTGACGAAGGGCGCACCCGGGAGCAGTTCGGCCAGCGCACGCGCCGCCGTGGTCTTGGCCGTGCCGCGCGGGCCTTCGATCAACACACCGCCCAGGCCCGGGTCGACTGCGGCCAGCAGCAGCGCCTGGCGCAGCTTCGGCTGGCCCGCGATCGCGGCAAAAGGGAAAGGCACCGGCATGGGTGCGGCTGTGGTCATGAGCGGGTTCCTTCCATCTGCTGCTCCTGGTCGAGCAGCAGGTTTTCCAGCTGGGCCTGGTAGTCGCCGGGCGACTGCCACAGGCCGCGCTGCATGGCTTCGAGCAGGCGGCTCAGCATGTCGTGCAGCGCACGCGGATTGTGTTCGTTGACGAAGTTGCGGGTGTCAGCATCGAGCACGTAGGCGTCGGCCACCATCGCGTACTGGTGGTCGCCCACCACGCGCGCGGTGGCATCGAATCCGAAGAGGTAGTCCACCGTCGCGGCCATCTCGAAGGCGCCCTTGTACCCGTGGCGCTTCACGCCGTCGATCCACTTGGGGTTGACCACGCGCGCGCGGATCACGCGGCTGATTTCTTCCTTCAGCGTGCGTACGCGCGGCGCCTGCGGGTTGCCGTGGTCGCCGTGGTACATCGCCGGCTGCCGGCCGCTCAGGTGGCGCACGGCGGCGGCCATGCCGCCCTGGAACTGGTAGTAGTCGTTGGAGTCGAGCAGGTCGTGCTCGCGGCTGTCCTGGTTCTGCATGACGACGTTCATCGTGCGCAGGCGCCGCACCAGCGCATCGGCCGCCGGCACGCCGTCGCTGCCCTGCCCGTAGGCGTGCGCGCTGCCGCCGACGTAGGCGCTGGAAAGGTCGCCGTCGGTCTGCCAGTCGCCATGGTCGAACAGCGGCTGCAGGCCCGAGCCGTAGCTGCCGGGTGCGGAGCCGAACACGCGCCAGCCGGCCTGGGTGCGGGCGGCGTCGGCGGTCACGCCTTCTGCCTCGAGCGCGGCCGCCTCGCGCAGGATGCGCGCGCGGATCGGGTTGCGCTCGGCGTCTTCGTCTTCCTGCGACGCGACGGCCTGCACCGCGGCGTCGAACATCTGCACGGCATTGGGAAACGCATCGCGAAAGAACCCCGAGATGCGCAGCGTCACGTCGATGCGCGGACGCCCGAGCCCGACCGTGGGCAGCACCTCGAAATCGACCACGCGCTGGCTGCCCGGCGCCCACTTGGGCCGCACGCCGATGAGGGCGAAGGCCTGTGCCAGATCGTCGCCGCCGGTGCGCATCGTGGCCGTGCCCCACACCGACAGGCCCAGCGCCACGGGGTAGTCGCCGTGCTCCTGCAGGTGGCGTTCCACCAGCTGCGCGGCGGACTTGAGGCCGAGCATCCACGCGGTGGGCGTGGGGATGGCGCGGGTGTCGACTGCGTAGAAGTTGCGCCCCGTCGGCAGCACGTCGGGCCGCCCGCGCGAGGGCGAGCCGCTCGGGCCGGGCGGCACGAAGCGGCCCTGCAGCGCGCGCGAAAGCTGATGCAGCTCGTGCGGACCGCAGGCATCGAGCGCGGGTGCGAGGCTTCGTTCGATGCGGCCCATCACGGCGGCGGTCTGCGGCATGCCGGGCGGACAGGCTTCGTCCTCCAGCAGGCGTTGTGCGAGCAGTTCCAGCCGCTCGCGCGTGTCTCCGTGGTGCCGCCACGCATCGGCGCTCACCGATTGCAGCAGCGCCGGCCGTGCGCCCTGCCACGGCCTGGCCGCGTCGATGTCGAGCGGTTCGAAGGCGTCGCCGGGCAGCAGGTCCTGCGCCAGCGCACCGAGCAGCCCGGCATTCGCACCCACGCCGTCCGCAGCCGGATAGCGCGCGAGCGCGAGCAGCGTGTCGCGCCGCAGCCGCGCCTCCGGCGAGGCGCCGAACACGTGCAGCCCGTCGCGGATCTGCGTTTCCTTGAGCTCGCACAGGTAGGCATCGACGCGCGCGAGCACCGCGTCGTCTTCCGCCCCCGGCATGTCCAGTTCCTCGACCAGGTGCTGCGCGCGCACGGCCGTGAGAATCTGCGCGCGCAGCACCTTCGCGCGCCGCGCATCGACCAGCAGCGCGTCGTAGTACTCGTCCACCTGGCGCTCCAGGTCCTGCAGCGGGCCGTGGTTCTCGGCGCGCGTGAGCGGCGGCATGAGGTGATCGACGATCACCGCCTGCGTGCGGCGCTTGGCCTGCGCGCCCTCGCCCGGGTCGTTGACGATGAAGGGATAGACGTTCGGCAGCGGCCCGAGGATCGCATCGGGCCAGCAGGTCTGCGAGAGCGCGATGCTCTTGCCCGGCAGCCACTCGAGGTTGCCGTGCTTGCCCACATGCACGACCGCGTCGATGGCGAACGCATCGCGCAGCCAGAAATAGAACGCGAGGTAGCTGTGCGGCGGCACCAGTTCGGCGTCGTGGTAGCTCGCATAGTCGGCCGCGCCCAGCGTGCCGAGCGCGCGTGCGGGCTGGATGCCGACGAACACATGCCCCAATCGGAGGCCCGCGATCATGAAGCGGCCCTGGCGCAGCATCGGGTCTTGCTCGGGCGTGCCCCAGCGCGCGTCGATGGCGGCAGCCATGCCTTCGGGCAGGGCCGCGAGCCGTGCGCGGTAGTCGGCGAGCGCGTAGCTCTGCCAGGCGGGGCGCGCGGACCATTGGACCGGATCGTTCGCGATGCCTTCCTGCAGCGTCTGCATGAGCGCATCGCCATCGGCCGGAATCGCGTCGCCGAGCGCATAGCCCTCGGACTGCATCGTGCGCAGGATGGCAATGACCGAGGCCGGCGTGTCGAGCCCCACGCCGCTGCCGATGCGGCCTTCGCTGCCGGGGTAGTTCGCGAGGATCAGCGCCACGCGCTTGTCGGCCACCGGCAGGCTGCGCAGGCGACACCAGCGCCGCGCGAGCTCGGCCACGAAGGCGATGCGGTCGGGCTCGGGCTGGTAGCTCACCACCTCGGTCTGCGTGAGTTCGCAGCGGTGCGACAGGCCCTTGAAGCTCACGGCGCGCGTGATGATGCGGCCGTCCATTTCGGGCAGCGCGATCTGCATCGCGATGTCGCGCGGGCGCAGGCCCTGGCTGTCGGCGAGCCAGTCTTCCCGGTTGCCGCCGCTAACGATCACCTGCAGCACCGGCGCATCGCCAGCCAGCGCGAGGGCCTCGCCGGCGTCGTCCTGCGCGCCCTGCCCCAGCGCGGCGAAGGCGGTGGTGTTGAGCACGAGCTGCACGTCATGTTCGCTGCACAGGCCGCGGAACGCCGACAGGCACAGCGGATCTTTCAGCGAATCGAGCGCGACCGGCAGCGGGTTCAGTCCCTCGGCATGCAGCGCGGCTGCGAGCGCATCGAAAGCCACCGTGTTGCCCGACAGCAGGTGCGAGCGATAGAACACCAGCGCCACCACCGGCGCATCCGCATGCCATCCGGCGCGCAGGTCGTCGATGCCGGCCACGGTGTGCGCGGCGTTCATGCCGCGCGGCACATGCAGCGCGACCTGCGGCAGGCTGCGCGGCGGCAACGGCGCCTCGCCATGGCCCAGGCCATGGAAGGCCACCGCGCGCAGGAACTGCATCGCGTTGCCCGCCCCGCCCGCGCGCGTGTATTGCCAGAGCCGGCGGCTCACCGCGCGCGGCACGGTGCTGCGCGCGAGCAGGTCTTCGTCTTCCTGCAGGTCGCCCGAGAACATCGCGAGCTGCTGGCCCTTGCGCCTGGCGAGCTTCTCCAGTTGCTGCAGCCCGTAGGCCCAGGCCGATTCGGCGCCCAGGTGATCGACCACCACCACGCGCGCATGCTGCAGCACCTCGTCCACATACAGGTCGAGCGAGGCTGGCTGGCGCAGGTACATGAGGTTGGCCAGCCGCAGCGACGGGTAGCCGGGGTCGGTGGCCGCCAGCGCGGTGCGCGCGGCGGCGAGCAGCGCGAGCGTGGTGTCGGCCGAACTGAGCACCACGATGTCGCCCGGCGTCTGGTCGAGCCGGGTGACGACGCTGTCGTCCTCGACGAAGCGTCCGGGCTGGGTGCTCAGCAGGTGCATGCGGTCAGGCCATCAGGCGGGCACGGCGGCCAGGCCTTCGAGCGCCTTGCGCAGCGCGGCTTCGTCCAGGTCTTCGCCGATGAACACGAGGCGCGTGCGCTGCGCCTCGTCGTCGCGCCAGCGGCGGTCGAAGTGGTGGTCGAAGCGGCGGCCCACGCCCTGCACCAGCAAACGCATCGGCTTGCCCGGGATCGCGACGAAGCCCTTCACGCGGTAGATGGTGTGCTGCTCGACCAGCGTGGCGAGCGCGGCCAGGAGGCCGTCGCGCTCCACCGGCGGCAGGTCGATCACGAGCGAGTCGAACTCGTCGTGGTCGTGGTCTTCCTCGTGGTCGTGGTGGCTCTCGCGCAGGTGGATCGTGGACTCGGCCGCGCGGCCCTGGCCGAGCAGCAGCGCGAGCGGCAGCTTGCCTTCGGTGGCGGCGACAATCTTCACTTCGGGCGGCAGCTCTTCTCGCACCAGCGCCTCGACCTGCGCGCGCATGGCGTCGTCCATCAGGTCGGTCTTGTTGAGCACCACGAGGTCGGCGGCAGAGAGCTGGTCTTCGAACAGCTCGTGCAGCGGCGATTCGTGGTCGAGGTTGGGGTCGGCGCGGCGCGCTTCGTCGACCGCCTCGGGGTTCTCGGCGAACTGGCCCGATGCGGCGGCCGGGCCGTCGACCACGGTGACGACCGAATCGACGGTGAAGATGTTCGCGATGTCCGGCCACTGGAAGGCCTGCACCAGCGGCTTGGGGAGCGCCAGGCCCGAGGTTTCAATGATCACCGCGTCGATGTCGCCGCGGCGCTCGGCCAGCTGCAGCATCACGGGCAGAAACTCTTCCTGCACGGTGCAGCAGACGCAGCCGTTGGCCAGCTCGTAGAGCGCGCCTTCGCGCTCGTTGCCTTCATCGTCGCAGCCGATGCCGCAACCGCGCAGGATCTCGCCATCGATGCCGAGCTCGCCGAACTCGTTGACGATCACCGCGATGCGGCGGCCTTCGGCGTTGCCCAGGATGTGGCGCAGCAGCGTGGTCTTGCCGCTGCCGAGGAAGCCGGTGACGATGGTGACGGGGATCTTGGCGTTGCTCTGTGTCATGGAATGGATGCTTTCAAGCGCCAGGGCGCGAGGATGGATGGCGGCATGCCGCAGCGCGCCGCGGGGGCACTGCGGCGCGCGTTGCGATGGTTTCGGTTCGGATGCCGCCGCTCAAGTGCCGACGTACAGGCGGCGCGCGACGAAGACCGTGCCCTGCAGGCGGCGCCAGCCCTTGGCGGCGGCCAGCACGCCCAGGTCGACCAGCGGCTCGACCAGCACGACGGTCATGTAGGCGGCGCCGAAGCTGGCGATCTGGCTCAGGTTTTCGAGGCCCGTGCCGCGCCCGTAGAGCGCCCAGAAGCCGACCCAGACCACGATGCCGCCCTGATAGGCGACCGACAGCTTGAAGGCCTGCTGGTAGCTCAGGTCCACGTAGGCCACGTTGTCGGGAATGATCCGCCGCGCCAGCGCGGCCGTCGCGAACAGGGGCACCAGCAAGGTGGTGACGTTCATGCCGAACTGAGGCAAGTCCTGCGGTTCGAAGAACAGGCTCTGGATGAGCAACCCGCCCGCCAGGCCGATGGCCGCGGGCGCCAGCCCGAACACCAGCAGGAGCGTCGTGCCCAGGATCAGGTGCACCTCCGACACGCCCACGGGATGGTGCGGCAGCACTTCGAAGAAGCAGAACACCAGCGCCACGGCGATGGCCGAGCGCAGCGCCAGGGCCGCGGGGCCGTCCTTCACGAGGGTATCGAAGGCCACCTTGCCTGTGTAGGCCAGCGCGGCGGCTGCCGTTGCGTAGCTGAGGAATATCTTGGATCCGTCGACGAGACCTGGTTCGATGTGCATCGAGCACCTCCTGTAGTGCACCGCAGTGCGAAAGTTGATTGTTGGTGGATGGGATGGATCACGCAAGCGCAGTCATGAACGCTGGAGCGCGCGCGGCGCTGCCGGCGCGGCCGATGCCTTGGGTTTTCGCCGCAATCGCCGCCAGCCGATCACCACGCCGCTGGCCGAGGCGACCGTGCCGACGATCGACAGCAGCCACACGACGATGTCCCAAGCGGGTCGGTACTGGATGAGCCACGGAAAATCGAGGCTGTGCGCGGCGTTGAAGAGCCAGCGGCGCAGGCGCGAATTGCTGTCGTTGCTGCCGGCGACCTGCCCGCTGGACGGATCGATGTAGATCCAGCTGCGCGCGGCATCGTCGAATTCGAGGCGCCAGATCGGCACCGTGCGCTCGCGGTGGTGGCCGTACCAGTGGAAGTCCTCGCGCGTCTGCAGCGTGGCCTGCGTCACGCGGGCATTGGGGCGCAGGCGCGCGGCGGCGCGCACGATCTCGTCGCGGCTTATCGATGCGGGTGCGCCGGTGGCGGCATCGACAACGCGCACGCGGCCCCCTGCATCGCGCAGCTGCAGCAGCGGCTTGCCGTCGAACCACATCGGCAATGCCTCGCGCGGCGCGGCTGCGCCCTCGCCTGCCGGTGGCTGGGCCGGCGGCCAGGGGAATGGCGACGACCCGGCGCCGGTGTAGCTGGCCATCGCAGCGGCATCGCTACGGTTGCGCTCGAACCATTTGTTCGGGTTCATCGACAGCCAGCCGCTCACGATCCAGGTCAGCACGAAGAAGCCGCCGACGAGGCCGGCAATGTGGTGCCAGGCCATCCAGCCGGTGTACGGCGTGACCGCGCCGTTGCGAAACCGCCGGCGCAGCCGGATCCGCAGGATGCCGATGACGATGCCCGTCACCGCCGAGACGATGCAGGCGGCCGAGAGCCACACCACCACGTCGTGCCACAGCGGCGGGTCGGCGCGCAGCGGCGTGAAGTAGATCCAGTGCGGTACCGAGCCCAGCCAGTTCCAGAAGCGCTCGGCGCGGTGGGTGTCGCGCGCCACCTCGCCGGTGCGCGAGGACACGTAGAGCTCGGTGCCCGCCGCGTCGCCGACTTGGATGCGGTGCAACGGGCGCAGCGGGTCGAGGCCCTGCGGCACGGTCCACTGGTCGCGCTCCAGCATCTCGGCCCAGCGCGCGCCGGGCTGGCCCGAGAAGTCGCGGGCGATGGCTTCGGCCTGCGCCGCATCGACCGGCCCGAGCACGCGGCCGTCGCGCGCCGATACAGCGTGCCGGCCGCCGCGCAAATCGACGATGCGCCACACGGGCTGCGGATCGGAACCGCCCTGCGTCTCCAGCGCCATGCGCCGCGGAGGCTGCGCGCGCAGCGCCTCGGGCAAGGTGCCGAGCGCGGCCGAGGGCGCGACCAGCGCCTCGTCGAAGCGCACCGGGCGAAGGGCCGCCAGCCGCTCTTCGTCCGTGAGGTTGGGATACCCCACGTACATCATCACCACGCCAGAGGCGAACCACATCACGAACAGCAGGCACCCGCCGATGCCCAGCCACCGGTGCGTCCAGTAGAGCCAGTGGCGGATGCGGGGCCAGGCGCGGCGCCATGCGGTGGTCATGGTGATGCCGGTCAGAAGTTCACCAGCGCCGACAGCTCGAACGAGCGCGGCCGGCCCAGCAGCCACTGGTTGCCGCTGTTCGAGAACGACACGGGATAGGTGCGGTTGGCCAGGTTGTAGGCCCTGAACGCGAGCTTGAGCGACGGGTTGGCCTGCCAGCTCACGCCCGCGTCGGCCACGGTGTAGGAGCCGATCTTGCGCGAGTTGGCCGCATCGACCTGGCGCGGGCCGACGTAGCGCACGCCGAAGTCGGCCTCCCACTGGGGCAGGAAGCGCCAGGCGAGCCCCAGATTGGCGGCCTCCTCCGGCACGCCGAACGGCGTGTTGCCGGCACGCGAGATCAGCCGGCCGCCCACGACTTCGTTGAAGTCGTCGTAGCGCGCGCGCAGCTTCGCGACGTTGGCTTCGAGCCGGAGCGTGGAGGTCAGCGCCAGGTCGAGCGTGGCCTCGATGCCTTCGGACGACTGCTTGCCGACCTGCTGCGTGACGGTGGGGTCGTTTGCGTCGCGCGAGAGCAGCTTGTTCTTCTCGATGCGGTAGGCGGCGACGGTCCACGCGCCGCGGCCGTCGGCCAACTGGCGCTTATAGCCGATCTCGACCTGCTTGCCGGTGCTCAGGTCGAAGCTCGCCTGCGAGACCGAGGTGGTGACCAGCGAGCCCAGCGGGTCGGCCGCACGCGCCACTTGGGCGTAGAACGACTGCGAGGCATCGGGCGCGTACACCACGCCCAGCCGGCCTGTGCCGTACACGAAGGTCTTCTGGAAGCTGCTGGCCGCGTTCTGCAGGTCGGTGCGCGCGATCTTCGCGTGGTCCCAGCGCAGGCTGCCCACCACCGACCATTGCCCGTTGAAGGCCAGCTTGTCTTCGGCGAAGAAGGCGAAGGCGCTGGTCCTGGTCTTGTAGCGCGGCGTGTAGGCCACGGGCGAGGTGTAGACGCCGGGGTTGAAGACGAAGGGATCGACCACCGAGCGGCCGCCGTAGGGCGAGTCGTTGGTGTGCAGGAAGTCGATGCGGTTCGCGTCGAAGCCCACCAGCACCTGGTTCTTCATGCCGAACAGCGAGTGCCTGAAGGTGGCGTCGGTGCGGTTGCCGACCTGCTCCTGGTCGTGGCCGATTTCCAGGTAGTCGCCGCGCGTCACGCGGCGCGTGGCGGCGTTGTAGGTGTAGGTCTCGCTGTTGCGCCAGTGGCGCTTGCTGTCCAGGCGGTAGAGCTGGTTGCGCACGGTGACGGCGTCGCTGGGCGTCCACTGCGCATCGAGGCGGGTCCAGCGGTCGCGGTACTTGATCTCGGCGTCGTCGGGGTTGTAGTTCTGCTCGCGGGAGAGGCTGCTCACCCGCCCGTTGATGAGCGGCACGCCGTAGTAGCGCTGCGGCGACTGGCGGCCCTCGTCGTGCGAGAGCGTGAACTGCAGCTGCGGCGACACGTCGAGCCGCACCGCGCCGCCCACGGCCAGGCTCTCGGCATCGCCGCGCACCATGAAGCCGTCGGTCTTGCGGTGGCTGATGTCGAAGCGGTAGGAAAGCATGTCGTTGATCGCGCCGCCGCTGCCGAAGGCGACCTGCCGGGTGGCGTCGGAGCCGGCCGTCACGAGCGCCTCGTTCTGGATCGGGCCGCGCGTGGGCTTCTTGGGCACCACGTTGATCGCGCCGCCGATGGCGCCTTCGCCGAACATCACCGACGCGGCGCCGCGCAGCACCTCGATGCGGTCGACCGACCAGGTATCGAAAGGAAAGGTGACCGTGCCCGCGCCCGCGTAGAGGCGCGTGCCGTCGAAAAGCTGCATCACCGAGCCGTGGCCGGTGAAGCCGCGCGCCGCCAGCGCCGTGCCGCCGTTGCCGGGGCCGGGCGAGCCGGTGATGCCTGTGGCGCGGGTGACCGCATCGACCACGGAAACATCGCCGCGCGCGCGGATGGCGTCGCCGGTCAGCACCTCGATGCTCGCGGGGGTTTCCAGCGGCGTGAGGCCCAGGCGGCTGCCGGTGTGCGAGGGCTCGTCGATGGCCAGCGGCGAGCGGCGGCCGGCCTCGACCTGGACCGGCGCGAGGCCGGTGCTGCCGCTGCTCGCATTGCCCGCTGCTTCACCCGATTGCGCCAAGGCGCCGCCGGGCCCGAAGGCCAGGCTCAACCCCAGCGAAAGACCTGAAAGGCGTGCCCACTGCAGCGGCGCGCCCGTGCGATCGCGCGCCGGCGATGCTTGACCCATGTGACTTCTCCTCGCGACCTGCGTCCCCGCAGGCTCCTGACCGAATGAGGACGTCGAGGGAGGCGGCAAGCGGGCGGGCCGGTCGCGCGAGGGCGGGGCGGCTGGCCCGGACCCGCACTCCCGCAGCGTCCGAAGGCGGTTGCGAAGGCCGGTATCCGGGCTTGCGGAGCGCTCCGATGGGCACTGTGCGTGCGCACCGGAGCCGAAATCCTCGCCTTCCCACGTCGAAGCGCAGTGGCTGCCAATGCCGACAAGAGGGCATTGGCGTGAGGTTTTCCAGATCCGCTGACCGTTGCGGGGGCAGCGCAGGAATGGACGCGTCCATGAAGACGCAGCGCACCTGCTTCCCGTTTAACCCCCAGGCCACTGAATGGCATGCGGGGCACCTTCGAACCGTGTGGGTCTTGTTGTTAAGAAAAGCTTACAAAACCCAACGGCCGGAATTATAGGGAGCGGCCTGTGGACAGCGCGGTGAAGCGGCCGTCGTGCACCGGCTTGCCGTCGGCGCCGAACAGCCGCCGCATCACCGCGACACCCGCGACCAGCGCGTTCGAATAGGTGGCATACGGCTCATGGGCGGCTTCCAGCGGCTCGTAGACGTGGCGTTCGCCATCGGCCCGGCCGGCGTCTGCCGCCTCTTCCATCAACACCCAATAGAACTCGCCCACCTCCAGCTCGTGGACGGTGAGCGCGATGTTTCTGGGCGATGGCATGGGATGAGAGAAATGTGCGGAGGACAGGCGGTTTCCTTTGAATGAATTGGCGGCTCGGGCGGTTGACAGCTTCCGGGCTTCTCCTACAGAGGGTTGGCAAAGCGAGAACTAATGTGGTTGTAAGAAACCTTCAACCAGACCAACCAGAACCCGGAGGCCCCATGAAGCACTTCACCCTTGAATCGAACATGCGAGCGAATATCGGCGGTGCGTTCTATCCGACCGGTTATTCGATGGTGATGTTCCCGAACGCCGACGACGCCGACCGGGTCGGGCGCCAACTGATCGAGAGCGGCGTGAGCGGCGACGAGGTCTACCTGCTTCCCGCCGCGACGGTGCTGGCGGAGATCACGCCCACGGCGAGCGACGCCGACAACCCACTGCCCTCGGCCGGCACCGAGGGCGCCACGGTACGCGCCTATACCAAGCTCGCGCGCGAAGGCCACGCGGCCCTCCTGGTCAAGACGAAGAACGAAGAGGCCGCCGACCGCCTGATGGAAGTGGTGCGCACCGTTCCGTATTCCATCGCGCAGCGCTATCGCACGCTGGTCATCGAAGACCTCTGAAGCGGCGCCGGCGCTCAAGCCGGCACGGCCATCGACACCGCGCGCTGCACCACGTCGCGCGCCATGGCCTGGGCCAGTTCGTGCTCGCCGAGGAAGACGGTTACGGCCGTCTCCTGCGTGAGCAGGCGCGCCTCCTGTTCGTTGTGGCTGCGGATCACGGTCTGTATCGCGGGATTGAGCGTGCGGGCGGTCTCGATCATCTGGCGCACGTTCAGGGTGTCGGGCGTGGCCACCACCAGCACGCGGGCGCGCGCAACGTGCGCCTGGATCAGCACCGCGGGGTCCGCGGCATCGCCCCACACGGCCGCGATGCCGCCCTCGCGCAGCTTCTCGACCAGTTCGCGGTTCTGCTCGGCCACCACGTAGGGAATGTCGTTCGCCTCCAGCTCGGCGGCGATGCGGCGCCCCACGCGCCCGTAGCCGACCAGCACCACCTGCTTGGAGAGGTACTTCGCCTCGGTCGTCATCGGCAATTCGGCCAGCGGGTCGTCGCGCGATTCGAGTCCGCGGGCGAAGGACGAATGGGCATGCAGCCACTTCTGCATCGGCGCGATGAGGCTGAACCACAGCGGGTTGGTGGCAATGGAAATCAGCGCGCCCGCGAGCACTAGGCTCTGCCCCTCGACCGGCAGCAGCCCGAGCGATACGCCGAGGCCGGCCAGGATGAACGAGAACTCGCCGATCTGCGCCAGGCTCGCGCTCACCGTAAGCGCCGTGCCCAGCGGGTAGCGGAACACCAGCACCAGCGCGCAGGCCGCGAGTGACTTGCCCAGCACGATCACCAGCACCACCGCGAGCACCTGCAGCGGGCGGTCGATCAGCACCGAGGGGTCGAACAGCATGCCCACCGACACGAAGAACAGCACGGCGAAGGCATCGCGCAGCGGCAGCGATTCCTGCGCCGCCCGGTGGCTGAACTGCGACTCGCGCATGACCATGCCCGCGAAGAAGGCGCCGAGCGCGAACGACACGCCGAAGAGCGCCGCCGAGGCGAAGGCGATGCTCACGGCGGCCGCCACCACGCACAGCGTGAACAGCTCGCGCGAGCCGGTGCGCGTGACCTGCCAGAGGATCCAGGGGAACACGCGACGGCCCACCACCAGCATCAGCGCGACGAAGCCGCCGACCTGCAGCAGCGTGAGGCCGAGGGTCTGCCAGAGCGGGTCCGGGGGGCCGCCCCCGTTGTCGGGGGTGCCGCCGAGCGCGCCGGCCAGCGGCGGCATGAGCACCAGCACGAGCACCATGGCCAGGTCTTCGACGACGAGCCAGCCGATGGCGATGCGGCCGGTGAATGAATCGAGGATGCCCAGGCTCTCGAGCGCACGCAGCAGCACGACCGTGCTGGCCACCGAGAGCGCCAAGCCGAACACGAGCGCGGCGCCAGGGCTCCAGCCCCACCACATCGCAAGGCCGCCCCCGAGCAGCGTGGCCACGGCGATCTGCGCCAGCGCGCCGGGCAACGCGATCTTGCGCACGGCCAGGAGGTCGTCGAGGGAAAAGTGGAGGCCGACGCCGAACATCAGCAACATGACGCCGATTTCGGCGAGCTGCGCGGCGATGCCTGCATCAGCCACGAAGCCGGGGGTGAACGGGCCGATGATCACGCCCGCCAGGAGGTAGCCCACGAGCGCCGGCAGCCGCAGCTTGGCCGCCAGGAAGCCGAACACCAGCGCCAGGCCAAGGCCGGCGGCGATGGTGTTGATGAGGGAAACGCTGTGCGGCATCGCTGCATTTTGCAGGAACGATGCCTACCCTTTTATTTCACACGGCCTTCCGGGGAACGCCGTTCAACGGGGGGAATTCACCCCGCCATCTTGCTGTCGCGGGCGCCCTCAAGCACTTCGGGCTCTTGCGCCTCGACCCAGCTCTCGTTGTTCAGGCCCGCCTGCAGGCGCTCGGTGTCGAGTTCGTTGGTCCACTTGGCAACGACGATGGTCGCCACGCCGTTGCCGATCAGGTTGGTCAGCGCGCGCGCTTCCGACATGAAACGGTCGATGCCCAGGATGAGCGCAAGCCCCGCCACCGGCACGTGGCCCACCGCAGAGAGCGTCGCCGCCAGCACGATGAAGCCGCTGCCGGTAACACCCGCCGCGCCCTTGGAGGTGAGCAGCAGCACCGCGAGCAAGGTGATCTCCTGCACCAGCGTCATCGGCGTGTTGGTGGCCTGCGCGATGAACACCGCCGCCATCGTGAGGTAGATCGAGGTGCCGTCCAGGTTGAACGAGTAGCCGGTGGGGATCACCAGGCCCACGCAGGTCTTGTTGGCGCCCAGGTTCTCCATCTTCTCCATCATGCGCGGCAGCACCGATTCGCTGGAGGACGTGCCCAGCACGATCAGGAGCTCTTCCTTGATGTACTTGATGAACTTCCAGATGCTGAACCCGTGGAAGCGCGCAATGAGCCCGAGCACCACGAAGATGAACAGGAGGCACGTGAGATAGAACGTCCCCATCAGCTTGCCCAGCGAGAACAGGCTGCCCACGCCGTACTTGCCGATGGTGAACGCCATCGCGCCGAAGGCGCCGATGGGCGCGAGCTTCATGATGTAGTTGACGATGCCGAAGAGCACGTGCGAGCCCTTCTCGATCACGTCGAACACCAGCGTGCCGCGGCCGCCGAAACGGTGCAGCGCAAAGCCGAACAGCACCGCGATCAAGAGCACCTGCAGGATCTCGCCCTTGGCGAAGGCATCCACGATGGTGTTGGGAATGATGTTGAGGATGAAGTCGACCGTGCCGGTCATCTTGCCCGGGCCGGTGTACGCGGCGATGGACTTGGTGTCCAGCGTGGTCGGATCGATGTTCATGCCCACGCCGGGCTTGAGCACGTTGACCAGCACGAGGCCGACCACCAGCGCGATGGAGCTCACGACCTCGAAGTACAGGAGCGCGAGGCCCCCGGTCTTGCCGACCTTCTTCATGTCTTCCATGCCGGCGATACCGACCACCACCGTGCAGAAGATGATCGGCGCGATGATCATCTTGATGAGCTTGATGAAGCCGTCGCCCAGGGGCTTCATGCTTTCGCCCACGCTGGGATAGAAGTACCCCAGCAGCACGCCGATGATCACCGCGGTGATCACCTGCACGTAGAGGGAGCGGTAGAGCGGGAGCTTCTTGGCGGGTGTGTTTGTTGTGTGTTCCATGACTTGCCTCCGGGAAGGGTTGAGAACTGTAGGTTCCGGATCAGGGGTTTTCCATTCGTAGAAGCCACATCCTGCAAATGAAAAAACCCGCCGTAGCGGGTTTTGTGGATCAGGTGGTGGTCAGCATCTCAGTGCATGTGCAGGCCGCCGTTGACCGAGAAGTCGGCCCCCGTGGAGTAGCCGCCTTCGTCCGTTGCCAGCCACGAGATGATCGAGGCGATCTCGCTGGGCTCGCCCAGGCGCTTGACCGGAATGGTGGCCACGATCTTGTCGAGCACTTCCTGGCGGATGGCCTTGACCATGTCGGTGCCGATGTAGCCCGGGCTCACGGTATTGACCGTCACGCCCTTGTTGGCCAGCTCCTGCGCCAGCGCCATCGTGAAGCCGTGCATGCCGGCCTTGGCCGCCGAATAGTTGGTCTGCCCCGCCTGGCCCTTGGCGCCGTTGACCGAGCTGATGTTGATGATGCGGCCCCAGCCCTTCTCGACCATGTCGCCCACCACCTGCTTGGTGACGTTGAACATGCTGTTGAGGTTGGTCTCGATGACCGCGCTCCAGTCCTCGGGCGTCATCTTGAGGAACATGCGGTCGCGCGTGATGCCTGCGTTGTTGACCAGCACGTCGATGGGGCCATGGGCTGCCTTGGCGGCGGAGAAGGCCTCGACGGTGGATTGCCAGTCGCCGACATTGCCGACGGAGGCGTGGAACTCGAAGCCTTCGGCTTTCTGTTCGGCGAGCCACTTGGCATGGTCGCGCGTAGGGCCGCAACCGGCGACCACGGTGAATCCGTCCTTGTGCAGACGTTGGCAGATGGCTGTTCCGATGCCACCCATGCCTCCGGTGACATATGCAACTTTCTTGCTCATGAAATTTCCTTGATGTGTGCTTAGCAAAAGCCTGAACGGCCGCCTTCACTCTAGCCATTTTCACGCCATCGACCTCTGAGGAAAACACTGAGCCAAGCTTGCAACCAGCTGTCACGGCGCGGTGCGCGGGTGCAACCTATATGCTGCGCCCTGTACGCTCTTGCAGCGGCAAGGCAGCCAAGGAGTTCGAAAGTATGAATTTCGGGATCATCGTATTCCCCGACGTCGAGGAACTCGATTTCGTCGGGCCCTGGGAAATGCTCACCATGTGGAGCAAGCTCGCAGCGGGGCCGCAGCAGTGCCTCATCGTCGCCGAGAAGCGCGAGCCGGTGATCTGCGCGAAGGGTCTTTCGATCAATCCGCACGTTTCCTTTGCCGACTGCCCGCCGCTCGACTACCTGCTCGTGCCCGGCGGCATGGGCACGCGGCGCGAGGTCGACAACCCCGCGATGGTGCAGTTCCTGGCCGCGCAGGCACCACGATGCAAGGCGCTGCTCTCGGTGTGTACCGGCGCCTTCGTGCTGCACGCGGCCGGACTGCTCTCGGGCAAGACCGCGACCACGCACTGGGGCTCGCTCGATCGCCTGCGCGCGCTCGGCGACGTGAACGTGGTCGAGCAGCGCTTCGTGCAGGACGGAGATGTGTGGACCTCAGCCGGCGTCTCGGCGGGAACCGACCTGATGCTTGCCTTCATCGCCCACACGGCCGGCGAGGAAGCGGCGGCCAAGGTGCAGCTGCAGGCCGAGTACTACCCGGCGGACACGGTCTACGGCAACACGGCGAGCCACGAGCGCGCACCGGCTTACGTGCGCAAGCCGGGCGGCACGCTGCGCAAGACGCCGTGAGCGCTGTCCCTTCATCCGGACTGGAACCCCTCGCGGTGCTCGCCGCCCGCGTCGGCGCGACGCTGCGCGAGCGGCGCCAGACGGTGGCGGTCGCCGAATCGTCGGCCGGCGGCCTCGTCTCGGCGGCCCTGCTCGCCATTCCCGGCGCCTCGGCTTTCTTCCTCGGCGGCGCGGTCGTCTATTCGCGGCGTGCCGGAAAAGCATTGCTGGGGCTCACGCGCGAAGACATGGGCGACATGCGCGGGGAAACCGAGCCCTACGCCCGGTTCATCGCAGCCCGCATCCGCGAGAGCCATCGCGCAACGTGGGGCATCTGCGAGAGCGGCGCGGCCGGGCCTTCGGGCAGTCCGTACGGCGATGCGCCGGGCCACCTGTGCGTGGCGGTCGCAGGCGCCGCCACCGCGAGCCGGACCATCGAGACCGGCAACACAGACCGCCCGGCCAACATGGAAGTGTTCGCGCGGCAACTGCTCCTGCTTTTCGACGAGACGCTGCGGGCGCAAGACGCTGCTGCCTGATCCCGTCGGCGCGCCGCAGCTATGACGCCCGTCGCGACGTGCTTGAAATCGCAATACCGGCAAACACCATCAGCAGCCCGACGACCAGGCTCCAGCGCACCGGCTCGTCCATGAGCGCCCATCCGGAGAAAGCCGCAGCGATCGGGTTGACGGTGACGGACAGCGCCACGAGCGTCGGCGTGGTCTTCGCGAGCGCATAAGACCACAGGAAGAAGCAGACCGCACCGCCGAACACCCCGAGGTAGGCGATCGACATCCACTGGACATTGCCGAACTGCGCCATCGGCGCGTAGCCGCCGCGCCAGGCGCTGATCGCAACGAGGCACAAGGCGCCGCTGCCCATTGCCACCACCGTGAACGGCATGGGCCCGGTCTCCCGGATCACGGGCCGCGACCACACGCTGTAGAACGCCATGCACAGTGCGGCGCCGAGCATGACGAGGTCGCCGCGCCATGCGCCGGGCGGCGCTGCCGAGAGGCCCGAGATCAACGCCATGCCCACGCCGCCCATCGCCATGAAAACGCCCACCGACTTGCGCGCCGTGAGCCGCTCCACCCCGAGCAGCGCCGCGATCGCCATGGTGAGCAGCGGCAAGGTCGACAGCGCGAGCGCACCGCGCGCGGCCGTCGTGAAATGAAGCGACAGGTTGAACAGCGCCGGAAACACACCGAAGAACAGCAGCCCGAGCCCGACGACCCTCGGCAGCATCTGCCGCCGCGGCAGGTCTTGCCGCCGGAACAGCGCAAGCGGCAACAGCAGCGCGAAGCCGATGCCGAAACGCAGCGACCCCAGCGCCACCGGATCGATCGCGCCCGCGACGAAACGCGTCGCACCGACGGCAGCGCCGCCCATGGCGCTCGACAGCACGGCGGCGAGCAGGCCCGAAAGAAGTGCACTCACCGGCGTCCCTTGTGTCTTGTTGAAGGACGATGCTAAATACCGGTTATTGATTACACAATCGAATAAAGATGATCAACTTCATCATCTTTCGCGATGAACAACCTGATGCTCGATCCCGACCTGCTGAAGACCTTCGTCACCGTTGCCGGGCAGCGTTCGTTCACCCGCACGGCCGCGCAACTGAACCGCACGCAGTCTGCCGTGAGCATGCAGGTCAAGCGGCTCGAGGCGTTGCTCGGCACCGCGTTGTTCGCACGGACCACCTCGCAGGTGGCGCTGACGCCCAGCGGCGAAGCGCTGCTGGGCTATGCGCATCGCATCCTTGCGCTCAACGACGAGGCGCTCGGCCGTATCCGCCAGCACCAGGACGAAGGCCAAGTGCGGCTCGGGATCATGGACGACTACGGCACCAGCGTCGTCCCCGCGCTGCTCGCCAGCTTCGGCCAGCGCTATCCGCGCATCCATGTGAGCATGGAAACCGGCCTCACCTCGAAGATGACCGAGCGCCTCGGCGAAGATTTCGACCTCGTGATCGCCATGCATCCCAAGGGCCAGGGCGACGGCGATTTCCTGCGGCACGAGCAGGCGGTGTGGGCGGCTTCGCCCGATCTTGTCGTCGATGGGCCGGGCCCGCTGCCCGTGGCGCTCTACCCCTCGGGGTGCCTCTTCCGCGAATGGGCGATGGCGACGCTGGACAAGGCGCACCGGCCGTGGCGGCTCGCGTTCATCAGCCACAGCAGCGCGGCCGTCGAGGCCGTGGTGGCGCAGGGGCTGGCCGTGAGCGTGTTCAAGGCAGGGACCTTTCCGAAGGGGCTTCGCGTGCTTTCGAAGGAAGACGGCATGCCCCGGCTTCCCAAGGCGGACATCCGCCTGCACCGCGCACCGGCGCTCACCGAAGCCGGCACACTGCTCGCGGCGCACCTGGTCGCCGCGATCCGCGGCGACGCCGGCTCACCGGGCGCGCGCTGACGCGTCGGGTCCTCAGTCCGCCTGCACGCCCGCAGCGCGGATCACCTTGCCCCACTTCTCCACCTCCGCCGCCAGGTGCGTGCGCAGGCTCTCGGGGGTCTGCTTGTCCAGCGGCACGATCTCCGAACTGAGTTCGGCCAGGCGGTGCTTGACCATGTCGTCCTGCAGCGCGGCGCGCAGCGCCACGTTCAACTTCTCGACCACGGCCGGCGGCGTGCCCTTGGGCGCGTACACGCCGTGCCACACCCGCACGTCGAAGCCCTTGAGGCCCTGCTCGTCGAGCGTCGGGATGCTGGGCATGCTCGAGAGCCGCTTGGGCGTGGTGACGCCGAACACCTTCACGCGGTTGCCGTCCTTGATGACCGGCGCGGTCTGCGTGGTCTGGTCGCACAGGAGGTCGACCTGCCCGCCCATCAGGTCGTTGAGCGCCGGGCCCGCGCCCTTGTAGGGCACCGTCGTCAGCTGCACGCCGATCTGGTTCATGAACAGCAGCCCGCACAGCTGCGACACCGCGCCCACGCCCGCATTCGCCAGCGTGACCTTGTCCTTGTTGGCCTTCACGTAGGCCAGCAGTTCGGGGTACGTGCTGGCGGGAAAGTCCTTGCGCGAGAGCAGCGTCATCGGCACGTCGAGCACCTGGCCGATGTACTCGAAGTCCTTGAGCGGGTCGTAGTTGAGCTTCTTGTAGAGCGCGGGCGCCGTGGCCATGCCCATGTGGTGGATGAGGATGGTGTAGCCGTTGGGCGCAGCCTTGGCCACGCGCGCCGGCGCGATGGTGCCGCCCGCGCCCACGGTGTTCTCCACGATCACCGTCTGGCCGAGCGACTTGCCCATGGGAATGGCGAGCATGCGCGCCACCACGTCGGTGGGGCCGCCGGCCGAGTACGGCACGACCATCGTGACGGGCTTGTCGGGCCACTGCGCCTGCGCGGCGGCCGGCGATTGCGCGGCCATGAGGCATGCGCCCAGCGAGGCGGCGATCAGGGTGCGTGCTTTCCAGTTCTGCTTCAGGTTCACTTCTTTGTCTCCTAGGGTTGTTGGATCTGTCTTCTTCGTTCGGAATCAGGAAGGCGGCTGCGCATCGAGCGCGAGCAGGCGCTCGGCCAGCCGCAGCACCGGCGCATCGACCATGCGACCGTCGAGGCTGACCACGCCGCCGCCCGCGGACCGGACCGCATCGACCACGCGACGTGCCCAGGCGAGCTCTTCGGCGCTCGGGCCGAGTGCGGCATGTACAGGGGCGACCTGGTCGGGATGGATGCACAACTTGGCGCCGAAGCCGCCGCGGCGCGCACGGGCGGTGTCGGCGGCCAGGCGCTGCACGTCGCGCCAATCGGCCGTCACGCCGTCGATGGGTGCGGGCAGCCCGGCGCGGCGCGTGGCCAGCAGCAGCGCCAGCCGCACCGGCACCAGCTCCGCTTCGTCGGCATCGCAGGCCAGGCCCACATCGGCCTGGAAATCGAGATTGCCGAAGGCGAGCCGGAGCACCTGCGGCGCCGCGGCGAGTTCGTCGACCGCGGCAAGGCCCGCTGCCGATTCGATGAGCGGCACCAGCAGCCCCTTCGGACCGACGGCCTCGGCCAGCTGCCGCACGTTGCCGGCGTGCTCGGCCTTGGGCAGCACCACGCCGGCGATCAGGCCTTGGGCGACCAGCGCGGCCACGGCCGCCCGGTCGTCGTCGTGCCACGGCGTGCCGCCGGCATTGATGCGCACCAGCAAGCGGCGGCGCTCGGCTTCGGGCAGCGCGACGAACGAGGCGCCAAGGCCTTCGCGCGCCGAGGCCTTGCGCTCGGGCGCCACCGCATCCTCCAGGTCGACGATCACGCCGCCCGCACCGGTGGCCAGCGCCCGCGCATGGCGCTCGGGCCGGTCGGCCGGCACGAAGAGAAAGGTGCGCGCGAGCGCGAGCGGCGAAGTCAAACCGCCCTCGCCTCGCGCAGCGCCGCGATGTCGGCCTCGCTGCGCCCGAGCCCGCGCAGGATGGCCTCGGTGTGCTCTCCCAGCGCGGGAATCGCGTCCATGCGGTAGTCGAAAGCGCTTTGACGGCCGGCCGGCAGCAGCGCCGGAATGTCGCCCGCCGGCGAGCCCACCTGCCGCCACCGATCGCGCGCCTGCAGCTGCGGATGCGCCCAGAGCCCGGCCATGTCGTTCATGCGAGCGTTGGCGATCTGTGCGGCATCGAGGCGTTCCAGCACCTGTGCCGTGCCCAGCGCGGCGAAGGTCTCCACGATGATCGCGCGCAGCGCCTCGCGGTTCTGGTTGCGGCGTGCATTGCTGTCGAAGCGCGCATCGGTCGCGAGCCCCGCCTGCAGCAGCACCTTCTCGCAGAAGGCGCGCCACTCGCGCTCGTTCTGCAGGCCCAGCATCACCGTGCCGCCGTCGCCCGCGGGAAACGGACCGTAGGGGTAGATGGTCGCGTGCGATGCGGCGCTGCGCGGCGGCGGCGGCGCACCCTCGTAGGCGTAGTACATCGGATAGCCCATCCACTCGGCGAGCGACTCGAGCATCGACACGTCGATGTGCGAGCCCTTGCCGGTCTTGCCGCGCTGGAGCAGCGCCGCGAGGATGCCGGTGTACGCGTACATGCCCGCCGCGATGTCGGCGATGGAGTTGCCCGACTTGCACGGGTCGTCGGGCGTGCCGGTGACCGACAGGAAGCCGGCTTCGCTCTGGATCAGCAGGTCGTATGCCTTCTTGTCGCGGTACGGGCCGTCTTCGCCATAGCCCGAGATGTCGCAGACGATGAGGCGCGGGTGCTTGGCCTGCAGCACCTCCGCGCCCAGGCCCATGCGCGCGGCCGCGCCCGGTGCGAGGTTCTGCACCAGCACATCGGCGCCGGCCACGAGTTCCTGCAGCACCGCGAGCGCGGCGGGCTGCTTCAGATCGAGCGTGAGGCTTTCCTTCGAGCGGTTCACCCAGACGAAGTGCGAGGCCTCGCCGCCCACGCGAGCGTCGTAGGCGCGCGCGAAGTCGCCCACTTCGGGGCGCTCCACCTTGATGACGCGCGCGCCGAGGTCGGCCAGCTGGCGGGTGCAGAACGGCGCGGCGATCGCGTGTTCGAGCGAGATGACGGTGATGCCGTCCAGGGGTCTTGTCATGTCTGTGTGTCTTTCCTCAGGCGAGCACGGCTGTTGCCTGCATCGTGAGCCAGCCGTCGGCGTCTTCGCCCCAGAGGCTGAAGGTCTTGTCATCGCTGCTGCCTTCCGCCGGCTTGCCGAGCACGCGGAACGGCGCGATGTCGAAGGTCGGCCGCACCGCGCGGAACTCGAAGCGCGCAAGCTGCGCGCCCGGCACGTTGCGCCGCAGCAGGTCGACCAGCAGCGTGGCGATCAGCGGGCCGTGAACGATCAGGCCCGGATAGCCCTCGACCTCGGTCACATAGCGCCGGTCGTAGTGGATGCGATGGCCGTTGAAGGTGAGCGCCGAATAGCGGAACAGCAGCACGTCGTCGGGCACGATCTCGCGGCTGAAGACGGCGTCCTGCGGGGCGGGCGTGGGCGGCGGCGCCTTCTCGCCGGGTGCGGCGGCGGCGCGGTAGACGATGTCGTGCTCTTCGGTGAGCGCGAGGCCGCGTTCGTTGCGCACCTCGTGGCGCACCAGCACGAACACCAGCTCGCCGGTGCGGCCCGTTTTGTGGGTGACCGAGGCGATGGTCGAGGTGCGCTCGACCTTGTCGCCCACCTGCAGCGGGTTGCCGGTCTCCCAGTTCAAACGCCCGCCCGCCCACATGCGGCGCGGCAGCGGCACGGGCGGCAGGAAACCGCCACGCCTGGCGTGGCCGTCTTCGCCGATCTCCGATTGGCGGTGGTGCGGCAGGAAGTAGAGCCAGTGCCAGAGCGCAGGAAGGCGCGTGCCGGGTGCGGGCGGCGCATCGTCGCGGTCGAGCGTGGCGGAGAGCGCGCGCACGGGGGCGGCGGTGATGTCGTCGGCCAGCGTCTCGCTGCGGCCTTGCCAGGCCTGGAGCTTTGCGAGCGCTTCGGCGTCGATCGGAGGAGAGAAATTGCTGTCTTGCATCGGGTCTCGGTGGAGTTCGTTCATGCGGGATTCCGATCGGTCATGAACCGTTCGGGCTGGGCTTGTCGAAGCCTGGTGCAGCGCTTCGACAGGCTCGGCGTGGACGGCTTGGGTCGAACCACGTTTGGCATCAATCGACGGCAGCGCCGGAGGCCTTGACGATCCGTGCCCACTTGGCAAGGTCGTCCCGCAGCAGTTTCGAAAATTGCTCGGGCGTGGTGGGCGCCGCGATCTCGACGCCTTGCTGGTCGAGCTTGTCGCGCAGGTCCTTCGCGGCGAGCGCCTTGCGCGTCGCGTCCTGCAGGGTGGCGAGCACGTCGGCCGGCACGCCGGCTGGTGCGAAGAGACCGATCCACAGCGTGCCGTTGTAGCCCGGCACCGCTTCGGCGATGGTGGGCACGTCGGGCAGCACCGGCGAGCGCTTGTCGCCGCTCACGGCCAATGCGCGCAGCTTGCCGGCCTTGATGTGCGAGAGCGCCGAAGGCAGGCTCGCGAACACGATGGGCAGTTGCCCGCCCAGCACGTCGTTGAGCGCGGGCGCCACGCCCTTGTAGGGCACGTGCTGCAGCGAGATGCCGGCCATGCTGTTGAGCATTTCGCCCAACAGGTGGTTGAGCGTGCCGTTGCCGGCCGAGGCGTACTGGTAGTTCGCGCCCTTCTCCCGTTCGAGCTTCAGGAACTCGGCGAGGTTCTTCGCGGGGAACGTGGGGTTGACCAGCAGCACGTTGGGCACCGCGCCGATGAGTCCGACGGGCTTGAAGTCCTTCACCGGATCGAAGCCCGGATTCTTGTAGAGCGCCGGGTTGATCGCCTGGCTGCTGCTGATGGTCATGAGCAGCGTGTAGCCATCCTTCGGGCCCTTGGCGACAAGCTGCGTGCCGATGTTGCCGCCCGCGCCGGGCCGGTTGTCGACCACCACGCTGGCGTTGTTCAACACCTCGCCGAGCTTCTGGCCGACGAGCCGGCCGACGATGTCGTTGGTGCCGCCCGCGGCCTGCGGCACGACGAGCGTGATGGGACGCGAGGGATAAGGTTCGGCAGTTGCGGGGCCCGCGCCGATGAGCGTGGCTGCGGCGAACGAGAGAAGCGCGAGGGCGCGGAATGTCATGTCTTTGTCTCCATGGCCGGATGGTCGTGCGCCATGGCATCGCGCGCAATCTGCGATTTCGGAACCCAGGCTTCTGTATTTCCGAAGGCTCGGGCTACGATGCGCCATGCTTTTCGACCTGACCGACCTGCGCCTTTTCGTCGCCACCGCCGAACTCGGCAACCTCACGCGGGCGGCGGAGCGGCAACACCTGTCGCTCGCCGCGGCCAGCGCGCGCATCAAGGCGCTGGAGACGCAAGCGGGCCTGCAATTGCTGCAGCGCGAGGCGCGGGGCGTGCGCCTGCTGCCGCCGGGAGAAGCCTTTCTTCACCACGCGCGCCTCGTGCTGCACCAGACCGAGCAGCTGCGCGACGACCTGCTCGAATACGGCGGGGGCCTGCGCGGCCATCTGCGCGTGTTCGCCAACACCACCGCGGTGACCGATTTCCTGCCCGAAATCCTTCCGGGTTTTCTCGCGCGGAACCCGCGCATCAACGTCGACCTTCAGGAAAAGCCGAATGCTCAGATCCCGCGAGGCGTGCTCGACGGCCGCGCCGACATCGGCATCGTGGCGGGCCGCGTCGACACGCTGGGCCTGGAGGCGATCCACTTCAGCACCGACCGGCTGGTACTGGTCACTTCGCGCAAACACCGGTTCGCCAAGCGCCGCAGGATTTCATTCGCCGAGACGCTCGACGAAGACGCCATCGGCATGCAGCAAGGCAGCACGCTGCAGACCTTTCTGGGGCAGATCACCGACAACCTCGGCAAGCGCCAGAAGCTGCGCATCCAGCTGGGCAGCTTCGATGCGATGTGCCGGATGATCGGCAGCGGCGTGGGCATCGGCGTCGTGCCGGAATCGGCGGCGCGGCGCAACCAGGAGAGCATGCAGCTCGCGCTGATCGACCTGAGCGATGCGTGGTGCGTGCGGGAGCGCTATCTGCTGGTGCGAAGCCGGGCGGCGCTGCCGATCTATGCACAGGCGCTGGTGGACACGCTGTGCCGGCACTACGCCGCGGACCCGGCAGAAAGAATGGAAAAGGCGAACCCGGCGAAGGCCTGATGCCTTTTTCTTGTGGTATCGCGCCAACTTGTGGACGAGATCTCAAGCCCCCAACCTCATCCCCATTTTCTGTGCACAACTTTGGGGACAACTCATGTGGAGCCTTGTAAAACGAATTTAACTCGTTGTTTTACAAGGAGATTCCACACTTTGCTTAAAAATCAGGCGGTGTACAAGTGACGCCGGGTTCAGCCCGCCGCGCCGAGCTTGTCCTGCGTCCGGGTGTCGAAATCGCCGGCGTCGTGGCGCTCGTGCAGCTGGCTCTCGGGCTGGCCCCAGGCGCGGTTGACCATGCGGCCGCGTTGTGCCGCCGGGCGCTGCGCGATCTCGTCGTTCCAGCGCAGCACGTTCTTGTATTCGCTCACCTGCAGGAACTCGCCCGATTCGTAGAGCTGCCCCTTGGCGAGCGCACCGTACCAGGGCCACACGGCGATGTCGGCGATCGTGTAGTCGTTGCCGGCCAGGTAACGGCTCTCGGCCAGACGGCGGTCGAGCACGTCGAGCTGGCGCTTCACTTCCATCGCGAAGCGGTCGATCGCGTATTCGATCTTCGTCGGGGCGTAGGCATAAAAGTGTCCGAACCCGCCGCCCAGGTACGGCGCGCTGCCCATCTGCCAGAACAACCACGACAGGCATTCGGCGCGCGCCGCCGGTTCGGTCGGCAGGAACGCCCCGAACTTCTCGGCCAGGTACTGCAGGATCGCGCCGGACTCGAACACCCGGATCGGCGTCGTGCCGCTGCGGTCCATCAGCGCGGGAATCTTGGAATTGGGGTTCACCGCCACGAAGCCGCTGCCGAATTGGTCCCCCTCGCTGATGCGGATCAGCCAGGCGTCGTACTCGGCGCCCGTGTGGCCCAGCGCCAGCAGTTCTTCGAGCATCACGGTCACTTTCACGCCATTGGGCGTCGCCAGCGAATAGAGTTGCAGCGGATGCTTGCCCACTGGCAGGTCTTTCTCATGGGTGGCGCCTGCGATCGGGCGGTTGATGTTCGCGAAGCGGCCGCCGCTTTCCTTGTTCCAGGACCAGACGGTGGGCGGCGTGTAGGCGGTCGTGCCATTCATGCAATGAATTCCGGGAGTTGGACAGACGATGATCATTCTCTATGACTGCGCCACCGCGCCGAGTCCGCGCCGAGCGCGCATCCTGCTTGCAGAGAAGGGCATTGCCCACGAGACGGTGCAGGTCGATCTGGTTCGTGGTGAGCAATTGGGCGAGGCCTACCGCGCGATCAATCCGCAGTGCACGGTGCCGGCGCTGCGCACCGAGGAAGACGGCCTGCTGACCGACAACGCCGCCATCGCGGCATGGCTGGAGGCGCGCTTTCCCGAGCCGCCACTGTTGGGCCGCACGCCCGCCGAAAAGGCGGAGATCGCCAGCTGGAACTGGCGCGTCGAGTTCGAAGGCTTGATGCCGATCGCCGAGGCGATGCGCAACAGCTCGCCCGCCATGGCCGACCGGGCCCTGCCCGGTCCGATGAACTACGCCCAGATTCCGGAGCTCGCGCAGCGCGGGCTCGCGCGCGTGCAGCATTTCTTCCAGACATTGAACGACCGGCTGGCCGGCCGCGAGTTCATCGCCACCGACCGGTTCAGCCTGACCGACATCACCGCCGTGGTGGCGGTGGATTTCGCGCGCGTGGTTCGCATCAAGCCCGGGGAACAGCACCCCGAGCTCGTGCGCTGGCGCGCTGCGATGGGCGAGCGGCCGTCCATGTCGCGCTGAGCGACAACGGCGCCCGCCCTCGGAACGATCAGCGTTCGATCGTCAGGGCCACGCCCATGCCGCCGCCGATGCAGAGCGACGCAATGCCCTTCTTGGCGTTCTGGCGCTGCATCTCGTGCAGCAGCGTCACCAGGATGCGGCAGCCCGACGCGCCGATCGGGTGGCCGATGGCGATGGCGCCGCCGTTCACGTTGACCTTGTTCACGTCCCAGCCCATTTCCTTGTTCACCGCGCAGGCCTGTGCGGCGAAGGCTTCGTTGATCTCGAGCAGGTCGAGGTCGGCGGCCTTCCAGCCGGCGCGCTGCAGCGCCTTGGTCGATGCGGGCACCGGGCCCATGCCCATGATGGCGGGATCGAGGCCGGCGGTGGCGTAGCTCGCGATGCGGCCGAGCGGCTTGAGGCCCAGCGCGGCAGCCTTCTTGGCCGTCATCACCATCACGGCGGCGGCGCCGTCGTTCAGGCCCGAGGCATTGCCAGCCGTCACGCCGCCGGCCTTGTCGAACGCGGGGCGCAGGCCCGCCAGGCCTTCGGCGCTGGTCTTGCGGTTGATGAACTCGTCCTGGCTGAAGACGATGGGGTCGCCCTTCTTCTGCGCGATGCTCACGGGAACGATCTCGTCCTTGAACTTGCCGGCGTCCTGCGCGGCGGCTGCCTTGGTCTGGCTGGCCAAGGCGAGCTCGTCCTGCGCGGCGCGGTCGATGCCGTACTTCTTGGCCACGTTCTCGGCGGTGATGCCCATGTGGTACTGGTTGTAGACGTCCCAGAGGCCATCCACGATCATGGTGTCGACCAGCTTCCAGTCGCCCATGCGCTGGCCGTTGCGCGAGTTGGGCAGCACGTGCGGCGCGGCGCTCATGTTCTCCTGGCCGCCGGCGATGACGATTTCGCTGTCGCCCGTGGCCACGGCCTGCGCCGCGAGCATCACGGCCTTCAGGCCCGAACCGCACACGGCGTTGATGGTGAGCGCCGGGGTTTCCTTGGCGCCGCCGCTCTTGAGCCACGCCTGGCGCGCGGGGTTCTGGCCGGCACCGGCCGCCAGCACCTGGCCCATGATGGCCTCGCCGACCTGCTCGGCCGTGAGGTTGGCGCGCGCAATCACTTCCTTGATGACCAGGGCCCCCAGTTCGGTGGCCGCGATGCCGGCGAGCGAGCCGCCGAACTTGCCGACCGGCGTGCGTGCGGCCGAAACGATGACGATGTCTTCCATGTGGTTCTCCGTTGAGGTGATTTGAAATCGAAGGTTGCAGGGATCAGGCTCTTGCCTTCACATAGCGCCCCGGTGCCGGCTCGATGGCCTTGTAGGTCTTGCCGTTGCCGTAGGCCTTGGGCGCGGCAACCTGCTTGCCCGCGTGGCCCTTGAGCCATTGTGCCCAGTCGGTCCACCAGCTGCCGGGGTGCTCGGCAGCGCCCGTCAGCCATTCGGCCTGCGTCCTGGGGAACTTGCCGTCGTCGCGGATCCAGTGGCTGCGCTTTTTCTTGGCGGGCGGGTTGATCACGCCGGCGATGTGGCCCGAGGCGCCCATGACGAAGCGCTTCTTGCCCGGCAACAGCTGCGTGGAGGCGTAGGCGCCGCCGATCGGCACGATGTGGTCTTCGCGCGAGCCGTAGATATAGGCCGGGATGTCGATCTTTCCGAGGTCGATCTTCTGGCCGCACACCGTGAGCGCATTCGGCTTGGCGAGCTTGTTCTCGTGGTACGTGTTGCGCAGGTACCAGGCATAGAACGGGCCCGGCAGGTTGGTGGCGTCGCTGTTCCAGTAGAGCAGGTCGAAGGGCGGCGGCGTCTCGCCCTTCAGGTAGTTGCCGACCACGTAGTTCCACACGAGGTCGTTCGGACGCAGGAAGCTGAAGGTGGAAGCCAGGTCGCCGCCGGGCAGCAGGCCGCCCTTGCCGAGCTGCATCTCGCGGTAGGCCACCATCGCCTCGTCCACGAAGATGTCCAGGATGCCGGTGTCGCTGAAGTCCAGGAACGTGGTGAGCAGCGTGACCGAGGCGGCAGGCTTTTCGCCTCGGCCCGCAAGCACGGCCAGCGCGGTGCTCAGGATGGTGCCGCCCACGCAGAAGCCCAGCGTGTTGATCTGCTTGCTCCCGCTGATTTCCTGCACCGTGTGGATGGCCTTGATGGCGGCGTTCTCGATGTAGTCGTCCCAGGTGGCCTTGGCGAGCGACTCGTCGGGGTTGCGCCAGCTCACCACGAACACGCGATGGCCCTGCTCGTTCGCATAGCGGATCAGCGAGTTCTCGGGTTGCAGGTCGAGGATGTAGAACTTGTTGATGCAGGGCGGCACCAGCAGGAAGGGCCGCTCGTACACCTTGGCGGTGAGCGGCTTGTACTCGAGCAGCTGGAAGAACTCGTTCTCGAACACCACCGCGCCCTCGGTGGTCGC
>NZ_JXQQ01000029.1 GCF_000834655.1 Variovorax paradoxus
GCGCGCGCGTCAACCGCTCACGATAGTTGTCGTCGACCGCTCAAGATAATTGTCGTCCGCCAGATTGAAGAAGCTCCTTGCCGAGAGAGACCTGGACCTCGAGATCCTCAAGGAGATCAACGCAAAAAAATGGTGAGCCCGCTGGCTCGGCGTGAGCAACTGGCCTTCGTGCGCGCACGGGGCTTGAGTCTGCGCCGCGCCTGCGGGCTCATCGGCATGTCACGCGCCACGCCCAGCTACGAGCTGCGCCTGCCCGCCAAGGATGCGCCGGTGCTCGCGGCGATGAAGGCACTGTCGGCCCAGTATCCGCGCTACGGCTATCGCCGAATTCGCGTGTTCCTGCGTCGCAGCGGCTTCGAGCTGAGTTGGTCACGCACACATCGCCTGTGGCGCCAGGCAGGCCTGCTGGTGCCCCGCAAGCGGCCACGCAAGCGCATCGCCTCGGTGCGCCCGCGCATCCACACGCCGTTCAAGGCCAACATGGTCTGGGCCTACGACTTCGTCTTCGACACCACGGCCAGCGGCCAGCAGATCAAGTGCCCGACCGTGGTGGACGAATACACCCGCGAGTGCCTGGCCATCGATGTGGCCGGGGCCATCCGCTCCAAGCGGGTGATCGAGGTGCTCTCGCGCTTGGTGAGCTTGCATGGTGCGCCGCTGTTCATGCGTTCGGACAACGGGCCGGAGTTTGTCAGCCAAGCCATCCTGGAGTGGATCTCAGGCTCGGGCATTGCCACCGTGCTCAACGATCCCGGAAAGCCTTGGCAGAACGGCACCGACGAGAGCTTCAACGGCAAGTTCCGCGACGAGTGTCTGTCCATCGAGTGGTTCCGTTCGCGCCGCGAAGCCGCTGTCCTGATCGAAGCCTGGCGCAATCACTACAACGAGGTACGTCCCCACAGCAGCCTGCAATACTTGACCCCGGCGGAGTTCAAACTCGAACTCCGCAAAGAACTGCAACCCGCCGTCTTCTAGGAAAAACTGTCTCGATTAAACCGAGCAGGTCAATCGCAAGAACGATCACTTCGATGACGAGGACGATGCCGAGCCAGATCCCGTACTGGACCCACTCACTCTTGCGAATCGCATCCCAAAGCGGCCACACAAGGCAAAGCGCTCCCAGGGCAACAAGCGCGGTCCAGAGCCAGAGTAGCTTGTCGCCCTCAGTCCTATAAAGCCGCGGCGAAGTGGTTACGCCTATCCGCTGGGCGAGGCTATGCATCAGAAATCACTTGGCAGGCAACAGGCGTCGTGATCGCGGAGTTTGCTCAGGCAATTTTTTCCAGCTGGCTTTGCAGCCATCCAAGACGTACTCTCACCTCTTCGACCGCGGCCGCCTGGGTGAGATTCATGGAGCGGAAAACGTCAAATGTGTCGCCATTGGTCTTGGGTGAATTTCCGCCTAGGGATTTTCTGGTACAGATGACAAGTTCGCGCAAAGCATCTCGCTTGTCCAGTTTCAGAGATCGAAGATCCAAGTAAGTGACAACATTAAACCTCTTATCGTGGGCGTGCACTCGAACAGCGGCAGGAAAAAAATACTCTTCTTGGTATTCGGGGCTGACGAAGCGATCCCACGAGCGCAGTGAATACCATGAGTTCACGCGCTTCACATCGCGATCCAGATCAGCAAATTGCTTGCTGAGTCCCTCGAAAAATGGCGCAAACCGAGCCTGCTGGCGACATTCGTCCCACAGCATCGAACGAGTGCGATAGAGCTTGAAAAGCGCCATTCGAGCGCGCCCCTCCGCGCTACGTGTATCCGCCGCCAACTCCTGCATCAGTTCAAGAAATATTTTTCCCTTTGGCCGAGCCAGATCACACATTGCCTCGATTGCATCTTGATGACGTGCTGCCACCGATGTGATCAGTTTGTTCGTACTGGAGGTACTCGCGGATTCTTCGTCTTGATCTTGAACTGCTTCCCTGAACTCCCTTAAAGTGCGTTGAACATCTTCGGACAACACAGAGCTGTTTTCTTGCTCCAACAGAAATCCGCTCAGCCAGCTGTAGCCAACAGCAAGCCATTCTGGGTCGTCGGGCTGCGCTTCGAACTTGTCGAGGAAGATATAAATTCGCCGGAAAGACGGAAACAGTTTTTCTAGCCGTTGTCTGTACTTCTTCAGTTGCTCGCGAGATTGCGGGGCGCCAAACTTGTTTTCTACGGCAACGCAAAGCTTTGTGGTTGGATCGATGATTGCGACGTCAAGTGAGCCCCTTGCGCCGCGGCTAGCGCTCGCTCGTGCGCCGGTTTTAGTTTTGGCATTCACCTGCAGTTCGGTGTTGACGACCAGTCCCGACAGGGCGAGCTGATGAACGTTATGAGGAAGTAGAAACTCTCGATCCGATCTTGAGAGATGCTCCACTTGCCCAGTCTTCCCAGCAAAAACAAGCAGTGATCTGAGCGCTCTATCGCCCAGACCATGGCCTTCGGATGGATCCAGCAGCCAGGCGAGAAGCCTAGAGACGTTGATTTCACGTGGTGTGCAAATGCTCAACGCCTGTCGCCGTGCGGTAAGCGCTAGAAGTTCGTGGACCTCGGCATCCTCGAAGAGAGATCCAGCATGGCGTGCATAAACTCCGGTCAAAATTGCTCCTCCAACGTTGTTTTTTGTTATCCAACAAGCTGTGTCGGCTATTGAGCATTTCTGCCTGCTCGCCCCCAGTCAAGTCGTACTGCGCCGTGACGCGTCGCCAACGAAGTGCTTCGCGATTTAACGCTTCGTGCGTTTTGGGCCGATGTAAACCACATACAGTGGCTCGTTTGCCCGAATGGGCCACGAATGATGGACTCTGATCTGTGGCGTCTTGACCTTTCCATGCCAAGGACAGAAGAGGCTTTCGCCCGCGACAGATGGGTGCTTGAACGTCAGCTCACTTCTGAAGTCAACCTTTTCCGCATCCGAAGAATCTGAAAACCAAGCCTTGTCCCCGGTGAAATGGTCTTGGTACAGCTGCTGTCCCAATGCCGTTCTCTGGCCAGTGCCTTCAAAGGCGCGGAGCATTTTTTGCAGTACATCGAGCAAGTTGAGGACCTGCTTGGCCGCGCCGTCCACAAAGGGATGCCCTCTGAGCTCCAAGAAACAGTCGCCGGAGAAATGAAGTGCGTCGAATTGCTGAGTGCAGACCGCTTCGAGTTGCTCCCACGAAGTCAATGAAGCAGGGGCCTCCTTCAGCAACGTTTCCAGTTCGTCACCATCCCAATGGTTGCGGACGTCCACAACCTTGGATTCTCCATTTCCGGAGGACCAAGTCACCGGGAGAGGCGATTTTTCGAAGCTTGAAGGCACCAAGCTAGCCATACGTCGTTCTTGACCACGCATGTTTCCAAAGGCCGCCTCACCCAAGGCGGTGTCGGTGACCACGCCGCCGTCATATTCCAGGTAGTCGTCCTCAGAATGAAGCCGATTCGTGTCCCAATATGGACCTTGACGAGTCAGCCATTGCATTAGGGCCTGGCCTTTGCTCTTCTCGAGAGCCTGAATGACCTGTACCAGCGTCTGATGGTGTGTGACCTGAGCCTGCGTCAGATTTTTGTGGCAGTACAAATCCTTGCCAAAGCGTTTGGCGAGTTGCCGAAGCTGCATTACGCGTTCAATGGCTCGACTGAAGTCCGGAACATCTTTGAACTGGCCATGAATCGACAGATCATTGAGCAGTAGGTCCACGTCACTGCCCCCAACCTGCAAAGTGAGATGAGTCCTTATCGAACTGATCGAAGAAACCTTCCGGCCATGCGTCGATACCACCGTTGCTATCGATTTGCGGCGTGGTCACTTGAGCCCCACCGAGCGAGCGCGGACGAAAGAAGTGAAGTGAGACCTGACCTTTATCGAGGCGACCAGCCTTTACGGCACGCCGGATCCCACTAAGCACATGGTCACTGTGAGTCTCGATGATCAACTGCACACCGCTGCGTGCGACCTCACTCAGGAATTGACCCATCTGCGCTTGCCCCGACGGATGTAAGTGCACCTCGGGGTTCTCGATCAATAGCAGATCGCCTTTCGATGCCGAAAGCGCAGCGACAACGATAGGTAGCACCTGGGTGATGCCAAACCCCACGTGAATCGGCCTATGGAAATCAGTATCGTCCGAAGTCCGGATGCCAAGCGAGACGGCGTTGGCATCCGGGATCTGCTGCACTGCGAGTGCGCAACCCGGGAAGAACGATTTCATTCTGGCCTCAACCTGGCGCAGGCGCGTTGGGGGAACATCAGGCAAGGAAAGCGCTTCACTGACCTTCGCGTCCCGGCCCAAGTGAAGCACACAGACGGCATGCTCACCAGCGGGGCCTACGACTGGAGCTGCCTGGGGATCCGCCAGCATATAAAACTCTCTTGGTCCGATACGCTCAGCCGTGATGTACGTGAGACCCTTCAAGCGGGACGTGACCAGTTCGGGGGCTTGGCCTTGGCGGAACGGAAGCAGATGCTGAAGCATCTGCGGGTCATCGGATTTTTGACCGTTTACTTCGATGGTCTCAACAGCCATAGACATGTCCGGCCTTTCGCCAGAGAAAGTCCAGCGATAGTGGTTCTCGTCGAAATGCAGGCCGATCTCACACCCTCGTCGGCCATTGACCTTGTCCACGACGTCGGCCACGGTACCAAGCTTGATGGCACTTCCATTCAACATCAATCTTCGTGACCATTCGTGCTCTCGCATCGTCTGATGCAGCAGCGTCAGTGCCTGCAGGACTGATGATTTGCCTGAGGCATTGCCGCCGGAAAGCAAAGTCAGATCGCTGAGGGGCAACCTCAACACATCGAAGCACTTGAAAAAATCGAGATCAATTTGTCGGATCACCGAACACCTCCCTCAACATCGCCGCAAACATTTTGAACCTCTTCTCTACACGATTCACTTGATTGGTGCCTAGTGTGATGGCCTCGTCGAAGGCCGGGTCCTTCATCAACTCGAAGAAACCTTCATGAACTCGATCTGCAAGAGCTTCCACTCTGTGTTCGGGATACAGGGAAAGCCCAGTGGTCATGACATCCCAGAGCGAAGCGTTGAAAACGCTTCTGGGCTGCTCCCTTTGGACATGTTTGCGAAATGCGTGCTTCCCAAACACAGTGAGGTTGTTTCGCATACTGGTCCGAAACTGGGCTGCCAAATGCGCTAGCTGGCTATCCGGTGCCTTATTCATGACTCGAAGTGCCTGAGCCAGAAACTGGTCCATGTCGCCCTTGTAGCTCTCCGCAGGCAAGATCTGGAAAGCGCAAAAGCGATTGATCAACTCTCGATCACGCATTGTTTCGGACTTCAGGCTGCCACCAGTGACTTCCAGAAAAAGAGGTTCTTTGGCCTCAGTCCGAAGAAATCGAGTTGCATTGCCCGTGAAGAGGCAGTTGCGCATCTGTTGGCGCGTCAGGGGGACGCCGCTGTTCACTCGCTCGAAAATGTCAAGCAGCGCTTGCGCGGGGACCTTCGCATCGATGACGTATAGGATCAGATTGCAATCGTCGATGCGGTTTTGTAGTTTCGGTGACAGATCCTGGAAACGCTTCCTGTCGAGTTCTGGCTGGTCAGGGAGCTTGAGTTTGAGATCCCCATTCACAAACCGCTGAAAGGTCGACAACCTTTGCAACCCGTCGACTACGATCATCTGTCCCTCAGGATTCTCAGCAAGGTAGAAGACGGGCAGCGGTATTCTCATCAGCACAGATTCGATGAGCTTGCTTTGCTTCTCATCAGGCCAGATAAAGTCCCGCTGGAACTCAGGGTCCATTACGAACGAACCCTTCTCGATACGGCGAAGGACATCGTGTACCGTACGGTTCTCGTTTCTGATCAGGACGGTATCAATCGGGTATTCACCCCAAGACGCCACTTCGGCAGCAGCAAGTCCCTCGATTTCCTCATCGCCTGGGTGGGAAACAATATTTTCCATCGGGCTCCCTTGTGCATGTGCCATAGATGTGCATAGCCGGCGCGCTGAATTGGACGGCATTTATGCGTTATTCGACCTGAAGAACCAGCCGGTCTTCATCGGCTCGTAAAGCGCCAGGTTGGCGCAACAGCTGAAATAGTGAGATGTTAACCGCACAAGCATTAAAGTGCACCCTATTGCAGGTGCTTGCCCCTAACGCATCGACCAACTAGGCCGCCCTTGTGCCACTTTAGAAATAGGTGGATTCGCCTTCTTAATTGCATCTCCAATACCTGCTTTTGCTTGCGCCTTTCGTTCCATCGCTAAACTCAGATTGACGCCGAGTTCGATCCATCGCTTAGCGTGCAAAGGCGGCACAAGAACCTCCAACAATCTTTTGCCGAGCGTATCGATCACATCGCGCGTAAACTGAATTGCACGCAATTGCTGCCTCACCACAGGCAAATTCATAGCCAACAACAAACTTTCCGGTGATATTGGCGATCCAGGTTTTACCCGCAGTCGATAGATACCGCCACAAATAAGCGCATCCCCGTCGTCTTTCCCGACAATTGCGCTGGAGAGGGGGTTCGGCAATCAGAAGGGCCGAATTGGTTTTTTTTGCTTGAGCGGTGAGAGATGTCATGAGCTGGAAATTCGATCGACGTCGACGTCCGTTCCCTGCTATCGAGCGACAGAGGGCGGTTTCCCTCCAACTGTAACGGCAGGCAGCCCCTATGAAGCTGCTGACACACCGTTTACTCAGGGTCAAGTGCGTCGCTGACCACAAGCGCGCAGCTTCCCTTACGCGGCGTTGTCGAATCTGTGGGATGGTCAGAAGGAAGCTGATTGCGGTGACGACGGGACAGGTGCGTCCGCGGACGGCCTGAGGTACGCCACACATGCTCTCGAACGCACGCGACGCCCGGTGCTGCGAGCCTGCGAGAGCAGCGAGCAACACGCACGCTCGCCATCAAGTCAATTTACGACTTGATCAGATGTTCCCTGGGTTGAAGGAATCCTTCCTCATAGTCTGATGCACTCCGATCAAGATCCAGCGAGAGTGGGCCACTGCAACGCGTCAACACTGCGCCCGTAATAAGGAATCAACTTTGGGCGACGCATCGGCAAGAGAGTCCGCCTCAATCACGCTCCTCTCGATCGCCCTGCTGTCGCAAACTCCGTATTTGGAGATAGTTCCAACGTCTTGCCTGCGGCCAGGTCATCCAGCAGATCCGCCCACAACTGGATCATCTTGCGCCGCTGATTCAGGAAAGTGGCGCGGTCATAGGCGCTACCCAGTTCCTCATCGGAGCCATGTGCCAGATGCCGCTCGATCACCTCACGGTCCGACCCCAACAGCTCGCGAATCAGGGTCCGGGCCGTGGCGCGGAACCCATGGCCTGTGATCTGTTCCTTTGTGTCATACCCCAACGTGCGCAGCGCACTGTTGATGGTGTTGTCGCTCATGTAGCGCGTCTTCTCGGAACGCTTCGACATGCTGCGGAAGATCGGCCCACTGGGACCGGTCAGAGGATGGATGTCGCGCAAGATTTCGACTGCCTGCGTCGGCAGCGGCACCAGGTGCGCTGGCGTGCGTACATCGCGCTTCTTCCACTCCCGCAGCTTCATCTTCTCGGGCGGGCAACGCCACAGCGCCTGATCGAGATCCACATCTTCCCAGTGCGCCAACCGCAACTGACCAGGACGCTGGAACAGCAAGGGCGAGAGCTGCAGGGCCGCGCGCGTGATGACGTTGCCGTTGTAGGCGCGCATGTCGCGAAGCAACTCGCCGAGCTTCTGCGGGTCCGTGATGGCTGCATAGTGGCGCGTGCGAGGTGGCGGCAGGCCAGCCGTACGGCTGTTCACGAAGTTCTTGGCCGGCTCCAACGCCCCCACATCGACGGCGTACTGGAACACGTGCTGCACGGCCTCGCGAACCCGCTGCGCCGTCTCCAGATTGCCGCGCTCCTTGATGCGGTGAAGGCATCGGACCACCTCGGTCGGCAAGATGGCCTCCATGGCCAGCGCACCGATCCACGGGAAGATGTGCAGTTCCAGGTGGCGCATCACCTTCTCGGCATAGCCGGCGGACCATGTCCGGTCTTTCCACGCCTGTGCGTGCCAGGCGCGGGCGGTGCGTTCAAAGGTATTGAGGCGGGCAACGCGAACGCGCTCTTCCTCCACGCGACGCGCCTCCCGCGGGTCGACGCCCTCGGCGCGCTTCTCAGCCTCGGCACGCGCCTTCCTGCGCGCCGTCGCAAGCGTCACGACCGGGTAGTGCCCGATGCTGAGCTTGGCCTCCTTGCCATGCCGCTTGTAGCGATAAACCCACGCCTTGCCGGTCGGGCGCACGCGAAGGTAGAGACCGTCGCCGTCCGCCAGCAAATATTCCTTGTCCCGCGGCGCTGCCGCCTTGATCTGAAGCTCGTTGAGTTGCCCCATGGTGTACCCAAAATCGACTGCGATTGAAAAGCAGTCTGGGGTACACCGTGGGGTACGCGCAAGAACGGGACTCTGTGAGATTCGGTGATGCCGCTTGAGCCGCCTTTTTGAGGCTAAGTCCTTGATGTACAAGGGCTTTTGAGCTGTCTTGGGATCTACCGAGAAAGAAAAATGGTGGCCTGGGGCGGAATCGAACCACCGACACGCGGATTTTCAATCCGCTGCTCTACCAACTGAGCTACCGGGCCATTGTGTGCAGCCCTAGATTATACAGCGCTTCTGCGCCCTCTTGAAAGATCGACGCCAAGTTGTTTGAGCTTGCGATAAAGATGGGTGCGTTCCAGGCCGGTTTTCTCGGCGACGCGGGTCATCGAACCGTTCTCCATCGCAAGGTGGAATTCGAAGTACGCCTTCTCGAAACCGTCGCGCGCATCGCGCAGCGGGCGGTCGAGGTCGAAGCTCTGCGTCGATTGCGGACCGGCATCGGGCACCGGCACCGACGCCAACGATGCCATCAGCAGGCTGTCGCCGGTGGTGGTGATCGCAGCCGCCTGGTGGCCGCCGGCCGGCGTGGGCACCACGCCGGCCGCGGCGCGCCGTGCGCTCTCGCGTGCGAGCCCCTGCTCCACCGCCTTGAGCAGCTTCTGCAGCGTGATGGGTTTTTCGAGAAAGGCGAAGGCGCCGATGCGCGTCGCGTCGACTGCGGTATCGATGGTGGCGTGACCGCTCATCATGATGACGGGCATGCTCAGGAGGCCGGCGGTGGACCACTCCTTGAGCAGCGTGACGCCGTCGGTATCGGGCATCCAGATGTCGAGCAATACGAGATCGGGCCGCGCGCGTTGCCGTGCGGCACGTGCTTCGGCGGCGTTTTCCGCGAGCTCCACGTTGTGGCCTTCGTCATTGAGAATTTCGAAGAGCAGGTCCCGGATGCCCAGCTCGTCATCGACCACGAGAATGTTTGCCATGAGTGCTGCTTGTTGTATGCGCTGGTAGGTGTTGGTCCGCTGGCCCGTCCAGCGCCCTCGCGCTGGATTTCGGTGGCGCTCAGGCGGTGGAAGACTTCGAGTCTTCGGTGTGAGCGGCCGCTGCCCGCGGCTCGCCTGCCAGCGCGAATGATAGCGAGACTTGCGCCCCTGCCACAGCCCCGTCGACAACGCGGTTGGAAAGCTCGATGCGCGCGCCGTGCTCATCGGCGATCTTCTTGACCACCGCAAGCCCCAAACCGGTACCTTTTGTTTTCGTCGTGACGTAGGGCTCGAAGGCGCGCTTCAGGATATTTTCTGCAAAGCCCGGGCCGCTGTCCTGCACCGTGAGTCGCACGCGCTGGCCCGAATCGCCCAGCCGGGTGCGGATGACGACCTCGCCCGCCCGCCCCGTGCTGCTGGAGGCAGCCTCGGCGGCGTCCTGTGCGTTCTGCAGCAGGTTGTGAACGACCTGGCGAATCTGCTGCTCGTCGCCGCGGATCGGCGGGCAGCGCACGTCGAGCTCCGAGCGCAGCACGATCGGCAGGTTCTCGGCGTGATAGAGCTGCAGCACATCGGCCAGCAGCGCATTCAGGTCGACCGGCTTCAGGTCGGCCGCGGGCAGCCGCGCGTAGTCGCGGAATTCGTTCACCAGCCGCTTCATCGCATCGACCTGGTCGACGATGGTCTTGACCGACTTCACCAGGATCGCCTGCTCGGGCGCCGCCACCTTGCCCGAGAGCTTCATCTCGAGCCGCTCGGCGGACAGCTGGATCGGCGTGAGCGGGTTCTTGATCTCATGCGCCAGGCGCCGCGCGACCTCGCCCCAGGCCTGCGCGCGCTGTGCCGACACGATCTCGGAGATGTCGTCGAACACCAGAAGCCGCGCTGCGCCGGGCAGTTCCGCACCGCGCGCGACGATGTTGATTGCACCGTCCTGCTGCGGCAAGTCCATGCCGGTGGCGTGCAGCTCGAAGGCGTGCTGCCAGTGGTCCAGGCCGTGCTGCATGCGCTCGACCTGGAACTCGTCGAACTGCTGCTGCACCTTGGCGCCGAAGTCCGCCAGGCCTGGCACGTCGATGAGCGCCTGACCTTCGTAGGCCGCGAGCGGCGCGCGCAGCACGCGGGTGGCGCCGGGGTTGGTCGAGAGCACGGTGCCCTTGGCGTCGAGCACGATCACGCCCGAGGTCAGGTTGTCCAGGATGGTCTGCAGGTTGGCGCGGGCCGCGTCGAGCTGGCCCATGGTCTTTTCGACCGCGCCGCGGGCATCGGCCAGCTGCTGCGTCATGACGGCGAACGAGCGCGTGAGGCCGCCCAGCTCGTCCTTGCCCTGCAGCACGGCGGTCGGCCGCAGGTCACCGGCGGCCACCTGGCGCACGCCATCGGCCAGCACGAGCAGCGGGCGCGCGAGCTGGTTGCCGAACAGCACGGCCAGCAGCACCGCACCGAACACGGCCAGGAACAGGCTCAGCGTGAGCGTGCCGATGTACATGCGGCGCAGCCCCCCGCGCGCGAGCGCCCGCTCCTGGTATTCGCGATTGGCTTCCTGCACGTCCAGCGCGTTCTTGACCACGGCCGCCGGCAGCGGCCGCGTGACCTGCAGGTAACGCGGCGCGGTATCGAAGTCGAAGCCGGGCCGCTGCACCATCGCGAGCGCACGCACGCTCGCCACGGGCGGCGTTGCGCCGGGCGCGGCAGTTTCGTCCAGGCCCTCGACGTGCGCGAGCGGTCGGTCGGGGCGCACCTGGCGGAACTGCTGCGCGGTCGGCCGCTCGGGGTTGAGCTGGAAGCGCGAGGTACCCGCGCCGGCGATGAGCTGGCCGGACCCGGTCCACAGCACCACGTCGCTTGCCTCGAGCTGGTCGCGGATGCGCTCCAGCGCAAGACCGGCGCTCGCATCGGACACCGACGACAGCTGCGCGCTGGCGACGCGGGTCTTGGCCGCGAGGTCGTCGGAGAGCGAGTCGAGCGTGGCGCGGCCGAGGTTCAGGCCGGCATCCAGTGCGCCTTCGACCTTGACGTCGAACCAGCTCTCGATCGAACGCTCGACGAACTGATAGGACACCACGTACACCAGCGCCCCCGGGACCACGCCCACCAGCGCGAAGATGGCCGCCAGCTTGATCAGCAGCCGGCTGCCGAACTTGCCCTGGCGCAACCGCCGCAACAGCCTGAAGGCGACCCAGCCGATGACCAGCACCAGCAGCACCGCCACCACCACGTTGATGCCGAAGAGGCGCACGTAGTAGCGCTCGTACAGCTCCCGGTTGTTGGTGGCCTGGGCCAGCAGGAACATCAGCACCAGGCCGATGGCCGTGACCATCGCCGCGCCGACGCCCACGGCCCAGCGCATCGCACGCGAGCGGCGTGCGGCGGGTGTGGCCGCTGCGCCGCTGCGCGGTTTGGTGCTCACCGCTGCTTCTCCAGCGCGAGCTTCGCGGTGCGCTCGGCCGAGATGTTCCAGTCGGCCTGGCCGACCACGCCGATCTGGAACGGCCGCGGCAGCTGCGAGGTATCGAGGCGGAAGCGGAACGTCACCTGGTGCAGCGGGTCGTCGCCGATCTCCGCGACGTCGCCCATGCGCAGCCGGCCGATGCGCTTGATGGCTTCCAGCGCATCGCCGAGAGTGTCGAAATTCTGGTTCAGGGAGATGCCGAAGCCGGCCGCGCCTGTGATCGGCACCGGCGAGACGTTCAGGCGCCAGCGACGGGTGAGCGGCTGGTAGGCCAGCCGCATGTGGCGCGTGACCTGGGCGACCTTGCGATCGGTCCAGTACCAGCGCTCCTGGTACATCTCGGCCTCGGCCACGAAATAGATGGCGATGCCCTTGTCGAGCACCTCCTCGACCAGCGAAGGCAGTTCGAACTGCACGCCGGCGCTCAGATAAACGCCGTCGTCGGCCTGCTCCAGGCGCATTTGGGTGATCGCCGCGCCTGGCCGGTTCTGCGCGGCTGCCGGGGCCGGAAGGCACGCCAGCAGCAGCGCCCAGACCAAGAGGAACATGGCCAGCAGGACCGTTCGGCGCGGCCGAGCGGACTCAGCGTTTTTCAAGCAGGGCGTAGAAGAAGCCGTCGTGGTCACCTGAGGGATTGTCCGGGACGCCACGGACATTCCCCCCGCTTTGGGGCAGCAAATGGCCCGGGGACGGTTGCAATCGTGCGTCAGTGTTGTGTGCAAGGAACGCATCAATTTGTTGCGAGCCCTCTTCCCGGAAGACGGAACAGGTGCAGTAAAGGAGCCGGCCGCCGGGCCGCACGAGCGGCCAGAGCGCGGCCAGGAGCGCCGCTTGTTGGGCGGCCAGTTGGGCGGTGTCGCTCTCGCGGCGCAGCCAGCGAACGTCCGGGTGACGACGCACGATCCCCGAAGCGGTGCATGGCGCGTCGAGCAGGATGGCGTCGAAAGGCGTGCCGTCCCACCAGTCGGCGGGGCGCGCGGCATCGGCCACCACCACCTTGGCTTGCAGGCCGAGGCGGGTCAGGGTCTCGCCGATCCGGCGGCTGCGCAAGGCGTCGACCTCGAGGGCGATCACTTCGGCGGCCCCGGGGCCGGCCATCTCGAGCAGGTGCGCAGTCTTGCCGCCAGGGGCGGCGCACGCGTCGAGCACGCGCAGCGGCGCGGCGCCGGGTTTGGCCGGCAGCAGGCCGTCGAGCAGCAGCGGCGCTGCCATCTGCGCGGCCGCGTCCTGCACCGAACAAACGCCGTCGGCAAAGCCGGGCAGTTGCTGCACCGGACGCGCGCGTCCGAGCTGAAGGCCGCTGGCACCGACGCGCGTGGCCGGGAGGCCCGCAGCTTCAAGCTCCAATAGATAGGCAGCAGCCGTGGACTTCTGGGTGTTGACGCGCAAAGTCATCGGCGCCTGCGCGTTGTCCGCATTCAGGATCCGCTGCCAATCGCGCGGATGGTCGCGCTTGAGCTTCTCGATCCACCAGCGCGGATGGTTCCATTGCGCGACCGGCTCCTGGTCGGTGATGGCGACGAGCTCGTCGCGCTCGCGCAGGAACCGGCGCAGGCACGCATTGATGAAGCTGGCCTGCGCCCGGGTCGCCGGGTTGCGCTTGGCCGCTTCGACGGCCTGGTCGACCAGCGTGAAGGGTTCGTAGGGCGCGCGCTCGGCGTCCCAGGCGAGGCCCAGCGCGGCGCAGAGCAAGGCGTCGGGCAGCGGCGGCGGTGTGCGCTTGGCAAGGTGGCGGCGCAGCGCCTCGGCGCGGCCGAGCCAGCGCAGCACCTGGAAGCCGAGCGCCTGCACGCCGGGCCGCAGCGCGGGCTCGACGGCCTCGAACGCGACGGAGCCCGAGGTGCCGGCGCGGATCGACGCGAGCGCCCCCGCGGTCAATTGCAGTTGGCGCCACAAGGGCGGCTGCAGCGAGGGCGCTGCGTTGCCGGGGGAATCGGAAGGTAGTTCGGACAAGTTGGGGCGGATGGTAACGGGCGGGCCAAAGGCACTACGCCGTGCAATGTAAAGAAGGAAACGCGCCTCTCGGCCTCTTAGCGCAGGGGCGCGGCCGGACGCAGACGCACGGCCCATGCCACCAGCAGCGCCGGAAACTGGACGATCGCGTCGTTGTAGTGCGCCACCGCCAGGTTGAACTGGCTGCGCGCGATTTCCGCGGCCGCCGAGGGTTCGGGCCAGGCGATCGGCTCGGGCGCGTTCTGCGCGGTGGCGCTACCAGCTGCACCGGGCTGCATCGGCATCGGCCGCGAAAGCGTGCCGTCGGCATCGAAAACAGTCACCGCATCCGGATGCTGGCGCTGCCAGGCCGAGATCAGCACCTGCAGCGCAGTGCCCAGCGCCGCCATGCCGCCCGCATCGAGCGGATGCAGCCGCGTGGCACCCAGCAAGGTGGCCAGCTGCGTGGTGGCCGCCTGCAGCGGCGCGATCGACGACAGGAGCTCCTGCGACGGCGGGTTCTCTTGCGGCGCGGCGGTGATGCTGGCCTGCACGAAATCGAGCTGCCTGCCCAGCGCCGCGTCGAGCGTCGCATAGGCCTGCAGCACGGCCGCGCGCAGGCGCACCAGCCGGTTGTAGGCACCGACGAACCAGAACAGCAGCACCGCAATGACGATCCAGCTGGCCAGCGATTCGGGCAACACGCTCATCGGAAACGACACCTCATCGAAACACAAAGAAAAACGCCCCCCAACCGGGGGCGGTCGGGGGGCGTGGGGTGCCGGTCATGGCCGGTGATGCTAGCCGGTTATTCGGTCGCGGCGCCTTCGCTGGCGTCGGCCGTGGTCGTCGCATCGCTCGAGGAACCCGCCAGTTCGGCGGCTTCGGATTCGGCGATGGCACGGCGCTCGGCCTCGTCCATCTGGTCCTTGACCTTGCGGGCCTGGTGGTAAGCCATGCCGGTGCCTGCGGGAATCAGGCGGCCGACGATGACGTTTTCCTTCAGACCGCGCAGCTCGTCGCGCTTGCCCATGATCGCGGCTTCGGTCAGCACGCGCGTCGTTTCCTGGAAGGAAGCGGCCGAGATGAACGAGTCGGTCGACAGCGATGCCTTCGTGATACCCAGCAGCAGGTTCGTGAACGTCGCGGGGATCTTGCCTTCGGCGCGCAGGGCGTCGTTGGTGTTGAGCATTTCGCTGCGTTCGACCTGTTCGCCGGAGATGTAGCTCGTCTCGCCGATGTTGTCGACCACGACGCGGCGCAGCATCTGGCGAACGATCACCTCGATGTGCTTGTCGTTGATCTTCACACCCTGCAGGCGGTACACGTCCTGCACTTCGTCCACGATGTAGCGAGCGAGCTCTTCCGAACCCAGCAGGCGCAGGATGTCCTGCGGATCCGCCGGACCGTCGACCACGGACTCACCCTTGTTCACCACCTGGCCTTCGTGCACCAGGATGTTCTTTTCCTTCGGCACGAGGTCTTCCCAGACCGTGCCTTCCGGATCGGTGATCTGCAGGCGGATCTTGCCCTTCGTTTCCTTGCCGAACGACACGGTACCGGTCATTTCGGCCAGCATGCCCTTGTCCTTCGGCGAACGGGCTTCGAACAGCTCGGCAACACGCGGCAGACCGCCGGTGATGTCGCGGGTCTTCTGGCCTTCGACCGGAATACGCGCCAGCACTTCGCCGGGGCCCACGTCCTGGCCGTCGCGGATCTGCACCAGCGAGCCGATCGGGAAGCCGATCGTCACCGAGTGGTCGGTGCCCGGGATCTTCACTTCGGCGCCGGAGGCGTCGATGAGCTTCACCTGCGGGCGAACGACCTTGGCGGCGCCGCGGCGCTTCGGGTCGATCACCACGAGGGTCGACAGACCGGTCACTTCGTCCACCTGCTTGGCGACCGTGAGGCCTTCCTCGACGTTCTCGAACTGCGTCTTGCCGGCGAACTCGGTGATGATCGGGCGCGTCAGCGGATCCCAGTTGGCGAGCACGTGGCCGGCCTTGATCTGCTGGTCGGCCTTGACGGCCAGGGTCGCGCCGTACGGCACCTTGTGGCGTTCGCGCTCGCGGCCGTGTTCGTCATGAATGACGATCTCGCCCGAACGTGCAATCACCACCAGCTCGTTCTTGCTGTTGGTCACGTAGCGCATCGTGGCGTTGAAGCCGATCGAGCCGTTCGACTTGGCTTCCACGCTCGAAGCGATGGCCGCACGCGAAGCGGCGCCGCCGATGTGGAAGGTACGCATCGTCAGCTGCGTGCCGGGTTCGCCGATCGACTGCGCCGCGATCACACCGACGGCTTCGCCGATGTTGATCAGGCCGCCGCGGCCCAGGTCGCGGCCGTAGCAGGTCGCGCAGATGCCGAAGCGGGTTTCGCAAGTCAGCGCGGTGCGGACCTTGACTTCGTCGACGCCCTGGGCTTCCAAGACTTCGATGTTGTCTTCGTCGAACATCTCGCCGGCCTTGAGCAGCACCGAGCGGTTTTCCGGGTGCAGCACGTCGTCCGCTGCCGAGCGGCCCAGGATTCGGTCGCGCAGCGACTCGATCACTTCACCGCCTTCGACGATTGCGCGCATCAGGTAGCCGCCGTGCGTGCCGCAGTCCTGCTCGGTCACGACCAGGTCTTGCGTCACGTCGACCAGACGACGGGTGAGGTAACCCGAGTTCGCCGTCTTCAGCGCCGTGTCGGCCAGACCCTTACGGGCACCGTGGGTGGAGATGAAGTACTCCAGTACGTTCAGGCCTTCGCGGAAGTTCGCGGTAATGGGCGTCTCGATGATCGAGCCGTCCGGCTTGGCCATCAGGCCACGCATGCCGGCCACCTGGCGAATCTGCGCTGCGGAACCGCGGGCGCCGGAGTCGGCCATCATGTAGATGGAGTTGAACGACTCCTGCTCGACTTCCTTGCCGTGGCGGTCGATGACCTTCTGCTTGGAGAGCTTGGCCATCATGACCTTCGACACTTCGTCGCCGGCCTTGCCCCAGATGTCCACCACCTTGTTGTAGCGCTCGCCGGAGGTCACGAGACCGGAGACGTACTGCTGTTCGATCTCCTTCACTTCCTTGGCGGAGCGCTCGATGATGCCGTGCTTCTCGGCGGGCACCAGCATGTCGTCGATCGCGATCGAGATACCGGCCTTGGTCGCCAGGCGGAAGCCGTTTTGCAACAGCTTGTCGGCGAACACGACGGTCTCTTTCAGGCCGCACTTGCGGAACGAGACGTTGATGAGCTTGGAGATTTCCTTCTTCTTCAGCGCCTTGTTGATGTTCGAGAACGGCAGGCCCTTGGGCAGGATCTCGGACAGCAATGCACGGCCCACGGTGGTGTCCACGAGCGAGGTCGACGGCGTGAAGACGCCGGTTTCCTTGTCCTTGGTGTATTCCGTGATGCGCACTGCCACCTTGGCGGTGAGTTCGACTTCGTTGGCGTCCAGCGCGCGCTGCACTTCACCGATGTCGGAGAAGATCAGGCCCTCGCCCTTGCCGTTGATGCGGTCGCGGGTCGTGTAGTACAGACCCAGCACCACGTCCTGCGAAGGAACGATCGACGGTTCGCCCGAAGCCGGGAACAGCACGTTGTTGGAGGCCAGCATCAGCGTGCGGGCTTCCATCTGCGCTTCCACCGACAGCGGCACGTGAACGGCCATCTGGTCGCCGTCGAAGTCGGCGTTGAAGGCCGCGCAAACGAGCGGGTGCAGCTGAATCGCCTTGCCTTCGATCAGGATCGGCTCGAACGCCTGGATGCCCAAACGGTGCAGCGTAGGCGCACGGTTCAGCATGACCGGGTGTTCCTTGATCACTTCTTCCAGGATGTCCCAGACCACCGGCGTACCCGATTCGACTTCCTTCTTGGCAGCCTTGATCGTGGTCGCGATGCCCATGGCTTCGAGGCGCGAGAAGATGAAGGGCTTGAACAGCTCGAGCGCCATCAGCTTGGGCAGGCCGCACTGATGCAGCTTGAGCGTCGGGCCCACCACGATGACCGAACGGCCCGAGTAGTCGACGCGCTTGCCCAGCAGGTTCTGGCGGAAACGACCGCTCTTGCCCTTGATCATGTCGGCCAGCGACTTGAGCGCACGCTTGTTGGCACCGGTCATGGCCTTGCCGCGACGGCCGTTGTCCAGCAGCGAGTCCACAGCCTCTTGCAGCATCCGCTTTTCGTTGCGCGCGATGATTTCCGGGGCCTTGAGCTCCAGCAGGCGGCGCAGACGCGAATTGCGGTTGATGACGCGGCGGTATAGGTCGTTCAGGTCGGAGGTCGCGAAGCGGCCGCCGTCCAGCGGCACCAGCGGACGCAGGTCCGGCGGCAGCACGGGCAGGACATCCAGCACCATCCACTCGGGCTTGATGCCCGACTTGCGGAAGGCTTCCAGCACCTTCAGGCGCTTGGAGTTCTTCTTGACCTTGACTTCGGAGCCGGTCAGGTCGCCGCGCAGGCGTTCGATCTCGCTGTCGAGCTCGATGCCCTGCAGCAAATCCTTGATGCCTTCGGCGCCCATCTTGGCGACGAATTCGTCGCCGTATTCCTTGCGCTTGGCGTCGTAGTCGTCCTCGGACATGATGCCGAACTTCTTCAGCGGGGTCATGCCGGGGTCGGTGATCACGTAGGCTTCGAAGTACAGCACGCGTTCGATGTCGCGCAGCGTCATGTCGAGCACGAGGCCCAGGCGCGACGGCAGCGACTTCAGGAACCAGATGTGGGCGCAGGGCGCGGCCAGGTCGATGTGACCCATGCGCTCGCGACGCACCTTGGTCTGCGTGACTTCAACGCCGCACTTCTCGCAGATCACGCCGCGGTGCTTCAGGCGCTTGTACTTGCCGCACAGGCACTCGTAGTCCTTGATGGGGCCGAAGATCTTCGCGCAGAAGAGACCGTCGCGCTCGGGCTTGAACGTGCGGTAGTTGATCGTCTCGGGCTTCTTCACTTCACCGAAAGACCACGAGCGGATCTTCTCGGGCGAAGCCATGCCGATCTTGATGGCATCGAAATGCTCATCGGGCGTGAATTGCTTGAACAGGTCGAGTAGCGATTTCATAAGACTCTTTCCCTTTTCAAATTAAGAACGCTCGAGCTCGATGTCGAGCCCCAGCGAACGAATTTCCTTGACCAGCACATTGAACGATTCCGGCATGCCGGCTTCGATCGAGTGCTCGCCCTTGACGATGCTTTCGTACACCTTGGTACGGCCTTGCACGTCGTCGGACTTCACGGTCAGCATTTCCTGCAGGACGTAGGCGGCGCCGTAAGCTTCCAGCGCCCACACTTCCATTTCCCCGAAACGCTGGCCGCCGAACTGCGCCTTGCCGCCCAGCGGTTGCTGCGTGACGAGCGAGTACGGGCCGGTCGAACGGGCGTGCATCTTGTCGTCGACCAAGTGGTGCAGCTTCAGGAAGTGCATGTAGCCGACGGTGACGGGACGCTCGAACTGGTCGCCGGTGCGGCCGTCGTACAGGTACGCCTGCGTGCGCGTATCGGTCAGGCCCTTGAGCTTGGCGATGTCGTCCGGGTAGGCGAGCTTCAGCATGCCGCGGATTTCTTCTTCCGAGGCGCCGTCGAACACCGGCGTGGCGAACGTCGCGCCGCTTTGCAGGTTGGCCGCCATGGCGAGCACGTCGGTGTCGCTCAGCTGAGCGAGGTCTTCCGGACGGCCCGAGCCGTTGTACAGCTGCTCCATGAACTTGCGCACTTCGGCCACCTTGGCCTCTTGCTGCAGCAGGTCGCCGATGCGCTGGCCGATGCCCTTGCCGGCCCAACCCAGATGCACTTCGAGCACCTGGCCCACGTTCATCCGCGAGGGCACGCCCAGCGGGTTCAGGCAGATGTCGCACGGCGTGCCGTCGGCCATGTGGGGCATGTCTTCGACCGGAACGATCTTGGACACCACACCCTTGTTGCCGTGGCGGCCGGCCATCTTGTCGCCGGGTTGCAGGCGGCGCTTGACGGCCAGGTAGACCTTGACCATCTTGAGCACGCCCGCGGGCAACTCGTCGCCCTGCGTGAGCTTCTTGCGCTTTTCTTCGAACGCGAGGTCGAAGCTGTGGCGCGTCTGCTCCAGCGAATTCTTGATCGACTCGAGCTGCGAAGCCACTTCGTCTTCCGCCGGGCGGATGTCGAACCAGTGGAACTTCTCGACCGATGCCAGGTAGGCCTTGTCGAGCTTGGTGCCCTTGGCCAGCTTGTTCGGGCCGCCGTTGGCGACCTTGCCGGTCAGGAGCTTCTCGATACGGTCGAACGCGTCGGCTTCGACGATGCGAAGCTGGTCGTTCAAATCAAGGCGGAAGCGCTTGAGTTCGTCGTCGATGATCTGCTGGGCGCGCTTGTCGCGCGTGATGCCTTCGCGGGTGAACACCTGCACGTCGATCACGGTGCCTTGCGAGCCCTGGTCCACACGCAGCGAGGTGTCCTTCACGTCGGAAGCCTTCTCGCCGAAGATGGCGCGAAGCAGCTTCTCTTCAGGCGTGAGCGTGGTCTCGCCCTTCGGCGTGACCTTGCCCACCAGCGTGTCGCCCGGCTGCACTTCGGCGCCGACATAAATGATGCCGGATTCGTCGAGGCGGTTGAGCTGCTGCTCGGCCAGGTTCGGGATGTCGCGCGTGATTTCTTCTGCGCCCAGCTTCGTGTCGCGGGCCATCACCACCAGTTCCTCGATGTGGATCGAGGTGTAGCGGTCTTCGGCAACGACGCGTTCGGAGATCAGGATCGAGTCTTCGAAGTTGTAGCCGTTCCAGGGCATGAACGCGATCAGCATGTTCTGGCCGAGGGCCAGCTCACCCAGGTCGGTCGATGCGCCGTCGGCGATCACGTCGCCCTTGGCGATCTTGTCGCCGCGCTTGACGATCGGACGCTGGTGGATGTTGGTGTTCTGGTTCGAACGCTGATACTTGATCAGGTTGTAGATATCCACACCGACTTCACCGGCAGCCGCTTCGGCGTCGTTCACGCGCACCACGACGCGGGTTGCATCGACGTAGTCGACGATGCCGCCGCGGGTGGCCGTGACCACGGTGCCCGAGTCGACCGCGGAGACGCGCTCGATACCGGTACCGACCATCGGCTTTTCAGGGCGCAGCACGGGCACGGCCTGACGCTGCATGTTGGCGCCCATCAGCGCGCGGTTCGCATCGTCGTGCTCCAGGAACGGCACGAGCGAGGCAGCCACCGACACGATCTGCGCGGGCGACACATCCATGTACTGGATGCGCTCGGCACCGACCAGGATCGATTCGCCGGCTTCACGCGCCGAGACCAGGTCGCCGGTCAGCTTGCCGTCCTTGTCCAGGGCCGCATTGGCCTGGGCGATGACGTACTTGCCTTCCTCGATGGCCGAGAGGTAGTCGATCTCGTTGGTGACCTTGCTGTCGGCCACGCGACGGTACGGCGTCTCGATGAAGCCGTATTCGTTCAGGCGGGCGTACAGGGCCAGCGAGTTGATCAGACCGATGTTCGGACCTTCGGGCGTTTCGATCGGGCACACGCGGCCGTAATGGGTCACGTGCACGTCGCGCACTTCGAAGCCTGCACGTTCACGCGTCAGACCACCCGGGCCAAGGGCCGACACGCGGCGCTTGTGGGTGATTTCGGACAGCGGGTTCGTCTGGTCCATGAACTGCGACAACTGCGAGGCACCGAAGAATTCCTTCAGCGCGGCCGAGATCGGCTTGCTGTTGATCAGGTCGTGCGGCATCAGCGGCTCTTGCTCGGCCTGACCCAGACGTTCCTTCACGGCCTTCTCGATACGTGCCAGGCCGGTGCGGTACTGGTTCTCGGCCAGTTCGCCCACGCAACGCACGCGGCGGTTGCCCAGGTGGTCGATGTCGTCGACTTCGCCGTTGCCGTTGCGCAGGTCGACGAGGATCTTGACCACGGCCAGGATGTCTTCGTTGGTCAGCACCATCGGACCGGTGGATTCGTCGCGGCCGACCTTGGCGTTGAACTTCATGCGGCCCACGCGCGACAGGTCGTACGTGTCCGGGTTGTAGAACAGGCGCTGGAACAGGGCCTGCACCGCGTCTTCCGTCGGCGGCTCGCCGGGGCGCATCATGCGGTAGATGGCCACGCGCGCTGCGAACTCGTCGACGGTTTCGTCGATGCGCAGCGTTTGCGAGATGTACGCGCCCTGGTCCAGTTCGTTCGTGTAGATGACCTGGATGTCCTGCACGCCGGCCGTGCGCAGCTTCTTAAGCAGTGCTTCGGTCAGTTCGTCGTTGGCCTTGGCCAGGATCTCGCCGGAGTCGGCGTCCACGATGTTGCGGGCGATCACGCGGCCGACCAGGAAGTCTTCCGGCACGCTGATGTGCGTGGTGTTCGACTGCTCCAGTTCACGCGTGTGGCGCGCGGTGACGCGCTTGTCCTTCGCGACCACGACCTTGCCCGACTTGTCGGTGATGTCGAAGCGCGCGACTTCGCCGCGCAGGCGCTCGGAGACGAACTCCATCTGCGCGCCGCTGTCCATCAGGCGGAAGTTGTCGTTCACGAAGAAGTTCGCGAGGATCGATTCCGGGTTCAGGCCGATGGCCTTCAGCAGGATCGTGACCGGCATCTTGCGGCGACGGTCCACGCGGAAGTACAGCATGTCCTTCGGGTCGAACTCGAAGTCGAGCCACGAACCGCGGTAGGGAATCACGCGGGCCGAGAACAGGAGCTTGCCCGAGCTGTGCGTCTTGCCCTTGTCGTGTTCGAAGAACACGCCGGGCGAGCGGTGCAGCTGGGACACGATCACGCGTTCGGTGCCGTTGATGATGAAAGAACCCTTCTCGGTCATGAGCGGCACTTCGCCCATGTAGACCTCTTGTTCCTTCACTTCCTTGACCACCTTGGACTGCGACGTCGACGACTCGCGGTCATAGATGATGAGCTGGACCTTGGCGCGAACGGCCGAGGCGAAGGTCAGACCACGGGTCTGGCATTCGCGCACGTCGAAGGCCGGCTTCGCCAGGTTGTACTCGAGGAACTTCATCTCGACAAAACCGTTGTGCGAGACGATCGGGAACGCGGCGTCGAACGCGGCCTGCAGGCCTTCGACGGTGCGTTGTTTGGGGGCGATGCCGGCTTGCAGGAACGCGGTGTACGCGTCTTTCTGCATCTGCAGCAGGTAGGGGATTTCGACGACGCTGTCGCGATTACCGAAACTTTTTCGGATGCGCTTGCGTTCGGTGTAACTGTACGCGGACGATTGGGCCATGAGAGCTCCGGAGCTTGAGATCTTCAGCGACTTGTCAGCAATGCCGGGCGAACGGCACCACTGCTTGGCGGCTGGCCACTACCAGCCGTTGGCGGACAGCGATGCGTTGCACATCGCCCGAACCAAGGGGTCTTCTGCAGTCGGGGTCAGAAGACACTCAAAAAACGCATCGGGATGGCATCTTTTGGGTGCGCTCTGAAAGCGGCAAAGGCTGGAGGGCCTTTTCAGGCGCCTCCAGCCCTCTAGGGGGTCTGAATTACTTCAGTTCCACCTTGGCGCCGGCTTCTTCCAGCTTCTTCTTGGCGGCTTCAGCGTCAGCCTTCGACAGGCCTTCCTTGACAGCCTTGGGAGCGGCTTCCACCAGGTCCTTGGCTTCCTTGAGGCCCAGGCCGGTGATTTCGCGCACGGCCTTGATGACCGACACCTTGTTCGCGCCGACATCGGCCAGCACGACGTTGAATTCGGTCTGTTCTTCAGCCACGGCAGCGGCGGCACCGCCACCAGCGCCGGCCGGAGCGGCCATTGCAGCGGCGCTCACGCCGAACTTCTCTTCGATGGCCTTCACCAGGTCGTTGAGTTCCAGGACCGTCATGCTGTCGAGCGCGGTCAGAAATGCGTCTTTATCGAATGCCATTTTTGTTTCCTAACAATTGGGTTGAATATTTCAAACGCAAGGCTTTAAGCAGCCTGCGCTTCTGCCGGTGCATCGGCAGCGGGTGCAGCTTCGCCTTCGCCACGCTTCGCAGCCAGCGCCGCGAGAACGCGTGCCGTACGGGAAACGGGGGATTGCATCAAGCCCAGCAATTGGGACAGCAGCACTTCCTTGGAAGGGATGTTGGCCAGTTGCTTCACGCCGTTGACGTCCAGGACCTTGCCGCCAAACGCGCCACCGCGAATCACCAACTTGTCGTTGGTCTTCGCGAAGTCGGCCACCACCTTGGCGGCGGCCACTGCGTCTTCGGAAAAGCCGTAGATCAGCGGACCGGTCATCTGGTCACCGACGACTTCGAATGCGCTACCAGCGACAGCACGGCGTGCCAGCGTGTTCTTCAACACGCTGAGGGTCACACCCTTGCTGCGAGCTTCGCTGCGCAGTTTGGTCATATCGGCAACCGTGATGCCACGGTATTCCGCCATCACGAGCGTTTGAGCTTTAGCGGCGAGGCTGGTCACATCACTGATGACCGCTTCTTTCTCACTGCGATTCAGACTCAAGGTCTACTCCTTTTAATGCGACCTTCGGCCGGGGCCTCGGATCGCGCTTCATGCAGCGACCAACTGTTAGGAACAAAAAATCAAATTCCTTGATTCCTTGCAGTGGGGTCGCCATCTGCGCTGGATACCGGAAGGATCGATCCGGCGATTAAGTGCAGCGCCCTGCACACCAGCGGTCTTGGATGGCTCACGGCAACCGAAGCTGCCGCGACCCACCACATCCGCCCTGCTCCTTGCGGAGCCGGGCAAATCTCTTTAGCTCGCCGAGATGGTTTGCGTGTCCACGCGGACACCCAGACCCATGGTCGACGACACAGCCACCTTGCGCAGGTACACGCCCTTGCTGGTCGCAGGCTTGGCCTTGACCAGAGCGTCGATCAGCGCAGCGAGGTTGCCCTGCAGCTTGTCGTTGTCGAACGAGCGACGGCCGATCGTGCCGTGCACGATGCCGGCCTTGTCGACGCGGAACTGAACCTGACCAGCCTTGGCGTTCTTCACGGCCGTGGCGACGTCCGGGGTCACGGTGCCGACCTTGGGGTTGGGCATCAGACCGCGCGGGCCGAGGATCTGGCCGAGCGTACCGACGACGCGCATGGCATCGGGGGCAGCGATCACGACGTCGAAAGGCATGTCGCCAGCCTTGACCATCGCAGCAAGGTCGTCCATGCCGACGATGTCGGCGCCGGCGGCCTTGGCTTCTTCAGCCTTGGCGCCCTGGGCGAACACGGCCACGCGCTTGGTCTTGCCGGTGCCGTTGGGCAGCACGACGGCGCCACGCACGACCTGGTCCGACTTCTTCGCGTCGATGCCCAGTTGCACGGCCACGTCGATCGATTCGTCGAACTTGGCGGTGGCGGCATCCTTGACGATGACGATCGCGTCAGCCAGCGGGTACAGCTTGTTGCTGTCGACCTTGCCTTCGAGCGCTTTTTGCTTCTTGGTGATTTTGGACATTTACACGCCCTCCACATTCACGCCCATCGAGCGGGCAGTACCGGCGATGGTGCGAACCGCGGCGTCCATGTCGGCGGCCGTCAGGTCCTTCATCTTGGTCTTGGCGATCTCTTCGAGTTGAGCGCGCGTGATCTTGCCAACCTTGTCGAGGTGCGGGCGAGCCGAACCCTTGTCCAGCTTGATCGCCTTCTTGATCAGCACGCCGGCGGGCGGCGACTTGATGATGAAGGTGAAGCTCTTGTCGGCGAACGCGGTGATGACCACCGGCAGCGCCAGACCGGGCTCGTAGCTCTGCGTCTGCGCATTGAACGCCTTGCAGAACTCCATGATGTTCAGACCACGCTGGCCCAGTGCGGGACCGATCGGTGGTGATGGGTTGGCCTTACCAGCTGGCACTTGCAGCTTGACGAAGCCGACGATTTTTTTCGCCATGTTTTTGCTCCTTGCGGGTGATATCGCCTTGGCTCTCGCCGCGGCTCCCCGGGGTTAAACGACTCTTCTGCTCAAGGCCGCGCACCGAGTCGGATAGCGCGCAGCCGGAAATGGTTCAGGCCTTCCGGCCCGAGGCTCAGGTCTTCTCGACCTGACTGAATTCGAGTTCGACAGGCGTGGAGCGGCCGAAAATCATGACCGACACGCTGACCTTGCTCTTCTCGTAGTTGACGTCTTCCACCGTGCCATTGAAGTCGGTGAACGGGCCTTCCTTGACGCGCACGAATTCGCCGACGGTGAACTCCACCTTGTGGCGCGGCTTCTCGGTGCCCTGCTGCATCTGGCTGACGATGTCCTCGACCTCTTTCTGCGAGATCGGAGCCGGACGGTTCTTGGCACCGCCCACGAAACCCGTCACCTTGTTGGTGTGCTTCACCAGGTGCCAGCTCTCGTCGTCCATGATCATTTCGACCAGCACGTAGCCCGGGAAGAAGCGGCGTTCGGTCGTGCGTTTCTGGCCGTTCTTGATCTCGACCACTTCTTCGGTCGGGACCAGGATGCGGCCGAACTTGTCCTGCATGCCGGCGCGGTTGATGCGCTCGGTGATGTTGCGCTCGACAGCTTTCTCCATGCCCGAATAGGCATGCACCACGTACCAACGCAGATCTGGGTTGGCGGCGGGAGCCAGGATCGGAGTGTTCTCCTCTTCCGGCGTGGTTTCAACTACGTCGTCGGTCATTGCTTATTTTCTCCAGCCCAGAATGAGGTCGAAAAACACCCATTCGAGCGTCTTGTCGGTGAGCCAGAGGAAGACGGACATGATCGCCACGAAGGCAAACACGTAAGCCGTCATCTGCATTGCTTCCTTGCGGGTCGGCCAGACGACCTTCTTGACCTCGCGCCACGAGTCGCGGCCAAAGGCCCACAACTGACGGCCATTCTCCGAACTGCCGAAGGCACCCACGGCCGCGGCCAGGCCGACCAGCAGCGCGGCCCATTGCACCAGCGAGCCTTGGCGCGACAGCAGGTAGAACGCCACGATGGCACCCACTGCCAGCACCACGGCCGCGGCCAATTTGGCCTTGTCGGCGCCCGTGCTCACGGTTTCGATTTGAGAAGTGGCCATGTTCGGCTGTTTTCCTGTGGTCTTTCGACCTTCAATTCAATGCGTCTCTTGAGACGCCGAAGCCCATCGGGTCACGATGGGCTTTTTTTGCCTCCCGCCGGGACGGGACGGGCTTTTCGGAGGCGCCACCTAGGTGGCAGGGGCAGTAGGAATCGAACCTACAACCTTCGGTTTTGGAGACCGACGCTCTGCCAATTGAGCTATACCCCTCCGGTACTCTTTTCGTTGGGCTTAGATGTCGAGGATCTTTGCCACGACGCCCGAACCCACGGTGCGGCCGCCTTCACGGA
>NZ_JXQQ01000003.1 GCF_000834655.1 Variovorax paradoxus
ACCACCGAGATGTACCTGAGCGACCTGACGCCGGCCATGAAGCCAAGCGACGCCTTCGCCCACATCGCGCACAGGAAGACCGAGCGCGTGGAAATCGATGAGCTCGAGGGCCGCATCACGACCAGCCTGATCACGCCGTACCCGCCGGGCATTCCGCTCCTGATTCCGGGCGAAGTGTTCAACAAGAAGATCGTCGACTACCTGAAGTTCTCGCGCGAATTCAACCTGCAGTGTCCGGGCTTCGAGACCGACATCCACGGCCTGGTGGCGCGCATCGACGAGACGGGCAAGAAGCGCTACTACGCCGACTGCGTGCGCAGGGCCGGCTGATCGTGCTCAGGAGTGCGGGGCGTCGTCGCGCACCCGCATGAAGCGCGCGAACCTGGGGAGGCCGCTGGCATTCGTGCCGTTGAAGCGGTAGGTGACCCAGGTGCCGATCGCTGGCGGGTTTTCCCGTTCGGCATCGGTCAGGCCGGAGCCGAGCTTGAAGCGCTTGCCCTCGGGCGTCTCGACGACCAGGGCGCCGAGCCGGTTGCTGTTGCGCCCCTTGCCCGTCACGTGGCCGACCACCCGGGCTTCAGCGTCGTCGTGGGGCTTGACCTTCAGCAGGTCGTTGTTGCGCTCGCCCCGATAGGGTGAGCTACCCCGATGCAGCATCAGGCCTTCGCCGCCCATCTTCACCGTCTTGTCGAGCAGCGCCTGAAGTTCGGCGTGCGTGGTGGCGCGCTCCTGCGGCACGAGGATGACCCACGGCGCATCGGTGATCGGCAGCAGCTTGCGCAGTGCCGCCAGCCGCGTCGTGAAGTCGCCGGGCTGGGCCGGCATGTCGAACACCATGAAGCGCATTTCGCGCCAGGCGACGTCGTTCGGCGTCTGGCTGCGCGCGGTGGATACCGCATGCGCGAAGCGCCCGCGTCCCGCCCACAACTCGCCATCGAGCGGCTGCCTGGGCAGCGACGCGATGAACCAGGCGGGCGCCGCGACGGGTTCGCCGCCGCGCGTCCACAACTGCTTGCCGTCCCAGTAGCCCCGCACGCCGTCGTATTTTTCGCTGACCCAGTAGTCGGCCAGAGACATGCCGGGACGATAGACGTCGGCCAGCATCAGCGAGGGCGCCGCATTGCGCGCGAGCGCCGGGGTGGCCAGGGCCACGCCCAGGACGGCGAGCAGGAGGGAACGTCGATTCAGCACGATGCGATCAATGGGGAGCGGGCAGCGACCGTGCGACGGTCGCTGCGAGGCTTCGGGAAGAGGGTCGGCTTACTCCGCCATGCCCCCGACGACGTTGCTGAAGCCGCCGTCCACGTAGGTGATCTCGGCGGTCACGCCGCTGGCCAGGTCGCTCAGCAGGAAGGCGGCGACGTTGCCCACTTCCTCGATCGTCACGTTGCGGCGGATCGGAGAGGCGTCGGCCACAGCCGCCAGCATCTTGCCGAAGCCCTTGATGCCGCTCGCGGCCAGCGTCTTGATGGGACCGGCGCTGATGCCGTTCACGCGCATGCCCTTCGGGCCCAGCGACGAGGCGGTGTAGCGCACCGAGGCTTCGAGCGAAGCCTTGGCCAGGCCCATGGTGTTGTAGTTGGGCAGCGCGCGCTCGGCGCCCAAGTAGGTGAGCGTGAGCAGCGCCGACTTGTCGTTGAGGTAGGGCAGGGCCGCCTTGGCCATGGCCGGGAAGCTGTAGGCGCTGATGTCGTGCGCGATCTTGAAGCCTTCGCGCGAGAGGCCGTCCAGGAAATCGCCCGCGATGGCCTCGCGCGGGGCGAAGCCGATGCTGTGGACGAAGCCGTCGAACCTGGGCCAGGTCTGGGCGAGGTCGGCGAAGAGCTTGTCGATCTGGGCGTCGTCGCCCACGTCGCAATCAAAAATCAGGCTCGAGCCGAAGTCTGCGGCATATTCGGTGATACGGTCCTTGAATCGTTCGCCGACATAACTGAAGGCGAGCTCCGCACCTTGTTCGTGACACGCCTTGGCGATGCCGTAAGCGATCGAGCGATTGCTCAACACACCGGTGATCAACAGTTTTTTGCCGGAAAGAAAGCCCATGAAATTGCCTCGTGAAAATCTTGGGCAGAATTCTCGCATGCGGTTTCTTCGGGTCTGGTGGTTGTTGGTGTGTGCGGCTCCCGTGTGGGCGGCGCATGGATATGCGCTCTGGGACGACCTGAAGTACGCCCCCGGCTTCACCGCTTTCGACTACGTCAACCCCGACGCACCCAAGGGCGGCGAGCTGCGCCTGGTGAGCAACCTGCGCGTTTCCACCTTCGACAAGTACAACCCGTTCACCATCAAGGGCACGGCGCCGGCCTACCTGGACGGCCTGATCTTCGAGTCGCTGCTGGCCGGTTCGATGGACGAAACCGCCTCGGGCTACGGCCTGCTGGCAGAAGACGTGACGGTCGCCCCCGACCGGCGCAGCGTCACCTTCCGCCTCAGGCCCGAGGCGAAGTTCCACAACGGCAAGCCGGTCGAGGCGGCCGACGTAAAGCACAGCTACGACACGTTGATCGGCCCCTTCACCTCGCCGGGCTACAAGACGCTGCTGCAGGAAGTGGACGGCGCCGACGTGATCGATGCGCGCACCATCCGCTTCCGCTTCAAGACCCCGAATCGCGAGCTGCCGCTCACCGTAGGCAGCTTGCCGGTCTTCAGCCGCGACTGGGGCGTGGAAAACGGGAAGGCCAAACCCTTCGACCAGGTGGTGATGGACATTCCGATCGGCAGCGGTGCCTACAAGATCGGGCCGGTGCGCTTCGGCAAGGACATCACGTACGTACGTGACCCCGGCTACTGGGGCCGCAACCTCGCAGTGAACCGTGGCAGCCAGAACTTCGACCGCATCACCGTCAAGATCTACAAGGACAACACGGCCCGCCTCGAAGCGCTCAAGGCCGGCGAATTCGACATGATGAGTTTCTACTCGGCCGGCGACTGGGCGCGGCGGGTGACCGGCAAGCGCTTCGACACCGGGGAGCTCATCAAGCGCGAGTTCCAGCACAAGAAGCCCGCGGGCTTTCAGAGCTACGTGCTCAACAGCCGCCGCGACAAGCTCAAGGACCCGCGCGTGCGCGAGGCACTCGGGCTCGCGCTGGACTACGAGTGGATGAACCGCCAGATGTTCTACGGCGGCTATCCGCGCGTGAAGGACCTGTTCGGAAACACCGACTGCGAAGCGCAAGGCCTGCCGTCGGCCGAGGAAAAGGCGCTGCTCGAACGCTGGCGCGGCAAGATTCCCGACGCCAGCTTCGGCCCGATGTACGTCCCGCCCACGACCGAGGGCGAAGGCCAGTCCCTGCGCAACAACCTGCGCCGGGCGCGCGAACTGCTCAAGGAGGCCGGCTGGGAGTACCGCGACGGCGCGCTGCGCAACGCCAAGGGCGAGGCCATGACGCTGGAGTACCTGGACAGCAAGGAAGGCGGCGTGCGCACGGTGTCGCCGTGGGTCCGGAACCTCGAGAAGCTCGGCATTGCGCTTAATTTCTCGTCCGTCGATTTCGCGCTCTACCAGGAACGCCTGGACCGGTTCCAGTTCGACATCACCACCATCAACTTCACCGGCACCAACAACCCCGGCCAGCAACTGCTCGAAATCTTCGGCAGCAAGGCCGCCAAGACGGAGAGCTCGGGCAACTACATGGGCGTGTCCACGCCGGCTGTCGATGCCTTGCTCAAGGACATCGTCGATGCCGACACCAAGGCCGAGCTGCTGCCTGCCTGCCGGGCACTCGACCGGGTCATCATGCACAGCCACTACCTGATTCCCCAGTGGACGCTGAGTTCGCACCGCGTCGTGTACGACGATTGGCGGCTGGCGTTCAAGGCGCCGATGCCGCCCTACGCCGCCGCCGAGGGCTGGATCATGGGTACCTGGTGGGCCAAGCCGCCCAAGCCATAGAAGAGAAGGAACCCGTCGATGCTCTCCTATGTCCTCAAGCGGCTCCTGCTGTTCATTCCCACGTTGCTGGGCGTGCTGTTGGTCACCTTCGTGGTGGTGCAGTTCGTGCCGGGTGGGCCGGTGGAGCAGTACCTGGCCGAGGCGAAGACCGCGGGCGTCGGCGGCGGGGGCGGGGGCTTCGAGTCGGGTGGCGGCTCCTATCGGGGCAATCAGGGGGTCGACCCCAAGCGCCTGGAGCAGATCAAGGCGCTCTACGGCTTCGACAAGCCGCCGCACGAGCGTCTCTGGCAGATGCTCGGGCAGTTCGCGCGCTTCGACCTTGGCAAGAGCTTCTTCCAGAACAAGGACGTGTGGACGCTGATCCTGGAGAAGCTGCCCGTGTCGATCAGCCTTGGCCTCTGGACCTTCTTCATCAGTTACGGCGTGGCGGTGCCCTTGGGCGTGGCCAAGGCGGTGCGCGCGGGCTCTCGCTTCGACCTCGTCACCACGCTGATCGTGTTGATCGGCTATGCGATTCCGGGTTTCGTGCTGGGCGTGGCGCTGCTGGTGATCTTCGGAGGGCAGTTGCAGTGGTTCCCGCTGCGCGGGTTGACTTCCTCGAACTGGGACGAGCTCAGCTGGGGCGCCCGCATCGTCGATTACTTCTGGCACATCACGTTGCCGGTCACGGCCATGGTGCTCGGGAGCTTCGCGGTGACGGCCATGCTGACCAAGAACTCGTTCCTCGAAGAGATCCGCAAGCAATATGTGCTGACTGCGCGCGCCAAGGGGCTCGGCGAGCGCCAGGTGCTCTGGAAGCATGTGTTCCGCAATGCGCTCATTCCCATCATCACGGGGCTGCCCGCTGCTTTCATCGGCTCCTTCTTCGCGGGGTCGCTGCTCATCGAGACGTTGTTCTCGCTCGACGGGTTGGGCCTGCTGGGCTATGAAAGCGTGATCCGACGCGACTACCCCGTGGTGCTGGGCACGCTCTACATCTTTACGCTGATCGGCCTGGTGACCAAGCTGATCTCCGATCTCTGCTACGTCTGGGTGGACCCGCGTGTCAAATTCGACTGAGACGGCCCCGCACATCTCGCCCGGCCGCCGTGCCTGGATGCGCTTCAAGCGCAACCGGCTCGGTTATTGGAGCCTGGTGCTCTTCACGCTGATGGTGGTGCTGAGCCTCTTTGCCGAGGTGCTGTCCACCGACAAGCCGCTCGTCGTGCGCTACCAGGGCCAGACTTATTTCCCCGTGCTACGCGACTACTCCGAGAAAACGTTCGGTGGCGACTTCGAGACGCCGGCCGACTACCTCGACCCCTTCATCCGCGAGCGGATCACCGCGGGCGACAACTGGGCGGTGTTCGCGCCGAACACCTACGGCGCCAAGACGCTGAACTACTTCGCCAAGGCGCCGAGCCCTGCGGCGCCCTCGGCCGACAACTGGCTAGGCACCGACGATCGCGGCCGCGACCTGCTGGCCCAACTCATCTACGGCTTTCGGGTGAGCGTGCTGTTCGCGCTCGCGCTCACGGTCATCGGCACGGTGCTGGGCGTAGCGGCCGGCGCGGTGCAGGGCTACTTCGCGGGCCGGATCGACCTGGCGTTCCAGCGCTTCATCGAGATCTGGGGCTCGATGCCGGAGCTCTATCTGCTCATCATCTTCAGCGCCATCTTCAAGCCGAGCGTGACCCTGCTCCTGCTCCTGCTGAGCCTGTTCGGCTGGATGGCGCTGTCCGACTACGTGCGCGCCGAGTTCCTGCGCAACCGCCAGATGGACTACGTGCGCGCCGCCCGCGCCCTGGGCGTGAGCAACCTGCAGATCATGTGGCGTCACATCCTCCCCAACAGCATGGTGCCGGTCGTCACCTTCCTGCCGTTTCGCATGAGCGCGGCGATCCTCGCGCTGACTTCGCTCGACTTCCTTGGCCTCGGGGTGCCGCCGGGCACGCCGTCGCTGGGCGAGTTGCTCAACCAGGGCAAGTCGAGCATCGACGCCTGGTGGATCTCGCTCTCCACCTTTGGCGTGCTGGTCGTCACGCTCATGCTGCTGACCTTCATGGGCGACGCACTGCGCGATGCGCTCGATCCGCGGAAGGCCGACAAGTGAGCGCCATGAATCCAACGACGAAACAGCCCCTGCTCGATGTGAAGGGCCTGCGGGTTTCCTTCAGCGGCAAGGAGGTTGTGCATGGCGTCGACTTCCAGGTCGGCGCTGGCGAAAAGCTCGCGCTGGTGGGAGAGTCGGGCTCGGGCAAGACTGTCACGGCGCTGTCGTTGCTGCGTCTGGTGCAGAACGCCCACCTGGCCGGGGTCGCGAGGCTCTTCGGCCCAGAACCTTCGCAGGGCGCGCGCGACCTGCTGGCGATTCCCGAGCGCGACCTGCGCGGCATCCGCGGCAAGGAGATCGCGATGATCTTCCAGGAGCCGATGACTGCGCTCAACGCGCTCTACAGCGTGGGCGACCAGATCTCCGAGGTGCTTGAGCTGCACGAAGGTCTGTCCGCCCGCGCGGCGCAGGCGGCGGCCGTCCAATTGCTGGCCGACACCGGCATTCCGGAGCCGGCGCGGCGGGCGCGTTCGTTCCCGCACCAGCTGTCGGGCGGCCAGCGCCAGCGCGCCATGATCGCCATGGCACTCGCATGCAAGCCGCGCCTTTTGCTGGCCGACGAGCCGACCACCGCGCTCGACGTCACCGTCCGCGCGCAGATCCTGGAGCTGCTGGCCGATCTGCAGCGCAAGTACGGCATGGCCGTGCTGCTGATCACCCACGACCTGAACCTCGTGCGCCGCTTCGCCGACCGTGTGGCGGTGATGGAAAACGGCCACATCGTCGAACACGGCGGCGTGGCCACCGTGTTCGACGCGCCGCAGCACGCCTACACCCGCAAGCTGATCGACAGCCATCCGGAGCGCGACGTGGCGGCGGTGGCGGCACGCGCCGATGCTGCGCCGGTGCTCGAAGCCAAGGCCCTGCGCGTGAGCTATCCGGTGGCCAGGCCAGGCTTTGCGGGCTGGTTCCGCAAGGGAGAATTCATCGCGGTGCAGGGCGCCGATTTCCGCATCGTGCCGGGCGAGACGCTGGGCGTGGTCGGCGAATCGGGCTCGGGCAAGTCGACCCTGGCGCTCGCGGCGCTCGGGCTCCTGAAGCACCAGGGCGAGCTGAAGGTGGACGGCAAGGGCTGGGCGGTCGATCGCGCATCGGACCTGGCCCTGCGCCGCACGATGCAGGTGGTGTTCCAGGACCCGTTTTCCTCGCTCTCGCCGCGCATGACGGTCGAGCAGATCGTGGGGGAGGGGCTGCGAGTCCACGCGCCGGAACTCGATACGAAGGCTCGCCGGGCCCGTTCGCTCGCGGCGCTGGCGGACGTGGGGTTGACCGAGGCGCAGTTTCCCGCGCTGCTCGACCGCTATCCGCACGAGTTTTCCGGTGGGCAGCGGCAGCGCCTTGCAATCGCGCGCGCCTTGATCGTCGATCCGCAACTGCTGGTGCTCGACGAGCCGACGAGCGCGCTCGACGTCACGATCCAGAAGCAGGTGCTGGGCCTCCTGCAGCGCCTGCAGCGCGAGCGCGGGTTGAGCTACCTCTTGATCACCCACGACGTCGAGGTGATCCGTGCCATGGCGCACCAGGTCATCGTGATGAAGGACGGGGCCATCCTGGAGACCGGGTCGGTCGAGCGCGTGCTCGATGCGCCGGTGCACCCCTATACGCAGAAGCTCGTGGCCGCGGCGCTGCTGGAATAGAACGAAAAGAGACGAAGAAATGTCGGTAAACGGACAGGCCCGCCGCGGCGCCTGGCGCGCTGCGCTGGCCTGCATGGTCACGCTGGCTGTGGCGATGGGCCTGGGGCGCTTCGCCTTCACGCCCATGTTGCCCATCATGCTGGGAGAGGGAAAACTGGAGCTGGCCGGGGGCGGGGTGCTCGCGTCTCTCAATTACCTGGGCTATTTCTTCGGCGCGGTGAGCTGCGCGGCCATCGGGATCAAGGCCTCTAGCATGGTCCGGGGTGGCTTGGCGGCGACCGCGGCATTGCTGGTCGGCATGGGGCTGCTCCACAGCTTTGCGGGGTGGGGAATCCTGCGCGGTGCGGCTGGCGTGATGAGCGCCTGGGTCTTCGTCTTTGCTTCGGGCTGGGGGTTGCGGCGGCTGGCTGAAACGAATTCGCCAACGCTGGCCGGGGTGATCTACACGGGGCCGGGCATCGGGATTGCCATGACCGGACTCCTCGGCGGCGCACTGGGACGCTGGGGTTCCGAGGTGGGGTGGATCGGCCTGGGGCTGCTGGCGGTCGTGCTCATCGCAATCATCTGGCGCGTGTTCGACGACGGTGAGGCCGCGCAAGGCAGCGGCACGAAAGGCCCTGTGGCCGCTGGCACAGTGACGGCATCCGGTGCGGATCGCAGCGATGCGATCTGGCTGGTCGCGCTGTATGGGCTGGCAGGATTTGGGTACATCATCACGGCGACCTTCCTGCCGGTGATTGCGCGCCAGGCGCTGCCAGGATCGTCCTGGCCTGATTTCTTCTGGCCCCTGTTCGGTGCGGCGATCATTCCGGGCGCGTTGATCGGCGCCCGCGCGCCCACCCATTGGGACAACCGGCTCCTGCTGGCAGCCGCCTATGCATTGCAGGCGCTGGGCGTGGTGCTTTCCGTGGCATGGCCCACGATCATTGGGTTTGCGCTGGGCAGCCTCCTGCTAGGGATGCCGTTCACCGCAATCACCCTTTTCGCAATGCGGGAAGCGCGCCGGCTGCGCGGCAATGCGGCTGCCGGGCTGATCGGCTATGCCACGGCGTCCTACGGAGTGGGGCAGATCATCGGCCCGTTGTTCGCGGCACCCCTGGCGCAGCGCACCGGCTCGTTCGAGCAACCGCTGCTGGTTGCGGCGGCGGCATTGGCGCTCGGCGCGGTGCTGTTTGCGGTGGTCTGGTCGAAATCTCGTCGTCCAATGACCGTCTGAGCTGCAATGCCCCTTCATTTATCACACGAATAGCATATAATTCGAGGCTCACGACCAAACGGGCGGGTACCAACCGCCCGTTTTTTTTGGTCTATGCATTCTTGATCATTCGTTGCGTTCGCTGAGGTTCCGGTATTGCAGTGGCGCATATCGCGAATTCGGCGAATTGAGTATTTAAAAGGCACTTTCGAACACGTGGCATTGCAGCAAATAGTGGAACAAACCGTGGCCGGTCTTGGCTACGACCTGGTCGAGATCGAACGGTCGGCCGGCGGACTGCTGCGCGTGACGATTGATTTGCCCTGGACGGCCCCCACTTCTGACGCTGTGGCCGCAGGCGTGCCGGAGCCGTTCGTGACGGTCGAAGACTGCGAGAAGGTGACGCGGCAACTGCAGTTCGCGCTCGAGGTCGATGGTGTCGACTACAAGCGGCTCGAGGTGTCCTCGCCCGGTATCGACAGGCCGTTGCGCAACGAGCAGGATTTCGAGCGTTTCGTCGGTGCGGTGATCGACATCACGCTCAAGGCGCCCATGGGCGCGGCGGCGGCGGGCCAAGTGTCGGCCACCCGCAAGAAATTTCGCGGCACGCTGGAGCGTGCTGAAAAGGCAGAGGGGGCTGATGTAGCCCCGGGCTGGCAGATCGTCTGGAGCGATGCGCCCGAGCCCAAGCCGGGTCAAAAAGTGAGCAAGAAGCGCGCGCCTGCACCGCTGCGGGCGTTGGGCTTCGTGCTTGACGAGCTGCGCGATGCGCGGCTCGCACCCATTGTGGATTTCAAGGGCCGAAAGGCCAAAACCCAACCGGGTTTTTCGGATATTGACGACGGAACGAATGTTCCGGACTGACCAGAGGAGTGGTGGCATGAATCGCGAAATGTTGATGTTGGTGGATGCGATCTCGCGCGAGAAGAACGTCGAACGTGACGTGGTCTTCGGCGCGGTCGAATCCGCACTGGCGCAAGCCACCAAGAAGCTCCATCAGGGCGACGTGGACATCCGCGTGGCGGTCGATCGCGACAGCGGCGACTACGAAACCTTCCGCCGCTGGCACGTCGTTCCGGACGAGGCCGGCCTGCAGTTGCCCGACCAGGAAATCCTCCTGTTCGAAGCCAAGGAAGAAATGTCGGACATCGAAGTCGGCGAGTACATCGAAGAAGCGGTGGACTCGGTGCCGATCGGCCGCATCGGCGCCATGGCCGCCAAGCAGGTGATCCTGCAGAAGATCCGCGATGCCGAGCGCGAGATGCTGCTCAACGACTTCATGTCGCGCGGCGACAAGATCTTCGTGGGCACCGTCAAGCGCCTGGACAAGGGCGACATCATCGTGGAGGCCGGCCGCGTCGAAGGGCGCCTGCGCCGCAGCGAGATGATCGCCAAGGAGAACCTGCGCAACGGCGACCGCGTGCGCGCCATGATCATGGAAGTCGACCTGACCCTGCGCGGCGCGCCGATCATCCTGTCGCGCTCGGCGCCCGAGTTCATGATCGAGCTGTTCCGTCAGGAAGTGCCCGAAATCGAACAAGGCCTCCTCGAAATCAAGAGCTGCGCCCGTGACCCGGGTTCGCGCGCCAAGATCGCCGTGCTCTCGCACGACAAGCGGGTCGACCCGATCGGCACCTGCGTCGGGGTGCGCGGCACCCGTGTCAACGCCGTCACGAATGAACTCGCCGGCGAGCGCGTCGACATCGTGCTGTGGAGCGAAGATCCGGCCCAGTTCGTGATCGGCGCCTTGGCCCCGGCCAACGTGTCCTCGATCGTGGTGGACGAAGAAAAGCACGCCATGGACGTGGTGGTCGACGAGGAAAACCTCGCCATCGCCATCGGCCGCGGCGGCCAGAACGTGCGCCTGGCTTCCGACCTCACCGGTTGGAAGATCAACATCATGGACGCCAACGAGTCGGCCCAGAAGCAGGCGACCGAAACGGATGCCAGCCGCAAGCTCTTCATGGAAAAGCTCGATGTGGACGAAGAAATCGCCGACATCCTGATCTCCGAAGGCTTCAACAGCCTGGAAGAAGTCGCCTATGTGCCGATTTCCGAAATGCTCGAGATCGAAGCGTTCGACGAAGACACCATCAATGAGCTGCGCTCGCGTGCCAAGGATGCGCTGCTGACCATGGAAATCGCCAAGGAGGAGGGCGTCGAGACCCAGTCGTCGGTATCGCAGAACCTGCGCGACCTCGAAGGCCTGGACCCCGAGCTGATTCCCAAGTTGGCCGAAGCGGGTGTGAATACCCGTGACGACCTCGCCGACCTCGCGGTCGATGAACTCACCGAGATCACCGGCCACAGCGCCGATGACGCCAAAGCCCTCATCTTGAAAGCCCGCGAACATTGGTTCGCCGGCCAAGAGTGATGGTCATGGAGGCACGAAACCAATATGTCCAGTACCACTGTCGCCGAGTTCGCGAACGAGCTCAAGAAGACTCCCGAAACCTTGCTTGACCAGCTCAAGAGCGCAGGCGTGCCCAAAGCGGCACCCACCGATGCACTCACCGAGGCTGACAAGCAGCGCCTGCTCGGCTTTCTCAAAGCCAGCCACGGCACTGCCGAGCCCGAGCGCAAGAAGATCACGCTGACCAAGAAGTCGACCAGCGAGATCAAGCAGGCCGATGCCACCGGCCGCGCCCGCACCATCCAGGTGGAAGTGCGCAAGAAGCGCACCTTCATCCAGCGCGACGAAGGCCACCCGGCCGAGCCGGTGCAGCAAGCCGCCGAGGCGCCCGCTGCCGCGCCGGCCGCACCCCGCGTCGACGAGGCCGAACTGGCCCGCCGCGAGGAAGAAGCGCGCCGACAGGCCGAACTGATCCGCCGCCAGGAAGAAGAACTGGCCGAGAAGCGCCGCCTGCGCGAAGAAGCCGAAGCGCGCGAACGCGAGCAGGCCGAAAAGGCCGAGCGCGCCGAACAGGCCGAGCAGGAAGCCGCACGCGTCGCCGCCGAGCAGAAGGCTGCCAAGGCTGCCTCCGAAGCCGCCGCTGCGCCTGCGAAGGAAGCCGCCAAGCCGGTCGAAGCACCTGCTGCAGTCGCCGCGGCCGCCGCTGCTGCTGCCGCCGAACAGCAAGCCGCCGACACCAAGCTGGCTGCCCAGAACGCCGCCACGCAAGCCAAGGAAGACGCGAAGGCCAAGGCCGCCGCCGAATCGAAGGCCCGTGCCGACGAGGAAGCCGCTCGTGCCAAGGACCTGGACGAACGTCGCCGCAAGGCGCTCGCCGAGGCCGAAGCCATCCGCGCCATGATGAACGCACCAGCCCGCGTGCTGGTGCCGCACAAGGCGCCCGAGAAGCCGCAGCCCGAAAAGGCCGCGGTCAAGGGCACGCTGCACAAGCCGGCCACGCCGGCGGCGCGTTCCGGTGCGCCGGCCGCTCCGGGTGCTGCTGCAGCCCCTGGCGCCGCAGCCGGCGCAGGCAAGGAAGTCAAGTCGGCCAAGCTCTCCTCGAGCTGGGCGGGCGATCCTGCCAAGAAGAAGGAAATCAAGACCCGCGGCGATGCCAGCGGTGGCGTCGGTCGCGGTAACTGGCGCGGAGGCCCGCGCGGCCGTCGCGGCAATGATCGCGGCGGTCACGAGGAACACGCACCGGCCGCACCGGTCGAGGCGCGCATCCTGGAAGTGCACGTGCCCGAAACCATCACGGTGGCCGAGCTCGCGCACAAGATGGCCGTCAAGGCCGGCGAAGTCATCAAGCAATTGATGAAGCTGGGCCAGATGGCGACCATCAACCAGTCGCTGGACCAGGACACGGCCATGATCCTGGTGGAGGAAATGGGTCACAACGCGGTGGTTGCCGCGCTGGACGATCCGGAAGCCTTCACCGACGAGGACGTGTCGGCGCAAACGGCGGAAGCCCTGCCGCGCGCACCGGTCGTGACCGTCATGGGTCACGTCGACCACGGCAAGACCTCGCTGCTGGACTACATCCGCCGCGCCAAGGTTGCAGCGGGCGAAGCCGGCGGCATCACGCAGCACATCGGTGCGTACCACGTCGAAACCGAACGCGGCATGGTGTCGTTCCTCGACACCCCGGGCCACGAGGCGTTCACCGCCATGCGTGCCCGCGGTGCGCAGGCCACCGACATCGTGATCCTGGTGGTGGCGGCCGACGACGGCGTCATGCCCCAGACCAAGGAAGCCATCAAGCACGCGAAGGCGGCGGGTGTGCCGATCGTGGTCGCGATCAACAAGGTCGACAAGCCCGACGCCAACCTGGACCGCGTGAAGCAGGAACTGGTGGCCGAAGAGGTGGTGCCCGAAGAGTACGGCGGCGACGTGCCGTTCGTGCCGGTGTCGGCCAAGACCGGCCAGGGCATCGACGACCTGCTCGAACAGGTGCTGCTGCAAGCCGAAGTGCTGGAACTGAAGGCGCCGGTGGATGCCGCGGCCAAGGGCCTGGTTATCGAAGCGCAGCTGGACAAGGGCCGCGGCCCGGTCGCCACCGTGCTGGTGCAATCGGGCACGCTCAAGACCGGCGACGTGGTGCTGGCAGGTTCCACCTATGGCCGCGTGCGCGCCATGCTGGACGAAGACGGCAAGACCATCAAGACCGCGGGTCCGTCGATCCCGGTCGAAATTCAAGGTCTGACCGAAGTGCCGCAAGCGGGCGACGAATTCATGGTGATGGCCGACGAGCGCCGTGCGCGCGAAATCGCCACCTACCGTGCCGGCAAGTTCCGCAACACGAAGCTGGCGAAGGCCCAGGCCGCGAACCTGCAGAACATGTTCACCGACCTCTCGGCCGGCGAAGTGCAGACGCTGCGGATCATCATCAAGGCCGACGTGCAGGGCTCGCAGGAAGCGCTGGCCCAGTCGCTGCTCAAGCTGGCGACCGAGGAAGTCAAGGTGCAGATGGTGTACGCCGGCGTCGGCGGCATCAGCGAAAGCGACATCAACCTCGCCATCGCCTCCAAGGCCATCGTGATCGGTTTCAACGTGCGTGCCGATGCCGGTGCGCGCAAGCTGGCCGAGAACAACGGCGTGCAACTGAACTACTACAGCATCATTTACGACGCCGTGGACGAGATCAAGGTTGCGATGTCGGGCATGCTGGCACCGGAGCGCCGCGAAGAGATCATCGGTTCGGCCGAGATCCGCACGGTGTTCGTGGCTTCGAAGATCGGTACGGTCGCAGGTTCGTACATCACCTCGGGCTCGGTCAACCGCAGTGCGCATTTCCGCCTGCTGCGCGACAACGTGGTGATCTACACCGGCGAAGTCGACTCGATCAAGCGCATGAAGGACGATGTCCGCGAAGTCCGCGAAGGTTTCGAGTGCGGTATCAAGCTCAAGAACTACAACGACATCAAAGAAGGCGATCAGCTCGAATTCTTCGAAATCAAGGAGATTGCGCGTACGTTGTAACGCGCGCCGCGATATCGAACTCATGCCGCGTCGCAGCCGTCTTGCCGTACTGATGTACTGCCTTCGACGGCGCGCCTTGCACTGAGCTCGATCTCGCGACGCCAGCGATCGATCAAATGCCCAAAAGAAAAGCAGCAGCCCCGAACCGCGCCTTCAAGGTCGCCGATCAGATCCAGCGGGATCTGACGGAGTTGATCGCGCGCGAGTTGAAGGACCCGCGCGTGGGCATGGTCACGATCCAGGCGGTCGAGGTCACGCCCGACTATGCGCACGCGAAGATCTACTTCAGCATGCTCACGGGCGACGTCGACGAGACCACCGCTGCGCTGAACCAGGCCGCAGGGTTCCTGCGCAACGGCCTTTTCAAGCGCCTTCATATCCACACCGTGCCGACGCTGCACTTCCTGTTCGACCGCACCACCGAGCGTGCGGCCGACATGAACGCGCTCATCGCGCAGGCTGTCGCTTCCCGCTCGAAAGACGAATAGCGATGAATGCGCCACGCACACGGGTGCAGCGGCGCCCTGTGCATGGGGTGTTGTTGCTCGACAAACCGCTGGGACTCTCCAGCAACCAGGCCTTGCAGAAGGCCAAGTGGTTGCTGCGCGCCGAAAAAGCGGGCCATACCGGCACGCTCGATCCACTGGCCACCGGCGTGCTGCCGTTGTGCTTCGGTGCGGCCACCAAGTTCAGCCAGCTGCACCTGGACGCCGACAAGACCTACGAAGCCACGGCCCGCCTGGGCATCAAGACCTCGACCGGCGATGCCGAAGGCGAGGTGATTGCCGAGCGCCCGGTGCAAGTCACTGCCGAAGACCTCGTCCGCGCCGAGGCGCAGTTCACCGGCCCGATCCGCCAGGTTCCGCCGATGCACAGCGCGCTCAAGAAGGACGGCAAGGCGCTCTACGAATACGCCCGCGAAGGCATCGAGATCGAACGTGCGCCGCGCGACGTGGTGATCCACGCACTGAAGATCACCCAGGCCGCTTCCGAATCTGCGGGCAATGCGATCCGCATCGTGGCTTCCGTGAGCAAGGGCACCTACATCCGCACGCTGGGCGAAGACCTCGGCGAGGCGCTGGGCTGCGGCGCCCACCTCACGTCGCTGCGCCGCACGGCCACCGGCGGTTTCGGCGTGGCGCAGTGCATAACGCTCGAGGCGCTCGAAGCCATGGACGAGGATGAGCGGCTGGCCCAGTTGTTGCCTGCCGAATCCCTGGTCGAAGGCCACACGATCGTCACGCTCGGCAGCGAAGATGCGGGGCGCTTTTTGTCCGGCCTGCGCCGCCGTGGCCAGTGGGCCGATGCGGACCACGTGGCGGTGTTCGGCGACACGCCGCCTGCCTTTCTCGGTACGGCGCACATCGCCGCCAACGAACTGATCCCGGGGCGCTTGCTGAACCCCATCGAAATTCAGCAAATTCTTTTGAACGCACAACAGACAGAAGCGACACCATGAGTACCAAGCAAATCCGCAATATCGCCATCATTGCCCACGTGGACCATGGCAAGACCACCATGGTCGACCAGCTGCTGCGCCAGTCCGGCACCTTCGCCGAGCACGAGAAGGTCGTCGACACGGTGATGGACAACAACGCCATCGAAAAGGAACGTGGCATCACGATCCTGGCCAAGAACTGCGCCGTGACTTGGGAAGGCACGCACATCAACATCGTCGACACCCCGGGCCACGCGGACTTCGGCGGAGAAGTGGAGCGCGCCCTGTCGATGGTCGACGGCGTGGTGCTGCTGATCGACGCGCAGGAAGGCCCGATGCCGCAGACGCGCTTCGTGACCAAGAAGGCGCTGGCCCTAGGCCTCAAGCCCATCCTGGTCGTGAACAAGGTCGACAAGCCCGGCGCGAACCCCGACAAGGTGGTCAATGCCGCCTTCGACCTGTTCGACAAGCTCGGCGCGACCGACGAACAACTCGACTTCCCCGTGGTGTATGCCTCGGGCATCAACGGCTGGTCGTCGCTCGAAGAAGGCGCGCCTGGCGAGCAGTGGGGCCCCGACATGTCGGCCCTGTTCAACACCATCCTGAAGCACGTGCCTTCGCAAAAGGGTGACCCGAACGCGCCGCTGCAACTGCAGATTTCCGCACTCGACTTCTCGACCTTCGTCGGCCGCATCGGCGTGGGCCGCATCAGCCAGGGCACGCTGCGTCCAATGACCGACGTGCTGGTCATGGAAGGCCCGGACGGCAAGGCCGTCAAGGGTCGCGTCAACCAGGTGCTGACCTTCCAGGGCCTGGACCGCGTGCAATCGACCGAAGCCGGCCCGGGCGAAATCGTGCTGATCAACGGCATCGCCGACATCGGCATCGGCGTCACCGTGACCGACAAGGACAACCCAGCGCCGCTGCCCATGCTCAAGGTCGACGAACCGACCCTGACCATGAACTTCTGCGTGAACACCAGCCCGCTGGCCGGCCGCGAAGGCAAGTTCGTGACCAGCCGCCAGATCTGGGACCGCCTGCAAAAGGAACTGCAGCACAACGTGGCCCTGCGCGTGAGCGAGACCGACGAAGAAGGCATCTTCGAAGTCATGGGCCGCGGCGAACTGCACCTGACCATCCTCTTGGAAAACATGCGCCGCGAAGGCTATGAAATGGCCGTCTCGAAGCCGCGCGTGGTGTTCCGCACCGTGAACGGCGAGAAGCACGAGCCCATCGAAATGGTCACGGCCGACATCGAAGAAGGCCACCAGGGCGGCGTGATGCAGGCCCTCGGCGAGCGCAAGGGCGAACTGGTCAACATGGAACCGGACGGCCGCGGCCGCGTGCGCCTGGAGTACCGCATTCCGGCGCGTGGCCTGATCGGCTTCACCAACGAATTCCTGAACCTGACGCGCGGTTCGGGCCTCATCAGCAACATCTTCGACAGCTACGAGGCGCACAAGGGCGACATCGGCGGCCGCAAGAACGGCGTGCTGATCTCGATGGACGACGGTGAAATCTTCACCTATGCCCTGGGCAAGCTGGACGACCGCGGCCGCATGTTCGTGAAGGCGAACGATCCGGTGTACGAAGGCATGATCGTGGGCATCCACAGCCGCGACAACGACCTGGTCGTGAACGCCACGCGTACCAAGCAGCTGACCAACTTCCGCGTGAGCGGCAAGGAAGACGCGATCAAGATCACGCCCCCGATCGACCTCACGCTGGAATACGGCGTCGAGTTCATCGAGGACGACGAGCTGGTCGAAATCACGCCCAAGAGCGTGCGCCTGCGCAAGCGCTTCCTGAAGGAAAACGAGCGCAAGCGCGCCGGCCGCGAAACGCAATCCGCCTGAACGTGCATCTCCAGCGGGGCCGTGGCGGGGTGACTCGCGCGTTGCCCGGCTGAGGCACGGCATTTCATGCGCCTGACGCACGGCGGGGCTGTGTGGCTGATGGTCGTCGTGACCCTGATGTGGGCCACGGCGGGCGTCGTCACACGGCACCTTGCAGAGGCGCACAGCTTCGAGATCACCTTCTGGCGCAGCCTCTTCACGACGCTGGCGCTGCTGGTGATCTTGCCGCTTTGGCGCGGGCGCGCCGTGTTCTCGCAGCTGCGCAGCGGCGGGCGCGAACTGTGGATCTCGGGCGTCTGCTGGGCCGTGATGTTCACGGCCTTCATGGTGGCGCTCACGATGGCCTCGACGGCGAGCGTGCTGGTCACGATGTCGCTCGGGCCGCTGCTCACCGCGCTCGCGGCGCGCGTCTTCATCGGTCACCGTCTTCCTGTCCGCACCTGGGCGGCCATCGTGGTGGCCGGGTTGGGCATCGGCTGGATGTACGGCACGCAGCTGATGCAGGGTGGCGCGGGCGGCTCCGTGCTCGGAACCCTCGTTGCGCTGTGCGTGCCGATTGCCGGGGCGACCAACTGGACCGTCGTGCAGCACGCGCACGCCAAGGGGCATGACATCGACCTGGTTCCCGCGGTGCTGATCGGCGCCGTGCTCACCGTCTTGTTCACCTTGCCTTTTGCCTTGCCGTTCCAGGCGAGCGCGCACGATCTTGGGTTGTTGGCCTTCCTGGGTGTGTTCCAGCTCGCGATTCCGTGCGTGCTGTCCGTGCTGTGCGCGCAGGTGCTGAAAGCGCCCGAAGTGGCCCTGCTGGCCTTGCTCGAAGTGATCTTCGGCATCGCGCTGGCCTGGATCGGCGCAGGCGAGGATCCCGCCGCGAGCGTGTTGACCGGCGGTGCGCTGGTCATCGGCGCGCTGGTGTTCAACGAGCTGCTCGCGCTGCGCGGGCGCCGCACGACGGTGGCCGACACCGCAGTGCCGGGCGCGCACTAGGCGCCCCAAGACCTATTCGGGCACCGCAACGGCGTCCGTCACGCCCAGGCTGATCAGCCGGGCTTCCGTCACCGCTTGGGTAAAGCGCTTGGCAAAGTCGTCGCTCATGCGCCAGGTGCCGTTGTCCTGCACGAAGGTGAACTCGCCGGTCAGCGGCAGCGACTGCGCGCGGCCGATGGTGGCCAGCAGGCTGTCGGTGTATTCGACGACCAGCGGACAGACCCGGCCCGCACCGTCTTCATGCACGCGGCAGGGGCCGGCGGGCTCGAAGTCGGCGATCTCGCGCTCGCGGTCGGCGTCGGTGACCACGAGCCCCGCTGTGGAACGCTGGCGGGCGCGCTGGCGTTCGAGCTGGCGCTGAAGCATCGCTGCGGCTGGAGAACTCGACTGCACGGCGGTCACGCCGTCGCGGAAGGCCTTCTCCGCGGCCGCGCGCCCGATGGGCTCGGCGTTGTAGAGCGGCTTGCCTTTGGCATCCAGGTTGCCGAAGCGGGCCTCCACGATGGCCGGGTTGGCGCCGCGCACCGTCATCTTGTCGTCGTTGGCAGAGGCCGGGCCGATCGTGTACGCGATCGACTTGGTCTCGTCGCCCCGGGCCATCGTCGCCATGCAGCCACGGATGCGCTCGTCCTTGCGGTAGCCGATTTCGCGCAACCCGCTCAGGGTGGGGATGCCGACTTCGCGCAGGCCCTGGGTGCGCGCATCGATCGACGCGCGGAGCATCAGCCCCTGCAGCGTCTTGCGGGTGGCGTCGGCGTTGCAGGCCGGCACGCCCTCCGGTGCGAAGAAGTACCAGCCGAAACCGCCCACGACCGCCAGCGTGACCAGCCGGGAAAGCCAGGTGCCACGGCGGCGCTTTCCCTGCGCAGCAGCCTGCCACGCACCGGTCGATTTTTCGTCGGCCTCGATTTCCTCCTGCGCCTCGGCCACGATGCGGGCGCGGTCTGCCGCCATGGCAAAGGCCGGCTCGGCCGCGACCTCGGCGCGCGTTGCCTCGAACAATTCCTTCTCGAGCGGGCCGTCGATCACCATCCAGGCCAGCGTGGCGGCCGGTGCGGCGGGCACGCTGCCGACGAGCGGGGTTTCCTCGAAGGACATGTCCCGCGTCTCGGCATCGACAAGGCCGTAGTTGAAGAGCGCGTTCACTGCCTCTTGCGTGATGCCGCGGTCGCCAATCTCGACGAGATCCTCGGCGTCGTAAGCGATGTCCGCTGCATCGTCGGCGGTGGCGACGGGCGGCGAGGCTTCCTCGAGCCGTTCGACGGCTGCGTCGATTTCTTCCTGGGTGACGAGGCCCTTGACGCACATCCATGCCAGCGCGTGCGCGGGGCCGGGAATCGGCGGAAGCGTGGCGGCTTCGGGATGGGCAAGCACGGCGTCGTGCTGCGCGTCGGTGATCAGGCCGTGGGAGAGAAGGGCGAGGAACGCATCCGGATTCGCAGCTGCAGGATTCATGCGGCGATTCTGCCGTGGCGCACGCACCAACAAAAAAGGCCCCGGCGTGAGCCGGAGCCTTTGCGATCAGCTGACCATCGTGCCGGTCAGGGGCGGGCGATCTTCCAGTTGCCGCCGACGCCGTCGCCGGTCTTGTCGCCCGGCTTGGCATCCTTGGCCCAGTAGTACAGCGGCCAGCCCTTGTAGGCCCATTGGCGCTTGCCGTCTTCGCGAATGATGATGGTGTAGCCGCCGATAGGCTTGGCGGTCGCGGCCACGGGGAGCGGCGGCCAGTTGGCAGCGCACTGGGCGTTGCAGGCGGAGGTGCCGGCGCCGGACGTGTCCTTGGTGAAGGTGTAGAGCGTCATGCCGTTCGGTCCGACCAGCACGCCGTCGGCAGTGCGGGTAGGCGTGTCGGGCGCGCTGGCGGTCTTGTTGGACATGCCGCCGCAGCCGGCGAGCAGGGCCGCCGCGAGGATCGAGGCGCTGAGCAATTTCATGCAGTTTCTCCTTCAGTTGAAAAATCGCGAAAACAGGCAAGTGGTTGCGCGACCCGGCAGTTTATGCCGGGCTTACGACAAATCGCGGTAGGCAAGGGTCGCGAGTTTCAGCAAAACATCACGCGGCAACCTGCCTGCAACGGCATAGCCGAAGCCTTGGTCGACCCAGTAGAAGCTGGGCACCGGGCCCTCCGAGGTGAACCGGAAGGCGGTTTCGCGCGCGGCCGGCGAATCCGGGGCGCGAGCGTCGAGGGTGCCGATGTAGAGGGTGACGCGCTCGCCCGCGGTGTCCTCGAACATGAACTGGGCACGCGCACCGGTTTCCCCAGGCAGCAGGCGGCCGCCCACGAGCGTGTAGCCCAGGGTGCTCAGGTCGGGCACCTTGAGCGGCCGGTCCAGGCGCTTCGAGAGCCACTGCACGAGGTGCTGCTGTTCGGAGGCGGCCACTTCGACCGGGTGCCTTTTCTCGGGTGCGTAGACGACATGGGCGATCGACGCGTCGTGCACGAATTCGCGCATCGCAGGTGCCTTGGCCAATTGAGTCGATGGCGTGCGCGATGCCGACCATTGCGCGTTGCCGAGCCAGCCCGCCGCAAAGGCGACGAGCACGCCGGCCGCGATGCCGCTCCAGCGCACCCAGTTGCCGCGCTGCGCCTGCCGGGGCAGATGGCGCTCGAGCGCGCTCGTCAGCGGCGCCGGAATGGGTTCGTCCAGCAACTCGCCGTGCAGGCGGCGCAGGGCATCGCGCTGCGTGTGCCAGGCCGCCACCTTTGCGGCCATGGCCGGGTCGCGCGCCAGGGCCTCTTCGACGGCGGTGCGGCGGTCCGGCGCAAGCTGGCCGTCGACCAGGGCGTGCAGTTCGTCGTCGGTGACGTCGGTGGAGGGCGGGGCGGGGCGGTTCATGGTGCGGCGGCGGGTTTCACTTCAGGCGGCGCAGGCCGGGGCGGTTCGGGGCGGCGGCGCCGTCCAGCAGCTCCTGCAGCCGCACGCGGGCGCGCGAGAGGCGCGACATCACGGTGCCTGCGGGAATGCCCAGCACCTTCGCGACTTCGGCGTAGGACAGGTCTTCGAGCGTCACGAGGAGCAGCACGGCGCGCTGCTCCTCGGGCAGTTGCATGAGGCAGCGCTGCAGGTCGAGGCTCGCGCCCTGGTCGCGCCCCGGGTCGATGCCGCCTTGCAGCTCGTGCGTGGCATCGTCGAGCGGCACCACGCTGTGCGGTGGCGGGGTGCGCCGCACCTGGCTCGCGAAGATGTTGTGCATGACCGTGAAGAGCCATGCGCGCAGGTCGCTCCCCACCACCCAGAGCCGCCACTTGCTGCAGGCCCGCTCGAGGGTGTCCTGCACCAGGTCGTCGGCCGCCCACGTGTTGCCCGTGAGCGCGCGCGCATAGCGGCGCAGGCTCGGGATGTGATCGACCAGCAGGCGGGCGTCCATGAATCGATGGAGGGCGCGTGCAGGGTCAGGGCTTGGCGGTCTTCCAGTTGCCGCCCACGCCGTCGCCGGTCTTGTCGCCCGGCTTGGTGTCCTTCACCCAGTAGTACAGCGGCCAGCCCTTGGCGGCCCATTGCTTCTTGCCGTCGTCGCGCGTGACGATGGTGAAGTCGCCGCTCGGCTTGTCGCTGTCGGCCGCCATGAAGGGCGGCCAGTTGGTGGCGCAGCCGCCGTTGCAGGCCGACTTGCCGTTGCCGGCAGTGTCTTTCTCGAAGGTGTAGAGCGTCATGCCGTTCGCGCCGACCAGCGCGCCGTCGGCAGTCTTGGGCTGGGCGAATGCGGGGAGGGCGAGCAGGCTGCCGAGCAGCGCGGCGGCGATGCCGACGGAGGAAATGCGAGAAGCGCGAAATGGCGACATGGAAGACTCCTGAGGTTGGATGGCACCGGAAATCCGATGACACCGCACAAACGCCTGCAGAGCGCGTTTTATTCCATGCCGCGCAAAAAAATAACTAGCGGCTGCGGCTCTTCATCGCGCGCTCGACCTCGCGCTTGCCTTCGCGGTCCTTGATGGTGTCGCGCTTGTCGTGCTCGGCCTTGCCCTTGGCAAGCGCGATGTCGCATTTGACCTTGCCGGCCTTCCAGTGCAGGTTGAGCGGCACCAGCGTGTAGCCCTTTTGCTCGACCTTCCCCACCAGCCGGCGGATTTCTTCCTTGTGCAGCAGCAGCTTCTTGGTTCGGATGGAGTCGGGGTTGACGTGCGTCGAGGCGCTCTTGAGCGGGTTGATCTGCAGGCCCACGACGTAGAGTTCGCCGTCGCGGATCACGACGTAGCCGTCGGTCAGCTGCACCTTGCCTTCGCGCAGCGACTTGACTTCCCAGCCTTCGAGCACCATGCCGGCCTCGAAGCGTTCTTCGAAGAAATAGTTGTACGCGGCCTTCTTGTTGTCGGCGATGCGGGAGGAGGTATCTTGTTTCTTTGTGGCCATGGCTCGGGAAGGTGGGGGCGCATGGCTTCAATACAATCCGTCGCGCACGCTGCACCGATTCTATGAAAACAGTCAACAAGTCCGTCCTCATCTGGTACAGCGCCGAAGAGATGTACGCGCTCGTCACCGATGTGGCGAAGTATCCGCAGTTCCTTCCGTGGTGCGACAAGGCCCGTGTCATCGAAGAGAGCGAGGCGGGAATGACCGCCGAAGTGGGCCTCGCCTTCGGCGGCTTTCACCAGAGCTTCACCACCCGCAACACCCATGTACCGGGGCGCGAGGTGCAACTCAAGCTGGTCGATGGGCCCTTCTCCAACCTCGACGGCAACTGGAAGTTCGTTCCCGTGGGCGAAGCGGGCGAACGCGCCTGCCGCGTCGAGCTGCACATGAGCTACGGCTTCAGCAACTTCGCGTTGCAGGCGCTCGTCGGCCCGGTGTTCGACACCATCGCATCGAGCCTGGTCGAGGCCTTCGTCAAGCGCGCCGAGCAGGTCTACGGCAGCCCCTGATGATCGAGGTCACGCTGAGCTGCTCGCCCGCGGCGCGCGAGGTGTTCGAGCAGGTCCTGCAGCTCGAGGAAGGCATTGCCCTGAGCGAAGCGGTGCGGGCGAGCGGGTTGTCGCAGTGCTTTCCCGATCTCGATTGGCGGCATGCCATGACGCCGGGCATCTGGGGCAGGGCGGTCGAGTGGAGCCAGGAGCTGAAGGACGGCGACCGCATCGAGCTGTGCCGCCCGCTAACGGTGGATCCGAAGGTCGCGCGCCGCGAGCGATTCAAGCGCCAGGGCGCGCGGGGCGCCGGCCTTTTCGCGAACCGCCGCAAGGGCGGGAAGGCCGGCTACTGAGCTCGCCGGCCAGTTTTACTTGCAGTCGCTGTCGATGACCGACTGGACGCGTTTCTGTTCGGCGGCGCGGGCGCCGTCGTCCATGATCTCGCGCTCGCCCTTGGCATTGACCTTCGCAATGCGGATGCCGCTGTCGAGCGTGGACTTGCCTTCGCGGGCACGGGCGCAGTTGTCGGCCTTGGCCTTGGCGACCTTCGCCTCTTCGGCGGCGCGCTTGGCTTTCTCTTCGGCCTCGGCCTTCTTGGTTTTTTCTTCGAGTTCCTTGTCGACGCCGCTCGGCTTGGGCGCCGCGGCGCTTTCGCGCGGCTTGGCAGCGGCTGCTTCGGTCCCCTCGGCAGCGGGAGCTTCCGGCAAAGAAACGCCAGTGCCTGGCCGCGGCGGCGGTGTGCCCGAGCGGCGCAGGATGTTCTTCTCGGGAATGTCAGGCGGCGGCGCCTGGTCGCTGAAGACCTTCTTGCCGTTCTTGTCGATCCATTGCCATTGCGCGCTCGCAGAAAGCGGCAGCGCCACGACACATCCCACCAGCAGCCAGTGCATGAATTTCATGCCCGAAGTTTAGCCGCGCCTTACTTCTTGCAACATCCTCATTCGGTGCTTTTGCAACGGTCCGCAAAAGCCTGGGCCGGCGAACGCCTTGGGAGCCTCGTTACAATCCGTCTTTTGGAGCTTCACCCATGCGCCTTCTCGGCAAAGCGCTCACCTTCGACGACGTGTTGTTGGTGCCAGCGTTCTCCCAGGTCCTGCCCAAGGACACCTCCCTCGCCACCAAACTCTCCCGCAACATCACGCTGAACCTGCCGCTCGTCTCGGCGGCGATGGACACCGTGACGGAAGCCCGCCTCGCGATCGCCATCGCGCAGGAGGGCGGCATCGGGATCGTTCACAAGAACCTCACCGCGCAACAGCAGGCCGCCGAAGTGGCCCGCGTGAAGCGCTACGAATCGGGCGTTCTGCGCGACCCGGTGGTGATCACGCCGACGCACTCGGTGCGCCAGGTGATGGCGCTCTCCGACCAGCTGGGCATCTCCGGCTTCCCGGTGGTCGATGGCGGCAAGGTCGTGGGCATCGTGACCGGGCGCGACCTGCGCTTCGAGACCCGCTACGACGTGCCCGTGAGCGAAATCATGACGCAGCGCGACAAGCTCATCACCGTGCCCGACGGCACCACGCTGGCCGATGCCAAGGCGCTGCTCAACAAGTACAAGCTCGAGCGCCTCCTGGTCATCAACAACGACTGGGAGCTCAAGGGCCTCATCACCGTCAAGGACATCACCAAGCAGACCAGCTTCCCCAACGCCGCGCGCGACGCGAGCGGGCGCCTGCGCGTGGGCGCGGCGGTCGGCGTGGGCGACGGCACCGAGGAGCGCGTCGAGGCGCTGGTGAAGGCCGGCGTCGATGCCATCGTGGTCGACACGGCCCACGGCCACAGCGCCGGCGTGATCGAGCGTGTGCGCTGGGTCAAGAAGAACTATCCGCAGGTCGACGTGATCGGCGGCAACATCGCCACCGGCGACGCGGCGCGTGCGCTGGCCGACGTCGGCGCCGATGCGGTCAAGGTCGGCATCGGCCCGGGCTCCATCTGCACCACCCGCATCGTGGCCGGCGTGGGCGTGCCGCAGATCATGGCGGTCGACAGCGTGGCCACCGCGCTGCAGGGCACGGGCATTCCGCTGATTTCCGACGGCGGCGTGCGCTACTCGGGCGACATCGCCAAGGCCATCGCCGCAGGCGCCAGCACCGTGATGATGGGCAGCATGTTCGCCGGCACCGAAGAGGCGCCAGGCGAAATCGTGCTGTACCAGGGTCGCAGCTACAAGAGTTACCGCGGCATGGGCTCCATCGGTGCGATGCAACAGGGCAGCGCCGACCGGTACTTCCAGGAATCGACCACCGGCAACCCCAACACCGACAAGCTCGTGCCCGAGGGCATCGAAGGCCGCGTGCCCTACAAGGGCTCGATTGTCTCGATCGTCTACCAGATGGCCGGCGGCGTGCGCGCCAGCATGGGCTACTGCGGTTGCGCGACCATCGAGGACATGAAGAACAAGGCCGAGTTCGTCGAGATCACCACGGCCGGCATTCGCGAGAGCCACGTGCACGACGTGCAGATCACGAAGGAAGCGCCGAACTACCGCGCTGAGTAAGCCCAATCTGGCCAGACCTTGAAAGTCGGGCCAGACTCAGCTTAAAATTCGGGCCAGATTCAATTTTTCTGGCCCAAATGCAATTCATCGGCATCGCTGAAGCCAAGAACAACTTCTCTGCCCTGATCGACTCGGTCGAAAAGGGCGAGGAGGTTCGCATCACCCGCCACGGCAAGGAAGTCGTGCGCATGCTGCCGGTGCGCCGCAAGCCCGTCATCACCGACGAGCAGATCGCACGCGAACTCGGCCAGATCGACGCGCTGCATGCCACCATCCAGCCGGGCCTATCTCTTCCGGCATTGCGCAGCGAAGGGCGCCAATCGTGACAGCCTTCGTCATGGATGCCTCGGTCACCGCCGCCTGGCTCTTGCCCGACCAGGCCAGCGAACACACCCGCAAGCTCTATGCCGCGATCCGTCGCGACGAGGTCGAGCCGCAGGCGCCCAACGCCTGGCAATGGGAGTGCGCCAACATCCTGGCCAACGGCGTGCGCAGCGGTCGCATTCCGACTTCCGCGGTCGAAGGGTTGTGGAGCGTGCTCGACGCCATCCGCCACCGCGTCGAGCTGCACGAACTCGCGCCCGCCCAGCACAAGGCCGTGCTCGCGGTCGCCATCGACGCCGGCATCTCGATCTACGACGCGGGCTATCTCTGGCTCGCCAAGTCGCTCAATCTCCCGCTCGCCACCTTCGACGAGCACCTCATCCAGGCAGCGCCCAAGGCGGGCGTGAAGCTGTTCGACATATCAACGCTCTGAGTCCTCTCGCCATGCAACACGACAAGATCCTCATCCTCGACTTCGGCTCGCAAGTCACGCAGCTCATCGCACGGCGCGTGCGGGAGGCCCATGTGCTGAGCGAAGTGCATCCCTGCGACGTCACCGACGAATGGGTGCGCGAATACGCGGCCGACGGCCACCTGAAGGGCGTGATCCTTTCGGGCAGCCACGCGAGCGTGTACGAAGAAACCACCGACAAGGCCCCGCAGGCCGTGTTCGACCTCGGCGTGCCGGTGCTGGGCATCTGCTACGGCATGCAGACCATGGCGCACCAACTCGGCGGCAAGGTCGAGGGCGGCCACAAGCGCGAGTTCGGTTTTGCGGCCGTGCGCGCGCATGGCCACACGGCGCTCCTGAAGGACATCGCCGACTTCACCACGCCCGAAGGCCACGGCATGCTCAACGTGTGGATGAGCCACGGCGACAAGGTCACCGAATTGCCTCCGGGCTTCAAGCTCATGGCGAGTACCGACAGCTGCCCCATCGCCGGCATGGCCGACGAGGCGCGCCGCTACTACGCGCTGCAGTTCCACCCCGAAGTCACGCACACGGTGCAGGGCAAGGCGATCATCGAGCGCTTCGTGCTCGGCATCTGCGAGGCGAAGCCCGACTGGGTCATGCGCGACCACATCGCCGAAGCCGTCGAGAAGATCCGCGAGCAGGTGGGCGACGAAGAGGTCATCCTCGGCCTCTCGGGCGGTGTCGATTCGAGCGTGGCCGCCGCGCTCATCCACCGCGCCATCGGCGACCAACTGACCTGCGTGTTCGTCGACCACGGCCTCCTGCGCCTGAACGAAGGCGACATGGTCATGGAGATGTTCGAAGGCAAGCTGCACGCGAAGGTCATTCGCGTCGATGCCAGCGACCTGTTCCTCGGCAAGCTCGCCGGCGTGAGCGACCCCGAGGCCAAGCGCAAGATCATCGGCGGCGAATTCGTCACCGTGTTCAAGCAGGAAGCAGCCAAGCTCAAGGCCGGCGATGGCGGCCACAAGGGCGCGACCTTCCTCGCGCAAGGCACGATCTACCCCGACGTCATCGAGTCGGGCGGCGCCAAGAGCAAGAAGGCCGTCACCATCAAGAGCCACCACAACGTGGGTGGCCTGCCCGAGCAACTGGGCCTCAAGCTGCTGGAGCCGCTGCGCGATCTCTTCAAGGACGAAGTACGCGAACTCGGCGTGGCGCTGGGCCTACCGCCCGAGATGGTGTACCGCCATCCGTTCCCCGGCCCGGGTCTGGGCGTGCGCATCCTGGGAGAAGTGAAGAAAGAATACGCCGACCTGCTGCGCCGCGCCGACGCGATCTTCATCGAGGAACTGCGCAACTTCAAGGACGAGAGCGGCAAGACCTGGTACGACCTCACGAGCCAGGCCTTCACCGTGTTCCTGCCGGTCAAGAGCGTCGGCGTGATGGGCGACGGCCGCACCTACGACTACGTCGTCGCGCTGCGTGCCGTGCAGACCAGCGACTTCATGACCGCCGACTGGGCGGAGCTGCCGTACGCGCTGCTCAAGAAGGTGTCGGGCCGCATCATCAACGAGGTGCGCGGCATCAACCGCGTGACCTACGACGTGTCGAGCAAGCCGCCGGCGACGATCGAGTGGGAGTGATCCGGCGGGTGCGCTCAGGTCCAGTCCCTGACGCGCACCCACCAAGCGTCGCTCGCGTGTGGCGTTGCGCGCCTCCAGCCACGTCGTGCAGGCGCTGTAATCGCCCGTAATGGTTTTCGGGCGGGTGCGTCCCTACAGTGATTTCCCTAGATCGGCCAGCCGGCCGATTCAAGGAAGCCCATCACTTCGAACACTGTGGAGAGCGACATGACCAGCGTGACCGTCAATATCGTCGGAGGCAGCGAACGAGAAAACACGACCGCCGTGACCATCGGCGCCGTCCGATGGGGGCTCAACGGCACCGCGCCACTGGGGAGCGCGCAGATCATGGCCGAGGGGACATGGGCTCTCACCGTCTACAAGACGTCCGTTCCCACGCAAATCGGCATCACGGTGGAGGTGTACGGCAACGTCGCGCTGGTCAACATCACCGTGAACCTGAACGACATCTCCGTGAACTGAAACGGGCTGGAGTCGCTTGCTTCGGGCTCTTCAAGAAGGCAGGGCATGCGCGATGATCGACGCATGCCAGAACAGCTTTTTCTTCCCGGAATCGACCCTCCGCCGCCGCCCCTGCGGCGACCCCGAACCAAGGCGCGCCGAAAGGAGCCGCTGTCGCACGCGCTCTTCCTCGCGATCTTTCCGAGTGCCGAAGACGCCGCCTCGCTTGCTGCGCTCGGTGCGCAATTCGATGAGCGCCACGCCCTCAAGGGCACGCCGGCGGAGCCGCATCGCCTGCACGTCACGCTGCACGATCTCGGAGGCTACGACACGGTGCCGCGCAAGAAGGTGCAGGCCGCGCTCGATGCCGCTGCCGCGGTCGCGCCGCCTTCGTTCGAGGTCGTCTTCGATCACGCCATGACCTGCGCGAGCAGCAAGGCCTTTGTGCTGTGCGGCCAAGAGGGCACCGATGCGCTCGCCGACTTCAGGCAGCACCTGGGTGAAGCGCTGGCCGACGCGGGCTTCAAGCCCGAGCGCAGCTTCACGCCCCACATGACCCTCGCGTACACCCGGCGAAAGATCGGGAAGCATGCGATCGAACCGGTGCGCTGGACTGCGGGCTCCTTTGCGCTCATCGACAGCCACGTCGGGGAGGGCGTGCACGAAGTGCTCGGGCGGTGGCCCGCATGAGCGAGCCGCTGATCGTCTGCCTGGACGTCGACTACCGCGCCGACACCGCCGTGGCTGCGGGCCTCTGGTTTCGCGGATGGACGGCGGCACACGAGGAAGCGCAGGCCGTCGCGGGCTTTCGCGCGGTGGCCGGGTACGAGCCCGGCGCGTTCTATCGCCGCGAACTGCCGTGCCTGCTCGGCGTGCTGCGCGAGGGGCCGCCGGCGGACATCGTCATCGTCGACGGCTACGTCTCGCTGGAGCCGGGGCATCCGGGCCTGGGGGCGCACCTGCACGGCGCGCTCGATCGCAAGGTGCCCGTCGTCGGGGTTGCAAAAACGGCGTATCGCAGCGCGAGCGACGTGGTCGAGGTGCTGCGCGGCCGGAGCACGTCGCCGCTCTTCGTGACGGCCGTGGGCATCGAACTCGCCACCGCAGCCGCCGAGGTCTGGCGCATGCACGGCGAGCACCGCGTGCCGACCTTGCTGCGTGCGGTCGACCAACTCGCGCGCCGCTCCGAAATGCCCGATCGCACGAGGGCCAGCGACTAGAAAAACTCCCCGCCGCGCGCGATGTATGGCATCCACGGCTGCGACGACCACTGGAGCGTCGACATTCGCCGCGACAAGGTGCGCGTGAGCGCGCGTGCTGCGGCCTGACGGGGCCGCGCGACCGCGAGACTGCCGTCAGTCCTTGTCCGCGAAGCTGTCGAACAGCAACCCGCGCAGCCACTGGTTGCCCGGATCGCGGTGCACCTTCGCGTGCCAGAACAGGTTGATCGCGATCTGCGGCAGCGCCACCGGGTGAGGGCGCCACACAAGGCCGAAGGGCTCGGCAATGCTTTGTGCGAGCCGCTCGGGCACTGTCGCGATCATTCCGCTCGAACGCAGGATGTGGCCGATCGCCACGAAGTGCGGCACCTTCAGGCGTATGCGCCGGTGGATGCCCTGCGCGGCCATCACGTCGTCGGCCTTGCCGTGGCCCGTGCCGGCGGCCTGTACCAGCACATGGTCGGCGGCGCTGAAGTCCTTCAATGACACGCTGCGCTTGCGCGCGAGCGGGTGCGTGCCGGCAAACAGGCACACGTAGCGCTGCAGGAAGAGCCGCCGCTGGAACACGCCCGCCTTCAGCTGCGGCAGGAGGCCGATGGCGATGTCGACATGCCCGGCCTCCAGCTCGTCGCGCAGGTTGGTCGCGGTGTTGTTGCGCAGCGTGCTGATCGTCACGCCCGGCGCGGCGACCGACAGCGCCTCCATCAGCCGGGGCGTGAAGTAGATCTCGCCGATGTCGGTCATCGCGAGCGTGAAGCTGCGGGTGCTGGTGGCGGGGTCGAACACCACCTGCTGGTTGAGCGCGGTGTGCAGCGCACCCATCGCGTAGGCGACCGGCTCGGCCAGCTGCAGCGCGAAGGGAGTGGGCTCCATGCCGCGCGCGGTGCGCAGGAAGAGTTCATCGCCCAGCAGCTTTCGCAGGCGAGCCAGCGCGTTGCTGATGGCGGGCTGCGAGAGCCCGAGCGATTCGGCCACGGCCGAGACGCGCTTCTCGGCCAGCATGCGGTCGAACACCAGGAGCAGGTTGAGGTCGATGTCCTTCAGGTGCATGGGTCGGACCTTTATTCACATCCGTGATGGAGTCGATTCACGAGATTCTATTGGTCAATCTGCGGCGGCCGCGCATCATCCGCGTCAGAGACAAGCCGGCCACGACGCCGGTGCAAAGAGAGCCCCACGATGGACCTGCACATTCACCCCCTTGCCCGCACCCTCGAGGTCCGCCCCGGCGCGAACCTGCTGGAGGTGCTGCGCGAGCACCATGTGCCGGTGTCGTACAGCTGCATGTCGGGGCGCTGCGGCACCTGCCGCTGCAAGGTGGTGTCTGGCCAGGTGCTCGATGGCGGGCAGGACGCGATCCGGCCCGACGGGCAGGGCGAGCGCTACGTCCTGGCCTGCCAGAGCACGCTGACCGAAAGCTGCGCCATCGAGATCCCCGAGCCCGACGAGGTGGTGGTGCACCCGGCGCGCATCCTGAAGGCGACGGTGACGGGCATCGACGTGCTAACGCACGACATCCGGCGCCTGCGGCTCAAGCCGAACAAGCCGCTCGAATTCTCCCCCGGGCAGTACGCGCAACTGCAGTTCGCACCCGATCTCGCACGGCCGTATTCGATGGCCGGATTGAGCCGCGATGCGGAGCTCGAATTCCATGTGCGCAGGGTGCCGGGCGGGCGGGTCACGGCGCACGTCTTCGAGCAGTTGCGCGTCGGCGATTCGGTACGCGTGAGCGGACCGCTGGGCACGGCGTACCTGCGCACCAGGCACCGCGGGCCGATGCTTTGCGCGGCGGGTGGCACCGGGCTCGCGCCGATTCTCTCGATCGTGCGCGGCGCCATTGCGGGCGGGCTGATGCAGCCGATCCATCTGTACCTGGGCGTGCGCTCCGATGCCGACGTGTACGGCCTTGCCGAATTGCGCGAATTGCAGGCGCAGCACCCGGGCCTGAAGGTGCACGTGGTGGTCGTCTCGGGCACCGCGCGAGAAGGCCAGCGCCTGGGCCTTATCACCGACGCCATCCGCGCCGACTGGCCCGGCCCCCTCGACGGCTGGCGCGCCTATCTCTGCGGTTCGCCGCCGATGGTCGAGGCCGTCACGCAGCTCGTGCGCGCCCGCGGCCTTGCGCCCGAAGAGACCCATGCCGATGCCTTCTACCTGCAAGGCACCTGAAGAATGCTGAAGAAAAAAGGAGACCCGCGATGACCACGCCACCCGTGTTCCCCATCGAACTGCACTGGGAAAGCGACAAGACCGGCCGCATTCCCTTCATGGCCTACACCGACGAGGCGCTGCACAAGAAGGAGCTGCAGCGCTTCTTCTACGAAAAGCACTGGTGCTACGTCGGCCTGGAAGCCGAGATCCCGAACCCGGGCGACTTCAAGCGCACGGCCATCGGCGAGCGCTCGGTCGTCATGTCGCGCGACGAAAAGGGCGCGATCCACGTGTTCGAGAACGTGTGCGCGCACCGCGGCATGCAGTTCTGCCGCGAGCGCCATGGCAACAGGAAGGAATTCGTCTGCCCCTATCACCAGTGGAACTACACGCTCAAGGGCGACCTGCAGGGCGTGCCGTTCCGCCGCGGCGTGAAGCAGGACGGCAAGGTCCACGGCGGCATGCCCGCGGACTTCAAGACCGAGGAGAACGGGCTCAACAAGCTCAAGGTGGCCTCGCGCGGCGGCGTGGTGTTCGCGTCGTTCGATCATGACGTCGAATCGTTCGAAGATTTTCTCGGCCCTGACATCCTTCATTACTTCGACCGCCTCTTCGACGGCCGCAAGCTCACCATCCTCGGCTACAGCCGGCAGCGCATTCCGGGCAACTGGAAGCTCATGCAGGAGAACATCAAGGACCCGTACCACCCGGGCCTCCTGCACACCTGGTTCGTGACCTTCGGGCTCTGGCGCGCCGACAACAAGTCGGAGCTGAAGATGGATGCGCGCAGCCGCCATGCCGCGATGATTTCCACGCGCGGCAACGCGGGCAAGGCCGCGCAGGTGACGCAGGTCTCGAGCTTCAAGGAGAGCATGCAACTGAAAGACCCGCGCTTCCTGGACATCGTGCCCGAGCCCTGGTGGGGCGGACCGACCGCCGTGATGATGACGCTGTTCCCGAGCCTCATCCTGCAGCAACAGGTCAACAGCGTGTCGACGCGGCACATCCAGCCGGTGGGGCACGACGCCTTCGATTTCGTGTGGACGCATTTCGGCTTCGAGGACGACTCCGAGGAAATGACGCAGCGCCGCCTGCGGCAGGCCAACCTGTTCGGCCCGGCGGGCTTCGTCTCGGCCGACGACGGCGAAGTGATCGAGTTCTCGCAGGAAGGCTTCGAGCAGAAGCCCTACCACCGCACGCTCGCCGAACTGGGTGGCCGGGAGGTCGAGAACACCGACCACATGGTGACCGAGACGCTGATCCGAGGCATGTACCGCTACTGGCGCGAAGTGATGGAGGCGGCATGACCAGGAAGCTCGACGCCGACGCCTATCTCGAACTGGCAGGCCTCTATGCGGCCTATGCGCATGCGGTCGATTCGGGCAAGTGGGATTTGTGGCCCGCGTTCTTCATCGAGGAATGCAGCTACCGCCTGCAGCCGCGCGAGAACCACGAGCGCAACCTGCCGCTGGCCACGCTGTCGTTCGAGAGCCGCGGCATGCTGGAAGACCGCGTCTACGGCATCCAGGAGACGCTGTTCCACGACCCGTATTACCAGCGGCATGTGGTCGGGCTGCCGGTGGTGCACACGGTCGATGACGACGGCGCGATCCACAGCGAAGCGAACTACGCGGTGTTCCGCACCAAGCTCGACGGCCCTTCGACCGTGTTCAACGTCGGCCGCTACATCGACAGGGTCGTGCCCACGCCCGAAGGCCTGAAGTTCGCTTCGCGCCTGTGCGTGTTCGACAGCGAAATGATCCCGAACTCCATCATTTACCCGATATAGGGCTCACCCCCAGGCTGCCCACTTCGTGTGGCCTCCAACCCCCTACCGGGGGCAATACCAGCGGGCCGGCAAAGCCGGTTCCGCGGTATTCCCTGAACAGAGCATCGAGCAACGAGAGACAACGAACATGCAAAAAGAACCCGAGACACACGGCGCCCCGCTGCGCCGCTTCACAGATCCCACCTACCAGCCGCTGTGCGAGAACCTCGCCGAGGTGCGCGAGAACATCGACCGGCTCGACCGCAACATCGTCGCGCTCCTGGCCGAGCGCGGCCGCTACGTGAAGGATGCGGCGCGTTTCAAGCGCGATGCCTTCCAGGTGTCGGCGCCGCAGCGCCAGCAGGAGGTGATCGACAAGGTGCGGGCGCTGGCCGAGAAGGAGGGGGCCTATCCCGAGGTGGTCGAGGCGGCGTACCGCGCGCTCATCGCGGGGTTCATCGCGCGCGAGCAGCGGGACCATCAGGGCATGGTCGACGTGGAGGCGAAGCCGTGAAGCGCGCCATCGTTCTCGCGGTCGTGGCCCTGGCAGCCGGCGCCCATGCGCAGGAGTGGCCGCAGCGCCCGGTACGCATCGTCGTGCCGTTCGCGGCCGGCTCGTCGCCCGACATCCTCGCGCGCATCGTCAACGACAAGCTCGCGGCGCGTATCGGCCAGCCGCTCATCGTCGACAACAAGCCGGGCGCGGGCGGCAACACCGGTACCGACCAGGCGAGCAAGTCGCAGCCCGATGGCTACACCTTCCTGCTCTCGGTGAATGCGCCACTCGTCTACAACACGGTGCTCTACAGGAACCTGCCGTACGACCCGTTCAAGGACCTCGTGCCGGTCTCGCTCGCGGCGACCACGCCGAACGTGTGCGCGGTCTCCAATTCGATGAACGTCGATTCGGTCAAGGGCTGGCTCGCGGCGATGAAGCAGAACCCGGGCAAGTTCAACTTCGCCTCCACGGGCAACGGGTCGATCTCGCACCTGGGCGTGGAGCTCATCAAGCTCAAGACGAATTCGTTCGCGGTGCACATTCCGTATGCATCCTCGGGACAGGCGGTCACCGCGATCATCCAGGGCGATGTGCAGTACGCCTGCCTGCCGCCCGTCACCGTGATGCCGCAGGCCAAGGCCGGCCGCCTGAAGGCGCTGGCCGTGACGTCGGCCGAACGCTCGGCGCTGTTGCCCGAGCTGCCCACGCTGCGCGAATCGGGCCTGCCCGACATCCAGGCCGTGCCGTGGTTCGCCTACATGGCGCCCAAGGGAACGCCCAATGAGGTGGTGCAGCGCATGAGCCGCGAGATTGCCGCGGTGCTGAAAGACCCCGAGACGGTCAAGCGCCTGCAGACCGCGTATTTCGACCCCGTGGGCAGCACGCCCGAGGCGCTGGCGAAGTTCATGGGCGAGGAACTGGTGCGCTGGAAGCCGGTGATCCAGCGCGCCGGCCTCAAGCCCGACAACTGACGAGCGAAGGAAAACAAGACATGAGCACGATGACATGGATCGACGCCGCGGCGGTCGACGACGTTCCCGCCGACGACGTGGTGGGCATCGAGGTGCAGGGCCGCGACATCGCGCTCTACGGCACCGAGGACGGCATCCACGCGACCGACAACATCTGCACGCATGGGCATGCGCGGCTGTGCGACGGGTTTCTCGAAGGCCACGAGATCGAGTGCCCGCTGCACCAGGGGCGCTTCGATGTGCGCACCGGCAAGGCGATGTGCGCGCCGCTTAACGAAGACCTGCGCAGCTATCCGGTGAAGATCGAGGGCGGACGGGTGTTCCTGGCGATCGAGGCGTAGCGGCCATCTGTTCTGCATCGAGATCGGGCGATCTGCTTCTGTTTTCTCCGCACGCGGTTGGCGACAATGGCCCCCCCCGTTTCATGGAACAGATATGACGACAGCGCAAAGCCGAGACCAGATTGCCGATCAGATTGCCGCAGAGTTGGGCCACAGCTTCGCGGGCGAAATGCTTGCGGGCGGGCACTACGTGCCCATCGTGCGTGACGGCCGAACGCTCTACACCAGCGGGCAGGTGCCGCGCGTGGGCACCACGGTGGTGGTCACCGGCCGCGTGGGCGATGCGGTGTCGCTCGAGAAGGCGCGCGAGGGTGCGCAGATCTGCGCACTGCGCTGCCTCACGCTGCTGCGCCGCGAACTCGGTTCGCTCGATGGCGTGGAGAAGGTGCTGCGCGTGGGCGTCTTCATCCAGTGCACGGCCGATTTCACGCAGCAGAGCGAAGTGGCCGATGCGGCGTCCGACCTGCTGCATCGCGTGTTCGGCGATGCCGGCGTGCATGTGCGCACGGCGGTGGGCGTGTATCAGTTGCCCAAGAACGCGAGCGTCGAACTGGAGATGACGGTCGCCGCCAAGGGCGACAACGCCTGAGGCCTATCGCGGCTGAAGCTCGACGATGTCCCGCGCGAGCGAGGCGATCGTGAGCGGCGCGCAGCCCTCGGCGTTGTTGCTCACGGTGACGAAGGCGTTCTGGCCCGCGCGCGTGGTGCCGGCGATCACCTTGGCAAGCGCCGCGCGCGTCTCGGGATCGGGGTCCACGATCCTGTCGAACGGCCCGTAGAGCTTTTCCGCATCCTCATAGCCGAAGCGGCCGTGCCGGCGGTGCAGGTTCCATCGGCACACGAGCGGCCCGGGCCACAGGGCACGCAGCATCGGCAGCTGGTCTTCGATCGGCGGCATCTTCGCGTGCAGGCCCATGCAGAAGGTCGCGCCCACGCTGCGCAACATTTCGGCGAACGCGGGGCACAGCAGTTGCGGGTCGCGCACCTCGACGGCGATGACGGCGTCGGGCGCCACTTGCTTGAGGCCCGGCAGCGCTTCGAGCATTTCGCCGATGCGCGTGAGGAGGGCGGGCTGGTCGGCCAGCAGCTGCGACGGAATCGGACTCAGCTGGAACACCAGCGCGCCGATGCGGTCGCCCAGGCCGTCGAGCGCGGGCTGCACGAACTCCTGGATCGCGATCTCGCTGTTGAGGAACACCGGGTTGACCTGCGTGCCTCGGCCGCTTTCATCGCGCACGGTCGCGTCGGTCACGAGGCTCGGCGCCTTCACCACGAAGCGGAAATCGGCAGGCACCATGGCCGCGTAGCGGGCGTACTGGCTTGCGGTGAGGGCGCGGTAGAAGTTGCGGTCCAGGCTCACGGTGCGAAAGAGCGGGTGCTGCGCGAGGGCCGGGAGGCCGTTCTTCGAGAGCACGGTCTCGGCGTATTCGCCGTCCCACACGAGGTTGGCCCAGCCGGGGTAGCTCCACGACGAGGTGCCCAGGCGCAGTCCTTGCGGAAGGGCTGCGGCCAGTTCGACGAGCGCCGGATCGGCGGGCATCGGGGCCACGGTGGCGCCACGGGATTTCTTCTTGGCAGGCGCTTCGGCCTCGGGCGGTGGCGGGGCCGTGGGCGCCTCCGGCGGGGGTGAAAGATCGGGGAAAAGGGAGTCCTGTACTTCGCTCATGCTGGGGCCGCATTCTGGACCAACATCGAGGCGCGTCGCAGCGGCGGGCACAATCCGCGCCATGAAACAGTGGTTGCGCTCGCAGGGTGGCTGGTGGCTGGCATGGCTGGCCCTCACGGCCGTGGGCGCGGTGTGGCTGGCACGCGCGGAGCTTGCGCAACTGCACCAGGACTTCGAGACCGATGCGCGCATCGCGCACCGGCTCATGAGCCAGCAGGTGGTGCAGTACGACGCGGTGCTGGCCACACTCGCACTGCTGGAGCCCGGCGCCGATGCGGGGCAGCCGGAACAGCGTCTGCCCTCCGTGTATTCGTCGATCCTGAAGGTGCAGCGCCGCGCGCGCGACGAGCCGTGGCCCGATGAAAAACCGGCGGGCGCATTGGTTGCAGCCGAGGCGCGATCGCGCAGCCAGCAGCGCGCCGAGCTCGCATCGCTCGACCTTGGCGCGGGCCGCTACTGGCTCGTGATGGGCGCCACGCCTTCCAGCTACGCGCTCGAAATCGACCTGGCCGGCTCCGTGCCGTGGCGCGACTGGCCGATGAATCCGCAGCACAGCCCGGTGCGCGTGAGCCTGCAGCGCGACGGGCAGCAACTGGTGCTGCAGCCCGGCCGGCTGGGCGAGGGCGGTTGGCGCTTCGGTCTCACCAAGGCGCTGGCCTCGCCGAGCCAGCCGTTCGATCTGGTGGCCGAGCGCCAGGTCGGGTGGGGCGAGCTGCCATGGCGCAGCATCGCCGGATGGGCCGCGGCGATGGCGCTGCTGCTGGCCGGCCTCTGGATGGCGCAGCGCCAGCGCGTTGCACGCCGGCGTGCCGAGGAGCTGCTGCGGCTCGGCCAGGTCGCGCGGCTCAATGCACTGGGCGAGCTGTCGGCGGGGCTGGCGCATGAACTCAACCAGCCGCTCACGGCGGTGCTGGCCAACGCGCAGGCGGCGCGCCGGTTGCTCGACGACGATCCGCCTGACCTCGCCACCGCGCGCGATGCCATGGGGCAGGCCGTGGAGCAGGCCCGCCGTGCGGCTGGCGTGGTCGGCCGTTTGCGCCGCGTGATCGAGCGGCCCGAGGCTGGCGGCGACGTCAAGCCGCTGGTGCTGCAGGAGGTGGTGCGCAGCGCGATGCATCTGCTCGCGCCCGAGTTCGCGCAGCGCGGCGTCGCCGCGCAGTTCGATGCGGGCGCGCAGGCGCCGGTGCGCGTGCAGGCCGAGGCGGTGGCGTTGGAGCAGATCGTGCACAACCTGCTGATGAACGCGCTCCAGGCGCTGGACCTCGTGCCCGCGGCCGAGCGCCGGCTCGTGGTGTCTGTCGGACGCAATGGGCAGGAGGGCGTGCTGACCGTGACCGACAACGGCCGCGGCATTTCGCCCGAGGCGATGCCGCGGCTCTTCGAGCCGTTCTTCAGCACGCGCGAAGGTGGACTGGGCTTGGGCCTGAGCCTCAGCGAGACGCTGGCGAGCGGCATGGGTGGCAGCCTGACAGCCGCCAATGCGGCACCGCGCGGCGCGCGCTTCACCTTGCTGCTGCCGCTGGTGGCGACATCGACATGAATTTCTCCGCCACCCATCAACCGCAGTCGCCGCTGATCCACCTGATCGACGACGACCAGGCCGTGCGAGACAGCCTGTCGCTCCTGATCGGCACGGTCGGCCTGCGCGTGCAGGGCTGGTCCGATCCGCAGGCCTTCATCGACGGCTTCGACCGCGCGAGCGTCGGTGCGATCGTGCTGGACGTGCGCATGCCCGGCATCAGCGGGCTCACCGTGCTCGACCGGCTCATGGCGCAGGGCGTGGACCAGCCGGTGATCATGCTGACCGGCCACGGCACGGTCGAGATGTGCCGCCGCGCCTTCAAGGCCGGCGCGGCCGAGTTTCTCGAAAAGCCCGTGGATGACGAGCAGTTGCTGGAGGCGCTGCAGCACGCGGTGCGCCAGCATGTGCGCACGCGCGAACGCTCGCAGGCCGACAACGCCGCGCGCGAACGCGTCGCGCAGCTGTCGGAGCGCGAGCGCGAGGTGCTCGCGTTCATCGTGCAGGGGCTCACCAACAAGGAGATCGCGCGCACGCTGGCGCTCTCGCCGCGCACGGTGGAGACGCACCGGGCCAACCTGTTCGCGAAGCTGGACTGCGATTCGCTCGCGCAGTTGATCCGGCGGTATGCGGTGCTCGTGGCTTCGGACGCGTGAGCGGTGCGCTCCGTAGTTCTACGGAGCGGCGGACGTAGCCGTACGAATGGTTCCGGCGGCCGGTTTTTTCTACAGTGGCGCAGCCGTCGGCAACAACAGGTGTTGGCCGGCGCAGTCACCCTGCATCCACTGGAGAAACAAGAAATGCGTTCCACCCTTTGCCTCGCCGTCCTGCTCGCCGCATCGGCCGCTCAAGCCCAGACGCCCGCGCCCGCAGTGCGCACCGAGAAGAACATCTCGCTCGCGCTGGCCAACCAGATCGCTGCCGAAGCCGTGGCCGCCTGCGCCGCCAACGGCTACAACGTGGCCGCCACCGTGGTCGATCGCGCCGGCACCGTGCGAGCCGTGCTGCGTGCCGACAACGCCGGCCCGCACACGCTGGCATCGAGCGAGCGCAAGGCCTGGACCTCGGCATCGGCCAGGAACGCGACGCAGGCCATGATGGAAGGCGCGCAGAAAAACCCCGGCGCCGCGAACCTCGTGTACCTGCCGGGCTTCCTGCTGCTGGGCGGCGGCGTGCCGGTGAAGTCGGGCAACGAAGTGATCGGCGCCGTGGGCGTGGGCGGCGCGCCGGGCGGCCACCTGGACGACCAGTGCGCGAACGCCGCGATCGAGAAGGTCAAGGGCCTGCTGGGCTGAGCTAGATGAAGCGCGGTATCTGGACGCTCATCCTGGCAGGCGCGCTCGGCGTGGGCGCATCGGCCGGCGTGTCGGCCCAGGTGCCGCCGCTCGCGGCCGAGGTTCTGGCCTACGAGGGGCTGCACAAGGCGGCCTGGCATGGCGACCTGCCGAAGTTGAAGGCGCTGGTCGCCGCGGGCGCGAACCTCGATGCCCGCGATGGGAAGGGCCGCACGCCGCTGCACGTTGCCACCTATGCGCGGCAACGCGAGGCGATCAAGCTGCTCGCCAAGGCAGGTGCGAACATCGACCTGCTCGAAGACGACCGCTACGACGCGGTGACGATCGCCTCGGTCGCGGACGATGCGGCCACCCTCGCGCTGCTGCTGTCGCTCGACGCCAGGCCCGGGCAGGTGACCAGCCGCTACGACGGCACCGCACTCATTGCGGCGGCACACCTGGGCCACGACGAAGTGGTGCGCCGCCTGATCGCAGCCGGCGCGCCGCTCGACCACGTGAACAACCTGCACTGGACGGCGGTGATCGAATCGATCGTGCTCGGCGAGGGCGGGCCGCGCCACCAGCGCACGCTGGCCGCGCTGCTCGATGCGGGCGCGAGCGTGAAGCTCACCGACCGGCAGGGCAACACGCCGCTGCAACTGGCCAAGGCGCGCGGCTACGGCGCGATGGTCAAGCTCCTGGAAGCACCGCGCGCAAGATAGGCCGGCTCGGGGACAATCGGGGTTCGCCACGAGGAAAACACCCTATGTACATGCCCCCGCAGTTCAATGCCAAGGACCCGGCCATCGCGCTGGAGTTGATGCGCTCGCACCCGTTCGCCAGCCTGATCTCGAACGACAACGACGGCCTGCCATTCGTCACGCACCTGCCGCTGGTGGCGGAAGCGGGCGAGGGCGACCAGTTGGTGTTGTGGGGGCACTGCGCCAAGCCCAACGCGCATTGGCGCTATCTGCAGTCGCGGCCGCAGGCGGTCGTCACTTTTCTGGGTCCCCATTCGTACCTGTCGCCGCAGGTCTATCCCGATCTCGCACGCGTGCCGACGTGGAACTACCTCGCGGTGCACTGCACAGTCGAGGCCCGGTTGATCGAGGAGCCGGCCGAGAAGGACGTGCTGCTCAAGAAGCTCATCGGCGAGCACGAACCCGCCTACGCGCAGCAATGGCGCGACCTGGGCGAGGAGTTCCAGCTCAAGATGCTCAACGGCATCGTCGGCTTCGAACTGCGAGTGACCGCGCTGCAGTGCAAGGTCAAGATCAACCAGCATCGCAAGGAGTCGCATGCGGCCATGCGCGCCATGTACGGCGCCGGCACGCCGGACGAACAGGCACTGGCCGCGTGGATGGACCGGCTCGGCATGAACGCCGAGGCGCCCGTGGCCGAAGGAAGCTGAGATGCGCGTGTTCGGATTGCTCGGCCTGGTGCTGGCGCTCGTGATCGTTGGGCTGATCGCGAAGAAGCAATTGACGACGGCCACGGCGCCGCTGCCATCGGTGCCAGGCGCAGCGGCCCCTGCACCGGGCGAGGCGCCGGCCGATATGCGCGCGCAGAGCCAGCAGGTCCAGCAGCAGGTCAAGGACGCGCTCGACGCCGCGGCGCAAGCCCGCAAGATGCCGGATGAAAACTGAGTTGCCTCTGAAGCCGGACGACGCGCACTGGATGGCGCTCGCGCTGGCCGAGGCGCGCCACGCGGCCGAGGCCGGCGAGGTGCCGGTGGGCGCGGTGCTGGTGAAGAACGGCCAAGTCATTGCAACCGGCCGCAACACGCCCGTGGCGCAGCACGACCCGAGCGCCCACGCCGAGATCAACGCCCTGCGCGCCGGTGCCGCCGCGCTGGGCAACTACCGGCTCGATGGCTGCGAGCTCTTCGTCACGCTCGAACCCTGTGCGATGTGCGCCGGCGCGATGCTGCATTCGCGGCTCGCGCGGGTGGTGTTCGGCGCGGCCGATCCCAAGACCGGCGCGGCGGGGTCGGTGCTCGATCTCTTCGCGGAGCCGAGGTTGAACCACCGCACGCAGGTGCAGAGCGGCGTGCTCGCGCAAGAGTGCGCCGCGGTGCTGCAGGGCTTCTTCCAGCAGCGGCGCAGCATGGCGCGCGAACAGGCCGAGCCGTTGCGAGACGATGCGCTGCGCACGCCAGTCGATCGCTTCTCCGCACTCGATGACTACGCCTTTGCCCCGCATTACGTGCAGGACCTGCCGAGCCAGCACGGCTGGCGCATGCACTACGTGGACGAAGAGCGCGCGCCCGGCGAAGACGGCCAGATCGCCTCGTGCGTTTGTCTGCACGGCCCCGGCGAATGGGGCTACTTCTTTCGTCATCTGGTCGGCGCACAAGGATTGCGGACGCTGGTGCCCGACCTCATCGGCTTCGGCAAGAGCGACAAGCCCAAGCGCGAAGCTGCGCACAAGCTCGAGTGGCATCGCGATGTGTTGCTCGAATGGCTCGAAGGGTTGCAGTTGCAGCCCGTGGTGCTGGTGCACAGCGCTGCGGCCACCGAACTCGCATCGTTGCTGCAGGCTTCGGCTGCCAGCCGTTTCGTGGCCGCGATCGTTGCCACCGATGGCGGGACACGCATCAAGGACGCATGGCGCGCCCCGTACCCCGACCGTGGCTACGAAGCCGCGCTGCGAGCGCTCGGGCCGATCGCTTCGTCTTCCGGCCCGAGCGCCGTGCAGGCACTGGCGATCGGCCGGCTCGCGCGCAACGCAATGGGATACTCGGCCTCGTGACCAAACACATCTACATCTACTCTCCCTCCAGCGCGATCCGCGACAAGGCCGCCTTCCGGCGCGGCGTGAAGAGGCTCCAGGCCCTGGGCCACGAAGTCGAGATCGACCCCGATGCGCTCTCGGTGCACCAGCGCTTTGCGGGCGACGACGCCACGCGGCTCGCCGCCATTTCGCGGGCCGCTGCGAGCGGCGCGAACGTCGCGCTCATCGCGCGCGGCGGCTACGGGCTCACGCGCATCCTCGACCAGATTCCGTACAAGGCCGTGGCCAAGGCGATCAACCACGGCACAGAGTTCGTAGGCTGCAGCGACTTCACCGCGCTGCAGAACGCACTGCTCGCCAAGACCGGCGGCGTCACCTGGTCGGGCCCGGCGGTCGGCGAGGACTTCGGTGCCGAAGCCGGTGCCGACGACATCATGGAAGCCTGCTTCGACGACCTGTTGAGCGGGCAGGGCGAAGGCACCGGCTGGCGCATGCCGGCGCGCGATGCCGAACTGAAGTTCAAGCCCGTGGAAGACGCCGTGCTCTGGGGCGGCAACCTTTGCGTGCTGGCGAGCCTGCTCGGCACGCCGTACTTTCCGGCAGTCGACAAGGGCATCCTCTTCATCGAGGACACCAACGAGCATCCCTACCGCATCGAACGCATGCTCGACCAGTTGAAGATGGTCGGCGTGCTTGCCAGGCAGAAGGCGATCGTGTTCGGCCAGTTCACGGGCATTCGCAAGGTGCCGGGCTACGACCGCGGGTTCGGCCTGGACACGGTGGTCGACCGGCTGCGCGCATCGCTGAAGAAAGTGCCCGTGCTCATGGGCCTGCCGTTCGGCCACGTGCCGACCAAGGTCCTGCTGCCGGTGGGCGCGAAGGTGGCAATGGCCGCCGAAGGACGCGACGTGTTCCTCGTGTGGGGACACCGGCATGCCCATTCGCACGATCATGACCATGACCACGCGCACTGAGCGCGGTGCCGGCGAAAGATGAGCGGTGGGAAAGAGGGGCGAGGGGGCCGTCGCGGGCCGCTTCGCTTTCAGTCGTTGCTGGTGAAGCGCTGATGGGCGCGCGGGCCCATCGAGCCGGGCAGGCCGCCCTTGAACATGCTGTTGATGGATTTCATCTGGCGGCGGGCGGCGGATTCGCCGTCGATGGCGCTCAACGCGGTCATCACGTCCTGGCGCAGGTACCAGAGCGCTTCGACGTCGACCGCGAAGCGAACGCGCTGGCTGACGCGCTGGACGGAATGGCCGCCATGGGCCTGGAGCACCGACAGCATGGCCGTGCGAATTCGCCCCAATTGGCTTTCAGTCGCCTTGCGGGATCCAAAACCAGGCACGTTCAGCAGACGAAAAATGCGGCGGAGGAGCACCATGTGACGAATAGCGTATTGCCGGAAGCCAGGACGGCCGCTACCTTAAGCTGCAGTTAACCAATACACAAGGTGTGAAACATTGTTTCTTGTTTGCAAACAACAAACTTTACGTATCACTTAAAGCACGTATTGATATTTGATATCAAAAGTACTACATCTTCCAGCTCGTAATGGTTGGGCATATGTCAAATAAAACACCGGCCTGAGTCTGCAAGGCTTCCTGCCCATAATCCATCAGCGATCGCTACCGAGATACAGAACAGTATGGGTGTCAATGCCACAGTCGTATTCGCGGACCTCACGGGGAGCACCCGGGTCTTCGAAGCCATGGGAAATGCGCGAGCCACCGAAACGGTGACGCGCCTGACCCAATGGATCGGCGGCGTCTGCCAGGCGCACGGTGGCCGCGTGGTGAAGTCGCTGGGCGACGGGGTGTTCGCCATCTTCTCGAGCGGCGCGGCCGCCACGCACGCGGTGATCGAGTTGCAGCGCTACCACCAGAAACGCCTGCAGGTCTGGCCCGCGCCGTTGCGCATGGCGCTGCAGATCGGCGTGGCCAGCGGCGAAGTGGTCGAGCTGGAAGGCGACTGCTTCGGCGATGCGGTCAACCTCGCATCGCGGCTGAGCGACTTGGCCGGTCCGGGGCAGATATGGGTCACCGACGCGGTGATCTCGCAGCTGCGCGAAGGCGCGGTGCAGCACCGCGACCTCGGGCTCATCAACATCCGCGGTCGCAGCGAGATGTCGGTGGTGCATCGCATCGACTGGCAGGAGGACGTGACCTCCTTCCTCACGGTGCCGGCCGCGCTGGCGCCGCTGCGGATGCCGGACTCGTCGTTCGGGCAGATCGAGCTCTCGTGGCTCGACGTGCGCTCCATGTTCAGCAGTGAGCAACTGCCGATCCACCTGGGCCGCGTGGACGACGCGCAGTTCGTGGTCAACGATCCGCGCGTCTCGCGGCTGCATGCGCGCATCGAGATGCGGCAGGGCAGTTGCGTGCTCATCGACATCAGCACCTACGGCACTTGGGTGCGCTTTCATGGCAACGGCGGGCCGAGCACCGAGATCGCCTTGCGCCGCGAGGAATGCGTGCTGCACGGCCGCGGCGAAATCGGCCTCGGCGCGCCGCTGAGCGACTTCAGCGCACCCACCATCGCCTTCAACACGACCGGCGGGGAGGTGATGCTTTCTCGCCGCGAGGTGGCCCCCTGAGTACACCGGCGCGACGCGTCGGGCGTTGCTTGTCGACCCGGGCGCTGTTCGCCCTTGGCCCTGGAGCCGCTGTGAACTTCAAACGACAACCTTCCGTCTTCAAATGGGCAACCCTCGGCGCGATCGCTGCCGGCGCATTGCTCGCCGCAGGTGCCGCCGATGCGCGCGGCAGCTGGTCGGTGCAGATCGGCACGCCCGGTTATGTGGGGGGCGGTTATCCGGCGCCGTATTACGCGCCGCCGCCGGTTTATTACCCGGCACCGATCTACTACCAGCCCGCACCGCCCGTCTATTACCGGCCGCCGCCGCCGGTGTATTACCGTCCGGCACCCATTTACAGCCCGCCGCCCGGACGCATTTATTACGGCCCGGGTTATCCGTACCGTCCGCCCAATGGCGATGAATGGGACGACGAGCGGGACTGAAGTCTTTAACAGTCGGCTTAATTGAAGACCTGCCAAAGTAGGTCTTTTGAGTTGCCAATTTTGTTTCTGAAGTGACGAAAAAGTCACATAAAGTCACAAATATGGGCTTGACGACACTCTCGTCAAAGATTCTTACCACCGAAATCCACAGGGCACGGCACTTGCCTTGATCCGCTCTACCGGCGTCGGAACGCCGCAGGAGCGAGGAAACATGGTGGAACGGATCGAAGCCGGTTGCGCGAGCGTGGCCGACGAACTGGCGTACGTCGATGCGCCGACAACAGACCCAGCCGGAAGCGAAACGTCGTCCGGGCCCGCGAAGGCCCTGGCGACGTTTTCCATCGCGGCCGCGCTTGCGGCCTGCGGCGGGGGCGGCGGCGGAAGCGGCGGGGGCGGAGGCGGATTCGCCGGCGGCTTTCTCCCGCCGGGCGCCGGTAGCGGCGCCGACGCCGGCCCGTACCGCTATCCGCAGGCCAAGACCGACGACGAAGCCGCGCGCTTTTTGCTCCAGGCGCAGTTCTCGGCCTCCGAAGCCGAGATCGCCGACGTGCGCAACAAGGGCTACCTGCCCTGGCTCAGCGAGCAGTTCGGCGCACCGCGCGCGCAGTCGGCCTGGGAATGGCTCGACAGCAAGCCCTACGACAGCACCGCGATCGACGCCGCCGTCTGGCGCCAGCTGATGGTGTCGGTCGATCCGGTGCGCAAGCGCATGGCGCTCGCGCTCAGCGAGATCTTCGTGGTCTCGGCCAACGAGATCGGCTCGAACTGGCCGCACGCCATGATGGCCCAGTACTTCGACACGCTCGTCGCGGGCGCCACCGGCAACTTCCGCACGCTGCTGGAAGACATCACGCTCAACCCCGCGATGGGCTTCTACCTGAATACGCGCGACAACCGGAAGGAAGACGGCCGGGGCCGCCAGCCCGACGAGAACTACGCGCGCGAAGTCATGCAGCTCATGACGATCGGCCTGTCGCAGCTCAACGCCGACGGCACGGTGAAGACCGGCCCCGACGGCCAGCCGCTGGACACCTACACGCAGGACGACGTGACGAACCTGGCACGCGTCTTCACCGGCTACGTGCTCGACATCCGCGGCGCCGAACGCACCGGTTTCACCCCGCCCAACGGCGGCGGCGCGTTCGACACCAAGGACTGGACCACGCGCCCCATGGCCTACGTGGCCGCGAACCATTCCATGCAGGAGGCGAAGTTCCTCGGCACCACCGTGCCCGGGGGCACGCCCGGCCCGGCGGCGCTGAAGATCGCGCTCGATGCGCTCTTCAACCACCCGAACGTCGGCCCCTTCATCGGCAAGCAGCTGATCCAGCGGCTGGTGACGAGCAACCCGAGCCCGGGCTACGTCAAGCGCGTGGCCGATGTCTTCGCCAACAACGGCGCCGGCGTGCGCGGCGAGATGAAGAGCGTGTTCGCAGCCATCCTGCTGGACGACGACGCGCGCGGCCCGGGCGGCTTGTCGGACCCGAACTTCGGGCGCCTGCGCGAACCGATGCTGCGCTTCGTGCAGTGGGGCCGCACCTGCGGCATCGCCTCGGCCTCCGATGCCTGGAAGATCGGCATCCTCACGGACGCTAGCAACGGGCTCGGCCAGAGCCCGCTGCGCTCGCCCTCGGTCTTCAACTTCTTCCGGCCCGGCTACGTGCCGCCGTCCACCGCCATCGCCGGCAACAAGATGGTTGCTCCCGAGTTCCAGCTGGTCAACGAAAGCAGCGTGGGCGGCTATCTCAACTTCATGCAGGGCGTGTTGCCCAACGGCTTCAGCAGCAAGGACGTGATGGCCAGCTATGCGGCCGAGAAGGCCTTGGTGCTCGACCCCGCGGCGCTGGTGCGGCGCCTGAACCTCGTGTTGACCGGCAACCAGCTGTTGCCCTCGACCGTCACCCTCATCACCACCGCGCTCGCCACGCCCAATCTCACGGCGGCGAGCAACGACGGCGCGAAGCTCAATCGCATCTGCGCCGCCATCCTCCTGGTGATGGGTTCGCCCGAATACCTCGTCCAGAAATAAGCAACGCGGGAGCCTTTCGTCCATGTACCTGATCGATCCCGCGCGGCACACTCGCCGCGCGTTCCTCCGCCGCACGGGCCAGCTCGCGATGGCCGGCACCGCGCTGCCGTTCGCGCTCAACCTTGCCGCCATGGGCGAGGCCGCCGCGCAAGCCGCGCCCGGCGACGACTACCGCGCGCTGGTGTGCGTGTTTCTCTTCGGCGGCAACGACTATGCGAACACCGTCGTCACCTACGACGCCGACAGCTACGGCCAGTACAGCCTGATCCGCGGCGGCAACGGCGAGGCGGGCGGCGGCATCGCCATCGCGCGCGCCGCGCTCGCCGCGACCGAGCTCAAGCCGACGCAGGCACTTCCCGGCGGGCGCGCGTATGCGCTGCATCCGTCGATGACGGGGCTGGCGGACCTCTTCAACAACCAGGGCAAGGTGGCGGTGCAGCTGAACGTCGGCCCGCTCATCAAGCCGCTGACGCGCGCGCAATACAACAGCAGCAACCGCCGCGACTTCCCGGTTCCGCCCAAGCTCTTCTCGCACAACGACCAGCAATCGGTGTGGCAGTCGTCCTCGCCCGAAGGCTCGACGGTCGGCTGGGGCGGCAACCTCGGCGACCTGGCGCTCTCGCCGAACGGGGGCTCGCTCTTCACCTGCATGTCGGTCGCGGGCAATGCGGTGTTCCTCTCGGGCGACCAGGCGCTGCAGTACCAGGTGGGAACGGGCGGCGCGGTGCGCATCGGCGCGGTGAGCGGCGTCGGCGGCAACCTTTACGGCTCGGCCACGGTAAAGGCCGCGATGCAGCAGATCGCGCAGCGCGAGAGCGGCCACACGCTGGAGAACGAATACACCAAAGTCATCCGCCGCGCGGTCTCGGCCGAGGGCAAGATCACCGAAGCGATCCAGTCCGACTTCGCGTCCGGCACGTTCCCGACCCAGAACAACCTGGCCGACCAGCTCAAGATGGTGGCGCGCCTGATCCGCGGGCGCGAAGCGCTGGGCGTCAAGCGGCAGGTGTTCTTCGTCTCGATGGGAGGCTTCGACCTGCATGACGACCTGATCGCGCGCCAGCCGGGGCTGATGAAGAACCTGTCCGACGCGCTGGTCGCCTTCCACAACCAGATGGGCGTGCTCGGCGTGGCCGACAAGGTCACGGCATTCACCGCGTCCGACTTCGGCCGCACGCTCTCGAGCAACAGCAACGGCTCCGACCACGGCTGGGGCGGCCACCACTTCGTGGTCGGCGGTGCGGTGAAGGGCAAGGCGCTGTACGGCACGGCGCCGCCGGTGAGCATCACCAACACCGCCTCCGACATCGACCAGTGGCACGTGGGGCAGGGGCGGCTCATTCCCACCACCTCGGTCGACCAGTACGCGGGCACGCTGGCGCGCTGGTTCGGCGTGCCGGACGACCAGCTCGACGGCATCCTGCCGAACCTCAAGAACTTCGGCATGACGGCACCGAGCGGCATTGCGTATCCACGCAACGTGGGGTTCATGGGATGAACGAAGCGAGCGGCATGAAGGGGGTGAAAGGGATGAACGGCTTGAACGGCAACGAGGGCGGCACGCGCGTGTCCTTTCCGTCCGATGGCGCCAGGAAGACATCGTTGCGCGTTCGCGGCACGGACCTCACGCCCATGCACCCTTACTCCAGCGTCGAAGGCGCCGTCGCGGCCATCGACGCGCTGGACCGAAGGCTGCGGGAGTTCGAGCTTTCGGTGTCCGACGAGCTGCAGGACTACCTCGGCGTGCAGATGGCGCAGATCACCGACCGTGCGCTGGCGCGCGGCTGGGAGCCGATCAGCTTCATGCAGAAGAACGGGTTCCGGCGCTATCGCTTCAAGGCGATGCGTTAGGCTGGCGGCCGGCGACGGGGCGGATCGGCCAGGGTCAGCGCGTCGATGCTCTTTTCATTGGAACGACAGGAAACGATGCAAATGACAACGAAACGCCACGGCCTCTGTGTCGGCATCCTCTCCACGCTGCTGCTCGCATCCTGCGGGGGTGGTGGCGGAGGAGGCGGGGGAGGCGGCGTACCGATCGGGTTGGGCGTGCCGCCTGCGCCTGCCCCTGCACCCGCCGCGCCGCCCGCACCCGCTCCCGCGCCGGGCCCCGTCGCCCTCGAAAGCTGCGGCCTGCCGGACTTCGTGCAGGACACGCTCACGCGCGTCAACCAGTTCCGCAGCCAGGCGCAGACCTGCGGCGCCACTTCGTTCCCGGCCGCCGCGCCCCTCGCGTGGGACGGACAACTCGATGCGGCCGCCGCACGCCATTCGCGGGACATGGTCGCCAAGAATTTCTTCGACCACACCGGCTCGGACGGCAGCACCGTGGGCACCCGCGCGACCGGCGCGGGCTACAAGTGGTCGGGTGTCGGCGAGAACATCGCGGCCGGGCAGAACAGCGTCGCCTCGGCCATGAACTCGTGGCAAGGCAGCGAGGGCCACTGCCGCAACCTGATTGGCGCGAACTACAAACACGTGGCGCTCGCCTGCGTGCGCGGCGGCGCGGGGAACGCCTATCCGTTCTACTGGACGATGGTGCTCGGGACGCCCTGAAGAAGGGCCCGCGCCCGGCCCGCTGGGCCGCTGCGCTGCTGGCCTAGCGCGACGGCTGCGCCAGGATGCGATCAAGTTGATCGATGTCGATCGGCTTTTGCAGGTGATGGTCGAACAGCCCCTTGGCCGATTCGCCCGCCGCGTCCTGCGCGGAGAAGCCAGAGATCGCGACCAGGAGCCGCGGCGTGCCTTCGGCGGTGCTGGCGCGCAGCCGCCGCGCCACCTCGGTGCCAGGAAAGTCGGGCAGCGTGAGGTCGATCAGCGCGGCATCGAAGTGCTCGGCGGCCGCCGCGTCCATCGCCTGCTGCGCCGTGTAGGTGCAGCGCGCGGTGTGGTCCTGCAGCGTGAGGAGTTCCTGCAGCAGGTCGGCAGCGGCTTCGTTGTCATCCACGATCAGCACGTTCACAGGTATTTTTCTTTCTCGTCAGTCGAAAGAAGCAGTATCAACGGATTGTGTCCTGGGCTTCGTAGGGGTGTTCCTACGCGCCCAAGCCCACGCCTGAACCCGGGGCCGCAGCATCGTGCTGCAGTGGCAGCTCGACCGTGAATCGCGCGCCTTGGCCGGCCGCGCTCTCCACGCCGATCTGCCCGGCGTGCAAATCCACGATCTTGCGCGTGATGTAGAGCCCGAGGCCCAGCCCCGCCGCGTGCTGGCGGCTGTGCTCGGTGCGCTCGAACTGCTCGAAGATGCGCGCCTGGTCCTCGGGCGCGATGCCGATGCCGTTGTCGCGCACGCTCACCAGCGCCTTTCCGCCGACTTGCTCGACCACCATCTCGACCGACTTGCCGCCGCCGTAGCGCAGCGCGTTGGTCAGGAGGTTGGTGAGCACCTGTTCGATGCGGAACTCGTCCCACACGCCGCGCAACTCGGCCGGCGCCTGGAGCGTGATCACCGAGCCCGCGGCCTCTGCCTGCTGGCGCAGGTTTTCGACCACGGCGCGGGCAAGCACCGCCAGGTCGACCGGCTTGGTCTGGATCGAGAGCGCATCACGCCGCATGCGCGTCACGTCGAGCATGTCGTCGATCAGCCGGACCATGTTGCGGATCTGCCGCTGGTCGCGTTCGATCATCGCGGGCAGCCGCTCGGGAGAGAAATTGGCCAGGTTGCCCTTGGACAGGTGAAGCTGGCGCAACTGCGCCTCCAGGTAGAGCGTGTTGAGCGGCGTGCGCAGCTCGTGCGAGACCATCGACATGAAGTCGTCGCGCATGCGCACCGCGCGCTCCAGCTCGAGCTGGGTGTGCTGCAGCTGCTGCACCAGTTCTTCCTGCTTCCTGTGCGCGGCGGCGAGCAGTTCCATTTCGTGGCGCAGCGCCTTCCTGTGCTGGTACAGGTCGACGAACACGTTCACCTTGCTGACCACCGCGTGGGGGTCCAGCGGCTTGTGCAGGAAATCGACCGCGCCGCTCTCGTAGCCCTGGAAGGCGTAGTTCAGCTCGCGCCCCGCCGCGCTCACGAAGATGATCGGGATGTGCCGCGTGCGCTCGGTGCCGCGCATCATCTCTGCCAGCTCGAAGCCGTTCATGCCGGGCATCTGCACATCGACGATGGCGAGCGCGAATTCATGCTCCAGCAGCAGCGAGAGCGCCGCCTCGGCGGAGCCCGCGCGGTAGACGACACGGTCGGGTGCGCGGATCAACGCCTCCAGCGCCAGCAGGTTCTCCGGCAGGTCATCGACGATCAGCAGCTTGCTTTGCACGTCAATGAGCATGGGCGGCCTCCAGTTGCAGAAGCAGGGCGCGAAGCTCGCGCAGGGGTAGCACGTGGTCGGGGGCGTGTCGCGCGATGGCGGCGTTGGGCATGATGGAAATCAGGGCTTCTTTCGGGTCCTGCACGGCGGTAAGGCCGCCGGCCAGGTGGATGCGGTACAGGCCTTCCGCGCCGTCGTCGTTGGCGCCGGTCAACAGGAAACCGGCCAGCGCGGGGCCATAGGCATCGGCTGCCGAGGCCATCAGCACGTCGATGGACGGCCGCGAGAACAGCACCGGCGCCTCGCAGCTGAGCGAGAAACAGCGCTCGCGCTCGACCGACAGGTGGTAGCCCGGCGGCGCGAAATAGAGGGTGCCGGCCGCGAGCGGCATCTTGTCGGCAGCCTCCCGCACGTGGATCGGCAGGCGCTGAGCAAAGATTTCGGCCAGGTGGCTGTCGTGGTTCTCGGGCAGGTGCAGCACCACCGTCATCGGAATGTGCCAGCTCGCGGGCAGGTCCGCCAGCAGCGCCAGCAGCGCATCGATGCCCCCGGCCGAGGCGCCGAGCACGATGGCGTCCACGCGCTTGCGGGTGAGGGGGCGTGCAGGGGAAACAGGTGCCGTCATGTCGCCTTGCGGTAGATGCGCTCGGCGCGCGCGTGCGGCGCAAAGCGGTCCGCGTACGCGGAAAAATCGATGCTCTCCTTGGACCCCAGCCCGAGAAAGCCGCGGTGCGACAGCGACTCGTGGAAGAGCCCGAGCGCGCGGTCCTGCAGCAGCCGGTTGAAGTAGATGAGCACGTTGCGGCACGACACCAGTTGCGTCTCGGCGAACACGCTGTCGGTCGCCAGGCTGTGGTCCGCGAAGATCACGTCGGCGCAGAGCGTCGGGTCGAAGCGGGCCGCATCGTAGGCGGCGGTGTAGTAGTCGGAAAACGAGCTGCGCCCGCCCGCGCGCTGGTAGTTGGTGGTGTAGCCGCGAATCGCCTCCAGCGGAAAGATGCCCTGGCGCGCCTTCTCGAGCGAGGCCGGGTTGATGTCGGTCGCATAGATCTGCGTGCGCTCGAGCAGCCCTTCCTCGCGCAGCAGGATGGCGAGCGAAAACACTTCCTCGCCCGTGCTGCAGCCCGCCACCCACACCTTGACCGACGGATAGGTGTGCAGGATCGGCACCACGTGCTCCCGCAGCGCCAGAAAGTACGACGGGTCGCGGAACATCTCGCTCACCGGGATCGTGAGGAACTGCAGCAGCCGGCCGAACAGCGCCGCATCGCGCAGCACCTTGTCCTGCAGCGCCGAGATGTTCGGCAGCCCGAGCTGCTCCAGCGCATAGAGCACGCGCCGCTTCTGCGAGGCCGTGGTGTAGTTGCGGAAGTCGTAGCTGTACTTGAGATAAATGGCCTCCATCAGGAGGCGCAGCTCGATCTCCGTATCGCTGAGCGGCTGCAGCGGCGGGGGCGGCGGGGAGGGCGGCTTGGCGGTCACAGGCGCTCCATCTTCGGCATCCACACGCGCAAGAGCGAGAACAGCCGCTCCAGGTCGACGGGCTTGGCCAGGTAGTCGTTGGCGCCGGCGGCCAGGCACTGGTCGCGGTCGTCCTTCATGGCCTTGGCGGTGATGGCGATCACCGGCATCTTCTCGAAGCGCGGGTCGGCACGCAGGCGCCGCGTGGCTTCCAGGCCGTCCATCTCCGGCATCATCACGTCCATCAGCACCAGGTCGATCTCGCGCACCTGGTCGAGCTTCTCGAGCGCCTCGCGGCCGTTGCGGCCGATCTCCACCTCGGCGCCGCGCTGCTCCAGCGCGCTGGTGAGGGCGAAGATGTTGCGCACGTCGTCGTCCACCAGGAGGATGGTGCGGCCCTCGAAGATGCGGTCGCGCCCGCGGGCGGTCTTCAGCATGCCCTGGCGCTCGGTGGAGAGCGAGGCCTCCACCTTGTGCAGGAAGAGCGTCACCTCGTCGAGCAGGCGCTCGGGCGAGCGGGCGCCCTTGATGATGATCGAGCGCGAGTAGCGCTGCAGTTCCGTCTCCTCGTCGCGCGTGAGGTTGCGCCCGGTGTAGACGATGACCGGAGGGAACGACACGATCTCTTCGGCCGCCATCGCCTTGAGCAGGTCGCTGCCCTGCATGTCGGGCAGCCGCAGGTCGGTGATCATGCAGTCGAAGACGCGGGTGCGCAGCAGCTCCAGCGCCTCTTCGCCGGAGCCGACGGCGACGATCTCGATGTCGTCGTCGCCGATCAGCTTGATCACGGCTTCGCGTTGGAGCGCGTCGTCTTCCACCAGCAGCACGACCTTGACCTTCTGCGTGAGCTTGTCTTCGAGCCGGCCGAACACCTTCATGAGTTCGTCGCGCGTGGCCGGCTTCAGCGCGAAGCCGATGGCGCCCATGTGCAGCGCCGCTGCCTGCGCGTTGTCGGCGGCCGAGACCACGTGGATGGGAATGTGGCGCGTGTGCGGCGAATCCTTGAGCTTCTGCAGCACGTCCAGGCCGGTGCTGTCGGGCAGGCGCATGTCCAGCAGGATGGCGTCGGGCACGAACTGCGTGGCCAGCTCGAAGCCGTCTGCCGCGCCGTGCGCCACCAGGCACCGGTAGCCCAGCTCGTGCGCCAGGTCGTAGAGGATGTGCGCGAACTGCGGCTCGTCCTCGATCACCAGCACGCGGCGCACCTGGTCGCGCGGCAGCGCGCGGTCGTCGTCGAACTGCGGCGCCGGCACCACCGCACGCGGCGCCGGCGCCTGCGGTGCAACGGGCACGGCCGCAGCCGCCGGGCTTCGGTTGCCGGGCGCATAGGTTGGCATGGTCCGCGGCGCGGCGGCCTGCTGCGCCGAAGCCTGCGGTGCCAGGGCCGGCAACTGCAGGATGAAGGTGCTGCCCTTGCCCGGCTCGCTCTGCACGGTGAGCGTGCCGCCCAGGAGGTGCGTGAGGTCGCGCGAGATCGACAGCCCCAAACCCGTGCCGCCATAGCGCCGGCTGGTGGTGCCGTCGGCCTGGCGGAAGGCCTCGAAGATGAGGTCGTGCTGCTGCGGGTCGATGCCGATGCCCGAGTCGGACACCGCGAAGGCCGCGCCGCCATCGGCCGTGGCGGAGACCACCAGCGCCACCTCGCCCTGGTCGGTGAACTTGAGCGCGTTCGACAGCAGGTTCTTCAGGATCTGCTCGACCCGCTGGCGGTCGGTGACCAGCGAAACCGGCGCGCCCGGCTGCACCTGGAGCCGGAAGCTCAGGCTCTTTTGCATCGCGAGCGGGCTGAAGGTGCTCTCCAGGCTCTGCGCAAGGCGTTCGAGCGACACGTCTTCGGGCACCACTTCGAGCTTGCCGGCCTCGACCTTGGCGATGTCCAGGATGTCGTTGATCAGCACCAGCAGGTCGTTGCCCGACGAATAGATCGACTCGGCGAACTTCACCTGCTCCAGCGTGAGGTTGCCCTGCGGGTTGTCGCCCAGGAGCTTGGCCAGGATCAGCGCGCTGTTGAGCGGCGTGCGCAGCTCGTGCGACATGTTCGCAAGGAACTCCGACTTGTAGCGGCTCGCGCGCTGCAGCTCGTCGGCGCGGTCTTCCAGGTCGCGCTGCACGCGGCGCAGGGCCGTGTTGCGCTGGTCCAGCGCCTCGGTGCGCTCGGAGAGCTGGCTGTTGGTCTGCTCCAGCTCGGCCTGCTGGTTCTCCAGCATCGCCTGCGAGGCGCGCAGGGCCCGAGACTGCTCTTCGAGCTCTTCGTTGGCGGTGCGCAGTTCTTCCTGCTGCACCTGCAGTTCCTCGTTGAGTTGCTGGGTCTCGGCCAGCACGTCCTGGAGCTGTTCGCGGTAACGTGCCGCCGCGAGCGAGGTGCCGATGTCGTCGCACACCACCTCCAGCAGCTGGCTCGCGCGCTCGTCGGGCGCGCCGGGCAGGCCCAGTTCGACCACGCCGTTGACGATGCCGTCGCTCATCACCGGCATCAGCAGCACGGTCTTGGGTGCCATGGCGCCCAGGCCCGAGTTGACCTTCAGGTAGCTGGCGTCGATCGGGTCGACCAGCATGCGGCGGCGCTCGGCCGCGGCCTGGCCCACCAGGCTCTCGGTGGGCGAGAAGACCTGCTGCGAGGCTTCGGCATCGGCCGAGAACCCGTAGCTCGCGGCGCGGCGCAGGGGCCCGTGGCGCTCCCGCACATACATCGCGCCGACGTTGCTGCCCAGGTGCCGCGAGAAGAAGGCGAGGATCTTGCGGCCCATGTCCGGCGCGGTCAGCTCGCCGACCAGTTCGCCCACCAGCTCGGTCTGCGCGCCGCGCAGCCAGGCTTCTTCCGACAGCCGCTGCGAATGCGCGGCCTGTTCCTTGAGCACGACGTCGTAGCTGTCCGACAGCCGCACCAGCTGGCGGCGGCCGAAGTAGGCGATGAGTCCGGTCAGCGTGAGCGTGAAGAACAGGAAGAGCCCGACCACCCACCAGCTGGTGCGGTTGGCGTCGTTGTTGCGCTGGAAGCGCAGGGTCTGCTCGGTGTCCATGAACGCGGTGTATTCAGCGCGCATGTCGTCGGTCAGCCGCTTGCCGCGGCCCAGGCGCACGATGGCCTGGATGTCGCCGCCGGCGCGGCGGGCCGCAATCGTGTCGCGGGCGAAATCGTTCCATGCGTCCTGCAGCCCGGAGATGCGGTCGAGGCGCTCCACCTGCTGCTGGTTGTCCGACACCAGCTTGCGCAGCGCGTCGGTATCGGGTTTCAGTCGCGGCAGGGCACTCTGGTAGGGCTCCAGGAAGCTCTCTTCACCGGTGAGCAGGAAGCCGCGCAGGCCGGTCTCCATGTCGATGCTGCGGCGCTGCAGTTCGCTGGCCGAGCGGGTCACCCGGTCGGTGTGTTCCACCCAGCTGATGGTCGAGAGCAGGAACAGGATGAGTCCGACGAACACCACGGCGCCAAACAGCCCCCCCAGCATCGGGAGCTTGAGGTTGCGGCTCAGCAGACGGTCGAAATCGTGGGGATCGATGGCAGCGGGAGTTTTCATCAGCACATTTGTAAGCAAAACTTGTCAAGTTTTGCCGAAAAGGGAGGGTCGTCCTGTCGGAGAAGACCCCGAGACCTTCGATTGAACCTCAACGGCAACACCTTGCTGCTCGTTATACTGTAGTTTCATACAGTGATTCGAGAGATGGCCTCGGCTTACTCCACCTCGCCCGTCCCGGCTCCCGCTGCTTACGTCGTTTCCGTCAAGGCGCTTTGCGCTTTCGGCGCGAAGGCGGGCGACCTCGACCTGCGCTTCGTGCCCGCGCCCAGTGCGCTCGAAGGCATGGCCGGCCACGCGCTCGTGCAGGGGCGTCGGGGTGGCAGCTACCAGAGCGAGGTGTCGCTCGAATCCCGCCACGGTGCGCTGCGCGTTCGCGGCCGCGCCGACGGCTACGAGCCCGGCGAACCGCGCATCGAAGAAATCAAGACCTTCCGCGGCGACTTCGACGCCATCCGCGGCAACCACCGCGCACTGCACTGGGCGCAGGCCCGCACCTACGGCTGGATGCTGTGCGAGCAACACGGGCACGCCCAGATGACGGTCGCGCTCGTCTACCTCGACCTGGCCACCGGCGAGGAAACCGTGCTCGAAGAACGCCACACGTGGGACGCGTTGCGCGAGCAGTTCGAGTCGCTGTGCGATCGCTACGCCGCCTGGGCGCAGCAGGAAGCCGACCACCACGGCGCGCTCGACCGGACGCTGGCGCAGCTCGCGTTCCCGCACCAGTCGTTCCGCGCCGGCCAGCGCGAGCTGGCCGAAGCCGTCTACCGCGCAGCCGCCGGCGGGCGCTGTCTCATGGCGCAGGCGCCCACGGGCATCGGCAAGACGCTGGCCACCATCTTCCCGCTGCTCAAGGCCCGCGCGGCGGGAAAGCTCGACAAGGTCTTCTTCCTCACCGCCAAGACCTCCGGCCGTCCGGTGGCGCTCGATGCGCTGCGGGTGCTGGGCAAGGGCTGCGCCGCGGATGGCGCGCAGCCGCGCGTGCTCGAACTCGCGGCGCGCGAGAAGGTCTGCGAATACCCCGACCGCGCCTGCAACGGCGACTCGTGCCCGCTCGCCAAGGGCTTCTACGACCGCCTGCCCGCCGCGCGCATCGAGGCCGCACAGGTCGGCTGGCTCGACCGGCAGGCGGTGCGGCAGGTCGCGCTGCAGCACACGGTGTGCCCTTATTTCCTGGCACAGGAAATGGCCCACTGGAGCGACGTGCTCGTGGGTGACTACAACTACTACTTCGACAGCAGCGCCTTCCTTTTCGCCACGATGAAAGACGCCGGCTGGCGCGTCGCGGTGCTGGTGGACGAAGCGCACAACCTCCTGGAGCGCGCCCGCGGCATGTACACGGCGCAGCTGGAGGGCGGAGCGCTCGAAGAGGCGCACCGCATCGCGCCCGCCCCGGTGCGCGGCCCGCTCGCTCGGCTCTTTCGCGAGTGGGACACCGTCCAGCAATCGCAGGTCGACAACTACGAAACCGCCGACGAGATTCCCGAGCGCTTCGTTCGCGCGCTGCAGGCGGCCAACACGGCCATGGGCGAGTACTTCGCCGCCAAGCCCGAGGCGGCGCAGGGCCCGCTGCAGCGCTTCTTTTTCGATGCGCTGCACTTCGCGCGGCTCGCGGAGGTGTTCGACGATCACTCGGTGTTCGAGCGCACCCTGGGCATCACCCAGCAAGACCGCACCCTGGCGATCCGCAACCTCGTGCCCGCGCCGTTCCTGGAAGGCCGGTTCGCGGATGCGGTGTCGGTCACCTGTTTCTCGGGCACGCTTTCTCCGTTCGCCTTCTACCGCGACGCGCTCGGGCTGCCTCCGGACACCGCGCTGCTCGACGTGGCCTCGCCGTTCAACAGCCTGCAGCTGCGCGTGGAAGTGGCGATGGACGTCTCCACGCGCTTTCGCGACCGCGCCGGATCGCTCGGCAACGTGGCGGGCATCATCGGCGCCCAGTTCGAGCGCATGCCCGGCAACTACCTGGCTTTCTTCAGCAGCTTCGATTACCTGGAGAGCGCCCGCGCCGCCTTCTCGGCGCGGCACCCCGGCGTGCCCGTGTGGACGCAAACGCGCGGCATGCTCGAGGCCGACCGCCACGGCTTCATCGCGCGCTTCGAGGAGGGCGGCCGGGGCATAGGCTTCGCGGTGCTCGGCGGCGCGTTCGGCGAGGGCATCGACCTGCCGGGCAGCCGCCTCGTCGGCGCCTTCGTCGCGAGCCTGGGCTTGCCGCAGTACAACGCGCTCAACGAGATCACGCGCGAGCGCATGCAGTCGCGCTTCGGCAAGGGCTACGAGTACACCTATCTCTATCCGGGCCTGCAGAAAGTGGTGCAGGCGGCCGGGCGCGTGATCCGCACCGAGGAAGACAGGGGCGTGCTGCACCTGCTGGACGATCGCTTCGCGCGCACGGAAATCCGCGAGCTGCTGCCGCGCTGGTGGCACGTGCAGGTGGGGAAGGCCGGCGATGCGCGCCGCTAGACGCCTCGAACACGCGGGGCAGGACGACCTGTTCGGGGGAGCGCCGGCGGCCGTCATCGAGGGGCTTCGCTACGAGCGCGAATTCCTGTCGCGAGACGAAGAGGCCGGACTGCTGCGCATCGTGCAGGCCTTGCCGCTCAAGGAGATGCGCTACAAGGAATACACCGCGCGCCGCCGCGGCATCAGCTTCGGCGGCAGCTACGACTTCGACACCAATCGCCTGAAGCCCGGCGCGCCGCTGCCCGAGGCGCTGCATCCGCTGCGGGTAAGGGCGGCAGCGTGGCTCGGCGTGGCGCCCGAAGAACTCACCCACATGCTGATCGCCGAGTACCAGCCGGGCACGCCGCTCGGCTGGCATCGCGACGTGCCGGATTTCGAGGACATCGTGGGCGTCTCGCTGCAGAGCGATGCGGTGATGCAGTTCAGGCCTTACCGACCGCAAGGCGCATCGAACTCCGATGCGGGGAATGTGCAGTTCCTGATCGAACCGCGCTCGATCTATTTGCTGCGCGGTCCGGCGCGGTGGGCATGGCAGCACGCCATTGCGCCCACCGAAGCCTTGCGCTATTCGATCACGCTGCGCACGCCATCGAAAAGGCGCCAGGCGTCGGGACGCTGACGGCGCGGGGCAGGGCTATCGGGTCCCGCCTCCTCGCCGCGACTGGATCTGGTTGCTCCCGCCCACGTGGCTCTCGCGGTCGTGGCGGCTCTCGGGTGTGCGGCGCGGCTCGTTGCGGGAGGTGGGTTGCTGGTGGCCGGCCTTGTTGTGTGCCGAAGGCTGCGTGGTGTCGTTCTCGTCCCGGTCGTTCGTGTCGTCGCGGGTGTCGATGGTGCTGGGCTTCGTCATCGGGAATCCTTTGCGTGGTGAATGGAGGGGGGAGATCTCTTTCTCTTCCCGCGTCGGGCCCTGCCATGTGGGAGGAGGCCGACCCCGGCCGTCGGTCATGCCGCGCGGATGGCTGTGCGCGAAGCACGGCCGACGGTTGCCGCGTTCCGCAGTTCCTCCTACACGGGCGGAAGCCGCCCACCGACGATTCGCGTTGCATGGCTTGCCTACCTTGACTCGAAGTTTCTTTTTCTTTCGATTCACGTGGCCTTACCCTCATGCTTCAACGCGCTCCCGACGACGCCCTCCTGCAGTTGCAGCTTCGCCACGGCGGCGACCTGGCACTGAATCATCTGGTCGATGCGCGCATCGACGCGCTTCCGCAGCCCGGCGCCGGCCAGACCCTGGCGCGCTGGCGCGTGCTCGCCGAAGTCGCGGCGCACGACCTCTCGCTGGTGAAATTGTTCGAAGGGCACACCGATGCGCTCGCCATCCTCGCGGAACTCGGCGGCGCCCCCGAGACCCCGGCCGGCGCCTCCTGGGGCACGTGGTGCGCGGAGCCACCCGACGCGCGAGTCACGCTCGATGCGCACGAAAGCGGCCGCGTCCGCCTCACGGGAACCAAGGCCTGGTGCTCGGGCGCCGCAAAGGTGTCGCATGCCGTCGTGAGCTGCTGGAACGCGGCCGGCGACCCATGCCTAGCCGCCGTCGCCATGGACCAGCCCACCGTCTGGGTGACCGAGAACGGCTGGTACGCGGTCGGCATGGCCGCGAGCGGCAGCGTCGACGTTCGTTTCAACCGCGCGGTGGCCACGCCGATCGGCCAGCCCGGCGACTACGTGAACCGTGCCGGCTTCTGGCAGGGCGGCGCGGGCATCGCGGCATGCTGGTTCGGCGGCTTGCTCGGCATCGCGCGCATGGTCCAGCAGCGCAAGGGCCCCAAGCCGGACGCCCACCGCCTCGCGCACATCGGCGCCATCGACGTCGCTTTGACCGCGGCCGCCGCGCAGCTGCGTGAAGCCGCCGCGTGGATCGACGAGCACCCCAAGGACAGCGCGCAACGCGTCGCCTTGCGCGCACGCCTCGTCGTCGAGCAGGCGGCCAATGAGGTGATCCACCACGCCGGCCGCGCCGTCGGCGCCGGTCCGCTGTGCCGCGACCCGCGCTTCGCCCGCGCCATGGCCGACCTGCCGGTGTTCCTGCGCCAGAGCCACGCCGAGCGCGATCTCGCCGCGCTCGGCCAGTTCGCCGCGAACGAGCAGGAGGAGCCGTCGTCATGGACGCTGTAGCGCAACGCGCCATCCGCGGAGAAGGCACGACCGAGGCCGAGTGGAGCGGCTGGCCCGGCCTCGCACGCCTGCCCGCCATCACGCCGCACGAGCTGGTCCCCAAGAACGCCCGCGCCGTGGTCGTCGCGCCGCATCCCGACGACGAGGTGCTGTCAGTGGGCGGCCTGCTCGCCCAGTTGGCCGAGTGCGGCCGGCCCGTCGAGGTGATCGCGGTCACCGACGGCACCGCCAGCCACCGGGGCTCGACCGAATGGCCCGTCGAGCGCCTCGCACGTATGCGCCCGCAGGAAAGCCTGAAGGCGCTGCAGTGCCTGGGTCTCGCCATCGAACCCATTCGCCTGGGCCTGCCCGACGGCGGGCTGAAGGCGATGCGCGCCACGCTCGCGGCGCGGCTCGTTTCTTTGCTGCGGCCCGGCGACGTGGTGTTCACCACCTGGCGCCGCGACGGTCACCCCGACCACGAAGCGACAGGCGAGGCCTGTGCGTTGGCGGCCGCGAGTGCCGGCGCGCGGCTCGCGGAAGTGCCCGTGTGGGGCTGGCACTGGTCGCGACCGGGCGACGCACGCATGCCCTGGCAGCGCGCTTTCCGGCTCCCGCTCGGCGAAGAGGCCCTGCGGCGCAAGCGCGCGGCCGTCCGGGCGTTCACCAGCCAACTGCGGCGCGATGCATCCACGGGCTCCGGCCCGGTGCTTCGCGCCACCACCGTCCAGCGCGCGGCGCGTCCCTTCGAGGTGATCTTCCTGTGAGCACGAACAACGACCAGCGGCCTTACTTCGACGCGCTCTATTCGGCCAGCGAAGACCCCTATGCGCTGCGCCAGCGCTGGTACGAGGCGCGCAAGCGCGCGCTGCTGCTGGCGGCCTTGCCCCAGGCGCGCTACCGCCGGGTCTACGAGCCCGGCTGCGGCATCGGCGAACTCACGCTGGCGCTCTCGCACCGCTGCGATGACTTGCTGGCGAGCGATTTCTCGGCGCATGCCGTGACACTCGCACGCAAGCGCACCGAAGGGCGGCCCAACGTGCGCGTCGAACAGCACGTGCTGCCCGCCGACTGGCCGCGCGAGGACGGCCGCTTCGATCTCATCGTGCTGAGCGAGATGGGCTACTTTCTCGACCGCAACGACATGCAGCGCCTGGCCCGCTGCTGCGAAGAAACGCTCGAGGCCGACGGCACCCTCGTCGCCTGCGACTGGCGCCCCGATTTCGCGCAGCGCAGCCTGTCCACGAGCGACGTGCACGGCGCGCTGGCCGCGCTAGGGCTCGCCAGGCTCGCGCTCCATGAAGAAGACGACTTCGTGATGCAGGTCTGGACCCGCGATGCCCGCTCGGTGGCCGAGCGCGAGGGCATCCGGTGATCGGCGTCGTCATTCCCGCGCACAACGAGGGCGAGCGCATCGGCGCCGCGCTCGAGGCGGTGCTGCGCGCGGCGGCACACCCGGCGCTCCTGGGCGAAACGGTCGGCGTGGCCGTGGTGCTGGACAGCTGCAGCGATTCGACAAGTGCCGTGGTCGCGCAATATCCCGTCATCGGCATCGCGCTGGATGCCCGCAACGTCGGCATCGCGCGGGCCCGCGGTGCGGACCTGTTCGTCGGCGGCGGCGCCCGGTGGCTTGCCTTCACCGACGCAGACACGCTCGTCTCGCCGGACTGGCTGGTCAAGCAGCTGGCCGAGAACGCCGATGTGGTCTGCGGCTCGATCGGCGTGGAAGACTGGGGCGCGCATGGCCTGGAAGGCAGCGCGGTGCAGGCGCACTTCGCCACCCACTACGTCGATGCCGACGGCCACCGGCACATCCACGGCGCCAACCTCGGCGTGTCGGCCGAGGCTTATTGCCGCGTGGGCGGCTTCCAGCCTTTGGCCTGCAGCGAAGACGTCGCGCTGGTCGAGGCGCTGCAGGCCGCCGGCGCCCGCATCGCCTGGAGCGCGGGGCCGCGCGTGACCACCAGCGCCCGCACCGATGCGCGCGCTCGCGGCGGCTTCGGCGACACCATCCTTGCCATGGTCGCGTCGCTCGCCAAGCCGGCGGATACCGAACTCGGCGCGCTGCTGCGACCTGCTGCCTGAACGGCTAGCGCCGCGAACCTGTGTCGCGAACCTGCGTCGCGACAGACAACGCTGACGCGCATCGCGTCCGTCTTCTTACCCAATACCCGGGTCGCACGCCCAGCATGAAAGCTCCCCAACCTGAAGGAGCGATGACATGCCAAGAGGCGACAAGTCGTCCTACACGGACAAGCAGAAACGCAAGGCCGAGCACATCGAGGAAGGCTACGAGCACCGCGGTGTCGGCAAGGGCGAGGCCGAGCGCCGCGCCTGGGCCACGGTGAATGCCGAGACGGGCGGCGGCAAGAAGAGCGGATCGGGCCGCGGCAAGGCCGAGAGCCACGCGCCCTCGCGCAAGGGCGCCCACAAGGGCGGCGCGGCCGCAGCCTCCCGCACGGCGGCCGAGCGCTCGGCTTCCGCGAAAAAGGGCGCCGCCACGCGCAAGCGCAACGCCGAGAAGCGCGGCTAGGGGATGGCCATGCACATCATCCTGGGCGCCACGGGCCACGTCGGCTCGTCACTCGCGCAAGCCCTGCTGGCGCGCAACGAACCCGTCACCGTGGTCACGCGCGATGCAAGCAAGGCCGAGCCCCTGAAGACCAAGGGCGCGCACGTCGCGCAGGTCGACGTGCTGGACACCGCCGCATTGCACCGCGTGATCGCGGGCGGGCACCGGCTCTTCGTGCTCAACCCGCCGGCGCCGCCATCGACCGACACGGTCGCCGAGGAGCGCAAGAGCCTGTACGCCATCGTCGCCGCGCTCGAGGGCTGCAAGCTCGAGAAGATCGTCTGCGAATCGGCCTACGGCGCGCAGCCGGGCAACGGCATCGGCGACCTGGGCGTGCTCTACGACATGGAACAGGAGCTGCAGGCCGGCAAGGTGCCGGTGAGCGCGATCCGCGCGGCCTACTACATGAGCAACTGGGACGCCTCGCTGGAGACCGCGCGAGCCGAGGGCAAGGTGCACAGCATGTACCCGCCCGATTTCAGGCTGCCGATGGTGGCGCCGCACGATCTGGGCGAGTTCGCCGCGCGGCTGATGCTGGGCGCGGCCGAGGCTTCGGGGCCGCACTACGTCGAAGGGCCGGAGCGCTACACGCCGGGCGATGTGGCGCAGGCGTTCTCTCAAGCGCTGGGCCGGCCGGTCGAAGTGGCGGTGACGCCGCCCGAACAGTGGGAGCAGGCATTCCGCTCGCTGGGGTTTTCGGAGGCGGCAGCGGCGTCGTATGCGGCGATGACGCGGATCACGCTGGAGAACGGGGAACAGCCCGAGAAGCCCGAGCGCGGGGCAACAACGCTTGCCGACTACATCACGGCGCTGGTGAGAAAGAGCGCTGCCTGAGTCTTGGCGAGTAAGGCTTGCCTCAATCGGACAACGGCATGTCCGATGAGGCGCGATAGCCCGGATACCTGGCGCTCCTCCGACATCCACCAGTTTTCTTTGGCGCTGATCGGACAACTTGCGATCGGCCAAGCGCAACCCCTCTGACCCAATGCTGTCGTGTTGCGCGCGCCTGCCCGGAACACGAGCGCTACGCCATTCATCGTCGTCCAAGCACGCTGCATTTCGCCAGCGCCAATGCAGTTTGTCGCGCCTGGTAAGCCTCGATACGATCCCGCGCCTTGCCCCCACAAAGGAACGCGCGGATGCCGCCTTCGACTGCTTTTTCTTCCTCCGCCAACACCGATTGGCAGCAGCGCAGCCGGCGCCACGTCTGGCATCCGTGCACGCAGAGCATCCGGCTCGAAGCGGTGCCGCCGCTGCCGATCGCGCGGGGGGAGGGCGTGTGGCTCGTCGACCATGACGGGCGGCGCTACCTCGACGCGACGAGTTCGTGGTGGGTCAATCTCTTCGGGCATGCGCACCCGGCCATCAACGCAGCGCTGAAGGACCAGCTCGACACGCTTTCGCACGTGATGCTGGCGGGTTGCACGCACGCGCCGGCCGTCGAACTGGCCGAGCGGCTGGCCGCGCTCACGGGTCATGCACTCGGCCATTGCTTCTACGCCTCCGACGGTGCTTCGGCCGTGGAGATCGCGCTGAAGATGAGCTTCCATGCATGGCGCAACGCGGGCCGCAGCGGCAAGCAGAGCTTCGTCGCGCTGCGGCACGGCTACCACGGCGAAACACTGGGTGCGCTGCATGTGACCGACGTGCCGGTGTTCCGCGATGCCTACGCACCGCTGCTCGCGAACGCGCACCTCGTCGCATCGCCCGACGCGCGGACCGCGTTGTCGGGCGAGGACGCCATCGCCGTGGCACGGCGCGCCGCTGCCGAACTCGAAGCGCTGCTGGCCGAACGGCATGCGTCCATCGCGGCCGTGATCGTCGAGCCGCTCGTGCAGTGCGCCACCGGCATGGCGATGCACGACCCCGAATACCTGCGCCTCGTGCGCGCGCTGTGCGACCGCTACGAGGTGCACCTCATCGCCGACGAAATAGCCGTGGGCTGCGGGCGCTCCGGCACGTTCTTCGCCTGCGAGCAGGCCGGCATCTGGCCCGATTTCCTGTGCCTCTCCAAAGGCATCAGCGGCGGCTACCTGCCGCTGGCCCTGGTGATGACGCGCGATGCGATCTACGAAGGCTTCGTGGATGACGACGTGGCACGCAGCTTCCTGCATTCGCATTCGTACACCGGCAACGCGCTGGCCTGCCGGGCGGCGCTCGCCACGCTCGACCTGTTCGAGCGCGAAGACGCATTGCGGCGCAACCGAGGCCGCGCCGAACGCTTGATCGGCAGGCTGCGCGAAGGGCTTCGCGGCATGCCCGTCGACCACCTGCGCCAGCGCGGAATGATCGCGGCCTTCGACGTGCGCGAGCCCGGTGCCCGTTTCGCGGAGCGCTTTCACCTCACGGCGCGCGCGAATGGATTGCTGATGCGGCCCATCGGTGCGACCGTCTACCTCATGCCTCCCTACGTGATCGGTGACGACGAGATCGACCGGCTGGTCGATGGCACGCTGGCCACGCTGCGGGCGGTGTCAGCTCCCGCGCATGCCGCGCATGCAGAAGCAGGAGGCCGCGATGTCGCGCTTGCTTGAACGCCTGCAGGGCGAGATCGCCGCGCTCGATGCGCAGGCGCTGCGCCGCCGCCGGCAGATCGCCGAGACGGCCTGCGCGCCCGAGCAGTCGCTGACGCTGGCCGGCGCGACCGCGCCGCGCACCATGCTCGGCTTCAGCAGCAACGACTACCTGGGCCTCGCGGCCCATCCGGCGCTCGCGGCGGCGCTGGCCGAAGGCGCGGCGCGCTATGGCACGGGCAGCGGTGGGTCGCACCTGATCCTGGGCCATTCGCGCGCGCACGCCGAGCTGGAAGAGCGGCTGGCGGATTGGATGGCGCCGTTCATCCCCGAGGCGCGCAGCCTTTTCTTCTGCACGGGCTACATGGCCAACCTCGCGGTGCTGTCGGCGCTCGGGGGCGCGGAGGCGGTGATCTTTTCGGAGTCGCTCAACCATGCGTCGCTGATCGACGGCGCGCGGCTGGCCAAGGCGCGGGTCGCGCGCTATCCGCATTGCGACGTGGCGGCGCTCGACGCGCAGCTCGCAGCCTGCGACGCGCCGGTCAAGCTGATCGTGAGCGATGCGGTCTTCAGCATGGACGGCAACATTGCGCCCGTGGCCGAGTTGCTCGCGCTCGCGGAGCGCCACGATGCCTGGCTGGTGCTGGACGACGCGCACGGCTTCGGCGTGCTGGGCGCCACGGGCCGAGGCGTGCTGCAGGCGATGGCGCTGCGCTCGGAGCGGCTGGTGCTCATCGGCACGCTGGGCAAGGCGGCGGGCGTGTCGGGCGCGTTCGTGGCGGCTCACCGCACTGTCGTCGACTACCTCGTGCAGCGGGCGCGGCCGTACATCTTCACCACCGCCGCGCCGCCGGCCATCGCGCATGCGCTGCTCGCGAGCCTCACGCTGATCGAAGGCGGGGAGGGCGACGAGCGCCGCGCGCAACTGAAGGCGCGCATCGCCCAGCTGCGCCGGGGCCTGAAGGCAATGCTCCCGCCGGACGGCAGCGCCTGGCTGCCCGATTCACCCACTGCGATCCAGCCGCTGATCGTCGGCGACAACGCGCGCGCGATGCGGACGATGGCGCAGCTCGATGCCCGGGGCCTGCGCGTCGGTGCGATCCGTCCGCCGACCGTGCCGGCCGGCACCGCGCGCCTGCGGATCGCGCTCTCGGCCAGCCACAGCGAGGCCGACGTGTCGCGGCTGGTCGATGCACTGGGCGACGCATTGGCGCAACCGTGGAAGGAGGCCGCATGACGCAGCGCCGATGGTTCGTCACGGGCACCGACACGGGTGTGGGCAAGACGCTGGTCAGCAGCGCGATGCTGAATCTGCTGGCCGCATCGGGCCTGCGCGCGGTCGGCATGAAGCCGGTGGCCGCGGGCCTGGAACGCGTCGACGGTACATGGCAGAACGAAGACGTCGAGCAACTGCGCAAGGCCGGCAACGTCGATGCGCCGCTGGCCCTGCGCTGCCCCTACCTGCTGCGCGCGCCGATGTCGCCGCATCTCGCAGCAAGGCAAGAGGGCGTGCGCATCGAACTGCCGAGGCTGCTGTCGGCCTTCGATGCGCTGTCGCGGCATGCGGATGCGGTGGTTGTCGAAGGCGTGGGCGGGTTCTGCTTGCCGTTCGGCGACGACCTCGACAGCGCCGGGCTGGCCGTGGCGCTCGGGCTGCCGGTGATCCTCGTGGTCGGCTTGCGGCTGGGCTGCCTCAACCACGCGCTGCTCACGGCCGAGGCCGTGCGGGCGCGCGGCCTGGTGCTGGCGGGCTGGGTCGCGAGCGTCATCGAGCCGCAGATGCTGTCGCCCGAAGCCAACCTGCAGACCTTGCGCGACCGGCTCGGCGCACCGTTGCTCGGCGTGGTGCCGCACCTGGCCGAGCCCGATGCGGCCAAGGCCGCGCGGAACCTCGACCTGCGCGCACTGCGCGCGACCGCTGCCCATGCCGCGCGGCGGTCGGCCGCGCTTGCTTTGGCCTGAACCGTTCGATCAGGCCAGGTGCTTGTCGCGGTTCGCGCGCTGGCGCTCCAGCATCCAGCCCGGGTACTCGGCCGGCAGCGCGCTCACCTTGTCGAGCGTGGCCAGCTCGTCGGCCGAGAGCTCGATGGCCGTCGCGGCGATGTTGTCGTCCAGCTGTTCGGCGCGCTTGGCGCCGATGATCACGCTGGTCACCACCGGCTGGTGCAGCAGCCACGCCAGCGCGATCTGCGCGACCGAGACCTTGCGGGCCTCGGCGAGCGTGCGCATCGCGTCGATGCAGTCGTAGGCGCGGTCGCGGTTGACCGGCGGAAAGTCGAAGCTGGCGCGGCGGGTGCCCTTTTCGGCTTCGGTGTGGCGGTCGAACTTGCCGCTCAGGAGGCCCCCGGCCAGCGGGCTCCAGACCATGAGGCCGACGTTCTCGCTGCGCAGCATCGGCACCAGTTCGCGCTCCAGGTCGCGCCCGGCGATGGTGTAGTAGGCCTGCAGCGACTCGAAGCGCGCGAGCCGGTCGCGCTCGGCGATGCCCAGCGCCTTGGCGATCTGCCAGGCCGCCCAGTTCGACACGCCCACGTAGCGCACGTGGCCGTGCTGCACGAGGTTGTCCAGCGCGTGCACGGTTTCCTCGATCGGCGTGAGCGGATCGAAGCCGTGGATCTGGTACAGGTCGATGTGGTCGAGCTGCATGCGCTTCAGGCTCGCCTTGACGCCATCCATGATGTGAAAGCGCGAGGCGCCGCTGGCGTTGGGGCCCTTGCTGCCGGTTTCACCCAGCACCTTGGTGGCCACCACCACGCTGTCGCGCGGGATCTTGAGGTTCTTGAGCGCCTGGCCGGTGATGATTTCCGACTGGCCTTCGGAATACACGTCGGCGGTGTCGATGAAGTTGATGCCGGCGTCGATCGACCGTCCGATCAGGCCCTCGGCCTCGGCCTGCTGGAGGTCGCCGATCTGGCCCCAGATGCCCGAGGAGCCGCCGAAGGTCATCGTGCCGAGGCAGAGTTCGGAAACCAGGAGGCCGGTGCGGCCAAATTTGCGGTACTGCATGGAGAGGTCCTTTGTGTCGGGGGAGGTGTTGGAGGGTGTCGGGAGGGCGTCGCGAGGGGCAACCGGCAAAAAGTATCCGCCCGCGACCCCCGGCGCGGCGAGCGCGTTTCTGCAAAGTCTTTGCCTATTTCTCCAGACCTCCGTCCGGGGGCGTGCAGATTCATGGGCGCGGCGCTAAGCTGCAAACCACCCGATCCTCCACGGTGCGCACCACCGTGCCCTCAACCGCGACAAGGCCCTCTACATGTCCGACGAAACACCCGAAATCGCTGGAGCCCTGGCCCAGCCGATGCCGCTGGAACCCGAACTCGACGAAGCCAGGAAGGAACTGGTGGCGCTCATCAACCGCATCACCGGCGGGCGCGACGGCACGGTGGAAACGCCGGTGGCGGGCCTGCAGGTGTTCTGCATCAGCAAGCCCGACGGCCCCAAGCACGCCTTCGCCACGCCGGCGCTCGGGCTGATCGCGCAGGGCTCCAAGCGGATCATCGTGGGCGACGACATCTACGTGTACGACCCGATGCACTACCTGGTGACCTCGGTCGATCTTCCGGTCTGCGGCCAGGTACGTCTTACGAGCGAGAACGAGCCCTACCTGGGCGTGCGGCTGGAGCTGGCGCTCGACGAGATCGGCGAGCTCATCGGCGACGAGAAGCTGCCCGCCAAGGCCAACGCGCCGGCGTCCCGCGGCATGTACGTCAACCGCATCGCGATGCCGGTGCTGGAGCCGGTGCTGCGCCTCCTGCGGCTGGTCGAGACGCCCGAAGACGTGCCGATCATGGCGCCGCTCATCAAGCGCGAGATCATGTATCGGTTGCTGGTGAACGGAGAGGGCGCGCGGCTGCGCCAGATCGCGCTGCAGGACAGCCACACCCAGCGCATCGCCAAGGCCATCAGCGCGCTGCGCGTGAACTACGCACAGTCGCTGCGGGTGGAAGACATGGCGCGCGCGGTGCACATGAGCGTGTCGTCGTTCCACCACCACTTCAAGGCCGTGACCGCGATGAGCCCGCTGCAGTACCAGAAGCAGCTTCGCCTGCAGGAGGCGCGCCGCCAGATGCTGATGACCGGCACCGACGTGGCGAGCGCGGCGCACAGCGTGGGCTATGAAAGCCCCTCGCAGTTCGCGCGCGAATACGGCCGCATGTTCGGTGCGCCGCCGCTGCGCGACAAGCAGCGCTGGCTCTCGGAGGCGGGCAACGATGCGATGGGGGCGGCGTCGATGGAAGCGGCCTAGGTGGCCTGACCGCATGGCCGAATCCAAGATCGCGATCTACGGCGCCATCGGCGCCAATGTCGCGATCGCCATCACCAAGTTCGTCGTGGCGGGCATCACCGGCAGTTCGGCGATGCTGTCCGAGGGCATCCACTCGGCGGTCGACACCTTCAACGGCGTGCTGCTGCTCGTGGGCCTGAAGCTCAGCAAGCGGCCCGCGACGCCCGAGCATCCATTCGGCCACGGCAAGGAGCTCTATTTCTGGAGCCTGATCGTGGGTGTGCTGATCTTCGGGCTGGGCGGCGGCGTGTCGTTCTACGAGGGCATCCAGCACATGCGCGCGCCCGAGCCGATGCGCGATCCGACCTGGAACTACGTCGTGCTCGCGGCCGCCTTCGTGTTCGAGGGCGCAAGCTTCCTCATCGCGCTCAAGCAGTTCCGCGCGCAGGCCAACGGCACACCCTTCTGGCAGGCGCTGGACCGCAGCAAGGACCCGACCACCTACACCGTGCTGGCCGAGGATTCCGCCGCGCTGGTCGGCCTGCTGGTGGCGGCGCTCGGCATCTACCTCGGCCATGCGCTGGACATGCCGGTGCTCGACGGCGTGGCCTCAGTGGTCATCGGCGTGCTGCTGGCGGGCGTGGCGGTCTTGCTCATCGCGCAGGCGCGCGGCCTCCTGATCGGCGAGGGCATCCGGCCCGAGACGGCGCGCGCCATCCGCGCCATCGCGATGGAGCAGCCCAGCGTCGAAGACGTGGGGCATGTGCTGTCGATGTACATCGGCGCCGACGAGGCGCTGGTGATCGTCGATGTCAACTTCAAGGACGACATTTCCACCGGCCAGGCGGCCGATGCGGTGGCCGCCATCGAGTCGCAGGTGCGTGCGCGTTTCCCGACGATCAAGCGCATCTTCATCGAGGCGACCGATGCCCCGCAGCCCGGCGCGGCGGCCGAGAAAATTGGGGGCGCCTTGTAGCACTTACCGCAATTTCTTGCGTTGTCCCGACCATGCAGGTTTCAAATTTTTTCGTTATTGTTTTCTCCGCTGCAGCACCCCGGCGCACTGGCGCCGGGTGAACCAAACAACACGGAGAGATGCATGCTTTGGGAAAAGAAGCTGGCGCAGTGGAGCGCCGCCGTTCGTGACCGCGCCAACCTGCCGGCGCGGCTCACCTTGTGGGACGGCCAGTCGTACGACTTCGGCAACTTCAGCGGGCCTTCGGTCACGCTGCACGTCAAGTCGCCCGCCGCGCTGTCGCTGATGCTGCAGCCTACGCTCGACAACCTGGGCGAGGCGTACGTCAAGAGCAAGATCGACATCGAGGGCAAGCTCAGCGACGTGATCGACATCGCCTACGGCCTGGCCAAGACCTCGATCGACAAGCAGGGCGGGGCGCTGCAGAACATGGCCCGCTACTTCACGCACACACGATCGTCGGACAAGAAGTCCATCCAGTACCACTACGACGTTTCCAACGAGTTCTACCAGCAGTGGCTGGACCCGAACATGGTCTATTCGTGCGCCTACTTCGAGAACGGCGACGAAGACCTCGCGACCGCGCAGTTGAAGAAGATCGACCACATCCTCACCAAGATCGATCTTCGGCCCGGCCAGACGCTGCTGGACATCGGCTGCGGCTGGGGCGCGTTGGTGATTCGCGCGGCGCAGAAGTTCGGCGCGCGCTGCGTGGGCGTCACGCTCTCGCAGAACCAGTTCGACCTGGCCACCGAGCGCGTGAAGGCCGCGGGCCTGGCGGACCGCATCGAGATCCGCCTGCAGGACTACCGCGACGTGACCGGCCAGTTCGACCGCATCACCAGCGTGGGCATGTTCGAGCACGTGGGCCGAAAGAACCTGCCCGCCTACTTCAAGCGCGTGCAGGAGCTCCTGGCCGACGACGGCGTGGTGATGAACCACGGCATCACTTCGTCCGACCCCGAAGGCGGCGGCGTTTCCTACGGTGGCGGCGACTTCATCGACCGCTATGTGTTCCCGAACGGCGAGCTGCCGCACATCAGTCTCGCGCTGCAGGCCATGCAGCAGGGCGGGCTCGAGGCCTTCGACATCGAGAACCTGCGCCGCCACTACGCGCAGACGCTGCGCTTCTGGAGCGACAGCTACGAAGCCAACAGCGACAAGCTGCGCACGATGGTCGACGAGGAGAAATTCCGCATCTGGCGCGTGTACCTCGCCGGCTGCGCCTATGCGTTCGAGAACGACGACGTGGCGATCTACCAGATCGTGGGCCGCAAGGCCGGGCGCGCGGCGAAGACGCTGCCCTGGTCGCGCCGCTACATCTACAACGGCACCTCGGCGCTCAACGCGGGCTGAGCCGGCGCGCTATGCGGGGCCGCGAAAGCCAGCCTCGATGTTGTTGCCGTCCGGATCGAGCACGTAGGCGCCGTAGTAATGGGCCTCCTCGGGGCCGCGCGGGCCGGGCTTTCCGTTGTCGGTTCCGCCGGCCCGCAGTGCGGCCTCGTGGAAGGCATCGACCTGCGCTTCGCTGCGCGCCGAGAACGCCACGTGGATCGGACTGTTCGAGACCCGGTTCCCGGCCGTCCAGAACTTCGGCTCCTCGGTGCCGATCCAGATGAAGGGCATGCGCTCGTCGGTGCTGCGGATGACGAGGAAAGAGGTGTCGCTGTTGTCGGCGACCTGGAGGCCGACCGAAGCGGCGACCGCCTCGTAGAAGCGCCGTGACGCGCGCAGATCGCGCACGCGAAAGCCGATGTGATCGAACATGGTTCTCTCCTTTGCAGGCTTGCATGTTCGTCACGCAACTGCAGCATGGCGGCGGCCAACGGCGCATCGTGCTGAAAGAACGCGCCTACCGCCTGTGTGCGCGTGCCTTCCAGACCGCGGCATGGCGCGAAGTCGATATGGCGAGCCTGCGCGATCGCTCGAACAAGACAACGCGCAAGGCCGAGCGCAAGCACGAATTCGCGCAGCCCGATAGCATCGGCGGCTCGCGGCCTCACTCCACCTCGAACCACCTCGGCGCCCGCCAGACACTTCGTCCGCAGGCAGCGCGCCGGCCGCGAAGAACCCCATGAGCGCCAGTACCAAAACAACGAACCGCCCCCTGGTCATCGCGTCGATCATGGCCTCCATGGCCATGGTCGCCATCGAAGCCACCATCGTCTCCACCGTCATGCCGCAGATCGCCTCCGAACTCGGGGGGCTGCATCTCTACAGCTGGGTCTTCGCCTCGTTCCTGCTTGCGCAGACCGCGATGACCGTGGTGTTCGGCAAGCTCTCCGACCTGTACGGCCGCAAGCCCATCATGTTCGTGGGCATCGCGATCTTCGTCGTCGGCTCGGTGCTGGCGGGCTTCTCGTGGTCGATGCCGGCCATGATCTGCTTCCGGCTCATCCAGGGCATCGGCGCGGGCGCGATCCAGCCGGTGTCGCTCACCATCGTGGGCGACCTCTATCCGGTGCGCGAACGCGGCAAGGTGCAGGGCTACCTCGCGAGCGTGTGGGCCGTCTCGGCGGTGGTGGGGCCGATGATCGGCGCGCTCATCGTGCAGAAGCTGTCGTGGGCCTGGATCTTCTGGGTCAACGTGCCCATCGGCCTGGCCGCGGCGGCGGGCTTCTGGTTCTTCCTGCACGAGGCGCCCACGGTGCGCCGCTCGTCCATCGACATCGTGGGCGCGGTGCTGTTCACCGTCGGCATCGCGTCGCTGATGATCGCGCTGACCGAGTTCGGCGTCGGCAACTCTGGCGTTGCGCTTGCATGGGCCGGGCTCTTCGTGGTCACGCTTGCGCTCTTCATCGCGCAGGAGCGCCGCGCGGCCGACCCGATGGTCTCGCTCAAGCTCTGGGGCGCGCGGATGATCGCCACGGTCAACGGCGCGGCGATGCTCGCCGGCATGGTGCTGATCGGCATCACGACCTTCCTGCCGATGTACGTGCAGGTGGTGCTGGAGCGCTCGTCCGTCACGGCCGGCCTCACGCTCACGATGGTGATGCTGGGCTGGCCCATCGGCGCGACGCTGACTTCTCGCACCTTCCACCGCATCGGCCTCTGGCGCATGGTGGTCGTCGGTGCCGCGCTGATTCCCGTGGGCACCTCGACCTTCGCCTTGCTCGGGGCCGGCAGTTCGCCGGTGCTGCCTGCCATCGGCTCCTTCATCATCGGCCTGGGCATGGGCGTGATGAGCCTGGCTTCGCTGATCCTGATCCAGGAGGGCGTGGAGCTCTCGCAGCGCGGCATCGCCACCGCCTCGAACGTGTTCTCGCGCAACCTGGGGAGCGCGCTGGGCGCGGCGTTCTTCGGCGCGGTCTTCAACTTCGGGCTCACGCGCGGCGACGGCAGCATGATGTTCACCGACGACGAATTGCGCCTGCTGCTGCAGGGCGTGCACGGCTCCGTCGCGGGGGATGCGGGCATCCGCCTCGCGCTGGGCAGTTCGCTGCATCTCACGTTCCTGATGATGCTGGTCGTGAGCCTGGGCGTGGTGGCGCTGGCGTTGTGGCTGCCGAAAGACGGATTGGAGAGCGCGGCTGCGCGGGATGCGAAGGCGGCGCAGAAGTAGGCATCGCCTTCTGGCCGAGCTCGACTCGGAAACTAGGAATGGCACACGAAGCCATCCTTGAGCAGCGTGATCTCGAACTGCAGGTTGCCTGCCCGCGCGCCGCGCGCCTTGGTCAGCGTGCCGTCGGCTCGCCATTGGCGCAGCGCTGCGGCGAGGTAATCGCGCGACACGGCATCGCCTTCAGGCAGGCGGATCGCGGCATCCGAAGGTGGGCGCAGGTCGCTTGCCAGCGGCTTGTAGAAGCGCCATTCCTCGTTCTGCATGAGGCGCTCGAGCACCTCGCCGTCCTCGGCGAGCGCGGCGCATTCGCCGGCCATGAAGGCCGATGCGGCGTGCACGGACGAAGGGTAGTTGCGCGGCTGGGCGCCGAAGCGCTGCGACACCGCGCCCGCATAGCCCGAGCCTTCGCCGACACACACGGTGGCGCCACGCAGCGCGGACGCCTCCTGCACCTTGCCGCGGCGAAGCGCGACCACGAGGCCTTGGCCGATGTCGTAGCTGCCGGGTGCTGCGGCGATGTCTTGCGCGGAATGCGCGGGCACGCCGGCGACCAGCAGGTCGATGCGGCCTTCGCGCAACGCGGCTTCCTGCGCGGCTGCATCGAGGCCTACCAGCTCCAGCGGCACGCCGAGCGACTGCGCCAGCGCCCTTGCCAGCGTGGCGTCGAAGCCGTCGGGCTCGGGCGGCGTCGGGGCTTCGGGCGGGGCGGGGCGCGGGTAGCGGCGCACGCCGACGACCAGCTTGCCGCGTTCGACGGCGCGGGCCAGTACCGGTCCCTTCGGCAGGCTCGACAGCGAGGGCGTCGCGAAGGCCCATGCGCCGCCGATGCCCGCGAGGGCCACGGCGGCTGCGAGCGCCGCGCCTGCGAGGACCAGCTTGCGCTCAGTCATCGAGGCTCAGCCCCCTGCGCCAGCGCAGCAGCCGCCGCTCCAGAAGGGCGAGCAGGTAGTTGAGCAGCAGCCCGAGCACGGCCAGAAGAAGGATGCCGGCGTACATCGTCGGGATCTGGAAGGTCTCCTGCGAATTGAGCGTGAGAAAGCCCAGGCCCGAGTGCGCGCCGATCATCTCGGCCGCGACCAGCGCGGTGATGCTGTACGCCCCCGCCAGCCGCACGCCGGTGAAGATCGACGGCAGCGAGGCCGGCAACACCACCTTGAAGAAGATGAAGCGCTGCGACGCGCCCATCGACAGCGCCGAGTTGACCAGCAGGCGATCGACCTGCTTCACGCCGCTCACCGTGCTCAGCAGCACCGGCCAGAACGAGGCCCAGAAGATGATCGCCACCTTCGACAGCTCGCCGATGCCCAGGAACAGGATGAACACCGGGAAGAGGGCGAAGGCCGAGGTCTGCCGAAAGAGCTGCAGCACCGGATCGACGATGGCCGCGAGGCGCTTCGAACTGCCGATCGAGAGGCCCAGCACCACGCCGAAGAAGCTTGCGAGCAACAGGCCCCACAGCGAGCGCTGCAGGCTCGCGGCCAGGTGCTTCCAGAGCTGGCCGGTGTCCACGAGCTGGGCGATGCTCGCAATGACGGCCGAGGGCGGGCTCAGGTAGGCGTCGCTCACGATGCCCAGGCGGGGCAGGGCTTCCCACAGGGCCAGGAAGACGACGATGCCTATGCCGCGTTCGGCCACGCGGGCGAGGCCGCGTGCCAATTTCAAGAAGCGGCCGGGGGAGCGGACCGCAGGGGCGTCGAGTACGGCGCTCATCGAACACCTCCCGTTGTCGGCTGTTGCTCCCTCGCCCTCCGGGGGAGGGATGGAGTGGGAGCAGGCGGCGTATCGAAGCGCAGGGCCATTGCAAAGGCCGCCTGCCCCCATCCCAACCTTCCCCCAAGGGGGGAAGGAGAAAAACGGAATGCACTCATGACACGACGCCCTCGAGCGACCGGGGCCGCAAGCCCACCTGCACTTCGTCCTTCAGCACCTCCCACGCACGCTGGCGCAGGGCTGCGAACTCGGCCGAGTGACGAATCTCTGCCGAGCGCGGCCGCGCAAGCGGGATGTCGATGATGTCCTTGATGCGCCCGGGCCGCTGCGTCATCACCGCCACGCGGTCCGAGAGATACACCGCCTCTTCGAGGCTGTGTGTGATGAAGACGATGGTCTTGCGGTACTGCTCCCAGATGCGCAGCAGCTCGCCCTGCAGGATCTCGCGCGTCTGCGCGTCGAGCGCGGCGAAGGGCTCGTCCATCAGCAGCACGTCGGGCTTGTAGGCGAGCGAACGCGCGATGGCCACGCGCTGCTTCATGCCGCCCGAGATCTCGTGCGGGTAGCGATCGGCAAAGCCGTGCAGGCCCACCAGCTCGAGGTATTCGTGCGCGGTGCGGCGGCGCTCCGTCTTGCCGATGCCGCGGATCTCCAGGCCCACCGCGATGTTGTCGAGCACCGAGAGCCACGGAAAAAGCGCATAGCCCTGGAACACCACGCCCTGGTTGCGGTTGATGCCCGCGAGCGGCTGGCCGTTGATGGCGATCCGCCCGCCGGTGCGCTCGGTGAGCCCGGCCAGGATGCCGAGGAACGTCGACTTGCCGCAACCCGAGGGGCCGAGCACCGAGAGGAATTCGCCCTCGCGCACGTCGAGGTCGAAGCCTTCGAGCACCCGCACGCGCTCGCTCGCGCCGCGCGCGGCGTAGTCCATCCGCACGTCGCGGGCCGAGATCTTGAGGCTCATGGCGCGTGCGGGTCAGGACTTCGCGGCGGGTTGCGCGAAGGGGTTGAACTCGTTGGTGTAGACGTCCTTCACCGCCACCTTGCCCGCGGCGAGCTTGCCCTCGGACTGCAGGATGTCGATGTAGTACTGGATCGGCGGCTCGGTTACCACCAGGTCGTCGACGTAGGCGTAGCGGTCGACGTTCTTCAGGTCCATGTTGATGCGCTTGGCCACGAGCTTGCGCGCCTCTTCGGTGTTGGCGTTGACCCAGTTGCCGGCCTTGGCCAGTGCCGCCACCACGTCGCGCACCGCCTCGGGGTGCTGGCGGATGAACTGGCCGTGCGCGCTGTAGGGCGCCATGCCGCCCAGGCCGCCATCGAGGTCGAAGTCGCTCCACAGGCGCACCAGCGATTCGGCGTTGTCCGCGCGGCCCGAGAAGGGCGCGTGGATGATCGCGAGGTCGGTGTTGCCCGTCACCAGCGTCTGCTCGGCCTGTTCGTCGGGAATGACCACGAAGTTGATCTTCGTCACGTCCACGTCGTGCTGGCGCAGGTACTTCTTGGTCACGAACTCGGCGCAGGCGCCGAAGCTGTTGAAGCCGATGGTCTTGCCTTCCAGGTCCTTCGGGTTGCGGATGCCCGAGTCCTTGCGCACGAAGTACTTCATGTGCGGTGCTTCCTGCAGCGTCTTGCCGCCCGCAGCCACCACCTTGAGGTCCGCACCCGACGCGATGGCCGAGATCACCAGCGGCACCATGCGGCTGCCGAAGTCGATCTCGCCCGTGCCCACGAGCGGAATGATCTGCGGCGCGGCGATCTTGCCGACGTAGTCGGGGCGGGTGTTGGTGCCCTCGAAGTAGCCCAGCTCGTCGGCCAGGTAGATGAGGTCGAACGACGGATTGTTGGGGTACTTGAAGGCAACCTTGTCGCCGGTCTTCTTCACCACGGCCGGGCCGCTGGCCGCCGCGGCCTTGGTGTCTTCGCGGGAGCAGCCTGCAAGCGCGAGGCCGCCGATGGCGGTCAGCGAGGCAAGGGTCTTGAGCGCCACGCGGCGCGAAGGAATGGAAGAGGGCGTCTCGGTGGGCATGACGGCGCGCTCCGGCACGGGAGCGGTGGGCTGGTTGGGAAGCGACGATCCTAGAAAGCCCTGTCCGCGTCACCAACGAAGAAAACCGCGCATGCATATGCGCAAACGCGCGGGCATCATGTCGCTCCCCTTTCACTTTCCATGCACCCATGACCTACCTTGCCGCCCCCGAGCGTTACGACGCCATTCCCTATCGCCGCGTCGGGCGCAGCGGGCTCGTGCTGCCCGCCATCTCGCTGGGGCTCTGGCACAACTTCGGGGACAGCACGCCCATCGACGTGCAGCGCAAGCTCCTGCGCACCGCGTTCGACCTGGGCATCAACCACTTCGACCTGGCCAATAATTACGGCCCGCCGTACGGCAGCGCCGAGACCAATTTCGGGCGCCTGCTGCGCGAGGACTTCAAGGCCTACCGCGACGAACTCATCATTTCCAGCAAGGCCGGCTGGGACATGTGGCCCGGCCCCTACGGCCAGGGCGGCGGCTCGCGCAAATACGTGCTCGCGAGCCTCGACCAGAGCCTGAAGCGCCTGGGCGTGGACTACGTGGACATCTTCTATTCGCACCGCTTCGATCCGCACACGCCGCTGGAAGAAACCGCCTCCGCGCTGGCCCAGGCCGTGCAGCAGGGCAAGGCGCTGTACATCGGCATCTCGTCGTACTCCGCCGGCAAGACGCGCGAGATCGCCGCGCTGCTGCGCGAGTGGAAGGTGCCGCTGCTCATCCACCAGCCGGCCTACAACCTTTTCAACCGCTGGATCGAGAAGGACCTGCTCGATGCCACCGACGAACTCGGCGCGGGCGTGATCGCCTTCACGCCACTCGCGCAAGGGCTCCTCACCGACAAGTACCTGCAGGGCATTCCGGCCGATGCGCGCATCAACCGTCCCGGCGGCGGGTCGCTCAAGCAGGAGCATCTGTCCCACGACAACGTGGAACGCGCACGCGCGCTCAACGAGATTGCGAAGCGCCGCGGCCAGAGCCTCGCGCAGCTCGCGCTGACGTGGACGCTGCGCGATCCGCGCGTGAGTTCCGCGCTCATCGGTGCGAGCCGGCCCGAGCAGATCGTGGACAACGTCGCGGCCTTGCGCCACGCGCCGCTGAGTGCCGAGGAGCTCGCGGAGATCGACAAGTACGCGGTGGAAGGCGGCGTCAATCTCTGGGAAAAACCGTCGACCGATTTCGCCTGAACCGCGCCGGCCGCACGCGCGAATTCTTTCAGCGTAATAGCGGTCGCACACGTAATAGAAAGGCCGCCAGAGCCCTTGCGCGGCGTCTTCTTTTAAAGATTTTTCGACTGGAAAAATCTCCCTGTCCGCTAAAGTAACAAATCGTGTTTCAGACGATGTGTTGCGTGGCAATCCTTGTTGCGGCGCCCGTCGGATGGCGTTTGCCGATCAACAAGAAGATGGGGGCTGACATGCAGGACGCCGTCATTGGCCGCGGTGACCTCACCGACCAAGTCGCGCAGCACATTCCCGGCTACGACCTGCTGGAGGTGCTGGGCGTTGGCGGCTACGGCACCGTCTACCGCGCCATGCAGCGCCACACGGGCACCGTCGTCGCCGTGAAGGTCGTGAAGCTGCAGGACGGCAAGCAGCGCGTGGCGCGCTTCCACCGCGAGACCAGGCTCTGCGCGGCACTGCACCACCCGCACATCGTGCAGCTGCTCGACAAGGGCGAGCAGGGCGACTGCGTCTACGGCGTCTTCGAATACGTGCCCGGCGAAACGCTGCGCAGCCTGGTGCGGCGCAAAGGCTCGCTGACCGCGACGGAGACCGGGCATCTCATGGCCGAAGTGCTCGATGCCCTGGACTGCGCGCACCGCGCCGGCATCGTGCACCGCGACCTCAAGCCCGACAACGTGATGGTCACCTTCACCGGTGCGGTGCCGCATGCGAAGGTGCTGGACTTCGGCATCAGCACCGTGATTCCGCTGAACAAGGGCCTGCAGTTCCCGACGCTCACGATGGCCGAGGAGTGCCTCGGCACGCCCGCGTACACCGCCCCCGAGCAACTGCGCGGCGAACCGGCCAGCGTGCGTTCCGACCTGTACGCGTGGGGTTTGATGTTTCTCGAATGCCTCACGGGCGTGCCCGCGGTGCGGGGCGAATCGACGGCCGAAATCTTTCACCAGCAGCTCAGTCCGCTGGAGGTGCCGCTGCCGGCGGAGATCGCCGGGCATCCCGTGGCTGCGCTCCTGCGGCATGCGCTCAGGAAGAAGGCCGACGAGCGCTGCGGCTCGGCTGCGACCCTGCTGGACGAACTGGGGCAACTGCGGCTGGACAACCTCGTGGGCGCACTGCGTTCCGCGCAGCAACGGCACGACGATCCGCTCACGCGCACCGTGGCTTCGCCCCGGGCATTCGCCGAGAAGCGGCAGCTCACGGTGCTGTGCTGCAGCGTCGCGGTCTGGCCCGATGCCGGGGAAGGCGAAGAAGGCGAAGACACCGAAGGCGCCGTGCCGGCGTCGGACATCGAAAAGCTGGAGCTCCTGCAGCGCGAGGAATTCGGCCAATTCGCCGATGTGGCCACGCGCCGCGGCGGCCTGCTGGCCGGCATGCTGGGCGACCGGATGATCGTGATCTTCGGCTATCCGCATGCGAGCGACACCGATGCGCGGCACGCGAGCATGACGGCGCTGGCGCTGACGGCGCTCGGGCACAGCCGGGCGGAGGCGATCCGGCAGGCGCACGGCGCGCACCTGGGCATCCGCATCGGCATGCACACCGGCATGGCCGTGGTGGCCGCGGGCGAGATCCCCTCGGGGCATGCGGTGAGCGTCGCGATGCGGCTGGAAGGCGTGGCCGACATGGGAACGCTGCTGGCGAGCGAGAGCAGCTACCGCCTGCTGTCGCGCCACGCGCATTTCGATGCGGCCGGCATCGTGAGCCTGCCGGGGCAATCGGCCGGCATCCAGACCTACCGGCTCGATCCGCGGAAGCCGTCCTTCTCGCCGCCCATCGCCGTGCCGGGGGCGCTGGGCCACCGGTGCATCGGGCGCGACGCGGAGCTCGACCTGCTGCGCACCCAGTGGGCGGAGGCCTGCAACGGGCAGGGGCGCGCGGTGTGGATTCGCGGCGAGCCGGGCATCGGCAAGTCGTGCCTCGTCGATGTGCTGCGCGAGCACGCGGCGCAGGAGGGCCGAAGGTCGGTGGGCGCGCAGTGCCAGCCCGAACACCAGAACAACGCGCTGACGCCGTTTCTCTCGCTGCTGCGCCAGCATCTGGATGCCGTGCCGGGTGCGACACCGGACAGCCGCCGCGATCGCCTGCACGAGGCGCTGCAGGCCGCCGGCTGCGATGTGCAGGCCGTGGTCCCGATCTTCTGCGCATGGCTGTCGCTTCCGCTGGGTGCGCGCGCGCCGAGCCAGATGTCGCCCGCGATGCAGAAGGCGCTGCTGCTGCAGTCGACCGCGCAATGGCTGCTGCACATGGCCGCAACGTCGCCGCTGCTGCTGGTGGTCGAAGACGTGCATTGGGCCGACCCGACGAGCGTCGAGTTTCTCGAAAGCCTGGTCGCGCAGCTGGCAGACCGGCGCGTGCTGCTGGTGATGACCGCGCGGCCCGAGTGGCTGAAGCCGCCGGGCCTGGAGGCCGAATGCATCGAAGTGCGAAGGCTCGACGACGAACAGGCCACGCAACTGACGCGCCAGGTGCTCGCGCCGAGAGCGCTCGATGCCGCGGTGGTGCGCAACATCGTCGCGCGCACCGACGGCGTGCCGCTCTTCGTGGAAGAGATGGCGCGCATGCTGCTTGACAGCTACCTGGTGGAAGCCGATGGCACCTGGGTCTTCAAGGACGCTGTGCAGCCGGCAGCCATTCCCGTCACGCTGCGCGATTCGCTGGTCAGCCGCTTCGACCGGCTCGGCGCCGCCAAGAGCCTGCTTCAGCTGGCCGCCACCGTCGGCCGGGCGTTCGATGCGCAACTGCTGTCCGCCTGCTCGGGCCGCAGCCGCGAGGCGGTGGACTCGGAACTGCGGGCCCTGCGCGAGGCAGGCCTCGTCATGCCGGCCGAGCCGTCGGCCGCGGAGAGCGGCGCCTTCATCTTCCGGCATGCGCTGATCCGCGACACCGCCTACGAATGCATGCTGGTCGCGCAACGCCGCCAGCAGCACGAGCGTGTGGCGCAGGCGCTGATGCGCCACTACCCGCAACGCGTGGCCAGCGAGCCGGGCAGCGTCGCGCAGCACTGGGCCGACGCGGGCGATCACGCGCAGGCGGTCGCGCTCGCGGTGCGGCAGCTTCGCGTCACGCAGCATCGCTCGCTAAACGACGAAACCATCGCCTATGCGCAGCACATCGACGGCTGGGTCGCGCGGCTGGAGGGCAACGCGCAGCGCGAGGCCCGGCTGGACGTGAACAGCTACGTCACGCAGGCGATGATGAACAAGCACGGCTGGGCCCATGCGCAGGTGGTGGACCGCATCGCGCTGTCGCAGGAACTGCTGAACGGCACCGTGCCCCGCGAGAAGCAGGTGCAGCACCTGTGGACCATGATCACCTTCCACCACGTCGCGAGCAACCGCGACGAGGTCCGGCGGCTGAGCCACCGGCTGCTCGACCACGCGCGGCAGCAGGATGACAAGGGCGTGTACGTCGCCGCGCAGACCTACCTGGGCCTGGCCCACTATTCCGACGGCCGCTTCGCCGTGGCCGAGGTGGCGCTCTCGGACGCCGTCGATTGCTACAGCCCCGAGGCGCATGCGCACCATGCGGCCGAATTCGGTTTCGACACGCGCGTGTGGGCGACCACCGGGCGCTCGCTGGTGCGCTGGTTCGCCGGCCACGACGAGGCCGCGCGCGCCGATGCCGCGCAGGCGGTGCAGTGGGCCCGCGAGATGTCGCACATACCCTCGCTGAGCATGGCGCTGCTCTACCAGAGCCTGGGCCACCAGGCGCGCGGCGACCGGGCGGCGGCGCTCGCGAGCACCTCCGAGCTGCTGGACATCACCGCACGCTACGGCCTGCCGGCGTTCCAGGGCTATGCCGACATCATCCGCTGCTGGTCGACCGGCGAGCTGGCCGATATCGCGCAGGCCGACGGCACCGTGCAGGCACTGTGGAACATGGGGTGCCGCTACTGCCAGACCTACTACCGCGCCTTCGCCGCCGAGACCCTCGCGAGCCACCAGCGATGGGCCGAGGCCATCGCGCGGATCGACGAGTGCCTCGAGCTGGTGGCGCAGCTCAACGAGGGGCTGTACAGCGCCGAGCTGCACCTGAAGAAGGCCCGCTACCTGCTGGGTGCGGGGGGCGACCGCGCTGATGCGATGGCGTCCCTCGCGCGTGCCGCCGCGCTGGCGCGCGAGGGCGGCAAGCACCGCACGGAGGCCGATGCGCTGGCCGCGCTGCAGGCCCTTGGACCGGCCCGCCACGACCTCACCGAACGCCTGAAAGATCTGGCCGCGATGCGGCCGGAGTTGTCCCCGCGCAAGCTGCTGCCTGCGCACTTTTCTTGAACAAGGAAGAAGTCATCATGATCCAGCGCCAAAGTGCCGAGCCGTTGCTCGAATTCCGCCTCGCCTACCTGCGGGCCATCGCGCGATCGTGGCAGGACGATGCGTACCGCCGCGAGCTGCTCGACCAGGAAGACATCCAGCCCCTGCTGCACCGCGACTTCGGCCTGCCGACGCTCTGGCCGCAGCTGGACATCAGCCTGCACGTGGACAGCAACCCCGCGATGTGGGCCGAGTGGAAGCCGATGCTCACCGCCGGCTGGATCGGCCCCGACGACGCCTTCGTCATCGTGCTGCCGGAGGCGCCCACGGCACTGGTTCCCGAGGCGCTCGCGGCCTACTACCAGGTGTTCCCCAACTTCATGGGCTCGCCGGCCGCGTTCGATCCGCCGCCCACGCCTCCCGGCCCGGTGCAGGGCGCATTGCCTACGGGCCTGGGCATTCCGGGCGGCGGCGACGATTCGCTGCTGGCCTTCGGCGGCGTGGTGTTGCGCGCCATCGCGCTCGCCTGGAAGTCGCCGGAATTCTTCGCCGACCTCACGCGCGCGCCGGGCACCGACAAGGCCCCGGTGCTGAGCCAATGGCTGGGCTACAACAACCCGTTCAACTTCGAGATCCGCATCGCCACCAACCCGCAGCTCACCTGGGATGCCAAGCGCGGCGAGTGGAACCTGAAGGGGAGCGACGGCGCGCTGATCAAGAACGCGATCAAGCTCAACTACCCGCAGCCGCCGGTGGAAGAGGGCATGCGCGCGATCGCGCTCACCGCGTACAACAACACGGGCAGTGCCTATCCGTTCACCTGCTGAACGAGCGTCCGCGCTGCAGGGCGCCACGGCGACGCTGCTGCTGACGCTGGCCGCCCGGGCCAGCGCCGACGGCGTGCAGGCCGAGCCGGGTTTTTCCGACCCCGAGGCGCAGCGCATCGCCGCGGCGATGTCGCTCGACCTCGCGGCGTACACCGCCGATGCCGCATTCGTCCGGGGCGTGGTCCTGCGGGCCGCGCTGATCGACCGCTTCGCGTTGGCGTTTTTCGCGGCGCATCCATGCGGCCTCTGCGTCACGTTGGGGGCGGGCCTGTGCACGCGCCGCAGCCGGCTGGGCGCATGCGGTGGTGCCGGTTGGCTCAACGTCGATCTGCCGGATGCCATCGGACTGCGCGAGGCGCATGCGGCGCCCGGCGACGCAGAGCGCAACCTCGCGTGCTCGGTGCTCGGCACCGCGTGGCTGGACGCCGTGGCGTTGCATGGCGAGCGGCCCGTGCTGCTGGTGCTGGAGGGCGTGTGTCCCTATCTGGCGCAGGCGCCGCTGGAGGCGATGCTGCGCCGCGCGGCCGAATGGTTCGAGCAGCGTTCGGCGACGTGCGTGCTCGTGATGGACTACGTCCACCCGATCCTTGCGCGCATGCCGGTGCAGGTGGGCGGCATGCACCTGCCGGTGGTGTCGGGGTTCGAAAACGCCACGCGGATCGCTGCCATTCATCCGTCGATCCGCGTGCGCTCCGAAGACCACCTCTATGCGCGGTTCTCCGAGCAGCACCGGCTCTTCGAGACAGCCTTCCAGGCGACGACCGGCCAGTGGCCTTACACGGTCGCGCGCTTCGCGATGGGGGCACCGTGACGCGCAGCCGGCCCGCCATGGATCTGTTCACCGATGTCTTCCGGTGGCACGACAGGTTCCTGCCGCCACTGGTGCAGGCAAGCGGCCTGATGCTGATGAGCGAGACGGAACTGCTCGCGCTCGGATCGCCGGGCGTGCTGGCCGTCGAGCGGGTGCTGCGCGACGGGGTGAGCCTGGCTTCGCACTGCCGGACCGCGGGGCCGCCCGCGATGCTGGCGGAGATGCTGCATGGGCTGGAGGCGCTGGTGCGGCAGGGCCTCGTGAGACCGGTGCGCGATGAGGATTCGGCACGCTATGTGGTTCCGGATTTTTCTTCGCCGGGCACGCGTGCGCGTTTGAATGAGCATGCTGACGTTGTCGTGCTGTCGAAGGCGGTAGATGAAGAAGCCGCCCGGCGCTGGGGCCATGAGATGGTGGAGGGCGACGCACTGACGATCGTTTTCTGCGACGACTGCCTCGATCCGAGGCTGGGCCGGATCGATGCACAGCAGCGCGCTGAAAAACGGACCTGGATGCTGGTCAAGCCGAGCGGGGAACAGGCGATGGTCGGCCCGTTGTTCACGCCGGACGAAGCGACCGCATGCTGGCATTGCCTGTCGCATCGCCTGCTGCGAAACCAACCCGCACGGGCATGGTGGCAGGCCCGGCATGGCGGCGAAGCCATCGGCGTGCCGGTGCGGGCCGACCGCGAACTCGTCGAGGCGCGATGGAAGGAGTTGCTTCCATTGGCGCAGCGCGCCGTCGCACAACGCAGCCAGCAGCTGTGGACGCTCGATCCTGCGCAGCCGCATGCCGTCGTGGCGCGGCCCCAGTGCCCGCACTGCGGCGACGCCGGGCTCATGGCACGCCTGCAGCGCGAGCCGGTCACGCTCGCGCCATGTCTTGCCAGCGCCCGGCCCGACGGTGGCTGGCGCACGGTGCCGGCGTCGGCCACGGTCGAGCGCCTCGCCCCGCACGTCGATCCGCTGTGCGGCGTCATCGCGCGGGTCGTGCCGCTCGGTGCTGAAGTCGAAGACGCATTGACGGTCTACCGCAGCGAGATCTTCAGGACGCCGGTCGTGCACGGCACGCCTTCCGCGAACGCGCTGGTGCAGGTGTGCCTCGGCAAGGGCATGTCCACGGACCAGTCGCGCGCGAGCGCGATGTGCGAGGCGATCGAGCGGTACGCCGCCTTTCACCAGGGCGATGAAGCCTGCGTCGTCGCGGCGCCATCGGCGCTGGATGCGCGTTGCATTCCGGCTCACGAACTGGCGCGATTCAGCGAGCGGCAGCACCAGGATGGGCGCAGGCCGCCGCATGCGGTCGCCTCGCAGGCGACCTCTCCAAGCGACATCGCCTGGTGGGCACCGGCCTGGTCACTGACATCGAACGAACGTTGCTACCTGCCGTTGTCCTTCTGCTATGCCAATGCGCCGACCGAGAGCCAGCAGCACACCGTGTGGACATCGAACGGCTGCGCCGCCGGCAACACGCGCGAAGAGGCCGTTCTTCAAGGCTTCCTCGAACTCGTGGAACGCGATGCCGCGGCCATCTGGTGGTACGGGCGGATTCAGCGGCCCGCCATCGACCTCGCCATCCTGTCCGGCGAAAGCGCCGCACGCATCGCGCGCAGCCTCGGGCCGTCCTGGCGTTACTGGATGCTCGACATCACCCACGACTTCGGCCTCCCGGTGGTGGCCGCCATCGGCCGGCACCGAGCGACGGGCGACTGGGCCATCGGCTTCGGCTGCAGTCCGGACCTGGTGCTGGCCTGCGAACGCGCGCTCACCGAAATGAGCCAGTTGATCGCAGCGGAAAAGAAGTTCGTCGTCCCGCATTCGGACGACGAGAGCGGCGTGCCCGGCTTCTTGATGCCGGGCGATGCTGCACCGAAGCGTCCCGCCGCCGAGGCCGCACATGCAGACATCGCGCAGGAGATCGCCCGCTGCGTCGGCATCGCCTCGGGCCTCGGCATGGAGACCATCGTGCTCGACTGCACGCGGCCCGACATCCCGCTTCGTACCGTGAAGGTGGTCGTGCCGGGCCTGTGCCACATCTGGCCCGAACTCGGCAACCCGCGCCTGTACCGCGTGCCTGTCGCCATGGGATGGCGCGGCACCCCGTTGCAGGAGTGCGACCTGAACCCCCAGGCGCTCTACGTCTGAGGCCGGAAAAAAAAACGCACCCATGGCCGTCTTCAGGAACAAGCTCGACCAACGCGGCACCGTGCTGCGCCCCTTGCACGCATTCGGCCGCCGTCCCTCGGCGTGCCAGACGGTGCTGCAGGCGCCGGACGTCTCGCAGATCCACGCGCTGGTCCGCTGGAACCGGCAGGCCTGGGAGATCGTCGACCAGAGCCGCAACGGCACCACGCTGAACGGCGAGCGCCTGCCAGCCGGCCGCTGGACCTTGCTGCCGCAAGGTGCCGAAGTGCGCCTCGGCCTGGGCGAGGAATCGGTGTGGATCGCCGAGGATCTCGCGCCGCCGGTCACCTGCCTTTTCCCCAGCGAAGTGCGTGGCGCGCCGCTGCCCCTGAGCCTGCGCGAGAACCTGCTGCCGGATGCGAACCAGCCCGAGGCGAACGTGTATTTCCACGAGGGCCAATGGGTGCACGAGCACATCCACGGCATCGATCGCCTCGGCGATGGCGCGATGGTCCGCACCGCCGGCAGCACCTGGGAGTTCGTGCTGTGCGACGACCTGGAAGCGACTGCGGTGAACGCGATCCCGGCGGCCTCGCCGCAGCCCCTGGACGTTGCGCTGCACTTCAGCGTGAGCCAGAACGAGGAGCACACGAGCCTCAACCTGGTGACGGGCGGCAAGTCGGTCTCGCTGGGCGAACGCATCCACCACTACACGCTCGTCACGCTAGCGCGCGTGCGTTCGCAGGATGCGCAAAGAGGGCTCGCGCCGCAGAGCCAGGGCTGGATCGCACTGGACGAGCTCTCCCGCATGCTCGGCGTGGAGCCGTCGTACGTGAACATCCAGATCTTTCGCGCGAAGCACCAGATCCTCAATGCGCTGCCTACGCAGCCGGCCGATGCGCAACTGGTCGAGCGGCGGCGCGGCGATGTGCGTTTCGGCAGTTTTCCGTTTCTCATCCAGGGCGGTGCGCAGGGCTGAGCGTTGAGGCATTCCGCAGACTGCGATCGGTGTAATTGCCTGTAATTCCGTCGAAGGCGACGGCTCCCTAGAGTCGGTTCCAGTTCGCAGCCATTGCGGCGCGAACTGTTCAACCAACCACTTCTTCTGGAGAGCGTCATGGGCAAGACTTATTCGATCACCGTCAACAACCGCGCGAGCCATTCGGCTTTCTTCATGGTGTTTCAGAACGACCCGACGAGCTGGTCGCCGAACGCCCTGTCGCTCGCCTGGTTCGCCAAGTACTCCAACCCGAGCAAGACCGCGCGCGTCAAGTTCGAATGGAGCGTCGAGACCGGCTTTTCCTGGGCTGAAACGGGCGAACTCAGGCCCGGCATCCAGTTCAGCGCGACCGAGCTCTACATCCCCGAGAACGGGCAGAACAAGATCACGCTCGACTACAACGGCGCCTACCAGTTCATCGATCCGACCTCGGGTCCGGACAAGGATCGCTACTACCTGAACGAGACCAAGAACATTCCGCTCAAGTCGCAGGCCGCCGTCGGCGTGACCATGTCGGGCAGCACCGTCTACGCAGTGCAGGCGCGTCCCAACCAGAACCTGACTTTCTCGCCGCATCCGCAGTACTTCATTGCCTACGGCGACTACCAGGAAGGCGACGTGATCGACGTGAGCACGGTCAACAACCCGCTGCGCCTGGACTATCCGACCGGCGTCTACTCGCTCACCACGACGCTGAACATCGATGGCAGCTGGGACGCGCCGGACACGCTGGCCCACTCCAACCGCAAGCTCCTGCAACTGCTCGAAGCCGCCTGAGCCCCCAGCCTGTCACACCCACCGGCCCGAAGCGCAACGGCCTCTGCGCCGTTCGCCCAGGGGCGGGCTGAAAGGACTTCGATATGTTCGATGCATGCCTCATCGGCAGCGTCTGCGGCTTTGCCGGACAGGTGAACCCCGTTTCGGGCGACGCCAACAACATCTGGAAAAACACCGCATGCACGAGCCAGGACTCGGTGGCCGCGCCCAGGCGCGACGACATCCCGATCAGCTATCTCGAGCAGCAAGGCTGGATGCTGTGCGACGGGCGCAAGCTCAAGGTGAGCGCGTATCCGGAGTTGTTCGCCGCACTGGGCTACCTGTACGGCGGCGCCAGCGACGACTTCTGCATTCCCGACTACCGGGGCCTCTTCCTGCGCGGGAACGATGCGGGCTCGGGCATGGACCCGGATGCGGCGGCGCGCATCGGTCCCACGGGCAGCGGCACCGTCAACGGCGTGGGCTCCTACCAGTGCGACGCCATGCAGACGCACACCCACACCTACAAGGCCGTCACGCTGGCCGCGGTGTCGCAGAGCGGCAATGCGGCGGGGCAGTCCTCGGGCGACCTGGAGACGACGGTGCCGAACAAGCCCGCGCGCCTCACTTCGGAGACACGGCCGAAGAACCTGTCGATCAACTACATCATCAAATTTCGCTGAGGAAGACGATCATGAGAACAACGAACCAGCTTGCCTTGCTGTGCGCCGCCGCACTGACCTTCCTGGCCGGTTGCCAGAGCGTCGCGCCGACGACCGAATCCGCGCTTGTCGATCCGCCGTGCATCGTCACGCAGGCCGGCTACCAGCATATTTATGCGCGGCACTGCACCGCATCGTCCGGCGCGAGCCAGTTGCTGCCGCAGTACTGCACCAACGCGGCCGCGGCGCAGACCTTCTGCCGGATGGTGCAGAGCGCAGCCAGCCAGAACCGGGTGGTGCAGCCCGACAACCGCGTGCGCTACGACTCCAACCTCGGCGTGATCGTCGGCACGGCCGGCGAGAAGTGCGGCCGCGTCATCATCGAGAGCACGGCCAACGGCACCGTGGTGACCGAGTTCCCCGAATTCGCCGGTGCGCCGGGCAACTGCCGATAACGGCCGGGCATGCGCCGAATCATCCAGGTGCCCGAAGGCGTCGGGCCCGAAATGCCGGGCCTGCTCAGCCTCGCGATGGACGAAACCGTCTGGGAGGACGGCTATTCGCTGGTCATCGACGAGCTGGACAACGGCACGCTGCAGACGTTCTGGAAACACTACTACGGCGTGTCCGCCGAAATGGTGATCGCGGGGCGCGAGGTGGCCATGTTCCGCAAGGAAATCCTGGCGGTCGCGCCGGCCTGCTCGCGCAAGCCGGCGGTGTTCGAGTTCCTGCTGGCACTCTCTCGCATGTGCGCGCGGGCGCACCGCGAGAACCACAGCCTGCACGTGATCGCGGACTAGGGCGGGGCGAAAAGTCCGCGGCGCGGGCTACTCGAGCGTGAACCCGATCTTCACCGTCACCTGCCAGTGCGCGACCTTGCCATCCACCACATGGCCGCGCGTCTCGGTGACGGTGAACCACTGGATGTTGCGCACCGTCTCGTGCGCCTTGGCGATGGCGGTCTGCACCGCGTCCTCGATGCCGACGGGCGACGAGCCGGTCAGCTCGAGGGACTTGTAGACGTGGTTCGACATGTCTGTGCTCCTGTGATGGTGTGCGGCCATCGTAGTCAGGGAGCGTCGCGGCCGGTGAGATTTTCTGCATCAGGTAACTCGCAATCCGTCTTTGCGATGGCGGGGCGGCTGCGCAGAATCGCCGCAGCGTTCACCTGGAAGTTACCCATGCCACAGCGCAGTCCCTATGTTTCCCCGGCGGCACAAGCCCGCCTTGTCATCGCGCTGACCACGGCGGCGTGGCGCATCGCGCCGTCTTCGCCGCACGAGGTGGCGCGGCGCGCGCCGCATGGCTACGTGCCGATCCGCGCCATGCGGCGCTTTCACGCGGCCGCCGCGCTGGCCTTGCTGCCGCATTCGTGGTGAGCCGCCCGCCTTTGAACGACAAGCAGATATCGATAGAGGAAATCAGCGCAAGCGGTGCGCGCGATGCCCAAGAGAATTCGCAGCAATTCTTTCAAGGGCGTCACTGCTGCACACCGTGTCCTACTCGCTGTCCCTGCTCGACAAGAGCCTGATTCCCGAAGGCGCAGACGCCGCCCAGGCGTTCCAGCACACGATAGCGCTGGCCCAGAGCGCAGAGCGCCTGGGCTACCGCCGCTACTGGCTTG
>NZ_JXQQ01000030.1 GCF_000834655.1 Variovorax paradoxus
CACCCCACCCCTTCCCCAGCGGGAGAAGGAGAAAGACATCGGGAACATTCGCGAGCGACGCGATTGCATTGCTCCTTCCCCCTCTGGGGGAAGGCTGGGATGGGGGCAGGCAGAGCGCTCGATGGATACGCCGCTTGCCCCCACCCCGGCCCTTCCCCAAAGGGCGAGGGAGAAAAGCGGGATCGCAGTCATGCGGCCGCGGTGTCGTACGGCGCCGTCGGCTTCTCGCCCGCCAGCACCTGCAGCAGGTTGGTCGTTGCCAGTTCGGCCATCGCGTGCCGCGTCTCGTGCGTGGCCGAGCCGATGTGCGGCAGCGGCGTCACGCGCGGGTGCGTGCGCAGCGGCGAATCGGCGGGCAGCGGCTCCTTGGCGAACACGTCGAGGCCGGCGGCGCGCAGCGTGCCGTGGTCCAGCGCCTGCAGCAACGCTTCTTCGTTCACCGTGGCGCCGCGGCCGCCGTTGATGAACGATGCGCCCGGCTTCATGCGTGCGAAGAAAGCGGCATCGATCATGCCGCGCGTGGCATCGGTCAGCGGCAGCATCGCGAGCACGATGTCGGCGCGCGCGAGCAGGTCATCGAGCGGGGTGTGCGTGGCGCGACCTTGCAGTTCGGGCGCCTGCGTAGCCAGGTCCACCGGGCGGCGTGAGTGATAGAGCACCGGCATGCCGAAGCCCAGCGCCGCGCGCCGTGCCACGGCCTGGCCGATGCGGCCGAAGCCGAGGATGCCGAGCGTCTTGCCATGCACGTCGGTGCCGAAAAGTTCTTCGCCGATGTTCTTGGTCCAGCTGCCTTCGCGCACGAGGTTCGAGAGCTCGACCACGCGGCGCTGCGTGGCCATGAGGATCGCGAACACCGTGTCGGCCACCGTCTCTGTGAGCACGTCGGGCGTGTGGCACAACACGATGCCGCGCTTGTGCAGCTCGACCAGCGGGTAGTTGTCGACGCCGACCGACACGCTCGAAATCACCTGGAGTCGTGGCGCTGCATCGAGCAGCGCGGCATCGACCGGGTGGCTCGAACCAATCAGGCCGTTCGCGGTGGCGAGCGCGGCGGCGAAGGCCTCGGGCTCCTTGCGCGGATCGGCAACGGTCACGTGATGGGCCGCTTGCAGGCGCGCCAGTTGGTCTTCGGGCAGGGGCCGGAAAACGAGCACGTTCTTTTTCGTCATGTCAGAGACCCGCTTCCTCGAGTTGCGCGCGTGTCGGCAGGCCTTCGGTGTCGCCCAGCACCTGTACCGCGCGGGCGCCGATCCAGGCACCGCGGCGCACGGCCTCGGGAACGCTCCTGCCTTCGAGCAGCGCGCTCACCACGCCGGCCGCGAAGCCGTCGCCGGCGCCCACGGTGTCGATCACTTCCTTCACCGGAAAGCCATCGACGCGGCCGGTGCCGGCCACGTCGCTGTCGTAGTAGGCGCCCTCGGCGCCGAGCTTGACGACCACCAGCTTCGCACCGCGTTCGCGGTAGAAGCGCGCCACGGCCTCTGGCTCGCTGTGGCCGGTGAGGAGCAGGCCTTCTTCGATGCCGGGCAGCACCCAGTCGGCGCGCGAGGCGAGTTCGTTGACCCAGTGGCGCATCGTCTCGGTCGAAGACCACAGCGTTGGGCGCAGGTTGGTGTCGAACGAGATCGTGCGGCCGGCCGCGCGCATCACGTCCATGGTCTTGAGCGCGGCCTGCAGGCTGGTCTCCGAGATCGCAGCGAACACGCCCGTGGCGTGCAGGTGGCGCGCCGAGCGCAGCCATGCTTCATCGACATCGGCCGGGCCCATCTGGCTCGCGGCCGAGCCCTTGCGGTGGTATTCGACCGGCGGGTCGCTGCCGTCGGTGACGCGGCCCTTGAACTGGAAGCCGGTGCGCTGCGTCGGATCGCAGATGACGTGCGAGCAGTCGATGCCCTCGCCCTTCATCGTCGCGAGCAGTGCGCGCCCCATCGAGTCGGTGCCCAGGCGGCTGGCCCAGCCCACCTTCAGGCCCAGGCGCGAGAGGCCGATGGCCACGTTGGTTTCGGCGCCCGCGGTGCGCTTGTGGAACGCCTCAGCGTTCTCCAGCGGCCCGGGGCGGTCCGCCACGAGCAGCAGCATGGCCTCCCCGAACAGGGCGACATCGAAAGCGGTGGGTTCTGGCATGTGTGGTTCTACGCCCGTGCGGCGCGGATGAATTCGATCTGCGTGCGGGTGACGGCCAGCAGGTCGTCGCCCACCAGGGGGTATTCGATGGCGTGGGGCACGTCGGCGGGCAAGGCGCGAAGGACCGCACGCCAAGGCGCAACAGAATCGCCGAGCGGCACCGCCACCCATTTGTGCGGCAGGCGCTGCGCGCCCTTGCAGTGCACGTAGCGCACGCGATGGCCGAGCGCCTGCGCCGCCTGCAGCGGGCATTCGCCGAGCCAGTGCCAGTTGCCCATGTCGAAGGTCATGCCGAGCGACACGCCGGCGCGGTCGGCCGCATCGAAGAAGGCCTGCAACGCGGGCAGCGTGCCGGCGCGCACGGTCTGGTCGTTCTCGATCAGCAACTCGACGCGGGTCTCGGCGAGCTCCACTTTCAAGCCCCAGAGCGAGCCGTGCGAAGACGCCTGGAAATCGCCGATGGACATCTTCAGGCGCTTGGCCCCGACGCGCGTGGCGGCGGCGATGCCGCGCTTGAGCGCCGCGCTGTCGAGCCAGCCGCCTTGGGCCCACAAGCCTTCGGGACTCGAATAGACAGAAGCAAGACCATGGAGCGCAGGCAGCTCGGCCTCCGCATCGCGCAGCATCTCGCCGCGCACTTCCACCGAATCGGCACCCGCAGTGCTTGCAAGCTGCGAGCACCAGAGCTGGCCGTGCCGACCCACCTCGGCCGCGCCGAAGGACGACAGAGAAATCAGGACCTCGAAGGACATCAGTGGGCCTGGTGGGAGCTGAGGATCTGGCCGAGGAACTGGCGCGTGCGCTCGTCCTTCGGGTTGCCGAAGAATTCCTCGGGCGGTGCCTGCTCGACGATCTTGCCTTCGGCCATGAAGATGACGCGGTCGGCCACGCTGCGGGCAAAGCCCATCTCGTGCGTCACGCACAGCATGGTCATGCCGTCTTCGGCCAGGCCGATCATGGTGTCGAGCACTTCCTTGACCATCTCGGGGTCGAGCGCCGAGGTGGGCTCGTCGAACAGCATGATCTTGGGCGACATGCAGAGGGCCCGCGCAATCGCCACGCGCTGCTGCTGGCCGCCCGAGAGCTGGCTCGGGTACTTCTTCGCCTGCTCGGGAATGCGCACGCGGGTGAGGTACTTCATCGCCACCTCCTCGGCCTGCGCTTTCGTCATACCGCGCGAGCGCATCGGCGCGAGCGTGCAGTTCTCCAGGATGGTGAGGTGCGGGAACAGGTTGAACTGCTGGAACACCATGCCGACCTCGGCACGCACCGCGTCCACGTTCTTGCCGCCCGCGGTGAGGTCGATGCCATCGACCACGATGCGGCCCTTCTGCACCGTCTCCAGCCGGTTGATGCAGCGGATGAGCGTCGATTTGCCCGAGCCCGAGGGCCCGCAGATCACGATGCGCTCGCCCTGGCGCACCGACAGGTCGATGCCGGTCAACACCTGGAATTCACCGTACCACTTGTTGACCGCTTCCATGCGGATGATCGATTCCGTCGTCATGCTCGTTGTTCCGATACTCACTGTGGGGCGCGCTGCGCCTTCTCGAGGAACACCGCGGAACCGGCTTTGCCGGGCCGCAGGTGTTGCCCCCTGCAAGGGGGTTGGCGCGCGCGACACGAAGTGCGCGAAGCCTGGGGGTTAGCCCATTACTGCATCTTCGGCAGGTCAGCCTGCAGCCACTTTTGATACAGCTTGTTCAGCTCGCCGTTGGCGGTGTTCTTCTGAACGAATTCGTTCACTGCCTTGGTCAGCTCTTCCTGGCCGGGGCGCATCGCGATGCCCATCGACTGCTGCACCAGCGTGAACTTGTTTTCGTAGGTGCCGGCGGGCACGCGCTTGGCGATCTGCGCGGCGACGGTGACCGAGCAGCCGATCGCATCGACCTGGCCCGAGATCAGCGCCTGCATGGCCGAGGCGTCGTCGTCGAAGCGGCGGATCTCGGTGCCTTCGGGCGCGGCCTTGGTCACGGCCACGTCTTGCGTCGAGGCGCGGGCCACGCCCACGCGCAGGCCCTTCAGGTCGGTCGCTGCCTTGATGGGGGTCTTGGTCGCGCCGTACAGCACGATGGTCGCGGCCGCGTAGGGCTGCGAGAACTGCACCTGCTTGGCGCGCTCGGGCGTCACGGCCAGCGAGGCGACCAGGAGGTCGACCTTGTTGGTCAGGAGGAAGGGAATGCGGTTCGGGCCGGTCACCGGCACGATGTTGGCCTTCACGCCCCAGTCCTTGGCCAGGAGCTTGGCCACGTCGGCGTCGTAGCCGTCGGGCTGGTTCTTGGCATCGGTGGTGCCGTAGGGCGGAAAGTCGACCAGCATGCCGATGGTGATCTCGCCCTTCTTCTTGATGTCGGCCACGCTTTGCGCCGAAGCGAAAGGCGCGAACACGGTGAGGGCGGCGCCGAGGCCGAGAGCTGCGAGCGCTGCGCGGCGGGTAGAGGTGCGGGTCATGGGATGTGTCTCCTGGATAAAGAAAGGAAGCGACGAGAAAAACGAAGGACGAAAGATCCGGTCAACGCGCGAGAGCACGAGCGCGCTTGCGCTCCATGCGCGCGGCCAGCAAAGACAGCGGCCAGCAGATCACGAAATAGATGGCCGCCACCACCGAGAACACGATGAGCGGCTGGAAGGTGGCGTTGTTCACGATCTGTCCGGCGCGCGTTATTTCCACGAAGCCGATGATGGCCGCGAGCGAGGTGCCCTTGATGATCTGCACCAGGTAGCCCACCGTGGGCGCGAGCGCGATCTTGAAGGCCTGCGGCAGCACCACGTCGCGCATGCGGGCGCCGTACTTCAGGCTCAGCGCCTCGGCCGCTTCCCATTGGCCGCGCGGGATGGCTTCGATGCAGCCGCGCCAGATCTCGCCGAGGAAGGCCGCGCTGTTGAGGATGAGCGCCACGCCGGCCGCCACCCACGGGTTGATGTCCAGCCCGAGCACCGGTGCGCCGAAGAACACGAGGAACAGCTGCAGCAGCAGCGGCGTGCCCTGGAAGATCTGGATGAAGGTGGTCGATATGCCGCGCGCCCACCCCGATTCCGAGGTGCGCATGAGCGCGATGATCAGGCCAAGGATCGCGCCGCCGACGAACGCGATGGCCGACAGCGCCAGCGTCCACTTGGCCGCTTCGAGGATGAAAAGGAATTCGGGAAAGCCGAAGGTACGCATGATGTTTTCTTCCGTCCGTCGTCGCTTACCGGCGGTCCGGATAGTTGAGCGTGCGCTTGTAGATCAGCTTGAACATCGCCGAGAAGGCCAGCGCCAGCGCCAGGTAGATGGCGGCCACCACGATGTAGATCTCGAAGCTGCGGAAGGTCTGCGACTGCAGGTTGGCGGCCACCGAGGTCAGGTCGTCGGCCGAGATGACCGAGACGACCGCCGAGCTCAGCATCAGGAGGATGAACTGGCTCGTGAGCGCCGGGTAGATGGCCTTGAGCGCGGGCTTGATGATGACGAAGCGGAAGATCTCCCAGGGCTTGAGGTTCAGCGCCCTGCCCGCTTCGATCTGCCCCTTGGGAATCGACTCGATGCCCGCGCGGATGATCTCGGTGGCATACGCGCCCAGGTTCACGACCATCGCCACCAGCGCGGCTGTCTGCGGCGACCAGCGCAGGCCGATGGCCGGCAGCGCGAAGAAGAAAAAGAACAGCTGCACGAGAAACGGCGTGTTGCGGATCACCTCGATGTACGCGTTGACGATGAAGCGCAGCCACCCCGGCCCCGAGGTCTTGCCCCAGGCGCAGAAGATCGCGACCACGAGGCCCAGCACCGTCGCGATGAGCGAGAGCTGGATCGTGATCCAGGTGCCCTTGAGCAAGAGCGGCCAGGCAGCGAAAACGGCGTCGAATTGAAACTGGTAGTTCATGGTTCGGCTTGCACGGCAGGGCCGTGCGCAGGCCTCCAAAAGAATGCTTGCAGCTTATATGAAACCGGTTTCAGACCGGACTAGGGATTCCCCTAGGTGGGCGTTTTGACCTACCTTCTGCCTACACTGGCGCGATGCTGAACCCACTCGCGGCCACCCTGCCCACAGAGGCGAATGCGCCTTCATCGGGAGCTCCCGGCGCCCCCGTCGTCCAGCATTTCAGGCAGGCCTTGCTCTGGCCCCTGCGCCTGATGCCCTCGCCCGATGCGAAGTACGCGCACCACGGCCCCTGGCAGGTGCTGCGCGACATGGGCGATGCGTCGCCCTGGCGCGAAGAGGTCGACGAATACACCGGCGACAGCAGCCGCTTCCACGAGCGGCACTACAACGAGTTCGTGAGTTTCCTGCCTTATGTGCAGCGCTTCCTGTACGGCGAAGGGCGCTCGCGCGGCAAGGGCGACGACTCGGCTTCCGGCAAGGATGGCGATTCGCCGATGCGCATCTTCCGCCGCCACGACATCGCCGCCGTGCGGTTGGTGTCCAGGCCCGGCGATGCACCGATCACGCTCGACGTGGTGCACTGCGACCTCTACTTCTTCTTCGACATCGACGTGGTGCTGCTGAACCTGGAGGTCGGCGCGAACCACCTGGGCCTCGCGCAGGCGCAGGACATCCTCTACCGCTTCGGGCGCGCCTATCCCTCGGGCTGGGAGCCCGACGGCTCGGCGCTGCATTGCATGGCGAGCGTCGAATGGCTGGGCGCCGACGGCCGCGTGCTCGCGAGTTCCGACGCGCAGCAGCGCGAGAGCTTTCTCTCGCACGTGGCGCAGCACCGCGCGCCGCGCATCTCCTCGCATTGGGCCTACCTGATGCAGCCGCTGGTGAGCGACCATTCGGAAGACCCCGGCGCATTGCGCTACCGCCAGATCGAGTACTACCGCATGCCGGTGATGGCGTACCTATCGATGGACGATCCGCGACGCCTCACGCGCGACGACTTCGTGCGCCTCGCGCTGGTGACCGGCGCGGGTACCACCGACGCCCACCTGCCCTACGCCGACCACCACCTGGCTGACTTCGAGCACAAGTACTGCTACGACCGCTTCTGGGTCGACGCGGGTGCCGCGCCCAACACGCGGTACCTGTGCAACGGCCACGCGCTCGTCGTGGTGGGCGATGCGCGTTCCGAATTCTTCTGCTGCCGCGACCGCGGCGTGCTCGCGCAGTTCAGGCACCAGCACTTCCTGCTGTTTCTCATCGCGCATTTCCAGAAGGCGTCGCTCCTGATGTTCTCGGACCAGCTGGTCGAGGCGCTCAAGAAGCTGGACATCCGCAGCACGCCGAGCGTGAAGCAGTTCAAGCGCGCGATCCGTTCGAGCTTCGAGCGGTTCCTGCGCTTCACGCATCGCTACTGGTTCCACGAGATCTCCGAGCAGGCGCAGGTGCGTGCGCTCTCGCACATGTGCGCCGCGCACCTCGGTCTCGATCCGCTCTACGACGAAGTGAAGTCGCGCATCGCCGACATGAACACCTACCTCGATGCCGACAGCCTGCGCCGGCAGGCGAGCACCGTGGTGCGGCTCACGGTGGTCACGCTGTTCGGGTTGATCGGCACCATCACCACCGGCTTTCTCGGCATGAACCTGCTGGCCGAAGCCGACGCGCCGCTGTGGCGCAAGGCGATCTGGTTCGGCGTGGTGTTCGCCTTCACGACGTGGCTCACGATCTACACCATGGTGAAGTCGCAGCGGCTGTCGGACTTCATCGACGCGCTGTCGAACGACCGGCTGGGGTTTCGCGGCAAGCTGGCGGCGCTGGCGCGGGTGTGGCGCCCGGGCGCGGATTAGAGTCGGCCGATGCGCATCGCCATCGTCTCCGACATTCACGGAAATCTCCCCGCCCTGGAAGCCGTGGTCGAGGACATCGAACGCCGCGGCGTCGATGCCACCGTCAACCTGGGCGACAGCCTCTCGGGTCCCTTGATGCCGCTGGAGACCGCGCGGTTCCTGATGGCGCAGGACTGGGTACAGCTCGCCGGCAACCATGAACGCCAGTTGCTCACCGTGCCCGCAGACAAGCGCGGTGCGTCCGATGCATTCGCGCATGCGCGGCTCGGTGCGAAGGAGTTCGCGTGGATCGCATCGCTCGCGCACACGCACCGCTTCAGCCCCGAGGTGCTGCTGTGCCATGGCACGCCGGCGAGCGATCTCGAATACTTCCTGGAGACCGTGGACCCCGACGACCTTCGCGCTGCAACCCAGGCGGAGATCGATACGCGGCTCGGCGATGTCGATGCGGCGCTGGTCGCCTGCGGGCACACGCATGTGCCGCGCGTGGCGCGTGCATCGGGCGGGCCGCTGATCGTCAATCCGGGCAGCGTCGGCCTGCCGGCCTACGACGACATTCATCCGTACCCGCACGCCGTCGAAACCGGCTCGCCCCATGCGCGCTACGCCATCGTCGAGCAGCGCGACAGCGGCTGGAGCGCCAGGCTGGTGGCCGTGCCTTACGACCACACTTCGATGGCGACGCTCGCGCTGGAGAACGGACGGCCGGACTGGGCCCATGCGCTGGCCACCGGGCGCATGCCCTGAGGATCAATCGCCGAACGCGATCCGTGCGCTGTCGATGGCGCTGATGCGCACGCAGAAGCTCGTGATGCCCGACAGCGTCGCGTTGTGGTGCGCGCGGATGAAGGCGCCCGTGGCATGCGGCTTGTCGTGCGAGGTGTGCGCGTCGGCTGCGAGCACCACCTCGTAGCCGAGCGCTGCGGCGCGGCGAGTGGTGGTGTCCACGCAGAACTCCGACGAGTAGCCGCAGACCACCACGCGCCGCACGCCCTGCCCCACGAGCCACGCTTCGAGCGGCGTGCGCAGGAAGGAATCGGGCGTGGTCTTGCGGATCTTCGTGTCGGCCGCATCGACGCCCAGCGCATCGGCGAGCTGCCAGCGTTCGGAATCGAATTCGAGGTCGACCTCGTACTCGTGTTGGATGAAGGCCACCGGCACGCCGGTCGCGCGGGCGCGCCCGGTGAGCGCGTTGATGCGCTGGACGACGTCCTGCGCCTCGTGCGGGCGCGGCGGATCGTCGCAAAGGCCGCGCTGCACGTCGATGACAAGGACTGCAGTTTTCATGGTGCTAGAAGGCAAGGCCCTTGACCGACCACAGGATGGCGCCGGACAAGAGGGTCGAGATGAGTGCGACGACCGCGCTGGCACCGAACGAGGTGCCGATGCCGATCTGGAAGCCCAGCGTGTAGGCCACGAACAGCCCCACCATCACCGCGATGGCGGGCAGCCCGTCGACGTGGTGAACAGCGGGACCGCTGGAAAAACTCACGAATGCCAGCATAGCCAGCGCCACGAGCAGCGAGGCGTAGAACACCGACTTGAACGACTCGCCCAGCGTCGGCGACACGCCCGACACCACCTGCGCAGAGATCTTCACCACCACCGTCACGAACAGCACCAGCGCACAGACCGCGATCGTGAGCTTGAGCGGCGCCATGAAGGCGAAGAAGATGAAGGCGCCGATGAACAGGAGGTAATGCATGCGAGGTGCGATTGTGGGGCCTTCAGCACCTGTGGGCCACGCGCACGAACTGCGGCCTCAACGCCAGGCGCTCACCTCCAGCCGCACCTTGCCGGCGATGCCGGGCGCGGCCGGCGCGGCGCCCAGGCTGGAGAGCGGCACGATGAACTGCTGCTTGCCGCCGGCCAGTTGCTTCGGGCTCATCGGCAGCGACGCCTGCCCTGCGGTGTCGGTCTGCCAGCCGTACTTGACGTTCCAGTTCTGCGCCGCGTCGTCCGGCCTGGGCGGCTCGATCTCGATGACGAGCGTGTCGCGAAAGAGCGAACTGCCTTCGTAGTGCCCGTCGAGCCAGAACTTCTTGTTCACCTGGTAGTCGGGCACGCGCACGCCCAGCGTCATGGCGTAGGCGAGCGTCCGGCGGTCCTGGTTGACGCGGGCCTTGTTCGCAAGGAACACGGTCGAGAGATAGATCGAGCGGCGCTCGGGCTTGTTCGGATCGGTCAGCTCCTTGTGCGTGCGGCACGCGGGCGAGTCTTCCTCGGCCACGCGGCGGCTCAGGTACCAGCGCTTGCCGCGCGGTGCGGCCAGGAGCTCGACCTGGTAGAGCGCATCGACGTCGGCGTCCTTGGGAAGATCTGGCGGCAGCGTCACGCCCTCGACGTCGAACCAGAGGTCGACCCGCACGTCCCCAAAGAGAAAGCGCACGAGGTTTTGATAGGCCTCCTCGGAATTGACGATGCCGAAGTAGCCCGAGTGCGAGCGGAAGGCGTAGGCGGTGGCCACGGGCTGCGTCTTCCTGTTCGCATCGATGGACCAGAGCGAGGCGTTCTCGATGCGCACCAGCCCGTCGCTGCCGTGGCCCGCGAACATGCGCGAGAGCCCCTTGGCGGTTTCGTAGTCGCCGCGGTTGGAGCCGACCATGCAGAAGAAGCGATCGGCCGGAAAGGCCGTGGCCGGCAGGTAGTCCATGCGGCCGTCGACGGCGGGCGTCGCGAGGAACTCGGACATCTTCTCGCGGTTGAAGGTGTTCATCTCGTTGGCCGTGAGCCAGGCCGGGATGTTGACGCCGCCCATGTCGATGCCGTTGTGCGGCGTGGCATAGGTGAACACCTTGTCGACGCAGGCCCGCGCGGCGGCGTCGCCCAGCGCCGGGTTCTGCAGGAAGGCGCGCACCACCAGCCCGCCCATCGAATGCGCCACCAGATAGCAGCGGAAGCCGGGGGCGGCAGCCGCCCCTTCGCGCTGCGCCACGAGGTCCCGCACCCGCAGGATCAGCTTGCTCAGCCCCTGCGCATAGAACTTGATGTTGCGCGCCTCGCCGTCGCCCAGGAGCTCCGAGCCGGTGTCGTAGTAGCGGTAGATGATGACCGAGGCGGAAGGGATGCCGTCCACGTCCTTGCCGGTCTCGTCGGGCGAGGGCTTCCAGTCGTCGTCCAGGATGTCTAGACCGTTCTGGTAGACGCTCTGGTACTGGAAGTCGGCCAGGAGGCGCACCACCGGCGACTCGAAGACGAACTTCTGCGCGGGCGCGTCTTTCTTGACGGTGGCGCGGTAGACGGTGGAGCCGATGTTGAAGCCGCAGAACGGGTCGGCCGCGGTCTCGTTGCGCTCGGATTCGGTCATGGCATAACCACGCACGTAGATGATGGGATAGCGGTTGCCGCTCATGTGTATCGCCTTCTCCTGGCCCATGAAGGGCCCGAGTGTGCCGGGGCGTCGCGCGGCGTGCCATAGAGCGCATGGCATAGGGACGAGGCCGGGCGCCCGGGGCGGAAATTCCCCTGCGCATCGAATGTTTCTGCGGCTGAAACCATTGAAACATGCGCCCGGGATAGTCTCGCGCCTCCATACAAACACACGTCCAGAGGTTCTTCCCATGGCTGACGATTCGGCTTCGCAGGGGTCCTACCTGCCCCAACTCCTGCGTCGGGGCACGGCGCTCGCCGCGGCCGGCTGCGCCTTCGTCGCGGGCTGCAGCGCCGCCGGCGGCGGTGAGACCCGCTACGAGAACTCGCCGCAGTTCCGGGACGGCGTCTTCCAGAACATGCCCAACCCCGACGAGAAGCCCTCGGCCAGCGCCTGGCGCATCTGGTCGCGCTTCATCGTCGGCAGCAAGGTCGACACGGTGCCGGTCGATGCGATTCCGGTGCGCGAGATCAGCGCCAAGGACCTGGATGCGCTCGACGCCAAGGCCAACCACGTGGTGCGCCTGGGCCACTCGTCGCACCTGCTCAAGCTGCGCGGCAAGTACTGGCTGATCGACCCAGTGTTCAGCGAGCGCGCATCGCCCGTGCAGTGGGCCGGGCCGAAGCGCTTTCACAAGCCGCCGCTCACGCTGGAGCAACTGCCGCCCATCGAGGGCGTGATCCTCTCGCACGACCACTACGACCACCTGGACGTCGCGACCATCGAATACCTCGCCAAGAGCGTCAAGCGCTACTTCGTGCCGCTGGGCGTGCGCTCACGGCTGGTGGTGATGGGCGTGCCGGCAGAACGCGTGAGCGAGCTGGACTGGTGGCAGGACGCCGAGCACGACGGCGTGAAGCTCACCGCCACGCCGGCCCAGCATTTCTCTGGCCGCACGCTCTCGGACCGCGGCCGCACGCTGTGGGCCTCATGGGTGGTGCAGAGCGGCGAGCAGCGCATCTTCTACAGCGGCGACTCGGGCTACTTCCAGGGCTTCAAGCAGATCGGCGAGCGCTTCGGCGGCTTCGACCTGGCGCTCATGGAAAACGGCGCCTACGACGCCTACTGGCCCGGCGTGCACATGACGCCCGAGCAGAGCGTGCAGGCCTTCGAGGACCTGCGCGGCAAGGTGTTCTTCTCGGTGCACAACAGCACCTTCGACCTCTCGTTCCACACCTGGCACGACCCGCTGGACCGCATCGCGAGCCTCACGGAAGCCAGGAAGATCGAACTGGCGACCCCGGTGATCGGGGAGGTGGTGACGGTGGGGCAGGCGCGCACCAACACGCGGTGGTGGCAGGGGCTGCGCTAGCCCCGGCCTCTGCTGCCCTACTTGCCGCCTTCGCGGCGCTCGCGCGCCCGGCGCACCTGCCGGGTCTCGATGGCCTGCGCCGCAAGGCGGTCCTTCTCGCGCCGCCTGGCGGCGCGCTTCATCCGGAAATGCCGGCCCACCAGGAAGCTGCCGAGGCCGGTCACCACCGCGATGAACAAGCCGATGACGCTGATGTCGATGCCGCCCATCACAGCACCCGCACGATGCTGGCCGGCTTGAAGCCCAGGTCGGCCGCCTTGCCCTTGCGCGCACGGGTGCCGCGCGCGTTGTTGAGGGTGCGGATCTCCAGCGTCTCGTCGCGCTCCTTGCCGCCGCGGCCGATGCCTTCGATCTTCACGCTGCGCGTGTAGGCCGCGGCACCCGCGAGGGTGTCCTTGGGCTCCAGGTCGATCAGCGTGAGGCCGCGGCCGCCCTTGGGCAGGCTCTTGAGCTCGGCGATCTCGAAGGTCAGGATGCGGCCGCCGGTCGAGGCGCAGGCCACGTGCGTGGCCGCGGGCATCGGCTCGGCGCCGCTCGCGCCGCCCACCAGCGACGGGCGGCAGAGCTGTTCGCCCTCGCCCACGTCGATGAAGGCCTTGCCGCCACGCTGGCGCGACATCATGTTCTCGACCGTCGCGATGAAACCGTAGCCGCCGGTGTTGGCCAGCAGCACGCTCGCGCCCACGGGGCCCGCGAAGAAGTGCGTGACGTGCGTGCCGGCATCGAGCTCGATGAGGGTGGTGACCGGCTGCCCGTCGCCGCGCGCGCCCGGCAGCGAGGCCACGGGCACGGTGTAGACGCGCACCGACTTGTCCTTGGCGGAGCCGAAGACCAGCAGCGTGTCGACGCTGCGGCACTCGAAGGCGCCGTAGAGCGAATCGCCCGACTTGAAGCTGTACTCGGGCGTCGACGAACCGTTGTTTCCGTTCGCCGCCTTCTCGCTCGCCCAGCCCTTCTGCGCGCGCACCCAGCCCTTCTGAGACACGATCACGGTGACGGGCTCGTCGACCACCTTCACTTCGGCCACGGCGCGCTTCTCGGCCTGGATCAGCGTGCGGCGCGGGTCTTCGAAGGTCTTGGCGTCGGCCTCGATTTCCTTGATCAGCAGGCGGCGCAGCGTGGCCGGGCTGCCGAGGATGTCTTCGAGCTTTTTCTGCTCTTCGCGCAGGCCCTTGAGTTCCTGCTCGATCTTGATGGCTTCGAGCCGCGCGAGTTGGCGCAGGCGAATTTCAAGAATGTCTTCGGCCTGCCGTTCGCTGAGGTTGAAGCGCGCGATGAGCGCCGCCTTCGGGTCTTCCGCCGCGCGGATGATCGCGATCACCTCGTCGATGTTCAGCAGCACCAGCTGCCGGCCCTCGAGGATGTGGATGCGCTCGAGCACCTTGTTCAGGCGGTGCCGCGAGCGCTTCTCGACGGTGATCTCGCGGAACGCGATCCACTCGTTGAGCATCTGCCGCAGGGACTTCTGCGTGGGCTTGCCGTCGATGCCCACCATCGTGAGGTTGATCGACGACGAGGTCTCCAGCGAGGTCTGCGCGAGCAGCGTGGTGATGAACTCTTCCTGGCTGATGCGCGAGGTCTTGGGCTCGAACACCAGGCGCACGGCGGCGTCCTTGCTCGATTCGTCGCGCACCACGTCCAGCACCGACAGCATCGCGGCCTTCAGCTGCGTCTGGTCGGCCGAGAGCGCCTTCTTGCCGGCCTTGACCTTCGGGTTGGTGATTTCCTCGATCTCCTCGAGCACCTTCTGCGTGCTCACCCCGGGCGGCAGTTCGTTGACCACGAGCTGCCACTGGCCGCGCGCGAGGTCTTCGATCTTCCAGCGCGCGCGCACCTTGAGCGAGCCGCGGCCGGTGCGGTAGGCATCGGCGATGTCGCCCGGGCCGCTGATGATCTGCGCGCCACCGGGGTAGTCGGGGCCGGGCACGATGGCGAAGAGCTCTTCTTCGCTCAGCTTGCCGTTCGACTTGATCAGCGCGACGCAGGCGTCTGCAATCTCGCGCAGGTTGTGGCTCGGGATTTCGGTGGCCAGGCCCACGGCGATGCCGCTCGCGCCGTTGAGCAGCGTGAAGGGCAGCCGCGCGGGCAGGAGGCGCGGCTCTTCGGTGCTGCCGTCGTAGTTGGGAATGAAGTCGACCGTGCCTTCGTCGATCTCGTCGAGCAGGAGGCTGGTGATGCGCGCCAGGCGCGCCTCGGTGTAGCGCATGGCCGCAGCGCCGTCGCCGTCGCGGCTGCCGAAGTTGCCCTGGCCGTCGACCAGCGGATAGCGCTGCGAGAAGTCTTGCGCCATGCGCACCAGCGCGTCGTAGGCGGCCTGGTCGCTGTGCGGGTGAAAGCGGCCGAGCACGTCGCCGACCACGCGCGCGCTCTTGACGGGCTTGGCGCCCACGGTGCCGTTGGTGCCGCCGAAGCCCAGGCCCATGCGCGACATCGAATAAAGGATGCGCCGCTGCACCGGCTTCTGCCCGTCGGACACATCGGGCAGCGCGCGGCCCTTGACCACGCTCAGGGCGTATTCGAGGTAGGCGGTCTGTGCGTAGTCGGCCAGCGTGAGGGTGGTGTCGCCGTCGGTGGGACCTGCGAGATCGAGCGGGGGTTGGGAGTCGTCCATGAAGAAGAGAGAAAGAAAAGCAGTTGCTGCAGGCTGCGCGCTTCGTTCGCGCTCAGCCCAGTGTGAAAGCCTCGTGCACCGCGGACTGCACGGCACCGCCGAGCACCGCGCCGCCGCCGGCCACATAGATGAAATCGCCGATCATCGCGGCGCCGACGGCATGGCGCGGCGTGGTCATCGGGGCATGGCGCTGCCAGGTGTCGTCCACGGGATCGTAGCTTTCCATCTGGCCGAACACCTTGGCCTGCCGCGGCACGCCGCCCACCAGGAAGCCGCCCTCCCCGCCCATGGCGAAGAAGCGGCCCCGGTACACCACGAGGCCGTGGCCCGAGCGCGCCGTGGGCAAGGGCGCGCGCAGCTCCCAGGTGTCGCGCGTGGGCAGGTAGACGTGGTGCAGGTCGGTGTTGTATTCGAAGGTGTTGAAGCGCCCGCCGATCACGTGGATCTGGTTGCCGTGCGAGACGCAGCCCACGTGGTCGCGCGCGCCGGGCAGCGGCTTGCGGCTCGTCCAGCGGTCGGCCTTCGGGTCGTAGACCTCGTGCCAGCCGACGCTCGCGCGCTCGGCGGCGGGCTCCGACGCGCCGCCGATCAGGTGCAGCGCCCCGCCGAGCATCACGGCCGCTGCCGCACCGCGCGGACGGGGCAGCGGAGCGATCGCGCTCCAGCGGTTGGCGGCGATGTCGTAGACGTAGGCGTTGGTGTCCGAGCGGCGGTTCTGCTCGACGAAGCCGCCGAGCGCATAGACGCGGCCGTCTTCGGCCGTCACCGCGACGTGGTTGGCGCCGCGCGGCAGCGGCGCGCCGTCGAGCCAGCGGTCTGCCTTCGGGTCGTAGATGTGGTGGTAGTCGCGGTTGACCGCGCCTTCGCCGTAGCCGCCGACCACGTGCATCCGGCCCATGGCGGCCGTCGCCCAGGCCATTTCGCTGCGCGGGATCGGCAAGGCCGCGCGCGCCGTCCAGCGGCCTTGCGGGCCGGCCGGCGCAGGGCTGTCTGTGACGCGTTGCGATTCCTGCTCGGGCGTCATGTGGTGCGGCACGCCGCCCTGCAGGCGCGCGTAGGGTTCCTTGGACGAAGGCGCCGCCGGCAGCGTGTCGTGCGTGGCCGCATGCTGGGCGCGCGCGGCACCGCCCACCGCGCAGGCGGCGGTCGCAAGAACGAAGCTTCGGCGGTGCATGGCGGACTCCTCTTCAGGACACGGGCGGCTCGACCGCGCCGGCCGGCACCTGCGGTTGCTCTGGAATGTCGGGCATGGCCGGCATGCCGCCGGGCGAATCGGGCGGCATGTTGCCACGGCCCAGCGCCCCGCCCTTGGGCACCACCAGCTCCATGCGGATGCGGCCCGGCGTCTTGCCGCCGCGCGCGCCACCGCCGCCACCCGTCGCCACCGAGGGCTTGAGGTAGGCGTACAGCTGCAGCACGGTCTGCACGTAGTTCTGCGTTTCCTTGTAGTTCGGGATCTTGTTGCCCGCGCGCTGCACAGCACCCTCGCCCGCGTTGTAGGCGGCCAGCGCCAGTTCGATCTGGCCCGGGAACATCGCGATCAGGTCGCGCAGGTAGCGGGAACCCGCAGCGATGTTGATGCGCGGATCGAACAGCTTCTTCTCGATGGTCGTGCGCTTGTCCGCCGCAACGCCGTAGCGCTGCGCGGTCGCGGGCATGAGCTGCATGAGGCCCATTGCGCCCTTGGGCGAGACCGCCTGCGCATCGAAACCCGATTCGGTGGCGATCAGCGCCTGCAGGAGTTCGTAGTCGATCGAATGCTTGTTCGACGCATCGCGCAGCGCCGACTTGGCGGTCTTGTAGCTGGGCGAGGCTTCGAACAGCGCAAGCAGGGTCTGCGAGGCGGGCGGCACCTTGCCGTCGAGCTTGCGCCCGTTGCGACCGAGCGGGGAGATGCCCTGCGACGTGTCGAAACTCTGGCCGCCGCGAAAGAAGATCTGGTAGCGCTCGTCGATCTTCTCGGAGGCGAAGTGCGCGACGCCCTTGCTGTCTATGTAGCCGTAGATGTCAGCGGCGTGCGCGAGCCCCTGCTGCAAGCACAGCAGCAGGGCCAACAGCAACGCACGCATGAGATCTGGGAGGGTCACTGGGGATCACGTGGTCAGAGGGTCACACATCGATGTCGACGTCGTCGGCGCGCAGTTCCATCAGCTCGCGCCGGGCGGCCGCCTCGCCCTTGCCCATGAGCTTGGTGATCTCGCCCTGGGTGGATGTGAAGTCGAAGCGTCCCAGCTGGACCTGCATCAGGCGCCGGGTATCCGGATTGAGCGTGGTTTCCCACAATTGTTCCGCGCTCATTTCACCCAGGCCCTTGAAGCGGCTGATGCTCCAGGCGCCTTCGCGCACGCCGTCCTTGCGCAGCTTGTCGAGCGTGGCCGTGAGTTCGCCCTCGTCGAGCGCATAGACCTTGGAGGCCGGCTTCTTGCCGCGCGCGGGCGCATCGACCCGGAACAGCGGCGGCTTCGCGACATACACGTGGCCGGTTTCGATGAGTTTCGGAAAATGGCGGAAGAACAGCGTGAGCAGGAGCACCTGGATGTGCGAGCCGTCCACGTCGGCGTCCGAGAGGATGCAGATCTTTCCGTAGCGCAGGCCGCTCATGTCGGGCGTGTCGCTGGGGCCGTGCGGATCGACGCCCACCGCCACCGAGATGTCGTGGATTTCGGTGTTGGCGAAGAGCCGGTCGCGCTCCACCTCCCAGGTGTTGAGCACCTTGCCGCGCAGCGGCAGGATGGCCTGGCTTTCCTTGTCGCGGCCCATCTTGGCGCTGCCGCCGGCCGAGTCGCCCTCGACCAGGAAGACTTCGTTGTGGCTGATGTCCTTGCTCTCGCAGTCGGTCAGCTTGCCGGGCAGCACGGCCACGCCGGAGCCCTTGCGCTTCTCGACCTTCTGGCCGGCGCGCTGGCGGGTCTGCGCAGCCTTGATGGCCAGTTCGGCGAGCTTCCTGCCGTAGTCGACATGCTGGTTGAGCCAGAGCTCGAGCGCCGGGCGCACGAAGCTGGACACCAGCCGCACCGCGTCGCGCGAATTCAGGCGTTCCTTGATCTGGCCCTGGAACTGCGGATCGAGCACCTTCGCGCTCAGCACATACGAAGCGCGTGCGAACACGTCTTCGGGCAGAAGCTTCACGCCCTTGGGCAAGAGCGAATGCAGCTCGATGAAGCCCTTCACCGCGGTGAAGAGGCCGTCGCGCAGGCCGCTTTCGTGCGTGCCGCCGGCGCTGGTGGGAATCAGGTTGACGTAGCTCTCGCGCACCGGCTGGCCGTCTTCGGTGAAGGCCACGCACCAGTCGGCGCCCTCGCCCTCGGCGAAGTTGTCGGCGTTCTTGTCGGCATGGCCGCTGCCTTCGAACAGCGGGATCACCGGGTCGCCGTTGAGCGTCTGCATGAGGTAGTCGCTCAGGCCACCCTTGTAGAGCCACTGCTGGGTTTCCTTTGTCTTCTCGACCGTGAGCGTGACGCTCACGCCGGGCATCAGCACCGCCTTGCTGCGCAAGAGGTGCGTGAGCTCGCCCATGGGGAGCGCGGCGGTCTCGAAGTACTTGGCGTCGGGCCAGGCGCGCACGGTGGTGCCTTGCTTGCGCTCGCCGGCTTCGAGCTTGCGGATCTCGAGCGGCTCGATCACGTCGCCGCCACTGAAAACCAGCCTGGCGATCGAGCCTTCGCGGTGGGTGGTGACTTCGAGGCGCTTGGACAGCGCATTGGTCACCGACACGCCCACGCCGTGCAGGCCGCCCGAGAAGCTGTAGGCGCCGCCCGAGCCCTTGTCGAACTTGCCGCCCGCATGCAGCCGGGTGTAGACCAGCTCGATCACCGGAGCCTTTTCTTCGGGGTGCAGGCCGAACGGAATGCCGCGGCCGTCGTCTTCGATGCTCACCGAGTTGTCGGCGTGCAGCGTGACCTTGATCTTCTTGCCGTGGCCGGCCAGCGCCTCGTCGGCGGCGTTGTCCAGCACTTCCTGGATCACGTGCAGGGGGTTGTCGGTCCGGGTGTACATGCCCGGGCGCTGCTTGACGGGCTCGAGGCCCTTGAGCACGCGGATGGAGCCTTCCGAGTAGCCGGAAGCGGAATCTGAGGATGTCTTGGGAGGAGTCGCCATGGGGGCGGATTGTAGTCAGTCGCCGCCAAACAACTGGATACCCATACAGCAGGCGCTTTGATGCGGGATGCGCATTGAAACGGTCCCGATAAATCATCAATGGCTTTGGCCGCCCGCGCGCCTGCCGCAGCACGCAAGTGGCTACATTCGACGCCATGCAAGCTGCTCCCACGCCCACCCTATCGATCAAGCAGGTGCTCTTTTGCGGCGCCATGATCGTCACGCTCTCGATGGGCATCCGCCACGGCTTCGGGCTCTGGCTGCAGCCGATCACGCAGGCGCAGGACTGGAGCCGGCAGACCTTCTCCTTCGCGCTGGCGATCCAGAATCTCTCGTGGGGCATCTTCGGCGTGTTCGCGGGCATGCTGGCCGACCGCTTCGGCGCGTTCCGCGTGCTGATCGGCGGCGCGGTCTTCTACGGGCTGGGGCTGCTGGGCATGGCGCATTCGCCGACGCCGCTGCTGTTCACGCTGAGCGCAGGCGTGCTGATCGGCGCGGCGCAGGCGGGCACCACCTACGCGGTGATCTACGGGGTGATCGGGCGGCAGATTCCGGCCGAGCGGCGCTCCTGGGCCATGGGCGTGGCAGCGGCGGCCGGCTCGTTCGGCCAGTTCCTCATGGCGCCCATCGAGGGGCGCCTCATCGGCCACCTGGGCTGGCAGACCGCGCTGGCGGTGCTGGCCGTGCTGGTGCTGGTGATCGTGCCCCTGGCCTTCGGCCTGCGCGAGACCCAACGCGAGGCGCTGGCCGGGCACCGCGAGCAGTCGGTTCTGCAGGCGGTGGGCGAAGCCTTCCGCTACCCCAGCTTCGGCCTCCTGATGGCGGGCTATTTCGTCTGCGGCTTCCAGCTCGCGTTCATCGGCATCCACATGCCGACCTACCTTCGCGACCGGAGCCTGTCGGCCGACGTGGCCGGCTACGCGCTGGCGCTGATCGGGCTCTTCAATGTGTTCGGCACGTACACGGTGGGCCTCCTGGGGCAGACGCTCGCAAAGCGCAAGATCCTCGCGGCGATCTACTTCGCGCGGGCGGTGTCGATCGCGCTCTTCCTGATCGTGCCGATCTCGCCGGTCAGCGTGTACGTGTTCTCGGCGGCCATGGGCTTCCTATGGCTCTCGACCGTGCCCGCGACCAATGCGATCGTGGCGGGCATCTTCGGGGTGGCGCACCTGTCGATGTTGAGCGGCTTCGTGTTCCTGAGCCACCAGGTCGGCTCGTTCCTGGGCGTGTGGCTCGGCGGCTACCTGTACGACACCACCGGCAGCTACGACATCGTCTGGTACATCTCGATTGCGCTGGGCGTGTTCGCGGCGCTGATCAACCTGCCGGTCAAGGAACACGCCATCGCCCGCCCGGGCCGGCCGGCGGCCGTGCCGGGCTGATTGCGGACAATCGTGCCATGACCCCGCAAATGCGCCACCACCTCGCACACGCCGGCTGGCTCGCGGCTGCGCTGGCGGCGCTCGCGGGGGTGTTCATGCTCTATACCCACCCGGAATTCCTCGTGACGCTGGTCGACCAGGTGTGGTCGTGTTTCTGAGGCCGGTCGATTTGCTATGAAAGATGTAGCGCCGTTGCACGGCACGGGTGCCCCCTCTGAATGGATCGTGCGCTGGTCGCACCTGTTGGCCGCCGACGCGACCGTGCTCGACGTGGCCTGCGGCTCCGGCCGGCACATGCAGTGGTTTGCCGGGCGCGGCCACGCGGTGACGGGCGTCGACCGGTCTCCGGAAGCGAACGAGGCAGCCGGCGCCTTCGGCCAGGCCGTCATGGCCGACATCGAAAACGGCCCCTGGCCCTTCGCCGGCCAGACCTTCGGCGCAGTGGTCGTCACCAACTATCTGTGGCGGCCTCGCATGGCCGACATCGTGGCCGCCGTGGCGCCTGGCGGCGTGCTGCTCTACGAGACCTTCGCCGCGGGCAACGAAACGGTGGGCAAGCCGTCGCGGGCCGACTTCCTGCTGCAACCCGGCGAACTGCTCGCGGCCTGCCATGACCTGCGCGTGGTGGCCTACGAGGACGGGTTCCTGGCCGAACCGGCCCGCTTCGTGCAGCGTATCGCCGCCATTCGCCCGCCGGCCCCAGTGACCGGCCAGCCCCTGCGCGCCCCGCTGAAGGGAAACTGAGGGGACAGGCCCGGCTGACTTGGCAGCCCCCGGAGTAAGTAGAATCGGCGCTTTCGTCCACCGACAAAGAGATTCCCCCTTGGAGCAACTGACAGGCAGCATCGTCGCGCTCGTCACGCCGATGCACGACGACGGCAGTGTCGACTACCCCGCCCTGCGGCGACTCATCGACTGGCACATCGACGAAGGCACCGACTGCCTCGGCGTGGTCGGCACCACCGGCGAATCGCCGACGGTCGATGTGGAAGAGCACTGCGAAATCATCCGCGTCTCGGTCGAGCAAGCCAAGGGCCGCGTGCCCGTGATGGCCGGCTGCGGCGCCAATTCGACCAAGGAAGCCATCGAGCTGGCCAAGTTCGCCAAGGGCGTGGGCGCCGACTCTCAGCTGCAGGTCGTGCCCTACTACAACAAGCCGACGCAGGAAGGCCAGTACCAGCATTTCAAGGCCATCGCCGAGGCGGTGGGCGACCTGCCCGTCGTGCTTTACAACGTGCCCGGCCGCACCGTCGCCGATATGGCGCACGACACCGTGCTGCGTCTTGCGCAGGTGCCCGGCATCATCGGCATCAAGGAAGCCACCGGCAACATCGAACGCGCCCAATGGCTCATTCGCGACCTCCCCAAGAACTTTGCCGTCTACTCGGGCGACGACCCGACCGCCGTCGCGCTCATGCTCTGCGGCGGCCAGGGCAACATCAGCGTTACTGCCAACATCGCGCCGCGCAAGATGCATGAACTGTGCGTGGCGGCGCTTGCCGGCGACGTGAAGCGCGCCATGCAGATTCAGTTCGAGCTCATGCCGCTGCACCGCAACCTGTTCGTCGAACCCAATCCGATTCCGCTCAAGTGGGCCATGGCCCGGCTCGGCCTGTGCGGTGGCGCCTTGAGGCTGCCGCTCACCGAGCTCGGCGAAGCCAGCCGTCCAGCGGTCGAGGGCGCCCTGCGCGCCACCGGCCTGCTCAAGAACTGAGCCCATCCCCAACACACGCCTGCGATCTGATTTTTCCCTGGCCGCAACGAGGTTAAGCAACCTTTTGCCCGAACTGTGCTCAGAGATGGCGGGCACTGCGGCCCATAGATTGACCGAACCATTCCAACAAGGAAGACGACGTTGAAGAACCTTTCGCAACTTTCGCGATATGCACTGCTGGCCACCCTCGTTGCCAGCCTCGCCGCCTGCTCCGTGCTCGAGAGCGACAAGATCGACTACAAGAGCGCCGGCAAGGCCCCGACGCTCGAAGTCCCGCCCGATCTGTCGCAACTCTCACGCGACAACCGCTACGCGGTGCCCGGCGGCGCAGTCACTGCCAACGCCTACCAGGCCGGCGTCGCGAACGCACCGGGTGTTCCCACCGCCGTTGCCAACATCGGCGACGTGCGCATGGAACGCGCGGGCACGCAGCGCTGGATCGTCGTCAACCGCACGCCCGACCAGCTCTGGGATCCGGTGAAGGACTTCTGGCAGGAAAGCGGTTTCCTGCTGACCACCGAACAGCGCAACCTGGGCATCATGGAAACCGACTGGGCCGAGAACCGCGCCAAGCTGCCGCAGGACATCATCCGCGGCACGCTGGGCAAGCTGGTCGACTCGGTCTACTCGACCGGCGAACTCGACCGCTTCCGCACCCGCATCGAACGCACGACCAACGGCACCGAGATCTTCATCAGCCACCGCGGCATGCAGGAGGTCTACAACAACTCGCGCCAGGACCAGACCGTGTGGCAGCCGCGCCCGAGCGATCCTGAGCTCGAGACCGAGTTCCTGCGCCGCCTGATGGTCAAGCTCGGTGTTTCGCAAGAGCAGTCGAAGATCCTGGCCGCCACCTCGGCACCGGCAAAGACCGCCACCATCGCCAGCGTGGGCAACCAGCCCGTGGTGCAGATCAGCGAAGGGTTCGATCGCGCATGGCGCCGCGTCGGCCTCGCGCTCGACCGCACCGGCTTCACCGTGGAAGACCGCGATCGCAGCGCCGGCATCTATTTCGTGCGCTACGTGACGCCGAATCCCGATAAGAAGGAAGAAGGCTTCTTCGGCAAGCTGTTCAGCAGCTCGTCCAAGGATGAAAAGCCGATCAAGTTCCGCATCCTCGTGAAGAGCCAGGGCGAAGCCACCACGGTCTCGGTGCAGAACGAAGCCGGTGCGCCCGAAACCTCGGCCAACGCGCAGCGCATCGTCAAGGTCATCGCCGACGACCTGAAGTAAAAGTGACCACCTCCAGGCTCGCCCACTTCGTGTGGCCGCCAACCCCCTTCCAGGGGGCGACACCAGCGGCCCGGCAAAGCCGGTTCCGCGGTGTTCCTGGAAAAAAGTCCCGTTAGGCACATGCTGCGTTTCCGAAGCCTCGGCAGCGGCAGCACGGGCAACGCCGCGCTGGTCGAAGCGACGAGCGGCGGCCGGACCTCCCGGCTCCTGGTCGACTGCGGCTTCGGCATACGGCAGCTCGATCAGCGGCTGGCCCAGGCGGGCCTTGCCGCCGGCGACATCGACGCCATCTTCATCACCCACGAGCACGGCGACCACATCGGCTGCGCCCACACGCTCTCGCGGCGCAACCGCATTCCTGTCTGGATGAGCGAAGGCACCTGGCTCGCCACGGGCGGCCGCGACTTCGAGGGCCGGCTGAACCTGGCGCGCGACGATGCAGCGTTTGCCGTCGGCGATATCGGCGTGCAGCCTTTCACCGTGCCGCACGATGCGCGCGAGCCGCTCCAGCTGCGCTGCACCGACGGTGCGCGCTCCCTCGGCGTGCTGACCGACCTGGGGCACGCCACGGCGCACGTGCTCAACCGCCTGAGCGGCGTGCATGCGCTGCTGCTCGAGTTCAATCACGACAGCGATCTGCTGGCCAGCTCGGCCTACCCGCCCTTCCTCAAGCTGCGCGTGGGCGGCAACTACGGGCACCTGTCGAATGCGGCAGCCGCGGACATCGCGCGCGCGGTGCGCCACGACGGCCTGCGCCACGTGGTCGCGGCGCACCTGAGCGAACAGAACAACAGGCCCGACATCGTGCGGCGCCTGATGGCCGAGGCGCTCGGTGGGCAGGAGGCGGAAATGCTGACCGCCACCGCCGCCGAGGGTTCGCCCTGGCTCGATGTCTGACCGCCAGCTGACCTGCCGACGGTGCCAGTAGAAAAGCCGCCCTCGGGCGGCTTTCTGCTTTGTGAAGGACCCGGCTTACTGCTTGGGTGCCTCGTTCTTCTTCGCGGCTTCTGTCGCTGCATTCGCGGCATCCAGTGCCGACGAAGCGGCAGGCGAAGGGCTCGTTGCGGCCGGATCGGCCGAAGGTGCCGGCGCGGCTGCGGGCGGCGGCGCGGGCTCGGTCACGGGCGCGGGCGGAGGCGTCACGACCGCGGGGGCGGCGTCCTCTTTCTTGCCGCAAGCAACGAGTGCGGCAGCGGCGATCAACGAGGCAATCAGGACGGACGACGACTTCTTCATGAGAACTCCTTTGGCAAAGATGTCTGGAACGAAAAAATTCTAGACCCGCATCTCCGCCTGAATGTGTCTCGCGGCCGCATTCGCGGCATTGGCTTACAAGCCGAGCGTCGATGCCGGAAATGCCGGCCGCGCGAGGCGCCAGCTCTCGTCGATGGCTTCGCGCAGTTCGCGGCGCGCGCGCGGATCGACGCCGCAGACGCCGCGGCTGCGCTCGGGGTCGATGCGGTGCACGAACCAGGTGGGCGTCCAGATCGCGCTGGGCACCTCGCGCATCTCCGCACTGGCCGCCTTGCCGGTGGCGCGGCATTCGATGATGTGGTCCCACATGCGACGCCACGGCACGAAGCGCGCATGGCCGCGTTCGATCGCGTCGAAGCGCTGCGCGAGCAGCACGAAACGCCGGCCGCTGGCCGACCAGGCCTGCAGCGCCTCGATGCTGGCGCGTTCGCCCAAGGGCCAGTCGGCGAAATCGGGATCGCTGAAGACGATCTCCCTCCAACCCTCTTGCGCGGCCGCCGACAGCGTGTTGCGCACGATCGCGCCGAACGCCTCGCGGCCGTCGAAGCGGCCTTCGGGCAGCAGTGGCGCGCTGTCAGTCGGCATGGACCCAGCCCGCCTCGCACCATTCCCCCAACAGCGCCAAGGCCCCTTCGCTGGCGCGCGCAAGTTCGCGCGGACCGAGTGCGCGCTGGTCGGCCAGCTTTCGCATCAGCGTCGCATCGGCACCGCCTGCGCGAAAGCTCTCGCCGTTGATGTAGATGTGGCGCGTGTCGTAGAGCATGCGCGTGCGGCGGTCGAGTGCCACGTGCTGCATCGCGTCGGGCACGTCGCCGCCTTCGTCGAACCAGATGTTCGCCTTGGGCTCTGTCAGCGATTCGCCCAGCGCCCGATCGATGGCATCCGGATCACGCAGCGCGGCCTCGACCGCCTTGCGCGCGAAGTCCTGCAACGCTGCGGGCATCGCGGCCGGGGCATCGACTGCGGGCTGCGTCGGATCGCGGTAGCGCGTCAATTCCGCGGGGCCGGCGTCCTCGAGGTCTTCGGAATAGGCCTGCGCCATGCGCGCGAGCAGGTCGGCACCGAGCTCGCCCACGGCGGACGAACGCAGGCCGATGGAAAAGGTCATGCAGTCGTCGCCCACCGCAACGCCTTCGTGGGCGTACTTCGGCGGCAGGTAGAGCATGTCGCCGGGCTCGAGCACGAAGCTTTCTTCCGGCTCGAAGTTCTGGAGGATCTTGAGCGGCACATCGGGCTGCAGTCGCAGGTCGCCCTGCTTGCCGATGGACCAGCGGCGCCGGCCCTGCGCCTGCAGCAGGAACACGTCGTAGCTGTCGAAATGCGCGCCGACTCCGCCGGTGTCGCTCGCGTAGCTGATCATCAGATCGTCCAGGCGCGCATCGGGCAGAAAGCGGAACTGCCGCAGCAGGTCGTGCACGCCCTCGTGATGCAGGTCGACGCCCTGCACCAGCAAGGTCCAGGCGGGTTGCTTCAGGGGCGGCAGGGCGCGCCGCGAGAGCGGCCCGTGCTTGAGCGACCAGCCGGCCTTGCCGTGGCGGATGAGGCGCGATTCCACCTCTTCGCGCTCGGCCAGCGCAAACAGGGCGCTGCGGTCGATTGGTGGCACCATGGCAGGAATGGCCTGGCGGACCAGCAGCGGCTTTTTCTGCCAGTACCGCCGCATGAACTGCGCGGCGCTCAGGCCGCCAAGCAACGGCAGCGGTTGTGTAATCTCCATGGGAGAATTCTGCAATGGAAATCTCTGAACAATGCGTGGTCGGTTTGACCTGGACGATGAAAGACACGCTCGGCGACGTGCTGGACGTGCTCGACGAGCCGGTGGAATTCATGGTGGGCGGCGACGATCTCTTCGACGTCATCGAGGCGGCCCTGCAAGGCCATGAGCCCGGCGCCCGTGTGCAACTGCAGGTCGAGCCCGAACAGGGTTTCGGCGACTTCAACGACCAGCTGCTCTTTCTCGAGCCGCGGAAGCTGTTTCCCGAGGGCACGGAAGAAGGCATGACCTTCGACGGCTCCGCCCTGCCAAAGGGCGTGAGCGACACCATCCCCCGGGATGCGCTCTACACCGTGGCCGAAATCTACCCGGACCACCTGGTGCTCGACGGCAACCATCCGCTGGCCGGCATCGCGATCAGGCTCGACATCACGGTGCGCTCGGTGCGCGAGGCGACGGAAGAAGAAGTCGGCCGCGGCACGGCGGGCACCGCCTTCTTCAAGGTGCCACCGATGGCGCCCGGCAACCAGATGCTGCACTGAGGACTGCGGACGTCAAAAAGCCGGGCAGTGCCCGGCTTTTTTGTGCCCGTGAAGGCCGCTTTTACATGCGCGAGATCTGGCCGTTGTCGATGCGCACGCGGTCGCCGATGCGCAGGTCGCCAGGGCTTTGCACGTCGAAGGCCCGGAAGGCGCCGCGGTCGGTCTCCACCGAGACGCGATAGGTTTCATAGGCGCGTGGCCCGTTCTGCTGGGCCTCGATGGTGTTGCCCAGCAGGGCACCGCCCACGATGCCCAGCGCAGTGGCCGCCGCGCGGCCGTTGCCACGTCCGAACTGGTTGCCGACCACGCCGCCGATGACGCCACCGGCCACGGCACCACCGCCGGTGGTGCCCACGCCTGCGGTTTCGCTGCGCAGCACCTCGATGTTGGCGACGTGGCCGTATTCGACGTAGGCGGCCTCGCGATATTGGATCGCCTGCGGCGGTGCCTGGTAGGGGTAGCGCGAAGTCTGGTAGACCGGCGCCGGTGCAACGCAGGCGGTGAGCGTGGCCAGGGCCAGCACGGAGGCGGTGACGGATACGAAGCGCATTGAGATCTTCATGTTGAGAGGCTCCTCGAATAGAACTGCGCGTGAAAGGTGCGCTGCCTGTGAATAACGCCACAGCTTTCGCCGCGATGACGCAGGACACATGCTGAAACTTTCGAGAGCGGTGTGCTACCCGGGTTCCGTTCTTTACCCCTCGCTTACCTCGCGGTTACTCAGGTTCGCTTCAGCTTCGGCGCTCAGTGCTTGCCCGTGGAGCCGTAGCCGCCCTCGCCGCGCTGCGATGCCGCAAATTCCGTGACCACCCTGAACTGCGCCTGTACGACCGGCACGATCACCAGCTGGGCGAGCCGCTCCATCGGCTGCAGCACGAAGGGCGTGTCGCTGCGATTCCAGGCGCTGATCTTGAGTTCGCCCTGGTAGTCGCTGTCGATCAGCCCGACGAGGTTGCCCAGCACGATGCCGTGCTTGTGACCCAGCCCCGAGCGCGGCAGGATCAGTGCCGCATAGGCGGGGTCCGCCAGGTGGATCGCGATGCCGGTGCCCACCAGCTGCCAGCCGTTGGGCTCCAGCGTGATCGGGGCGTCGAGGCAGGCCCGCAGGTCGAGGCCGGCGCTTCCCGGGGTGGCATACGCGGGCAATTGATCCACCATGCGCGGATCGAGGATACGAACGTCGACTTTCACTGATTACTTGCCTTGCTTTTGTTGCTGTTCACGTTGCTTGCGGGCGGCCTCTTCGAGCACCTGCTGCCACTTGGCCACGCCCGGCGTCAGCTTGAAACTCTTGAAAAAACTCTTGCCGAACCAGAGCGCCGCGCCGATCACCAGAACCAGCACGAAGAACGGCACGCCAGCCGCCCAGAGCACCAGGAACAGCAGCGCACCCACGCCGCCCAGGACCTTGAGCATCGTGGGGCCCATCACTGGCTTGGCCCCCTCGCCATTCGACGACTCGCGCCGTTGGGCTGCCGTGGCCGCGGTGCCCTGGGCGCCAGGGCCCGGCGTCATGCCGACGTCCAGCCCATGCTCGCCGGACTGCGCCACGCGCCCCGGCTGCGCGGCCCGGGCCGAGAGTTGCTCGACGTAGCGGGCAAAGTCGCCATTGGGCGGTGTGTTCGATTCGGTATTCATCAGACCCTCCAGTCGGGAAGTCGCGCGGCGATCTCGGTCATCAGTTCACGCGCCAGCGTGAGCTTGGATGCACGGGGGAGCTCGCGCACGCCCTTGGCGTCCACGAGCAGCAATGCGTTGTCGTCCTGCCCGAAGGTCAGCGGTCCGATGTTGCCGACCAGCAGCGGAATGCCCTTGCGCTCGCGCTTGGCCTTGGCGTGTTCGACGAGGTTTTCGCTCTCGGCGGCGAACCCGACGCAGAACAGTTTTTTCGCCTGTGCGCGCTCGCTCTTGGCGACGGTGAGCAGGATGTCTGCGTTCTCGACGAAGTTGAGCACCGGCGTCTTGCCGCTGCCGTCTTTCTTGATCTTCTGGTCGCTGTGCGTGGCAGGACGCCAATCCGCAACTGCGGCCGTCGCTACAAAAATGCTAGCACTCTGCGCAGCGCGGGTGGTAGCTTCGAGCATCTCTTGAGCGGAAAGCACATCGACGCGCGTCACGCCGCGCGGCGTGGGCAGGTGGACCGGGCCGGCCACCAACGTGACTTCGGCACCCGCCTCGCGGGCGGCCCGTGCAATGGCAAAACCCATTTTTCCGGACGAGTGGTTGGTGATGCCGCGAATCGGATCGAGCGCCTCGAAGGTCGGGCCCGCAGTCACCAGCACCTTTTGGCCCGCCAGAAGCTTGGGCTGGAAGAAGGCGGTGATGTCCTCGAGCAGTTGCGCCGGCTCGAGCATGCGCCCGTCGCCGGTCTCGCCGCAGGCCTGCCAGCCGCTGCCCACGCCAAGGACCGTCGCACCGTCGGCCGACACCTGCATCAGGTTGCGCTGCGTGGCCGGATGGGCCCACATCTCGCGATTCATGGCGGGGGCGATCAGGAGGGGAATGCGGTCCATCGGACGGGCCAGGCACATGAGGCTCAGCAGGTCATCGGAGCGGCCCTGCACGAGGCGCGCGATGAAGTCGGCACTGCACGGCGCAAGCACGATCGCATCGGCCTCCCGGCTCAGGTTGATGTGCGGCATGTTGTTGGGCTCGCGCGCATCCCACTGCGAGGTGTAGACCGTGCGCCCGGAGAGCGCCTGCATCGTCACCGGGGTGATGAACTGCTCGGCCGCCTCGGTCATCACCACCTGGACGGTGGCTCCCGCCTTCACGAAGAGCCGGCACAGCTCGGCCGACTTGTAGCAGGCGATGCCGCCCGTGAGGCCCAGGACAATGTGTTTTCCGGCGAGATCTTGCATGGGCCGTATTGTTGCTCATAGGCCATCGAACAAATGGCAACAAGCCCTTGGCGGGAGGTGTCGCAAAGGGCACACCTATAATCGCAATTTCCCACTGCCCGGATTCACGCATCCGGAACTGGCATGACCAAATTTGTCTTCGTCACCGGTGGTGTCGTATCTTCCCTTGGCAAGGGAATCGCCTCCGCCTCGCTCGCCGCGATCCTCGAATCGCGCGGCCTCCAAGTCACCCTCATCAAGCTCGATCCGTACATCAATGTCGACCCCGGCACGATGTCGCCCTTCCAGCACGGCGAGGTGTTCGTCACCGATGACGGCGCGGAAACCGACCTCGACCTCGGCCACTATGAGCGCTTCATCAACACGCGGATGCGCAAGGCCAACAACTTCACGACCGGCCAGATCTACAAGACCGTGCTCGAGAAGGAACGCCGCGGAGACTACCTGGGCAAGACGGTGCAGGTGATCCCGCACATCACCAACGAGATCCAGGAATACATCAAGCGCGGCGCCGGCATCGGCACGGCGCACGAAGTCGACGTGGCCATCGTCGAGATCGGCGGCACCGTGGGCGACATCGAATCGCTGCCCTTCCTGGAAGCCGTTCGCCAGATGAGCCTGCGCATGGGCCCGAACAACTCGGCCTTCGTGCACCTGTCCTACGTGCCCTGGATCGCCGCCGCCGGCGAGCTCAAGACCAAGCCCACCCAGCACACCGCCAAGGAACTGCGCGCCATTGGCATCCAGGCCGACGCCCTCCTCTGCCGTGCCGACCGCCCGATCCCCGACGACGAGCGCGCCAAGATCTCGCTGTTCTCCAACGTGCCCGAATGGGGCGTCATCTCGATGTGGGACGTGGACACCATCTACAAGGTGCCCCGCATGCTGCACGAGCAAGGCCTGGACGGCCTCATCTGCGACAAGCTGCGCATCAACACCCCTCCGGCCAAGCTGCAGCGCTGGGACGACCTGGTCTACGAAGTCGAGCATCCGCAGCAGGAAGTCTCGATCGCCATGGTCGGCAAGTACGTCGACCTGTCGGACAGCTACAAGTCGCTGAACGAAGCCCTGCGCCACGCCGGCATGAAGAACCACGCGCGCGTGAAGATCGACTACATCGACTCGGAAACCATCAACGCGCAGGACGTCTCGCGCCTGGCGAAATACGATGCGATCCTCGTGCCCGGCGGCTTCGGCCAGCGCGGCGTCGAGGGCAAGATCTCCGCTGCCCGCTTCGCCCGCGAAGGCAAGGTGCCTTACCTGGGCATCTGCCTGGGCATGCAGGTGGCCACCATCGAATACGCGCGCCACGTGGCGGGCCTGAAGAACGCCAACAGCACCGAGTTCGACCCCGAGACGCCCACTCCCGTGATCGCGCTGATCACCGAGTGGAAGGACAGCGACGGCACCGTGAAGACGCGCGACGCGAAGTCCGACCTGGGCGGCACCATGCGCCTGGGCGCGCAGAGCTCCGACGTCTCGCCCGGCACGCTCGCCCACAGCATCTACGGCGACGTGGTCACCGAGCGCCACCGCCACCGCTACGAAGCCAACGTCAATTACCTGGACGAGCTGCGCGCCGCGGGCCTCGTGATCTCGGCGCTCACGCAGCGCGAGCACCTGACCGAAATCGTCGAGCTGCCGCAGGACGTGCACCCCTGGTTCATGGGCGTGCAGTTCCACCCCGAGTTCAAGTCGACGCCGTGGGGCGGCCACCCGCTTTTCAACGCCTTCATCAAGGCGGCGCTCGAACACAAGGACCAGGGTGCGGGCAGCACCAAGGCGCTGAAGGCCGTCGCATGAAACTTTGCGGGTTCGACGTCGGACTGAACCAGCCTTTCTTCCTGATCGCCGGTCCGTGCGTGATCGAATCCGAGCAGCTGCAGATGGACACCGCCGGGACGCTGAAGGAAATCACCTCGGCGCTGGGCATTCCGTTCATCTTCAAAAGCAGCTTCGACAAGGCCAACCGCTCCTCGGGCACGAGCTTTCGCGGCCCTGGCCGCGACAAGGGCCTCGAAATCCTGGCGAAGGTCAAGCGCGAACTCGGCCTGCCCGTACTGACCGACGTGCACACCACCGAAGACATCACCGAGGCCGCCAAGGTGGTCGACGTGCTGCAGACGCCCGCCTTCCTGTGCCGCCAGACCGACTTCATCCACGCTGCGGCGCAGTCGGGCAAGCCGGTCAACATCAAGAAGGGCCAGTTCCTCGCGCCGCACGACATGAAGAACGTGATCGACAAGGCGCGGGCTGCAGCCAAAGAAGCGGGCCTGGACGAAGACAGCTTCATGGCCTGCGAACGCGGTGCGAGCTTCGGCTACAACAACCTCGTCTCGGACATGCGCTCGCTCGCGATCATGCGCGAGACGAAGGCGCCGGTCGTCTTCGACGCGACGCACTCGGTGCAGCTCCCCGGCGGCCAGGGCACGACCTCGGGCGGCCAGCGCGAGATGGTGCCAGTGCTCTCGCGCGCGGCCGTGGCCGTGGGCGTGGCGGGGCTCTTCATGGAGACGCACCCCGATCCGGCCAAGGCCCTGAGCGACGGCCCCAACGCCGTGCCTCTCAAGCACATGAAGGCCCTGCTCGAGACACTCGTGGCGCTCGACCAGGTCACCAAGAAAAACGCTTTCCTCGAGGACATCTTTCAGCAATGAGCAGCGCCTACATCATCGCCAACATCGAAGTCACCAACCCGGCCCAGTACGAGGACTACAAGAAGTGGTCCACCGAAGCCATGAAGGCGCACGGCGCCGAGGTGTGCGTGCGCGGCGGCAAGATCGAGGTGCTCGAGGGCGACTGGGCCCCGCAGCGCATCGTGATCCTCAAGTTCCCGAGCGTCGAAGCCGCAAAGAAATTCAATGAATCGCCCGAATACGGCAAGGCGCGCGACTCGCGCCAGGGCGCCGCGATCATGCGCATGATCGTTGTCGAAGGTCTGTGATCCGTTTTATTTGAGAAAGACAAAAGATGAGTGCAATCGTTGACATCGTCGGCCGCGAAATTCTCGACAGCCGAGGCAACCCCACCGTCGAGTGCGACGTGCTGCTCGAGTCGGGCACCATGGGTCGCGCGGCCGTGCCTTCGGGCGCATCGACCGGTTCGCGCGAAGCCATCGAGCTGCGCGACGGCGACAAGAGCCGCTATCTCGGCAAGGGCGTGCTCAAGGCGGTGGAGAACATCAACACCGAGATCTCCGAAGCCGTGCTCGGCCTGGATGCCAGCGAACAGGCCTTCCTCGATCGCACGATGATCGACCTGGACGGCACCGACAACAAGGCGCGCCTGGGCGCCAACGCCACCCTCGCCGTCTCGATGGCCGTGGCCCGCGCCGCGGCCGAAGAATCGGGCCTGCCGCTGTATCGCTACTTCGGCGGCATGGGCGGCATGCAGCTGCCGGTGCCGATGATGAACGTCATCAACGGCGGCGCGCACGCCAACAACAGCCTCGACCTGCAAGAGTTCATGATCATCCCCGTGGGCGCCAAGAGCTTCCGCGAGGCCGTGCGCTACGGCGCCGAAGTGTTCCACGCGCTCAAGAAGATCCTGGGCGACCGCGGCATCAGCACGGCGGTCGGCGACGAAGGCGGCTTCGCTCCCAGCGTCGAAAGCCACGAAGCGGCCATCCAGCTGATCCTGGAAGCCATCGACAAGGCCGGCTACACCGCAGGCGAGCAGATCGCGCTGGGCCTCGATTGCGCGGCCAGCGAGTTCTACAAGGACGGCAAGTACGTGCTGTCGGGCGAAAACCTGTCGCTGTCGGCCGAGAGCTGGACCGACATGCTGGCCAACTGGGTCGACAAGTACCCGATCATCAGCATCGAAGACGGCATGCACGAAGGCGACTGGGACGGCTGGAAGCACCTGACCGAGCGCCTGGGCAAGCGCGTGCAGCTGGTGGGCGACGACCTGTTCGTCACCAACACCAAGATCCTGCAGGAAGGCATCGACAAGGGCATCGCCAACTCGATCCTGATCAAGATCAACCAGATCGGCACGCTCACCGAGACCTTCGCCGCCATCGAGATGGCCAAGCGCGCGGGCTACACGGCCGTGATTTCGCACCGCTCGGGCGAAACCGAGGACAGCACCATCGCCGACATCGCCGTGGGCACCAACGCTGGCCAGATCAAGACCGGCTCGCTCTCGCGTTCGGACCGCATCGCCAAGTACAACCAGCTGCTGCGCATCGAAGAAGACCTCGGCGACATCGCCAGCTACCCGGGCCGCGGCGCGTTCTACAACCTCAAGTGATGCCAGCCACCCGGCTCGCCAGGCCGCGCACCTCGCCGCTCCCTCTGGAACGGCAGCGCGGCCGCTCCGGCGTGCGGGTGGCCTAGACAGACGCTCATGCGCGCGCGCTTCGTCCCCCCCATCGTCCTGCTGCTCCTGCTGGCCGTTCTTCAGTGGCAGCTGTGGAACGGGCGCGGCAGCGTGCGCGACGTTGCGCAACTGCAGACCAAGCTGACCGACCAGAAGGAAGCGAACGCCAAGGCCACGATCACCAACGAGCGCCTCGCCTCGGAGGTCAACGACCTCAAGGACGGGCTCGAGATGGTCGAAGAGCGCGCCAGGGCGGAACTCGGCATGGTCAAGCCGAACGAAGTGTTCGTGCAGATCGCGCACTGACCCTCCACTTCCCCGCCTGCCGATGCCCGAGCTTCTCTCGGCCCCCGCTTTTGCGCTCTGGGGCTCCCCCGTCAGCTGGCTCGAACTCGTGGCCGCGGTCCTCGCGCTCGCCATGGTCGGCTGCAACATGCGCGAGATCCACTGGGGCTGGCCCTTGGCCATCGCCAGCTCGCTGCTCTACGTCGTCGTCTTCGCCAAGGCGCGCATCTACGGCGATGCGTCGCTGCAGGTGTTCTTCGCCTTCGTCGCGCTGTGGGGCTGGTCGCAGTGGCTGCGCGGCCATCGCAGCGACGGCAGCGCGCTGCACGTCAGCCGGCTGTCGCAGCGCGGCATCACGCTCACCCTGGCGGCCTGCGCCATCGCGTGGCCCGCGGTCGCCCTCTTCCTTCGCCGTTTCACCGACACCGATGTGCCGTGGTGGGACGGTTTCTCCACGGGCCTGAGCCTCGTCGGGCAATTCCTGCTCGGGCGCAAGTTCATCGAGAACTGGCTCGTCTGGTTGGCCGTGAACGTTGTGAGCGTGGGCCTGTTCATCCACAAGGGGCTGTGGCTCACCGTCGGCCTGTACGCCGTGTTCGCCGTGCTCAGCGTGGCCGGCTATTTGGCATGGCGGCAGCGCCTGCCAGCGGCGGAGCGCGCATGACGCCGATGCTGCCGACCGGCTGCGTCATCGCGGTGCTGGGCGCCGAGAGCACCGGCAAGACCGAGCTGGCGCGCGCTATCGCGCAGCGCCTGCAGGAGCGCGGCATTCCGGCCACGCTGGTGGGCGAATACCTGCGCGAATGGTGCGATCGCGAAGGCCGCACGCCGCGCCCCGACGAGCAACAGGCCATCGCCGACGAACAGACCCGCCGCATCGACATCGCCGCCGCAACAGGCGTGGTGATCGCCGACACCACCGCGCTCATGACTGCGGTCTACAGCGAACAGCTCTTCGACGACCGTTCGCTCTACGCCGGCGCACTTGCGGCCCAGCGGCGCTGCGCCATCACGCTGCTCACGGCGCTCGATATTCCCTGGGTCGGCGACCACTTGCGCGACGGCCCCCATGCCCGCGAGCCGACCGACACGCTGGTGCGCGCAGCGCTCACGGGCGCAAAGCTCTCGTTCGCCGTCGTGCACGGCACGGGCGCCGAGCGCCTGGCCAGTGCATGGAACGCCATCAATTCGATCGCCAGCGGCGATGAGCGCGAAACCCGTGCCCGTGCGCGCGGCAAGGCCGACGCAAAGCCCGCCGCCTGGACATGGCCTTGCGAGAAGTGTTCCGACCCGGAATGCGAACATCGGCTTTTCACAGACCTGATCGGGCGGCGCGAATAAGCACACACCGCCGTTCTTCCCCGGAGACCTGATGCCCCTGCACCCCGCCCCGCGCACCGCCTCCCTCCTGCCGATCGTCATTGCCGCGCTCCTGTCGGCCGGCCCGGCGCTCGCGGCTCCCGTCGCCGCGACCGTCGAGAACGGCACCACCCCCACCGCCTGCGCCGAGGAAGACAACGTCTCCATGGTGCTGCGCGGCGACGGCATCCGCCACATGCGCATCGAGGCGCTGCAGCCCGACTACCTCGACAAGATCGGCAACGACGTCACCGCGCCCGATTTCTCGGGCTGCAATTTCGACGGCGGCGCGCACCCCACCGACCCGGCGCACCGCTTCAAGAAACGCACCGTGGTGCTGCTGGACAACGCCGAGTGGCGCATCGTCGGCATGACCCTGCCGACCTTTTGGCGACCGCAGCGCGTGCCGGTGCAGGTGGGTGCGCGCAACGACCGCGGCTTTCACCTGCTGCAGGTGTTCAAGAAGGAGAACGGCAACGCGCTCGAGGCGATCGTGCTGTACCCCTCCGACGGCTACTGGCGCCTGAAGCCGCTGCCCGAGGCGCGATTCGGTGACGGCGTGTACGGCTCGTCGTTCCTGCTGGGGCCGGTCGAGCAGGCGGGACGGCCGGTGGTGAACATCGCGTCGATCCGCGTGGTGCCGAAGCCGCTGGCGATCCATCTGCGCTTCACGAACGGTGGCAGCGCCGTGGCGCGCGTTGAGGAGATCAGCCGCAAGCGTACGGCGCTCGACGTGACGCTGTCGAAACCCACGGCGAGTACGCAGCCCTTCGCGGTGCTGCGCTCGATGTACGTCACGCCCGACAACGCGGACATGAGCGAAGTGCGCTGGCAGGAATCGCCGAATGCGGCATTGCAGGCCAGGCCGCTGCCCGAGGTGAAATCGCTGAACGCCACGCAGGTGCGCTTCGGCCGCAGCCTGCCCTCGAAGCACAACACGAGCGCACCCGACATCGAGTTCAGCGGCTTCGACGACGAAGCCCGCTAGCCCGAACTACCCCGCGCGCCGTACCTCGCCCGGCGTCACGCCGAGCACCCGGCGCATGCACCGCGCCATGTGGCTCTGGTGCGAGAAGCCGCTCTCCAGCGCCACCAGGCTCGCCGGCATCGCGCTGCGCAGCAGCAGGCCGCGTGCGCGGTCCACGCGGCGGTGCACCACGTACTCATGCACCGGCAAGCCGGTGGAGCGCTTGAACTGCGTCTTCAGGTGTGAAGCGCTCAGGCCGACGATGTCCGCCAGCGCGGACAGCGACAGATCGCCATCGAGATTCGCCTCGATGTATTCCGTCACACGCCGCAGCTGCAGCCGCGACAGCCCTTGCACGGACGCCGTCTCGATCTTCTGCCCCGCGATCAGGTGCACGGCCAGCGCGGTACCCAGGCTGTCGGTGTACAGCGTGCCGTTCGGAAAGCCGGCGCGCCGCTCGGCATCGAGCGCGAGGGCGATGTGCTCGATCTGCGCATCGCGGAACTGGTGCCGCTCGCCGAGCTGGGCGCGTTCGGCAGGCAGGCCCATCTCGTCGGCCGTGCGCTGCAGCAGCGAGGGCGCCATGCGCACGACGATCGAGGTGCTCGGCGCCTCTTCGTGCCAGACATCGGTCGCCCCGGCCGGCAGGATGTCGAGATCGCCGCGCGTATAGAGGAACTTGTGAAGCCTGCACGCGCCCGGCACCGGCGCGCCCGCGTGGAGCTTGATGCGGTGGTCGGGCAAGGCCTCGTAGCCGACCACGCCGGCCGGGGTCTGGCGCATGTCGACGCGCAAGCCGGAGGGAGGAGGCATCACGAAGCTGTCGGCCGTCATTGCCAGGTCGGTGTAGCTCATCGGAAAGATTATCTGCCGCGACCGCGCGGCATGCCATTGTCCGTTTGTGCTCCGGCGCGCCCGAACGTGCGCGACCGTTCGGCCGGCGATCCCGATCATTCGCAGCCATGAACTCCACTCGTTTCAAGGCATGCGAATCATGAACAAACCCTACGCGGGCAAGAAGGCCGTCATCACGGGCGGCACCATCGGCATGGGCCTGGCGACGGCGCGGGCGCTGCTCGAAGGCGGCGCCGAGGTGCTGGTGACCGGGCGCAATCCGGAGAACCTCGAAGCGGCACGCCGCACGCTCGGCCCGGGCGCGCATGTGCTGGCATCCGACACTGCCTCGCTGGCCGACGTCGACACCCTCGCCGCCACGGCACGCGAGCGCTTCGGCCACATCGACCTGCTGCACATCAACGCGGGCATCGCGACGCTGGAGCCTTTCGAGCAGGTGACCGAAGCGGGCTACGACCGCGCCTTCGCGATCAACACCAAGGGCCCGTTCTTCACCGTGCAGCGCCTCGCGCCGCTGATGCCGCCGGGCAGCGCGATCGTCTTCACCTCGTCCATTGCGGACGAGGGCGGCATGCACGGCATGAGCGTCTACAGCGCCACCAAGGCGGCGCTGCGCTCCTTCGCCTCGGGCTTCGCGGCCGAACTGGTGACGCGCGGCATCCGCGTGAACGTGGTGAGCCCCGGCTTCATCGACACGCCCACGCTCGGCATCGCCGACGCGACGGCTGCCGAGCGCGCGGAGTTCATCCGCATCGGCGACCAGATCACGCCGATGCGCCGGCACGGCACCGCCGCCGAAGTTGCGCGCGCCGTACTTTTCTTCGCATTCGAGGCCACCTTCACGACCGGGGCGCGGCTCACCGTCGATGGCGGGCTGGGGCAGAACCTCACGCCGGCTGCGGACTGAAATCAACACCCAAGGAACACACGACATGACAGACGTTTCCCTCATCGGCCTCGGCCCCATGGGCATGGCCCTTGCGCGCGCCCTTCAATCGAAATTCACGCTGACGGTATGGAACCGCACCGCCGAGCGCGCGACGCCCCTGCTGAACCAGGGCACGGTGCTCGCGCCGACCGCGCTCGCCGCAGTGCAGGCCAGCCCCGTCGTGCTGGTCTGCGTGGCCGACTACACGGCGTCGCACGCGATCCTCGCCGCGCCCGGCGTGGCCGACGCGCTGCGCGGCAAGGTACTGGTGCAGCTGAGCACCGGCACCCCGCAGGACGCGCGCGAAGACTGGGCCGCCCTGAGCGGTGTGGCCTACCTGGACGGCGCCCTGCTCGCCACGCCCGGCCAGATCGGCCGGCCCGACACGCCGCTCTTCATCTCCGGCGAGGAACGCGCCCTCACCGCCTGCCGGCCGGTGCTCGAAGCCATTGCCGGAAACATCCAGTACATGGGCGAGCCCATCGGCAACGCGGCCGCCTGCGACCTCGCCACGCTCTCGTGCATGTTCGGCGCGATGAGCGGGTTCTTCCACGGCGTGCGCATCTGCGAATCCGAAGGGCTGGGGGTGGACGCCTTCTCGCAGATGATCGGCGCGATCTCGCCGGTGCTCGGCGAAATGATCAGCGCCGAGGGCCAGGCCATCCACGCCAACCGCTATGGCGAGCCCGAGAGCTCGATGGCCACCTGCGCGGGCTCGGGTCGGCTTTTCGTGAAGCAGGCGCGGGAAGCGAAGCTCGATGCGAGCTTTCCGGATTTCCTGATGAGGTTGTTCGAGCGCTCATTGAGCGCCGGTTTTGCGAATGAGCGGCTGGCGGCGATGGTCAAGGTGCTGCGCTAGTGGCCCGCGCGCGGCTGCACGGCCGGGTGTGGCCATGCAAGCCGAGCTTCTTCAGAAAGCCGCATTCAGGTTGAACCCCAGCGTGACCTCCGCCGTCCGATAACCCTGGGGCTTGCTGAAGGGTGCACCAACGAAGAAGTCGTAGCTCAACTTGCTCCACTGACCGCGCACGCCGACCACGGCACCCGCCAGGTTCCGGCCGAGCGTGTCGATGGTGGAGCGGCCGCCGACGTGGCCGTAATCTGCGCCAACGTAGAGCTCCGCGCCGCTCTGCCCCATGGCCCATCCGATGTCGTTGCGCAGCAGCCAGCCGCGCTCGCCCATGAGGTTCGTCTCGCCGTCAAAGCCACGTACCGTGTAACGCCCGCCGATGGAGAAGCGGTCTTGCGGCGTGAGTGGCGTGCGGTTCCACTGGGCGCGGATCAGGCCGGAGTACCGCAGCTTTTGCTCACCGAGCTTGAACGGCGCGTTGAGGCTGATGTCTGCGGTGTAGAGCTTCAGGCGCGAGGTGCCCTCGCTGAACTCTTCTTCCGGCGCGATGCGCGATGGTTGCGGCTTGCAGCGTGAGATCTTGACCGTTGCTGGCGATGCGTCCGCCATCGTTACTGAGCGTGCCACTCATGGCGATTGTTGTGGTGCCCGTGCCGAACTGGACGATCTCGCCGCCATTCGTGTTGACGAGATTCGAGAGCTTCAGACCGAGCTGCTTCGCGTTGAGCTTGCCGGCGTCGTTGACCAAGGTCTGTGCCGCCCCGCTGTTGGCGGTGACGCTCAGGGTGCCGGGTGTCACGACCATGGCTTTGCTCGTCGTCACATTGCCCTGAGTGGCCGTGACCGCGATGTTCGAAGCGCTGGTCTTGCTCCCCGCGAGATCGGCGCTCGCGCCTTGTAGCAAGGTATTGCCGGCGGCGATGTTGTTGCCGTTGGCGACCAGCGCGCCGGAGGTCGTCACGCGCAGATCGCCTGTGCTCGCGAGCTTTCCATCGCTCTGGATGCCCGCACCCAACACACCGGTGCTGCTGCTCAAGCTGTCGGCCGTGATCGTCGTATGGCGGCCCGCGGTGATATTCCCGTCGTTGACCAACTGGCCGCCTACGGCCATCGTGGTGTCGTTCGCGCCGCGCATGTTGCCGGTGTTGTTGACGCTGCCCGCCTTGACATCCAGGTCGGTGGCCGCGCTGATCTGCCCCTGGCTGTTCTTCAGCGCCTCGGCCACGCCCAACCGGGCGGTGGACTGACGCGACTGGACCACGCCCTTGGCGTTGTCCAGCGATCCGGCATCGAGCACCAGCGCCTGATTGGCCACGACGGTGCCTGCCCTGTTGTCCAACGCGCTCGCAACACCCATGTTGACGCGATTCACGCCGGACACGGTGCCGGCGCTGTTGTCCAGGCTTCCGGCGTTCAGAACAGTGTTGCCACTCGCGGCGATGGTGCCGCGCCGATTGCTGGCGGCGCCTCGGGTGACACTCGATATGTCGCCGGCAGCCGCGATGCGCCCCATGTCATTGCTCAGAGCGCCAGCCTTCATCGAGAGGTCGCGTCCGGAAAGAATGTCGCCGCCGCTGTTGTTCGCGAGGGCTCGTGCCGTCAACGAGAGGTCCGCCCCCGCAGCCGTTTGCACCGAGCCGCTGCGATTGCTCAGGCTCGCCGCATCCAGCGCAAGATTGCCGTTGCTGGCAACGCGACCGCCGTCATTGTCGAGCGTGCCGCTCATCGCAATAGTGGTCGCTCCTGTACCGGTCTGCACGATCTCGCCGCCACTGGTGTTGGCGAGGTTCGAGAGCTTCAGGTCGAGCTGCTTCGCGTTGAGCTTGCCGGCGTCGTTGACGAGGGTCTGCGCTGCGTTGCTATTGGCGGTGACGCTCAAGATGCCCGGCGTGACGACCGTGGCCTTGCTGGTGATCACGTTGCCCTGCGTTGCGGTGAGTGCGAGGTTCGCAGCGCCAGTTTGGCTCCCTGACACGTCGACGCTCGCGCCTTGCAGCGTGGCTTTGCCTGCTGCGAGGTTCGTGCCGCGTGCAACGAGTGCGCCATCCGCAGTCACACTCAAATCACCTGTCGTACCGAGCTTGCCGTCGCTCTGGATGCCTGCGCCCAGCACGCTGGTGCTGCTGCTTTGCACGCTGCCGGCTTTGATGGTGGTGTTTCGCCCCGCCGTGATGTTGCCGTCGTTGGCCAGTTGAGCGGTTACGGCCACGGTGGTGTCGTTGGTGCCGCGCAAGCCGCCGGCGTTGGACAAGCTACCGGCCTTGACGTTCAGATCGGTCGCAGCACCGACGTAACCCGAGCCGTTGTTCAAAGCGCCGCCGACGTTCAATCGGACCGCTGCCTGCGTCGACTGGACCGAGCCCTTGTCGTTGACCAGCGAGCCCGCATCGAGCACGAGCGCCTGGTTGGCGACCAGCGTGCCTGCCGTGTTGTTCACCGCGCCTTGAACGTTCGCCGTCAGGGTGTTCTGCGCGGAAACGGTGCCCCCTGCGTTGTCCAGGCTCCCGGCGTTCAGGGTCGTGTTGCCGTTCGCCGCGATGGTGCCACCCCGGTTGCTGGTCGCGCCGCTCGTGGTGCTCGATGCATTGCCCGCAGCCGTGATGCGTCCGGCGTCGTTGTCGAGGCTGCCCGCCCGGAGCGACGTGTTGCCGCCCGCGCTCATCTCGGCCTGGCGGTTGTCCACCAAGCCAGCCACCGTGACCGCCAGGTCCGATGTCTGCGCGGCCCGCAAGGTACCGCCCTTGTTGTTCAGGCTCGCAGCGGTGAAGGCCAGGCTGCCATTGCTCGCCAGCGTGCCGCCGCTGTTGTCGATGACGCCCGAGGTCGTGATGCGGGTGGCGCCTGTACCGGTCTGGACGATCTCGCCGCCCTGGGTGTTCACGAGATTCGAGACCTTCAGGTCCAGCCGGTTCGCGTTGAGCTTGCCACCCGCGTTGACCAGCGTCTGGCCAGGCTGCGCATTGGCCGTCACGCTCAGGGTGCCTGGGGTGACGATCGTGGCCTTGCTTGTTGTGACGTTGCCTTGTGTGGCTGTGACTGCGATGTTGGCTGCGCTGGTCTGGCTCACCGACAGATCGACACTCGCGCCTTGCAGCGTGGCATTGCCGGCAGCGATGCTGTTGCCGTTGGCAACCAGCGCGCCGGAGGCCGTGACGCGCAGATCGCCTGCTGCACCCAGCTTGCCGTCGTTTTGCACGCCCGCGGCGAGCACGCTGGCGTTGCCCGATGCGATGCTGCCTGCTGTGATTGTGGCGTTGCGACCTGCAGTGATGCTGCCGTCATTTGCCAATACACCGCCGACCGCGACACTGACATCGTTTGCTCCACGCAAGCTGCCGTCGTTGGTCATCGATGCCGCTTGGACGTTCAGGTCCGTGGCCGCACCGATGGCACCCTCGCTGCCGTTGAGCAGCTGGTTTGTCACCGTGAGTTGAGCGCCGCCTTGTGCCGACTGGATGCCCCCCTTAATGTTGTCGAGCGAGCCGGTCTTTAACGTCAGGCCCTCGTTGGAAGCAAGGGTGCCTTCGGTGTTGTTCGTCGCGCCGGCCACGGTCGCATTCAAGGCACCTGCCGCGGAGATCGTCCCGCGTGTGTTGTCCGCTTTGCCTCCGATGGCGAGCGTGGTGTCACCGGCGCTGGTCAGCGTGCCGTCGACGTTGATCAGGTCGTCGCTGGTGGCGATGTTCAAGCTGCCCGCATTGAGCTTGCCGCCGCTGTTGTCGAAGCGATCGACATTGGCGTTGAAGCCGTTGGTGACATTCAACGTTCCGCCGCGGTTGTCGAAGCTGGGCTGCTGGACCGTCATGCTGGCGAGGCTCATCGTCCCGCCGTTGTTGTTGATGTTCGCGCTCTGCAGCGTGATCGCTCCGCCCGCGTAGATGCGGCCACCGTCGTTGAGGATCGCACTCGCTGCAGTGATCGTACCTGGCGACGGCGGCACATACGGCGCAGGTGTGATGGTTCCAGCGGTGCCGGTTCCACCCGCTGCTGCCGGTGTCCCCTGAGTGGCGGTGCCACCGCCCGAGCCCGCACCGGTGTCCGTGCCGCCGCCGGGCTGCGACGGCGACAGCACAATCGGCTCCAGGCCGATCACGCCGCCGCTGGCGTTGCTCAAGGTCGGCGCGGAAATCTCCAGCGCCGCGTTGCTGGTCTGGCGGATGGTGCCGCCATTGCGGTTGTCGATGTTGCCCGCCGCGCTGGCGAGTTCGACGCGCACCCCTTCGAGCGTGCCGCCCGCTCCGTTGAAGGAATTTCCCAGCGTGTCTTGCGTGGCAACCTTCAGGTTGCCGCCACTGCTGATGCGGCCGCTGTTGGCAAGGCTCGCTGCGGCAAGGTTGGCATCGGCCGTGGCCTGGATCGTGCCGATGTTTTCGAGCCGGCCCGCGCTTGTCACCACGAGTTGCCCCGCGCCCGCCATCGCGGGCGTGCCCGGCGCGGCCTGGATCGTGCCGACATTGCGAACCCCAAGTCCGGCCTCGGTCCCGATGAGCACGATCTTGCCGGCGTACATGCCACCAAGCGCGGCTACGTCGAGCGCAAAGGTGGGCGTCGTGCCGGTGCCCGTGGTGGCGCTGATCTGGTTGTGATCGGCTGAGACCTGATTGGCGCCGGTCACGACTTTCAGTTCATTGGCCCAGATGCCTGCGTTGGCTTCCACAGCTCGGGCAAGAATGGCCGCGTAGTCGGTCTTGCTGGCATCGAGGCCCGCACCCTTGATGGTGATGGTGCCGCCACGCACGAGAAAGCTGTCGAGACCGCCGAACGCATTGAGCTGAGGCAGGCCCGTGGTCAGCGTGGCGCGGCTCGCGTTGATGAAGCCCGCGCCGTCCACGTTAATACCGGCCGGATTCGCAATGATGATTTCTGCGCGCTGGCCCGCAACCTCCATGTAGCCGCGCAACTGGCTCAGGTTGCCGCCGTTGACTTCGTTCAAGATGATGCGCGCCGGACCTCTGGCGAGGAATGGGTTGCCCTGAACGATGCCGCCTAACTGCGTCTGCGCATTCGTGCGGCTGTTGTTGAAGATCGCGCCGTTGGGTCCGACGTTCAACTGGTTGAAGACGTTGCGCGAAACACCCGCCGCCGAAGGCGTCTGAATGTTGATGAGCGGCACGCCGTTGGGTGCCACCAGCACGGTGGGACGCAGGTTGCCGGGAACGTTGGGGGCACCCACGATCTGGGCCTGTCCGGGTAACGCCACCAGCGCGCCGAATAACACCACGGCAGCCGCCACCTTCGCTGGTGCTGTTGCTGCCGATCCATCCGTTGCCTTATTGGTCCCCTTGCCGTCGCTTGCCGCTGTTTCCTGCACCACCATGCGAATACCGCGCGCACGGTTGAAGACGACTCTATAAAGCGACTTGTTCATGTTTCTTTTTTCCCTGGGATCGCGCAACGTGACAGCCAAGCGCGGCGCAGGAGCAACATGCTGGCCCACTGACACTGGCATCAATGGATCCGGATTTTCCGAGGACCTCCGCATCGCAAATGTCAACAAGATTCAACGCGCACAGATTCACACGGCATGCGCAATAAATGTCACGCCGTCGAATCAATCGGTGAGTCTTTAAGTTGTATCGACGTGATCGACTGTGGCTCGACTGCTACCGTTCCACAGGTAGCTCAAGCGACTTTCCCCTCACACTCCTGGGGCTACTGTTCAGTCCGTCAAGGCGCCTCGTGCTCTGGCAGGTTTCTTTATTGGCATTGACTCCGCGACGTGCAGGAAGTCGCCCAATTAAGTAGTCTCACGCGGACCGGCGTGAGCGACCCGGCATGGCGGGTGTTTCGCTGGAAGTGCTGCCGAGCCGGACTCGAATCGGCACGCAACGACATAGCCATCAGCGGTGCTTCTTGCGCACCTCCGCTGACATCAGTGCGTCCTACTGAACGATCGGACTGCCCGGAATCTGGTCCGTCGGCGGCCTGAAGATCTGCGCCGCATCGATCGCGTCGAAGCGGTACTGCTTGCCGCAGAAGTCGCAGCCCACCTCGATGTCGCCGCGCTCGGCCAGGATCTCCTCGGCTTCTTCCACGCCGAGCCCGCGGATCATCTGCGCCACGCGCTCGCGGCCGCAGGTGCACGCGAAGTGCGGGCCCAGGAGGCCCGCCTGCGGTTCGAAGCGCAGCAGCTTCTCTTCCCAGAAGAGGCGCCGAAGAATGGTCTCGATGTCGAGCGTGAGCAGCTCGTCGCGGGTGAGGCTCGAAGCGAGGATCGAGATGCGGTTGTAGTCCTCGTTGCGGCCGATCTGGTCTTCGTTGGCCTGGTCGCGGTCCTTGTCGGACGTGCCTTCGAGGTTCCCTTCGCCCTTCACCGGCAGGCGCTGGATCAAAAGGCCCGCGGCCACCTTGTCGTCGGCCGCGAGCACCAGCGTGGTGTCGAGCTGTTCGCTCTGCAGCATGTAGTGCTGCAGCACGTCGCTCAACTTGCCGAGCTTCTCGCCTTCGTCGCCGAAGAGCGGCACGACACCCTGGTACGGCGTGGCGCCCGGGAGCTTGTCCTTCGGGTCGAGCGTGATCGCGCAGCGGCCCTTGTTGCTCACGTTGACCATGTCGGGCAGGCGCGCATCGGCCGGCAGGTCGCCGATCACCTTGGCGGTGGCGCGCAGGCTCAGGTCGGGCTTGGCCTCGGCCACGGCCACCTTGACCGGACCGTCGCCGAAGATCTGCAGGATCAGCGCGCCGTTGAACTTGATGTTGGCCTGCATCAGCGTGGCCGCGGCGGTCATCTCGCCGAGCAGTTCGGCCACGGGCGGCGGATAAGCGCCGGTAGCTGTATTGGAGGCGCGCCGCGCAAGGATCTCCTGCCACGCATCGGTCAGGCGCACGATCATGCCGCGCACCGGCAGGCCATCGAACAGGAATTTGTGCAGCTCGCTCAAAACGGATTCTTTCTGTTGGGCCTGCGCGGGGTCAGGCGATTTTCTTGAGGCCCTTCGCGTAGCGAACGGCATTTTCGACGTAATGCTCGGAACCGTGACGCAGCCGGGCAGCGTCTTCGTCGCTGATCGTGCGCATCACCTTGGCGGGCGAGCCGAAGATCAGGGAATTGTCGGGAAACTCCTTGCCCTCGGTCACCACGCTGCCGGCGCCAACGATCGAATTGCGGCCTATCTTCGCGTTATTCAAGACCACCGCCTGGATGCCGATGAGCGAGTTGTCGCCGATGGTGCAGCCGTGCAGCATGACCTGGTGGCCGATGGTGACGTTCTCGCCCACGGTGAGCGGGCTGCCGGGGTCGGAGTGCAGCATCGACATGTCCTGCACGTTGCTGTTACGGCCGATGCTCATCGTCTCGTTGTCCCCGCGCAGCACGGCGCCGAACCAGATGCTCGCGTTCTCGCCCAGCTTCACGTTGCCGATCACCTCCGCGCTGTCGGCGACCCAGGCGCCGGTGGCGAGTTGCGGCGCAACGCCGTCGAGTTCATAGAGGGCCATCGTGGAGTCTCCGGGGGCAAAAACTAGAATTGTAGGGATGCACCCCCGATTGAGCGCGCTGGCCGCGCTGCGCCTCTCCGATCCTGAACAAAAGGTGGCTGCAACGCACGCCACGGCGGCGCTGCCCGCTACCGATTCCATAGCAACCGACCCGATCCGCGCCGAGGGCGACGACCTGGGCGTGCCGGGCCGCCCCGAACGGCCGGTGCGCGTCTCTGCCACCGCGGTGCAGAAGCGCTCGCCCTTCACCCCCGAAGGCCGGGCCTCGCTGATCCATTCGATCTGCCACATCGAATTCAACGCGATCAACCTCGCGCTCGATGCGGTCTGGCGCTACGACGGCATGCCCGAGGCCTATTACCGCGACTGGCTGCGCGTGGCCGACGAGGAGGCATTGCACTTCACGCTGCTGCATGCGCACCTGCAGGGCATGGGCTACCGCTACGGCGACTTCCCGGGCCACGACGGCCTGTGGAACATGTGCGAGAAAACGAAGGACGACGTCCTCGCCCGCATGGCACTGGTGCCCCGCACGCTCGAGGCACGCGGGCTCGACGCCACGCCGCTGATCCAGGCCAAGCTCAGGCGCGTCAACACGCCCGATGCGCTGCGCGCGGTGGAGATCCTGGACATCATCCTGCGCGACGAGGTAGGCCACGTCGCCATCGGGAACCACTGGTACCGCTGGCTCTGCGAGCGCGCGGGGCTCGACGCCGAAGCCAACTATCCGGCGCTCGTGGCGCGCTACGACGCGCCGCGCATCCGGCCGCCATTCAACATCGAGGCCCGCGAACGCGCCGGCTTCACCGCCGAAGAGCTGCGCGTCCTGGCCGCAGGCTCCGACGCATGAACATGACCGCCGCCTCCGTGATTTCCGACCAGACCTGGTCGCGAGCCGACCTTGTCGCCTGCCTGCAAGGCCGCGACGAGCCCCTGCTTCTGCCCCTGCATTTCGAGCGCTGCAACTTCGACGAAGCCGACCTCTCCCGGCTCGACCTGCGCGGCGCGCACTTCACGCTGTGCCAGTTCGCCGAAGCCTCGTTCGACCGGGCCCTGCTGTCTGAAACCCGCTGGGCCGGATGCAGGGCACGCCAGGCCGACTTCGGCCTCGCAGACCTCACGAATGCGCGCTTCCAGGACTGCGATCTCAACAACACGCAATGGACGCGTGCCAAGCTGGCCTCCGCGCTCTTCACGGGCGTGAAGCTCACCGGCGCGCACTTTGCCGAAGTCTCGGCGCTGGGCATCGTCTTCAAGGATTCGCTGCTGGTCGATGCGCACCTGCGCAGCCTGTCGTTCCGCAAGCAGACGCTCGCGCAGCTGGACTTTTCCGAAGCCGACCTCTCGGGCTGCGATTTCCGAGAGGCCGTGTTCGAAGGCGGCAGCCTGCGCAACGCGCACCTGAAGCTCGCGCGCTTCGAAGGTGCGGACCTGCGCGACGTCGACCTGGGCGGCCTGCGCCTGGCGAACGCCGCGCAGTTCAAGGGCGCGACCATCTCGCACCGGCAGGCCGCATCGCTGGTCGAAGAGCTGGGCCTGCGCGTGGTCTGAAGCCGGGCTTCAGGCGGCCGTGGGCCGGCTGTGCACCACCAGCTTCGGCGTGAAGTACTGAAGCACCTCGCCGCGCTGGTTGCGCGTCTGGCAACGCATCGTCACCATCGCGCGGCCTGGCTTGGAGCGCGAAGGCGTGATGTCGAGCACCTCGCTCACCACGTGCAGCACGTCGCCGGGGCGCGTGGGCTTGGGCCACTGCAACTCGCCGCCCGAGCCGATGATGCCGTCGGCCAGCGGCACGCCGCTTTCCACCAGCAGCTTCATCGTGATCGCCGCGGTGTGCCAGCCGCTCGCCGCGAGGCCGCCGAAGAAAGTGTTCTTCGCGGCCTCTTCGTCGGTGTGGAAGGGCCGCGGATCGAACTGCAGCGCAAAGGCCTTGATCTGTGCCACGTCGAGCGTGTGCTCGCCGCTCTGGAAGCGGTCGCCGACCGACAGGTCTTCGAGGTACAGCGCGCGCCTGGCGCCGGTGTCAGTGGGTGCTGCCATGAGGTCTCCTTGTCGTGCCTTCGCGCATTCTCAGACGTTCCGTCCGTCAGACGCGCTCGAGGATGGTCGCAATGCCCTGCCCGCCGCCGATGCACTGCGTAGCCAGCGCGTAGCGGCCCTTCTCGCGTGCCAGCAACGACGCCGCCTTGCCGGTGATGCGCGCACCGGTCGCGCCCAGCGGATGGCCGATGGAAAGGCCGCCGCCGTCGAGGTTGATCTTGGCGGGGTCGAGGCCCAGGTCGCGGATGCAGGCGAGCGCCTGCGACGAGAAGGCTTCGTTGATCTCGATCACGTCCAGGTCCGCCGCGGTCAGCCCTGCACGGGCGAGCGCCTTGCGGGTCGCGGGGATCGGGCCGATGCCCATGATGGCCGGGTCCACGCCCACGGTCGCGAACGACTTGATGCGCGCCAGCATCTGCAGGCCGTGCTTCGCGGCGAAGGCGTCGCTGGTCACGAGCACGACGGCCGCGCCGTCGGTGAGCGGCGACGAGGTGCCGGCCGTCACCACGCCGTCGGGGCGGAACGCGGGCTTGAGGTTGGCCAGCGCTTCGGCCGAGGTGGTCGGTCGGATGCAGCCGTCGGCATCGACCACGTCGCCGGAAGCCAGCCGCACCGGCACGATCTCACCGGCCAACCGCCCTTCTGCGCGCGCGGCAGCGGCCTTGCGGTGCGAGTCGACGGCGAAGGCCTCCTGGTCGGCGCGGCTCACGTTCCAGCGCTGCGCAACGTTCTCTGCCGTCTCGCCCATCGAGATGTAGGCGTCGGTGTTGGCCAGCAGCTCGGGGCTGGGCGAGAAGTTGAAGCCGCCCTGCGGCACCATCGTCATCGACTCCACGCCCACGCACAGGAAGGCCTCGCCCATGCCCGCCTCGATCTGCGCCGCGGCGATGTGCACGGCCTGCATCGACGAGCCGCAGAAGCGGTTCACCGTCATGCCGCCCACCTCGTGCGGCAACCCGGCCAGCAGGCCCACGATGCGCGCGACGTTGTTGCCCTGGGAAGCCTCGGGGTAGGCGCAGCCCAGGATGATGTCTTCGAGCAGCGCGGGGTCCAGGTCGGTGCGCTGCAGCAGGCCCTTCACCACGCCGGCGGCCAGCGTGTCGGGGCGCACTTCGGCGAGCGCGCCTTTCTTAGCGAAGTGGAAGGGCGAGCGGGCGTAGGCGGAAATAACGGCTTTCATGAGGATGCTCCTTGGGAAAAACTACCATCCAATCGGTAGGCGATGAGATCAAAAAATAAGCACGCCGATGCGTGCCTGCGATGCCGCCCGGCCGTCAGCCGGGCAATGAACTCCTGAGTTGCGCGATGGCTTCGTCGAAGTCCTCGACGCGCCCCGTCATGCGCGAGGCGAGCAGCGCGCCCTGGCACACCGAGAACACATAGCTGGCCTGCGCGGCGACCGAGGGGCCGTTGTTCCGCGCCCCCGCCGGCGACAGCGCGCCCAGCACGCCGGTGAGCCACAGCACCTGCGTGTGGCGCAGCTCCTGCACGGCCTGGCGCAATTCTTCGTTGATGCAATCCCACCCCGGCGCCAGCGAGCCCGCGGGGCACATGCCCGAGCCGGCCCTCAGCGTGTTGCGGTACATCCGGAAGTAGGAGTCCAACGCATCCGTCGGCGTTCGCGCCCTGGCCGCATCCCAGTCCTTGAAGAACTGGGTGGCCTGCCGAATCACCGCGATGCCCAGCGCTTCCTTGGTCGGAAAGTGGTGGTACAGGCTCGCCTTGCGGATGCCGACCGCGTCGGCCACGTCCTGGAAGCTGAAGCCCAGGTACGAGCGGGTTTCGATCAGGCTGCGGGCCACCCCGAGGATCTGGTCCCGGGTACTGCCCGCGGCAAGAGGGGCAGCGGTGGCGGCGGCGGCGTTTTGCATCTACCTACTATAAGGTAGGGAAACTTGGACCGCAAGCCGCGGGGTCATTCCTCAATCGGCCTTGATGTTCGCGGCCTTCACGATGCGCCCGTTGCTCTCGAACTCCGAGGCGATCTCCTTGGCGAAGGCCGCGGCCGTGCCGCCGGTCGGCACGTTGTCGGTGGCCGTGAGCTTGGCGCGCAGCTCGGGGCTGGCCAGGGCCTTGTTGATCTCGGCGTTGTATTTCGCGATCAACGCGGGCGGCGTGGCTGCCGGTGCGAACACGCCGAACAGCGAGTTGATGTTCGCCGCGTTGTAGCCCAGCTCGCCCAGCGTCGGGACCTGCGGCAGGCTTTCCAGCCGCGCCGGCGCGCCCACGGCCAGAGGCCGCAGCTTGCCCGACTGGATGTGCGAAGTGAGCGTCGGGCTCGCGTTGGTCGACAGGATCTCGAACTGCCCGCCCAGCGCATCGTTGAGCTGCTGGCCGCCGCCCTTGTAGGGCACGTGCGTGATGTCCACGCCCGTTGCCGCCCTCACCTGCTCCAGCACGATGTGCCCGAGCGACGCCGGCCCCGAGGTGGCCCAGCGCACCGCGCCCGGCTGCGCCTTGGCATCTGCCAGGAGCGCGCGGAAATCCTTCGCCTTGCTGGCGGGCGTGGCGATCAGCAGCACCGGCGAATACATCACGCTCGAAACCGGCGCGATGTCCTTCTGCGCGTCGAAGGGCAGCTTGCCCAGGTGCGGGCTCAGCACCAGCGGGCTGATCGCCGAGAAGCCCAGCGTCGCGCCGTCGGGCGCGGCCTTGGCCACCGCGTCCATGCCGATGGCGCCGCTCGCGCCGGCGCGGTTGTCGACGATCACCGTCGTGCCCAGTTGCGCGGCGAGCCGGTCGCCGAGGGCGCGCGCGACCACGTCGCTCACGCCGCCGGCAGGGTACGCCACGATGAGGCGGATGGTCTTGGGAACGTTCTGTGCCTGCGCGCCGGCAGCGGCGCAGAGCGCAGCCGCAGCGAGGAGCCACGACGGCTTGAACTTGAAATGCATGTCTGTCATGAGAAAGGGAGTCAGTCGAGTTGCAGCTTGCGCTCGCGGATGAGCCTGGACCACTTCTCATTGTCGGCCTTGACGAAGGCTGCGAACTCGGCCGGCCCGAGCGGATGCACCTCGGCGCCGGCGGTCGCGAACTTGGCCTTGATGTCCGGCTGCGCCAGCGCGCGTGCCAGCTCGTTCGAGAGGCGATCGACCACGTCCTTGGGCATGTTGGCCGGCCCGACCAGCCCCTGGAAGCCCACCGACTCCATGCCCGCGAGGCCCAGCTCCTTCACCGTCGGCACGTCGGGCAGTTGCGGATCGCGCACCGGCCCGGTCACCGCCAGCGCCTTGAGCTTGCCGCCCTTGACCTGCGGCAGCAGCACGCTGCCCGCATCGATGAGGATCTGCGTCTGCCCGCCGAGCAGGTCCTGGACCGCGGGCGCGCTGCCCTTGTAGGGAACGTGGGTCATGTCCAGGCCCGTCACCTGGTTCATCAGCTCGCCGTTCAGGTGCGTGGAGGTGCCGTTGCCGCCCGAGGCGAAGTTGACCTTGCCCGGCTGCCCCTTGGCCCAGGCGACGAACTCCTTGAGGTTCTTCGCCGGATGGTCGGGCCGCGTCACCGCGATGTAGCTGCCCTGGCTGATCTGCCCGATGTAGGTGAACTGCTTGATGGGGTCGTACGGCGGCTTGCTCTGCAGGTACGGCGCAATGGCGAAGGGGCCGGTGTTGGCCAGCAGCAGGGTGTAGCCGTCGGCCGGCTGGCGCGTGAGCTCGGTGGCCGCGATCATGCCGCTCGCGCCGGGCTTGTAGTCGACCACCAATTGCTGCTTGAGCGCCTCCTGCAGCGGCACCTGCACCGTGCGCGCCGCGAAGTCGATGCCGCCGCCGGGCGGATACCCGACGATCAGGCGGATGGGCTTGGCGGTGGGAAAGCCTTGCGCTGCGGCGAGTCCCGCGGCGGCGGCCAGCGCAACGCCGGCACAGAGTCTGTTGAAGTTCACGGTGTTGTCTCCTCGAATGAATCAGCGATTCTGAAGCAGGCGCGCCAAGGTCATCGCGTTGCCGGTCGCCTCGCCGCCCGCCGTGTTGTCGAAGATGCACCAGCACGCGGCGCCCTCCCCGCCTGCGAGCCGCAAACGCGCTGCGAGCCGTTCGAGCAGCGTATCGTCGTAGGCTGACCAGTAGCGGCGAGGCGATCCATGCAAGCGCAGGTAGACCAGCCCCGGCCATCCGCCGGGCGCAGCAGCTTCGTCGAACAGCACCGGGTCGGCCAGCACGCGCCCGACCTGGAAGCGCGACAGCAGCGCCTCGGCCGCGGGCACGAACCAGCTGCGATGCCGCGGCTCCAGCGCCACCGGCCCGGTGTGTCTCTGCCGCACATCGGAGAGAAAACGCCGGACTACAGGCGTGTCGAAGGCAAGGCTCGGCGGCAGTTGAACGACAAGACAGCCGAGCCTGTCGCCCAACCCTGCCACCTGCGCCAGGAATTCATCGAAGGCCGGCATCGCACCGGCCAGCCGCTGCTCGTGCGTGACAGCCTTCGGCAGCTTCACCGCGAAGCGAAACCCATCGGGCGTGCCGGCGGCCCATCGCTCGTAGGTCTCGCGGCGATGCGGCCGGTAGAACGAGGTATCGATCTCGACCGCATCGAAGCGCTGCGCATAGCGCTCCAGATGCGAACCCTCGGCCGGAAACGCCGGCCACACATCGCGCGGCAGGCTCCAGCCGGCGCACCCGATGCGCGGCATCCCGGGAATGATCGAAGTCATTCCCGCATCGTAAGCACTGCGGCTGGCTCAGCCCCAGGGCATCGTGAAGGTCTTGCCGTTGGTGAACGACTTGATCGCCTCCTGCACCCCTTCCTTGTAGCCCAGCCCCGAGTCCTTGATGCCGCCGAACGGCGTGAGTTCGATGCGGTAACCCGGCACCTCCCACACGTTCACCGTGCCCACCTTCAGTTCGTTGGCGAAGCGCGTCGCGTAGTCCATACGGTCGGTGCAGATGCCCGACGACAAACCGTAGGCCGTGCCGTTCGAGATGGCGATCGCCTCGTCGATGCTGCCGAAGCGGATGATCGGCGAGACCGGGCCGAAGGTTTCCTCGCGCACCACCGTCATCTCGGGGCGCACGTTGTCGAGCACGGTCGGCGAATAGAGCGCGCCCTCGCGCCGGTTGCCCACGAGCAGCCGCGCGCCCTGCGCCACCGCCTCCTCCACCAGCAGTTCGAAGCGGCGGGCAGCGGCTTCGTCGATCACCGTGCCCATGTCGTTGCCGGCGTCCGCGGGGTCGCCATGCTTCCAGCGCCTGGTCTTCTCGACCACGCGCTCGGTGAACTCGCTCGCCACATCCTTGTGCACCAGCATCCGCTTCACTGCCGTGCAGCGCTGGCCCGAGTTCTTGTACGAGCCCTGCACCGCGAGGTCGGAGGCGCGGTCGAGGTCGGCGTCTTCCATCACGATCAGCGGATCGTTGCCGCCCAGCTCCAGCACGATGCGCCGGTAGCCCGCCTTCGCGGCGATGTACTTGCCGATGGCCACGCCGCCGGTGAAGGTGACCAGGTCCACCTGCGCATTGGTGATGAGCTCGTCGGCGATCTCGCGCGGGTCGCCCGTCACCACCTGGAACATCTCGGGCGGCAGCCCCGCCTCATAGAGGATGTCGGCCAGGTAGAAGGCCGAGAGCGGCACTTTCTCGGAGGGCTTGAGCACCATGCGGTTGTTGGTCGCGATGCTTGGCACCACCTTGTGCGCGACCTGGTTCATCGGGTGGTTGAACGGCGTGATCGCGGTGATCACGCCCAGGAGCGGCTCGCGCAGCGTGATGACCTTGCGCTTCTTGCCGTGCGCCGTGAGGTCGCACGAGAACACCTGCCCGTCGTCGCGCAGCGCCTCGGTCGCGCCGAAGGTCAGCACGTCGGCGACGCGGCCGATTTCGTACAGCGCGTCCTTGCGGCACAGGCCCGACTCCATCGTGATGATCGCGGCGCCTTCGTCGGCGCGTTCGCGCAGCAGCGCGCAGGCCCGCTGCAGGATGCTCGCGCGCTCGTAGCGCGACAGCGTCGAGCGGTAGGCGTGGCCGATGCGAAAGGCTTCGCGCACGTCATCCACCGAGGCCAGCGGCACGGTGCCCACGCGCTCGTTGGTGTAGGGGTTGAACACATCGAGCGTGCGCTCGCGCCGCACGCGCTCGCCGCCGATGCGCAGGGACTCGGCGCGAAAGGCGGCGCTGTCCCGGTGGGGTGTCGAAAGGCTCATGCCTGGTTCTCCGCGAGATCGTTGCCGATGAAGTTCTTGCCGCGCGCACCGCCTTGGGCGTGGAGCAGCATCTCGCGGGCTTCGTCGTCGCCCACGCCGTAGTCGGCGAAGCGGGTCTTCACGCCCAGCGATTCGATGAAGGCCGCCAGTTGCTGCGGCGCCTCTGCGAGCGGCATGCCGAGCGCTTCGCGCAGCACCGCATCGCGGTCGGCGCGCCGGCCGATGGCGCGCTCCAGCACCATCGGCAAGAGGAACGAGCAGGCGATGCCGTGCGGCAGGCCGTAGCGCAAGGTCATCTCGTAGGAGATCGAATGCGCGAGCGCCGTCTTGGTGTTGGAGAACGCCATGCCGGCCTTGAGCGCGGCGAGCGCCATGCGGCCCCGCAGCTCCACGTTGTCGAGCTGGCCCATCAGCTGCGGCAGCACCTGGAGCGTGTCGCGCACGGCCGAGACGGCGAAGGTGTCGGACAGCGGGTTCGCATTCACGTTCCAAATGGCTTCGAGCGCATGCGACAGCGCATCGAGCCCGCTCTGCAGCGTGACGGCCGCGGGCAACGACAACATCAGCTCCGGATCGACCACCGCATAGCGCGGCCAGGTCTCTGGCAGGTGCAGCGAATACTTCTTCTGCCGCCCGCGGTCCCATACCGTGGCCCATGGCGTGACCTCGCTGCCGGTGCCGGCTGTCGTGGGCACGGCGATCAGCATCTTGCTGCGCGTGGGCACGAAGGGCCGCTCGCCGGCAAGGCCCGCCACGAGATCGGCAAAACTCGCCGCATCGTTCGCCACCATGAGCGCCTTCGCGGTGTCGATGGCGCTGCCGCCGCCGACCGCGATGAGCACCTCCACATCCGCATGCTTCTGCCAGAACCACTCGTAGAGACCTGCCAGTTCGGCGACGTCCGGGTTAGGCCGTGTCTGGTCGATGGTGCAGGCCAATGCGCCCTGCAGCACCGACTCCAGCCGGCCGAGCAGGCCGATGGCGCGGGCCTCCGGAAAGGTCACCAGCGCAGCGCGGCGGCCGTCGAGCAGTTTCGGCAGGGACGACAGGACCCCTGCCCCGTACACGCTCTGTACGGGGTTGTGATAGTTGGCGCTCATGGATGTCTCGTCAGGTAGCGGCGGGTGCCGCGGGGATTGCGTGGTTCAGTGCCAGGTCGAAGATGTCGAAGTTGCGCAATCGCCGCTTCGGATCGAGCCCCTGCAGCTTCCGGTTGAACAGCAGCGGCACCTTCTGCTCGGAAAGCCCGCCGTGCGAGCGCAGCGGCACCGTGAGGCCGCTCAGGTCGTGCTCCGAGGCGCGCGTGCCGATCACGGCGAGGTGGTCCGACACCACCACGAGATCGCCGATGCGGTCGGGCGGCAGCTCGAAACGCTGCGCGGCCTCTTCGCGTGTGAGCACCTGCTCGATGCCGTCGGTGGCCTGCAGCGCCTCGACCAGCGCGGTCGCATCGACACCCGCTTCGAGATAGACGGTCGCGAACGAACCGAGCGCGCCGTGATGCACGACGTATGGATCGGTGATCGGCAGGATCACCCGGCCGCGCCCCGCACCGAGGCGCGCGTCGAGCACTTCCTGCAGGAACACGATGCGCGGGTTGCCGGCCGCATCGGTCTTGGGGCTCATGCCGTGGTCGGCGGTGAGCGCGATGGTCGCGCCCAGCGCGTCGAGCTGCGCGAGGTAGCCGTCCATCATGGCGTAGAAGTCGTTGGCGCCGGCCGTGCCGGGCGCGCACTTGTGCTGCACGTAGTCGGTTGTCGAGAGGTACATGAGGTCGGGCCGCTCGGCCTCCAACAGCTTCACGCCGGCCGCGAACACGAACTCGCTCAGGTCCGCGCTGTAGACCGAGGGCACGGGCTTGCCGACCAGCGCCAGCACGTCGTCGATGCCGCCGTTCGCGCGCGTCGCCTGGTCGGCTTTCTCCGCCGAGAAGCAGATGCCTTCCATGCGGTGACCCAGGAGCGTGCGCAGCTTGTCCTTGGCGGTGACCACCGCGACCTTCGCGCCGGCCTTGGAGAACACCGCCAGCAGCGTCTCGGCGCGAAGGTAGGCGGGGTCGTTCATCATCACTTCCTTGCCTTGCGCCGTATCGAGGAAGTAGTTGCCGCAGATGCCATGCACCGAGGGCGGCGCGCCGGTCACGATCGAGAGGTTGTTCGGGTTCGTGAAGCTGGGCACCACGCAGTCGCCCACCAACGAGGTGCCCGAGCCGCCCGCGGCCAGCATCTTCTTCAGGAAGGGCGCGACGCCGGCCTGGATCGCCTGCGTGATGTAGTCGGGCTCGCAGCCATCGACGCACACCACGACGACGGGCTGCGAAGGCGACCTGTAGCTGCGGCCGTTCACCGAGATGCCCGAAAGGGCCGGCGTGTCTGTCATTGATGCGCTCCTTGTTGAATCCATGCGCGCAACTTGGTCGACAGGTAGTCGGCCGTCATCACCATGACGACGATCACCAGGATGCAGGTCGCGGTGTCCTGGTACTGGAAGAGCTTCATGCTCCCCACCAGTTCGAAGCCGATGCCGCCCGCGCCCACCATGCCCAGCACCGTGGCCTGGCGCAGGTTGGTCTCGAAGCGATAGACGATGACGCCGATCCACGCGGTCACCACCTGCGGGATCACGCCGAAGATGATGGTCTGGATCGGTCCCGCACCGGTGGCGCGCAGCGCCTCGAGCGGGCCCTGGTCGATCTCCTCGATCGACTCGGCGAAGAACTTGCCGAGCATGCCCGCGCCATGCAGCGCCAGGGCCAGCACGCCGGGGAACGGCCCGAGGCCCACGGCCGCCACGAAGATCAGCGCGAGGATGATCTCGTTGATGCCGCGCGTGATGTTCAGCACCTGCCGCATCGCATGGAACACCGCGATGTTCGGCGAGATGTTGCGCGCCGCGAAGAAGCACAGGGGCACCGCGAGAATCACCGACAGCAGCGTGCCCCAGAGCGCGATCTGCACCGTCTCGATGGCGGGCTTCACGAGGCGCTGCATGAACTCCCAGTTGGGCGGCAGCATGCGGCCGAGGAAGTCGGCGATCCACGGCATGCCCTTGGCCAGTTCGCTGAAGCTGACCTGGCTGCCGATGGCCGCCCACCACATGACGGACAGCAGGGCCAGTCCGGCAAGGGCGTACTTCCACCAGCCCGGGTTTCCGCCGCTCTTGGCGACCAGCAGGTTGTAGCGTCCGATGGCGATCATGATTGCTCCAGGGCGAGTTGCTGGGCGGGGCGTGCGGTGGCCACGGGCGTGGCTGCAGGCGATGCGACGGGTGCCGGTGGCTCGATCGGACCGTCTTCGAGGCCGCCCGGGTAGATGCGTTGCAGCACTTCCTCGGTCAGTTCGTCGGGCCGGCCTTCGAACACCACGCGGCCTGCAGCGACGCCGATCACGCGCTGCGCGAATTCACGGGCGTAGTCCACCTGGTGCAGGTTGCAGATGACGGTGATGCCCGCTTCGCTGCTGGCCTGCTTCAGGTAGTTGAGCACCTTGCGCGAGGTCTTCGGGTCGAGGCTCGCGACGGGCTCGTCGGCCAGGATCACCTTGGGCTGCTGCGCCAGCGCACGGGCGATGCCCACGCGCTGCTTCTGGCCGCCCGAGAGCGTGTCGGTGCGCAGGTCCGCCTTGTGGTCGAGCTCCACGCGGCGCAGGCATTCGCGGGCGATGGCGATGTCCTTGGCGGGAAAGATCTGGAACCACGAGGCGATGGCGGGCATCGAGCCGAGCCGCCCGGTCAGCACGTTCTTGAGCACCGACAGGCGCGGCACCACGTTGTAGTGCTGGAAGATCATCGCCACGTCGCGGCGCACCTTGCGAAGGCCGGCGCGGTCGCCGCGCGAGCGCTCGCCGTCCACGTGGATCTCGCCCTCGCTCGGCTCGGCAAGGTGGTTGATGCAGCGAAGCAGGGTGGACTTGCCCGCACCCGACGCGCCGAGGATGACGACGAACTCACCCTTGGCGACCGTGAGGTCGACACGGTGCAGCGCGGTGAAGTCGCCGTAGCGCTTGCACAGGCCCCGGATCTCGATCATTTCATCTTCCTCAGGTCGAGGTTCAGCACCTTGGCCGTGTCGCGGATGATGTTGTAGGCCGCGTCGTTGGTCGGGTGGAAACCGTTGAGCTCGCCCTGGTCGGACCAGGGGATGTTCTTCACCTGCAGGAAGGCGGCCTGCACGCGGGTCTTCAGGTCCGCGGGCAGGTCCTTGCGCCACACAGTGGGCGACTCGGGGATCGGGTCCGACTTCCACACCTCGACCAGGTCCTCGCGCTTGACGAGACCTTTGGAAACGGCGGCATCGAGAATGCGGTCGGCAATGGCCGCGGCGTCCACCTTCTTGTTCTGCACCGCGATTGCGCTCGAGTCGTGCGAGCCCGAGAAGATCACGCGGCCGAAGTCCTTGTCGGTGGCGAAGCCCAGCTTCATCAGCCCGGCCTTGGGGAACAGGTGGCCCGAGGTCGAGCTCGGATCGACGAACGCGAAGGTCTTGCCCTTGAGGTCGTTCACCGTCTTGATGCCGGTGTCCTTGTGCGTGACGATCTGGCTGTAGTAGAAGGTGCGTCCGGCCTTCTTGGTTTCGGCGACCGCGAAGGCCTCGATGTCGGCGACGGTCGCGCCCAGCACGTACGAGAACGGGCCGAGGTAGGCCACGTCCAGACGCTTGGAACGCAGCGCCTCGATCACGCCGTTGTAGTCGGCCGCCACGAAGGGCTTGACCGCGAATCCGAGGGCCTTGGACAGCATGTCCATCATGGCCTGGCTGTTGGCGATCATGGCGCGCGAATCCTCGGAAGGAATCAGCCCGACAGTGAGAACCTGCTGTGCCCGTGCCATCGGCACGAAGGCGGACGCTGTGACGGCGGCAGTGCCGAACAGCAACTTTCTGCGCTTCATCATGGTTGTCTCCAGTGGTCTGTGTTGCATGAATTCCTCCTGGTGGTTTCGAAGGGCAAAAGCGCCCGTTCCGAGTCTTCCAGTGCTTCGTGTCGTGGTCATGACAACGAGAGGATTTCGGGACGTCCGGCGTATGTCTGTGGCTGCCTGGTCCGTCTTGAAGCGAAGTAAATCACCGAGGCATGTATCGAACAAATTCAATTTTTTTCGATGATCTATATACTGAACCTATAGATTCAAAGGGTCTTCCCCATGCGCCTCACGCAGTTGCGTTCCTTCTATGCCGTGGCCCGCGAGGGCAGCTTCACCAAGGCGGCCGACCACCTGCACGTGAGCCAGCCCACCATCACCACGCAGGTGCGGTTTCTCGAGGAGGCCTACCAGGTCGAACTCTTCCACCGGCGCGGCCGGCGCGTGCAGCTCACTGAAATCGGCGAGCAACTGATGCAGCTCGCCCAGCAGATCTTCAGTCTCGAAGGCGATGCGGTCGCGCTGCTCGGCGATGCCGGCACGCTGCGCACCGGCCACCTGCGCGTGGCGGCCGTGGGGCCGTACCACGTGACCAAGATGCTGGTCGACTTCAGCCTGCGCTACCCCGGCGTGAAGGTGACGGTGAGCACCGGGAATTCGCAGGACGTGCTCGACAGCCTGGTGGACTACAGCGCCGACGTCGGCGTGCTCGCGCAGATCGTGCGCGACGACCGCTTTCTCTCGGTGCCCTTCAGCCAGCACCCGGTCGTGATGTTCGTGCCGTCGACCCACCGCTTCGCGCGGCGGCGCAACATCCGGCTCGCGGAGCTGCAGGGCGAACGGCTCATCATGCGGGAAGAAGGATCGACCACGCGCAAGGCGCTCGAACTGGCGCTCGCCAAGGCGAAGGTCGAGGTCGATGTGGTCATGGAGATCAGCAGCCGCGAGGTGATCCGCGAAGCCGTGGCGCAGGGCCTGGGCATCGCGGCGGTGTCGAGCGTGGAGTTCGTGCCGAGCCCCGACCTGCGCATGGTCGGATTCAGCGACACCGAGATCTTCACGTACGCGCACGTGCTGTGCCTGGCCGAGCGGCGCGAGATGCGCATGGTGAGCGCCTTCTTCGACACGCTGGTGCCGGCCATCGAGGCCCGCAAGCGCAAGGCCTGAACGACCGCGCGTTCAGCCGCGCGGATGGTGCGCCGCGTGCAGTTGCTTCAGCCGCTCGCGCGCCACGTGCGTGTAGATGGTGGTCGTCGAGATGTCGGCATGGCCCAGCAGCAGCTGCACCGCGCGCAAGTCCACGCCGTGGTTCAACAGATGCGTGGCGAAGGCGTGCCGCAGCGTGTGCGGCGACAGCGGCACATGGATGCCCGCCGCCGCGGCCTGCTTCTTCACGATGATCCAGAACATCACGCGCGTCATGCCGGCGCCGCGTGCGGTCACGAAGAGGTCGGGCGTCTGCTGGCCATCGAGGATCGCGGGACGCGACTCATCCAGATAACGCTCGATCCAGCGCCGCGCCTCGCCGCCGAAGGGCACGAGGCGCTCCTTGTTGCCCTTGCCCAGCACGCGCAGCACGCCGTCGTTGAGGCTCATGTCGATGACCTTGAGCGCCACCAGTTCGCTCACGCGCAGGCCGCTCGCATACATCACCTCGAGCATCGCGCGGTCGCGCAGGCCCAGCGGCGTCTCGACGTCGGGTGCGGCCAGGAGGTCGTCGACCTGTTTTTCCGACAGCGTCTTGATGGCACGCGGCATCTGCCGCGCGGGTGCGAGCCGGATCGTCGGGTCCGCCGCGATGCGGCGCTCGCGCAGCGCCCAGCGGTAGTAGCGCTTGAACACGGTGAGCCGCCGGTTGGCCGAGGTGGCCTTGCCCTTGGTCGAGAGACGCACGCCCATGTAGGCCTGCACGTCGGACTCCCCTGCTGCATTCAGCGCGACGCCGCTGCGTTGCTTGCCCAGCCACTGGGAAAACAGTGCGAGGTCGCGGCGGTAGGCGGCCAGCGTGTTCTTCGAGAGGCCGTCTTCGAGCCAGAGGGCATCGATGAACTCGTCGATCTCGGGGGTGGGTGCGGCGGCGGCCTCGGTCATGCGGTGCAAGATAACAAAAAGAAAAAGCCGCCCGGAGCGCGGGCGGCTTTCGTGGGGCAGGAGCAGATCAGTCGAGCTTCAGGTTCTGCTTCTTCACGACCTGCTTGTAGACCTCGTACTCGGCCTTGATCTGCGCCGAGAACTGCTCGGGCGTGTTGGCCACGATCAGCGAGCCGGTGTCTTCGATGCGCTTCTTCACGGCCGGATCTTCCACCGCCTTCTTCACGCCGGCGGCGACCTTGTCGACCACGTCCTTGGGCAGGCCCTTGGGGCCGAGGATGCCGTAGTAGGCCATGCGGTTCACCGGCTCCAGGCCCACTTCCTTGAAGGTCGGCACGTTCGGCAGCGCAGCCAGGCGCTGGGGCGCCGACACCACGATCGGAATCAGCCGGCCGCTCGTGATGAAGGGCATGGCCGAGGGGATGTTGTCGAACATGATCGGCACCTGGCCGGCCACCACGTCGTTGAGCGCCGGGCCCGCGCCGCGGTAGGGGATGTGCGTGACGAAGGTGTTGGTCAGGCTCTTGTAGAGCTCCATCAGCAGGTGGCCGATGCCGCCGGTGCCCGACGAGGCGTACGAGTACTTGCCGGGGTTCTTCTTCAGCTCGGCGACGAACTCGGCGTAGTTCTTGGCCGGGAAGCTCGGGTTCACCGCGATGATGTTCGGCGTGGCCGCGATGTTGGTGATCGGCGTGAAGTCGTTGATCGGGTCGTACGGCGTCTTCGGGTTGATGGCCGGATTGGCGGCCGTGCTCGAGACGGTGGCCACGCCCAGCTTGTAGCCGTCGGGCGCCGCGCGTGCGGTTTCGGCCGCGCCGACGATGCCGCCGCCACCGGCGCGGTTGATCACCACCACCGGCTGGCCCAGGATCTTGCCCAGCGGATCGGAGATCACGCGAGCCACGATGTCCGTCGTGCCGCCCGGAGCGAACGGCACGCTCAGTTCGACAGGCTTGTTGGGATAGCCCTGTGCAAAGCTCTGGCCCGCGACTGCGGCCAGGGCGACTGCCCCCATCAGGGCGCTCCATTGACGACGTTGCATCGAATAACTCCTTGATTTGACTGACTCCGCCTGGCGGATGTCGAAAAAAGCGAAGCCCGGATGCTAGCGGCTCCGGCGTGCACCTCATGCTCTGGATTACCCATGGTCCGTGCGGTTTATGCTCGAAACGGTGAACTACGCGCAGCTGCTCTTCCCCGACTTCTCCCTCATCGCCATAGGCTGGCTCCTGTGCCGCTACACCGCCCTGGACCGCCGCGTGTGGGACCAGGTCGAGAGCCTGGTCTACTACTTTCTATTTCCGGTGCTGCTGTTCCATTCGATCGTGCGCAGCCCGCTCGACTTCGCCGCCACCTCGAGCCTGCTGACCGCGGGCGTGGGCATCGGCCTGTGCGGCATCGCGCTGGCCTACGCCCTGCCCTACGTGCCGGGCATCGGCCCGCACATCGACCGGCGCGACCATGCCGCGAGCGCGCAGGTCGCATTCCGCTTCAACTCCTTCATTTGCCTCGCGCTGGCCGACCGGCTCGCGGGCCCCGAGGGCCTCTTGCTCATCGCGGTGCTGATCGGCGTGTGCGTGCCGATGTTCAACATCGCGGCCGTGTGGCCGATGACGCGCCACGCGCAGACCGGCTTCGTGCGGCAACTGGTGCGCAACCCGCTCATCGTCGCGACGGTCGCGGGGCTGCTCGCGAACGTGCTGGGCCTCACGGTACCGAACTGGCTCACGCCCACGCTCACCCGCATCGGCGCCGCATCGCTCGCGCTCGGCCTCCTGGCCGCGGGCGCGGGCATGCAGTTCGCGACGCTCGGGCGCGGCAAGGTGCTGGCGGTGTCGGTGCTGGCGATACGGCACCTGATCCTTCCGCTGGTCGCATGGGGCCTGGCGCGCGCATTACGTCTCGATGGCGTGCAGGCGTCGGTGCTGATGGCGTTCTCTGCCGTGCCGACGGCGTCGAGCGCCTATGTGCTCGCGGCGCGCATGGGCTACAACGGGCCGTATGTGGCGGGGCTGGTGACGCTGTCGACGGTGCTGGGGGTGGCGAGCCTGCCGTTCGCACTGGCCTTGCCGCGATGACTCAGCGCTGCAGCAGCGCTGGCACCGCCGAGGCCAGCATCGCCACGCCCGACAACGTCAACAGGCCGAGCACGAGCTTGCGAAACGCCACCTCGCTGATCCCGATGTAGAGCCGTGCGCCGAGCAGCACCGGCACGGCGACGGCGACCGCCACCAGCCCCAGCAGCGGCACCATCGACGCCGCGATGCTCCCGCTGGACAGGTGAATCGCGAACGCCACGATCAGCATCGAGAGATTGAAGTTCTGGATCACCGCGCGTTGCGTGTCGCGCTGGAAGCCGCGCAATGTGCACCAGAGCGTCGGGATCGTTCCCGAGAAGCCTCCGATGCCCGCCATCGCCCCGCCGATGGCGCCGACGATGCCATCGGCCACGCGGCCGCCGAAGGTGATCTTCGGCAGGTGCTGCGACATCAGCATCGCCGGGCACCACAGCACCAGCAGCGCACCCAGGCACACCTTGAAGACCACGAGATCGAGGTGCGGCAGCAGCCACACGCCGAACGGCACGCCGACGAGGCCGCCGAGCACGAACGGCCACAGCAAGGATTTGTCGAAGGATCGGCGCACGGTGACGGCTGCGATCACCTGCCCCGTCAGCGCGCCGAAGAGTGCGAGCACCGCGGCCAGCTGCGGCTCCAGGGTCCAGGCCCAGACCGACATCGCGACCAGCCCGAATGCAAAGCCCGACAGGCCCTGCACGAAACCCGCCAGCACGGCGCCGACGATCACATGGACATACAAGGCTTGCATGCGGCCGATGATAGAAGTCGCCGCATTGCGCCCGCCTCGGCGGACGCTCCCGCAAACGTCAGGCCGAGGCCGGCACCAGTGCCGTGCGGCGCACGCGCGTCACGTTGAACGCGCTTGCGATCAACACGCCCTGCACCAGCGCGAGGCCGACGATCACGCTCGTGTACTGGCCGTGGTCCATCAGGCGGCCGAACACCAGCGGCGCGAGCGCCTGGCCGATGTCGAGCCCCGCGTACACCACGCCGTAGACGCGGCCGGTGGCGTTCGGCGGGGTCGAGCGCTTGACCAGCAGGTCGCGCGACGGCCCGGCCACGCCAGAGACGAAGCCCATCGCGCCGAACAGCACCGGCACGAGGATCGGCGGGAACTGCGCGAAGGCCAGCACCAGCGCGAGCGCGGCCGCGATGCCGAAGCCCGCACCCACGATGCGTTCGCAGCGCGACGGATCGGACGCAAGGAAGCCGCCCACCACCATGCCGGCAGCGCTTGCCACCATGTAGACCGTGAGGCACACCGCCACCAGCGCCACCGGCACTGCGTGCAGATGGCCCGCTGCCACCGGCGCGAAGGTCTGCACCACGCTGATCACCGCGGCATAGAAGAAGAAGAAACCGAAGCACATCCACACGGCCGGGATGCGCAGGAAGTCGAACTCGCCGCCGATCGGCGCCGGCTCGCCCTGCCCCGTGGCCTTGTGCACGGCCGCAACGTCGAGCGACAGCACGCTGCGGTAGACCCACAGGACCAGCAGCACCACGATGGCCAGCACGCCGGCCGAGGCCAGCGCCACGCGCCACGAGAACGCGATGGCGATCGGCACCACGAACGCCGGCGCGAGCGCCCAGCCCAGGCTGCCGGTGATGCCGTGCACGCTGTAGGCGTGGCCCAGTCGCGTGGGCGCGACCTTGCGGTTGAAGAGCGTGTAGTCGACCGGGTGGAATACGCCGTTGCCGATGCCGCCGACCACGGCGCACACCAGCAGCATCCAGTAGCTCTGCGCCATCGCGTAGCCGAAGGCGGCCAGCCCGAGCGCGCCAAGGCCCACGAACAGCACCGGGCGCGGGCCCATCTTGTCGACGATGAAGCCCGAGGCCGCCTGCACGATGCACGAGACCACGAAGAACACCGTGAGCACTGCGCCCAGCTCGGTGTAGCTCACGTTGAACGCGTCCTTGAGCCAGGGAAACAGCGGCGCCAGGATGAGCTGGCTGAAGTGGCTGATCGCGTGCGCCAGGCCGACGAGGCCGATGAGCTTCGCGTCGGAGCCCAAGGAGTTGGCGGGGGACGAAGGGGGTGTGGTGGACGCGTGGGAAGACATGGATTGCTACAAAAAACCGGGGCAGGCCCCGATGCTATGCCCCCGGGGCGCGGCAGAATGGCGATACGGCGACAACATTTGTCGAAACCATGCCACGCGCCTCCTCCACCGTTTTCCAACCCTCCCCGGTCACCAGCGTCGCCTCGCTCACGCCGCACCTCTATGCGCCGGACGCGGTGCGCCCGCTGCGCGCCAAGGAGCACTTCCTGAGCGCCGACACCTTCGTCGAGCTGCACCAGCATCCGTGGCCGCAACTGACCTTCTCCACTCGGGGCGTGATCCGCCTGAGCACCGAGGACGGCAGCTACATCGTGCCGCCCTCGCGCGCGCTCTGGGTGCCGGCGAACATGCCGCACAGCATCATGCTCATCGAGGACGCCGAGCTGCGCACCATCTACCTGCACGCCTGGCTCGCGCCGGCCTGGGAGAAATGCGAGGTGCTCGAGATCAGCCCGCTGATGCGCGCCCTGATGCTCGCGCTGGACACCACGCCCGACGGCCTGCCGCCCACCGATCCCCAGGCGCCGCAGCGCGAACGCATGATCGCGCCGCTCCTGGTCGACGAGATCGAACGCGCCACGCAGATCCGCATCGACGTGCCGCTGCCCACCGACAAGCGGCTGCGCCAGCTGTGCGAGGCGCTGCTGCGCAACCCCGCCGACCGCTCCACGCTGGCCGAGCGCGCGGCCACTATCGGCGCGAGCGAGCGCACGGTGGCGCGGCTTTTTCGCGACCAGCTGGGCATGAGCTGGCAGCAATGGCGCCAGCAGGCGGTGATGGCGCATGCGCTGCCGCTGCTCGCGCGCGGCATGGCGGTGAGCCAGGTGGCGGCCGCCAGCGGCTATGCCACCGACAGCGCGTTCTGCGCGATGTTCAAGGCAGCCACGGGGCGCTCGCCGACCTCGTTCCAGCACAAGAAGCGGTCGGCCGTTCCTGCCTGAACTGCCGCCCCAACCGTTCGGCGCCCGGGGGCTTCACGACCCTCTGGCAAGATCGGCGGGCCCGAAAAACCACGGACCTCCCCTCGAACCGCCCATGTCATCGCCTCCCCGACCGCAGACCTGGACCGCCGACATCGGCCTGCGCATTCGCCGCCATTTCCTGCTGAAGGCGGTCGGGACCACGGTCTTCACCTGGCTGTTCTTCATCGGCTACTTCCACCTGCTGAGGAACCCCTCCTTCCCGGTCGCGGTGATGCCGCTCACGGCGCTGGACCACCTGATTCCGTTCCAGCCCTACACGCTGGGCGCCTACCTTTCGCTCTGGGTCTACGTGGGCGTCGCGCCGGGGCTGCAGCTCACCTTCCGGGAGCTGGTGGTCTACGGGTTGTGGATCGGCGGGCTGTGCCTCACGGGCCTGGCACTCTTCTATTTGTGGCCGACGCAGATCCCGCCGCTGCCCATCGACGCCTCGGGCTACCCCGGCTTCGCAATGCTGCAGGGCGTGGACGCGGCGGGCAACGCCTGTCCGTCGATGCACGTGGCCGTGGCGATCTTCACCGCGCTCTGGGTCGAGCACCTGCTGCGGCAGGCCGGCGCGCCCGTCGTGCTGCGCGTCATCAACTGGACATGGTTCGCCGCCATTGCCTACTCGACGCTGGCGGTCAAGCAGCACGTGGTGCTGGACGTGGTGGCGGGCGCGCTGCTGGGCATGGCGTTCGCCTGGCCCTCGCTGCGCTGGCGCCCGGGCAAGCGTTTGCGAGAGGATTCCCCTCCGGTCGGAGCGGATATCATTGGCCATCACTGACCAACACAGGCCGAGCGAGGAAGGGATCGACCCCATGGCACGCCCCGCAAGGATTGCCATCGATCGACGGCGGCACAAGACGACAGGCATCGCACGATGAGTTCGCTGAAGGAATTGCAGGACCTGATTCACGAGAAGTACGGCATCGAACCGTCCAAGCTCGACCCCCACGCCTCGATGCGCGAAACCGGCGGTCTCGATTCGCTGGCGCTGGCCGAATTCCTCTTTGCCATCGAAGACCACTTCGGCATCACCATGCCCGACGAGGACGCGAGCATCGACACCCTGGCCGAGCTCGCGCAGCTGGTCGACAAGGTTCGGGCCGCGAAGGTCGCGTGAACCACCACGAGGTTGCCGTCACCGGGCTGGGCGTCCTGGCGCCCCACGGCGACGAGCCCGGCGCGCTGTTCGATGCGCTGCTGCAGGCCCGCTCGGCCATCCAGCCCGTCTTTCCCGAATTGCCCAAGCCGGCCGCCGCCGCGACGGTGGCCTTCGACGAGACGCGCTGGTTCACCAAGCTGCAGCTGGCCGGCGTCGACCGCGTGAGCCAGCTCGCCGTGGCCGCGGCCGATCTCGCGCTGCACGATGCGAACCTGCCGCTGGCAGATGTCGACCTGGAACGCGTCGGCGTGTACGCCGGCTGCGGCATGGGCGGTGCAGCGGCGCTCGAGGCGGCCTACCGCGGCAACGGGCGCGTGTCGCCACTCACCATTCCGGCTTTCATGCCCAACGCGCCCGCGGCCCACGTGGCGATGCGCAACGGCGTGCTCGGCCCGGTGCTCACCTACTCCGTCGCCTGCGCGTCGTCGTCGGTCGCCATCGCCGAAGCGGCCAAGGCCATCCAGCGCGGCGAGGTCGACATCGCCATTGCCGGCGGCAGCGAGGCGCTGATCGTGCCGGGCGTCGTGCTGGCCTGGCAGGCGATGCAGACGCTGGCCACCTTCCAGCCCGGCGAGGCGGCCGGCGCGGTGCGGCCGTTCGCGAGCGACCGCAGCGGCTTCGCACTGGGCGAAGGCGCGGCCTTCCTGGTGCTCGAATCCGCCGAGCGCGCGCGCCGCCGCGGCGCCCGCAGCTACGCCACGCTGGCCGGCTGGGGCTTGAGCAGCGATGCCACCCACCTCACCAAGCCCGACGCACCGGGCCAAGCGCGCGCGCTGCGCCAGGCGCTGCGGCAGGCCGGCCTGCAGCCGCGCGACGTGGGCTACTGCAATGCGCACGGCACCGCCACGCGCATCGGCGACGTGGTCGAGCGCAATGCGCTGGCCGAGGTGTGGGGCGACCATTTCGAGGGCCTGCGCGTGAGCTCCACCAAGGCGCTGCACGGCCACATGCTTGGCGCGGCGGGTTCCATCGAAGCGCTCATCACGGTGCTCGCGCTGCACCGGCGGCAGTTGCCGCCCAATGCGAACTGCGGCGAGATCGATCCGGCCTGCCAGATGAACCTCGTCGCGCAGGACGACAGCGCCGCACCGGCGCTCGAGGCCGCCATGAGCAACTCCTTCGCCTTCGGCGGCACGAATTCGGTGCTGCTTTTCCGACGCGCCGATTAAGCCGCCGGCTGCGACGCGGCACCCGCCTCGCAAACCCATTCCACGAACGCCTCCGCCAGCGGATCGGCCGTGCGGTTGGGTGCCATGAACACGCTGTAGCCGCGGCTCGACGGCGCCCGGTGCGCACACGCGAGCAGCAGTTCGCCCGAGCGCAGCTCGCGCTCCACGTAGTACGCCGGCACCAGCCCCACGCCGAGATCGGCACGCACCGCCGCGACGAGCGAAGAAAAGAGATCGAAGCGATGCCCCGCGACCAGGTTCTCGGGCGGCCGCGCGTGCGGGGTCTGCGCGAACCATTCTTCCCACGCGCCCATGCGCGTGCGCAGCTGGAGCAGCGGCGCGGCGCGAAAGTCGCCGCGCGCCATGGCGGCCCGGCCCTTCGCGCGCGGAGCGCACACCGCCACGCAGAACTCGCCCATCAGCGGCCGCGCATCGGCGCCGGGCCACACTGCGTCGTCGTACTGCACGCCCACGTCGAACGGCATGTCGGCCATGTAGAGGTCGGTCGGAAACACCTGCAGGTGCAGGCTGCAGCCCGGGTTCTGCGCGATGAACTGCGGCAGCAGCGGCGTGAGCCAGCCCTCGGCCAGCACCGGCACCGCGCCCACGATCAACCGCAGACCGTCGACGCGCTGCGCCATGGCTTCGAGCGTGTGGTTCTGCAGCCGCATCAGGTCGCCCGCGATCTGGCCGTGGTAGCGGCGCCCGGCGTCGGTGAGCTCGGTGCCGCGCGCGGTGCGCTGCACCAGCCGCACGCCGATCTGCGCTTCGAGCAGCCGCAGCTGCTGGCTCACCGCGCTGTGCGTGAGGCACAGCTCTTCGGCTGCCTTGCCCACGCCATGGTGGCGCGCGACCGCATCGAAGATCAGCAGCGCTCGGGTGCTCGGAATATGGCGGCGCATGGCGGTGTTCGTAAGAAAAACTGACAACGCCAAAGATTAAACCAGAGCAGGCCGCTGGCTCGACCATAAGAATTGCTGACGGCGCCGCGCCGGCCGCGCTCTCTTCACCTTCAAGGACAACCCACCGCCATGCCCCGCCCTGCGACATTCCGCCTTGCCCCGATCGCCCTCGCCCTGGCCCTGGCCTGCACCGCCGCGCTCGCCCAGGCGCAGAACGCCGCCGTCGCTGCCACGCCCGCGCAGGTGCGCCCCGAGATCGACAAGGCCTACACCCAGCTGATGGCGGCGCCCGCGATCCAGAAACTGCTCGACGCGGTCAAGGCCGACCACGAGCGCTCGGTCGAAGACCTGAAGATGCTCACCGAGATCGAAGCGCCCCCCTTCAAGGAGCAAAAGCGCGCCGAGGCCTTCCTCGCGCGCATGAAGGCGCTGGGCCTGGCGGACGCGAAGATCGATGCCGAAGGCAATGTCGTCGGCCTGCGCAAGGGCACGGGCAACGGCCCGAAGCTGCTGATTTCCGCGCACCTCGATACGGTGTTTCCCGCCGGCACCGACGTGAAGGTGAAGGAGCGCGACGGCAAGCTGTACGCTCCCGGTATCTCCGACGACACACGCGGCCTCGCCGTGCTGCTGTCGTGGCTCAAGGTGCTCAACGACAACAAGATCCAGACCGTGGGCGACCTCCTGATCGTCGGCAACGTCGGCGAGGAAGAGCTCGGCAACCTGCGCGGCATCAAGGCGATCTTTCGAGACCACCTCGACATCGACGGCATGGTCGGCCTCGAGCCCGCACCCGACGGCACGGTGCTGATGCTGGGCACGGGCAGCCACCGCCACGAGGTCACCTTCAAGGGCCCGGGCGGCCACAGCTTCGGCGCCTTCGGCCAGGTGCCGAGCGCCATCCACGGCATGGGCCGTGCGATCGCCAAGATCGCCGAGGTGCGCACGCCGACTTTCCCCAAGACAACCTTCACCGTCGGCACCGTGGGCGGCGGCACGTCGGTCAACACCATCGCGCCGGACGCACGCATGGCCATCGACATCCGCTCCGACGAAATGGCGCCGCTGCTGGAGACCGAGAAGAAGATCCTCGCGGCCATCGACGAAGCTGTCGAGGAGGAGAACAAGCGCTGGAACGTGACGACCCTGAGCGTGAGCCGCAAGCTCATCGGCGACCGGCCGGGCGGCCGCACGCAATCGGACACGGTGATCGTCGAAGCGGCCACGCGCGCGAACAGCGCCTTCGGACACAAGACCCTGCTGACGGGCGCGAGCACCGATGCCAACGTGCCGATGTCGCTGGGCATCCCGGCCATCATTGTCGGCGCCGGCGGCAAGACGGGCGGCTTCCATGCGCTGTCGGAGTGGATCGATGTGACCGACGGCTGGAAGGGCGCGCAGAACTCGCTGGTCACGGTGCTCGGCCTCGTGGGCGTGCAGGGCACCAGCGCACCGCTGCTGGAAAAGCGAGCGCCGCGCAAGAACTAGGCGGGCACCGCGGGGCACCCTGCCCGGGACACTCCGGTATGCTGGTGGGCGCTTCCATCCATGCTCGCCAAGGAGACCATCATGCATGCCCGCTCCACACTCATTGCCATCGCCCTGCTCGCCGCAGGCGCCTCGGCGCAGGCCAACGACCTGCTCGACCAACTGAAGGAAAGGGCCGGCGCTGCCGCCAGTTCGCAAGGCGGCAATTCCTCCAGCTCCGGCCTCGGCAACCTCGGCTTCAAGATGCCCGCAATCGGCTCCAGCACCATCGGCAGCGCCGCCGGCGTGCTGCAGTACTGCGTGAAGAACAACTACCTCGGCGGCGATGCGGCCTCGGTCAAAGACAAGCTGCTGGCCAAGATCACCGGCCAGAAGCAGCAGGAAAAGAACTTCGAAAGCGGCGCGAAAGGCTTGTTGAAGGGCGGCGACGGCCAGACGCTCAACATGAAGATCCTGTCGTCGAAGGTGAAGGAAAAGGCCTGCGACTACGTCCTGAAGAACGCCACTTCGCTGATCTGACCTGACAGCGCCTTCGCATGGCCTCCGCGCGGCGCACCGCGCATGTGCTTGCTTGTTTCTCCCCGTGCGCGCGTAACGACTCCATGACCCCGGCTGCCTCCCCCACGTCCCTGCGCCAGCGCCTCGCGCGCTGGGTTCCTTGTCTCGCATGGCCCCGCCCTTCCGGGGCGCTGCTGCGCAGCGAGGCGATGGCCGGCATCACCGTGGCGCTGATGGTCATTCCGCAAGGCGTGGCCTATGCGGCGCTCGCCGGCATGCCGCTCGTGACCGGCGTGTACGCGGCGCTGTTCCCTGCCTTGATCGCGGTGATGTTCAGCTCGTCGCAGCGGCTGTCGGTCGGGCCCACGGCGCTCACCAGCCTTTTGGTCGGCGCCTCGCTCGCGCCGCTCGCCGTGGCGGGCAGCGCCGAGTGGGTGGCGATGGCGGTGTGGCTCACGCTGATGTCCGGCACCATCCAGATCGTGCTGGGCGCGGGGCGCTTCGGCTGGTTGCTGCGGCTGGTCAATTCGCCGGTGCTGATCGGCTTCACGCAAGGCGCGGCGGTGCTGATCGCGATCTCGCAGTTGCCGTCGCTGCTGGGCTTCACCGGTCGCACCATTCCGCAGGTGCTGCAGGGCGGGCCGCTGCCCGACCTAGTGGCGATCGCCTTCGGCCTCGGCAGCATCGCGGTGCTGTGGCTGGGCAAGCGATTCATGCCGCGCTTTCCGACCACGATGGCGCTGGTGGCCGGCGCCGCGGCCATCAGCTGGGGCATCAACTACGCGCTGCGCGGCGGCGCGGTGGTCGGCAGCCTTCCCTCGGGGCTGCCCTCTTTCTACTGGCCCGGCCTGCTCCCCCTGGGCACGTTCAGCGCACTGGTGCTGCCCGCCTTGATGATCACGCTGGTGAGCTTCCTGGAGACCGCCTCCAGCGCCAAGGTCGACAACGCGCGCGCCGGCACGCTGTGGAACGAAAACCAGGACCTGATCGGCCAGGGCCTGGCCAAGCTGGCCTCGGGCTTCACCGGCGCGTTCCCGACCAGCTCGTCGTTCTCGCGCTCGGCCATCACGCTCTATGCAGGCGCGCAGACCGGCTGGGCGACGCTCTTCAGCGTGGTGGTCGTGGCCGGTGCACTGCTGTGGCTGATGCCGCTGCTCTATCACGTGCCGCAGGCGGTGCTGGCGGCCGTGGTGGTCACGGCCATCCTCGGGCTAGTGAAGCCCGCGAGCTTCACGGCACTGTGGCGCGTCTCGCGCATCGAGGCGGGCATCGCCTTCGGCACCTTCGTGCTGACCATCGCGACCGCGCCCAGCATCTACTGGGGCGTGCTCGGCGGCCTGCTCGCGAGCATGGCGCACTACATGTACCGCCACCTGCATCCGCGCATCATCGAGGTGGGCCTGCACCCGGACGGGAGCCTGCGCGACCGCAACCTCTGGAAGCTGCCGCCGCTCGCGCCGCAGCTCTATGCGCTGCGCATGGACGCCGAACTCGACTTCGCCTCGGCCTCCACGCTGGAACGCGCGCTCACCGTGGCGCTGGCCGAGCGCCCCGACCTCACCGACGTGTGCCTCTTCGCGCAGCCCATCAACCGCATCGACATCACCGGTGCCGAGGTGTTCGGCTCGATCCGCAGGATGATGGAATCCAAGGGCGTGCGCCTGCACCTGAGCGGCATGAAGCTGCCCGCCATGCAGGTGCTCGAACGCGCGGGCCTGCTCGCGCCGGGGCCGATGCTCTTCAGCTACCGCACCGATGGCGAGGCGCTCGCGGCGCTGATGCCGCGCATCGAAGTGCCCATCGAGGCCGAGACCGCAGGCTGACGACAGAGGCACCGGCCCCATGAAGACCACCATCGAAGAACTCGTCGCGTTTCGGACGGTGGTGGACGCCGGCTCGATCACCGCCGCCGCCGAGCAGCTCGGCCACACGGTCTCGGGCATCAGCCGCGCGCTCAGCCGGCTCGAGCAGAAGCTGGACACCACGCTCCTGCGCCGCACCACGCGGCGCCTGGAACTCACCGAGGAAGGCGCCGCCTTCCTGCAGCGTACCCGCGCGATCCTCGATGCCATCGACGATGCCGAGGAGCAGATGGCCGCGCGCCGCGAACAACCGGCCGGCCGGCTGCGCGTGAACGCCGCCTCGCCCTTCATGCTGCACGCCATCGTGCCGCTGGTGCCCGAGTTCCGGAAGCTCTACCCGCAGATCAGCCTGGAACTGGACACCGACGACCTGCCCATCGACTTGCTGGAGCGCCGCACCGACATCGCGATCCGCATCGGCCCGCTGCGCGACTCCACGCTGCACGCGCGGCCGCTCGGCACGCACCGCCTGCGGGTGCTCGCAAGCCCGGCGTACCTGGAGGCGCACGGCAAGCCGCGCAAGGTGACGGATCTGGCCGATCACGCGCTGCTGGGTTTTACCCAACCCGAATCGCTCAACCGCTGGCCGCTGCGCGGAGAGAACGGCATCCACGGCGACGAATGGCCCATCGCGCCCACGCTCGCCGCATCGAGCGGCGAAACGCTGCGCCAGCTCGCGCTGGCCGGCGCGGGCATCGTGTGCCTGGCGGATTTCATGACCGCCGCCGACCGCGCGAGCGGCGCGCTGGTGCAGGTGCTGGCCAAGGAAACGGTGGACGTGCGCCAGCCGGTGAATGCGGTGTACTACCGCAACACGCAGCTGTCGGCGCGGATCACTTCGTTCTTGGATTTCCTCACGCAGCGCATGACTTGAGCGAAACGCTCACTTCGGCTGGGCCGGCACGAAGCGCTCCACCGCCGCCGACTTGATCTCGTACCCGCTCACGCCCATGTCCGCCGACGCATAGCGCGCGGCCTTCAGGATGCCGCTGACCTTGACCGTGTCCATCGCGTGCAGGCCCTTGAAGGCCTGGTCGGCGATCACGTGCACGATCTGGTTGGCGGGCGGGGGCGGGGTGTGGATGCAGGCGCCGAAATACGGCACGAGGAGGAATTCGCGGATGCCGTCCTGCGTGTTGTCCAGCGGGACGACGAAGCCCGAGAGCTTGGCCGCGGTGCCGTCGAGCGCCACGTTGACCGGCGCGTTGTCCCAGACGGCGCGCATCTCGTCGAGCATCTGGATGGCGCGCGGGTCGTTGTCGCGCAGGGCCTCCAGGCTGATGTTGCGGTAGCGCTTGGTGGGGTCCCAGCTCTTGGGGATGAGCTCGTCCCACTTGAGTTCCGGCGCCGCAGAGACGTTCGCACCTCCGGCGGTCGCGGAGCCGGGCCCGCAGCCGGCGAGCCCGAGGGCTGCGAGCGACAGGAACAGCGCCGTCAGGGCGCGCGAGAAGAAGGCTGTCATGGCGTCAATTGTGCTTGGAAGATGTTTCAGACCCATAACGCGGGGGCGAGTTGCCCCTTTTTCAGGCAAATGGCACAAATTCCGGCCGCCGCGCCAGAATGCCGCACCACGACAACGAGGAGATCCGCATGGCAGCTACTGGATGGCTGGGACTCACGTCCCTGGGTATTGTTCACACCGCGATCAGCCTGATCGCCGTCTTCGCGGGGATCGTCGCCCTGCTGCGCTACAAGGAAATCACCCTGCGCACCGGCTGGGGCCAGGTCTTCGTCTGGACCACGGTGCTCACCTGCCTCACCGGCTTCGGCATCTTCCAGCACGGCGGCTTCGGAAAGCCGCATGTGCTGGGCATCGTGACGCTGCTTGCGCTTGCGGCAGGTGCGCTGGCCGGCCGGGGGCGCCTTGGAAAGCACTCGCGCTACATCGAAGCCATCGCCTATTCGGCAAGCTTTCTCTTCCACTGGATACCGGCCTTCACCGAGACGCTGACGCGGCTCCCGCTGGGCGCGCCGCTGCTGAAGGATGCCGAGGCGCCCGAGCTCAAGGCGATCACCGGCGTGCTGTTCGTGCTGTACCTGATCGGCGTGGCGCTGCAGGTGCGGCGGCTGCGCGGCACTGCCGGCGCGAACCCGCTGGCGGCGACCACCGGCGCCTGAACCTCAGGTGCCGGTAAAGCGCGGCGGGCGCTTCTCGGCCCATGCGCGCTGGCCTTCGCGCAGGTCGGCGGAACCGGCCGCACGGGCCATGTCGCGCTGCAGCGCCTCTGCATCGAGCGTGCCGCGCGCGATGTGGTTCAGGTGCTTCTTCATGCCGACGAGCGGAATCGGCGCCATGCCCGCGAGGGTTGCGGCCAGGCGCTGCCCCGCCGCCGCCAGCTCGGCCGCGGGCACCAGGTGCGTGAGGAAGCCGATCGCCTTGAGTTCCTGCGCATCGATGCGCTCGGCCGTGAGGAACAACCGCTTCGCGTTGTCCAGCCCCAGCCGCGTGACGTAGCGCTCCAGCCCGCGCCGGTAGAAGTGCAGCCCGAGCCGCGCGGCCGGCATGAACATGTCCATGCCCGGCACGCCGAGCCGGAAATCGCAGGCAAGCGCGAAATCGGTGGCGCCGCCGTAGACGCTGCCCTGCATCAGGGCGAGCGTGACGGGGCGGGCGTCTTCGATCGCATTCACCACCTCGTCGAACGCCACGTCGCGTGCTGCGCCGATGCGCCCGATGTCGTAGCCGCTGCTGAAATACTTGCCCTCGGCCTGCAGCACGAGCACCAGCACCTCGGGTTTCGCATTCACTTCCTCGATGTATGCGTCGATGGCCGCGAGGTCGTCGGGCTCGAGCCGGTTGGCCTGCCCGGGGCGGCGCAGCGTGATGCGCGCGACCGCGCCGTCGATCGTCAGTTCGGGAATGCCCATGCTCAGCGTCCTTTGAAAACCGGTATGCGCTTGTCCATGAAGGCGCGGCGTCCCTCGCGGTAATCCTCGCTGTCGAAGCAACGATTGACCAGCACCTCGATCGCCTCGGCCTCGGGCGTGGCCGAGTAGCGCTCGAAGGCGCGCACCGCGGCCTTCGCCGCATGCACCGTGAGCGGCGCGTTGCCCGCGATGCCCTGCGCATAGGCGCGCACCTGCTGCAGCAACTGGCCCTCGCCGGCGATCGTGTTCACCAGGCCGATGCGCAACGCCTCGTCGGCCGCGAGAAAGCGCGCGCTGAACAGGATGTCCTTCGCCGCGGACGGCCCCACCAGCCGTGCGAGCGCCGCGATGCCCGCGTATTCGTAGCCCAGCCCGAGCTTGGCCGCCGGAATGCCGAAGCGCGAGCCGGCGGTGGCGATGCGCACATCCGCCGTGAGCGCCAGCGCAAGCCCGCCGCCGATGCAGAAGCCCTCGATCATCGCGACCAGCGGCTTGGTGAGCTGCACGAGCCCGAGCTGCCCGCGCGCGGCGATCTTCCCGTAGGCCTCCTTCTGTTCGGCGTTGGCACGGAACTGCTCGAACTCCGAGATGTCGGCGCCGGCCGCGAACGACTGGCCGCCGGCCCCGCGCATCACGACCACGCGCACCTGCGCATCGGCCTCGAAGGCTTCGGCCGCATCGGCGAGGCCCTGCCACATCTCGAGCGATACCGCGTTGCGCCGCTCGGGGTTGTTGAAGGTGAGCCAGCCCACGCCGCCTTCGACCTCGGCCACGATCTTCGAGGTCGACAGCGGCAGGCGGCGTGCGTCGGACGCGACAGGCGCGATGGGTGCCGTGCGATCGTTCATGCCACGGCTCCTTCGGCGCGCATCGCCTCGATGGCGCTGTCGTCGTAGCCCAGTTCCTGCAGCAGCACGTCGCTCTGTTCGCCGGGGTCGGGGCCGGCCAGGTGGAAGCGAACGGGATGCGGCACGGCCGAGAGGTTGATGGGCGAGCGCAGCAGCGCGATGTCGCCCAGCACCGGGTGCCGGGCGGGCCGCGTCATCGCGAGATGCCGAACCTGCGCATCCTCGAAGGCCTGCCCGATGTCGTAGATCGGCCCGCACGGCACACCCGCGGGGTTGAGCCGCGCCACGAGTTCCGCCGTATCGAGGCGCGAGGTGATCTCGTCGATGTCGGCGTCCAGCTGCGCGCGGTGCGCGAGCCGCGAGGCTGCCTCCTGGTAGTGGGGATTGGCCAGCAGCGAGCGCGCATCGAGCGCCTCGCAAAAGCCCGCCCACATGCGTGCCGTGGTTGCCGCGATGTTGACCATGCCGTCGCGCGCGCGGTAGGTGCCCATGGGTGCGAGCGTGGGGTGCGCGTTGCCCTGCTGCTGCGCCACCTCGCCCTCGACCGTGTAGCGCGCGCCCTGGAAGTCGAGCTTGTTGAGCATGCTCTCGATCAGCGAGGTGTGCACCCATTGCCCCTGACCCGTGTGCTCGCGGTGCAGCAGCGCGAGCAGGATGCCCTGCCCGAGGAACATGCCGGCCGTGGTGTCCGAGATGGCGATGCCCACGCGCACCGGCCCGCGCCCCGGCTCGCCGGTGACCGAACTCAGCCCGCACATGCCCTGCACGATCTGGTCGACGCCGGGCCGGTCGCTGTACGGTCCGTCCTGCCCGAAGCCCGAGATGCTCGCCAGGATGATGCGCGGGTTGATGCGCTGCAGCTGCGCGTAGGTCAGGCCCAGGCGCTCCTTCACGTCGGCGCGGAAGTTCTCCACCACCACGTCGCTGCGCGCGATCAGCCGCGCGAGCACCTCGGCGCCGCGCGGCGACTTCAGGTCCAGGCACAGGCTGCGCTTGTTGCGGTGCAGGTTCTGCTCGTCGGAGCCGCGGCGGCGTCCGGTGACGGAGCCGCGGTCCTGCGCGGGCGGCGGATCGACGCGCGTCACGTCCGCGCCCCAGTCGGCCAGGAGGCGCACGGCCACGGGGCCCGCGCGGGCGATGCTCAGGTCCAGCACCTTGTAGCGGGACAGCGGGAATTCGGTGGGCTCGATGTCGGTGTCAGGCATGGCGATGTGCTTTCGGTGTCGGTGTGGTTCCGCCCGCGCGTCAGCGCGCGGCCCAGTAGGTGCGGAAGGCCTGGCGCGGATCGTCCTGTGCGCGCGTGCGGCTGCTGTCTCCCTCGAAGACGAGCGTGCCGCGCCGCGCGGCGGTGTAGGCGGGCCACTGCGGCGTGCGCGGGTTGTTCGGGTCGCCGGTGGCTGCGAACGCGACCCACGCGCCGGCGAGCTGGTCGGCCAGCCGCACGCTCTCGGCGCTCGGGCCGTTCAGTCCGTTGCGGATGTCGTGCAGGCTCGGCCCGATGTCGGTGCCGTGGGGCGCGCCGTAGCGCCCGCCGTACGCCGGGCTCGGGATCTTCCAGAGGTACGCGTAGGCCGGCGCGGCACCCGCGGCCGACTTGCGCGCGGCCTGCACCTCGGCCGCCCGGCGGAAGGTCATGTCGGTGTCGATGCGCGCCTGCAGCACGTAGGGCGATGCGGCCGGGTCTTCGTCGCGGTACATCGCGACCAGCCGGCGCGCATCGGCGCCCACGCGGGCCTCGGCGAACTTCAGCAGGTCCGCCTCGCTGGCGCTGAAATCGATCCGCCGGTAGGCGCGCTCGTCGAGCGTGGTGCCCACGATCATCGGCACCTCGGCCGAGAGCGCGGGCGCGTCGGGGTCGAAGGGATGCCGCGCGATGGCCACGCCGTCGAGCGCCGGAGAAAAGGCGCGCGGCGCCTCCCCCTTGGCGCGGTCGGCGTTCTCCATCGTCACCTGCGCCGCGAGCAGCGTCTGCATCGGCAACGCCTGCAGGCGGGCGACCGGGTCCTTGCCGAGGCCCAGGGTTGCGACGAACGCATCCGTGGCCTGGCGCGAGGCTTCCTGCGGCGTCACGCGCAGGCCCGAGCCGCTCATCACGCCGGCGCGGTGGAAGAGCCCGCGCGCCGAGGGCATCGCCATCAGCACGCTGGTCTTGAGGCCGCCGCCGGACTGGCCGAACACCAGCACGCGCGAGGGGTCGCCGCCGAAAGCCGCGATGTTCTCCCTGATCCAGCCGAGCGCTGCGACGATGTCGAGCATGCCCACCGCGCCCGAGGGTGCCATCCGCGCATCGCCCAGCGCCGACAGGTCGAGAAAACCGAAAGCGCCGAGCCGGTGGTTGAGCGTGACCACCACCGCGTCGCCGAAGCGCGCCAGCATCTCGCCGTCGAACTGCGGCGAGTTGCCCGAGCCCGCGTAGTAGCCGCCGCCATGCAGGTGCACCATCACCGGCCGCTGGCCGCGGCCCGAGGGCGAAGCCGAGGGCGTCCAGATGTTCATCACCAGGCAGTCCTCGCCCATGCCGCCCGGTTGCAGGTCGTACATGATGAGGTCGGCATAGGCGCGGCGCCGGTCGGCCGGCATCTGCGGCGCGTAGTTGCCGTAGGCGGTGGCATCGCGCACGCCGGCCCAGCGCGCCACCGGCACGGGCGGCATGAAGCGGTTGGCACCCGAGGTGTCGGCGCCGTAGTGCATGCCCTTGAACACCGCGATGCCGCCGGACATGAGCCCGCGCAGGCGGCCGTTGGCGGTCTCGACGACGGGGAAGATCTCGCCCTCGGTCGTTGCGCGCGCGCCCTTGGCGCACCACAGCGCACCGGTGGCGGCGGCCGCGCCGAGAAGGCCGCGGCGGTTGAGGAAAGGCGTTGCCTGCGGTTGCTGCTGCTTCGTCACGTCGGTGGTCTTCCTGTTGTCGTTGGGTGGGTTCGCCATCAGCTCACGACGGCCACGCCGCGCGGGTCCAATGACAGCGCCGATTCGTGCCCGATCTCCAGCACGCTCGACGGCGGCGCGTGCACCTTGAGCGTGTCGCCGCCGCCCAGCGGCTGCACCACGTAGTCCCAGTACTCGCCCAAGTAGGTGCGCGAGACGACGGCCACCCGACCCATGGGCAGCGCGCCCAGCACGTCCGTGCCGAGGTAGAGCGACTGCGGGCGGATCGACACGCGTGCATCGGCGCGGTCGCGCGCGGCCTCGTCCTGCACCGGCACCTCGCCGTGCAACCCGTCCAGCGTGATGCGGCCCGCGCGCAGCGTCGCGCTCACGAGGTTGGTGCGGCCGATGAACCCGGCCACGAAGGGCGTGTGCGGGCGGTTGTAGAGGTTCCACGGCGTGTCGATCTGCTCGAGCCGCCCGAGGTTGAGCACCGCGATGCGGTCCGAGATGGTCATCGCCTCCGACTGGTCGTGCGTGACGTAGACCGTGGTGAAGCGGAATTCGTCGTGCAGCCGCCGGATCTCGTTGGCCATTTCCTCGCGCAGGTTGGCGTCCAGGTTCGACAGCGGCTCGTCGAGCAGCAGCACTTCGGGGCGCACCACCATCGCGCGCGCGAGCGCCACGCGCTGCTGCTGGCCGCCCGAGAGCTCGGCCGGATAGCGATGCGCCAGGTGCCCGAGGTGCACCACCTCGAGCATCTCGTCCACGCGCCGCCTGGCCTCGGCGGCGGGCGTGCGCCGCACCTCCAGGCCGAAGCCCACGTTCTGCGCGACGGTCATGTTCGGCCAGATCGCGTAACTCTGGAAGATCATCGACATGCCGCGGTGCTCGGGCGGCACCGTGCGGCCGGCGCCCGAGATCTGCTGCCCGTTCATCTCGATGGCCCCGGCCGTGAGCTCGATGAAGCCCGCGATCATGCGCAGCGTCGTGGTCTTGCCGCAGCCCGAGGGTCCCAGCAGCGTGACCAGCTCGCCCTGGCGCAGTTCGAGGCTCAGGTCGTTCACCACCGCGGTGGTGCCGTAGTTCTTGTGGATGTTCTTCAGTTGAAGCTTGGACATGGCGTCGGTCTTTCTTTCTCTCGGTCTTTCAGGGCCTGCGCAACATGAAGTCGCGCCCGGCGATGCGCATGCCCGCCGCCACCACGAGCGTGGTGATCACCACCAGCACCACCCCCATCGCGGCCAGCGTCTCGTAGTTGCCCTGCTCGCTCAGGTCGAGCGTGAGCACCGAGACCACGCGCGAGGCGGGGCCGGTGAGGAACACGGCCGTGGAAAGCTCCTTCGTGCAGATCACGAACACCAGGATGAAGACGCCCACCAGCGTGGTCTTGAGCAGCGGAAACACCACCCGCGCGAGCACCGTGATGCGCCCGCCGCCGAGCACGCGCACCGCCTCCTCCAGTTCGGGGTTGAGCGAGCGCACCGCCGCCGCGCATGCGGTCACCGCGATGGGCAGGAAGCGCGTGGTGAAGGCCACCACGATCAACGCGCCCGTGCCGTAGAGCGAGAACGGCGGCCCGGCGTACGCGGCGTAGAGGCCGATCGCCAGGATGAGCCCGGGCACCGCCACCGGCGCGAGCGCCAGGAACTGCACCACGCCGGGCCACGGCGTGATGCGCCGCTGCACCGCATAGGCCACGCACAGCCCCATGAGCACGCAGACCAGCGCGGTCGCGCCCGAATAGAGCACCGTGTTCACGATGGCCTCGCGCACCGTGAGCTGCTGGAAGAAGATGTCGTGGTAGTTGGCGAGGGTGAGGTTGCCCTTGGCCACGCCGCGGCCCCACGCCTTGGAGAGCGATGCGAGCACCAGGATGGCCAGGGGCATCACCACCGTGAGCAGCGACACCAGCGCGGCATAGGCGAGCAGCGGCCACTTCCACCAGCCGATGTCGAACGGCCGGCGCTCGCCGCCCTTGCCCGACACCGAGACGAACCCCTTGCGCGAGAGCAGCTTGCGCTGCACCCAGAGCATGACCACCGTGAGCACCAGGATCGGCATGGAGAACGCCGCCGCCTGCTCCACGCGCAGCGGGTATTCGAAGAACGACACGATCTGCGTGGTGGCGAGGTTGATGCCCGCCGGAATGGCGATGAGCGCGGGCGTGCCGTACAACGCCACCGACTCCAGGAAGATCAGAATCGCCGCGCCCACGATCGATGGCATCACCAGCGGCAGCGTGACGCGCGCGAGCGTGCGGAACTTGCCCGCGCCGTGGATCGATGCGGCGTCTTCCAGTTCGGTGGAGATGAGGTCCAGCGCCGACTTGGTGAACACGTAGATCAGCGGGAAGGTGTAGAGCGCGATGACGAACGCCAGGCCCCAGAAGCTGTAGATGTTGAACGGGCCCCTGTCGCCGCCGGTGCCGCCGAATGCCTCCAGCCACAGCCGGTTGAGCCAGCCCGCGTTCGGCCCCGCCAGCAGGATCCATGCGATGGCGCCGAGGAAGTTCGGCATGACGAACGCCGCCAGCACGCCCATGTGCGTGAGGTTGCGGCATGGCATGTTGGTGCGCGAGACGGCCAGTGCGAGCGGCACGCCCAGCGCGAGCGCGAGCGCCGTGACCGCGCCGCCGAGGTAGAGCGAATTGAGCAGCGCCTGGAGGTTGCGGCTGCGCCCGAGGGCGCTCGTGTAGTTGCGCAGCGTGGCGCCGCCGTCGGCGGCGCTGAAGCTGTCCCACACCAGCCGCAGTATCGGGTTGGCCACCAGCAGCACCAGCACGACGACCAGGATGCCGAAAAGCCAGAGCGCAGGGTCGGCCAGCCGCGAGGGCACGGCCGCGCGCACCGCCTGTGCCGATGGCGGCGCCACCGCCTCAGACGCCGAAAGCATCGCGCCACAGGTCGATGACTTCGGGCACGCCGTCCACCGACTCCTGCGGGTCGGGGCGCAACGCGGTCTTGCTGTCGTCCAGGCCCAGCACGCCGGGGCGCGGCTTGGCGCCCGCGCGCTTGGGCACGCCGAAGCGTTCGATCGAGAGCTTGTCGACGTCTTCGCTGCCGAGCAGCCACTCCATGAAGAGCTTGGAGGCGTTCGGATGCGGCGCGTTGGCCATGATGGCCGAGGGCGAGAGCATGAGCACCGGCCCCTCCTTGGGCGCGACGATCGCGAGCGGGTTGCCCTTGTCGGCCATCATGGCCGCGAGATTGATCGGGCCCGCGCCGATGGAGCGCTCGCCCGAGGTCACGGTGGTGACCGTGTCGATGATCGAGCGCCCCACTTGCGGCTTGTTGGCCGCGAGCTTCTTGAACCAGCCGTCGCCATAGAGCTTGCGCATCTCGATGGCCCAGACGCCCACGAAGCCGCTGAAGCCCGGATGGCCCACCGAGGCGAGGCCGCGCCATTTCGGATCGACGAGGTCGTTCCAGCTTTTCGGTGCGTCCGCCGCCTTGACCTTCTGCGTGTTGTAGACGAGCCCGACCATCGCGACGCTGGCCACGTGGTAGTAGCCGTCGGGGTCGAGGTTCTGCAGCCGCTTGTCCATGGTGGCGGAGGCCGCGGGCACGTACCTGGCGAGCAGCTTGCGCTTCTTCAGGTCCAGGTAGTGCGCGATGTCGGTGGAGGAGAAGACGTCGCAGTTGGCCGTCCTGGCCTTCAGGTCCTGGTTCAGACGCTGGAACGCAACCTGCGCGGTGGTGCGCACGACGTTCACCTTCACGCCGGGGTAGCGCGCGGTGAAGGTGCGCGACATGAGCTCGGCGTCTTCGGAGGGCAGGTAGACGATGTACCAGGTGAGCTCGCCCTCTTTCCTGGCTGCTTCGTGCAGCGCGTCGAGCGAAGCGGTCTGGGCCCGGGCGTCGAGCCACGGGGCGAGCGCGGCCGCCGAGGCGGCGGCGCCGGCCAGGGCATGGAAATGACGTCTGTTCAGTTGCATGAATGTCTCCATGGCCGGATCTGTGGATGAATGCGCCGGCTCTTCTTCAGTGTATTCATAGACCTTATAAAAATACATATCTCGTTTCTACGTATTTTTATAAACCGCTTGCGTGCACGATGATGTTTAGAATCCAGCGCATCGGAGACGCCTTTCATGCACCCATCGCCACGCATCAACCTCAGCGACAAGATTCGCGCCGCCCTCGAGGCGGAAATCACTTCCGGCCAGCTGACGGCCGGCTCCCGCATCGACGAGCAGGCGCTCATGGACCGCTTCGAGGTGTCGCGCACGCCGGCGCGCGAGGCGCTGCTGCAGCTCATGTCGGCCGGCCTGGTGACCACGGTGCCGCGGCAGGGCGCGGTGGTGGCGAGCCTGTCGCTGCCGGAGTACGTGGCGATGCTGGAGATCCTCATGGAGCTGGAAGGCCTGGCCGCCCGACTCTCGGCGCGGCGCATGCCCGCGGTGCAGCGCAAGCAGCTCGAGCAGGCCGACCAGGCCTGCCGCGACGCCGCCGCGAAAAACGACGCCGAGCTCTACGGCGCGGCCAACCGCAGCTTTCACGAGATCATTTACGACGGCAGCCTCAACGAGGTACTGGCCCGCCAGCTGCGCGCGATGCGGCTGCGCATGCGGCATCCGCAGCGCACCCTCTTCGACCGGCCGGGACGCATCCGCAATTCGCTGGTGGAGCACAAGCAGGTGGTCGAAGCCATCCTGAACGGAGACGAGGACGCCGCCTACCGCGCGATGACCGGCCACATATCCAGCGGCGGCAACGTGTATGCCGATGCCATCGCCAGCATGCCGCACGGCGTGCCGGTGGCGGCGCCCGTCGCCACGCCCGAGGTGGCCGCCGATGCGCTGGCCGTCACGCGGCGCGCCGCGGGCGGGCGCAAGCCGGCGGCCAAGTCGACCACCAAGGCCTGAGGCGCATGCGCACGCAGGCCATCCGCATCCAGGCCCACGGCGGGCCCGAGGTGCTCGAACAGGTGGAGGTCGAGGTGGGCGAGCCCGCAGCAGGCGAAGTCCGCATCCGGCAGTCGGCGATCGGGCTGAACTTCGCCGACATCTACCAGCGCCGCGGCTCGCACGGGCCGCATGCGGTCACGTCGTGTCCGGTCGTCCTCGGCGCGCAGGGCGCGGGCGTCATCGATGCAGTGGGGCCGGGCGTGGATGCAATCGATGCGGCGCTGCACGTGGGCCAGTCGGTGGCGTATTTCCACCCCGGCGCCTACCAGGCGGTGCGCAACATCCCGGCACACCGCGTGGTGCCGCTCCCGGCGGGCATCTCCGAGGAGGTCGCGGGCGCCACGCTGCTGCGCGGGCTCACGGCCGAGTACCTGCTGCGCCGCCTCCATCCCGTCAAGCCCGGCGAGGCAGTGCTGGTGCACGCGGCGGCCGGCGGGATGGGCGTGATCCTCTCGCAGTGGGCGCGCGCGCTCGGGGCGACAGTGATCGGCACCGTCGGCTCCGCGGCCAAGATGGCGACGGCGCGCGCGCACGGCTGCCACCACGTCATCGACTACCGCAGCGAGGACTTCGTGGCGCGCACGCTCGAATGCACCGGCGGCCAGGGCGTGTCGGTGGTCTACGACGCGGTCGGCAAGGACGTGTTCCTGCCCTCGCTCGATTGCCTCAGGCCGCTGGGCATGGCGATCAACTACGGCACCGCGTCGGGCGACGTGGAGGCCTTCGACCTGCAGCGGCTGCATGCGAAATCGCTGAGCGTGTCGCGCCCCACGCTGCGCACCTTCATCGCCGATGCGGCCGACCTGCGGCGCGGCGCGGCGGCGCTTTTCGACGCGGTGCTCGGCGGCCACGTGAAGCTCGAAGTGGGCCACCGCTACCCGCTCGCCGAGGCGCGCCGGGCGCACGAAGAACTCGAGAGCCGCGCCACCACCGGCGCCGCGGTGCTGATTCCCTGAAGGACACCTTCGCCATGAAGCTCTATCACGGCTGGCTCTCCAGCGCGTCGCGCCGCGTGCGCCTGTGCCTCGCCGAAAAAGGCCTCGACTACGAGAGCATTCCCATCGACATGGGCAAGCAGGAACACCACTCGCCCGCCTACCTCGCGATGAACCCGAACGGCGTGGTGCCGGCGCTGCGCCTGGACAACGGCGCCTCGCTCTACGAGAGCTCGACGATCTGCGAATTCCTCGACGACCTGCATCCGCAGCCGCCGCTGCGGCCCGCCGAGGCATACGACCGCGCGGTGATGCGCAATTTCGTGCGCTGGACCGACGAGAAATCGCTGCCGCACCTGCTGATCCTCAACTGGAGCATCGCGCTGCAGCCCGGCGCGAGCCGGTGGAGCGACGAGCAACTCCAGGAGCGCCTGGCACGCATTCCCACGCCCGAGCGGCGCGAGGCATGGAGCCGCATCGCGCGGCAGCCGTACACCGAGGATGAAAAAGCCGCGGCGCTCGAGAAGCTGCTGGCGCTGCTCGGCAAGATGGAAACGATGCTGGACAACAGCGGCGACTGGCTCGTCGGCGGTGCCTATTCGCTGGCCGACATCGCAGCCGTGCCGTTCGTCGCGCGCATCGCGGAGCTTGCGCCGGATGCCCTGTCCAGCGAGCGCTGCCCGCGCACGGCCGGATGGTGGGCACGCATCCAGCAGCGCCCCGCCTTCGCCCTTGCCCGCTTCGATCGCTTCGATGCCGCGCTACGGCAGCGCGACGCGGCTGCGGCGCTCAGTCCTGAACCCGTCCGCGCAGGCTCTTGATCTGCGCGCGCTGGCTCTTGCCTTCGAGCCGGCGCTGCTTCGAACCGTAGGTCGGCTTGGTCGCGCGCCGCACGCGCGGCGGCGTGGCCACGGTGTCGATCACCGCCTGCAGGCGCGCGAGCGCATCGGCGCGGTTCATCTCCTGCGTACGGTGCTGCTGCGCCTTGAGCACCAGGACGCCTTCCTGCGTGATGCGGCTGTCGCGCAGCGCGAGCAGCCGCTCCTTCACATCGGCCGGCAGCGAGCTCGCAGGAATGTCGTAGCGCAGGTGCACCGCGCTGGACACCTTGTTGACGTTCTGCCCGCCCGCACCCTGCGCTCGTATGGCGCTGATCTCGACCTCGTCAGGATCGATCAGCAGGGGTGGGCGGAGCATGGGGTCAGACCCGTTCGAAGACGGCGGCAATGCCCTGCCCGCCACCGATGCACATCGTGACCAGCGCATAGCGCCCGCCGGTGCGGTGCAGCTCGGCGATCGCCTTGGTCGTGATGATCGCGCCGGTCGCGCCCACCGGATGGCCGAGCGAAATGCCCGAGCCGTTGGGGTTCACCCTGGCGGGGTCGAAGCCCAGTTCCTTGATGACCGCGCAGGCCTGCGCGGCGAAGGCTTCGTTCGACTCGATGACGTCGAAGTCGCTGACCTTGAGCCCCGTGCGTTCCAGCACCTTGCGGGTCGCCGGCACGGGGCCGATGCCCATGTACGCGGGCTCGACGCCTGCGTGCGCATAGCCGACGAGGCGCGCCAGCGGCTTCAGGCCCAGCGCCTTCACGCGCCCGCCGTCGGCCAGTACCACGGCAGCCGCGCCGTCGTTGATGCCCGAGGCGTTGCCGGCGGTGACGAGGCCGTCCTTCTTGAACGCGGGCTTCATCTTGGCAAGCGTGTCGACGGTGGTGTCAGCGCGCACGTGCTCGTCGGTGTCGAACAGCACGACGCCCTTGCGCGTCTTGACCTCGACCGGAACGATCTGCTCCTTGAAGCGGCCCGCGGCAATGGCGGCGGCGGCGCGCTGCTGGCTGGCCACGGCCAGCTCGTCCATCTGCTCGCGCGTGATGCCGTAGCGCGCGGCCACGTTCTCGGCGGTGATGCCCATGTGGATCTTCTCCCACGGGTCGTGCAGGATGCCCAGCATGTAGTCGACCAGCACCGCATCGCCCATGCGCGCGCCGTAGCGGGCCGAGGTGTCGAAGTACGGGCCGCGGCTCATCGACTCCGAGCCGCCGCCGATGGCGATGTCGCAATCGCCCAGCGCAATGGCCTGAGCCGCCGAAACGATGGCCTGCAGGCCGGAGCCGCAGAGGCGGTTGACGTTGAAGGCCGGCGTCTCGATGGGGCAGCCCGCGTCGATGGCGGCCACGCGGCTCAGGTACGCGTCCTTCACGTCGGTGGGAATCACGTTGCCCATCACCACATGGCCGATGGCGTCGGGCGCGACGCCGCTGCGTTCGATGGCGGCCTTGACGGCGGTGGTGGCCAGTTGGGTGTTGGGTACGTCCTTCAGCGCGCCGCCGAAGGTACCGATGGCGGTGCGGGCGGTGCCGACCACGAAGATGTCGCGTTGGGTCATGGAAACGTCTCTCCTGGATGAAGGCGCCCCGCCGACGGCGGCGTGCGCTGGGAGGACGATTTTGACGGCGAACGGCGCGACGGACTGTCGCGCGCGGGGAAACCGGCGCCGGTCAGCCGCGCGAGACCGATTTCGGCGAGACGTCGGTCACGTCGCTGGCGCTGCCGCGGATGCGCTCGGGGCGCACCACCGACTCGCCGCGCGCACGCGCGTTGGCAACGTCGGCGGCGGTGGGCTCGGCCTGATTTGCCGCATTGCGAAACCGGTCGAAGCCCGAGCGCGGGTTGAAGCGCCCGCCCATCGAAGCGACCCAGGGCGTCACGGGCTTGCCCGTGAGACGCGCCCAGGCGTAGCGCACGCCCCACACGGCCGCCAGCAGCATGACCGCGACGGCCAGGCTGGCCGCGAACACCAGCCCCAGGAGCAGAAGAATGACGCGAAGAATGAAGTTCATCATCCGACTTTAGGCCGAAGCAGCCGCCGTTGGTTCCCCGCCCTTGGTGAACGAGAACTGGCCCGGCGACTGGATCGGGTCGGTGTTGACGTCGATCGTGTCCTTCGGCCCGAAGCTGCCGTCGAGCAGCAACTTCGAGAGCGGGTTCTCGATGCGCTGCTGAATCGCACGCTTCAGAGGCCGCGCACCGAACACCGGGTCGAAGCCGACCTTGGCGATCTCGGCCAGCGCCGCGGGCGACACCTCCAGGCCCAGATCCATCTTTGCGAGACGCGCCTTGAGCACCTTCAGCTGGATCGCGGCGATCGATTCGATGTTCTTCGCGTCGAGCGCATGGAACACGACCGTCTCGTCGATGCGATTCAGGAACTCGGGGCGGAAGTAGTTCTTCAGCTCGTCCCACACCGCTTCCTTGATCTCTTCGGAAGGCTTGCCCACCATGGCCTGGATGATGGGCGAGCCGATGTTGCTCGTCATCACGATCACGGTGTTCTTGAAGTCCACGGTGCGGCCCTGGCCGTCGGTCAGGCGCCCATCGTCGAGCACCTGCAGCAGCACGTTGAAGACGTCGGGGTGCGCCTTCTCGACTTCGTCGAGCAGCACCACGCTGTAGGGCTTGCGGCGCACGGCTTCGGTGAGGTAGCCGCCCTCTTCGTAGCCCACGTAGCCCGGCGGCGCGCCGATGAGGCGCGCCACCGAATGCTTCTCCATGAACTCGCTCATGTCGATGCGGATCAGGTGGTCTTCGCTGTCGAAGAGAAAGCCCGCGAGCGCCTTGCACAGCTCGGTCTTGCCCACCCCCGTGGGGCCGAGGAACAGGAACGAACCCGTGGGGCGGTTGGGGTCGGAGAGGCCCGAGCGCGAGCGGCGGATCGCATTCGCGACCGCACCGATGGCCTCGTCCTGGCCGACCACGCGCTCGTGCAGCTTGTCTTCCATCACGAGCAGCTTGTCTCGCTCGCCCTGCATCAGCTTGGCGACCGGAATGCCGGTGGCGCGCGCCACGACCTCGGCGATTTCTTCCGCGCCGACCTGGGTGCGCAGCAGCGTGGGCGCGCTGGACTTGCCCTTGCTCGCCTCGCTGTCCTCGGCTTCCTTCAAGCGCTTCTCGAGCGCGGGCAGCTGGCCGTATTGCAGCTCGGCAACCTTGTTGAAGTCGCCCTTGCGCTTCCATTCCTCGATCTGGAACTTGATCTTGTCGACCTCTTCGCGCACATGCGCGCTGCCCTGGGCCTGGGCCTTCTCGGCCTGCCAGATCTCGTCGTAGTCGGCGATTTCCTTCTGCAGCTTGGCGATCTCGTCCTCGATGAGGTTGAAGCGCTTCTGCGAGGCCTCGTCCTTCTCGCGGCGCACGGCTTCGCGCTCGATCTGCAACTGGATCAGGCGGCGGTCGAGGCGGTCCATGACCTCCGGCTTGGAGTCCATCTCGATCTTGATCTTGGCCGCGGCCTCGTCGATCAGGTCGATGGCCTTGTCGGGCAGGAACCGGTCGGTGATGTAGCGGTCGGAGAGCTCGGCCGCGGCCACGATGGCCGGGTCGGTGATCTGCACGCCGTGGTGCACTTCGTATTTTTCCTGCAAGCCGCGCAGGATCGCGATGGTGGCTTCGACGCTCGGCTCGCCCACGATGATCTTCTGGAAGCGGCGCTCCAGCGCGGCGTCTTTCTCGATGTACTTGCGGTACTCATCCAGCGTGGTGGCGCCCACGCAGTGCAGCTCGCCGCGCGCGAGCGCGGGCTTGAGCATGTTGCCCGCGTCCATCGCGCCCTCGGCCTTGCCGGCGCCGACCATGGTGTGCAGCTCGTCGATGAAGACGATGGTCTGGCCTTCGTCCTTCGCGAGTTCATTCAGCACGGTCTTCAGGCGCTCCTCGAATTCGCCACGGAACTTGGCGCCCGCCAGCAGCGAAGCCATGTCGAGCGACAGCACGCGCTTGCCCTTGAGCGAATCGGGCACCTCGCCCGCGACGATGCGCTGCGCCAGGCCCTCGACGATGGCGGTCTTGCCCACGCCGGGTTCGCCGATGAGCACCGGGTTGTTCTTGGTGCGGCGCTGCAGCACCTGGATGGCGCGGCGGATTTCCTCGTCGCGGCCGATGACCGGGTCGAGCTTGCCCAGGCGCGCCCGCTCGGTCAGGTCCATGGTGTATTTCTTGAGCGCCTCGCGCTGGCCTTCGGCATCGGCGCTGTTCACGCCCTGCCCGCCGCGCACGGCGTCGATGGCCGATTCGAGCGACTTGCGGCTCAAACCGTTTTCTTTCGCGATCCTGCCGACGTCGGACTTGCTGTCAGCCACGGCCAGGAGGAACAACTCGCCGGCAATGAACTGGTCGTTGCGCTTGATGGCCTCCTTCTCGGTGGCCTGCAGCAGCTTGCCCAGGTCGGGGCCGACCTGCACGATGTCGTGGCCCTGCACCTGCGGCAGCTTCTTGATGGCTGCCTCGGCCGCCTGCACGAGACCCGGCACATTGACGCCGGCACGCTCCAGCAGGGCACGCGGGCCGTCGTCCTGGCGCAGCATCGCGACCAGCAGGTGGGCCGGCTCGATGTAGGCGTTGTCGTTGCCGAGCGCCAGTGTCTGCGCGTCGCTCAGCGCTTCCTGAAATTTGGTGGTGAGTTTGTCTTGTCGCATGGTGGTATTCCTGCATTCAAAATAGGGCCGTTCGGGCACGATTCAAGGTTGTAAATCGGGTCTGCACCGTGGGCACGGGTATTGCACGGTGCCTCGCACCTTCCTGCCGTAGGCATTTCTCTCTCTCGAATGGAGTCGATCATGGTTTTTTCAATGCAGCGCGTTCAGCCGGTCCGCCGGGCGATCAGCGCCAGCCTCTTTCTAGCCGCGATGGGCCTGTGCGGCCTTGCGCAGGCGCAAAGCGGCACGCCCATCCGCCTGCTCGTGGGCTTTCCGGCCGGCGCGGGCACCGACGCCATTGCACGCACACTGGGCGAAAAACTCAAGGACGTGCTGGGCGTGCCGGTGGTGGTGGAGAACCGCGCCGGTGCGGGCGGCCAGATCGCCGCGACGGTGCTGAAGTCTTCGCCCGCCGACGGCCACACACTGTTCCTCACGCACGACCACACGATCTCGATCCTGCCGCAGGTGGTGAAGAACCCCGGCTTCAACCCCGCCACCGACTTCGTGCCCGTGGCCGGCTTCGCCACCTTCGCCAACGTGCTGGCCGTCTCGGGCGGCACGCCGGCCAAGAGCATCGACGAGTACGTGAAGTGGGTCCGCACCGCCAAGGGCGGGAAGGAAACCATCGGCATCCCCGCGCCCGCGTCGATTCCCGAATTCCTCGTGAAGATGATCTCGGACAAGTACAAGATCGACGTACAGCCCGCGCCCTACCGCGGCAGCGCCCCGATGACGGCCGACATGCTGGGCAACCAGATCACCGCGGGCATCGCCTCAGTGCCGGACTTCATCGAGAACCACAAGGCCGGCAAGGTGCGCATCGTGGCCTCCATCGGCGCCAAGCGCCAGGCGGTGATCCCGAACGTGCCGACCTTCACCGAGCTGGGCTTCTCGAACCTGGAAGACCTGCCCTACTACGGCATCTTCGCGCCGGTGGGCACGCCGCAGCCGATCATCGACAAGTACGGCGATGCGCTGCAGAAGGTGCTGGCGATGCCCGATGTGAAGCAGAAGCTCACGACGATGGGCCTCACGGTCGGCTACGAGCCGCAGGGCCAGTTCGCGGGCCGCGTGCGCACGTACACGCAGACCTGGGAACGCATCATCCAGGCCAGCGGCTTCAAACCTCTTTAAGCGTTCGGGGCGCTGATGCCCCAACGCGCCAGAGCCGCGTCGTCGCTGACGCGCGCATCGACCCAACGGGCGCCTTCGGGCGTTTGTTCTTTTTTCCAGAACGGGGCCTGGGTCTTCAGGTAGTCCATCAGGAACTCGCAGGCCTCGAAGCTCTGGCCGCGGTGGGCCGAGACCACCGCCACCATCATGATCTGGTCGAGCGGCTGCAGGAGGCCCACGCGATGGATCACGCGGGCGCCGAGGATGTCGAAGCGCTTGTGGGCCTCGTCGATCATGGCCTCGATGGCCTTCTCGGTCATGCCGGGATAGTGCTCCAGCTCCATCGAGGCGACGGTGCTGCCGTCGTTGCGATCCCGCACCGTGCCGATGAAGCTGCAGACGGCGCCCACGCGCTTGTCGCCCGCGCGCAACGTGGCGAGCTCCTGGCTCAAGTCGAAATCGGCTGTCTGGATCGAAACACGCGCAACGCTCATGTCCGGATTGTGGCATCGCGATAGACTGCATCCATGCCTTGCCTCGCCACGCTCTCCTCGGTGCTTTCGCACCCCGGGAGCCGTTGCGCGCGCCAGGGCAGCAAAGCCAAAAAACCAAAGCTCGTCTGACCGGAGCTGCGGTTCCGTCGTCGGATGAGCGACGGAACCTGCCAAGAGGCTTTGACCCCCTGCATGGTTGTGCGCGCATCGGACGGTGGTTCTTTCCATCGGTTGATTCCTGAAAGGAAACCTGCGTGCCACAACAACAACCCGCCTCCCCCACCCCTGATTTTTCGGGTCTCTGGATTCCGCTCGTCACGCCGTTTCGCGACGGCGCGGTCGACCATGACGCGCTCGCTGCGCTGACCCGCCGGCTTGCGGCCGACGGCGTGGCCGGCTTCGTGGTCTGCGGCTCGACCGGCGAAGCCGCCGCGCTCGACGAAGCGGAGCAACTGGCTTCACTCGACACGGTCCTGGCCGCTGCCGGCGGCCTGCCGGTCGTCATGGGCCTCTCGGGCTACCACCTGGGCAAGACGACGGCCTGGGTGCGCAAGCTCTCGGAACGTCCACTCGCGGGCCTGCTGGTGCCCGCGCCTCACTACATCCGCCCGTCGCAACCCGGCCTCGTCGAATGGTTCCGCGCGATCGCCGACGCGAGCGCGGTGCCGGTGCTGATCTACGACATTCCCTACCGCACCGGCGCCACGCTCTCGCGCGAGACGCTGCTGGCGCTGGCCGCGCACCCGCGCATCGCGGGCATCAAGGACTGCGGCGGCGACATGGCCAAGACACGCGCCCTGATCGCCGATGGCCGGCTGCAGGTGCTGTCGGGCGAAGACCACCAGATCTTCTCGACAGTGGCCGAAGGCGGCGTGGGCGCCATCGCAGCAAGTGGTCATGTGCAGACGAAGCGCTTCGTGCAGGTGCTGCGCCTCCTGGCCGACAACCGCGTGGCTGAAGCGCGCGCCGAATGGCAGCCGCTGCAGCCGCTGATCGAGATGCTGTTCGCCGAATCGAACCCCGGCCCGGTGAAGGCGCTGCTGGCGCAGGGCGGCGCGATGCGCGACGAGCTGCGCTCTCCGATGACGCGCGCCTCCGACGGCCTGCGCGAGCGCCTAGTGGCGCTGGACGCGCGGCTCAGCCGCCCGTAACCGGAGGGAAGAACGCGACTTCGCAGCCTTCGTGCAGGGCTGCGGCTTCGTCGCTCATGACCTGGTCGAGCGCCATGCGCACCGCCCGGCCGCGCGCGAGGGCGGTGGCGTGAGCCCCGCCGCGTGCGATGAGTTCGTCGCGCAGCGCAGCGAGCGTTTCGGCGCGGGTGTCCACGGTTTCGTTGCTGCTGGCGAGCGCCTCGCGCACCGAGGCGAAATAACGGATCTGGACCTTCATGGGAATGTCAGGCGAGCAGCGAGGCGAAGGGAATGAAGTTCACGGTGTCGCCCGACTTGATCGTCTGGCCCGAAGGGTTGTCGACCACGCCGTCGCCCCAGACCATCGAGGTCAGCACGCCCGAACTCTGGTTGGCGAACAGGTCGAGCCCGCCGGACGCGTTGCGCCGTGCGCGCAGGAACTCGCGGCGCTTGTCGGCGCGCGGCCAGTCGAAATCGGCGCGCATCTGCACGGCCTCGGGCGTCACGCGATCGGCGCCCTGCAGCGTCAGCAGGAAGGGGCGCACAAGCATCAGGAAAGTCAGGAAGCTCGACACCGGGTTGCCCGGCAGCCCGGTCACGTGGCACACGCCCAGCCCGTTGCTGCGCGCGATGGACCCGTAGGCGAAGGGCTTGCCCGGCTTCATCGACAGCGACCACAGTTGCAGCTCGCCGAGCGTCTGCAGCGCGGCGCGGATGTGGTCTTCCTCGCCGACCGAAACGCCGCCGGTCGTGATGATCAGGTCGCTCGACTCGGCCGCATCTCGCAGTGCCGCGATGGTGGTCTCGCGGTTGTCGGGCACGATGCCCAGGTCGTTCACCTCGCAGCCCAGCCGGTGCAGCAAGGCGCGCATGAAGAAACGGTTGGAGTTGTAGATCGCGCCGGGTTTCATCGCATCGGGCGCGACCTCGCCGGGCATCACCAGCTCGTCGCCGGTGGAGAGCATGGCCACGCGCGGCTTGCGGGCGACCTGCAACTTGTGAAAGCCGACACTGGCCGCAAGACCCAGCGCCGCGGGCGTGAGGCGTTCGCCCTTCTTCAGCACGATGTCTCCGGAAGCCACGTCCTCCCCCGCGCGGCGCACCCACTGGCCGGCCGCCGGAACGATCGCAATGCGCACGGAACCCAGGCCGCCTTCCTGCGGCGTGGCGGTGGTGTCTTCCTGCATCACGACCGCGTCGGCACCCTCGGGAATCTGCGCGCCGGTGAAGATGCGCGCCGCGGTGCCGGCCGCGAGCGGCGTGCCGACGGTGCCGGCGGGAATGCGCTGCGTCACCTGGAGCACGGCGCCGGGCGTGGCGCAGTCGGCCGCGCGCACCGCATAGCCGTCCATCGCGCTGTTGTCGCGCGGCGGCACGGTGAGGCCGGAGACGAGGTCCTGCGCGAGCACGCGACCGTCGGCGTCGAAGGTGACGACGCTCTCGTCGGGAAGCCTCGGCACGGCCTTGGCCAGCAATTGCGCGATGGCATCGTCCAGCGGCATCAGCGGGGGCCGCGCGTTGGACGCGGAGAACGGAACGGGTGTGTCAGCCATGGTGTTCCGGGTTGTACTCGAAGCGCTCGCCATTGGCGATGAGCCACTGCGCGATGGCCTCGGCGTCGTTGAGGTCGAACAGCTGCCGCTCGGTCAGCGACGGCAGGCTGCGGGGTGCATCGGTGGCGACGGCGGTCACGAACGGATCGTCCGTGTAGAGCACGGGCCGAAGCGCCTCGCCCGCCTCGGGCAGGCGCCAAACCTCGACCTTGAGCACGTCGCTGTGCCGGAAGCCCTCGACCAGCACCCAGTCTGCAGCCGGGTGCAGCTCGGCCAGCAGCTGGTGCACGCTGAGTTCGACCGGGGTTTCGAACTCGCGCATCACCGCAAGTCGCTTGTCGGAGGCGACGACCACCTCGAAGGCGCCCGCCTCGCGATGGCGGTAGGTGTCCTTGCCGGGATGGTCGATGTCGAATTTGTGGTGCGCGTGCTTGACCACCGAGACGCGCTGCCCCAGCCGCTTGAGCACGGGGATCAGCTTTTCGACCAGCGTGGTCTTGCCCGCGCCCGAGTAGCCGGCGAAACCGACGACTTTCATGCCGACTCCCTGTGGCGATCAGTCACAGTTTTGCGCGATATAGGCCTTCACAGCCTCGGCGTCCGCCGGCAGCTTGACCACGCGCTTGGGTAGCGCCTCGATCCCTTCGAACTTCGCCGGCCGGTCAGGTTCGTGACCCAGGGCCTCGACGATCGTGGCGGCGAACTTGATCGGCAGCGCGGTTTCGAGCACCACCATCGGCACGCCGGGCACCAGAAATTCGCGCGCGGCCTTCAGGCCGTCGGCTGTGTGCGGATCGACCAGCGTGGCAAAGCGCTTCTCTGTGTCGCGGATCGTGGCCAGGCGGTCGGCGTGCGTGCTGCGGCTGCTCTGGAAGCCGAAGCGTTCGGCGGCCTGCCCGAAAGCCGGGTCTGAGCTTAAGTCGAAGCGGCCTTCCAGGCCCAGGTCTTCGACGAACAGCTTGCGCAGCTTGGCGGCATCGCGGCCCACCAGGTCGAACACGAAGCGCTCGAAATTGCTGGCCTTGCTGATGTCCATCGACGGGCTGGAGGTCTCGTGCGTGTCGGCCGCGCCGCGCACGCGGTAGATGCCGGTGCGGAAGAACTCGTCGAGCACGTCGTTCTCGTTGGTGGCGACCACCAGCGTCCGGATCGGCAGGCCCATCATGCGCGCCACGTGGCCCGCGCAGACGTTGCCGAAGTTGCCCGAGGGCACGGTGAAGCTCACCGGCTTGTCGTTGCTCGCCGTGGCCTGGAAGTAGCCCGCGAAGTAATAGACGACCTGCGCGAGCAGCCGCGCCCAGTTGATCGAATTGACCGTGCCGATGCGGTACTTGCGCTTGAAGCCCAGGTCGTTCGACACCGCCTTCACGATGTCCTGGCAGTCGTCGAACACGCCGGTGATGGCGATGTTGTGGATGTTCTGGTCCTGCAGGCTGAACATCTGCGCCTGCTGGAACGGGCTCATGCGGCCGTCCGGCGAGGTCATGAAGACGCGCACGCCCTTCTTGCCGCGCATGGCGTACTCGGCCGCGCTCCCGGTGTCGCCGCTGGTGGCGCCCAGGATGTTGAGTTCCGAGCCGCGGCGGGCCAGTTCGTACTCGAACAGGTTGCCCAGGAGCTGCATCGCCATGTCCTTGAAGGCCAGCGTGGGGCCGTTGGACAGGGCTTCGATGTACACGCCGTCTTCCAGTTCGCGCAGCGGCACGATCTCGTCGGTGCCGAAGACCTCGGAGGTGTAGGTCTTGGCGCAAATCGCTTTCAGGTCGGCCGGCGCGATGTCGTCGATGTAGAGCGAGAGGATCTCGAAGGCCAGTTCGGCATACGGCAGCTCGCGCCATTTGGCGAGCGTGGCGGTGTCGACCTGCGGGTACTTTTCCGGCAGGTACAGGCCGCCATCGGGCGCGAGGCCCTCCAGGAGGATTTCGCAGAAGCGCTTGCGGTCGGGGTGGCCGCGGGTGCTCAGGTAGTTCACTTCAACTCTTCCTTGCGGATGCGCACGATCGGCTCGAGCACGGTCGGCAGCGCCTGAAGCTCGGCCAGCACGTCATCGACGGTGCCTTCGCGCGCGTCGTGCGTGAGGATGATGAGGTCGGTCTGCGTGGAACCCTCGCCGCCCACTTCGTCGGCTTCGCGCTGCAGCACCGCGTCGATGCTGATGCCGGCGGTGGCCAGGAGGCCCGTCACCTTGGCGAGCACGCCGGCCTGGTCGGCCACGCGAAGGCGCAGGTAGTAGCTCGTGACGACCTCGGCCATGGGCAGCACCTTCAGGTCGCTCATCGCATCGGGGTGGAACGCCAGGTGCGGCACGCGGTGTGCGGCGTCGGCCGTGTGCAGGCGGGTGATGTCGACCAGGTCGGCGATCACCGCGCTGGCGGTCGGCTCGCTGCCGGCGCCCTTGCCGTAGTAGAGCGTGGTGCCGACGGCATCGCCGTGCACGACCACCGCGTTCATCGCGCCTTCGACGTTGGCCAGCAGGCGCTTGGACGGCACGAGCGACGGATGCACGCGCAGCTCGATGCCCTTGGCCGTGCGCTTGGTGATGCCCAGCAGCTTGATGCGGTAGCCCAGCTGCTCGGCGTACTTGATGTCCTGCGCGGCGAGCTTGGTGATGCCTTCGATGTGGGCCTTGTCGAACTGCACTGGGATCCCGAACGCGATGGCGCTCATCAGCGTGACCTTGTGGCCGGCGTCGACGCCTTCGATGTCGAAGGTAGGGTCGGCTTCGGCGTAGCCCAGGCGCTGGGCTTCCTTCAGCACGGTGGCGAAGTCCAGGCCCTTGTCGCGCATCTCGGACAGGATGAAGTTGGTCGTGCCGTTGATGATGCCGGCCAGCCACTGGATGCTGTTGGCCGTGAGGCCTTCGCGCAGCGCCTTGATGATCGGGATACCGCCGGCGACGGCCGCCTCGAAGGCCACCATCACGCCCTTGGCATGCGCGGCCGCGAAGATCTCGGTGCCATGCACCGCGAGCAGCGCCTTGTTGGCCGTGACCACATGCTTGCCGGCCGCGATGGCTTCGAGCACCAGCTGCTTGGCGACGCCGTAGCCGCCGATCAGTTCGATGACGATGTCGATCTCGGGGTTGGCAATGATCTCGCGCGCATCGGCCACCACCTTGACGCCTTCGCCGGCCACTTCGCGGGCACGGGCGGTGTCCAGGTCGGCCACCATCGTGATCTCGATGCCGCGGCCGGCGCGGCGCTTGATTTCTTCCTGATTGCGCTGGAGCACCTTGAAGGTGCCGCTGCCGACCGTGCCTGCGCCGAGCAAGCCTACTTGGATGGGTTTCATTGGGAGAGTCGCGCTCATGGCGTTGATGGTTTGGATGGGGGGCAGCCTTCAGGCAGCGACGGCAAGGCGACGGCACATGCCGCCGCCAGCGGATTTCACTTTCCCGTCTTGCGGCGCAGGCGGTACTGCTCCAGGAACTTCGCGATGCGGTTGATGGCCTCGCGCAGGTCGTCCTCGTGGGGCAGGAACACGATGCGGAAATGGTCCGGCGTGGCCCAGTTGAAGCCGGTGCCCTGCACCAGCATCACGCGCGTTTCCTTGAGGAGCTCGAGGAAGAACTGGCGGTCGTCGGCGATCGGATAAACCTCGGGGTCGAGCCTTGGGAACATGTAGAGCGCGGCGCTCGGCTTGACGCAGGTCACGCCCGGAATGGCGGTGATCAGTTCGTAGGCCAGGTCGCGCTGGCGGCGCAGGCGCCCGCCGTCGCAGACCAGGTCGTTGATGCTCTGGTAACCGCCCAGGGCCGTCTGGATGGCCCATTGGCCCGGGACGTTGGCGCACAGGCGCATGTTCGAGAGCATGTTCAGCCCCTCGATGTAGTCCTGGGCTGCACGCTTGTCGCCCGAGACCACGACCCAGCCCGCGCGGTAGCCGCAGGAGCGATAGCTCTTGGAGAGCGAGTTGAAGGTGAGCGTAAGCACATCGGTCGACAGGCTGGCGATGGCGGTGTGCTTGACGCCGTCGTACAGCACCTTGTCGTAGACCTCGTCGGCGAAGATCACGAGGCCGTGTTCGCGTGCGATGGCCACGATGCTCTTGAGCAGCTCGTCGGAATAGAGCGCGCCGGTCGGGTTGTTCGGGTTGATGACCACGATGCCCTTGGTGCGGGGCGTGATCTTGGCGCGGATGTCCTCCAGGTTGGGCATCCAGCCGTTGGCCTCGTCGCACAGGTAGTGCACCGGCGTGCCGCCCGAGAGGCTGGTGGAAGCGGTCCACAAAGGGTAGTCGGGGGCCGGCAGGAGCAGTTCGTCGCCGTCGTCGAGCAGCGCGTTCGTGGACATGGCGATCAGCTCGCTCGCACCATTGCCCAGGTAGATGTCGTCCAGCGTGACGCCGGCAATGCCCTGCTTCTGGGTCTCGTGCATCACCGCCTTGCGCGCGGCGAAGACGCCCTTGCTGTCGGAATAGCCCGCCGAGTTCGGCAGGTTACGGATCATGTCCTGCTGGATTTCCTCGGGCGCATCGAAGCCGAACACGGCCAGATTGCCGATATTGAGCTTGATGATCTTCTGGCCGTCCTCTTCCATCTGCTTGGCGGCGTCCATGATGGGACCGCGGATGTCGTAGAGGACGTTGGCCAGCTTGGCCGATTTCTTGAGCTGCTTCAAAAGGCCCTCCCGGGCGTGTTTACTCGAGGGTCAAAGGCCCCTGCAGGCCTCGTGTCACTGGGGAAAACCTATAATTTGACCACAGTTCCCAGCGACCAGATGAAGCTCCAGCCCGACAAATCCGACGCCCAGTCCCTCACCGCACACGGCCCCGGCTGGGTCGCGATCAACAACGAAAAGGTCGAGGGAAGCGTGGTGGTCGGCTCCCGTGGCGAGCGTTTCGAGTGGAACTGCACCCGATTCGACGAAATCGGCCCGGAACATTTCGCGCAACTGGCGGGATTGGGGGCCGAACTGATTATTTTCGGCAGCGGAACCCGCATCCGCTTTCCGCAGCCCGCCTGGCTCCAGCCCCTGATGGCGCAGCGCACCGGCGTAGAGACCATGGACACCCCGGCGGCCTGCCGGACCTACAACATCCTGGCCGGCGAAGGCCGGCATGTGATCGCTGCCCTGCTGGTCGAGAGCCCGTCGTCTGACTGAGAGGGGTATTTTCGGGGTAAAATAGCGGGTTGCGAACAGGCCAGCTACCCCAAAGTTAGCAACGACCAATCCTCCGCGCATCGAGTCGGCCCCGAAGAACTCGATCCACGGAATCTAACGGAGAAAACAAGTTTCATGGCGATCGTTGTCAACAAACCCATTCCTGAATTCGACGCCAACGCCACGGGCGGCCTCAAGGTCTCGAATACCTCGCATCTCGGCCACGTGCTGGTCATGTATTTTTACCCGAAAGATAACACCCCGGGTTGCACCACCGAAGCCATGCAGTTTCGCGACCGCTACAAGGACTTCGAAAAGGCCGGTGCCACCGTTTTCGGCGTCTCGCGTGACAACATGAAGTCGCACGACGAGTTCAAGGCCAAGCTCGAGCTGCCCTTCGAACTGATCGCCGACACCGAAGAAAAAATGTGCCACATGTTCGGCGTGGTCAAGAACAAGATCATGTACGGCAAGAAGGTCAAGGGCATCGAACGCAGCACCTTCCTGATCGGCGCCGACGGCATCCTGAAGGCCGAATGGCGCGGGCTCAAGGTTCCGGGTCACGTCGACGACGTGCTCAAGGCAGTCAAGGCGCTCAAGAAGGCCGCCTGATCGCAGCAAGAAGTGCCAGCTTGCGCTTTGCGCGATTTGCGTGGGGAATGCCCAACGCAGCGCGTAAAAGCAGCAAAGAGCCTCTGGCGCATCAACTGCGGTGTGCATAATGGCTTCATGCCGTTGAGCTCCACGACCGCATCCCCCGAACAAAGCCGCCTTGGTCTTCAGGCGGCTTTTTCGTTTTCTGGTTTCCACTTTCCTGCGAGCGACCTCCCACATGCCATTGCCTCCCGCCCCCACGAAACGCGCCGCATTGCTCTCGCCGGACGCGATCGACGCGCCCGCCCGGTCCTCGCACAGGGGGTCGCGACGATCCGGCGACCAGCGCGCTGACGAAACCGCCTCGAACGGCCCGCAGCCGCTGGAGTTGTTCGACAACCTGAATTCCGAAGCAGCCGGCGGCGGCGAAAACGCGCGTCCGTCGCGCCGCGCCAAATCCCGGCCGGCCCCTGCCCCCGCTCCCGCTCCGCAGCAACAGGCCGCCATCCAGGTCGAGACGCGGGTTCCCACGGCGCCCGCCCCGGTCCATGCGCCGGCGCCCGCAGCGGCCGCGCCCCAGGCTCCGGCGCGCCCCAAGCGCAGCAAGTCGAGCGGTCCGGCCAAGCTGTTCGTGCTCGACACGAATGTGCTGCTGCACGACCCGATGTGCCTGTTCCGGTTCGAGGAACACGACATCTTCCTGCCGATGATCGTGCTGGAAGAGCTCGACGGCCACAAGAAGGGCACCACCGAAGTCGCCCGCAACGGCCGCCAGACCAGCCGCACGCTCGACGCGCTGGCCGGCGCGCAGGACGCGGACATCGACAAGGGCCTGAAGCTGGACACCACCGGCCACCGCGAAGCCGGCGGGCGCCTGTTCTTCCAGACCGCGCCGCTCGACTACTCCCTGCCGATCAGCCTGCCCCAGGGCAAGGCCGACAACCAGATCCTGGGCGTCGTGCACGCGCTGCGTGACGAGTACGCCAAGGACCGCCCGGGCAAGCCGAAGCAGGAAGTGGTGCTGGTGTCCAAGGACATCAACATGCGCGTCAAGGCTCGCGCACTGGGCCTGGCCGCCGACGACTACCAGAACGACAAGACGCTGGAAGACGGCGACTTGCTCTACGCAGGCTCGCTCGCCCTCCCGCCTGACTTCTGGACCCGCCAGAGCAAGACCGTCGAGAGCTGGCAGAGCGGCAGCAACACCTTCTACCGGATCAGCGGCCCGCTGGTGCCCAACCTGTACATCAACCAGTTCGTCTTCTTCGAGGCGCCCGGCGAGCCGAGCATGTACGCGCGCGTCACCGAGATCCGCGACAAGACCGCAGTGCTCAAGACGCTCAAGGACTACAGCTCGGGCAAGAACGCGGTCTGGGGCGTGAACACGCGCAACCGCGAGCAGAACTTCGCGATGAACCTGCTCATGGACCCGGAGATCGACTTCGTCACGCTGACCGGCACCGCCGGCACCGGCAAGACCCTGATGGCGCTGGCCTCGGGCCTCACGCAGGTGCTGGACGACCGCCGCTACACCGAGATCATCATGACCCGCGCGACGGTGAGCGTGGGCGAGGACATCGGCTTCCTGCCCGGCACAGAGGAAGAAAAGATGGGCCCCTGGATGGGCGCACTGGACGACAACCTCGAGTTCCTGGCCAAGGGCGACGGCGGCGGCGCCGGCGAGTGGGGCCGCGCGGCCACCAACGAGCTGATCCGCAGCCGCATCAAGGTCAAGAGCATGAACTTCATGCGCGGGCGCACCTTCCTGAACAAGTACGTGATCATCGACGAGGCGCAGAACCTGACGCCCAAGCAGATGAAGACGTTGATCACGCGGGCCGGCCCGGGCACCAAGATCATCTGCATGGGCAACCTCGCGCAGATCGACACGCCGTACCTCACGGAAGGCTCTTCGGGCCTGACCTTCGCGGTCGACAAGTTCAAGGGCTGGCCGCACGGCGGACACATCACGCTGGCGCGCGGCGAACGCTCGCGCCTGGCCGACTTCGCCAGCGACGTGCTCTAAAAATCAAGTAAGCCAACCAAGCCCGCGCATGCTCCCCTGGAGCATCGCGGGCCTTTTTTTTTTTCGCCCCGCAATGACAGGCTCCTGACAAGACGTTGTCAGGAGGCGGCTCGCACCATCGAGGCTCCTTCCACACACGACGAAAGAGAACTCCTCCATGCAGAACGCGATCACCTGGTTCGAGATTCCGGTCAGCGACCTGGACCGTGCCCAGGCCTTCTACGAAACCGTGCTGGCGCGCAAGCTGCGCCGCGAAAGTCTCGGCGGCGAGGCCCTGGCTATTTTTCCGTACGACGCCCCAGGCGTCGGCGGCGCCTTGCAGGCGGGTGCAGGAGCCGCTGCGCGCGCGGGCGGGAGCATCCGCATCTACCTCGATTGCATGCCCAGCCTCGACGCCGCGCTCTCACGCGTCGAGGCGGCCGGCGGGCAGATCGTGGCCCCCAAATCCGCGCTGCCGCCGGGCATGGGTTTCATCGCCCACCTGCGCGACACCGAAGGCAACGAAGTCGGCCTGCACGCCCTCGCCTGAAGCACCATGGCACAGCGCAACTGGATCGCCGTCGCGAGCGCCGACCATGCCCGGCGCGGGCGTGACCACAAGCCGCTTGGCTTCATGCAGGTCGGCCACGGCAAGCCGGGCCCGCTCAAGCGCGTCGCCGCGGGCGACCGCGTGGCCTACTATTCGCCGGCAACGGTCTTCGGCGGCACGGACAAGCTGCAGAGCTTCGTGTCGATCGGCATCGTGCTGCCCGGCGAACCGTACGAATTCGACATGGGTGGCGGCTTCACTCCCTGGCGCCGCGACGTGAGCTATGCGGCCTCGCACGAGGCGCCCATCGCGCCGCTGATCGAGCGCCTGGCCTTCATCGAGACGCCGAAGCAGTGGGGCTACAAGTTCCGCTTCGGCATGTTCGACGTCACCGACGCGGACATGGCGTTGATCGCCCGGACCATGAAGGCAGACCTGAAGATGCTCGCCCTTTGAACTGAACCATCCAAACATCGCAGATACAAGAGAAAGAGAAGGAGAAGAAGCCATGGACCCCACTCGCCAACACAACGATGCCTTCCGGGTCGCCGGCCTCACGGCCCGCACGACCAACCGCGAAGAAAGCGATCCCGCCACGGCCCGCATCGGTGCGCTGTGGGGCCGCTTCTTCGGCGAGCAGACCTACGAGTCGACGCCGCACCGCACGAGCGACACGCGCATCTTCGGCGTCTACTCCGCCTACGAATCCGATGCCCATGGCCCGTTCGACATCTCCGTCGGCGTGGCCGTCTCGGACGGGGCGGACAGCGTGGCCATCGAGGCCGGCGACTACCTGGTATTCAATGGCCAGGGCGAGATGCCGCAGATGGTGATCGCCACCTGGCAGCGCATCTGGCAGTATTTCGAGGCGCACCCGGAAATCGTGCGCCGCTACCGCAGCGATTTCGAAGCCTACGATGGGCCGGACAAGGTGGCGATCCACATCGGAGTCTCCGCAATTTCATGAGCATGAAGAAGAGCTGGCGCGACAGGCTCGCCAGCTACCCGCACCTGCCGACCGTCAAGGAGATCCCTTCGCCGATGCGAAAGCGCCATGGCGAAGGGACCATCGCCACGCCCTCCCCGCGCGAGGTCGAGGAGGCGATGCGCGGCGTGCCCGAGGGCCGGCTCGCGACCGTGATGGGCATAGGCGAGGACATCGCGGTGCGCCACCGCGCCACCATCGGCTGCACCGTGACCACGGCCATCTTTGCGCACATGGTCGCGCACGCCGCCGAGGATTCGAAAGCGGAAGACCGTACGCCGTACTGGCGCACCCTCAAGATCGGCGGCGAACTCAACCCAAAGTACCCCGGCGGCATCGAAGCGCAGATGGCCAGGCTCGAAGCCGAGGGCCACACGGTCGTGCAGCGCGGCAAGCGCTACTTCGTCGAGGACTTCGCCAAGAAGCTCTCCAGAACGCGCTGATGCGACGCGCCGACCGCCTCTTCCAGCTCGTGCAGCTCATCCGAGGGCGCCGGCTCACCACGGCCGCGTTTCTTGCGCAGCGCCTGGAGGTCTCGGAGCGCACGGTGTACCGCGACGTGGCCGACCTGCAGCATCAGGGCGTGCCGATCGAGGGCGAAGCCGGCGTGGGCTACCGGCTGGGTGTGGGTTTCGAACTGCCGCCGCTGATGTTCACGCAGGATGAGGCTTCGGCGCTCGTGGCTGCGGCGCGCCTCGCGCAGAGCTGGGTCGATCCGGCGCTGGCGCGCGACATCGAATCGGGGCTTGGCAAGATTCTCTCGGTGCTGCCGCCGGCCGCGCGCGTCTCGGCGGAAGCGCTGGCGCTCTATGCGCCGGCGCTGGGGCTGGACGACGTCATGGGTGCCCGGCTGCAGGCCTTGCGCGAGGCCGTGCAGGCGCGTCAGAAGCTGCGCCTCAATTACCGGGACGTGTCGGGCGATGCCAGCGAGCGCACGGTGCGGCCGCTCGGCTGCTTCTATTGGGGGAAGGTCTGGACGCTCTCGACCTGGTGCGAACTGCGCAACGACTTCCGCGGCTTTCGCGTCGACCGCATGGACGCGGTCGAAGTGCTGCCCGATCGATTCCGCGACGAACCGGGCAAGACGCTGGCCGACCTGCTGCGCCAGGTGAAGGCCCAGCAGGTCGAGACGACGCCACCGGACCCCCAGACATGGGCGTCGAAGTCCGAAGGTCCTTCAGCGTCTTGACCTCGCTACGCTCACGTCAGTACTGATCGCTGTGGCTGTAGCCTTCCAGGTTCTCGAACTTGGTGATCGGCTTCAGGAAAGCCAGCTTGACAGTGCCCGTAGGGCCGTTTCGGTGCTTGCTGATGATCACCTCCGCCACGCCCGGCTCCTTGCTGTTCTTGTCGTAGTAGTCGTCGCGGTAGATGAACATGATGATGTCCGCGTCCTGCTCGATGGCGCCAGATTCGCGCAAGTCGCTCATCATGGGGCGCTTGTCGGTGCGGCTTTCCACGCCACGGCTGAGCTGAGAGAGCGCGATCACCGGGCATTTGAGCTCCTTGGCGAGCATCTTCAGGCCCCGCGAGATTTCACCCACGGCCGTTGCACGGTTCTCGTCGCCGCTCGAGCTGGTGGACATGAGCTGCAGGTAGTCGACCACGATCAGGCCCAGGCGCCCGTACTGGCGCGCGAGCCGGCGCGCATTGGCGCGCAGTTCGCTGGTCGAGAGGCCCGGCGTCTCGTCGATGTGCAGCGACACGGTGCGCAGCTTCTCGATGGCTTCGGTCAGGCGCGGCCACTCCTCGTCGCTGAGCTTGCCGGTGCGCAAGTGGCCCTGGTCGATGCGGCCGATCGAGCCGACGATACGCACCGCCAGCTGCGACGCGCCCATTTCCATCGAGAACACGGCAACGGGCAGGCCTTCGTTGAGCGCCACGTGTTCGGCGATGTTGATCGCCAGCGAGGTCTTGCCCATCGAGGGGCGCGCGGCCAGCACGATCATGTCGCCCGGCTGCAGGCCCGAGGTCATCTTGTCGAAGTCATGGAAGCCCGTGCGCACGCCCGTGATGTCGTTCGGGTTCTCGGCCATCTCGGTCACACGGTCGAGCAGTTCGACCACCAGGGCGTCCATGCTCTGGAAGCCCTGCTTCATCCGCGAGCCTTCTTCGCCGATGTTGAAGATCTTCTGCTCGGCTTCGTCGAGGATCTTGTCGACCGGCTTGCCCTGCGGGTTGAAGGCGTTGGTCGCGATCTCGTCGCTGGCCGAGACGAGCTTTCGCAGGATCGAGCGCTCGCGCACGATCTCCGCATAGCGCCGGATGTTGCTCGCGCTGGGCACGTACTGCGCGAGCGAGTTCAGGTAGACCAGACCGCCGATATCGTCGGCCTTGCCCAGGCTCTGCAACCGCTCGAAGACGGTGATGACGTCGGCCGCCTTGCTGGCATTGATCAGTCCGCCGATGGCGGCGTAGATCAGCTTGTGCTCGTGACGGTAGAAGTCGTCGTCGACCAGCAGGTCGCCCATGCGGTCCCAGGCGCCGTTGTCGAGCAGCAGGCCACCGAGCACGCTCGATTCGGCCTCGATGGAGTGCGGCGGAATGCGCAGTTGGGCGATCTGGCGGTCGGCCGACGCATTACCGTCGGAGTAGGAGAAAACGGCGGACATGGACTTCCCTTGCAACCCTGCATGCTAAGCCGCGCACGGCGCTGCGCCTGTGGACAAGGTTGTTAATAAACAGTGATCTTCCGGTGCAACGCGCCGGAAAACTGAGGCGGGCGTCGCTGGGCCGCCCCAACGCGAGCCGCACGGGCCCGTCGGGGGGGTGTTACGCGCAGCGAAAAGCCTGGGGGCAACGTTCGCAAAAAGAAAAGCCGCCCGGAGGCGGCTTTTGCGGCAGCGCACGAGGCGCCACGAACGATCAGGCGGTTTCGCCGTAGACCGTCACGGTAATCTCGACGACCACGTCGGTGTGCAGCGCAACAGCCACGGTGCTGTCGCCGACGACCTTGATCGGGCCGTTGGGCAGGCGCACTTGCGACTTGGCAACCTTGTAGCCTTGCTTGCCCAGCTCTTCGGCGATGTCGCCGTTGGTGACCGAACCGAACAGACGGCCGTCGACGCCGGCCTTTTGCGTCAGCTTGACGGTCGTGCCGCCGAGCTTTTCGCCTTGGGCTTGCATTTCAGCCAGCTTGGCGGCCGCAGCCTTTTCGAGTTCGGCGCGCTTGGCTTCGAATTCGGCCTTGTTGGCAGCGGTGGCGCGACGGGCGCGGCCCGACGGGATCAGGAAATTGCGTGCGTAACCGTCCTTGACCTTGACGATTTCGCCGAGGGTGCCGAGGTTGACGACCTTGTCCAGAAGAATGACTTGCATGGTGTCGGCTCCTTAGACGCGGTGTTGGTCGCTGTACGGGACCATGGCCAGGAAGCGTGCGCGCTTGATGGCGGTGTTGAGCTGGCGCTGGTAGATCGCGCGCGTGCCGGTCAGGCGTGCGGGGATGATCTTGCCGTTTTCGCTGATGAAGTCACGCAGCGTGTCGATGTCCTTGTAGTCGATTTCCTCGACCCCAGCGACGGTGAAACGGCAGAAGCGCTTGCGCTTGAACAGCAGCGACTGGGTGTTGCGCTTCGGGCGCTTGTCTTTGTTGAATTTCTTGAACGTGGCCATTTGGGGACCTCTTGTCGAAAATTAATCTTGCTGAAAATCCTGGATGTGCAGGACCGGATGCTTGCCATTGCCCGGTGTCGCGAGAAAGCCCTGAAAACGCCAGAGACTTCCCATCGACTGTCTTGCGAGCCGTTCGGCGATGGCGCCGAAGGCAACGGCCTTGAGGGCCGTCTTCACCTGCCGGGGTTTGCCTGCTTCATCGAGGGTGGACTCGTGTTCGAGTCTGAGGTCGATGGCGGGCAAGCCGGCCGGCGTGTATCGCAAGGCTCCGAGTTCGGCAACCGAGGCGGTCAGCAACAGCTGATTGACACCGGTTGCCGCAGCGGCAGCAGTCACGCCATCAGTTGTTGTTGGCGGCGTATTCGGCCTGCTGGGCCTTGCGGGCTTCTTCGCGCTCGACCGTCTTCATCATCGACGAAGGACCGGTTTCGGCCTTCTTCTTCTGGACGGTGAGGTGACGCAGCACGGCATCGTTGAACTTGAACGCGTGTTCCAGTTCGCCCATCACGGTTTGCTCGGCTTCGATGTTGACGCACAAGTAGTGCGCCTTGTTAAGCTTGTTGATCTGGTAGGCCAACTGGCGGCGGCCCCAGTCTTCAACGCGATGGACCTTGCCACCGCCGGCCGTGATCAGGCCCTTGTAGCGCTCCAGCATGGCCGGAACTTGCTCGCTCTGATCCGGGTGGATCAGCAAAATGATTTCGTAGTGACGCATGGCACTCCTTGTGGATTCTTCCGAGGAAGAGGAAAAGCCACCTGCAGCGTCGGGCGCAGTGTGGCAAGGCAAAGCCGGCGATTATAGCCCTGGAATCGGCAGTCCGGCAAGGCAACTCAGTCGTTGAGGGCCTTGTCCAGGGCGGCGGCCTTCTCGGCACCGACCGCGGCGCGGATCTTGGGTGCCAGAGCGAGCAGGTCTTCGTAGCTGGTCGTGCCCTCGACCTGCAGGTTGAGCCGGAACCCCATCAGGCCCAGGCTGCCCGTGAGCTGGGTGGCGATCGGGTAGGCATCCTTGTAGCGCTGCTGCCTGGTGCGGCCGGACGAGCCCGAGCCTGCCGCGGGTGCCGCCGGCGCGGCGGGCTTCGGAACCTCTGCGGGCGCATTTGCAGCGGCCGGCGGCGGCGCACTGCCCGCCATCGGTTCCAGAAGCCCCAACGCGACCATGTGGTCGATGTCCTCGCGCACGATACCCATGCCGTTGGCCAGCACCTCGTCGATCGAGCGCTTGCCGTCGAACAGGATGAATGCCGAGCGCTGGCGCGGCGTCACCGGGACCGATCGGTCTTTCAGGGCCTGCTGGCCCGTTGGCGTCTTCACAAGAATCATGGTGATCTTCCCTTCCGGGATGCGCCCGTGAATCTGGCAAGTCTGGCATCAAATACGCAATTTGTTTCCAAAACACCTACAGGTCGCGGGAATCCCCCCATGGGGATTTCCGCCATCCGACGCGCGAAGAGCTTCAGCGCTTGGCCAGCTGTTGCCAGGTGTCGATCACGCTGTCGGGGTTGAGCGAGATCGATTCGATCCCCTCTTCCGCCAGCCAGAGCGCGAAGTCCGGATGGTCGCTAGGCCCCTGGCCGCAGATGCCCACGTACTTCCCTTCGGCCTTGCAGGCCTTGATAACGCGGCTCAAGAGCGCCTTGATGGCCGGGTCGCGCTCGTCGAAGTCGGCGGCCAGCAGCTCGAGCCCCGAATCGCGGTCCAGGCCCAGCGTGAGCTGGGTCAGGTCGTTCGAGCCGATCGAGAAGCCGTCGAAGAACTTCAGGAACTCTTCCGGCAGGATCGCGTTGCTCGGCACCTCGCACATCATGATCAGCTTGAGATCGTTCTCGCCGCGCTTCAGGCCGTGCTCGCCCAGCAGCGTGGTCACTCGCTCGGCCTGGCCGAGGGTACGCACGAAGGGCACCATGATCTGCACGTTGACCAGGCCCATGTCGTTGCGCACGCGCTTGAGCGCCTCGCATTCCATGGCAAAGGCCTCGCCGAAGTCGGCGCTCAGGTAGCGCGCCGCGCCGCGGAAGCCCAGCATCGGGTTCTCTTCTTCCGGCTCGTAGCGGCTGCCGCCGATCAGCTTGCGGTACTCGTTCGACTTGAAGTCCGAGAGACGCACGATCACCTGCTTGGGCCAGAAAGCCGCAGCGATGGTCGCGATGCCTTCGGCCACCTTGTCGACATAGAACGCACGCGGCGAGGCGTGGCCGCGGGCCACCGACTCCACGGCCTTCTTCAGGTCGTTGTCGACATTCGGGTAGTCGAGGATCGCCTTCGGGTGCACGCCGATGTTGTTGTTGATGATGAACTCGAGCCGCGCCAGGCCCACGCCATGGTTCGGCAGCTGCGCGAAGTCGAAGGCCAGCTGCGGATTGCCGACGTTCATCATCAGCTTGATGTCGATCTCGGGCATCACGCCGCGCTGCACTTCGGTCACTTCGGTCTCGAGCAGGCCGTCGTAAATGAAGCCCGTGTCGCCCTCGGCGCAGCTTACGGTGACCAGCGTGCCGTCCTTCAGGAGGTCGGTCGCGTCGCCGCAGCCGACCACGGCCGGAATGCCCAGTTCGCGCGCGATGATGGCCGCGTGGCAGGTGCGCCCGCCGCGGTTGGTGACGATGGCGGCTGCACGCTTCATCACCGGTTCCCAGTTGGGGTCGGTCATGTCGGTGACGAGCACGTCGCCAGCCTGCACCTTGTCCATTTCGCTGATGTTGTGCACGAGGCGCACGGGGCCGGTACCGATCTTCTGGCCGATGGCGCGGCCTTCGGCGAGGATGGCGCCCTTGCCCAGCAGCTTGTAGCGCTGCTCGGCCTTGCCCTGCTGCTGGCTCTTCACCGTCTCGGGGCGCGCCTGCAGGATGTAGAGCTGGCCGTCGGTGCCGTCCTTGCCCCACTCGATGTCCATCGGGCGGCCGTAGTGTTCTTCGATCACCAGCGCGTACTTGGCCAACTGCTCGACGTCGGCGTCGCTCAGCGAGTAGCGGTTGCGCTGCTCGGCCTTGACGTCGGTCGTCTTCACCAGCTTGCCGCTCGCCTTTTTCTCTTCGGGCGTCGCGAACTCCATCTGGATCAGCTTGGAGCCGAGGTTGCGGCGGATCACGGCGCGCTTGCCGGCGCGCAGCGTCGGCTTGTGCACATAGAACTCGTCGGGATTCACGGCGCCCTGCACCACCGTTTCGCCCAGGCCGTAGCTGGAGGTGATGAACACCACGTCTTCGAAGCCCGATTCGGTGTCGATGGTGAACATCACGCCGGCGGCGCCGAGGTCGGAGCGCACCATGCGCTGCACGCCAGCCGAGAGCGCGACCACGTCATGCTCGAAGCCCTTGTGCACGCGGTAGCTGATGGCACGGTCGTTGTAGAGGGAAGCGAACACCTCCTTCATCTTGTGCAGCACGTCGTCGATGCCGACCACGTTCAGGAAGGTTTCCTGCTGGCCCGCGAACGAGGCGTCGGGCAGGTCTTCAGCGGTGGCCGAGGAACGCACGGCGAACGAGGCGGACGGGTTGCCGGCGCTCAGCGTGGCGAAGGCCTCGCCGATGGCTTTCTGCAGGTCGGCCGGGAAAGGCTGGGCCTCGACCATGGCGCGGATCTCGGCGCCGGCCACGGCCAGGGCGCGCACGTCTTCGGTGTCCAAAGCGGCAAGGCGCTTGCTGATCTTGTCGGCCAGGCCGTCATGGGCCAGGAACTGGCGGAAGGCGTGGGCCGTGGTCGCGAAACCGGTGGGCACCCGCACGCCTTGGGGCAGCTGCGAGATCATCTCGCCGAGGCTGGCGTTCTTGCCGCCAACCGCCTCGACGTCGGTCATTCTCAGGTTTTCAAACGGTACGACCAGGGCGGTCGCGTCGAAAAGTGCAGACATGGGAAAGCTCCAGAAGTTGAAACCGGTGCTGCATGCAGGCGGCACGGCACGATCGTTGTCGTTGCTTTGGGTGCGGGTGCGGCGTGCATGGAAAGAATGGGGGGTTGGGAAAGCGGATTCCCGATAATGGACCGGATTGTAGGCGTGGCAAGGTTGCCGGCGCCGCAGGACAAGGCCGCAAGAGCAACACCATGCATACACGCACTGTTTTCTTCATTTCCGACGGCACCGGCATCACCGCCGAGACTTTCGGCAACGCCGTGCTGGCCCAGTTCGAGATGAAGCCGCGCCACGTGCGGCTCCCGTTCACCGACACGGTCGACAAGGCCCACCAGGCCGTCCGGCAGATCAACCACACGGCCGAACTCGAGGGCGTGCGGCCCATCGTCTTCACCACGCTGGCCAACATGGACGTGCTGGAAGTGATCGAAACCGGATGCAAGGGCATGCTGCTGGACATGTTCGGCACCTTCGTGCGGCCGCTGGAAATCGAACTGGCGGTGAAGTCGAACCACCGCATCGGCCGCTTCAGCGACGTGAGCAAGAGCAAGGAATACAACGCCCGCATCGCCGCCATCGACTTCAGCCTGGCGCACGACGACGGCCAGAGCAACCGCGACCTGCAGGGCGCCGACGTGATCCTGGTGGGCGTGAGCCGCAGCGGCAAGACGCCCACTTCGCTCTACTTGGCGATGCAGCACGGGCTGAAGGCGGCCAACTACCCGCTGATTCCCGAAGACTTCGACCGCCGCCAGTTGCCGCCCGCCCTGATGCCGCACCGCAAGAAGATCTTCGGCCTGACGATCCAGCCCGAGCGCCTGAGCGAAATCCGCAACGAACGGCGGCCCGATTCGCGCTATGCGAGCCTGGAGAACTGCCGCCACGAGGTGAGCGAGGCCGAGGCGATGATGCGGCGCGCCGGCATTCGCTGGCTATCGACCACCACCAAGTCGATCGAGGAAATCGCGACGACGATCCTGCAGGAGCTGCGGCCGGAGCGCCTCACGTACTGATTTGCTATCTTTTGAATAGCAACATCGCAAGCACCGGCAAGGGCTACCCGAACAGATATTGCACCGTACCGTCCGCGCTGGTGACCGGCTGGCACGGCATGCCCCACACCGCCTCGATCAGCGCAGGTTGAAGCACCTCGGCGGTCGTTCCTTGACGCAAACCGTCTTCGGCGCCCAGCACCACCACCTCGTCGGCATAGCGCCGCGCGAGGTTCAGGTCGTGCAGCACCGCCACCACGCCCACGCCGCGCGCCGCCCAGGCACGCAGGAGTCGCATCGCCGAATGCTGGTGCGCCAGGTCCAGGGCCGCCGTGGGTTCGTCGAGCAGCAACCAGCGGGTGCCGCCATCGGAACGCGGATGCCATAGCTGCGCCAGTGCCCGCGCCAGGTGAACCCGGGCCTTCTCGCCGCCCGAGAGCGTATTGAGGATGCGCGGCGCCAGCGCCGTGACGTCGGTCAACGCCATCGCTTCGGCAATGATCCCGTCTTCGTCGCGATCGGGGGCGCGCCGATGCGGATAGCGTCCCAGCGCAACGATGTCTTGCGCAGTGAAGTCGAAGGCGACCGCGCTTTCCTGCGGCATCAGCGCCCGGCGCAGCGCCAGTGCCGGCATCCCGTGGTCAGCAAGTGGCCGGCCGTCGAGCGTCGCACTGCCCTGCGTCGGCTCGCGCTGGCCGGACAGCACCGACAGCAGCGTCGACTTGCCCGCGCCGTTCGGGCCGAGGATCGCGGTCACGCGGCCCGGCGCCAGATCGACGGAGGCCTTCGCCAGCAGCGTCTTCGGGCCGATGCGCACCTCGGCGCCGGCGCACGACAGCGCGCCCGTCCCCGCCGTCATGCCCTCCCCCTTCATACGCGCCCCCTGAAGTGCCGCAGCATCAAGAGGAACATCGGCACGCCGATGAAGGCGGTGAGCACGCCCAGCGGAAGTTCGGCAGGTGCCATCACCGTGCGGGCCACCGTGTCGGCCGCGAGCACCAGCGCGGCACCCAACAACGCCGAGGCGGGCAGCACGAGGCGGTGATCGGGCCCCGCCACCATGCGCACCCAGTGCGGCGCGATCAGCCCGATGAATCCGATGATGCCGGTCGTGGCCGTCACGGCGCCCACGGCCACCGCCGTGATGACGATGGCGTGCCGCTTGGTGCGTTCGACGTCCACGCCGAGCAGCGCCGCCTGCGCCTCGCCGAGCGCGATGGCGTTCAAGGGCGATGCAAGCGATGCCGCCGCCCAGCACGAGAGAAACACCGCGACGCACACAAGAATCACAGCGCTCCACCGCGCCCCGCCCAGGCTCCCCAGCAGCCAGAACTGCAGGCTGCGCAGTTGCTCGTCGGTGGCCATCACGCTCAACAACCCCAGCCCGGCGCCCGCGAGCGCATTGATCGCGATGCCCGCCAGCAGCATCAGCGCCACGCGCGTGCCGCCCTCGCTGCGCGAGAGCGCGTAGATCAGCAGCGTGACCAGGAAACCACCGCCGAAGGCCATGGCCACCAATGTCCAGCTGCCGAGCGTGCGCGGCAGCACCGGCCAGAACCACGCGCCCAGCACGATGGTGATGCCGGCCGCGAGCGCCGCACCGCTGCTGATGCCGATGAGCCCGGGGTCCGCCAGCGGATTGCGAAAGAGCCCCTGCATCAGCGTGCCCGCCATGCCGAGCCCCGCGCCCGCGGCCACGCCAAGGATGAGGCGCGGCAGCCGGATGTTGAGGAACACGAGGTGCTCGGGCGACTGGTTGCTTCCGCCCTGCCCCAGCGAGGTCAGCACGCTCCACAGCTGCGAAAGACTGATGGCGTAGGCGCCCGACACGGCGCCCACCGCGAACGCTGCAACGAGCAGCAGCGCGCTGCCGCCCAGCACGGCGCGCGCTCCAAACCGCTGGTTCATTGAGCAGCCTTCGCGCTTCGCGCTGCAGCGTTCGCCTGCGGAGCAGCCCGGCGGCTCATGCCAGCGCAGCCTGGAACTTGCCGTGCAACTCGCCGATGGCGGCCGGTAGCCGCGGGCCGAAGCCCAGCAGCAGCAAGGCGTCCTGCGTGATGAGCGCGCGCTTTTTGTACGCCGGCGTGAGCGCCAGCTCGGGCCGCTCCCAGAACCTGTCGATGCCGCCGTGCGCCTCGATGCTCTGCGTGCTCGTGAGGATGATGTCGGGTGCGGCGCTCGCCATGGCCTCGGCCGTCATCGGCCGGTAGCCGTGGAAACCGCCCAGCGCGTTGACGCCGCCCGCATAGCCGATCACCGAATGCGCTGCGGTCTTCTCGCCCGAGACCTGCGGGCTCGCGCTATGCGAGAGCACGAACAGCACCTTGGGCTTGCGGCCTCTCGCCGCGCCCACGCGCTGCTGCACTTGCGACCATTCGGCATCGAGCCGGGCCTGCAGTTCGCGCGCCTGCGTTTCCTTGGCGGCGGCGCGGCCCACGGCCTGCACCTTGCGCTGCACTTCGGCCCAAGTGTGGTCGGCCTCGATGATCTCGACCTTCACGCCCGCCGTGCGGATCTGGTCGAGCACCACGGTCGGCCCCGACTCGTTGGTGGCAATGATCGCGTCCGGCTTCAGGGACAGCAGGCCCTCGGCCGACAGCTGGCGCATGTAGCCCACCTTGGGCGTGCTGCGCGCGGCCGCCGGATAGAGGCTGGTGGTGTCGGTGCCCACCAGCTGGCCTTCGGCGCCGAGGATGTAGACCACTTCGGTGATCGCGCCGCTGACCGTCACCAGCCGCGGCAGGCGCCTGTCCTGCGCGAGCGCGGGCCAGGCGGCGACGCCGAGCGCCATAGCGGAAAGCGCGCGCAGCATGTCGCGGCGGCGCGCCGAAGGGAGAAGAAGGGAATCGTGGTGATCGCTCATGAGGTCGCAGCCAGCGAAAGATGGAAGGCGCGGGTCAGCCGCGCCGGGGGATGTTGTGTGCAATGCGCCAGAGCACGCCGCTCGGGTCGGTCAACGTGAAATCGACCATGCCCCATGGGCGCTCGCCCGGCGGCGTGGCGTTGACGCCGTAGCGCTCGGCCAGACGCTCGGCCTGCACATGGGCCCACCACGCATGCGCGTCGTCGACCAGCAGGTGCATCATGAAATTCTCGGCATGGCTCTGCACATAGAACTGCTGCAGCAGGAAGCTGCTGTTGCCGTGCAGGAAGTAGGCGATGCCGTCTTCGTTCGACGCCATCGTGAACCCCAGGTCCCGGTAAAAGGCGCACGACAGCGCGAAGTCCCTCGCCGGAACGAAAGCCTTGATCTCGACGACGTTCAGCGCGGCGCTCACGGAGCCTTCGCCCCCGAGGTGGCGACGCGGGAGAGCTTGCGCACGATCTGGCGCCATTCCTCGCGCTCGGGAACGCCCGGCTTGCGCGCGCCGAAGAACATCGCCATCAGGTCGCCCTCGCCGTCGAAGGCCTCGACCGAGGTGACGATGCCGTCGCTGGTCGGCTTCTCGACGATCCAGACGCTCGCGATTCGGTCTTCGCGCAGGTGCAGGTTGAAGCCGGGGTCCAGCACGTTGAGCCAGAGCATCCCGCGCATTTCCATCGGCTCGACGCGCACGACGGGGCCCGAGTGGATCTGGATGCAGCCGGGGCTCCCGACGAACACCATGATGGGCGTGCCGTCGAACGAGGCTTCCTGCAGCAACTCGCGCACCGCCGACGTTTCCGCGCGCTGCGTGAACTCGCCCTCGGTGAGGCGAAAGCTCTGCTGTCGCTCGGCGCCGAACTTGTTCAGGAGGCCGAAGAACTCGTGCGTGTCCTGCATGCCGCGCCAGGCTTCGGAGAGGCCGCCTGCATCGATGGCGCTGTCTTCGCGCGGCGCGGCCTTGGGATCGGCGGGCACGAACTGCACGGGCGCGTCGGGCGCGGTGTAGGTGTCGATGACCGACTGGAACGCATCGCGGTCGGTGGCGTCGCGCACGAAGATCTTGTGGACCGCCATGCCGTTCGCATTGAAGAACTGCAGGCTCAGCGAAGGCGGAACGCCGGCATTGGCGGCGGCCTCGCTCACTGCGAAACCCGCATGCCAGCGGCTGAAGAAAAGGCGCAGGTCGATGGCCTCGCCCAGCGCGAGGCCCATCGTGTCGCTGCCGGAAACCTTCTCGTAGACACCGGTCTTCTCGTGCACCGTGGTCTCGTTGCGCGTGAGCGCGAGCACCGGGCCGCACAGTTCCAGCGCCTGCAGCAGATCGACCCACGGACCGTTGAGCAGCGTGGCGCGCAAGGGCTTGTCGTGCGAGCCGGTGTGCGCGGCGATGGCGGCGCCTTCGCTCAGCGCCAAGGCCGCCGCGGCGTCCTTGTGGCGCATGCCCTTGGCGCGCAGTTCTGAGAAGCGGGTCCGGATTTCTTCGGCGTTCATCGGGTTTCCTTTGTGGTCGGCGGTTGCGTCGGCGTGGATCAGAAATCCGCCACGAGCGAGACGTTGAAGCTGCGGCCCGGCTGGGTGTAGGCATCGCGCAGCGCCGAGGTCGTCGTGACGCCGCGCACGTCGCTCCACATCCAGTAGCGCTTGTTGGTGAGGTTGGTGACCGATGCGTTCAAGCGCAGGTCCTTCTTGATACGCCATTGCGCGCTGATGTCCAGCGTGGTGGCCTGCGGCGTGCGGAACTGCAGGCCGGTCGTCACCTCGCTGCGATCGACATCGTTCCACTTCTTGGCGCCGTGATGGACCGCATCGAGGCGCACGCTCCATGCCGGTGCCTGGTACTTCAGGCCGGCGCTGAACTTCTGCGGGTCGATCGAATTGAGCGGCCGGTTGTTGGTGCGGTCGCGCCCGCGCGTCTGGCCGTAGGCGAAGGGCACCGAGAAGCCGGTGCCGTTCTCGGTGAAGTCGAGCTCGCCCTTGACCTCGAAGCCGCTGATGCGCGCGCGACCGACGTTGACCGACTGGTAGATCAGCGGATCGATGCGCGGAATGCCGCGCCCTCCCACGAGCTTGTCGTTCTCGATGAGGTTCTTGTAGTCGCCGGTGAACGCGGCCACGTCGAAGCTGAGGATGCCGGTGCGCCCGCGCACGCCCAGTTCGATGTTCTGGCTCTTCTCGGGCTTGAGGTTCGGGTTGGGAATCGTCTTGTAGCCCGAGATCACGTTCTCGAAGAAGTTGTTGACCTGGAACGCGTTGGGCGCCTTGAAGCCCGAGGCGTAGTTGCCGTAGATGCTCCACTGCGGCGTCGCGCGGAACAGCACGCCCAGCTTGGGCGACACCGCCGAGCCCGACAGCGACACGGCCTGCGCATTGAAGCCCGCCTGCTTCGCATCGAGCGAGAAGCGGTCGAAGCGGATGCCGGGCGTGATGCTCCAGCGGTCGTGAATGAACTCGTCCTGCACGTAGAAGGCCGACGAGGTTTCCCGCGTGTCGGGGAAGCGCTTGAGCGGGTAGCTCTCGCCGGTCGGCGGCACGAGGCCGGTCTGCAGGTTCTCGACGTTGGTGCGCGTGTAGTCGAGGCCGTAGGTGATCTTCTGCGCCCAGGCGCCCATGCGGATGGTCTTGTCGGCCTGCAGGCCGAACTGCCAAGTGTTCTCGTCGTAGGTGACGTCGCGCGTGCGGTCGGCGGCGGTGAAGCGGTCTTCGTAGATGTACTCGCGCGACTTGGCCTTCTGGTAGCTCACGACGGCGAGCAGGTTGTCGGCCACTGCGGTATTCAGGCGCAAACGCCCTTCGTAGGTGAGGCGGTCGCGATCGAGGTCGGTCTTCGCGTTGAGGCCGACGACCGAGGTGGACGCGTACGGCGGCTTGGAGACGCCCGAGAGCAGGTCGTAGCGGCTGCTCTTCTCGACGTGCTCGAAGGTGAAGGCATGGCGCTGGTCGGCGTTGGGCGTGAGGATGGCCTTGGCCAGCAGCGCGCGGTTGTTGTCGCGCTGCGGATTCGGCGTGGTGCGGTCGAAGTTCGGCACATTGAGCCGGCCCATGTTCTCCAGTTCGCTGGCGCGCCCGACGTTGGCCGAAATGAGCCACTCGAGCGCATCGTTCGCCTTGCCCGCGAGGGTGACGCCGCCGCGCACGCCGTTGTCGTCGCCGCTGTAGCCGATGTTCGCGCTGCCGCCGAAGGTGCGGCCATCGCGCAGGAACGACGAGGGTTCGCGGGTGACGAAGTTGACGAGGCCGGCAAGGCCGTCGGAGCCGTAGAGCGCCGACGCCGGGCCCTTGATGATCTCGATGCGCTCGACGAGGCTGATGTCGAAGTAGTCGCGGCCGAACGCGTTGGCGCTGAAGACATAGCTGCGCGGCGTGCGGATGCCATCGGTCAAGAGCAGCACGCGGTTGCCGTCGAGTCCCCGGATGTTGAAGCCTGCGTTGCCGTCGCGGCCGGTGTTGCCTTGCGCGAGCCCGAAGCGCGCGGGCGAACGCTTGACCGACACGTTGGGCAGGTCGCGCACCGCATCGCGGATGTCGTTGATCTGCTTGGCTTCGATGTCCTCGCGGTCGATGACTTCGATGCTGAGCGGGAGGTCGTCCTTGACCTGTTCCGAGCGCGTTCCGCTCACCACCACGGCGCCGAGCGCCGCGGTCTGCTGGGACCACGCTGTCGTGGCCATGCTGAAGCCGGAGGCGATCAGCAGCGGCAGGAGCGCGAGACGATGAGGGGAAGTTCGGAGGGAATGAGTGGCCACGAAAAAGGTCCGGGAAACAGTTGAAAAACTGCTTGCTGGACCTTGAAGCGCAGAGCGGCTGCGCGCGTGACCTGGCTGGCAATGAGGGGCCATGCGATGTGCATGGCCCGAGCTTTTTATTGTATGAGAATAATTCTCATCTAAACAACTTAAGACTTACTCACGCAGGGGCTGAAGTGCGAATCAAATGGTCGAATGCACCCAGCGCCGCCTTCGCGCCGTCGCCGGCCGCGATGATGATCTGCTTGAACGGCACGGTCGTCACGTCGCCCGCAGCGAACACGCCCGGCACCGAGGTCTGGCCGCGGGCATCGACGACGATCTCGCCGTGCTTCGTGAGTTCGACCACGCCCTTGAGCCAGTCCGTGTTGGGCACCAGGCCGATCTGGATGAACACGCCTTCGAGCTCGACCTTCTTCAGCTCGCCCGATGCGCGGTCTTTGTAGACCAGGCCGTTGACCTTCTGGTCGCCGGTGATCTCGGTGGTCT
>NZ_JXQQ01000031.1 GCF_000834655.1 Variovorax paradoxus
AAGCGGCGTATCCATCGAGCGCTCTGCCCGCCCCCATCCCGACCTTCCCCCAGCGGGGGAAGGAGAAATACGGAATCAGGCCGCGCCGATGCCGGCGACGAGGCTTCCAGGCGCCTGACCGTTCTTCAGGCCGGCGGTGAACGCCAGCATCCGGTCGATCGGCAGTCGGGCGCGCAGGCCCAGCGCCGGATCGACGTGGATTTCGCCCGCACCCGTCTCCAGCGCATTCGCCAGTTCGACCAGCCCATTCATCGCCATCCAAGGGCAATGCGCGCAACTCTTGCACGTACCGCCGTTGCCGGCCGTGGGCGCCTCGATGAAGGTCTTTCCGGGGTTCAGCGTGCGCAGCTTGTGCAGCATGCCAGTGTCGGTGGCGACGATGAATTCCTTGGCGTCCATGCGCTGCGCGGCATTCAGGATCGCCGAGGTCGAGCCGACCGCATCCGCCAGCGCGATCACATCGGCCGGCGACTCCGGATGCACCAGCACCTTCGCCGATGGATGCGCCTTGATGAGCAGCTCCAGCTCGAGCGCCTTGAACTCGTCGTGCACGATGCAGGCGCCGTTCCAGCTGACCATGTCCGCGCCGGTCTGGCGCTGGATGTAGTCGCCCAGGTGGCGGTCGGGGCCCCAGAGGATCTTGCGACCTTGCGCATGCAGCGCGCCCACCACGTCGAGCGCGCAGCTCGATGTAACGAGCCAGTCGGCGCGCGCCTTCACGGCGGCGCTGGTGTTGGCGTAGACGACCACGGTGCGGTCGGGATGCTGGTCGCAGAAAGCGCTGAATTCGTCGACCGGGCAGCCCAGGTCGAGCGAGCAGTTCGCGTCCAGGTCGGGCATCAACACGCGCTTTTCGGGCGACAGGATCTTGGAGGTCTCGCCCATGAAGCGCACGCCCGAAACCACCAGCGTGGTGGCGGCGTGGTCGCGGCCGAAGCGCGCCATCTCGAGCGAATCGCTCACGATGCCGCCGGTTTCATCGGCCAGGTCCTGCAGGTCGGGATGCACGTAGAAATGCGACACCATCACTGCGTTGCGCTCCTGCAGCAGGCGGCGGATGCGCTCCTTCAGCGCGATGCGCTGGTCCGGCGAGGGCTCGGCAGGTACGCGCGCCCAGGCGTGGCGGGTGTCGCAGGCGGCGCCGGCCTTCGCGGCGGGCTGCTCGTAGTCGACGTCGATGACCGGGGACGACATGGCGGATCAGCTTTCCTGGAAACGCATCGAGAAATCGATGGCCTTGACGTCTTTCGTCAGCGCACCGACCGAGATACGGTCGACACCGGTCTCGGCCAGGGCGCGCAGGCCCTCGAGCGTGACGCCGCCCGAGATCTCCAGCACGGCCTTGTCGCCCTCGCCCGCCTCGTCGTTGATGCGGACGGCCTCGCGCAGCGTGGGCAGGTCCATGTTGTCGAGCAGCACCATGCGCGCGCCGGCGCCGAGCGCCTCGCGCAACTGGGCCAGCGTTTCGACCTCGACCTCGATGAAGGCCGCCTGCGAAGCCACCGGCGCCACCGCACGCAGCGCCGCGGCGACACCGCCGGCCGCGGCGATGTGGTTTTCTTTGATGAGCACTGCGTCGTAGAGGCCGATGCGGTGGTTCACGCCGCCACCGGTGCGCACCGCGTACTTCTGCGCGAGGCGAAGGCCCGGCAGCGTCTTGCGGGTGTCGACGATGCGGGCGCGCGTGCCCTCGACGGCGTCAGCGTACAGCGCGGTCTTGGTGGCGACCGCGCTCAGCAATTGCAGGAAGTTGAGCGCCGTGCGCTCGGCCGTCAGCAGTGCGCGTGCGGTGCCCTCGATTTCCAGCACGGTCTGGTCGGCGGCGCAGCGTTCGCCTTCGGCGCAGAGCCAGGTGATGCGGGCCTCGGGATCGAGCTGCCTGATCGTCGTCTCGACCCAGGGCGCGCCGCACACCACGGCGGCTTCACGCGCCAGCACATGGGCGCGGGCCTTGCGGGCGGGATCGACCAGCGAGGCGGTGAGGTCGCCATCGGCGACGTCTTCCTGCAATGCCCGGGTGGCATCGGAGAGGGCCAGCGCGGCCACGGCCGACGCTGAAAAATCGAAGCGAAGGCTCATGGCGCTTTGTCTCTGCGTTTTCAGGAAGATTGACGAGGGGATGCCGTCGCGCCGGACGGAACCGATTCCGGCACGGGGTCGCGGCCCGTGAGCGCGGCGACGGCGTCCTTCGGACTCACGCGGCCGTCGAGCAGCGCGACCACGCCCTCTGCAATGGGCATCTCGATGCCCAGCCCCCGGGCGCGCTGCACCACGGTGCGCGCGCAGTACACGCCTTCAGCGACGTGGCCCAGCGAATCGACCGCCTGCGCGAGCGTGCGGCCCTGGGCCAGCAGCAGGCCGACCTTGCGGTTGCGCGACAGGTCGCCAGTGGAAGTCAGCACGAGATCGCCCAGGCCCGAGAGGCCCATGAAGGTCTCGGCGCGGGCGCCGAGCGCAAGGCCGAAGCGGGTCATTTCGGCCAGGCCCCGGGTGATGAGCGCAGCGCGGGCGTTGAGCCCGAGCGCGAGCCCATCGCACAGTCCGGTGGCGATGGCCAGCACGTTCTTGACCGCGCCGCCGACCTCGACGCCGACGATGTCCTCGTTGGCGTAGACGCGCAGGGCCGGTCCGTGGAAAGCATCGACGAGCGCATCGCGAACCGCCGCATGCGGGCTGGCCGCGACGAGTGCGGTCGGTCGGCCTTCGGCGACTTCTTGCGCAAAGCTCGGGCCACTGAGCACGCCCGCTATCAAATCGGGAGCAACCTGCGCCCAGATTTCGTGGGCGAGCAGGCCAAAGGAGGTGGCATCGAGCGCGGGCTCGACGCCCTTGCAAAGCCAGGCCACCGGCGCGGTGCAGCCGCGCAGCGCGACGAGCTGTTCGCGCAAGGCGGACATGGGCGTGGCCACGATGACGAGATCGGCGCCGGCATGCGCCTGTCCGATATCGCCCGCGCGCACGGCGAGCGAGGCCGGCAACGCCAGCCCTGGCAGGTAGCGGGTGTTCTCGCGCGCCTTCGAAATGGCATCGGCCTGGGCGGCATCGCGCGCCCAGAGCGTGACCTCGTGGCGGGCCGCGGCATTGACGGCCACTGCCGTGCCCCAGGCCCCGGCGCCATGAACGCAGATCTTCATCGGCGTTGGCGGCGTTTGCGCAGGCTTACTGCGCGAGGGTCGGTGCAGGCTGGCCGGCGGCGTTTGCCTGCTGCTGCTCGTACATCGCCTGGAAGTTGATTTCGGCCAGGTGCACGGGCGGGAAGCCGCCGCGCTGGATCACGTCGGCCACGTTGCCGCGCAGGTACGGGTAGACGATCTGCGGGCAGGCGATGCCCAGGATGGCGCCCATCTGGTCTTCGGGCAGGTTGCGGATCTCGAAGATGCCGGCTTGCTTGGCTTCGACCAGGAACACGGTCTTGTCCTGGATCTTGGTCTGCACGGTGGCCGAGACGGTGATCTCGAAGATGCCTTCGGCCACGGGCTGGGCGTCCACGCCGAGCTGGATGTCGACGGTGGGTTGTTCCTGCTCCAGCAGGATCGCGGGCGAATTGGGTTGTTCGAGCGACAGGTCCTTGAGGTAGACGCGCTGGATCTGGAACACGGGATCTTGGGCTTGCTGGTCGGCCATGGCTGAACTTTCGAGGATCAAAACAATGCCCGCCGGGGAGAGGTTCCCGCAGCGGGCTGCAGATGGATGAGCAGGCGATTATCGCCCGGTCACAAGACGGTTCCGGGCGCTTTGTGTTTCAGGCGCCCTGAAGCAGCGGGACCAGGCCGCCGCGGCTGTCCAGGGCCATCAGGTCGTCGCAGCCGCCCACGTGGGTGTCGCCGATGAAGATCTGCGGCACCGTGCGGCGCTGGGTGATTTCCATCATGGTGTTGCGGGCCTCCGGGTCGCTGTCGATGCGGATCTCTTCGATCTGCTCGACGCCCTTGGACTTGAGGATTTGCTTGGCGCGTATGCAGTAGGGGCAGACGGCGGTGGTGTACATCTTGACGGCTTGCATACGCTGTATCTCGGGGAAGTTTCAGGCTTTTTCAACAGGCAGGTTAGCCTCTTTCCAGGCCTTGAGCCCGCCGGCGACCGCTTGGGCCTGCTCGTAGCCGAGTTTCTTGGCCATGGTCACGGCGCGCTGGGCGCGGGCGCCGGTGGCGCACACCAGGAGAAGCGGCACGTTCTTGTTCTTGACCGTGCTGGCGAGCTTCTCGTCGAGCTGGTTCAGGGGCACGTTCTTGGCGCCGATCATGTGGCCGGTGGCGAATTCTTCGGGTTCGCGCACGTCGACCAGCACGGCGCGTTCGCGATTGATGAGCTGCACGGCGCCCTGGGCCGTGAGCGTCCCGCCGCCAGAACCCCGGATCAGCGGCCAGGCCAGCATGCCGCCCGAGCTGAGTGCGATCAGGATCAGCATCCAGTTCGCGGTGACGAATTCGATCAATTTCACGGGGGTTCCTTGGATGGCAAACCCGGGATTTTAGAATGCTGGTTTTCCCAAGCGCTTCCAAAGGCCTCCCACATGCACAAACTGGTACTGATCCGCCATGGCGAATCGACCTGGAACCTCGAAAACCGCTTCACCGGTTGGACCGACGTCGACCTGACCGAAACCGGCGTGGAACAGGCCAAGCAGGCCGGCCGGCTGCTCAAGGCCGAGGGCTACGACTTCGACGTGGCCTACACCAGCGTCCTGAAGCGCGCCACCCGCACGCTCTGGCACACGCTGGACGAGCTCGACCGCACCTGGCTGCCGGTGGTGCACTCGTGGCGCCTGAACGAGCGCCACTACGGCGGCCTGCAGGGCCTGAACAAGGCCGAAACCGCCAAGAAATACGGCGACGAGCAGGTGCTGGTCTGGCGCCGCAGCTACAGCACCCCCCCGCCGCCGCTGGAAGCGGACGATCCGCGCAGCGAGCGCGGCGACGTGCGCTACGCCAAGCTCTCGCCCGAGCAGATCCCACTGACCGAGTGCCTCAAGGACACGGTGGCGCGCGTGCTGCCGTTTTGGAACGAATCGATGGCGCCGGCCATCCGCACCGGGCGCCGCCTGGTCGTGGCCGCCCACGGCAACTCGATCCGGGCGCTGGTGAAGTACCTGGACGGCATCTCTGACGACGCCATCGTCGGGTTGAACATCCCCAACGGGATTCCGCTGGTCTACGAACTGGACGACGACCTGAAGCCCCTGCGCCACTATTACCTGGGCGATGCAGCGGCCGCCGAAAAGGCCGCCGCCGCGGTGGCTTCGCAAGGCAAGGGCTGAAAAAAGAAAACCCCGCGTGCCGGTCCCCCGTGGAACCCCGGCAAACAAATTGCTTCCAAGCTGTGTATATTGGTTCGACAGCCGCCGACAAGGACAACCACTCATGATGGGCCAGAAACTGAAGATCACCGGCTGGGTCGCCGCCGGCGCCGTAGCTGGCGTCCTGACCACCGTCTCCCTGCAGACGGTCGCACGCGGATCGCTTGCGCCGCTCCCGCTCGAGGAATTGCAGCAGCTCGCTGCCGTGTTCGGCATGGTCAAGAGCGACTATGTCGAGCCGGTCGACGAGAAGAAGCTCATTTCCGACGCCATCTCCGGCATGGTCGCCGGGCTCGACCCGCATTCCCAGTACTTCGACAAGAAGTCCTTCAAGGAATTCAGGGAAGGCACCACCGGCCGCTTCGTCGGCGTCGGCATCGAGATTTCCCAGGAAGACGGGCTCATCAAGGTGGTTTCGCCCATCGAAGGCTCGCCGGCCTTCCGTGCGGGCCTCAAGCCCAACGACCTGATCACCAAGATCGACGACACGGCCGTGCGGGGCCTCTCGCTCAACGAAGCCGTCAAGCGCATGCGCGGCGAGGCCAACACCAAGGTGCTCCTTACCATCTTCCGCAAGGACGAGAGCCGCACCTTCCCGGTCACGATCACGCGTGAAGAGATCCGTACCCAGTCGGTGCGCGGCAAGATCATGGAGCCGGGCTACGGCTGGATCCGCCTGTCCCAGTTCCAGGAGCGCACGGTCGACGACTTCGTGAAGAAGGTCGAAGACCTGTACAAGGAAGACCCGAACCTGAAGGGCCTGGTGCTCGACCTGCGCAACGACCCGGGCGGCCTGCTCGATGCGGCGGTGGCGGTGTCTTCTGCCTTCCTCCCCGAAAACGTGACGGTGGTGACCACCGACGGCCAGCTGGCCGAGAGCAAGTCGATCTACAAGGCGGCGCCGGAGTTCTACCAACGCCGCTCCGGCAGCGACCCGCTGCGCAACCTGCCGGCGGCGCTCAAGAGCGTGCCGCTGGTGGTGCTGGTGAACGAAGGCTCGGCCTCCGCCAGCGAAATCGTGGCAGGCGCATTGCAGGACCACAAGCGCGCGATCGTCATGGGCAGCCAGACCTTCGGCAAGGGCTCGGTGCAGACCGTGCGCCCGCTCGGCCCCGACACGGGCCTGAAGATCACCACGGCGCGCTACTACACGCCCAGCGGCACGTCGATCCAGGCCAAGGGCATCGTGCCCAACGTGCTGGTCGACGAAAGCGCCGAGGGCAGCCCGTTCGCCGCCCTGCGCATGCGCGAGGCCGACCTCGAGAAACACCTGGCCAGCGGCCAAGGTCCGGAAACCAAGGACCCTGAACGCGAAAAGGCCCGCGACGAAGCCCGCAAGCGCCTTGAGGAAGAAGCCAAGAAGCCGCCTCAGGACCGCAAGGCGCCCGAGTTCGGTACCGACAAGGACTTCCCGCTGGTGCAGGCGCTCAACCGCCTCAAGGGCCAGCCTGTGCTCGTGAGCAAGACGCAGATCATTGTCGAGAACAAGGACGAGAAGAAGGAAAACTAAAAGCCGGTGACCGAGCCGCAGTCAAGGTGCGGCTCGCGCCGGCGACGGTTTTTTCATTCGCGCGCGCATGGACGATCATGACCTGCTGCGCTACTCGCGCCACATCCTCCTGGAAGAGTTCGGCATCGACGGCCAGGCGCGCGTCAGTGCCGGCCGCGCACTGGTCATCGGCGCCGGCGGCTTGGGCTCGCCCGTAGCGCTCTACCTGGCCGCTGCCGGTGTCGGGCACGTCACGCTGGTCGACGACGACGAGGTCGACCTCACCAACCTCCAGCGCCAGGTCGCCCACACGAACGCCCGCGTAGGCAGCCCGAAGGTCGAATCGGCCGCAGAGGCGATGCGCGACATCAACCCCGGCATCGCCATCGAGACGCATGCCCTGCGTGCCGACGAAGCCCTGCTTTCGCGCCTCGTCGCGGCGGCCGACGTGGTGATCGATTGCTGCGACAACTTCGCCACGCGCCATGCGGTCAACCGCGCCTGCGTGGCGCACCGCAAGCCGCTGGTGGCGGGTGCCGCCATCCGTTTCGACGGCCAGTTGAGCGTGTACGACACCCGCGACGCGGCATCCCCCTGCTACGCCTGCCTCTTCCCGCCCGATGCGGCCTTCGAGGAGACGCGTTGCGCGGTGCTGGGTGTGTTCGGTCCCGTGGTCGGGACCATCGGCACGCTGCAGGCCAGCGAGACCTTGAAGCTGCTCGCGGGCATCGGACCTTCGCTCGCCGGAAAGCTGTTGATGTTCGATGGGCTCAGCACCAGTTTCGACACCCTGCGCGTGGCCCGCGATCCGCACTGCAGCGTCTGCGCGCAGCGCACGACGACGCCACAGTCTCTCGGCGTTTAAGGCTGCTTCGCGCCTTTGGCCCTGGCTGCGCCCTGGGCCGCGGCACCCGGAGACGGCTTGTTGGCCTCCGACACCACGTCCTTGCAATCGGCGTCCTGCCCCGGCCCGGTTTCGATGGTCGCCGCCAGCGCCAGCAGCGGATTGATCGCACCGAGCGCGAGCGCAGCCAAGCCGCGGCCCGCCAATGGCGCCACCTCGACGCCACCCGACGGAGCCCCGAAGGTGCCGCCGACGACCAGCGGCGTGCGCAGCGAAAGGATGTTCTTCGACTTGGGCTCCGGCCGCACGATGAAATCGAGCGTCTCATTGGCCAGGCTGGCTTGCCCGGTCGCGGTGAAGACCGCGTTGGTCGTGTCGACCACGAGCGTGCGCCCGGTCATCAGGCCCTTGTTGACGTCGAACGCCACGGCTGCGCAGCGCAACTCGACATTGCGGTCGCCGCGCAGCAGAAACTTGATGATGTCCCCGCCCACCAGCGTCGCGAACACGGGCAGCAGGTTGCCGAACTGGCCCCGTCCCGCCAGCACCGCCACGTCGCCCGACGACCCGCCGAGCCACGTGGCCACCGAGTTGCCGGAGCCCGAGAGGTTGAGCCGTCCGTCGAGGCGGCCGACGCTGTTGCCGGTGGTTTCCAGCTTGGGGAACAGGCGCGCGAGCTGCATGCCGCGCAGGTCGAGCGAGGCGCGAATGTCCGCCGGATTCTTGGACGCATCGATGCGGATCGCGCCGGCCAGCTTGCCGCCGCCCACGCCCAGGTCGAGCGGGTCCAGCGTGAGCACGCCGTCCTTCAGCTTCACCTGCACACTGCCGCGGTCGAGCGGGATCTCGCGCACGTTCTTGATGCGGTCGGCCGTGTATTTGACGTCGGCATTCATGGCGCGCAGGCGCTCGAAATCAAGCGGCGCCGTCGGCAGCACCTTGGCGCCCGCGGGGCGCTTGACCTGGGTGATGCTCGGCGGCGGCGCGACGCCTTCGACCGCGCTGGCCGATCGTGCCGTAGGCGGCAGGCCGATGAGCGGGCCGAGGTCGTCCATGTCCATCACCTTCGAGCGCAGGTCGCCGACCAGGTGCGGCACCTGCGGGGCCTGGTCGAACTTCATGTCCCCGGCAATGTCGGACAGGCCCAGCTTGCCCTTGAGCCCGGCCACCTGCCAGAGCGTCCCGCGCTTGCTCAGGTCGCCGCTCAACGCGTAGGGCGAGGTTTGCGGCAGCGCGATGCCCAGCAGCGGGAACAGCGCGCCCAGCGTCTGGCCCTTGAGCTGGAACTTCGCGTCGATGCCGTCGAGCCCGGCGAGTTCTGCGACGGTTCCGGAGGCCTTCAGCTTGGTCTGGCCGGCTGCCGCGTCGATTTCCAGCGGGAAGGGCGGTGCGCCCGCTGCGTTGATCTGCAACACGTTGCCGGTGCGGCCGTCCGCCGTGAGCGGCTGCCCCTTGTAGCGGCCCTTGATGCGAAAGCTGAGGGGCATCGAGCCCAGGCTCGTGTCGTAGTTCACGTCGGCATGCAGGTCGACGCCCAGGTGCTTGGCGAGAAAGTCGATGGCACCGCTGTCGATCTGCATGAGGCCGATGCTCGGCACCGTGCCCGCGTCGGAGGTGTCCTTGCCGAACGCCCAGGTTCGGCGGCCGTCCTGCTCCATCTGCAGCCCCAGCGTGGGCGAGAAAAGCGCCAGGCGCGGAATGACGATGTTGCTCGCAACCAGCGGCCAGATCCGGATGTCGAACTCGGCGCGGTCCGCCTTCACAAGGTAAGGATCGCGTGCCCATGACGGGTTGGCGAACTCGATGCCGTCGAACTTCACGGTGGCGGAGCGCCACCCCAGGTCCACGTCGAGCCGACGGGTGATCTCGAACTTGCGGCCGGTCTTCTCGCTCACGTAGCGGTTGATCGGCTCGCGCAGCACGTCCCACGGAAAGAACATGAGGACGATCAGCAAGGCGACGAACAGCAGCACGAGCGACGCCAGCAATTTTTGCCACAGCGGGCGGGAGCCAAGAATGTTCGTAGCCATGTTTAGCTGGATAACCCTCTTCAAGCACTTCGGAGGTCGGCAACGGACCGCACCGACCGTGCGGTATTGCCTACGGACGAGGTGCCGCCGGCAGAGTCGTCGGAACCCGCCTACAACGTGCGGCCCATGAACCTTGCATGATGCGCTGCGGCGAAGCCTCAAGGTCCACATACATGCATTCCGATAGCGGGACCATCAGGGATGCATCCCGCCAACGTGAGAGGAAGCGCGGTTCGGCATGGACTCCAGATTGCAGACATACGTCGTCGAAGACAACCTCACGATCCGTGAAAACCTCATTGGTACCCTGGAAGAACTCACTTGCGCGTCGGTCATCGGTTTTGCCGAGACCGAGGCCCATGCACGCGCATGGCTGCTCGACCCCGCCAACCGATGGGACCTTGCCATCGTCGATCTTTTCCTCAAGCAGGGGAGCGGCCTGGGCGTGCTGCAGGCCTGCATGTCTCGCAAGCCGGCCCAGAGGGTGGTGGTGCTCAGCAACTACGCAACGCCGGACATCCGGCGCCGCTGCGCCGAATTCGGCGTCGATGCGGTGTTCGACAAGTCTAACGAAATCGACGCGCTGGTCGATTTCTGCATGCAGCAGGCGAAGGCATTGCGCTCCTCGCCCGCCGGGCCCGGGGCCTAGCCCTTCATCAATCGATGAGCTTGTTCTTCAGCGCGTAGTAGGTCAGGTCGCTGTTGGAAGAAAGATTCATCTTCTCCATCAGCCGCGTGCGGTAGGTGCTCACCGTCTTGACCGACAGCGACAGCGTCTTGGCGATGTCGCCCGCGGTCTCGCCCTTGGCCAGCTTCAGGAACACTTGGAACTCGCGCTCCGAGAGCTGCTCGTGCGGCGCGGCGTCGTCCTTGCGGTCCAGCTGGCGCGCGAGCAGTTCGGCGACGGCGGGCGTGATGTAGCGGCGGCCCAGCGAGATGGTGCGGATGGCGTTCACGATCTCGATCGGATCGCATTCCTTGTTCAGGTACCCGCTCGCGCCCTGGCGGATCAGGTTCATCGCGTAGTGCTCTTCCGGATAGCCGCTCAGGATCAGGATCCCGACGTCCGGCGCCTTGGCGCGGATCATGGCGAGCGCGTCGATACCGCTCTGGCCGGGCATGGAAAGATCCATCACCAGCACGTCGAGTTCGGTGGTGCGTACGAGCTCGATGGCTTCGCGCCCGCTGGCTGCCTCGCCCGCCACACGGAGGTCCACGTGCTCGGAGAAGAACTGCCGGAGCCCCGATCGCACGATGGCGTGGTCGTCCACAATTCCAATTTTGATCATCTGTTACTTTCGTCGTTGTGTTGCGCGCTTCTAGGCCGCAACATGCCGGTCCCTGAATGTTGTCAATTATTCACGAACTTGCGCCGAACGCAGCCCTGAAAGTTTCATGCACTGGTTAGCCCCCCCTCGAATGGCCTTGAGCCTGCTGCTTGCGGCACTGGCCGCGCTGGCCCTGATCGGCATCAACGAGGCCGGCTTTCGCCAGTCCACCCGTTCCCTGGCTGACATCGACGAGGCGCAGAAGGGGCGCGGGGTGGTCAATCAGATCCTGCAGAACATGCTCGACGCCGAAACCGGCCAGCGGGGCTACCTGCTGACGGGCGAGGCCAGCTACCGGCAGCCCTACGACATGGCGATCAAGCAGGTCGACGGCAATCTGGCGACCCTGCGGCAGCTGTACGCCGAGCGTCCGGCCGAACTCGCCCAGATCGGCGAGCTTTCCAAGCATGTGCTGCGCAAGGTGGCCGAAATGGACATGAGCGTGCGGCTGCGCCAGGACGGGAAGGAAGACGCCTGGAAATTCGTCATCACGACCGACGTCGGGCGGGAAGAAATGGACGCCATCCGCGCCACCGCCCTGCAGTTGATCAACCTGAGCAACAAGACCCTGCACGAGGGCCAGGTGCAGGTGCTCCGCTCGCTGCAGCTCGCGCGCATCGGCACGGGCATCGTGGCGCTCGCGGCGCTCATCGCCTTCTTCCTCTACCTGCGGCAGACCCACGCCCTGCGCTCCATCGGCGAGCGCCAGCAGGAGGCGCTGCAGCGGGAACGCAACGCGCTCGAAGACGAGGTGCGCGAACGCACCGCCTCGCTCGCCGAGCTGGCCACCCACCTGCAGGACGTGCGGGAAAGCGAACGCGGGTATCTCGCGCGCGAACTGCACGATGAACTCGGTTCGCTGCTCACCGCCGCCAAGCTGGACGTGGCGCGCCTGAAGTCGCGGCTGGCGGACTCGCCCGACGCCATCCAGCGGCTGCAGCATCTGACCGATCTGCTCAACAGCGGCATCGCGCTCAAGCGCCGCATCATCGAGGACCTGCGCCCCTCTTCGCTCTCCAACCTCGGGCTCGTTGCCTCGCTGGAAATCCTGGGGCGCGAGTTCGCCGAGCGCTCGGGGCTCCAGGTCGAGATGGCACTGGAGCCCGTGACGCTGGACGAGTCGCGGCAGCTCACGATCTACCGCATGGTGCAGGAGAGCCTGACCAACATCGGCAAGTACGCCGAGGCCGGCGAGGCGACGATCGTGATGAAGAACTACGAGAACCACGTGATCGTGGAGGTCTCGGACAACGGCAAGGGCTTCGACACGCAGCGCATGCGGCCCTCCACGCACGGGCTCGCGGGCATGCGCCACCGGGTCGAGGCGGCGCGCGGCAAGCTCACGATTTCCTCGACGCCCGGCAGGGGCACGCGCCTGAGCGCGATGCTGCCCGTGGTCAAACCTGCCTGAGCGCCGGTCCCGCGAAACTGCATCCGCGGCATTGCGTCACACCCCAGCGCGGCTGGACTCGGTCGTCTCCTACGCTCCCCGCCCCCGGTCGCTGACAGGGTGCCGCAGGCCCCCCACTTAATGTTGCTCATGTGCCATCCGACGCTTCCGAACGAAGACCGGATGTGCCGTTCTCAAAACAACGAGGGCAGCCTCGAAGGAGTTCCACATGTTGCATTACGCCGTGGTGTTTCTGGTCATCGCACTCATTGCCGCATTGTTCGGCTTCGGTGGGATTGCAGCCAGTGCAGTCGGGATCGCCAAGATTCTTTTCGTGATCTTCGCCGTGCTCGCCATCGCGAGCTTCCTGGCCGGCTTGCTACGACGCAAGTAGCGTAGTTACGATCAACAGGCTCCCCGCATTTCATCTTCCCCCGGAAAGGACTTTCACATGAACACGACCAACAAGACTGCCTCGCAACTCGCCGACGACGCACGCCAGACCGCCAACGATGCGGTCGAATCGACCCGCGCTTACGCTCAGAACGCGGTGAATGCGGCGGGCGAAAAGGTCCGCGAACTGCGCCGCGATGCCGAGCCTGCCGTCGAGCAGCTCGCTGCCCGCGTGCAGCAAGCCGTTCAACGTGGCCTGGATGCCGCATCGACCACGAGCGCGCGTGCGCAGCGCCGCCTCGAAGCCGCCGCCGACGTGACGGGCCGCTACATCTCCGACCAGCCCGTCCGCTCGGTGCTGCTGGCTGCTGCCGCCGGCGCCGCCATCACGGCGCTCATTGTGCTGGCCAGCCGCCGCAGCCGGGACGACTACTGATCCGCTGAGCTTTTTCCGTTCCCTCGATCCCCGGCACCATGCTTCATCCGATTTTCTCCACGGTGCTCGGGCATCCGGACCTCGTCGCTGAACACCTCGCCAACTACGCCGCCCTCGTCCGCCAGGAATCTGCGCAGGCGGGGCGTGGCCTCGTCGCCCGAATCATCGCGGGGGTGCTGGCAGCCGCCAGCGTCATGCTCGCCCTCGGGCTGATCGGCGTGGCCGTGCTGCTCGGCGTGCTCCACGGCAGCTTTCATTGGGTGCTGGTCGCAGTGCCCGGCGCTGCTGTGGTGATCGCCGCCATTTGCGGCTGGTATGCGACGCGCCCCAGCCCGAGCCACGGTTTCGAAGACCTTCGCTCGCAACTGGAGGCCGACCTGCAGGCCCTTCGCGCTGCCGGAGCAGACCATGACGCACGCTGAACGTCCCGCGCTGACCCCGCAGCAGCGCTTGGCCATTTCGCGCCGCGCCTTGGTACGGCAACTCCATGGCGGCGAAGACGTGCGCCACGACCAGGAACCGCACTACCTCGCGTCTGAATCCGACGACGACCTCGAATACGCGCACCACGACGCCTCGACCGGGCCGGGCGACGACCCCCGGCGGCCTGGCGGGGGCAACGTCTGGGTATCCGTGGCGCGCAACGTGGCGCAGCGCTGGTGGCGCCGCCACCCTGCCCACGCCGCGGGCCAGCTCGCCCGTCCCGTGCTCGAACATTACGCGCGCACGGAGCCGGCCAAGCTCATGGCTGCGGCTGCGGCCACCGGCGCATTGCTGGTGCTCGTGAAGCCGTGGCGGCTGCTGTCGGTCACTGCCGTGCTGGCAGCGGTGCTCAAGACATCCGACGTGGCTGACGTTGTCAACACGTTGATGCAAAAGAACTCAAGCCCCCCACGAAAGGACCCTCCATGAAAGCCGATGCTTCCACCGCCAACGCAGCGGAATCCCACCAGCACCTGGTGCTGGACCAGAGCGCCATCGACGCTGCAGGCAAGAGCCTGGACGAAGGCGCAGTGACGCCCAGCTACGGGCCATGGCGCGACGACGTCGTCAAGCTGCTGAATGACGCGCTCGCCACCGAACTGGTGTGCGTGCTGCGCTACAAGCGCCACTACTTCACCGCCAACGGCGTCGCCTCGCCCAAGATCGCCGAAGAATTCATGGTGCACGCCAACGAGGAAGCGGCCCACGCCGATCGCATTGCCGAGCGCATCGTGCAACTGGGCGGCGAGCCCGACTTCGCACCCGGCCACCTGCTCGAGCGCAGCCACGCCGGCTACGACGAATCGACCGACCTGCAGGCCATGGTGCGCGCCAACCTGGTCGCCGAGCGCATCGCAGTGGAGTCGTACCGCCAGATGATCGTCCTGATTGGCGACAAGGACCCGACCACCCGCCGCATGCTCGAGGACATTCTTTCCGACGAGGAAGAACACGCCGACGAATTGAAGGACTGGCTCGGTCACTGACCGGCCAGGCACCTGGGCCCCAGTGGCCCGCTCATGAAAAAGCCCGGACGAACCGGGCTTTTTCCGTTGGGGCGGAGCGGAACGATCAGCTCTTCACTTCGAGTTCGTTGCTCACCGAGGTGACGCCCTGCACGCCCTTGGCGATTTCCTCGGCGCGGGCCTTGGCGGCCGCCGTCGGTGCGGGGCCCTTCAGGCTCACGGCGCCACCCTTGGTGTCGACGTTGATCTTGATCGCGCTCAGGTCCGGATCCTTTGCCAGGCCCGCGGACACCGACGCGGTGATGGCGGCGTCGTCCACTGTCGCGCTCACTGCGGCACCAGCGTCCTTGGCGGCTTCCTTCACGTTGGCCATGCCGTCCTTCACCTCGGAGGTGGTACCGGAGGCATCGACCTTCGCCTTGGCGTCCTTGACGGCTTCCCCGGTCTTCGCGGCGGCGGTTTCGGCCGCTTGCTCGGTCTTGGCGACCGCGCTGTCCAGCTTTTCGCCGGCCGTGCGGTTGTCCGACTTGTCGCAGGCAGCCAGCGTAAGCGCGGCGCCGGCCACCAGCACGGCCAGCCATGCGCGCGAAGACGGCATGGCGATGGGTTGTTGGGGTTTGTTCATTGGAATCCTCCAGTCAATCGTTCGCATGGAAATGGAACGAGAAAAGGGTTGCGCCCCTCGCGGTGCTCGCGGCGCAACCGGGGTCGGTCACAGCTTGTCGGCGCCCGACTTGATGGCGTCCTTGGCCTTTTCCTTCACGTCGCCGTAGGTCTTTTGCACCTTGCCGGCGGCCTGGTCGGCAACGCCTTCGCCCTGGAGCTTTTCGTTGCCGACGACCTTGCCAGTCACTTCCTTGACCTTGCCCTTGGCCTCTTCGACGCGGCCTGCCACTTGATCCTTGTTCATGTCGCTTCCTTCCTGTGTAGGTGAGATGCGTGGACCGGTATGGCCCACTCATTTCAATCTAGTCGCCACCCCGCGGCGCGGGACGTCGCCGGAGCCCCGAAGCGGTGTAGGACAACAAGGCTCAAGCCGTGACGATCCATCCTTCAAGCGGATCGAATTGCACCGGCAATCCATAGCCGGGCCCGGGACTCGCGGCCCGCTCCAGGCCCCAGGCCGCCTGCATGAGGCACAGCACCGCGTCGATGTGGTCGCCGCGGGCGTCCGCCAGCAATTCGGCCTGCTGCAGGGCGCTGAGCCGGAGCCGCAACCCGAGCCGCGTCGCGCCCGCCTGGAGCGCGGCGAGCAGGTCGCTGCGGGCCGCGAGGCGCTCGGGCGTCTGCTTCATCAAGTCGTCGCTCTTGTAGCTGCGGCGGCCGATCAGCTCGCGCGCCACCAGGCCCGGGTAGGCTTCCAGCGCAATGCGGTCCTTGTGGATGCCCACGTGCAGGCCCGGCAAGCTGGCATCGGCGGCCAGCAGCGGCGGCACGCCGGCATGCAGCATGAAGGCGACCGGCGGATTGACCCACTTCATCGACGGGCTCGACCCCGCAGGCCCATCGGCCGCCCGGTGTGCGAATTTGCCGCCGACCGGCCGCGCGGCGCAGAACGCGGCGAAGGTGTCGCGGATCTCTGCGCGACTCAGGCTCGCGTAGTGCGCCATCAGCGGCGCCCATTCGAGCGGCCACTGCAAGTGCTCGACCAGTTCGCGCGGCAGGCTGAACGGAAAGTCGAACCCGCCGACCCAGGCGGGCGTCTCGCGCAGCCACAGGCCCCAGGCCTCGAGCGTCGCGAAGCGCTCCAGGCTGGTCAGCGTGACGGTCCCCGTGCCAACGGCTGTCTCGCCGATGGCCACCACGATAGGCTTGCGCCGGGTCGGCGCGCTCGAAAAATCGCAGCCGAAAAGCATGGCGTCAGCCCAGCGCCAGCGCCACGACGCCGGCGGCGATGAAGAGCGCACCCAGCAGCCGCAGCAGCCGGTCGCCTTCGCGCAGCAGATGCCCGCCGATCAGCGCGGCGAACAGCATCGACACCTCGCGCGCCGGCGCGACGTGCGAGATCGGCGCCTGCTGCACCGCGTACAGCACGAGCACATAGGACACCGGGCTCACCGCGGCCACCAGCAGCGCGTATTTCCATTGCGCGCGCCACATGCGCGCGGTGGTCGCGCGGTCCTTCAGCGCCACCGGCGCGAGCAACACCATGCGCACGAGATTGCCGAAGTAGTCGAGCAGGATCGGCGACATCGCCAGGAACTTGACCGCATAGCTGTCGGCCACCGTGTAGGCCGCGATGAAGCCGCCGGTCAGCACGCCGTAGCGAACGCCCTTGAGCACCCGCTCGCGCTGCACCGGGTCATGCGCCTTGCGCCACAGCTTGGGGCCGCCGGCGACCAGGAACACGCCGCCCACGACGCCGGCGATGCCCGCCACGCCGATCGCGCTGATCCGCTCGCCCAGGAACAGAACCGCCGCGAGCGACGACAGGAGCGGCCCCGAGCCGCGCGCCAGCGGATAGACCACCGTCAGGTCGGACCTGCGATAGCCGCGCAGCAGCACGATGAAATAGAAGATGTGCAGCACGCCGCTGAGCGCGACGAAGCCCCATTCCGTCAAGCCCCAGCCCGGCACCACGTTCCAGCCCAGCGTGACGCCCACGGGCGCCCAGATGAGCATGTTGAACACGCTCGTCTGGAAGCTGAAGCGCACGTCGCCGTTCGCCTTCTTGGCGGCGATGTTCCAGCCGGCGTGGATGACCCCGGCCAGCAGGATCAGCGCAAAGGCGGAGAGCGGCACCCCGAGCTACGCGAGACCGTGCGCCGCCGGGCCGCCCGGCCCCCCAGGGGGGCAGAAAGGACACGAAGTACCGGGCGTGGGGGTCACGTGCCTAGTGGCGGCCGACGATGGCGGCGGTGGCCATCAGTTCTTCGAGCAGCGCCAGCGAGACCTTGCCCGAGACCTTGTACGGGTCGAGCTCGGGCTTCTCGGAATACTTCAGCAGCGTCGAGGCGTTGAGCTTCGAGAGGTTGACCTGCCCCATCGTCCAGCCGCCGAAACGGCGCTCGGAGATTTCCTCGTAGTGCAGCAGCACCACGTCTTTATGGCGCGCATCGCGCTGGATGTGCCCGTAGAGATCGCTGATGGCGTCCCGCCCGCCCTCGATGGCCTGCAGGAAGGTGCCGGCGCCGTAGCAGAGGATGCCGGTGATGCCGCAGGCCGGGTTGTGCGTGCGCGACTTCGTGAGGATCGCCTCGATGGCCGCGGGGCTGGTGTCGACGGCGCGGCTCGCGTAGAGAAGACGGACCAGCATGTTCAGCTCTTTCTGGGCAACAGGGAAAGGAATTCGCGGCGCAGGCTCGGGTCCTTGAGGAACACGCCGCGCATCACGGAGTTGATCATCTTGCTGTCCATTTCCTTCACGCCGCGCCATGCCATGCAGAAGTGTTCGGCCTCCATGACGAGCGCAAGGCCGTCGGGCTGCGTCTTTTCCTGGATCAGGTCGGCCAGCTGCACCACGGCCTCCTCCTGGATCTGCGGTCGGCCCATGACCCATTCGGCCAGGCGCGCGTACTTCGACAGGCCGATCACGTTGGTGTGCTCGTTGGGCATCACGCCGATCCAGAGCTTGCCGATGATCGGGCAGAAGTGATGCGAGCAGGCGCTGCGCACGGTGATCGGGCCGACGATCATCAGCTCGTTCAGGTGCTCGGCATTGGGGAATTCGGTGAGCGCGGGCGGCGGCACGTAGCGGCCGCGGAACACCTCGTTGAGGTACATCTTGGCGACGCGGCGCGCGGTGTTGTCGGTGTTGTGGTCGTTCGCCACGTCGATGACGAGGCTCTCGAGCACGGCCTTCATCTTGACCTCGACCTCGTCGAGCAGCGATTCCAGTTCGCCCGGCTCGATGAACTCGGCGATGTTGTCGTTGGCGTTGAAGCGCTTTCGCGCTGCATTCAGGCGCTCGCGGATCTTGACGGAGACGGGCGTGCCCTCGTCATCGTCTTTTCGATCGGGGAGCGGTTCGACGTCGGTTTTCCTCAGCATGGCGGGGATCGTACCAGTGAATGGCTCCAGGACATTCGGGCTGCAGCGCCCGTCCCTTCTCGGAGCACTGCTATCAATTAGGTAGCGTGAAGTCAGCTACCAGCGGGAGGTGATCGGACATGCGGGCCCAGATCGGACCGCGCGGCACCGTGCACGAAATCGGTTCGAGCTTGCGGCCGTAGACGAAATCGAGCTGCGCCACCGGAAGGCGCGACGGGTAGGTGAGCGTGCGGGGGCCGCGCAGGTCGCTGGCGTCGCGCAGGCCCATCGCGTTCATGGCGTAGCGCATGCGCGCGCCCCAGTCGTTGAAATCGCCGGCCACCACCACGGCTTCGCCGGCCGGCACTTCGCGGTCGATGAACTCGCGCAGGCGCGCGATCTGCCGCACGCGGCTGCCCTTGATGAGGCCCAGGTGCACCACGATGGCGTGCACCGGCTGGCCTTCGACATCGATCACGACGTGCAGCAGCCCGCGCTGCTCGAAGCGGTGGTCGGAGATGTCCTGGTGGCCGGTGCGGATCACGGGCCAGCGCGTGAGCAGCGCATTGCCGTGCTCGCCGTGGCGCGTGACGGCGTTGGTCTCGTAGACCGCGGTGTAGCCCTCGGGCGCGAGGAAGTCCGCCTGCGGCAGCTCGGGCCAGCGCGCGAAGCGGGCGGCAGCCTGCCGGTTCATCTTGCGCACCTCTTGCAGGCAGATGATGTCGGCGTCGAGCTGCTCGATGGCGTGGCCGAGGTTATGGATCTCCAGGCGCCGGGCGGGCCCGATGCCCTGCACACCCTTGTGGATGTTGTAGGTCGCGACCCGGAGGTTGTGCGCTGCTGATGCTGCCGGCTGGTTCATCGCACAAATTCTGGCAGCAACAGAATGGCTTCGGCGTTCGACGGGGAAAAACACGCATCGGCCGCCTCGCGGTACGGCAGCCATTTCCAGTCGGTGTGTTCGCGCGGATCGAGCCGGGGCGTGAGAAGTCCGGGCACGCAAAGGCCGAACAGGTGCTCGGTGTTGTACGTGACGCCGGGCTCGTAGCGCGCGCGCCAGCCCGGGTAGATCTCGTAGATGTTGCGCAGCTGCCAGTCGACCAGCTGCGAGGCCAGCGCGGTGCCCTCACCGCATTCGATGCCGGTTTCCTCTGACACCTCGCGCGCGGCGGTGAGCGCGAGCGGCTCGTCGATCGCATCCTTGCTGCCGGTGACCGACTGCCAGAAGTCGTTGGCATCGGCGCGCCGGATCAGGAGCACATCGAGCGCCGGCGTGTGGATCACGACCAGCACCGACTCCGGGATCTTCCAGGGCCGGGGGCTGGTCGTCATGGCCGTATCAGGCGGCTTGGGGCGTGTTGCGCAGCTTGATGTGCAGTTCGCGCAGCTGCTTCTCGTCGACCGGGCTCGGCGCCTGCGTCAGCAGGTCTTGCGCGCGCTGGGTCTTGGGGAAGGCGATCACGTCGCGGATCGACTCGGCGCCGGTCATCAGCATGACCAGGCGGTCCAGCCCGATGGCGATGCCGCCGTGCGGCGGGGCGCCGTATTGCAGCGCGTCCAGCAGGAAGCCGAACTTCAGTTGCGCGTCCTCGGCGCTGATCTTCAGCGCGCGGAATACCTTGCTCTGCACTTCCTCGCGGTGGATACGGACCGATCCGCCGCCCATCTCGATGCCGTTGAGCACCATGTCGTAAGCCTTGGCGATGCACTTCTCGGGTGCGGTGTCCATGAGGTCTTCATGGCCGTCCTTCGGTGCGGTGAACGGATGGTGCACGGCGCTCCAGCGCTGGCCTTCCTCGTCGAACTCGAACATCGGGAAGTCGACCACCCAGAGCGGCGCCCAGCGGTCGTCGAACAGGCCCGCCTTCTTGCCGAAGGCGCTGTGGCCGATCTTCACGCGCAGCGCGCCGATGGCGTCGTTGACGACCTTTTCCTTGTCGGCGCCGAAGAACAGGATGTCGCCGTTGCGCGCACCCGTGCGGGCGATGATCTCGGCCAGCGTGTTGTCGTCCAGGTTCTTCACGATCGGGCTTTGCAGGCCTTCGCGGCCGGCGGCTGCGTCGTTGACCTTGATGTAGGCCAGGCCCTTGGCGCCGTAGATCTTGACGAATTCCTGGTACGCGTCGATTTCACCGCGCGACATGCCGCCCTCGGCACCGCCGCCCGGCACGCGCAGTGCCACGACACGGCCGCCCACCATCGTCGCGGCGTTCGAGAACACCTTGAATTCGACGCGCTTCATGAGCTCGGTGAGTTCGGTGAATTCGAGCTTCACGCGCAGGTCGGGCTTGTCCGAGCCGTACTTGAACATCGCGTCGCCATACGTCATGGTCGGGAACACCGGCAGGTCGATGCCCGCGGCGTTGCGGAACACGTTGCGGATCATCCCTTCGAACATCTCGCGGATTTCTTCTTCGGCGAGGAACGAGGTCTCGATGTCGATCTGCGTGAATTCGGGCTGGCGGTCGGCGCGCAGGTCTTCGTCGCGGAAGCACTTCACGATCTGGTAGTAGCGGTCGTAGCCGGCCACCATCAAGAGCTGCTTGAAGAGCTGGGGCGACTGCGGCAGCGCGAAGAAGCTGCCGTCGTGCACGCGGCTGGGCACGAGGTAGTCGCGCGCGCCTTCGGGCGTGGACTTGCCCAGCATCGGCGTCTCGATGTCGATGAAGCCGTTGGCATCGAGGAACTTGCGCGTTTCCATCGTCACCTTGTAGCGCAGCATCATGTTGCGCTGCATGGCCGGGCGGCGCAGGTCGAGCACACGGTGCGTGAGGCGGGTGGTTTCCGAGAGATTGTCGTCGTCCAGCAGGAACGGCGGCGTGACCGACGGGTTGAGCACCTTGAGCTCGTGGCACAGCACTTCGATCTTGCCGCTCTTGAGGCTATCGTTGGTCGTGCCTTCGGGGCGCGCGCGCACGAGGCCGGTGATCTGCACGCAGAACTCGTTGCGCAGGTTCTCGGCAACGGCAAAGGTGGAAGCGCGATCGGGATCACACACGACCTGCACATAACCTTCGCGGTCGCGCACGTCGATGAAGATCACGCCGCCGTGGTCGCGGCGACGGTTGACCCAGCCGCAAAGGGTGACGGTCTGGCCCATCAGGGCTTCGGTCACGAGACCGCAATAGTGAGTACGCATGGCCATGGAGATGACTTCCGGCGCCGTCGTGGCGCGTTCGTTTTTATGAGTTGGATGGCTTGATCGCCACCGTGGAGGGGCCGCCTGGAACGACCACGCCCATCGAGACGATGTACTTGAGCGCTTCGTCCACGCTCATCTTCAGTTCGATGCAGTCGCTGCGCTTGAGCATCACGAAATAGCCGCCCGTGGGATTGGGAGTGGTCGGCACGTAGACGCTGAGGAATTCCTCGGTGCCCAGGTGCTCGGCCACCTCGTTGCCCGGCGCGCCGGTCACGAAGGCGATGGTCCACACGTTCTCGCGCGGCCACTGGACCAGCACTGCCGTGCGAAACGCGTTGCCGTTCTCGGAGAACAGCGTGTCCGAGACCTGCTTGACGCTCGAATAGATCGAGCGCACGACCGGAATGCGCCGCACCACCGCGTCGCCCCAGCCCAGGAGCCGCTTGCCGACGAAGTTGCTCGCAATGGCGCCGACCACCAGCAGGATGGCCAGCGTGAGCAGTACGCCGAGGCCGCGGATGTTGTTCTCGAACAGCCATTTCTGCCACATCACCGGCAGCACCCAGAGCGTCTGGTCGAGCGTGTCGATGATCCACTTCAGCACCGCCAGGGTGATGAACAGCGGAACGATCACCAGCAAGCCGGAGAACAACCATTTGCGCAGGGCGAGCATGGACGGGGTCTTCAGTCGCCGCTCTTGGCGGCAGGGGCCGGCGCGGGAGCAGCCGCCGGTGCGGGAGCGGGGCTCGGCGCGGCGGCGCTGGAGGAAGAGGAAGATTCGGCGGGCTTGGCGCCTTCGCTCGCCGCGGGAGCGGTCGCCGGCTCGGCCTTCTTGCCGCCGCCTTCGCGGAAATCGGTCACGTACCAGCCAGAGCCCTTGAGCTGGAAACCGGCGGCCGTCACCTGCTTTTCGAAGGCGCTGGCGCCGCACGCCGGGCACACCTTGAGGGGCGCGTCGGACATCTTCTGCAAAGCGTCCTTGGCAAAGCCGCAGGCGCTGCACTTGTAGGCGTAGATAGGCATGGGGAAATAGGGTCCAGAAGCGGCGCAGCTGCCGCTCGCAAAGCCCTCGATTATAAGGGCCCACCCTGCCGCCGGGGCGGTTTCAGGCCGGCTCGGTGGCCAGCGGCCGGTGCGGCGTGTGAGTGTTCGCTACCCACTGCGGCAGCAGCGAGCCGCCCACCATGCCCGTGAACGAGGCCAGCACGCCCGCCAGCTGGGCCGGGAACACGGCGCCCCAGGGCATGGCCAGGAACAGCAGCCAGGTGCCGATGCCAAGAAGAATCGACGCGATCGCCCCCTGCGTCGTGGCGCGGCGCCAGTACAGGCCGCACACCAGCGGCACGAACGCCCCCACCAGCGGCACCTGGTAGGCGCCCGAAACCAGCTCGTAGATCGGCGTCCCCTGCATGCGGATGGCATAGGCCAGCACGGCGGCACTGAACAGCAGCACCGTGATGCGCATGGTCATGAGGTTCTCGCGGTCGGTGCCCGCCGGGCGGAACTGGCGCCAGATGTTCTCGGTGAAGGTAACGCTGGGCGCCAGCAGCGTGGCCGAGGCGGTCGACTTGATGGCCGACAGCAGCGCCCCGAAAAACAGGACCTGCATCACGAACGGCATCTTCTGCAGCACCAGCGTAGGCAGCACCTTCTGCGGATCTTCCTTCAGCAGCACGGCCACCTCCTCCGGCATGATGAGCAGCGCGCTGGCCACCAGGAACATCGGCACGAAGGCAAAGAGGATGTACGCCACGCCGCCGATCACCGGTCCGCGCGTTGCGGCCTTGACGCTGTTGGCCGACATCACGCGCTGGAACACGTCCTGCTGCGGAATGGAGCCCAGCATCATCGTGATGGCGGCAGCGAAGAAGAACACCATGTCGTGCCAGTTGGGTTCGGGCCAGAACTTGAAGAGGTCCTTGCTGACCGCGAAGGCCACCACCTTGTCGGCGCCACCGGCCATGTTGCCGGCGAACACCGCGATCACCGCGAGACCGGCGACCAGGATGATCATCTGGATGAAGTCGGTCACCGCCACCGACCACATGCCTCCGAAGAGCGTGTAGGCCAGGATCGAGACGACCCCGATCACCATGCCCAGCGGAATGCTGATGGCACCGGCCGAGAGCACGTTGAACACCAGCCCGAGCGCCGTGACCTGCGCCGAGACCCAGCCCAGGTAGCTCAGCATGATGATGAGCGTGCAGGCCACCTCGACACTGCGGCCGTAGCGCTCGCGGTAGTAGTCGCTGATGGTCAGGAGCGTCATGCGGTAGAGCTTGCCCGCGAAGAACAGCCCCACCAGGATCAGGCAGGTGCCCGCGCCGAACGGGTCCTCGACCACGCCGTTCAGGCCGCCTTCGATGAACTTGGCGGGGATGCCGAGCACCGTTTCGGACCCGAACCAGGTCGCGAAGGTGGTCGTCACGATCATGAAGAGCGGCAGGTGCCGCCCCGCGATCGCGAAGTCGGTGGTGTTCTTCACCCGCTTGGCCGCATAGAGCCCGATGGCGATGGTGACCAGCAGATAGACGACGACCAACGTCAGCAGCACGGGGAATCTCCTCTAGAACAACTTCACACGGACCAGCAATTGCATGGCGAGCAAACCCAATACAAAACCTATGCCACCGTAGATGATGGTCTGGAGCAGCCTGTTGGTGCGTTTTTGCGCGGCCAGCAGTTCCAGCAATTCGCGGCGGTTGTCGGGTGGCCGATTCTCAAGGAAATCGTGAAGCAACCGAGGCAGTTGCGGCAGCAATTTTGCGTAGCGCGGCGCCTCGGCCTTGAGCTGCTGGAACAGCTTCTTAGGCCCGATCTGATCGACCATCCACTTCTCGAGGAAGGGCTTGGCGGTGTGCCAGAGGTCGAGTTCCGGGTCGAGTTGGCGGCCCAGGCCCTCGATGTTGAGCAGCGTCTTCTGCAGCAGCACCAGTTGCGGCTGGATCTCGACGTGAAAGCGCCGCGAGGTCTGGAAGAGCCGCATGAGCACCATGCCGAGCGAGATTTCCTTCAGCGGCCGGTCGAAGTACGGCTCGCAGACGGTGCGGATCGCTGCCTCGAGTTCGTCGATGCGCGTGCCTTCGGGGACCCAGCCGCTTTCCAGGTGCAGCTCGGCCACGCGCTTGTAGTCGCGCCGGAAGAAGGCCACGAAGTTCTGCGCGAGGTATTCCTTGTCCGACTCGGTGAGCGTGCCGATGATCCCGAAGTCCAGCGAGATGTAGCGCCCGAAGGTCTCGGGCGCCAGGCTCACCTGGATGTTGCCCGGGTGCATGTCGGCGTGGAAGAAGCCGTCCCGAAACACCTGCGTGAAGAAGATCGTGACGCCGTCGCGCGCCAGCTTGGGAATGTCGACCCCCGCGGCGCGCAATCGGTCGAGCTGGGCGATGGGCACGCCGTTCATGCGCTCCATCACGATCACCTCGGGGTGGCAGAAGTCCCAGAACATCTCGGGGATCAGCACCAGGTCGATCTCGGCCATGTTGCGGCGCAGCTGAGCCGCGTTGGCCGCCTCGCGCACCAGGTCGAGCTCGTCGTGCAGGTACTTGTCGAACTCGCCGACCACCTCGCGCGGCTTCAGGCGCTTGCCGTCGGGCGAGAGCTTCTCGACCCAGCCGGCCATCATGGCCATGAGCGCCAGGTCCTTCTCGATCACGCCGCGCATGTTGGGGCGCAGCACCTTCACGGCGACGTCGCGGATCTCGCCCTGGTTGGTGCGGATGGTCGCGAAATGCACCTGCGCGATCGATGCGCTGGCAATCGGCGTCTCGTCGAACTGCACGAACACATCGCCCACCGGCCGGCGGAACGCGCGCTCGATGGTGGCGATGGCCACTGCCGAGGGAAACGGCGGCACGCGGTCCTGCAGGAAGGCGAGCTCGTCGGCGATGTCGGGCGGCAGCAGGTCGCGCCGGGTCGAGAGCACCTGTCCGAACTTCACGAAGATGGGGCCCAAGCGCTCGAGCGCCTCGCGCAGCCGCTGGCCGCGCGGCGCATCGAGGTTGCGGCCGATGGAGACCACGCGCGCCACCACGCGCAGCCAGGGCTTCTGGAAGCTCGTGAGCACGAGCTCGTCCAGGCCGTAGCGCAGCGCGACCCAGACGATGAAAAGGCCGCGGTAGAAGCGCCTCATTCGGCCTGGCCCGCCGAACCGCCGGCCTTGGCCGTGCGGTCGCCGACGAACTGGCGCAGCGCCGTCACCACGCGCCGCACGCCGTTGCCCAAGGTGTGCGCGGGCACGTCGCCGATCACGCGTGCAAGGTCGTCCTCGACGTCCCAGCGCACGTGGTCGACCAGCCAGTTGACCTCGGCGGCCAGCTGCACGTCGCCGACGATCTGCACCGAGGGCTTGTCGCCGCGCAGCGTGGCGCGGGCGATTTCGAAGAGGGAATCGTCGGTGACGGTGAGGGTGAGCTCAGGCGTGGCGCCGGGCGGTGCCAGGTCGAGGAGGCCGGCCGGCGTGGCCACCAGTTCCATGGTCACGAAGCGCCACTGGAAGCGCACCACCCTGCCCTGCTGGCGCAGCAGCCGCTGCTGGGCCTCGGGTTCCTGCTGCAGCACGTGGTTGAGGAACAGGACCGCGCGGTGCTGGATCTCGTGGACCGCCCACTCCGGCGGCTGGAGGCGCTCGCCGATGCGGTTGAAGAGGTCGCCGAGAAAAGAAAAAGGGGACGATGGTGTGGCCATGTCCCCATTATCGTTTCTGTACGCGGCCCGGCGGCCGCGAACGTCAGTCGTTTACTGCAGCGCTTGCACGCCGGCGACGAGCCAGCCGCCACCGCCGCTGGTCGGCTTGGTCATGTTCCACACTTCGCGGAACGGACCGGGGCCTGCCGAGGCGTCTTCGCGGATCATGCCGGAGAACTCCACGCTGGCCATGTAGGCGTCGGGCAGTTCTTCGATGCCGAGCAGCTTGGCGTCGAGCATCACCACTTCGGTCTTGTTCGACGCGCCACCGGTGTGGCTCGCACGGTCGGCCAGCTGGGTGCGGATTTCCTCGACCATTTCGTCGGTCATCATCGAGCGCAGCATCGACACGTCGGCGCGGTCCCATGCATCCTGCAGCGTCACGAAATTGCGCTTGGCGGCGCCGAGGAAGCCTTCCACGTCGAAGCCCGCGGGGATGCCCCAGGACTGCGAGCCGCCGAGAGCAGAACCGATCATGCTGCCGCCCGCTGCAGCGCCTGCTGCCGAGAGGCTGCTGCCATGGCGGTCACCGTCGGCCGGCGTAGCGTCGAAGGCGGTTGCCGAACGCTCCCATGGGCGTGCCGAGGCATCGTTGCCCACATTGGCGGGGCTGTATTGCACCGGTGCGCTGGCGTTGGCGGGGTTGCCGCCGGCGCCCTGGAAGGCGAATCCGCCTTGGTTATTGGCACCGTTCGAAGCAGCCGAGCGTGCCTTGAAGATGCGCCACACGGCCAGCGCTGCAAAGATCAACAGGCCGATCAAGAGGATGTTGGCAAACCCGGCGCCCAGGCCCAGCGAGCTGGCGAGCCACGCGAGGCCGAGGCCCGCGGCGAGACCGCCGAGCATCGCGCCCCACGGGCGCTTCGGTGCGGCAGCGGCGGGCGCGGGCGTCGCGGGCTTGGCCGCCGAGTTGGTCGCGTTCTGCTGCGCAGGCGCTGCAGGCGGCGTGGACTGGCGCTGCGTCACGTTGGACGACTGGCGGCCGAAGGACTTGCCGCCGCCCACACGGGCAGCGTCGGCCTGCACGCTCACGAGCACCAACGCAGCTGCCAGGAACAAAGAACTCAAACTTTTCATGTCGTCTCCTCTAGAGCGAAAAATTTCGCTTCATCAACACTTGATTCCAACATGCAGGGCAGCGATGCCCCCCGTCATGTTGTGATAGTCCACATGTCCGAAACCGCCCTCTTTCATGAGGGTCTTGAGCTCCTCTTGCGAGGGATGCATGCGGATGGATTCGGCCAGGTAGCGATAGCTCGCGTCGTCGCCGGCCACGAGCTTGCCAAGGCGCGGCAGCACGTTGAAGGAGTACCAGTCGTAGGCCTTGGTGAGCGGCTTGGCGATCTTGGAGAACTCGAGCACCAGGAGCTTGCCGCGCGGCTTGAGCACGCGGTTCATTTCCTTGAGCGCGACGTCCTTGTGCGTCATGTTGCGCAGGCCGAAGGCCACGGTCACGACGTCGAAATGGTCATCGGGAAACGGCAGCTTCTCGGCATCGCAGACCAGCGTGGGCAGTGCGACGCCGGCATCGAGCAGGCGATCGCGGCCGGTGCTCAGCATGGCCTGGTTGATGTCGGTGTGGACCACCTGGCCGGTGGCGCCGACCTTCTTGGCGAAGGCGAGCGCGAGGTCGCCGGTGCCGCCCGCGATGTCGAGCACGCGCGAGCCTTCGCCCACGTTCGCCACCATCACGGTGTAGGCCTTCCACGCGCGATGCAGGCCCACCGACATCAGGTCGTTCATGACGTCGTAGCGCGAGGCGACCGAATCGAAGACGCCGCGGACACGTTGCGCCTTCTCGCTTTCGTCGACTTTCTCGAAGCCGAAGTGGGTTGTACTCATGCAACCGATGTTAGGCCGGAAGCCTACACATCAAGGCGACGACCCCGCGCCCACGGCGGGCATTTGTTGCTTTTTCTTCAAATGAAGAGACGCTGCAACGCGCGTCCCTGCTGACTGCGGGGCTATCGTTTCAATAGCACCTGAAGATTTGAAAGCATCAGTGGCTGCTGCACGAGGGACCGCTCTTGTCGATCATCGGCGCATCGCGATCGACGCCCGCTTCGGCCAGCCGACGTTCGTACTGGGCCCACAGGTCGGCCTGGTTCGCGCCGAGTTCGTAGAGCACGTCCCACGAATAGATGCCGGTGTTGTGGCCGTCGCTGAAGGTCGGCTGCACCGCGTAGTTGCCGACGGGTTCGAGGTCGGCGAGTTCCACATCGCGCTTGCCCGTCTGCAGCACTTCCTGGCCCGGGCCGTGGCCCTGCACTTCGGCCGAGGGCGAATAGATGCGCATCAGCTCGAACGGAATGCGGAAGGTCGCGCCGTCCGAGAAGCCCACCTCGAGCACGCGCGACTGGCCGTGCACGGTGATCGATTGCGGCGTCGGTGCGCCCGGTTTCAAGCCTGCCATGGGGAATCCGTTCGGAAAATTCTCGGGAGGGGCGCAGTATGCCGCGCCGCCGTGCCCGCACGCGCTCCCTGCTGCGAATACCAGCGCTTAGCATCGCAGGATGCAGACAAGCCAAACCCATCGACCATCGCCCCCGAACTGGGCAGCCCTTGTCCTCTGCGCCGCCCTGGCAGCCGGTTCCGCCGTGCCGGCGCATGCATTCCTGGGTTTGCTCGGAAAAGCCGCAGGCAAGGCGGCAACCGCGGGCAAGGCGGCGGGCACGGCCGGCAAGGGTGCCGCGGTCGGCGCCGGCGCCGTCGCCGCGGAGAGCGCAACGGGCGTGGCAGGTGTTGCCGGCAAAGGCGCAGCCGCACTGGGCGACGATGCGGCGCATGCCGCGCAGTTCGGGACGCGGGCCGGAGGCCCTGAATTCAGCGCCGTGAACGCCGCGCTGCCACCCGAGGTCGCGGCCTATCTCGCCAAACCCGCGAAGGACCTGACACCCAAGGACACCTCGCGCATGATGGCCAGCTACCGCCAGATGGTCGAGCGCGCGGGCAAGAGCGGCGACTTCACCGCGGTCGAGCGGCTGCCCACCTCGGCGGGTACAGGCCGCACGCTGCCTGTGAACGAGACGGCCAAGCCGGCCACGTCAGCGCCCAAGACCGAAGCATCGACCCCGTCGACAAGCGTGCCGTCCGCGCTGCCCATTCACGCACTGCGCGTGCTGGCCCATGCATCGCATGCGGGCAACCGCGAGGCGCAGGCAGAGCTTGACCGTGTGTGCCGCGATGGCAGCGTGGCATCGAAGCGCTTCTCGGTGGAGATGCGCGCCACGCCGGAATTCAAGGAGACCTGCGCGAACCGCAAGCTGGCGGCGACCCGCACGGCCTCCGCGCCCTGAGCGCCGCGTTCAGCCCTGCAGCAGCGCCAGCCGGCGGGCCATCTCGGCCTCCGCTTTCGGCAGCAGCGCCTGCACGTCCGCCACGCGATCGACCGGTGCCGGTCGCTGCGCGGCCGCCCAGAACGGCGCGGGAAAGTGGCTGTCCCACTCGAAGCGCGCGATCACGTGCCAGTGCAGGTGCGGCACCATGTTGCCGAGCGCGGCGAGGTTGATCTTCGTGGGCATGAGTTGATCGCGCAGGCATTGCTCGACCACCGTGACCGCTTCCATGCACAGCACGCGGTCCGCGGCGTCGAGGTCCGAGAACTCCGGCGCATGCTCGCGCCAGATCACGCGATAGAAGGCCGGGAAGCCCGCTTCCTCCGCATGGATCACGCGCAGCTTCGCGCCCTCGAACACGACGCGGCCGCCAGGGCCATCGCAGAAGGGGCAACCGTGCTGCGCGGTCACACCAGCACCCGCTCGATGCCGCCCTGGTTGGCCGCGGCCACGTACTTGGGCATCCAGTCGTCGCCCAGGATCTTGTTGGCCATCTCGACCACGATGTAGTCGGCTTCGAGGAGGCCATTGTTCAGGTCGTTGCCGTAGCGCGAGAGGCCCTGCAGGCAGCTCGGGCAGCTGGTGAGGACCTTCACGTTGTCCTTGGCGCCGACCTGGCCCGCGTCGCGCAGTGCGGCCTCGCCCTTCTTCAACTCCTCTTCCTTGCGGAAGCGGATCTGCGTGGAGATGTCGGGCCGCGACACGCCCAGCGTGCCCGATTCGCCGCAGCAGCGGTCGTTCTTGAGCACGTTGTCGCCGACCAGCGCCTTCACCGTCTTCATCGGGTCCTGCAGCTTCATCGGCGAGTGGCAGGGGTCGTGATAGAGGTAGCCGCCACCGCCCGCATCGGCCAGCGTGATGCCCTTCTCGAGCAGGTACTCGTGGATGTCGATGATCCGGCAGCCCGGGAAGATCTTGTCGAACTGGTAGCCCTGCAGCTGGTCGTAGCAGGTGCCGCAGCTCACCACCACCGTCTTGATGTCCAGGTAGTTGAGGGTGTTGGCCACGCGGTGGAAGAGCACGCGGTTGTCCGTGATCATCTTCTCCGCCTTGTCGAACTGGCCGCTGCCGCGCTGCGGATAGCCGCAGCACAGGTACCCCGGCGGCAGCACCGTCTGCACGCCCGCGTGCCAGAGCATGGCCTGCGTGGCCAGCCCGACCTGCGAGAACAAACGCTCCGACCCGCACCCCGGGAAATAGAAGACCGCCTCGGTCTCCGAGGTGGTCGCCTTCGGGTCGCGGATGATCGGCACGTAATCTGCATCCTCGATGTCGAGCAGCGCGCGCGCCGTCTTCTTGGGCAGGTTACCCGGCATCTTCTTGTTGATGAAGTGGATCACCTGCTCCTTGACCGGCGCCGGCCCGAGCGTCGCCGGCGGCGCACTGGTCTGCTTCTTCGCAAGGCCTCGCAGCAGGTCGTTGGCCAGGCGCTGCGCCTTGAAGCCGATGCCCACCATGCCCGCGCGCACCGCCTTGATGGTCTGCGGATTGGTCGCGTTCAGGAAGAACATCGCAGCCGCATTGCCGGGCCGGAAGCTCTTCTGCCCCATCTTGCGCAGCAGGTTGCGCATGTTCATCGACACGTCGCCGAAGTCGATCTTCACCGGGCAGGGCGTCAGGCACTTGTGGCACACGGTGCAGTGGTCGGCCACGTCCTCGAACTCTTCCCAGTGCTTGATGCTGATGCCGCGCCGGGTCTGCTCTTCATAAAGAAAAGCTTCGACCAGCAGCGAGGTCGCGAGGATCTTGTTGCGCGGGCTGTACAGCAGGTTGGCGCGCGGCACGTGCGTCGCGCACACCGGCTTGCACTTGCCGCAGCGCAGGCAGTCCTTCACGCTGTCGGCGATGGCGCCGATGTCGCTCTGCTGCATGATCAGCGACTCGTGGCCCATGAGGCCGAAACTCGGCGTGTAGGCGTTGGTCAGGTCGGCGTGCAACGTGACCGCTTCGCCCGCCGGCGCGCGCAGCAGCTTGCCCTTGTTGAAGCGGCCTTCGGGGTCGACGCGGGCCTTGTATTCGGTGAACGGACGCAGTTCTTCGTCGCTCAGGAATTCGAGCTTGGTGATGCCGATGCCGTGCTCGCCCGAGATCACGCCATCCAGGCTGCGCGCCAGCGCCATGATGCGCACCACCGCGGCATGCGCGGTCTGCAGCATGTCGTAGTTGTCGCTGTTCACGGGGATGTTGGTGTGCACGTTGCCGTCGCCCGCGTGCATGTGCAGCGCGACCCACACGCGGCCCTTGAGCACGCGCTTGTGGATGGCCGTGCACTCGGCCAGGATCGGCGCGAACTCGGCGCCCGAAAAAATTTCCTGCAGCGGCTGGCGCAGCTGCGTCTTCCAGCTCGCGCGCAGGCTGTGGTCCTGCAATTGCGGGAACAGCGAATCGACGTTCTGCAGCCAGCCAGCCCAGAGCGCGCGCACCTCGTGCACCAGCGCCACGGCCTGCGCCACGCGGTCTTCGAGCAGCTCGGCCGCCGGAATCTCGTGCGCGTCGTCGGTCTTGCCCAGCGGCAGGTTGCCGCGCGTGAGGAAGGTTTCGAGCTCGTCGGTGAGCGCCAGCTTGTTCTGCAGCGACAGCTCGATGTTGATGCGCTCGATGCCGTCGCTGTACTCGGCCATGCGCGGCAGCGGGATCACCACGTCTTCGTTGATCTTGAAGGCGTTGGTGTGCTTGCTGATGGCGGCCGTGCGCTTGCGGTCGAGCCAGAATTTCTTGCGCGCCTCGGGGCTGATGGCGATGAAGCCTTCGCCGCTGCGCGAGTTGGCGATGCGCACCACCTCGGAGGTGACGCGCGCCACCGCATCGGCGTCGTCGCCCGCGATGTCGCCGAACAGCACCATCTTCGGAAGGCCCCCGTGCTTCTTGGATTTCGTGGCGTAGCCCACGGCCTTCAGGTAACGGTCGTCCAGGTGTTCGAGGCCCGCCAGCAGCACGCCCGAGCGCTTCTGCTCGGCGAACATGAAGTCCTTGATCTCGACGATGCTTGGCACCGCGTCCTTCGCGTTGCCGAAGAATTCGAGGCACACGGTGCGCGTGTGCGAAGGCATCTTGTGCACCACCCAGCGGCAGCTGGTGATGAGGCCGTCGCAGCCTTCCTTCTGGATGCCCGGCAGGCCCGAGAGGAACTTGTCGGTCACGTCCTTGCCCAGTCCTTCCTTGCGGAAGGTGCGGCCGGGGATGTCCAGCCGCTCGGTGCGCAGCTTGGTCTTGCCGTCGGCCGCGAAATACTGCAGCTCGAACAGGGCGCTCTCGGCGTCGTGGATCTTGCCCAGGTTGTGGCCGATGCGAGTGACTTCGAGCCACTCGGCCTCCGGCGTCACCATGCGCCACGAGGCGAGGTTGTCCAGCGCCGTGCCCCAGAGCACGGCCTTCTTGCCGCCGGCATTCATCGCGACGTTGCCGCCGACGCACGAGGCTTCGGCGGAAGTCGGGTCGACGGCGAACACGAAGCCCGCGCGCTCGGCCGCATCGGCCACGCGCTGCGTGACCACGCCGGCTTCGGTCCAGATCGTCGGCACGGGGTCGGCAAGGCCGGGCAGCGCGATGTGCTCGACCTCGGTCATCGCCTCGAGCTTCTCGGTGTTGATGACGACGCTGTTCCAGGTCAGCGGAATCGCGCCGCCGGTGTAGCCGGTGCCGCCTCCGCGCGGAATGATGGTCAGGCCCAGCTCGATGCAGCCCTTGACCAGGAGCGCCATCTCGGCCTCGGTGTCGGGGCACAGCACGACGAACGGGTACTCCACGCGCCAGTCGGTCGCATCGGTCACGTGCGACACGCGCGAGAGCCCGTCGAACTTGATGTTGTCCTTGGCGGTGAGCCGGCCCAGCACGCGCGTGGCCTTGCGGCGCAGCGCCGCGACGTCGCGGAACTTGGTGTCGAAGGCAGCAACCGCATCGCCGACCAGCGCAGTCAGCTCGCCGACCAGCTGGTCGCGCGGCATGTCGCTGTCGGGGGTGCGGCGCTTCTGGACTTCGGCGAGCCGGTGGCGCAGGGCCTCGACCAGCTGGCCGCGTCGGCGCGGGTTGTCCAGCAGGTCGTCGACGAGGTAGGGGTTGCGCTGCACCACCCAGATATCGCCCAGCACCTCGTAGAGCATGCGCGCCGATCGGCCGGTGCGGCGCTCGGCGCGCAGGGTCTGCAGCAGTTCCCAGCCGCGTTCGCCCAGCAGGCGAATCACGATCTCGCGATCGGAGAAGCTGGTGTAGTTGTACGGGATCTCGCGCAGTCGGACAGGCTCTGCGGCCTGTGCCAACAGCGTGTTCAACGCGGTCGGAGCATTCATCGGGTGGGGCCCTTGGCCAGGCGCTGCGCGCCCATGTAGCCGGGGGATGGATTTTAGGGCAGGCCTTGGGGTCTTGCCTCGTGACCTTGCCCTTGCCCTTGTGCTAGAAGCACCCGCCCCGCCGATCCGCCTGGCCGCCGAAGGTCACGGCACCCGTCGCAGAGCGCCGGCTCAGAGGCTCAGAACAGCACGCGGCTGCGGATCGTCCCGTTCACCTTCGCCAGCTTTTCCAGCGCCAGATCGGACGAGGCGGCGTCGATGTCCGTCACCACGTACCCGACCTTCTCGTTCGTCTGCAGGAACTGGGAGGAGATGTTGATGTTGTTGTCCGAGAAGATCTTGTTGATCTCCGACAACACGCCCGGCACGTTCCGGTGGATGTGCAGCAGCCGGTGCTTGCCCGGGTGCGCGGGCAGCGCCACCTCGGGGAAATTGACCGACGAGGTCGAGGTGCCGTTGTCGCTGTACTTCACCAGCTTCTCGGCCACTTCGAGCCCGATGTTGGCCTGCGCCTCCATCGTCGAGCCGCCGATGTGCGGCGTGAGGATCACGTTGTCCAGGCCCCGCAGGGGCGACTGGAACTCGTCCTTGTTGCTGCGCGGCTCCACCGGGAACACGTCGATCGCGGCTCCCAGGAGCTTCTTTTCCTTCAGCGCGCCGGCCAGCGCGTCGATCTCGACCACGGTGCCGCGCGAGGCGTTGATGAGGATCGAACCCGGCTTCATCGCAGCGATCTCGGCCGCGCCGATCATCCACTGCGTGGCCTGCGTCTCGGGCACGTGCAGCGTCACGATGTCGCTTTGCCCCAGCAACTGGTGCAGGTCGCGCACCTGGCGCGCGTTGCCCAGCGGCAGCTTGGTGACCACGTCGAAGAACGCCACGTGCATGCCCAGCGCCTCGGCCAGCACCGACAGCTGCGCGCCGATCGAGCCGTAGCCCACGATGCCCAGCGTCTTGCCGCGGATCTCGAAGGCGTTGTCGGCCGACTTGAGCCAGCCGCCGCGGTGCGCGACCGCGCTTTTTTCGGGCACGCCGCGCAGGAGCAGGATGGCTTCGGCCAGCACCAGCTCGGCCACAGAGCGCGTGTTCGAATAGGGAGCGTTGAACACCGCCACGCCATGTTCGCGGGCCGCTTCCAGGTCGACCTGGTTGGTGCCGATGCAGAAGCACCCGGCGGCCACCAGCTTGTGGGCTGCGGCAAACACTTCGGCCGTCAGCTGCGTGCGCGAGCGGATGCCCAGGAAGTGAACGTCGGCGATCTTCGCCTTCAGTTCGGCGTCGGGCAAGGCACCCGGCAGCGACTCGATGTTGGTGTAGCCGGCGGCGCGCAGCACCTCCACGGCCGAGGGGTGGATGCCCTCGAGCAAGAGGAACTTGATCCTGCTTTTGTCGAGGGAGGTTTTGCTGCTCATGGCGGTCTCGCAAAGGGCCCTGGCCGTGGCGACAAGCTGGGCCAAAAAAGGGAGGGCGATGCTAGCATGGTGCGGCGCAGCATGCAGGGCCGCAACCCGCGCCGGGCTTGGTCTCAAAGGGGTTTCCCCGATTGGAAGATGACAGCGGTCCGTGCGCCAATGTGACGCGGCTGTGTCATCCACATGCCCTAGCATCCGCGCTTTCATTTTCCCTTCAGGAGTCTTCATGCGATTCAAGACGCTCGCGCTGGCATCGGCGTTGGCCGCGACCACGCTGTTCAACGTGGCACAAGCCCAGACCGAGATCCAGTGGTGGCATTCCATGACCGCCGTCAACAACGAGTGGGTCAACGACCTGGCCAAGCAGTTCAACGAGAGCCAGAAGGAATACAAGATCGTGCCGACCTTCAAGGGCACGTACGACGAATCGATGACGGCTTCCATCGCGGCGTTCCGCTCGGGCAACGCACCGCACATCCTTCAGGTGTTCGAGGTGGGCACCGCCACCATGATGGCCAGCAAGGGCGCGATCGTGCCGGTCGGCCAGGTCATGAAGGACGCGGGCGAGAAGTTCGACCCGGCCGCCTACATTCCTGCCGTGGCCGGTTACTACACCGCCCCCAACGGCCAGATGCTGAGCTTCCCGTTCAACAGCTCCACCACCATCTTCTATTTCAACAAAGACGCGTTCAAGGCGGCCGGCCTGCCGACCGACAAGGCGCCATCGACCTGGCCCGAGGTGGTCGCGGCAGCGGCCAAGCTCAAGGCGAGCGGCCACAAGTGCCCGTTCACCACCGCCTGGCAGAACTGGACCCAGCTGGAGAGCTTCTCGGCCTGGCACAACGTGGAATTCGCGACCAAGGCCAACGGCCTGCAGGGCCTGGATACGCGCCTGAAGGTCAACTCGCCGCTGCACCAGCGCCATGTGGAGAACCTGGCCAGCATGGCCAAGCAGGGTCTGTTCGTCTACAAGGGCCGCGGCAACGTGCCCGAGGCCTCGTTCGTCTCGGGCGAGTGCGCCATGATCAACACGTCGTCGGGCTTCTACGGCAATGTGGCCAAGAACGCCAAGTTCGCCTATGGCCTGGCACCCCTGCCCTACTACCCGGACGTGCCGGGTGCACCGCAGAACACCGTGATCGGCGGCGCAAGCCTCTGGGTCATGTCGGGCAAGAAGCCGGCCGAGTACAAGGGTGTGGCCAAGTTCTTCAGCTTCATCTCGACGCCTGAAGTGCAGTCCGCCAGCCACAAGCGCACCGGCTACCTGCCGGTGACCACCGCCTCGTACAAGCTCACCGAGGACTCGGGCTTCTACAAGCAGAACCCCGGCACCGACGTGGCCGTCACGCAGATGATCCGCAAGGTCACCGACAAGAGCCGCGGCATTCGCTTGGGCAACTACGTGCAGATCCGCGCCATCGAGGACGAAGAGCTCGAACAGGTCTGGAACGGCAAGAAGACCGCCAAGGAAGCCCTGGACGCCATCGTCACGCGCGGCAACGAGCAGCTGGAACGCTTCCAGAAGGCGAACAAAAGCTAACGATTGACGGCCGGGCCTTCGTGTCCGGCTAATATCGCCCGCCCCCGTTCGCTCTTGCACAAGGGCGGGCCGGGCGGGATTTTTTATTCAGAGGGATCATGGAAAAACGCGTTTTCTTTCGCTCGGGCTGGCTGCCCTGGCTGCTGTTGACGCCGCAGATGGCGGTGATCCTCGTGTTTTTCTTCTGGCCGGCGGCACAGGCCATCCTGCAGTCGCTGCAGCAGCAGGACGCATTCGGCACCTCGGTCGAATTCGTCGGGCTGCAGAACTTCAGGGAGCTGTTCCACGACCCAGCGTATGCCGAGTCGTTCAAGACCACCGCGGTCTTCTCGCTGCTGGTGGCCAGCATCGGCATCAGCCTGTCGCTGATGCTCGCGGTGTTCGCCGACCGCATCGTGCGCGGCGGCATGTTCTATAAGACGATGCTGATCCTGCCCTACGCCGTGGCGCCCGCCGTGGCCGCCGTGCTGTGGGTCTTCATGTTCTCGCCCTCGCTGGGCGTGGTGGCCTACGCGCTCGGCAAGCTCGGCATCAACTGGAACCACCTGCTCGACTCCGGCCATGCCATGACGCTCATCGTCATGGCCTCGGTGTGGAAGCAGATCTCCTACAACTTCCTGTTCTTCCTGGCGGGGCTGCAGTCCATTCCGAAGTCGCTGATCGAGGCCGCGGCCATCGACGGCGCGCGCCCGTGGCGCCGCTTCTGGACCGTGCAGTTCCCGCTCCTGTCGCCCACCACGTTCTTCCTCTTGGTGATCAACGTGGTCTACGCTTTCTTCGACACCTTCGCGATCGTCGATGCGGCCACGCAGGGCGGCCCGGGCAAGGACACGACCATCCTGGTCTACAAGGTCTACCACGACGGCTTCAAGGGCCTGGACCTGGGCGGCTCGGCCGCGCAGTCGGTGGTGCTGATGGTGATCGTGGTGGCGCTGACCGTCATCCAGTTCCGCTACGTCGAGAAGAAAGTGCAGTACTGATGAAGCAGCAAGAAAAAATCGAACTGGGCGGAGCACGGCATGGTTGAGAAGCGCGGCACCCAAGGCATCCTGGCCCACGTCATCATGATCCTGGGCGTCCTCATCGTCGCCTTCCCGCTCTACCTGGCGTTCGTGGCGTCCACGCACACCGCCCAGGAGATCGTGCAGGCGCCGATGCCGCTCCTGCCCGGCTCCAACATCGTCGACAGCTACAAGGGCGCGCTCTTCGGGCGCGAGAACAGCGCAGGCTCCAACGCCCCGGTGGCGCACATGATGTGGGTGAGCTTCGTGACTGCGATGGTGATCGCCATCGGCAAGATCACGATCTCGCTGCTGTCGGCCTTCGCCATCGTCTACTTCCGCTTTCCGTTCAAGAAGATCTGCTTCTGGGCCATCTTCGTGACGCTGATGCTGCCGGTGGAGGTGCGCATCCTGCCCACCTACAAGGTGCTCTCGGACCTGAACATGCTGAACACGTACGCGGGCCTCACGGTGCCGCTGATCGCGTCGGCCACGGCGACCTTCCTGTTCCGCCAGTTCTTCCTCACGGTGCCGGACGAGCTCACCGAGGCCTCGCGCATGGACGGCGCGAGCCCCATGCGCTTTTTCTTCGACGTGCTGCTGCCGCTCTCGAAGACCTCGATCGCGGCGCTGTTCGTGATCCAGTTCATCTACGGCTGGAACCAGTACCTCTGGCCGCTGCTGGCGACCACGAGCGAAGACATGTACCCCGTGGTGGTCGGCATCAAGCGAATGATCGCCGGCGGCGACGGGCAGAACGAATGGAACGTCGTGATGGCCACCGCCATCCTCGCGATGCTGCCGCCCGCGCTGGTGGTGGTCTTGATGCAAAAGTGGTTCGTCAAGGGCCTTGTGGACACTGAAAAATAAGTTATGGCTGCTCTTTCCCTACGCAACGTCCTCAAGCGCTA
>NZ_JXQQ01000032.1 GCF_000834655.1 Variovorax paradoxus
CTGACGCTGCCGATGTAGGTCGGCGATCCGAAGACGATGGCATCGGCCGAGGCCAGCTGCTCCCAGCCGCCGGCCGGGAGGTTGCCCGCCTCGTCGACCCGCAGGAGCTGTGCTCCGGCCGAGGATGCGATCGCCTCGGCGACCTTCTGGGTGTGGCCGAAGCCGCTGTAGTAAACGACGACGATATTCTTCGACATGCTGATTCCTTGCTGGGTTGGTGGGTGTTGAAGGGACGGAGAGATAGGGAGCGTCAGCGCGCCGGGCTGGCCGATGACTCGGCCGAGGCGACGTTGACGAAGGTCTTGCTGGCGATCAGCCACTGGCCGTCGCGGCGCACCAGCGTGAGGTAGTCGCGGTAGTCGAAGCCGAGCATCAGCTGGCGCGTGCGAACCAATGCGATGGCCCCGAGCACCTCCACGCCGATGGCCTGCATCCGGAACGGCTCGCCCAGGCCGCGAGGCGATTTGCGGTTCGCAACGCCCTGCACGTACTCGTCGACCGATTTTTCGTAGCGGCTTCCGTCGACGTCCGCGAAGAGCCGGCATTTCGGATCGAAAGTCGATCGAAGCGCCTCGGCATTGCCTGTGTAGATGCTTTGAAAGTACACGTCGACCAGCGCGAAGACGCCTTCGTAGGCATCGCGGCTGCAGGCCATGTCGGATGTTTGCTGTTCCATGTTCGGTTCTCCAAGAAGTGGGACAAGTCTTGGAGATCGCGCCGCTGCCGAAAACCCGAATCCGGCACTGAAGGGCCTAGGTCTTCGGACCGATCCTTCGCTAGCGCCATGGCGTGATGGAGACGCTGCAGACGACACCTACGCTCGATCGAATCGCAGAACACATCCCGTGCTGCGAATCAACCGAAAGGATCAGTCAAATGGAAGACGACAACACGCTCGTGCAATCGAGCTTTTCAGCCATCATCAACGCGCCGATCGAGAAGGTGGACATCACCGACTGGTGCTTCTCGCTCCCCGAGTTCGAGTATCAGAAGGCCTCGCCAGCGCACAACGCCTGCGGCACGACCACGACCGAGGACGGCCGCCGGATGTCGATCAATGTCGAGATCCTGGGGGGCAGCGTGATGGTGCAGCACTACGTCGAGGAGATCGGGCGGCCCGACCACCTTCGGCTCGTGTCGAACTCGGACATCTTCACGCCCACGGGCCGCACCAAGGTGGGCGTGATCTGGGACCTGAGCGTCAAGAAGATCGATGCCAGGACCTGCGAATTCACCAACACGGTCCACAGTTCGTTCACCCCCGAGCTGCTGACCATGATCGCGCAGCAGGGGATTCCACGCGATGTCTTCAAGGCCAATCGCCGGCCCATCTCGGAAGCGCACAACCGCCAGGAAACGCCTTGCTTCGCCGCGAGCATCGAGCGTCACGCGCTCAGCCGCGCGACCTGAGCAATACCGGAAAGAAGCAAGCGACCATGGAAACGCTCACCTACGAAAAGGAGATCACGGGCTTGCTCATGATCGATCCTTACAACGACTTCATCTCCGAAGGCGGCAAGATCTGGGACCGCGTCAAGGGCGTTGCGGAGGCCAACGGCTGCATCCCGCACATGCTGCAGGTGCTGGAGGCGGCCCGAAAGGCGCAGCTTCGCGTCTTCTACGCGATGCACCATCGGTACCGCCCCGGCGACTACGAGACCTGGAAGTACGTCGCGCCGATCCAGCGTGCCGCCTGGCGGCGCAGGAGCTTCGAATTCGGCACATGGGGCGGCGAGATCCGCAACGAGTTCGCGCCGCTGCCCGGCGAAATCGTGGCGCAGGAGCATTGGTGCTCGAGCGGCTTCGCCAACACCGACCTGGAGTTGCAGCTGAACAAGCACGGCATCCACAAGCTCATCGTCGTCGGCATGGTGGCCCACACCTGCGTGGAGGCGACGGTGCGCTACGCCGCGGAGAACGGCTACGAGGTGACGGTGGTGAGGGACGCGACCGCCAGCTACACCGACGAGCAGATGCACGCCGCGCTCGAGGTCAACATGCCCAACTACGCGAGCGCCATCGTGACCACCGAGCAGATCGTCGCGTCGATCTCTTCGCTGCAGTCGGCCTAGGCGGCCAGGCGCGCCCGTCGCTCACGGGCGCGCCTGACGCCTACCCAGGCCAGCCTCACGCGCCTTTCTGTTGGGCCGTGAGATGGCGCAGGATGAACCAGCTCTGCAGTTCGTTGCCCCGCACGACCTGGCCGACGATCAGGTCGTTGGTGCCTTCGTCGCCGGCCGCCGCGGCCTCGCGCGACAGCGGACGGGCTTCGAGCAGGATGAATTCATGCGCATCGACCAGCCGGCGCAACTGGTCGACGGTGCCCTCGATGCCGCTCGGCGCCCGCGCCAGGCGGGTCTCCTCGACGACGTCGTGCGCGAGCGCACGCGCCACGCCGCCCAGCGCCTGGATCCGTTCGGCAATGGCATCCATCGTCGCCTCCTGCTCGGCGCTGTGCTTGTCGTAGAGCAGGTGCAGTTCATAGAAGCTCGGGCCGGACGCCTGCCAATGCGCCTTCTTGTACAGGTCGCGCAGGGCGGTGGTGTGGGCGAGCAGGCGGTTCAGGGCGGCGACGCTGCGATGGCGCACCTCGTCGGCCAGTCCCAGGCGCACCGGGACGAGGGTTCCGAAGGCTTGCAGGGTCGGCGCGCGTTCGGGCTGGGACTGTGGGTTGTTTTGCATGGTGCGGCAGTGAGTGGAGGTAAAGGAAAGAGGGGGAAATCCATTGTTCGCAGCCGCAGCGAGCACGGCATCCGGCGTTCGGTGGAGGAGCCCCTGTCGCTTTCGGCGGATGTGTCGCGGGCTGGGCCGCCGGATGCTGGCGGCATGCACCGCAACCACCGTCCCGACCCATGCGCAGGCACGCCGTGAACTCCGACAACGTGGCACATGCCATCCAGCTGGCCCTCGCGCCGGTCTTTCTGCTGACCGGCATCGGCGCGATCCTCAACGTCATGGCGGCGCGCCTGGCCCGCATCATCGACCGGGGACGGCAGCTCACCGAAGGCCCGATTGCGCACCAGCCTCAATACGGCGACGCGGTGCATGCCGAGCTTCTGAGCCTGGAGTGCCGGCGGCACCTGGCCAGCTCGGCCATCACCGCCATCACGCTGGCCGCATTGCTCGTGTGCACGGTGATCGCGGCGCTGTTCCTCGAGGTGCTGCTGCAGATCGCGCTCAGCTGGGTGCTGAGCATCGTCTTCATGTCCGCCACGATGGCGCTGGTGGTAGGCCTTGCGCTCTTTCTTCGCGAGGTGCATCTGGCGACCCGCACGGTGCGCATCCCGGTCCCGCAGCGCGGGATGTAGGCGTTCGATGCCCGGGAGCGCTTCGTGCGGCGGCACGCCATCTTTCAAGCAGGTGCAGGTACGCGTGCACCGTGGAGCGCTTCCGCCCGAGGGCCGGAGCGATGTTGCAAATGCCGCCGCAGCCGGCGGCTCAAGGAGGCCATGAAGATGACCCGAGAATTCGATGTGGTGTGCCTGGGCGCCGGTGTCGCCGGCGAGGCGATCGCGGCCGGCCTTCGCGGCAGCGGCCTGACGCTCGCGGTGGTCGAGCGGGAGCTGGTCGGGGGCGAATGCCCGTATTGGGGATGCATTCCTTCCAAGACCTTTCTTCGTTCGGGCGAAACCCTGAGCGAGGCCGACCGGGCGCGCCGCCTCGCGGCCTCTCGCGTCGACTGGACCGTCGATGCGCACAAGGTCCGCGAGCGCGTGCTCTGGATGGCGCGCAATCTCGACGACACCCGGCCTGCCGCGGCGCTCGAGGCGACCGGTGCGACATTGCTGCGAGGGGAGGGGCGGCTCGCGGACCTGCGCACGGTAACGATCGGCGCGGAGCGCCTGGTCGCCAGGCGCGCGGTGGTCGTTGCCAACGGTGGCACCGCGGCCATCCCGTCGATACCAGGCCTGGACACGGTCGAATACTGGACCCATCGCCAGGCCGCGCTCTTGAACGAGCTGCCCGATTCGCTGGCCATCCTCGGCGGCGGACCCATCGGCATCGAGCTCGCCCAGGCCTACGCGCGCCTGGGCTGCAAGGTGACGGTGATCGAGGCCGGCGCCGCGTTCCTCGGCCACGAGGAACCGGAAGCCGGCCAGGCGCTGCGGCCGCACCTGGAGGCCGACGGAATACAGGTGATGGTCGGCGACCCCTGCGTGGCGGTCGAGGCGCAGTCGCGCGCGGCGTTCGGCCGGCCTCCCGGGCATGTCGCGGCTGCAGTCGTGCACCTGAAGTCGGGCGCGTCGGTGCTGGCCGATCGCCTGCTGGTGGCCACGGGACGAAGGGCCAACTCCGAGGCGTGGCGGCACGCGGGCCTGGCGCAGACGCAGCGAGGATGGCTGCAGGTGGACCCCGCGACGCTGGAGGCCCGGCCCGGTGTGTTCGGCGCGGGCGATGTCACGGGACTCGGCGGCTTCACCCATCTGGCCCACTACCACGGACAGATCGTGGCGCGCCGGCTGCTGGGCGTGGACGCCAGGGCGGACCACTCGGCAGTTCCCCGCGTGACGTTCACCGATCCCGAGGTCGCGTCGATCGGGCTTTCGGAAGCCGCGGCGCGTGCGCAGGGCATCGATGTGGTGACCGCGCACGCCGACCCGGGCGAGACCGCGCGAGGCTACATCCATGACTTTCGCGGCGGCATGCTCAAGCTGGTCGGCGATCGCTCGCGCGGCGTGCTCGTCGGCGCGACGTGGGTCAGCCCGCGTGCCGGCGAAGGCATCGGCGAACTGGTGCTCGCGATCAAGCTGGGCATTCCGCTGAAGGCGCTCGCCGACGTGATCCATCCCTTTCCGGCCTTCAACCGGGTGCTGGGCGAAAGCCTCGGCGAACTCGCCTCCAAGGTGATCTGAATGCCGCAGAACGCCCACATCGACCTGTCCGCCCACGCCGCCTTCGCCCGGTGCTTTGCGCCCGCGGCACTGACGGTCGGACTGATCCTTCCGCTGGAGACGCATCCCTTTCGCGCCGCACCGACGATGAAGGACCATCTGGCGATGGCGCAGACCGCGGAGGCCCTGGGCTTCGCGTCGCTATGGATGCGCGACATCCCGTTCTACGACCCGGACTACGGCGACGTCGGCCAGATCTTCGAGCCGCTCACGTACATCGCCTGGCTGGCAGCGCACACGACGTCGATCGCCCTCGGAACGGCCGGCATCGTGCTCCCGCTGCGAGAGCCGCTCTTGCTGGCCAAGCAGGTCACCACCATCGACCAGTTGAGCCGTGGCCGCATGCTGCTGGGCCTGTCGTCCGGGGACCGCCCCTCGGACTATCCGCTGTTCGGCATCGACATGAAGACGCGGGGAGAGCGATTGCGCGACGCCTTCTCGGTGTATCGCGCGGTCAGCGAGCAATGCTTTCCGGTGTTCGACTCGGCGCGCTTCGGCCATGCCGAGGGCGGACTGGACCTGGTGCCCAAGCCGCCCGCGGGCCGCACACCCGCCATCGCGGTCGGCAAGGCCCAGCAGAGCGTCGCGTGGATCGCGGCGAACATGGATGGCTTCATCTCGACGATTCCGCTGCGGCCGGACCTTCGGGCCGTGGTGGACGAATGGCATGCGCAGACAGCGGCCGCCGGGCAGGCCGCGTTCAAGCCCTTGGGCATCGGCGGTTTCGTGGACCTGGTGGAAGACCGCGCCCATCCGCTGGTGCGCATCCAGGGCGGCATTCGCGTGGGCAGCGGCGCACTGTCTGACTACCTGCAGGCGGCGAAAGAGGCGGGTATCTCGCACCTGGCCATGAACCCCAAGGTCAGCCGCAGGCCCTACATCGAGCTGATGCAGGAGCTGGCGTCGGAAGTGCTCCCCTTGTTTCCGACGCCGGGCGCGAGCGTTGCGGCAGACGTGCTGGCGGTGGCCGGCGATTGAGCCCGCCGGCCACTTCGCCTCACGCCAGGAGCTTGCGCAGCGCGTGTGCCGTCGGCGTCGAGGAGGCGGGGTTCTGTCCGGTGATCAGGTGGCCGTCGGTGATGGCGAACGGCTGCCAGTTGTCCAGCTTCTCGTAGCGCCCGCCCAGCCGCTTGAGCTCGTCCTCGACGAGAAAGGGCACCACCTTGGTGAGCTGCACTTCTTCTTCCTCGGTGTTGGTGAACCCCGTGACGCGCTTGCCCTTGACGAGCGGCTCGCCCTTGTACTTGACGTGGCGCAGCACGCCCGGTGCGTGGCACACGGCCGCCACCGGCTTGCCGGCGTTGTAGAAGGATTCGATGAGTGCGATCGACACCGGGTCTTCCGCCAGGTCCCACATCGGCCCGTGACCGCCCGAATAGAAGATGGCGTCGAAATCCTCGGCCTTCATGTCCGAGAGCTTGACCGTGGAGGCCAGCACGGCCTGGGTGGCCGCGTCGCCCTTGAAGCGCGTCATGGTGTCCGTCTGGCTCGCCGGCTCGTCGCTCTTGGGGTCAATCGGCGGCTGTCCGCCCTTCGGGGACGCCACGGTGATCGTCTCGCCCGCGTCGTGAAAGATGTAGTAGGGCGCCGTGAACTCCTCGAGCCAGAAGCCGGTCGGGCGCCCGGTGCTGCCAAGGATGTTGTGAGATGTCAGAACCAACAGAATCTTGCTCATGTGAATGGCCTCGGTAAGTGGCTGCAGGTGGAAGATGCCGGCGGTAGAAAAAGGCCGCGCAGATTGCGCCCGGCCGACCGCTCATCGAAGTCTATTTTTCGGGGGTGCGCGATGAATCAGGTTGAAGTCGCAGCCGGGCATCGGTCCGATGGCACAGCCTCGCGTCCTCACGCCCGGCGATGACACGCTTGCGATTTGCCCGAAGATCCCAATATCTTCGACTCACGCCGACCCAAGCGGTCCTTCACAGGAGAAAGCTGCATGCCCGACTACCGAAAGACACCCGAAGCCGTTGCCGCATTGACGAGAGAGCAATTCCTCGTGACGCAGCAAAGCGCAACCGAACGCCCCGGAACCGGCGAATACCTGGAGAACAAGGAGCCGGGCATCTACGTCGACATCGTCTCCGGCGAGCCGTTGTTCGCATCGTCCGACAAGTACGAGTCGGGCTGCGGATGGCCCAGCTTCACCAAGCCCATCGAGCCGGCCCACGTGAACGAACTGCGCGACACCACGCATGGCATGGTGCGCACCGAAGTGCGCTCCACGCATGGCGACAGCCACCTGGGCCACGTGTTTCCCGACGGCCCCGCGGACCGCGGGGGCCTGCGCTACTGCATCAACTCCGCCTCCTTGCGCTTCATCCATCGCGACGACATGGCCGCCGAGGGCTATGGCGCGTATCTTGACCAGGTGGAGGACGTTCGATGAATCACGAAAAAGCCATTCTTGCCGGCGGTTGCTTCTGGGGCATGCAAGACCTGATCCGTCGATTCGACGGCGTGGTTTCCACGCGCGTGGGTTACTCGGGCGGTGACGTCGCCAATGCCACCTACCGGCGGCACGGCACGCACGCCGAAGCCATCGAGATCGTGTTCGACCCCGAGCAGATCAGCTACCGCAAACTGCTGGAGTTCTTCTTCCAGATCCACGACCCCACGACGGCAAACCGCCAGGGCAACGACGTGGGGCTCAGCTACCGCTCGGCCATCTTCTACACGAGCGAGGCGCAAAAGCGCGTGGCCGAAGACACGATCGCCGACGTGAACGCTTCGGGCCTGTGGCCGGGCAAGGTCGTCACCGAGGTCGCTGCGGCAGGTCCCTTCTGGGAAGCCGAGCCCGAGCACCAGGACTACCTGGAGCGCATTCCGAACGGCTACACCTGCCACTTCGTGCGACCCGACTGGAAGCTCCCCGTGCGCGCGGGCTCGGCGCAATCGACGTAGAAGCCCGGGGGAGCGTCCGGCCGATCAGGCGAACTGGCGCCCCGCCTCGATCGCGCGCGGCCGCGACGCAAACGTCGCCATGTGAGCGGGCCTGAACTCGTCCACCAGGCCGCGGCTCAATGCAATACCGGCTGCCTGTGTGCGCGAGGTCGCACCGAGCTTGGTCATGATCGCGCGCATGTGCGACTTGACCGTCCCCAGCTCGATGGTGAGTTGCCTGGCGATGACCTTGTTGGACTGACCCGTGATGACCAACTGCAGGACCTCATGCTCGCGCGTCGTCAGCGCGTCGCCGGCAAGGCTTTCGGCAATGCGCTCGGCCACCACCGGGCACAGGCACCTGGCGCCGCGGCCCACCTTGCGCACGCCGTCGACGAACTCGTCCAGCGTGCCGCCCAGCAGGAGGTAGCCGTGGATGCCGGCCTGGATGGCGCGCCGGATGTCCGCCTCGCGATCGTTGGCGGTCACGGCCAGGATCCGCGCGTCGGCGAGGCCGCCCTGTGCCTTGCGCGTGCCGGGGTCGGACAGTTGCATCGCGTTGTCGTAGTCCGTGACCACCACGTCGATGGTCGGCTCGCCGTTCGGCGACCGGTCGCTCGCTTCGTGCACTGAAATATCCTGGCTCGCATTCGCGCGCAGCGCGGCCAGCAAGCCGGCACGCACGATGGGATCGGGATGCCTGACCAGAACGTTCAGACGAGGGGGCGGGCAGTGGTTCATGGACTTCTCCGGTTGTGGGTGTGTGGAGCGCCGGCCGGGCGGCGGGCATCGAGGAAGCGCCGCATGCGGACGGCAACCTCGTCGGCCGCCTCGTCCAGGACGAAGTGGCCGGCATCGAGCAGGTGGATTTCCGCGTCGGGCAACTGGCGGGCATAGGCCGTCGCGCCGTCCACGGCGAACGAGGGATCGAAGCGCCCCCAGAGGACCAGCGTCGGCGGCCGGTGTTCGCTCAGCCATGCCTGCCAGGTCGGATACGACGCGACGTTGGTGCGGTAGTCGTAGAACAGGTCGGACTGGATGCGTTCCTGGCCCGGGCGAGACAGCATGGCGAACTCGTCGAGCCAAGTGTCGGGGTTGTAGCGCTCGGGGTTGGGGCTGGAGCCCACATGGCGAAGCCTTGCACCCTCCAGCGAAGTGAATGCGGCCAGCACGGTGGCCTCGTGCGCCTGCCGATCGCGCCAGAAGGCTCGACGCGCCACCCACATCGGGCCCAGTCCCTCTTCATGCGCGACCGCGTTCTGGATGATCAGCCCGCGTATGCGCTCGGGCCGGCGCAGGGCATGGCGAAATCCGATCGGTCCGCCGTAGTCCTGCAGGCAGAGAAAGTAGCCGGTCAGCCCCAGGGCGTCGGTGAACCGGTCGACGATGTGGGCCAGATGGTCGAAGGTGTAGTCGAAGTCCGAGGCGGGCGGAGCGTCGCTCTGGCCGAAGCCCGGGTAGTCCGGCGCAACCAGGTGGTAGTCGCTCGCCAGCAGCGGAATCAACGCGTCGAACATTCGCGACGACGAAGGAAACCCGTGCAGCAGCAGGAGTGTGGGCGCATCCGCGGCGCCGGCCTCCCGATAGAAGATCTTCAGGCCCTCCACCTCCACGGTGCGATAGCGGGTGGTGGCATGGGTCGCGATGTTCGGGCCCCATGCCCGCGGTGATTCGGCGCTCATCGAGAAATCCTTTTCTCTGGACAGGAAAGGATCACACCAGACGCCCGGGCCCGGGTCGATTGGACGATGGTGTCGACTCCCATCCGCCGCAGGCGGCGTCCATACCATCGTGCAATGGCTGGGAGCCGAGCCCTCTGGTCTAGTCCTTCGCGAGCCTCGCATTTCGCATTTCGCATTTCGCAGTTCACGGACAGCGCCCCGGCATCGGGGAAGGAGACGGGACCTTGACCCAACCGACACAGCCCCGCGACATGCGCGGCGCATTGCCAGCCGCCGTTTTCTTGCTCTGCCTTGCAACCAGCGGCGCGCATGCCGACGAGACAGCGCCCAGCCCCTACTTGCTGGGTGACTGGGGCGGCCTTCGAACGCGGCTGGAAGAGCGCGGCCTGGCGTTCAACTTCGGCTACGGCAGCCAGGTGGCGCACAACTTCAGCGGCGGCACGGACAGGCTCACGCGCTACGCCGACCAGTGGCTGTTCCAGGCCACTGCCGACGCCCAGAAGCTCTGGGGGTGGAAGGGCGCAACCCTGCAAGCCACGGTCACCGACCGCAACGGCCGCAACCTCGGCGCCGACGCACGAATCGGCAACAGCATGCTGCTGCAGGAGATCTACGGTCGCGGCCAGACCTGGCACCTCACGCAGTTGTGGCTGAACCAGCAACTGCTCGACGGGCGCCTGCAGATCAAGCTCGGCCGGCTGACGGTGGGGGAGGACTTCGCCACCTTTTCGTGCGAGTTCCAGAACCTGAGCTTCTGCGGCTCGCAGCCAGGCAACCTGGTCGGCAGCTACTGGGTCAACTGGCCCACCAGCCAGTGGGCCGCGCGTGTGAAGTACCAGGCGACGCGGGAGGCCTATGTGCAGCTGGGCGTCTACCAGGTCAACCCGCGATACATCGACGACGCCTATGCGCGCCGCAGCGGCTGGAAGCTCGATAACCCGAGCGGCACCACCGGTGCGCTGGTGCCGGTGGAGTTCGGATGGCAGCCTGTGCTCGGCGGACGCCCCGGTTCCTACAAGGTGGGCGGGTGGTACGACAGCTCCAGGGGCGCGGACCTGTATGAGGACACCCATCGCAGGCCGCGCGGCATGACGGGCGGCGAGCCGCTGATGCACAGCGGCAGGTACGGGGCCTACCTGAGCTTTCAGCAGCAGGTCACGGGCACATCCGAGGGGCGTGGCGCCACGGTGTTCTTCAATGCCGCGATGGCCGATCGCAGGACATCGGCGCTCGACCGCCAGTTCACGCTCGGCGTGATCTACAAGGGGCCTTTCGGCCGCTCCGCCGATGCGATCGGCTTCGCCGTCGGCGCCACGCACAGCAACCGCCGGCGAGCAGATTTCGTGCGCGAGAACAACGCGCGCACGGGCCACAAGGAGATCGCGGGCGGCGGCAACGAATACGCGGCCGAGCTCTACTACAACTGGGCGCCGGTGCCGGGGCTGCAGGTTCGTCCCAACCTGCAATACGTCATGCATCCCGGCGGCACCTCCGCGAACAGGAATGCGTGGGTGGCCGGGCTGAAGACGACGATCGCGTTTTGAAGGGCGGGGCCGTGCCGGCCCCGCGGGCTCCAGAGGTCAGGGCCTCAGAGCCGGACCGAATCCATCACCGCCGTCGCGAAGGCTTCGGGTGCTTCCTGCGGCAGGTTGTGCCCGATGCCGCCCTTGAGCGTCCGGTGTGCGTAGGGCCCCGTGAACTTCCTGGCATAGGCGCTCGGCTCGGGGTGGGGCGCGCCATTGGCATCGCCTTCCAGCGTGATGGTGGGCACCGAGATGGCCGGTGCCCGCGCGAGCTGGGCCTCGAGCTCTGCGTACTTCGCTTCGCCCTCGGCCAGGCCGAGCCGCCAGCGGTAGTTGTGCACCACGATGCTCACGTGGTCGGGGTTGTCGAACGCCAGTGCGCTGCGCTCGAACGTCGGCGTGTCGAAAGCCCACTTGGGCGAAGCCAGCTCCCAGATCAGCCTGGCGAAGGCATTGCGGTTCTTGTCGTAGCCCGCGCGGCCGCGCTCCGTGGCGAAGTAGTACTGGTACCACCACTGGAGCTCGGCCTGCGGCGGCAGCGGGATCTTGCCGGACTCCTGGCTGCCGATGAGGTAGCCGCTGACCGACACCAGCGCGCTCACCCGCGCAGGCCAAAGCGCGGCCATGATGCAGGCCGTTCGCGCGCCCCAGTCGCATCCGCCGACGATGGCCTTGTCGATCTTGAGCGCGTCCATCAGGGCGACGATGTCCACGGCGATGGCCGCCTGCTGGCCGTTGCGCACGGCATCAGCGGAAAGGAATCGCGTGGTTCCGTAGCCGCGCAGGTGCGGAACGATCACGCGGTAGCCCGCCGCGCCCAGCAGCGGCGCCACGTCGGCGTACGTGTGAATGTCGTAGGGCCATCCGTGCAGCAGGATCACCGGTGTGCCCTGGGCGGGACCGGTCTCGAAGTAGCCGACGTTGAGCACGCCGGCGTCGATGCTCTTGAGCGGCTCCAGGCGCTTGGGGGATGCGGTACGGCGCGCGCTGGCCGCCTGGGCGAAGGCGGGCGTGGCCATGCCCAGTTGCGCGGCGGCCAGGCCGACCGCCGCGGTTTCGATGAACGATCGGCGAGGCAGGTTGAAGGGGACAGACATCGGGTGCTCCTTGAGATCAGGGGGTGGGTGTGGGGTTGGGTGGGGTGCGCTCGGCCGGCGCCACGTAGCCGGCCACGTGGTGCCCGAGCCGAAGTTCGGTGTCGGACATCGTCTGCAGGCCCTTGGCGGCCAGTGCGAGCGACCTGGCGCGGGTCTCGGGCCGCGCGACCGAGGCGTAGAAAGCCAGCAGCGCGGGGGGAAAGACATCGTCGGGCGGCAGGCTCGCCTGGTCGACGAAGGCCTTGGTCTCGGTGATCGCGGCCTTCTCGAAGCCCGCGAGCCGCCGCGCGAACGCATCCACGAAGGGCAGCAAATCGCCGTCCGGCAGGGCCCTGTTCACGTAGCCGTAGCGCTCGGCGAGTTCGCCCCCGAAATCGTCGGCACCCAGCAGGACCTCCAGCGCCCGGCCGCGGCCCATCAGCTGCGGCAGGCGGGCCATGGGGCCGCCGCCGGGAACTGCGCCGACGCCGACTTCGAACTGGCCGAGCACTGCCTTCTCGCGGCTCGCGAAGCGCATGTCGCAGGCCAGTGCAAATTCGCTTCCCGCACCGCGTGCGCGGCCCCGGATGCAGGCGATCGTGGCGACCGGGACGCGCGTCAGCCGGGTGAGCACGTCCAGCCAGGGGTGCATGCCGGAGCGGCCGGGCGTCATGGCGCTGGTGATCGCCTTGTCGACGAACATGTCGTAGTGCGCAATGAAGAACTCGGGGTTCGCGCTGTCGAAGACCACCACGCGGACGGAGGCATCGGTCTCCAATTGCGAGATCAGCGCGTCGAGCTCCAGGATGGTGGGCGGCCCGATCACATTGACGGGCGGATGGTCGAAGGTGGCCGTCCAGTACGCAGGCGTATGGCGGGTGACCCTGATCTGTGCAGCTTGTGTCATTGAAGAACCTCTTTCATGTGAAGCGCCGCGGCGCTCTTCGCTTCGTCCACCGTGCGCCCGTCTTGCCGGGCGGCGATGAAGGCGGCATACCAGTCGGACCAGTGATGGGCGGGTGCGGTCGCTTCGTAGAAGCCGTGGTGGTGCTCGGCCTCCTTGAGCAGTTGCGTGAGCGTCGCGACGTTCATGGCAGGAGCTCCCGATCGCGCTGCGGACGTCACACCCGACCCGGAAGCCGCGTCGTGATTTCCTGCAGCATCCAGCCGTTGCCGTCGGGGTCGCTGAACGAGGCCCACGAGCAGTAGGAGCGCCCCTGCGGGTCGCGGCCCGGCACGCGGCCGGCCGTTCCGGCGTGGTGGAAGACGCCGCCCGCGTCGTGGAACACCTCGCCGACGGCAGCGCCCCGGTCGATGAGCTGCGCGCGTGCCACCTCGATGTCGTGCACGACGAGCATCAGGTCGCGGACCGATCCGGGCACGGCCGAGGTGACGTTCTTGCCGAATATCACCGAGCACGGCGAGCCCGGCGGCGTGAACTGCACCACGCGCAGGTCGTCGCCGTTGGCGAAGTCGGCATCGAGGCGCCATCCGAGGTCTTCGTAGAAACGCCGGGCGCGATCGACATCGGTCACCGGCAGCACGACGACCTCGAGCTTCATCTCGACCATGCCGTTGTCCGCGGTGCGGATCGCTTGTGGACTGCTCTGGGCTCTGCTCATCTTGAACTCCGTGAAGTGGGGTTGAACGACGCGGCGGCTCTTGCGCCTGGCACGCCGCGCGTGGCGCTTGACGCCTTTGGCGCCGACGGGCAATGACAACAGAGCCGCCGGTGCGCAGCCATTGGACGAAGGTATGGGCAACACCAACGTATGGACGACACCAACGTGCAATGGAAGCGCCGTGGGCCTTCTGGTTTGATCGCTTCGCGCTGCCGGCCCCGCGTTGGCCGCCGAGCGCAAACCCGACCGAACACCCCCTCAAGGAAGGACAACGATCATGTCTTCAGCATCCGCGCGCCCGACCCGGCGCCACTTCGTCGCGGCCTCCGCCGCTGCTGCCGCCGCAGGCGTCGCCGGCCTCGGCGCGCTCTCCGGAACCGTGTTCGCGCAGGAGGCCGTCCCCGGGCCGGCACCGACAGGCAACGCCGCGATCCGGCCGTTCCGTATCGCCGTTCCCGAGGCAGTGCTGGTCGACCTGCGCCGCCGGGTGCAAGCCACGCGATGGCCCGAGCGCGAGACGGTGGACGATCTCTCGCAGGGCGTGCGGCTGGAAAAGATCAAGCCGCTCGTGCAGTACTGGGGCACCCGGTACGACTGGCGCACGGTGGAGAAGAAGCTCAATGCGCTGCCGCAGTTCATCACCGAGATCGACGGCCTGGACATCCAGTTCGTGCACGTGCGCTCGCGCCACGCCAATGCGTTGCCGCTGGTCATGACGCACGGCTGGCCCGGCTCGGTGATGGAGATGCTCAAGGTCATCGGCCCGCTCACCGACCCCACGGCTCATGGCGGGAGCGCCGAAGATGCCTTTCATCTCGTGGTGCCCTCGATGCCTGGCTACGGCTTTTCGGGCAAGCCCAGGAGCCCGGGCTGGGGACCGGAGCGCATCGGGCGCGCGTGGGACGTGCTGATGAAGCGGCTGGGCTACAAGCGCTACGTGTCGCAGGGCGGCGATTGGGGTTCGGTCGTGGCCGACAAGATGGCTCGGCAGGCGCCCGAGGGCCTGCTGGGCATCCACGTCAACATGCCTGCGACCGTGCCGCCCGACGTGGCCAAGGCCCTCAACAACGGAGATCCCGCGCCGCCCGGCCTCTCGGCCAAGGAGAAGGCCGCGTTCGACGCGATGGACCACCTGTACAAGAAGGGCGCCGGCTATGCGGCCATGATGGTGACGCGGCCGCAGACGCTGGGCTACGCCCTGGAGGATTCGCCCGCGGGCCTGGCGGCTTTCTTCTACGACAAGTTCGGCGAATGGAGCTATAGCGGCGGCGATGCCGACAAGGCCTTCACCCGCGACGAGATGCTCGACGACATCACGCTCTACTGGGTCACCAGGACCGCGACCTCGGCCGCCCAGCTCTATTGGGAAAACAACGCCAACAACTTCAACGCAGTGAGCATCTCGCTGCCGGCCGCGGTGACCGTGTTTCCGGGCGAGATCTATCGCGCGCCGCGCAGCTGGGTCGAGCGCAGCTATCACAACCTCATCTACTTCAACGAAGTCGACAAGGGCGGGCACTTCGCGGCATGGGAGCAGCCGGCGCTCTTCAGCGCGGAGATCCGCGCGGCGTTCAGGTCGCTGCGCTGACCGGTTGCCGCAGCGCGCACGCATCGGCGCGCTGCGGCAACTTGGTTGACTCAGCCGGCACCCACGACCCGGTCGCGATAGCCGAAGCTGATCTCAAGCTCGATGCTGAGGTTCTTGGGCAGTCGCTGCGCAGCGAAGGCCGCGCGCGTATGGACGCCTCGCTCGCCCAGGGCGAAGGTGAAGAGCTCCGATGCCCCGTCGAGCACTTCGGCCTGGTCCCAGAAGCCGTCGCTCGATGCGACGTGCCCCGAGACATGGAGCAGGCCTTCGAGTCGATCGAAGCCGCCGAGCGCCTCATGCAGCCGGCCCAGCGCGTTGAGCGCGGCCATGACCGCCGCCGTGCGCCCCTGGTCGAAGCTCAGCTCCTGGCCCACGCGCCCGGGCAGCGAACCCGGGCCGTAGCCGGGGACCTGGCCTGCGAGGAACCCCAGGCCGTCCCGAAGACGGAACGGCACGTAGTGCCCCAGCGGCATCGGCAGGTCGGTGGGCAATCGATGGCCGCGTTGCGCGAGCCGCGCAACGACTTCTTGAGTGAATGACATCCAAGTATCTCCAGTGATGCTCGACGTGAGCGGGCGCGTTCCAGGTGGAGCCGCAGTGGCCATCACATCGGAAAAACCAGATGCCAGCCATTGGACCAAGGTGTAGCCGCCGCGCTCGCGGTCGACACCATCGTCCAATGGATTTGCAGCCGGGCCGCTGCTTGAATCCTTGCGAGGCCGGCAGGTGCGCATCGCGTCGAGAGAACTCTTCGAATGCGCACGCGATGGCCCGAGGAGTTCATCTTGAAAAACCTGGATCTGTCTTTCGCACTGCTGCTGGCTGGCGTGGTCTGCACGTCGATGATTGCCGTTGCGGGTGGAAGCGCGGCGCCGCCGGCGATGACGCCGACGATGGTGTCGTTCGCTTCAGGCCTCCTCGCCCCCAGCCCCTTGCGGTCGCTGGAAGAAGCGAACGGATGGATCAACTCGCCGCCGCTCACGATGGAGAGCCTGCGCGGCAAGGTCGTCCTCATCGACTTCTGGACCTACTCGTGCATCAACTGGCGGCGCGAGCTTCCGTATGTGCGCGCCTGGTCCCGCAAGTACAAGGACAAGGGGCTGGTCGTCGTCGGCGTGCATTCGCCGGAGTTCGCGTTCGAGAAGGACGCCGACAACGTTCGCAGGGCCGCGAAGGACATCGGCGTGGACTATCCGATCGCCATCGACAGCGACCACCGCATCTGGAGCGCGTTCGGCAATGCGTACTGGCCGGCGCTGTATTTCATCGATGCAAAGGGGCGGGTGCGAAACCATCGGTTCGGCGAAGGCGGGTACGACGCGTCCGAGCGGTTCATCCAGCAATTGCTGGCCGAGGCCGGAGCGTCCGGTGCAGGCACCGATCTCGTCTCGGTCGACGCCCGGGGTGCCGAGGCCGACGCGGACTGGGCCAACCTGAAGTCGCCGGAGAACTACGTGGGCTACGGACGCACGCAGCGTTTCGAGTCTCCCGGCGGGCTCGCACCGGGCCGGCGCCAGGTCTATGGCACGCCGTCGCGCCTGGCCGCGAATCACTGGGCACTCGCCGGCGACTGGACGGTGAATCCGGAGTCCGCCGTCGCCCACACCGCCAAGGGCCGCATCGTCTACCGATTCCATGCGCGCGATCTGCACCTGGTCATGGGGCCGGCCGTTCGCGGAACCGCCATTCGGTTCCGCGTTCTCGTCGACGGCATGCCGCCGGGCGATGCGCACGGCGTCGATACCGACGCCGAGGGCTACGGAACCATCGACTACCAACGCATGTACCAGCTGGTCCGCCAGTCCGGCCCCGTCGGCGAGCGGCTGTTCGAGATCGAGTTTCTTGCGCCCGGCGCGGAGGCGTTTTCCTTCTCGTTCGGCTAGCCATCGATGCGGCACCGTTTCGTGCACCGCCGCATGTGGCGCGAGCCTGATCCCTCGCCGTGCGGATTCTCATACCCCCTCCAACGAAAGAACGAAATGATTTCACCCGTCACCAGGACCGTGATCGTCACCGGCGCTTCGAGCGGCCTTGGCTTCGCGATTGCACAGGGCTTTCTTCAGCGCGGCGACAACGTCGTGGGCAACGCCCGAACCATCGAACGGCTGCAGGCCGCGGCCGAACAACTGGATTGGCCCGAGAACTTTTTCGCGGTGCCCGGAGACATCGCCGAGCCCGCCACGGCCGAGCGGCTGTTCGCCCAGGCAATTGCGCGATTCGGCAGCGTCGATGTCCTCATCAACAACGCCGGTACCTTCCTGCCGAAACCCTTTACGGCCTATGGCACCGAGGACATCGACGCCCTGATCGCCACCAATCTCAAGGGCTTCCTCTACGTGACGCAGGAAGCGGCGCGCCACATGACGGCGCAGAAGCACGGGCGGATCGTGACCATCACGGCCAGCATCGCGCTGCAGTCGAATGCGGCGGCGCCCGCATTGCTGCCCATCCTGATCAAGGGCGGCCTGAACCAGGCGACCCGCGCACTGGCCCTGGAGCTTGCGCCGCACAACGTGCAGGTCAACGCGGTGGCGCCCGGGGTCATCGACACGCCACTGCACAACAGCGACGCGCACGGCTTTCTCTCGACGCTGCAACCCGCCGGCCGCCTTGGCCAGCCGCAGGACATCGTCGATGCGGTGCTCTACCTGAGCGACGCCGGCTACACCACCGGCGTCGTGCTCCCCGTCGACGGCGGCATGAGCACGGGCAAGTGGTGAAGCGGCGTGCATGGCCCGCAGGTTCCTTTCCTCGTTCGACCGCATCTCTCATTCATTCACAGGAGCGCTTCATGAATTTCAAACAATCGATGTCCCGAATGGTCGCCTTCGCCTTGGCCCTCGCTTCGCTGACGCTGGGCCCGACCGCTTTCGCGCAGGCGGCTCCCAGGTCCGCGGACGACCGGGCCATCGCCGCGCCCGCCGACAAGGCCAGGATCGTGCTGACCCGCAAGACCCCGGCCTACTGGAAGGTGACGCTATCGAATCCGCCGCTCAACATCATCGGTCCGGCGGAGGTTCGCGAACTGGTGAAGATCCTGGAGCAGATCGAGGCCGACCAACAGGTGAAGGTCGTCGTGTTCGACAGCGCGGTGCCTGGCTACTTCTCCGCGCACTACGACCTGCTGACGCCGCTTGAAGAATCGACCGGCATGAAGCCCGGGCCGACCGGCATGCACCCGGTGCCCGACTTCATGGTGCGACTGAGCCGCCTGCCCATCGTCACCATTTCTTCCATCCGCGGGCGCGCCACGGGCATCGGCAGCGAGCTGGTGCTGGCGACCGACATGCGCTTTGCGAGCCGCGAGAAAGCGGTGCTGTCGCAATGGGAAGTGGGTGCCGGACTGGTCGCAGGCGGCGGGCCACAGAGTCGGCTGCCGCGCCTGACCGGTCGCGGCCGTGCCATCGAGATCCTCATCGGCTCGGACGACATCTCGGGCGAGCTGGCGGAGCGCTACGGGTACGTCAACCGCGCCTTGCCGGACGCACAGCTGGATGGCTTCGTCGAAGCGCTGGCCATGCGCATCGCCTCCTTCGAGCGGCAAGCCATCGTCGACACCAAGCGGCTGGTCGATGTGGCGAGCTTGCCGCCCGAGGCCGAGATGCAGCCGATCTGGGATGCGTTCATCGCCTCGGTGGGCCGGCCCGCCACGCAGGCGCGCCTGAAAGCGTTGATCGACAAGGGCCTGCAGACGCCGGGCGATGTCGAGAAGCACCTGGGCCGTGCAACGGCCAACTATGGGAAGTGAGCGGAAGGTGTCAGCCGGCTCGCGGACGCTTTCCCGCAGGCCGCGGCGCGTGGTGGCGCCGCGTCGTCTCGAGAAAGGCGAGGAGGGCGCTCGACACGTAGCTGTCGCGGCGTCGCACGAAGAGGGTCTGGACCTTCGCCTCCGCACGCGGCAGGCCCAGCATCGTCACGCGGCCGGCTTTCGCAGCCGCCTGGACGACGCTCCGGGGCAGCAGCGTCACGCCGATGCCGGCCGCCACGCAGTTGACGATGGCGTCCAGCGAGCCGAACTCCAGGCGCCGCGCCACCACGATGCCGGCATCGGCCAGGAACGACTCGAGGCGCTGGCGGTACGAGCAGCCGAGCTGGAAGGTGATGGTCTTGAGGCCGGCGACTTCCTTGAGCGCCTTGAGCGAACCGATCGCGGGGCTGGTCACCAGCACCATGTCTTCGGTGAACATCGGCTCCTGGTGCAGATCGGGATGGCTGACGGGCCCTGCAACGAAGGCCCCTTCGAGCCGGCTCTCCAGCACCTCGCGCACGAGGTTCGAGGTGGTGCCCGGCGTCACGACCAGCTGCACCTCCGGGTACTTGCCGGAGAACATGGCCAGCAGCGGCGACAGGCGGATGGCCATCGTCGTCTCCAGGCTGCCCAGCGAAAGCGAACCGCTCGGCCGGCCGTCATCCAGCGCGGCCGATTTCACCTCGGCCATCAGCCTGGCGATCCTGCCGACGAAGGGCAGCACGCGCTGGCCCGCGGGAGTGGTGGTGACGCCGCGTGCGTGGCGCTGGAAAAGCGCCATGCCCAGCTCGTCTTCCAGCGCCCGGATGCGGGTGGTGACGTTGGACTGCACGGTGTTCAGCTCGGACGCGGCCTTGTTCATGCTGCCGTGCCGGGCGACGGCTTCGAAGGTCTGGAGATCCGCGACGTTCATGGTGTGCGCTCGCTGGTTGCCGGTTCATTGATATCGCAATTGCAGATAGCCGCTATCGAAAAGTTTCAGTTCTGCAGATTGCCTATTTTGCCTAAGCTTTCGTTCCTTCACCCACTTCCAGGACATTGAGATGAGCAAGCTCGCAGCCTCCAGCGTCCCCACGGGCAGCGCTGCGGTGAACACGTGGCGCGCCATCGCAGCAGGGTTTTGCGCGAGTCTCGTGGGTATCGGGCTGGCGCGTTTCGCCTACACGCCGCTGCTGCCCGCCATCGTGAGCGCGCACTGGTTCGACCCGTCGAACGCCGCATACCTGGGCGCGGCGAACCTTGCGGGCTATCTGGCCGGTGCGCTGGCGGCGCGCCCGGTGGCAGCAAGCATTCCTGCTGCGACCAAGCTCCGGGCGATGATGCTGCTGGCCACCGCGGCCTTCTTCGCCTGTGCCTGCCCGGTCTCGTTCGCCTGGTTCTTCGCGTGGCGATTTCTCTCGGGTCTTGCCGGCGGCGCGCTGATGGTGCTGGCGGCGCCGGCCGTGCTGCCGCATGTGCCGCCGTCGCGCCGGGGGCTGGCGGGCGGCGTCATCTTCATGGGCATCGGTGTCGGCATTGCGGCATCGGGAACGCTGGTTCCCTTGCTCTTGCAACTGGGCTTGCGCGAGGTGTGGATGGGGCTGGGCGTGCTCTCGCTGCTGCTGACGGCCATCGCGTGGGCCGGTTGGCCGCGCGAGGCCGCCCCCGCGAAGGCGCCGGTGTCCCACCGCGATGCGCCGCCCACGGGCACCCTGCGCGCGCTGTATGCCGAGTACGCGCTGAATGCAGCCGGCTGGGTGCCGCACATGATTTTCCTCGTGGACTACGTGGCGCGCGGGCAGGGCAGGGGGCTGGCGGTCGGCGGGCAGTACTGGGTGCTGTTCGGCATCGGCGCCACTGTCGGCCCCATCGTTGCCGGCGCGCTCGCGGACCGCGTGGGCAGCGCGCGGGCGCTTCGCATCGCGCTGGCGATCGAGACCATCGGCGTGGCGATTCCCGCGTTCGACCTCGGCCCCGTGTGGCTGGCCGCATCGAGCGTGATCGTCGGCGCGTTCGTCACCGGAACGGTGCCGCTGGTGCTGGGTCGCCTGCACGAGATCCTGGCGCATCACCCCGCGCAGCAGAGCGCGGCCTGGACCAAGGCGACGGTCGGCTTCGCGTTGTGCCAGGCGGTAGCGGCCTATGCGCTGTCTTTCATCTTCGATGTCAGCGGGCATGCCTACGCGCTGCTGTTCGCCATCGGCACCGTCGCGATCCTGGCCGCTCTGGCCGTCGATCTGGCGGCGAGCCGCCGGCGCAAGACGGCCATCGCGCCGTGACCCGGGCGCAAGCGCTGCACAGGTTGAAACGATGAGCGACTGCGCGCAGCGGTACACGATTCGGTGGCCGCGATGTGCTGCCTTGGCCCGCTGGGCAGAGAGCCGCCATGCCGAACAACATCACAACCTTCAAACGCCATGAACACAGAAAATCACTTCACCACCTTGCTCGGCCTTGCCAACCCGATCGTCCAGGCGCCGATGGCGGGCGTCTCGACGCCGCGGCTCGCTGCCGAAGTGTCGAACGCGGGAGGCCTCGGTTCCATCGGCATCGGTGCCAGCACACCCGCGCAGGCCCGCGCCGCCATTCAGGAAACACGGGCGCTCACGGCGCGCCCGTTCAACGTCAACGTGTTCTGCCATGCGCCCGCCGTGCGCGATGTCGCGCGCGAGCAGGCGTGGCTGCGTCACCTGGCGCCGTTGTTCGCAGAGACCGGTGGCGAGCCGCCTGCGGTGCTCGAGGAAATCTACAGGTCGTTCCTGGCGGACGACGAGATGCTCGCGGTGCTGGTTGCCGAGCGCCCGGCCGTGGTGAGCTTTCATTTCGGCCTGCCGACCGCCGCGCAACTGGACGCCCTGCGAGGGGCGGGCATTCTCACCATGGCCACGGCCACCAGCTTGCAGGAAGCCGTGGCGGTCGAGTCGGCAGGAGTGGACGTGATCGTGGCGCAAGGCGTCGAGGCGGGAGGGCATCGCGGCATGTTCGACCCGTCGGCGGCGGATGCGGGACTCAGCATGTCGGTGCTGGTGCGGCTCATCTCGCGCGAGTCTCGTCGGCCCGTCGTGGCGGCGGGCGGCATCATGGACGGCCAGGGCATCCAGGCCGCGATGGACGTGGGTGCCGCCGGCGTGCAGTTGGGCACGGCTTTCATCCTTTGCCCCGAGTCGGCCGCCAACGCGGCCTATCGTGCCAACCTCAAGAGCGAGCGGGCCGCGGTCACCGCGCTCACGGCCGTGCTTTCGGGACGACCCGCACGCGGGATCGTCAATCGTCTCTTCGAACACGGGGGAGCCCTCGGCAGTCCGTTACCGGCCGACTACCCCGTGGCATACGACGCGACCAAGCAGTTGAACGCATGGGCTTCGAAGCGCGGGATCGACGACTTCGCGGTGCACTGGGCCGGCCAGGCCGCGCCCCTCGCGCGAGAAATGCCTGCCGCACGCCTGATGCAGGCCCTGCTGGCGGAATGGCAGCAAGCCCGCGCCGCGCAAGGAACCCGAGCGACCTGATCGCTGCGGGCGGGGTCGCCTCTGATGCCTCGGAAGCCCCGGTCGCTACGGGGGCCGCCCAGCCCGCCAGCCTCCTCTGGCGCACAAGGGCATCCGATATGCCTCAGACAGGCGGCGAACCGCCGCCACCGGGTCCGGGCGTGCTGTCCGAGCCCGAGCCGTTCTGGATTTCCAGACGTTTCCATCCGAAAAGCCGCGCATCCGCCGACCACGCGCCGGGGCCGAGCAACACGAGCGCGATGCACAGCATGCCCAGGAGCGCATCGGCGCGCACATCCAGGGGGAGGGCGATGCCGTGCCACCCCGCCGCAATGGCCGCCAGCACGCCCGCCACGGGCGTCCACAGCCCGGCGAGCAGAAGCAAGGCCGCCGCGAGCGAGAGCAGGGCGAAACCCGTGGACGCGGTGGTTGCGTCCGAGAAAAGGGCTCCGGTGGCATAGAGGGTCAGGCACGTACTGGCTGTCACCCGCATCAGCAGCAGGCCTGCCCCGGGGGCGCCGTGGGCGAACGAGGAAAAGAGTCTTTGCACGCCCCGAATCTACGCAACCGGTGGCGACATCGCACCCCCTCGAATGAGCCGTTCGCATACCCCTTTTGAGGCGGCGACGAGACTGCCCCGGCGCCTGCGGCCCCTTTTCACGGATCGATGATTCCGCGCCTGAATCCGATCATTGCTGCGTGGGTGCGGTCCTTGGCGCCGAGCTTGGACAGGATGCTGCGCACCTGCTTCTTGACCGTTTCTTCCGAGAGCCGGAGCTGGTCCGCGATTTCCTTGTTGGCGTTGCCGGCCGAGATGAGGCGCAGCACGCGGATTTCCGCCGGCGTGATCGCGTCGTCGGTCGCATGCTCCGCCAGTTCGAACGAGATGTCGGGCGAAACCGCCTTCCTGCCGGTGTGGACTGCGCGGATGGCCTCCAGCAGTTCCTTGTGCAGCGCGTTCTTGAGCAGGTAGCCGCGCGCCCCGGCCTTGATGGCGCGCAGTGCCTGCACATCGCCCGCATACGTGGTCAGGACGATGATGCGGGCGTCCGGGAACTCGCCCCGAATGGCACCGATCGCGTCGAGCCCGCCCATCTCGGGCATCTGCAGGTCCATGAGCGTGATGTCCGGCAGGTGCTGGCGGAACTGCTCGATGGCTTCCCGCCCGTTGACCGCTTCGGCGACCACCTCCATGTCCGACTGCACGCTGACGAGGCCGGAGATGCCTTGGAGCACCACGGGATGGTCGTCCACGCAGAGGACGCGGATAAGCGAAGGTTCGTTGCTCATGAATGACTCGTTGTGTCTGCAGGGTGGTCGTTCGCTGTGCCGCCTTGTTCGGACCGCGCGCCGCCGGACTCGGTGGCATAGGCCCGCGCGGCAGGCACGGTCAGTTCGACCGCCGTGCCCGCGTCCAGCCGGGACCAGAAGGTCAGCGCGCCGCCGATCAGCTTGGCGCGCTCGCGCATGCCGTGCAGGCCGAAGTGGCCTTCGCGTCCGCGGCGCACCACGCGCGGGTCCATGCCCTTGCCGTCGTCCCGCACACGCACGCTCAGTTGGCGGTCGTCGTAGCGTATCTCTACCTCCACCCTTGTCGGGGCCGCGTGCCTGAAGGCATTGCGCAGGGCCTCGCCGACGATGCGGAAGGCATCGTCGCGCACGATGGGGTGGAGGCTTCGCGCGCGGCCATGCACTTCGACCCCTAGCCTGGCCGAGGGAGTGGCCGGATCGGCAGCGAGCACCTGGCCCAGGGCGCGCACGGCGTCCGCAAGATCGCTGGTTTCGGTGGCGGTCGCGCGCAGGCCCTGAACGGCGTCGCGGCCTTCGGTAATTGCGTCGGCGGCCTGGTCGATGCCTTCTTCGAGGATGCGGCGGCCCTCGCTCTCGGGCATCAACTGGTGCGCGGTCTGCAGGCGGAGCACCAGGCCCTGGAAGGTTTGCAGCAGGGTGTCGTGCAGCTCGCGCGCGATGCGAAGGCGCTCGTTCACGCGGGCTTCGAGCGACATGCTGAAGCGCCGCGAGAGCTGGGCGAGGCGAAGCCTGTGCAAGCCGTACAGGATCATCAAAACGGCCAGGACAAAGGTGGCACGAAACACGTTCGTCTGCCACCAGGCCGGTGCGATCGAGAAGTCGAGGGTGTCCCCCTTCTGGTTCCAGAGGCCGCTCTCATTCGCCGCCATCACTCGGAACCTGTAGTGGCCGGGAGGAAGGTCCGTGTAGAAGGCCTGCCGGCGCTGGCCAGGGTCGTGCCAGTCCGTATCTCGGCCTTCCAGCTTGTAGCGAAAGCGCACCTTTTCCGGCACCGCGAAGCTGAGTGCGGTGTAGTCGATCGCGAGGTTGTGCTGCAGCGCAGGCAATTGCAGGCCGGCACGCGGTTCGTACACCTTGTCGTCGCTGACCAGCTGCTCCACGCGCACAGGCGGCGGCACATCGTTGAGCGGAAGCCGCGCCGGATCGATACGCACGATGTCGTCGCCGGTGACGGCCCAGACAAGACCATCCGACGATCGGGCGAGCTTGGGTGTGAAGTTGTAGTTGATGAGGAACTGGCTGAGCGTGCTCAGCGACACCGCCTGGCGCACGCCGTCCCATTGGTCCAGGAGCTGGACTTTCACCTTGGCTTGAGCGCCGCGATCGGCCGCGGCCGACCAGGCATCCAATTCCTCGCGGCGGATTCGCATCAGTCCGCACGGCGCGGACAGCCAGAGCCCATGCGGGTCGACAAGCGTCCAGAACACGCGGTCGCAGGGCAGGCCCCCAGCTTCGTCCAGACGCGCAGCGCGCCCGTTCTTGATTCGCGTCAATCCGGTCATGTTGGTGACCCACAACGAGCCGTCGGGCTCGGGGCGAAGCTGGTTGATGCGCGTCCATTGGGTGGCGTTCTGGAGCGGCGCAAGGTTGCGCACCCGTCCCTCGCGCAGATTCACCATGTCACCCGACCACAGGCCCAGCCACAGCGAGTCGTCCGCGGAATCCACGGCCATCGTGGAGACGCGCGCGGAGACGCCGATGCTCGTCCACGGTGTCGGCTCGGGCTCGCGGCCAGGCGACAGGCGAAAGAGCCCCGCAGTCTGGTGGGCAACCCACAGGTTCCCCTTCGCATCCTCGGCCATGGCGTCCACAGGTCCTGCCGGGATACCGGCGGCAGCGACGTAACGCCCACCCTCGAAATGGCCGAGCCCGGCATTCGATGCCATCCAGATGGCGCCGCGGCGATCTTCCAGCAGGCTGGCCGGCGCTGAGTGGCGGGCCTCCCAATACTGGGGACGGGTCATCTGATATACGCCGCCCGTAGTCGTTGCCCACAGGCTTCCATCGCGTGCAGCCAGGATCGAGCGCGCGCGGCCTTTCAGTCCCTGTGCACGCGTCTGTGCCGCCGCGGCCATCGGCCGGAACTGGTCAAGCCCTTTCGATGTGGAAACCCAGAGGCTGCCTTCGCGGTCCTCGAATGTGGCAAGGACCTGTTCGCCGGACAACCCCTGCGCGGGGGTGTACGTGTCGACACGCCCCTTGTACAGGCGAAGCAAGCCATGGTCCGCCGCGCCGAGCCACAACGCACCGTCTCGATCGAGTCGGACCCGGTTGACCGACAGATCCTTGCCCCACTCGGGCAAGGGCAGCGTCTCGACCATTCCGTTGGCCAGTCTCAAAAGTCCGCCTCGCGTGCCGACGACGAGCGCCCCGTCCGGCGTCCCCGTCATGGACTCGAGCGTATAGAGAGGAACTGGCAATGCGTACGAAACCTCTGGCTGGCCTCCCCATTTCCAGATCCGATCCGTCCCCGCTACCCACAACGCGTTCGAAGTGTCCTGGTACAGACCCAGAACGGATCGACCCAGGCTGCCGTCGTCGCCATGGCACTCGCTGGCGCCTTCGCGTACCGCGCAGAGCACCCCCTTGTCGCCGCCCAGAACCGCGCCGGCGACCCAGATGGTTCCATCGGACGCTTCCACGATTGCATTGACTGCCTTTCCGGCCAACGCCGGAAACACGGTCAGCGCGCCGTTCTTGAGCCGGGCCAGCCCGCGCAGGGTGCCGATCCACAAGGCACCGTCGCGCGTGCCGAGAAGTGCGCGCGCGTTGGTGTCGGGCAAGGACGCGCCGGCCGGTGCGCGCCAGGGAACGCTGCGCACGCCGTCGAAGCGCAGCACGCCGTTGGGCGTGGCGAGCCACATGTAGCCGTCCGTGGTTTGCGCGATGGCAACCACTGTTCCAAGGCCGAATCCGTCGAGATCGCGCCAGGCCCTGTGGCCATGTTGAGATATATCGAGCGCCGGATTGAGCGCCCAGGCAACGCAAGCTCCAGTGAAGACCCAGATGGCCGTCACGAAAAGTGCGATACGTCGTGCAGTCCGTGCTCTGGCCACAAAGCTCCCTGCAGTCGGCGTCCGCCGATTCAATGATGTACTCCCCAGCTTGAAGGGCGCCATCGTAAAACCATCCGGCGACGGCGTCGAATAGTCCTTTGGTATTGGGTTCTCGCCTCCGCGCACATTGCCCGCTACCGTGGTCCTGTCGACGCGGCGGCATCGAGACGGCACCAAAAGGGGTATGCGAAGAGCCCGGGCGAGGGTGTCCGGGAGAGGCCGAATCTGCTCAGATCCAGCGTATGCAAAAAGCGTTCTTTTTCCGTCGCGCGGCTCCCCGCCGCGGCGCTGTTCCCGCTGAGATCGGCGGATGACAGGCGCCTGGTTCGAACCTCGCTCCACGCCGCTGAACCACGGCGAGGAGCGGACGTTCGCCTGGCAGACCCTCCACCAGGACATTCAGCAGCTTCGGCGCGCCGAGGCGTTGCTGGCTGGCGAGAAGCTGATTTTGGAGAAAGTGGCGCGGCGCGTTCCTCTTGCGCAGGTGCTCGATGCGATGTCGCTGCTCATTGAGGATCTGCTGCCTGGCTGCCGATGCGCCGTCCTGTTGGCCGCAGACAGCGGCATGAAGCTCCGGAAAGCTGCAGGGCCGAACTTGCCGGCAGGTTAAGAAGACTGTTTCGGCGGCGAGGGCCTCGCTCCTGCAGCCGATCCCTGTTCGCTCGCGGCGAGCATCAAGGCGCCGGTGCTCTCGGCCGATGTCCCGAACGACGCCCGGTGGCGCGGGTCGGCCTGGCATGCCTGCATGGCCGGGTGCGGGTTTGCGTCGTGCTGGGCGGTGCCGATCGTGCCGGGCGCCGGCGAGGTCTCCGGCGTGCTGGCCATCCACCGGCGCAGTGCCGGGGAACCGACGCCCTACGAGCAGGAACTGCTCGACCGTTCCGCCAGGATTGCCGGCATCGCGATCGAACGCGCCGAGGCGGATGCGGCCTTGATGGCACGCCAGGACGAACTGCGCCAGGCGCTCGCCCACCTCCAGCAGGCGCAACGGCTCAGCCAGACCGGGAGCTTCACGACCGATGTGGAGGCGGATGACCACGTCTGGTCCGACGAGCTTTACCGCGTGCTGGAGTTCGAGCCGGGCTCGAAGGTCAAATTCCAGTCGTTTCGCAGCCTTATTCATCCGGATGACCTGCCGGGCTTCGACGCCGGCTTTCGGCGTGCGCTCGCGGAAGGCACCGACTTCGACCAGATCTTCCGGATCGTCACGCCCAAGGGCATCGCCAAGCATCTGCATGCCGTCTCGCATTTCAGCAGGTCGGCGGGCGGTCACCGGATCGTGGCCGGGTCGATCCAGGACGTCACCGCCGCCCGCAATGCCGAGGCGGCGCTCAGGGCAGGGGAGTCGGAGTTGAAGCGCGCCCTGGCGCAGCTGGCCGAGGGACAGCGGCTGAGCGCCACGGGCAGCTTCACGTCCGACATCCAGATGGACCAGCACAGCTGGTCGGCGGAGTTCTATCGCATCTTCGAAATCGATCCGGGCATGCAACCCAATGTCCAGGCGATTCGCGACCGGGTGCATCCGGACGATCTCACGCTCTTCGACTCGGAGATCCGGCGCGGCATGGCGGGTTGCGAGGCCGACTTCACCTTCCGCATCGTGACCTCGCAAGGCAGCCTGAAGCATCTTCGGGGCGTCGCACACGTCATGGAGCACGTGGCCGGCCGCCCGATCTTCATGGGGACCGTCCAGGACGTCTCGGGCCGCAAAGCCGCCGAGGATGCACGCGACCGGGCAAGAAGCGAACTTGCGCACGTGGCGCGGGCCACTGCGCTGAGCACCCTGACTGCGTCGATCGCCCACGAGGTCAATCAGCCGCTTGCTGGAATCATCACCAATGCCAGTACCTGCCTGCGCATGCTTGCGGCCGACCCGTCCGATATCGAGGGCGCGAAGGCCACCGCCCAGCGCACGATCAGGGACGCCAAGCGAGCGGCCGACGTGGTGGGACGCCTGCGTGCGCTTTTTGCCGGGAAACCGATGGGCAGGGAATCGGTGGACCTCAACAGCGCCGTGCGCGAGGTGCTCGCGCTGACATCGATCGACCTGCAGAACAGACGCGTGGTTTCGCAGACCGAGCTTGCCGCGGATCTGCCGGCCATCGTGGGCGACCGCGTGCAGTTGCAGCAGGTCATCCTGAACCTGGTTCTCAATGCTGCGGAGGCGATGAGCTCAATCGATTCCCGGGCGCGAGAGCTGTTTGTCTCGACGGCGCTGCGTGACGATGGGCACGTCGTGCTCGCGGTGCGCGACACGGGCGTGGGTGCCGCGCCCGAGCATCTCGAGCAGATGTTCAACGCCTTCTACACGACCAAGCCCGAAGGCATGGGGGTAGGGCTCTCGATCAGCCGCTCCATCATCGAGGCGCACGGCGGGTGCCTGTTGGCGAGCACGAACGACGGGCCCGGTATGACCCTGAGCGTCTTCCTCCCCTTTGGCAACTGAGCATCGTCCACCAAACCACAGGTGCGATGAACAATGGGCACCGGGCTCACGGACGATCGAGCACCCAGCCTGCCAGCGCCTTCAGATCTGCATCGGGAACCTGGCTTTGGGGCGGCATGGGCAAGCTGCCCCAGAGACCGGAGCCGCCCGACTTGATGCGCGCGGCCAGTTGGTCGGCGTTCTTGCTGCCATCGCGATACTTGTCCGCGATGCTCTTCCAGGAAGGACCGACGGTCTTGGCCTCGGCCTGATGGCAGGCGACGCAGGCGTATTTTTGCGACAGCGCCTGGCTGGCCGGAGCCGGCAAAGGGCAGGCCAGCAGGCCGATGAGCGGGAGGGCGCTCCAGGCAATATTTTTCATCGTGTGCTTTCAGGTGAGCTTGAGAAGATCGGTATCGATCGGCAGCTTGCGCAGCCGGACCCCGGTCGCCGCGTGGATGGCATTGACGAGGGCAGGCGCGACCAGCGTGGTGCCGATCTCGCCCATGCCGCCGGGCTTCTCGTGGTTGGTGATGAGGCTGATGTCCATGGGCGAGACCTCGTTCATGCGCACCATCTGGTAGTCGTGGAAATTGCTTTGCACCACGCGGCCGTCCTTGAAGGTGATGTTTCCGTAGAGCGCCGCGGTCAGGCCGAACACGGTCGCGCCCTGCACCTGCGCCGTTACGCCGTCGGGGTTGATCATCTGGCCGCAATCGAGCGCGGACGTGATGCGCTTGATGGTCAGGAGGCCGTCGTTGCCCACCTGCACTTCGACCACCTGCGCCAGGATGCTTTCCCAGCTTTCCTTGGCCAGCAACGCCACGCCGCGGCCGCAACGCGCCGGCAGGGGAGTGCCCCAGCCCGAACGCTGGGCGACCTGGTCGAGCACTGCCATGACGCGGGGCTGCCTGGCGAGCAGGGCGCGGCGAAAGGCCATCGGGTCCTGCTTGGCCGCATTGGCCAGTTCGTCGATGAAGCCCTCGACCACGAATGCGTTGTGCGTGGGGCCGACACCGCGCCAGAACCCGGTGGTGAGAGGCGGCGGCGGTTCGTGGCGGACGTACTCCACGTCGATGTTCTCGAACTCGTAGGGGCTCTGCGCCGCGTCGACCGCATCCGGGTCGAGTCCGTCTTTCATCCACGCGGGAATCCAGCGCGCCACGACCGACGAGCCGATGACGCGGTGACGGAATGCCGTTGGCTTGCCGCTTGCGTCGAGGGCGGCGCTCAGCTGGTCGTACCAGAACGGGCGGTAGACATCGTGCTGCATGTCTTCCTCGCGGCTCCAGATCACTTTCACGGGGCCCTCGACCTGGCGTGCGATGAGGGCGGCCTGTTCGACGTAATCGACATCCAGGCGACGGCCGAAGCCGCCTCCGATCAGGTGGTTGTGCACGATGACCTTGTCCACCGGAAGACCGGTCACGCGAGAGACGCCTTCCTGCGCCCGGGCCAACGCTTGCGTGCCCAGCCACACCTCGCATTCGGTCTTTCGCCAGTGCACCGTGCAGTTCATGGGTTCGAGCGTCGCGTGCGCAAGGTTGGGCGCCCAATACTCGGCCTGGACCTTGACCGCGGCAGCCGCCAGGGCGGCGTCGACATTGCCGATCTTCGCGGCGCTGACACCCCGGCCCTTCGAGGCCTCTTTCAATTGCCCGGCCCAGACCTCGGTCGAGAATTTCGCGTTGGCGCCTTCGTCCCATTGGATCTGCAGGGCCGCCAGGCCCTTGCGCGCCGCGCCGTTGTGGTCGGCGATCACCGCCACGGCATCGTCGAGCTTCACGATCTGGCGCACACCGGCCACGGCCCTTGCCTTCGTGTCGTCCACGCTGGCCAGCTTGCCGCCGAACACGGGGCATGCGGCCACCGCGGCGATCTTCATTCCGGGCAGACGCACGTCGATGCCGAACACAGCGCTGCCATTGACCTTGCCCGACAGGTCCAGCCGCTTGGCGGGCGTGCCGATCAACCGGTACTGCGACGGGGCCTTCAACTCGACCTGCTCGGGCACGGCCTCCTTCGCCGCCCGCTGGGCGAGGGCTCCGTAGCCCAGCACCCGGCCCGTCGGGGTGTGGACCACCGTGGCGCGCGTTGCGCGGCAACTGGCGGGCGGCACGTTCCAGGTGCGCGCGGCGGCCGCGACGAGCATCGTCCGCGCACTCGCGCCGGCCTTGCGCATCGGCTCCCATGCGGCCCGCACGGCCGTCGATCCGCCGGTCGCCTGCACACCCAGCAGCGGGTTGGTGAACAGCTTCGGATTCGATGGTGCATGCACGATGCGAACCTGCGACAGCGGTACCTCGAGCTCCTCGGCGATGAGCATGGGAATCGAGGTGTAGGTTCCCTGGCCCATCTCGACAAGCGGGAGCGTGAACGACACGAGGCCGTCGCTTCCGATCGTGACGGATGCATCGGGTTGAAATGCCGTTGCGGCGGGGGTGGCCGCAGCGACATGCCCCAGTGGGCCGGTCGCGAGCGATACGACAAGGCCGCCGCCGATGGCCGCGCTGGCGGTGAGGAAGTAGCGCCGGTCCATGCCGGCGCCGGCGTGCTTGAGCGAGTTCATGCGGCAGCCCTCGCGGCCGGAAGAGGGGCCCCGCTGGCAGCCAGCTTGATGGCCGCCTTGATTCGCACATAGGTGCCGCAGCGACAGATGTTGCCGGCCATCGCTTCGTCGATCTCCTTGTCCGTGGGGTTGGGCTTGGTCGCCAGAAGTGCGCTGGCCGCCATGATCTGCCCCGACTGGCAGTAGCCGCATTGCGGCACCTGCTGTTCGAGCCAGGCCAGTTGTATGCGCTTGCCCACAGCGCTCTGGCCGATCGCTTCGATGGTGGTGATCGCTGCTTGCCCGACGGATTCGATGGGCGTGACGCAGGAGCGTATCGGCTGGCCCTCGCGATGCACCGTGCAGGCGCCGCACAGCGCCAGCCCGCAGCCGAACTTGGTTCCGCTCATGTTCAATACGTCCCGCAGCACCCACAGCAGTGGCGTGTCGCCGTCGACGTCGACAGTCCGGCTCGCGCCGTTCAACTTGATCTTGTATTCCATGGTGGGTCTTTCGTGGTTTGCGGGCGGCAGGGAAGGGCCGACCGCACTTCAATGTCGTTTCGATGCCCAGTCGATGCAGCCCTCGTTCGGTGAGTGCGGCCGTGTGCCTGCGGTCCGTGCAGGGGGTCTATCGAAAGACTGATGCGGAGCAACCCGCGACGGCAAATGATGGGCAATTGCCGCGGCCTGATGGCCTCAAGGCGCAACCCCGCGGGCCGGGCCCGCAAACCTTCCATCGTTCAGGACTCGCCATGAAAACCAGACGCATCGTGACCGGCTATTCGCCAGAGGGAAAAGCGGTGGTGCTGTCCGACGGACTCTCGCCCTGGGCCGTCGACGCGGCGCACGTGCCAGGTCTGCGCACGGAGTTGCTGTGGCAGACGAACGATCCGCCTGTGCTCGCATCGCGCACGGAGAGCACGCCCGATCCGGCCATCGCGGCGAAGACCTTTCTCGCCAGAGCGGGAACGACCAGCATCCAGATCGTGACCCTGCCGCCCGATGCCGCGGTCGCGGCGCTCACCGCCGAACCAGCCGACATCGGCCGCGACTTCGCCATGGCTTTCCTCGGCTTGGCAGAACGCTTCGAATCCGAAAATCCCGGGATGCACACGACCGACACGCTCGACTGCTGCATCGTCCTGGAAGGCGAGGTCGTCATGGAACTGGACGACGGCGCGCTCACCACGGTGCGCCAGAACGACGTCGTGGTGCAGAACGGCACGCGGCATGGGTGGCGCAACCGGACCGACCAGCCCGCGACGATCGTCTTCTTCATGATCGGCGCGACGCGGCCTGCGCGCTGAACGATCAGCGCGCCCGGTGCATCAGGGCCGCGGGCCTTGGCGAGGATCGTCGCGCGCGTCCAGGTATTCGAGTCCGAGCGGTCCGATCGCGGTGACCTGGGTCACGTACTCGCCCGACTGCGCGCAGTGGAAGTGGAAGGTGTTGCCAGGCAAGACGATCACGCTTCCTGGTGGATACGCCTTCAGGCTCGCTTCGTCGAAGCTTTCGCCCAAGCCGATGTAGAAGACGCCCGACATCACCGTGTAGATCCGGTCTTCGGGATGCCAGTGCGGCATGAGGCGGACACCAGAGGGCACCTTGACGCGGATCACATACGGTCCCGGCTCAGCCGGATGCCCGACGATGATGGCCAGCCGCACGGTGGGCGGAAATGCATCGAACGGTTGCCAGACGATGTCCTCGGGCAATACCCATCTGAAGGTGGACTGGCCGGGTTGGTGAGCCGAAGCCTTCTCGGCTGGCTCTTCATCGATAGTTGCAGAGGGGCGCTGGGCTGAGCGGTGCTGGGCATCGCTCGTGTCGGTGTGGCTCATGGAGTAGCTCCTGGAAGTGAGGGCACGAGAACGGCTGTTCGCGTTCTCGAGCTTGGTCCAGTGCCGATGGCTGCTCAATTGGACGATGGTGTGGGCCTCAGACGTTGCCCTGAACTGACCTCAGGCGACGCGGCGATCACCTATCTTATTTAACATAATGCACATTGTGTTATTTGTATGGACACGATGTTGCCGTCCATTCCCCAGGCCATGCAAGCAAATGCCCTCAAGACCCCTGCGGACTGACAGATGCAAGCGACGGATCGAAATCCGCCTCCACGCGCCCGATGTCAGGCACGCGTGGATAGCGCAACACCCGGTACCCGGCCTCGATCAACATCGCATCGCGATCCGGATCGCGTCTGGCCTTGTCTTTCTGGTTCTTGTCGCCGAGTTCGACCACCGCCACGACCTTGAACGAGCGATCGCACACGACGAAATCGGCGATCCTGCGGCTGAAGGTGCTGCGCGCCGCGCGCGTGCGGGCTGTGAGCAACGCGCCAAAGCTGACCTGCGGGAGCACCACCAGGTCCGGCAGCGTCTGCACGAGGCGGTTGTACATCGCCTGTTCGCGCGCGGTAAGCGGCGGCCGTGCCTTGGGCTTGTCGACAAAGCCGCTGGTGCTCTGTTCGGACCGCTTCTTGGCCACCACCAGGTACACCAGCACCCCGACGGCCAACAAAACGACCATGAATAGGAACGTATTCATCTCTGCTTCTCCTTCTCCACAGAGTCTCGCACGAGTGTGCAGGCGCCCTTTTTTCGGTGTTCTGCCGGGCCTGCAACGCGATGGATTCCGCCTTCAGCGCCTGCTCAGCGCTTGGTCGAACCGCCGGATCCTCTGCCTTCGTAGTTCACTCCCTTGGTCTGCTTGATCTCGATCTTCTTCGCATCCGTACAAGGCTCGTTCGAGTACGTGATCTTGCCGCCCACTACACATTTGTAGATCGAGTGCTGGGCCGCCGCGTCGAGCGCGAAATTCGCCAAGCCCAGTGCGACGACGACGCCGCCGAGCCCTTTCACCATTTACCGTCCTTCGGTGGCGCCTTCGGGCCTGGCTTCGCATTCATGGCCGCCTTGATCAGCTCGGCGGCTTCCGCCCGGTTCGCCTTGTTCGCGAAGTCGACCGCAGTCATACCCAACTGATTTTTCATCGCCGTGTCAGCGCCTTCGGCCAGCAGCAATTTCACGGCTTCGCCCGAGCCGTACATCGCTGCCATCATCAGCGGCGTGGTGCCGTTGGGCGACTGCGCATCGATGAAGGCGTAGTTGTCCAGCAGCACCTTCATGATCGTCAACTGGCCGCTGGTGGCGGCGTAATGCAGCGGCGTCCAGCCGGTCTTGTTGACCGCGGCGTCGCGCTTGAGCAGTTGGTTGACCAAGTCCTGCTGGCCCTTGATGGCCGCCAGCATCAGCGGGGTTTCATCCTTGGCGTTGGCGATGTCCACATTCAGCTGCGGCGATTCGAGCAGCACCTGGATCACCTTCGGCGACGGTTCGCGCAGGGCGATGAGCAGGCCGGTCTGGCCTTTCTCGTCGCGCGTGTTGGGGTCGAATCCGCGCTGCAGCAGGGTGCGCACGCCGCTCGCGTTGTCGCCGCGCACGGCTCGGAAAAAGTCTTCGAACGATCCAGCCTGCGCCGCAAAAGAAGCAAATATGACAAGGACATAAAGCGATTTCTTGAAGTAATTTCTCATGATTTGACGTCCCTGAACAGCGTTTCGAAGTTGTCGCTTGTCGCCCGGGCGATGGCCTCTACGGGCACGTTTCGCAGTTCGGCGATCTGTTGCGCCACATAAGGCACATACGACGGATTGTTGGTCTTGCCGCGGTACGGCACGGGCGCCAGATACGGGCTGTCGGTCTCGATCAGCATGCGGTCGAGCGGCACGAAGGCGGCCACGTCGCGCAGGTCCTGCGCCTTCTTGAACGTCAGGATGCCCGAGAACGAAATGTAGAACCCCAGGTCGAGCGCTGCGCGGGCCACCTCGGCGGTTTCGGTGAAGCAATGGAACACGCCGCCTGCCGCACCCGAGGAGCCGTCTTCGCCCTCCTCCTTCAGGATCGCAATCGTGTCGGCCGAAGCCTCGCGGGTATGGATGATGAGCGGCTTGCGGGTCTGCTGCGCGGCGCGGATGTGCACGCGGAAGCGGTCGCGCTGCCACTCCATGTCGGCGATGCTGCGGCCGCCCTTGCGCTCTTCCATCTGGTAGTAGTCCAGGCCCGTTTCACCGATGGCCACCACGCGGGGCCGGGCGGAAAGCCGCACCAGGTCTTCGACGCTGGGCTCGGCGATATCCTCGTTGTCGGGGTGCACGCCCACGCTGGCCCAGAAGTTGTCGTAGCTGGCGGCCAGTGCCTGCACGTCGTCGAACTCCTCGAGCTTGGTGCAGATGCAGAGGGCCCGATCGACCTTGGCCGCGGCCATGGCGGCGCGGATCTGCGGCATCTGGTCCGCGAACTCAGGGAAGGTCAGGTGGCAATGGGAGTCTGTGAACATGACGCTGATTGTCGGGCTCGTGCCAGAAATACGGCGGAACCGGCTCGGCCGGGCAGCTGGTGTCGCCCCCGGCAGAGAGTTGGCGCAGCGACACGGAGTGCGCGCAGCCCGGGGGAGCCCTAGATTGTTTGTGTGGGGCGGTCGGACGCCATCGAGCCGCCCAGGGCTGCCTCGATCCGCGCCTTCAGCTGCCGCGACTTGTCGTCTGACGGAAAGCGGATGCCCACGCCGGGCGCCCGGTTGCCTGCGGCGCGTGCCGGGGTGATCCACGCGACCTTGCCGGCCACCGGATAGCGCTGCGGGTCTTCAGGCAGCGTCAACAGGACATAAACGTCATCGCCCAGCCGGTACTCGCGCGTGGTGGGAATGAAGATGCCGCCCTCGGCAAAAAGCGGGATATACGCCGCGTAGAGCGCCCCCTTCTCCTTGATGGCGAGCTGGATGACGCTCGGCCTTGCGGGCGTGGAGGCTGCGGGGGCAGCGGCGGCGGGGGCGACAGGTTGGTTCATGGGCGGCGAGCGGCTGAGTTTAGGGTGCTTCGCGCTTCGCTCACAAGCGCTTCGAGCATGAGACCTGCATTGAACGGATGTTCGGCGGTTCTCGCGGCGTTCGCGAGCGACTTCGACCAGCGCGCCAAGGCCTGCCGCGACGGCGCCGCCGGCAGGTCGCCCGCCTCGAAGAAACGTGGCTCGGCACCGTTGCCGACAGCCATCAGGTCGTGGCAGAGCTTCTGCAGCGCGCCAACCGCTTGGGCCGGCGCATGGTCCGACAGCGCACCCACGTCACCGCGTGAGATGGCCTTGGGGAACAGCGACCACGCCTTGGGCGACTGGCCGGAACGCGCGAGCCGCAAGGCATCGCTGGGGCGTCCGCCGGCGGCGCGCAACAGGGCGGCCGCATCGGCGGCCGGCACGTCCTGCGCGACGAGCCAGGCTTCGGCCTCGGCTGTTCCGGGCCACGGCAGCGTGAAGCCCAGGCAGCGGCTGCGAATGGTGGGCAGCAGTTGCCAGGCAGCCTCGCTCGCGAGCACGAAACGCACGTCACCGACCGGCTCCTCGAGCGTCTTGAGCAGCGCGTTCGCGGTGATGGTGTTCATGCGCTCGGCCGGATACACCAGCACGACCTTGCCGCGCCCACGCGCGCTCGTGCGCTGGGCGAAGCCGACCGCATCGCGCATCGCCTCGACGCGGATTTCGCGGCTCGCCTTGCGCTTCTTGTCGTCGATGTCGGCCTGCGCCTTCTCTTCGAGCGGCCAGCCCAGCTCCTGCATGGCGACCTCGGGCATCAGCACGCACAGGTCGGCATGGGTGCGGACCTCGATGGCGTGGCAACTGGCGCAGTGGCCGCAGGCGGCACCGCCCTCCTCCGCCGGCTGCTCGCACAGCCAGGCGGCGGCGAGAGCCAATGCGAGTTCGTATTGGCCGATGCCCGACGGGCCTTGCAGCAGCCAGGCATGGCCGCGCTGGCGCAGCAACTCAGCGAGCGGCTGGCGCAGCCAGGGCGTGAGGGCCGGCACGCTCATCGCGCGACACCTGCGCTGTGCGATGCCAGCACACCGCGCGCCACCAGCGCGGCTTCGATCTGCTGCCAGACCTGGTCGCGCGCCTGGCTGGCGTCGATGCGAACGAAGCGCTGCGCATCGGCGGCAGCGCGGTCTGCGTAGCCCTGGGCCACGCGGCGGAAGAACTCGACCGGCTGCGCCTCGAACTTGTCGGGCAAGCGGGCGCCAGCCAGGCGCTGTGCCGCGATCTCGGGCGCGAGGTCGAACCACAGCGTGACGTCGGGCTGCAGCAGCCCTTCCGCCCTGCCCCCTTGCGCCCACTGCTCCAGCGTCGAGAGGACGCCGGCATCGAAACCTCGCCCTGCGCCCTGGTAGGCGAAAGTGGCATCGGTGAAACGGTCGCACAGCACCAGGTCACCGCGCGCGAGCGCCGGTTCGATGACCTGCACGATGTGATCGCGCCGGGCCGCGAACACGAGCAGCGATTCGGTCAGCGGGTCCATCGGCTGTTCGAGGATCAGCCCGCGCAGCGTTTCCGCCAGCGGCGTGCCGCCGGGCTCGCGCGTGCGCACCACCGTGCGGCCTTGCGCGTTGAAGAGCGCCTCCATCGCATCGAGATGGCTCGACTTGCCCGCGCCATCGATGCCTTCCAGCGTCAGAAAGAGGCCTTTGCTCATTGCGTCGCCTTGGGTTTGGAGTCGCCACCGCCACGCTGGTAGCGATTGACCGCACGGTTGTGGTCGTCGAGCGAGCTGCTGAACTGGCTCGTGCCGTCGCCGCGCGAAACGAAATACAGCGATTTGCTTTGCGCCGGTTGCACCGCCGCCAACAGCGCGGCCTTGCCTGGCATCGCGATCGGCGTGGGTGGCAGGCCGCCGCGGGTGTAGGTGTTCCAGGGGCTGTCGGTCTGCAGGTCTTTCTTGCGCAGGTTGCCGTCGAAGGCGGCGCCCAGGCCGTAGATCACCGTCGGATCGGTCTGCAGCGGCATGCCGATGCGCAGGCGGTTGGTGAAGACGGCTGCAATTTCGGCGCGGTCGTTGGCCTTTCCTGTCTCCTTCTCGACAATGCTGGCCAGAATAAGCGCCTCATCGGCCGATTTGAGGGGCAAATCAGCTGCCCTAGCCGACCAGGCGGCTTCGAGCTTCTTGTCCATGGCGCGCATGGCGCGTTGCAGCAGGGCGACGTCGGTCGAGCCCTTCGAGTAGGTGTAGGTGTCCGGGAAGAAGCGGCCTTCGGGATGCAGGCCGGGTTTGCCGAGCTTGGCCATCAGCGCCTCGTCGGTCAGGCCCACGCTCTCGGGCTTGAGTTGCTCGGCCTTGCCGAGCGCGGCGCGCACCTGGCGCATATTCCAGCCCTCGACCAGCACCAGGCTTCGCGTGGCCTCTTCGCCGCGCACCAGGATGTTGAGCAGGAGCTTGGGCGTGACGCCGCGCTCCAGTTCGTAGCTGCCGGCGCGGATCTGGCGGTCTTGCCCCGAGACGCGGAACCACAAATAGAGCAACTGCGGCTGCACGTCGACGCCGGCATCGGCCACCGCCTGGGCGATGCCGCGCGGCGTGGTGCCGGGCTCGACGGAAAGATCGGCGCTCGGCGCCGACATCTTGAGCGGCTGGTGCACCCACCAGAGTCCGCCGGCGCCAAGCGCGAGCGCGATCAGGGCGGCCAGCAGGAAGAGCGTAAGAAAGAAGCTGCGCACGGATCCGATGGAGAGCGTTGGGTCGGTTCGATCGACCGGGGAAAAAGGAGGGAGTCCCTGCCGCACCGAGGGAACAGGCCGACCATGATAATTCAGCGATGACCACAGTCGTTCTCAACGGGACCGCCACGCTGTCCCAACTCGGCGTGATCCGCGCCGAAGGCCCCGATGCAGCCAGCTTCCTGCACGGACAACTGACCCAGGATTTCTCCCTGCTCGGCGCCACCGAAGCCCGGCTCGCCGCGCTCTGCACCGCCAAGGGCCGCGTCATTGCCAGCTTCATCGGCATCCGGCCGCAGCCCGAGCTGATCCTCCTGGTGTGCAGCCGCGACATCCTCGCCGCCACGCTCAAGCGCCTCTCGATGTACGTGCTGCGTGCCAAGGTCAAGCTGACCGACGCCACCGACCAGTTCGCGCTGTACGGCCTGGCCGGCACCGCGCTCACCGCCAACGGCCTCGACGCGGCCACGCCGCCCGGCAAGCGCACTGCAATCGGCGATGGCATCAGCGCCGTCTCGCTGTACCCGGCCGACGGCGTGCCGCGTGCCTTGTGGATCGCGCCCGCCGACCACGCCGCGCCGGCGGGCTCCCAGCTCGACGCCGACCTCTGGCAATGGAGCGAAGTCCGCAGCGGCATCGTGACCGTGACCACGCCGATCATCGAAGCCTTCGTGCCGCAGATGATCAATTACGAATCGGTGGGCGGCGTGAACTTCAAGAAGGGCTGCTACCCCGGCCAGGAAATCGTGGCGCGCAGCCAGTTCCGCGGCACGCTCAAGCGGCGCACCTATCTCATGCAGGCCGACGCGCCCGTGGCGGTCGGGCAGGAAGTGTTCGCGGCTGGCGATGGCGGGCAGCCCGTCGGCACCGTCGCCCAGGCGGCAGCGGCGCCGGGCGGCGGCTGGTCGGCGCTGGTCTCGATGCAGATCTCGGCGCTCGAAGCCGGCAATCTGCATGCCGGCGCGGCCGACGGCCCCGGCCTGGCGGTCGAGCCGCTTCCCTACGCCTTGCTCGAAGACATCTGATTTTTCCTTCCCCCAACGCCCCAACGCCCTGGCGCGAAGGGGCGCATGGCGCCATCGAAAAGATGGCGCCATTTTTTTGTGCCTCGCTTAACCCCGCCGTCGATGCTGCGCCGTAGAAGCCTGCATCGATCCACTCCTGGCAAGGAAGAGCACCATGAAGCGCAGACTTTTTTCCACCGTCCTGGCCCTGACCGCCCTCACCAGCGGCCTGTCGGCCTGCGCCGACAGTTCGGCCCGCCCGTTCGCGCCGCCGTCCACCTCGAGCCGCATCGGCTCGCTGATGCAGATCGCCATCGTCGATCGCACGACCGGCGCCGAGCTCCCGATCTACCGCCACCGCGGCGAATACTGGGTGGCCGGCCGCCCCGGTGCGCGCTACGCCATTCGGGCGCGCAATGCGATGGGCGAACGCATCATGGCCGTGATGTCGGTGGACGGCGTCAATGTCGTCACCGGCGAGACCGCGGGCATCGGGCAGACCGGCTACGTGTTCGGCGCGCGCGAAAACAGCGACATCACGGGCTGGCGCAAAAGCGACTCGCAGATCGCGGCCTTCGAGTTCGCCTCGGCCGGCAACTCCTATGCGAGCCGCACCGGCCGCCCCGACGACGTGGGCGTGATCGGCGTTGCGCTATTCCGCGAGAACGTGCCGGTGCCGCCCCCGCCGCCGATCGCGCCCTACCCGAGCCGCGACGAGTACAGCCCCCGCGACCGCGAACTGAGGAGCGAATCGTCTTCGATGGGCGATGCGCGAGCCAAGTCGGCACCCGCCGAGTCCGCATCCGCCGAGGCACCCGCGGGCAACATGGCGCGCCGCCAGGCCCCGGCCCCGAGCCTGGGCACGGCCCACGGCCGCCGCGAGACCTCGTATGTCGGCAAGACGAACTTCGAGCGCGCCCAATCCACTCCCGACGAAGTGGTCCGCATCCGCTACGACAGCCGCGAAAACCTCGTTGCCGCGGGCGTGATCCCGGTGCCGCCCCCGCCGCGCTGGCCGCGTCCGGCCGGCCCGTCGCCGTTCCCCGGCTCGGACCCCGGCTACGTGCCCGATCCGCCCGCTCGCTACTGAGCGAAGGGGTTCAGCGCAGCGACCGCCGCATCTCGACGTGCGGGATGCCGGCTTCCTCGAACGGCTCGCCGTGCACCGCATACCCCAGCCGCGCATAGAACCGCTCGGCGCTGCGCTGTGCATTGAGCGCCACCTCGCGGTCGCCGCGCGTGCGGGCCGCCTCTTCGAGTGCCTGCATCACGGCCGCGCCGTGCCCCCCGCTGCGCAGCGTGCGGTGCACCGCCATGCGGCCGATGTGGGAGACGCCGTCTTCCGCGTCCAGCAGCCGCCCGGTCGCGATGACCTGGCCGATGCGGTTGCGCGCCACCGCGTGCAGCACGGCCTCGTCGTGCGCGTCCCACTCCAGTTCCTTCGGAATGTTCTGCTCCTCGATGAACACCGCGCGCCGCAGGGCGCCCGCGCCTTCGCCCAGCGTGTCCCATCGGCCCGTCTCCACGGTGCGCATCGGCTCGCCGGCCTCGAAACCCTGCAGCACCTCGCGCAATGCGGCGGGCACAGGCCTGGACGTCTGCGTGGCCGGATCGGCAAACACATAGACCAGCTCGCAGCCGACGAGGTATTGGTCCTGCCGGAACAGCGCGCCCTCGAACACGATCGACGAATTGCCGATGCGCGCGCACTTCATGCCCACGTCGATCACGTCGTCCATGCGTGCCGAGGCGCGGAAATCGATCGTCGCCTTGCGCACGTACAGGTCGCCGCCCAGCGCATGCATCGCCTCCTCGTACGGCAGTGCCATCGCGCGCCAGTAGTCGGCAATGGCCGTGTCGAAGTACATCAGGTAGTGCGCGTTGAAGACGATCTTCTGCATGTCCACTTCGGCCCATCTCACGCGCAGGCGGTGGAAAAAGCGGAAGTCCTCGCGTCGATTCGCTGTCTCGGTCATGGTGTCAATGCTTCCTTGAGTGCGCGGGCCGCGTCGCTCTGCGCCTGCAGCGCCTCGGGCAATGCGCGGCCCATCTTGATGAATTCGTGGATCACGCCGCGGTAGATCTCCAGGTCGACCTGCACGCCCGCGGCGCGCAGCTTGTCGGCGTAGGCGATGCCTTCGTCCACCACCGGATCGCATTCCGCAAGGCCGATCCACGCGGGCGCCACGCCGTCCACGTCGTCGGCCAGGAGCGGCGCAAAGCGCCAGTCGTCGCGATCGGCCGGCGTGCGGACGTACTGGGCGAAGAAGAAATCGATCATCGCCTTCGTCAGCAGCGGGCCGTGCTCGAAGCGCTGGTGCGAGGCCGTGTCCTGGTGGGCCGTCATGCCGGGGTAGATCAGCAGTTGCAGCGCGAGCGGCAGGCCCGCATCGCGCGCGAGGATGGCGCACACCGCCGCCAGCGTGCCGCCCGCGCTGTCACCGCCCACCGCCAGGCGCGATATGTCGATGCCGATGCGCCCGCCCTCGTGCGCGAGGAACGCGAAGGCGTCCCACGCATCGTTGGAGGCGGTCGGGAACTTGAACGCGGGCGCGAGGCGGTAGTCCACCGACACCACGGCGCACCCGCTCTGGTGGCTCAGCACGCGGCACAGCGTGTCGTGCGTTCGGATGTTGCCTACCGTGAAGCCGCCGCCGTGAAAGTACATCAGCGCCGGCAGCACGGCCGTCGAGGGCGCATACAGCCGCGCGGGAATCGCGTAGCCGTCGCGCGCGGGAATGGTGAAGTCCTCGATGCGCGCCAGCTCGGGCTTGGGCACTTCGAGCACGCCGGCGCCCTTTTCATAGGAGGCCTTGGCCTCGGCGGGCGAAAGCTGGTCGAGCGTCGGGTGGCCGGCACGCGCCATGCGCTCGACCACGCTGGCCATCTTCGCCGTCAAGGGATGCTGGGGGGATGCTGTCGGAGGGTTGCTTGTCATGCGCTTACTTGAATATCGCCGTCAGGTCGCCATCACGGTCCGGCCTGTCCGCCGTGTACCGGGCGCGACAGCGGCAAGGGTTTTGTTCATGGGCAAGATGGCCCCCTGTTGTTAGATTCGGATGGTCGGCAATCGTACTTCCCCCAGCGAACACGCCCCATGGCACTCATCCAATACCTCACCCAGATCCAGTTCGAATTCGGCGCCATCAAGCTCCTGTCCAGCGAGTGCGCGCGCATCGGCATCAACCGCCCGCTGATCGTGACCGACGCGGGCGTCCGCGCGGCCGGCGTGCTGCAGAAGGCGCTCGACGCCATCGCAGACCTGGAGGTCTCGGTGTTCGACCAGACCCCCTCCAACCCCACCGAAGCGGCCGTGCGCGCGGCCGTCGAGCTCTACCGCAGCGGCCGCTGCGACGGCCTCATCGCCGTGGGCGGCGGCTCGGCCATCGACTGCGCGAAGGGCGTGGCCATCGCCGCCACCCACGAAGGCCCGCTCAAGACCTACGCCACCATCGAAGGCGGCTCGCCGAAGATCACCGAGCGCGTGGTGCCGCTGATCGCGGTGCCCACCACCAGCGGCACCGGCAGCGAAGTGGCGCGCGGCGCGATCGTCATCGTCGACGATCACCGCAAGCTCGGCTTCCACAGCTGGTTCCTGATGCCCAAGGCCGCGATCTGCGACCCCGAGCTCACGCTGGGCCTGCCGCCCAAGCTCACGGCCGCCACAGGCATGGACGCGATCGCGCACTGCATGGAGACGTTCATGTCGGCCGCGTTCAATCCGCCGGCCGACGGCATCGGCCTCGACGGCCTGGAGCGCGCATGGCTGCACATCGAGCGCGCAACGAAGGACGGCAGCGACCGCGAGGCGCGCCTGAACCTCATGAGCGCATCGATGCAGGGCGCCATGGCGTTCCAGAAGGGCCTGGGCTGCGTGCATTCGCTCAGCCACAGCCTGGGCGGCGTCGATCCGCGCCTGCACCACGGCACGCTCAACGCCCTCTTCCTGCCCGCGGTGATCCACTTCAACGCGGGCGCCGAGTCGGTGCAGAAAGACCGGCGCCTGCAGCGCATGGCGCAGGCCATGCACCTGGATTCGGCCGGCGATCTCGGCGATGCGATCCGCGACATGAGCGCGCGCCTGGGCTTGCCCAAGGGCCTGGCCGAAGTCGGCGTCACGTCGGCGCTGTTCGAGAAGATCATCGACGGCGCCATGGCCGACCACTGCCACAAGACCAATCCGCGCCTGGCCACGCGCGACGACTACAAGGCGATGCTCGAAGCCTCGATGTAAGGCGCAGGTGGTTAGGTGGCTGTAGGTGGCTGTAGATGGGGCCCTGAAAGCCCCGCGCCACAGAGGGCGACGGCCTCGCACGTCATGCATGTGACATAAGGAATTTCTAGACTGTCCTTCGAAGGCTTCGCATCCGCAGAAGCCCCAAGGGACAGGGAAATTCCGAATGCCACGTACCGTGCAGGTTCACACCGTGCTCAGCGCCGAGCAGCTGAAGTTCCGCGCGATGCGGGGACGGGAAGGCCTCTCGCAGCTGTTCGAGTTCGAGGTCGACATGGTCAGCCCGAGCTTCAGCCTGGACCTCAAGACGCTGCTGGGCACCTCGCTCACGATCGAGCTGCAGGACGGCGGCGCGCCGCGCTTTCTCAACGGCACCGTGGTGCGCTTCGAGCTCGTGGGCCGCGCCAACGAAACCGGCCGCCACTACATCTACCGCGCGCTGGTGCAGCCCTGGCTCTGGTACCTCACGCGCACCACCGACAGCCGCATCTTCCAGAACAAGAGCGTGCCCGAGGTGCTCGACGACGTGCTGGGCAAATACGGCTTCCAGTTCGAGAAGCGCCTCACCGGCAGCTACCGCGCCTGGGAATACTGCGTGCAGTACCAGGAGAGCGACTTCGCTTTCGTGAGCCGCCTCATGGAGCACGAAGGCATCGCCTACCACTTCGAGCACAGCAACGGCTCGCACCTCCTGGTGCTGGCCGACGACACCGGCGGCTACGGCACCCTGCCGGGCTACGCGAGCATTCCCTACCGGCCGCGCGACCGCGTGGTCAACGCGATGGAGCCGTGCATCGACCGCTGGCGCATCGCCGAGCAGATCACCTCGGGCCGCGTGATGCTGGACGACTTCGATTTCAGGAAGTCGCGCGCCTCGCTGCAGAGCGTGCAGCAAGACCCCAAGCCGCACGAGCACTCGACCTACGAAGTCTATGAATGGCTCGGCGGCTACAGCGAGCACAGCCAGGGCGATGCCTATGCCAAGGTCCGCCTGCAGGAGCTGCAGTGCGCGCACGAGCTGGCCGCGGGCCACACCAACGTGGTGGGCATGGCGCCGGGCTACCTGTTCCAGATGACGCACTGCCCGCGCGAGGCCGACAACCGCGAGTATCTGGTCACCGAAACGCGCTACGACCTGCAGGAGCCCGAGTACTCCACCGGCGGCAGCGCCGAGTCGGTGTGCGAGTTCGACTTCACCGTGCTGCCCTCCACCGTGGCCTACCGCCCCGCGCGCAACACGCCCAAGCCGCGCACCAACGGCCCGCAGACCGCCACCGTCGTCGGGCCCGAGGAGATCTGGACCGACCGCTTCGGCCGCGTGAAGCTGCAGTTCCGCTGGGACCGCTACGGCCAGTCCGACGAGAACAGCTCCTGCTGGGTGCGCGTGTCCAGCAGCTGGGCCGGCGCCAACTACGGCACCATGCACATGCCGCGCGTGGGCCAGGAAGTGATCGTCGATTTCATCGGCGGCGAGCCCGACCGCCCCATCATCACCGGCCGCGTCTACAACAACGACCAGATGCCGCCTTGGGAGCTGCCCGCCAACGCCACGGCCAGCGGCATCCTCACGCGCTCTAGCACCGGCGGCGCGGCCAACCAGGCCAACATGCTGCGCTTCGAGGACCGAACCGGCGCCGAGCAGATCCTGCTGCATGCCGAGCGCAACCTCGACGTGGAGGTCGAGGCCGACGAGACCCACACCACCGACGGCACCCGCACCACCCTCGTCAAGGGCCACGAGTCGGCCACCTACCAGAGCGGCGAGACGCGCGACATCACCGCCGGCGCCAAGGAAACCATCACCGGCGGCGACACCCGCAGCGTGACCGGCGGCTTCGGCGAAACCATCACCGGCGGCGTGACGCAGACGATCTCGGGCGGCAAGACGCGCACCCTGAGCGGCGGGCTGAACGACACCATCACCGGCGGCGTGAGGCTGTCGATCACAGGCGGCTTCAACGGGACCATCAACGGCCAGGAAATCCGCTTCGTGAGCGCGGGCCGGCAGGACACGATCAACACCTCCAACACGGTGCAGGTCAACGGCCCGTCCACCACCAACGTCACCGGTCCCACGGTCCACACCTCGCCGGACGTGACCTTCAACACCACGAACCACATCCACAACACGACACAGCACGTCATCAACACGACGGTCTACAACACCACGTCGAACACCTACAACAACCTGACGAACAACTACACCAACAACTCCACCACCTATACGAACAACTACGCCAAGAGCAGCGACTGGCGGCTGGCGCGTTCGGGCGGCGTGGGGTTCCGTTTCGGTGCCGTGGGCGCATCGCTCGACTTCTGGGGCGTGCGCCAGCAGTTCTACGGCATCAATTCGCAGTACGCGATCCTCAAGGTGGACTTCCTGAGCTTCAAGATCGCGAACAAGGGCGTGGACATCACGACCCAGGCGGTCGAGGCCGGCAGGGCCGCGCTGCGCTTCCTCGCGGATGGCCTGGCCGCCTACGGGCGCGCCATGACCATCTACATGTGAAGGACGCGATGCCTGGCTGGGAAACGGCGCTCTGGGTGGTCTTCGCGGTCGTGATGACGGCGGTTGTGGCCTTCTCGATCGGCGCGGTGGGCTACATGCGCCGCGAGAACCGGCTCTACGGCGCCGAGCAGAAACTGTGGGACACGCTCGCGCGCACGGGCCAGCCGGCCGACGGCGTGCTGCGCGGCCTGCGCATGCACCCGGGCAACATGACGCGCGGCGGCTCGCGCGGGCAGACCGTGTGCGCCGTGGTGCTCGAGGTGGACTATGCCGACGCCGCGGGCACCTCGCGCAGCGCGTCGATCCCGACCTTCATCGAGGAGGCGCTGCTGCCCCGGTTCCAGGAGCCGCACAAGATCGTCCACCTGCGCTACGACCCGCGCAACGCCGCGTCGGTCGCGATCGACCGCGAGCGCACGCCGCTGGAGCTGGCACGTGCGTCCTGAACGCCTTGAGGCGCCCCGAAGCCCGCGCCCATGAAGACCGTCAAACCGCTGCGGCTGAGCGTTCTTACCCGGCCGTTCCTGCGCGGGGGCGCGCAACGCCTGGCCGTGACCACGCTGTGCATGGTGTCGATGGACGACACGCCCGTCCTCACGCCCGAACCCGATTTCTGGAAGCTGCTGTCCGAAGAGCTCGGCCCGGCCACCGCCATCGACATGGGCCTGCCGAAAGCCCGCGCCGAAATGCTGGCCACGGGCTTCGCCCACACCGCGCACCAGGCCGAGAAATCGATGTGCGGCGTGCGCCTGCAGTTGGGCGGCCTGTCCAAGGACCTCGCGGTCTTCGGCGACCGGTACTGGGTCGGCGGCCGCGCGACCGCGCCCCACCCCTTCGAGGCCCTGCGCGTGGACTGGACGCGCGCCTACGGCGGCCCGGGCTTCGCCGACAACCCGCTGGGCCGCGGGCATGGCTTCGAGCAGGTCAACGGCCACGAAGTGCAGCGCCTGCCGAACGTCGAGGACCCGGCGCGCCGCGTGCGCCGCCCCGAAGACCAGCCCGAGCCCGCCGGCTTCGGTCCGCTGGACATCGCCTGGCCGCGGCGCATGCGCCTGATCGGCACGCAGTACGACGAGCACTGGCGCAATCACCTCTTTCCCGGTTTCGCCCGGGACATGGACTGGCAGCTTTTCAACGCCGCACCGCCCGACCAGCGCTTCGCCGACGCGGCCGAGATCGCGCCAGGCACGCCCTATGCGGTGTGGAACATGCACCCTGGCGTCGCGATCCAGCGGGGCCGCCTGCCCGACTGGCGCGCCCTCGCCTTCGTCGTGCGGCGCGGCGCGCCCGAGCCGCTGGAGGAAGTCGCCCAGCGCCTGACCACCGCGTGGTTCTTCCCGCACCTCGAACGCATCGCGCTGGTCTTTCACGGCGAGACCGCCATCGCGCAGGACGACGCGAGCGACGTCACCCACGTGATGCCCGCGATCGAGCAAGCCGGCGCACCGCGCGGCATCGCGCACTACGCGACCGTGCTGCGCCAGCGCTGCGACCCGGACACGGGCGCGCTCTACATGTTTCGCGACGACGAGCTCGTGCCCGCCGCGGCCATCGGCCCCTGGCTCGACCAGCCCGAGGCCGTCGAATCGGCACTCACGCGCAACATGCGCGAGCGCGGCAACCAGGCGCGCGAGGAACTCAAGCAACTGGCGCTGGACGCCGGCCACAAGGCGCGCCATTTCCGCGAGCGCCCCCTGCCCGCGCCGTTCCGGCGCATGCCCACGCTGCACGAGCTGCCCGAGTTCGTCGCCCAGGCCGACGCCTACGCCCGCGCGCAACGCGAGAAGGGCGCCGTCGAGCGCGAGCGCCTGCAGCGCGAGGCCGATGCCAACGCCAAGGAGTCGATGAAGGTCGGCTTCGACACCGGCAAGCTGGTGCGCGAATACGACCGCACCGAGGTCAAGGGCCCGCCGCGCGTGGACGGCGCAGCGGTGATGCGCGGCTTCACCGGCATCGCCGCCGCCACCGGCACCGCGCCCCTGCCGCCCGCCCAGGTCGAGACCATGCGCAAGACCATGGAAGCCGGCGAGCGCGGCCTGGTCGCGCTGTATCGCGGCACGGCGCAGCATCAGTCGCCGATCGATCCGCTGCCCGAGGAGCGCCTGCGCGCGCTGCGCGACCGTGCGAGCGCGGTGCTCGCCGGCAACCGCGATTTCACCGGCATGGACCTGACCGGCGCCGACCTGCGCGGCCTGGACCTGCGCGGCGCCTGCTTTCGGCGTGCGCTGCTCGAGAGCGCCGACCTGCGCGGCGTGGTTTGCGACGGCGCGGACTTCAGCGAGGCCGTGCTGGTGCGCGCCCAGCTCACGGGCGCGCGCCTGCACCGCGCGGTGCTGCGCGAGACCAACCTGGGCGCCATCGCCTGCGAGCGGGTCGATTTCTCGCAGGCCGACCTGGAGGGCCTGAAGCTCGAGAAGGCGCGGCTTTCGGGCTGCAGCTTCGAAGGTGCGCGCCTGGATCACCTGCAGGCGCTCGACTCGCACCTGCGCCACTGCAACTTCGACGACGCCGCCTTCGGCTACGCCGGCTTCCTGTCGGATGCGCGCATCGAGGACTGCAGCTTCCGTCGCGCGCGCCTCTACAAGACCGCCTTCCTCACCTGCCGCGTCGCGCGGCTGGACTTCACGGGCGCGAGCTTCGAGGCCTGCGCCTGGACCCACGTCGTCTGCGACGACGGCATGGTGTTCGCGGCCGCGCTGCTGCGCACCACCTGCTTCGCCGGGAACACCAGCCTGCGCAACGCGAACTTCGAGGGCGCGACGCTCGTGCAGTGCAGCCTGCGCGAGGTTCCCATGGAAGGCGCGCGCCTGGCCCGCGCCACGCTGGACACCTGCGATTTCTCGGCTTGCAACCTGAGCGCGGCCGACCTCACCGACGTGCAGGCGCCCGAGAGCCTTTTCATCCGCGCCGACCTGAGCCGCGCCTCGCTGCGGGGCGCCAACCTGATGACCGCCAATTTCAACAAGGCCCTGCTGCCGTCGGCCGACCTGCGCGAGGCCAACCTGTTTCGCGCCGACATGTCGCAGATCCGCATCGACCATGTCACCCACACCCAGGGCGCCTACATCGAACAGACCAAGACCGTGCCCGCGCCACGCCCTGCGCCATGAGCACCGCAGCCGAACGCGCAGGCAAAGCCCGATGACCCCGCAGGAGCTGGTGACCCGCATCCGCAGCGGCGTTCGCATGGAGGGCGAGGACTTCAGCGGCATGGCGCTGGACGGCCTGGACCTGTCGGGGGGCCTGTTCAGCGAATGCCGGTTCGCCCAGGCCTCGCTCGCCGGCAGCCGGCTGGACGACTCGGTGTTCGAGCGCTGCGATTTCCAGGGCGCGACGCTGGCGTCGGCGCGGCTGGACGGCGTGTCCCTCCTTCGCTGCGGCCTGCGAGGGATCGACGCCACCGCCAGCCACTGGCCCCGCACGGTCGTGAGCCACTGCGACCTGCGCGAGATGCGCTGCGCCGACGCGCAACTGACGGAAGCGGTCTTGTACGACTGCGAGCTGCACGGCGCCAGGTTCGAGCGCGCCATCTTCCTCAAGTCGATCTTCAACGACAGCCGGATGGGCGACGCGGACATGCGCGATGCCTCGCTGACGAGCACGGTGTTCTATCGCTGCGACCTGCGCGAGGTGGTCTTCCAGGGCGCGCGCTTCCACAACGCCGTGCTGTCCGAGGCCGACCTGCGCGGCCAGTCGTTCGCGGGCCAGAGCTTCGCGCTGTGCCAGTTCACCGATGCGCGCATGTCGGGCTGCAACTTCGAGGACGCGCAGTTGGCCCAATGCAACTTCAAGGGCGCGGCGCTCGACGGCGCCCGCATGGCGCGCGCAGCGGCGCCGCAGACGCTGTTCGTCGAGGCGGACCTGCGCGGCGCGGACCTGCGCGACGCGGTGCTCGACCAGTCGCTGTGGGCCGATGCCCGGCTCGCGGGCGCCGACCTCTCGGGCGCCAGCCTCGCGCAGGCCGTGTTCCACCGCGCGCGCTGCGAGAACGCGAGCTTCGCGCGCACGCGCCTGGCCTACGCCGACTTCTCCTATGCCGACCTGCGCGGCGCCAATTTCGAGAAGGCCACCTTCCTGCGTACGCAGATGCACCGCGCCGAGCTTGCGGACTCGCGATGGAGCGACCGCATCGGCGTGCTCGACAACGACCCCGAACTCCACGAGGCCGAACGCGTGGCGCGCCAGCGGCCGACCCGCGCGATGCGGCTGGACCGCGACATTCACGGCCGCCTGCATCCGGTGGACCGCTTCCCCTCCGACGCGAAGGACGACGCATGACGATGACCGCAAGAACCACCAGCGCCTGGCCCTCCACCCGCGCCAGCATGGACGCAAAGGACGCGCTGGCGCCGCTGCTGCACAAGGCGCCGGCCGCCCGCGCGCAAGCCTCGTCGCCGGGCATCCGCATGGCGCAGGTCGTGGCCAGCCATTCGGACGACCGCCACGACGTGCTCCCCGCCGGCGAGCGGCGCCCCCTGCCCTGCCGGCGCGCCGCGAGCTGCCTGCTCGTGCCCGCGCCCGGTGACACGGTTCTGGTCGCCGGGCCCGACGACGACACGCTCTGCCTGATCGCCGTCATCACGCAGGCCGACAGCCGCCAGGCCACGCTCGCAGTGGATGGCGAACTCACGCTGGCCTCGCGCCGCGGCGGCGTCGCGCTGCGCGGCGCGGGCGCGCTCGAGCTGCAGTCGGACGCCGCCATCGGCATCCGCGCGCCCGAATGGAACCTGAGCGCCGAGCGCGCCCAGTGCAAGGTCTCGCAACTGGACTACCAGGGCGCCGAGGTGCGTTTCAGCGTGCTGGTCTCGCGCTTCGTGGGACGCGCCTGCGAAGCGGTGCTCGACCGGCTGCAGCTGCTCACGCGCTCGAGCTTTCGCGTGGTCGAGGAGACCGAGCAGGTGCGCGCGGGCCACATCGACATGCAGTCTGCGACCACCCTGCGCCTGCATGCGAAGAACACGCTCGTGACCAGCACGGAAATCGTCAAGGTCGACGCTGAGCAGATCCACATGGGCTGATCCCCACCGCGCCACACAAAGGAACCTCCGCCATGTTCGCCAATGCACAGATGATGGGCGTGGACCTCGCCTTCCCCGACGTCTGCAAGACGCCGCCGGCGCTGCCCATCCCCTACCCCAACTTCGCGCTCGGGCCCACGGCCATTCCCAACGCCTGGAACATCCTCTACGGCGGCACGCCCGCGCACAACCTGGCGACCACCACGCCGATCACCAACGGCGACAACGCCGGCGTGCTGATGGGCGTGGTGTCGCAGACGGTGATGGGGCCCTCGCGGCACATCACCGGCGCGTTCACGGTGCTGCTCAAGGGCACGCCCGCCACGCGGATGACCAGCCTGTCGGTGCAGAACCGCTGCAACATCGTCGGCATGCGAATCGTGCCGAGCCAGTTCAAGGTGTTGATGCTGGCGCCTTGAGCTTCGGCGCTGCGGCTCAGTTGCCGACCTCGAACCTCGCAATCGCTGCCGTGGTGCCGGTCGCGGTTCGCACGCCGTCCACCTCGTAGGTCTGTTCGCGGTCTGGCTCGGAGGGCTTGCGCACCCAGAACGCCGCGCCGAGGCCGCCTTTCGAGGAATAGGCGCCGAACCAGTCCACCACCCGCCCGATGCGGCACTCCCGGCCGAGCCACACCGGCACGTCGCCCACGACCTCGAAGGTGTAATGGCCCGTGCCGTAGCGGGTGTAGTTGCCGCGGTCGTCTTCGCTGGTGCCCTCGGGGACCGGGCACAGCGGCACGTCCGCGGGGCCGAAGTCGCGCGCTTGCCGCGTGTCGACCTTGCCGAGCGCCTGGCTCAGGGCCGCATGCAGCGCACCGTCCAGCGTGGTCGCGGTCCCCTTCTCGTCGCTCTGCACCTTGGGGATCGAGAGCCGGTAGCGATAGCGAACGGTGAGTTTGGGCACTTCGCCGACGATCGTCAGCGGGCGCAGCAGGTAGACGTCGTCCACGCCGTACAGGCTGTTCCGGTAGGCCGCGTACACGCGCCCGCGCAGGCGAATCCACTGGCCCGACTGGTTCGCGCCGCGCCCGCCGGTCGTGTAGAGGGCGGATGCGCCGCTCTCGTCGTTGGGTATGGCCGGCCCCTCGAACCTGCCGCCCTTGCGGCGAAGGACGGAGGTTTCGCCGAACAGGCCGGTGCCGCCAAGATAGGTGTCGATCACGAGGTCGCGCTGGCCGTCGCCATCGACGTCCATCAAGGTGTACGCCCCCGCGCCGTTTTCGCCACCGCCTTCGATGCCCGATTCGCGAAGCGCCCGCCACTCGTCGGCCGTCACGCCCTCGGGCCGGATGGTGGGGAACTGCGCCACCGAGCCGGTCGCGTTGGCGTCGTACGCATTGGCGAACGAAGTGATTCCGGACTTGATGCGCAAGGCGTCGATGACCTTCTCGAGCGGAAACTCCGAATCGGTCTTGCGCGCCGTCTCGACGGCCTGGCGCAGTTCTTCGAGTGCTGCCCGGTCCACGTCGTCGGGCCGGTAGGCGTTGACGTCGCGCAGCTGAATCCGGAGCGTCGCCAACCGTTCGTCATACCGCGCGGCGATGCAGCTTGTATCGGCGGCACACCGGTCGCGAGCTGTCAGCCAGTCGACCTGCTCACGCCGCAGCGCGGCGCGCTTCGAGCCTTGGGCGGCAGCCAGCTTGCCGTAGACCGCCGACAACTGGAAGTCCAGCTTGCGCAGGTTTTCACTGGCGCAGTTCGCCGTTTCGGCGCCGGTGGCAGCGCGGCTGCAATCGAGGCCCGCCGAAAAAGCCGGCGCGGCGGCGGCGCCGAGGACCGAGAGGATTGCGAGGGGCAGGTGGGACTTCATGCAGCGCTGGAGTTTGCCACCGCGGCCCGGTCTCAATCGGCTGCCAGGCACCTCCAGGCGCCTAGCGCCGAAGCCGTCGGAATTTCGCCCGAGGCATTCCTGACCAACGATGGCGTGGCGGCGATGGCGTTGTCATCGTGGACCCATTTGTCCAGGTCCGACACCGGGTTCCAATTCAATTGCATGGCGCTCAATCCGATTCTCTTGAGCAGCGAATTGGTGTTGTAGAAGCCGTGGCTGTAGTCTTCTATGAAATAGGTGCGGACGGAATTCTTGATATTGCCAGCCGTTTCTCTTCTGGCCAATTCCTTGACGAACTCGCCCGCTTGGGTGCAGGGCACCAGAAAATCGGACGTTCCCTGATAAACGATGATCTTCTTTCCTTTTTTGCCAGCCCTCTTCTGATTCGCCGCAACATCGAAGAAATTGGCAAGGTCACGCGGCTTGACATTCCAGACGGGTGCCAGCGCATCCAGCAATCTGACATAGCCATCGTCATTTGCGCCGGATTGAATGGCGACATCCGCCAGGCGCCGGGATGTCGCGCCTAATGCGTCGCTGAGCGTCTGGTCGGACACATCCTGGCCGAAGAGGCTCGTCAATATCGCGGCGCTGCTGTTCCAGTTGACCACCCAATCATTGACCACCGCCGGGACTTCCAGGGTCTTCAGCAAATTGGTTTCATCGACCGGAGGCGCACCTGCAATGACGCCGTCGTAGGCATCGGGCCAATTCGCTACGGCTTTCAATGCCTGCCGGCCGCCGGTGGAAATGCCGACGAAATAAGTGTCGGTGGGCGCAGTGCCCGTGAGCTTTTGCGAGAGGTACAGCCCGACGTCGAGCGTCTTCTTGATGGAATCCTGTCCGAAATTCTTGACCGCTTCCTGCCTGGGCACGTCGCTGAGCTGCCTGCCCGGTTGCACGAACGCCGGATCGAACGCCTTCGACGATGCGCCTGCGCCCGCGTCGCCGAGAACGACCGCGTAATTCGACAGGGCCGGCCCTTGCCACGACGGAGAGAATTGCTGGTTGCTTTGCTTGCCGGCTGCAACGACGTCGGCATCCCAGGCAAATCCGCCGCCGCCGAGCTGGATGAACTTTCCGTTCCATTGCGCGGGAATATAGACCTGGTAATTGATATCGGGCACCCGGTAATCGGGCGCCTTGACAAAAGGATCTATTCCGCCGGGCGACGTCGGCTGAATGGTGCCTTTGATCAGGCAATAAGCGGGAAACGCAAGCCAGACCTGTTCGACCGATGTGATCTTGAATCCGCCGGTCTTGGGCGAAGGATATCTGCTATTGCGGAATTCGCTCAATACGCTGTCAGCGTACGCGGAGCCATTCAATTGATTGGTGCAGGTGCGCACGAGCGTCGAGGAAATATCGTTGGCCGCATGCGCCACCGAAAAAATACCCCCGAGGGCAATTGCCAAAACAAATGATCGCGACAGCCGTGATGACGCCCTGAAGCCCGAAGACCCGTTATTTCCCGTTTTGGTCAAGATTTGTCTCCAATGGATTGAATTGAATATCCACGAGCGCCATCCCTGTGGCGGATGACGCCGTGCCTTCTACGAGGCCGTGGAAATTCTCAATCTCCTGGCGACGGGCCCCGCTATCCCTGCGGCGCCAATCGAATGACCTTCAGTGCATGCGCCGAAGCGCTATTCGGCCTTCACTCCCGCCGCGCGGATGACCTTGCCCCACTTGGCCGTCTCGGCCGTGATGAACACATCGAACTCCTCGGGCGTGCTGCCCGCGGGGATCGTGCCCATCGCGTCGAGCTTGGCGCGCGTCTCGTCGCTCTTGATGATCCGCGCCACCTCGTCCGACATGCGCTTGACGATGTCGCGCGGCGTGCCCGCCGGCGCCAGCATGCCGGCCCAGGTGCTGCCGGTGAAGCCCGCGAAACCCTGCTCGATGAAGGTGGGCACGTCGGGCGCGGCCGCCAGGCGCTTGTCGCCCGCCACGCCGATCAGCCGCACCTTGCCGGCCTTGCCCTGGTTGATGAGGCCGGTGGGCGCATCGAAGAACAGCTGGATCTGCCCGCCCATCAAGTCCGTGAGCGCGGGCACGGCGCCGCGGTAAGGGATGTGGATCATGTAGGTCTGGGTGAGCGACTTCCACAGCTCGGTCGTCAGGTGCGCGGCCGAGCCGTTGCCCGAGGAGCCGAAGCTCACCTTGCCAGGGTTGGCGCGCGCGTAGTCGATGAGTTCGCGCGCGGTCTTGAAGGGCGCGTTGATGTTCACCGCGGCCAGCAGCGGCGAGACGCCCATCAGCGAGACGCCCGTGAGGTCCTTCTGCGGGTCGTAGGGCAGCTTCGGGTACAGCGTGGTGTTGGCCGCGTAGGCGGCGATGACGACGCCGAAGGTGGTGCCGTCGGCCGGCGCCTTGGCGATGGCATCCACGCCGATGAGGCTGTTGGCGCCGGGCTTGTTGTCGATGAGCACCGGCTGGCCCAGGCGCGTCTGCAGGCCGATCTGCACGAGACGCGCCATCTGGTCGGTGAAGCCGCCGGGCGTGTAGGGCACGACGATGCGGATCGGCTTGCTCGGCCACGCGGTCTGCGCGAACGAGGGAACGGCGAGGCTGGATGCGGCGGCGGCGAGCGTGAATCGGCGGCGTGTCAGCGTGGAATGCGGCATGAGGGCTTGTCTCTTTCTTGTGGCTTCCGAATGGATCGGACCATTCTCGAAGCACCGCCAGCCACGCCCGTCAGGGTTTGCCCCGTCGGGCCTGGCGCCCTCGCCGGCTCAGAGCGGCAGAACGTCGGGCGTGCGGCCCTTCGCAAGTCCGTCGGCCAACCAGCCCTCGAACTCGTCCGACAGCCGCTGCGCCTCGCGCGTGGCCTTGCTCCATGCCGCGATGCGCGCCTGCGCGTCGTTCTGGAAATGGATGAAGTCCTTGCGGTCGGGCAGCTTGCCGTTGGGCAGCGTCTTCACCCACTCGGGATCGGGCGCGAGCACGACCATGCGGTCGAGGAAGCCGGTGGCCTTGTGGCGCCAGCGCAGCCCCTTGTCGAGCCAGCCCGGCACCACCGCGCGCTGGAAGTGCGGGTACAGCACGATGCCTTCGTCGGCCCCGTCGTGGTCGGTGCGGTAGTCCAGGTGCAGGTGGTAGTCGGTGATGCCGCCATCCCAGTACGCGCCGCGCGGCGCGCCGGGAATGTCGTGCACCGCCGCCAGCAGGAACGGAATGGAGCACGAGGCCTGCAGCACCATGTTGAAGTTGGCTTCGCTCAGCGCGTGCTGGCGGGTGCGGAAGTCCTGCGTGCCGAAAGGCAGCGACGCGCCCGGCGTGGAGAACACGCAGCGCTCCAGCCACGCACCCAGGCTCTTGCGATGGAGGCTGTTCGACGCGAACGCGCCCAGGTAGCCGAACGGCGTGCGCGCCCTGCCCTCGCGCCCGAGGATGTGGCGGCCGCGCGAGGTCACCACATGCAGGCGGTAGCGCGGATGGTTCAGCACTTCGCCGATGCGCCCGCCGTAGAAGTCGATGAGGCTTTCGGCAAAGCGCTCGCTGAGTTGCCGCGGGCTCAGGCGCTTTTGCCCCGGTGGCAATTCGAACTGCTGGCGCACGTAGTCGTGCTCGAAGCGCTGGAACGCGGCCTCGGGGTCGTGCAGGCACGCCGTCGAGAGCCGCCATGCGCCGATCGATGCGCCCACCAGGTGCACCGGCTGCCTCGACTGCGTGAGCCAGCGGCCGAAGATGAAGCGATCGAGCGGCCCGAGGATCAGGCCTTTCGGCCCGCCCGCCGCGCCGGGCACGGTGCGCACGTCCTGCGGGCGCAGGCCGTGCTGCTCGATGTGCTTGCGGGCCGCTGGGCCGGCGTAGATGCGCAGGGCTTTCATGCCGGGTGCTTCAGCAAGGGGTCGGCAAGAACCGTGCGGCACGGATTACTTGCGCAACCCCTGCAGCTTGGCGAACGCGTTGGCCATCTGCCCTGCGGGCTGCGGCGCGTTGTCGCGGCGCGGCTGCTGTTGCTGGCCGCGGCCGGCGCCTTCGAAGCGGTTGTCGCGCGGGCCGTCGCGGCGCGCGGGCGCTGCGTCCAGCTTCATCGACAGGCCGATGCGCTTGCGCGCCACGTCCACTTCCATCACCTTGACCTTGACGATGTCGCCGGTCTTCACGACCTCGCGCGCATCGTTCACGAACTTGTGGCTCAGCTGGCTCACGTGCACCAGGCCGTCCTGGTGGACGCCCAGGTCGACGAAGGCGCCGAACTGGGCCACGTTGCTCACGGTGCCCTCGAGGATCATGCCCTCGACCAGGTCCTTGATGTCGTCCACGCCGTCGTTGAAGCGAGCCACCTTGAAGTCGGGGCGCGGGTCGCGGCCGGGCTTCTCGAGTTCGCCCAGGATGTCCTTGACCGTGATGACGCCGAACTTCTCGTTGGCGAAGAGCTCGGGCTTCAGGGTCTTGAGCATCTCGGCGCGGCCCATGAGCTCGGCGATCGGCTTGCCGGTCTTGACGATGATCTGCTCGACCAGCGGGTAGGTTTCGGGGTGCACGCCGGTCACGTCCAGCGGATCGGCGCCGCCGCGGATGCGCAGGAAACCCGCGCTCTGCTCGAAGGCCTTGGGGCCGAAGCCGGTCACGTCGAGCAATTGCTTTCGGGTGGAGAACGCGCCGTTCGATTCGCGCCAGCGCACCACCGCCTTGGCCACGCTGCCCGAGAGGCCCGACACGCGGCTCAGGAGCGGCACGCTCGCGGTGTTCAGGTCCACGCCCACGGAGTTCACGCAGTCTTCGACCACCGCCTGCAGGGTGCGGGCCAGTTCGCTCTGGTTCACGTCGTGCTGGTACTGGCCCACGCCGATGCTCTTCGGGTCGATCTTCACGAGCTCGGCCAGCGGGTCCTGCAGGCGGCGCGCGATGGAGGCCGCGCCGCGCAGGCTCACGTCCACGTCGGGCATTTCCTGGGAAGCGAATTCGCTGGCGGAATACACCGAGGCGCCGGCCTCGCTCACCACGACCTTGTCCACCGTCATCTCCGGAGCGCCGGCCTGCGCGGCCATCTTGGCGATGAGCTTGATGAGGTCGCCGGCCAGCTTGTCGGTCTCGCGGCTGGCGGTGCCGTTGCCGATGGCGATGAGGTTCACGCCGTGCTTGGCGCACAGCTTGCCGAGGGTGTGCAGCGACCCTTCCCAGTCCTTGCGCGGCTCGTGCGGGAACACGGTGGCGGTCTCGACCAGCTTTCCGGTGGAATCGACCACCGCCACCTTCACGCCGGTGCGGATGCCGGGGTCCAGGCCCATCACGACGCGCGGGCCGGCGGGCGCGGCCAGGAGCAGGTCGCGCAGGTTGTCGGCGAAGACCTTGATGGCGACCTTCTCGGCGTCTTCGCGCAGGCGGGTGAACAGGTCTCGCTCGGTGGAGAGGGCCAGCTTCACGCGCCAGGTCCAGGCCACGCACTTGCGGATCAGGTCGTCGGCCGGGCGAGCCGCATGGCTCCAGCCCAGGTGCAGCGCGATCTTGCCTTCGGCGATGCTGGGCTTGCCCGGCTCGGGCTCCACCGGTAGCACCAGCTTGGCGTCGAGGATGTCGAGCGCGCGGCCGCGGAACACGGCCAATGCGCGGTGCGAGGGCACGCGGCCGATCGGCTCGTCGTACGCGAAGTAGTCGCGGAACTTGGCGATGTCGGCGTTGTTCTCGTCCTTGCCGGCCATGAGGCTGGACTTGAGCAGCCCCTCGGCCCAGAGCCATTCGCGCAGGCCCTGCACGAGCGCGGCGTCTTCGGCCCAGCGCTCCGAGAGGATGTCGCGCACGCCGTCGAGCACGAGCGGCACGGTCGAGAAATCGGGGCCCGGCTTGCCGTCGTCCAGCGTGGTGGCGGGCTGCAGGAAGGCCTTGGCTTCGACGGCCGGATCGAGCGTCGGGTCGGCCAGCAGCTTGTCGGCCAGCGGCTCGATGCCGAATTCGCGGGCGATCTGGCCCTTGGTGCGGCGCTTCTGCTTGAACGGCAGGTACAGGTCTTCGAGTTCCTGCTTGGTGGGCGCGAATTCGATCGCGGCGCGCAGCTGGGGGGTGAGCTTGCCCTGCTCGTCGATGGCCTTGAGCACCGCCACGCGGCGGTCCTCGAGTTCGCGCAGGTAGGAAAGACGGGCTTCGAGTTCGCGCAGCTGGATGTCGTCGAGGCCGCCGGTCACTTCCTTGCGGTAACGGGCGATGAATGGAACCGTGGCGCCTTCGTCGAGCAGTTCGACGGCGGCCTTCACCTGGTGCTCGCCGACCTTGATTTCAGTGGCGAGCTGGCGAATGATTTTCTGCATGTCTTGAACGCATCCCGGGCAAAGCGCGGAAGTTTGCCATAGGCGCGGACGGGTTCCGGCGGCCGGCGCCGCGGTCCTGTTACAGGCTGCGCCCGGTTCCGGGTACCGGGTCCGTCGGCGCCAGCGCTTCGCCTGAAAGCACGAGGCGGATGCACAGGCCGTGCGGAACGACGTCCATGACGGCCAGTTCGCCGTGCAGCGCATCGGCGCGCGCGCGCATGCTGCGAAGCCCCTTGCCCAGTGGTTCGAGCGGCGCGGAGGCCGGGGCATCCAGGCCGCGGCCGTTGTCCTGCACCTCGAGCACGAGGCCGCGCGAACGCCCGCGCGGACCGAATCGGACCTCGACGTGGCTCGCGTGGGAGTGGCGCAGCACGTTGGACAAGGCCTCCTGCGCGATCCTGCAGACCTGCATCGCCGAGTCGGCGGGCATGGCATGGGCGAGCGGCACCTCGTGCACGTTCCAGGCGAGGCCGATGCCCAGCCGGTCAAAGGCCGGCTGCAGCCGGTAGCGCAGGTGCGCGAGGCGCTCGGCGATGGTGGCCGACGCCTGGTCGTCGAGCGAATCGACCGTCATCTGCAATTCGAGGAGGCAGCCTTGCAGCGCCATCGACAGGTCGCTCGGCTCGGCCGAACGCGGGTCCTGGCTGGCCAGGAGCGCCACCAGCCGGGAGCCCACGCCGTCATGCAGGTCGCTGGCGATACGGCGGCGCTCGGCCAGCACCGCCTGCACCTGGCGAAAGCGCGCGACGCGGCGGCGCGAGACGTACCAGATGCCGATGATCGTGCCGAAAACGGCGATGTTGACCGCCTGCAGCACCCAGACAGCGGGCGGGATGGCGCCGCCGACCACCGTCAGCGCCGTGCCGGCCCGCAGCACCTGCGCGGTCACCGGCGTGATGTGCAGCGCAGAGGCCAGCCCGATCCACAGCAGCATCCGGCGGCGCGAGGCGCGGGGCCAGAGCCATGCCAGCAGCGCGAACCATGAGGCGAACGACAGCCACACGAACTGCTCTTCCAGATAGTGCGGCAGCTGAAGCACCGAGGACAGCATGGGCGGGCCGGCTGGTTGCGCGTCGTGGCTACGGGCTCAGAGCAGCCCCCGGTGCGAGGCGAAGCTCACCGCCTGCGCGCGGGTGTGCGCATGGAGCTTGCGGTAGATGTTCTTCACGTGGGCATTGACGGTCTGCGCGCTGATGGTGAGCTGCAGCGCGATCTCTTCGGTCACGTACCCCGTCGCTACAAGTCGCAACACTTCGCGCTCCCGAGCCGAGAGCGCCGCCTTGGTCTCGGGCGGGCGAACCGGGCTCTGGTTGGTGCGCTGGTGGTCCAGGTGCACGAGCAGGCGGCGGGCCAGCCGCGGGGTGATGGCAGCGCCCCCGTTGACCACCTGCAGCACCGCCTGCGCATAGCTCTGGAACCACGCGTTCTTCACCAGGAAACCCGAGGCGCCGAGCTCGAAGGCGTGCAGCACCTGCGGTTCGTCCTCGATGGCCGAGATGACGATGATCTCGGCCGCGCTGCGGTGCTTCTTGGCTTCTTCGATGAGTTCGAATCCGCTGCCGTCTCCGAGGCGGATGTCGACCATCAGCACGTCGAATTCATGCTGCATCAGGAGGCGCCGCCCCTCGCGCAGGCTGCCAGCCTGCCCTTCGAGCTGGATGCGCAGGTCGCCCAGCAATTCCTGGGCAATGACGCGTCGCACGAACGGGTCGTCGTCCACCAGGACGACGCGCACCGGCTTGGTTTGCTGCCCGGTCAGGAAGTCGGGCCAAGGGAGCGTGTCGGCGGAGGGCGCGAGCAGCCCGCCGAACTGGCCAGTATTCGAAAATTTCCTAGCACCCCCACCGACCTCTGTCAATGAAATGTCAAGTTCATTTTCCATTTCTATCCCCTGGTGACACAAGCTACCGCAACCTGGTGAGCAAAAGTTAATCCATTTCTACTCAAATTTCATTTTTGAGCTTTTTTGATTACTTTGGTTTCTTCTTGTTGCAGGTTGGAATGAATGTGAACTAAAGAAGTAGAAATTGCAAGCTCCCTCCTGCGGGAAGGGCCTTTGGGAGGAACAAGCGAAACGGCCGCTTCCATTGCTTTCGCCATAGCCCCCCTCTAACCCGCACTGGGCATTTTTGGATTGCTTACCGACGCCGAGACTGCATTCCGGTCGCAACGGAAACATTCAATCCCCGCTCGCTGACCGGTGGCTGATAGGCCGGGTTCGCCGGCGATCGGATTCGTCTCAACACCATTCGAGGAAAGCATCATCATGAAGAAGACTCTCATCACGGCAGCCGTGGTCCTGCTTGCAGGCGTGGCCTCGGCAACCAGCACGACGGCCCTTGCCGTGACCAGCACGACGACCGGCTCTTCCAGCGCCTCGCTGTCGACGGCTGCGAGCTCCGGCACCGGCAGCGCGTTCAGCTACAACGCGGCCAATTCCAGTTCGTCGGCCAGCGCCAATGCGGCGGGCGGCGCCGTGAGCTTCCCGGGCCTGCGCGTCGGCGGCGCCACCGCCAGCGGTTCGGCAACCACTCAGGGCCGCGTGACCAGCGTGGCCGCGACGACCGGCAATGGCTTCGCCGCGGGCGGTGCCAACGCACAAGCCAACGCAGGCTCCCTGGCCAACGCCAACTACAGCGCGGGCGGCTCCAACCATGTGAGCGGCAGTGCCGGCGGCCTGGCCGGCTCCAGCACCAACAACACGGCCGGAACGATGTCGGGCCCTGGCGGCGGCCTTGCGGTGGTGACGCGCACCTCGGGCACGACCTCCAGCTTCAATGCCTCCTCGGGCGCCATCAACGGCTTCGTCAACGGCACCACCACCTCGGCGACAGCCGGCTCGACCGGCGGCTCCTTCGGCGTGAGCAACTTCGCCTTCGGCAATGCAGGCGGCTTCAGCAACGGTGGCGGCACCGGCGGCATGGCCGGCGCCGGCGCAACCGCCTCGGCTCCCTGAACGGAGCGGGTTTCGGTCGTCGGACCAGAAATGGGGAGGGGCACGCCCCCTCCCCCGGCTTTCAAAGGAGTGAGAACATGAAAAAACTGATTGTCCTGGCCTTGATGGGCGTGTCCGCGGGCGCCTTCGCGCAAATCACGGCGGGCAGCTCCAACAACCAGTCGACGAGTTCGGCCACCACATCGGCACAGGGGAACACCCAAGCGGTGAACTTCAACACCAACACCCCCGCCGACACCCGCGCGACGCTGAACAGCAACCAGAACATCAACAACACCGGCGCGACGACCAGCACCCTGGACTACCGGGGGAGCTACACGGTCAAGAACGTGCCGTCGGTCAACGGGCCCAACCTGACCACCAGCAACGACACCTGCATGGGCAGCTCCAGCGCCAGCGCGAACGGCCCGGGTGTCGGCATCAGTTTCGGCACCACCTGGACGGACGAGCACTGCAAGCGCCTGAAGATGAGTCGCGAGCTCTGGAACAAGGGCATGAAGGCAGCGTCGCTCGCGATGGACTGCATGGACTCGGCTGCCATGGCCGCGCTGGAGATGACCGGCACGAAGTGCCCGCAGTCCATGACCGCCGAGGAGCGTGTGAGCGCCTTCGGGCCGTACGCATCGCCGGCGAATGCCGCGGCACAGGTCACCGGGCGTCCGGTCGCGGCCATGACGCCACCCATGCAGCCGATGCAGCCGATGCAGCCGATGCAGCCGATGCAGGCGGCGGTCGTTGCGCCGCCGGTGGCTTCGATGCCTCCGCCCGCGTCGGCACCCACGCCTGCTCCACTGCCGTTGCCGCAGGCGCCCATCGTCGAAGCCGCGCCCGCGCAGCAGGACGAGCAGCACGCAGCCGCGGTGGTGACGATGCCGGTCGAGCTCAGGAGCGTGATGGCCGGCGAGCCCATCGGCGAGATACCGGCGATCGCCGGTTCGCAATGACGGCCCGGAGCTCGAGATGATCCGCAGCGTATTCCCCTGGATCGCGGCTTGTTGCGTGGCCACGGCCTCCGCGGGCCCCGTCGCTCCCAACCTGCGCGTCGAACGGGTGACCTTCGGCAGCGGCCTGCAGAACGCCATCGGCAGGGACACCGCCGAGCCGGTCGGCGACCTGGGCGTGTGGCACGTGCCGCAATACCTGCCCGGCCATCCGACGTCGGCGACCATCTGGCCGCGCGTCGTCGAGATCCCGTGCGCCAACGAACTGTGCGCCGGCTACGAGGTCACGCCCGAACTGGGGCGCGGCGAGTACCTGTTCTTCCGGCCGGTCCGCAAGTGACAGCGCTCGCGCGGCAGGCGCGGCCGGACCACCCGGCCGCGCCATGCCGTAC
>NZ_JXQQ01000033.1 GCF_000834655.1 Variovorax paradoxus
CGCTACACGGCAGCGCTTAACAAGAACGTCGCGTGCCCCCACCCCAACCCTCCCCCGGAAGGGGAGGGAGCCAATCCAGGCCGAGTGGAACAAGGACCCATCGTCGTAGCTAGAGCCAATCCAAGCCGAGCGAAGCGAAGGCCCGAATGTCTCGAAAGCCGAGCGCAGCAATGGCGCGTCTGAAAGCCCTTCTGTATGCGCCGAGGAGCGCAGCGTTTCGCGGATCAGGGCTCGCCCTTGTTTGAGCGAAGCGAGTTTGGGCGAGACCCCGCGAAACGCGAGCACCGCAGGTTGCCCGTAGCGAAGCGAAGGGACGCAGACAGCAGGGTCGCCTTTCTTTTGCCTACGTTTCTTTGGCGAAGCAAAGAAAAGTAGGTCGGCCGCCGGGCCGAGACCCGGCCTCCGACCTCAAGAAGAAAAGCTCAACGCAACATAGAAGACATAGCCGAACAGCAGTTCAGCATGCGCACCGCCCCTTCCACCGTGTCAGCAGTGAAGCGCAACGTGACGCCATCAACCCGCTCGAACGTAGGCCACTGGCAGAACAGATCAGCCATCATCGGCGACTGTGTACGCAAGGTAACCACCTGCGGCCCCTCGAAAACCAGCGGCCTTGCACTGCCCCGCGCAGCCAGCGCCTCAACCACCCCGGCGCGGATCGCCAATCGCGACTGCTCCGGCGAAAGCGACACCCCACTGTTGAACCCAGTCGCCTTCTTGGTCTCCACAAACGTCGCATGCGGAAACAGCGCCCGGTTCTCGGCGATGAACACATCGTCCCCGCTGCCCATCACCACGGGCACGCCATACTCGCCGGCCAGCGCACCATAGAGGCCCGCTTCGCCCAGCTCCTGCTCGCCCAGGCAAATGCTGGCAAAGGCAAAGCTGTTGATCGTGTGCGCCAGAATGCCGCGCCCCTGCGCGCGCGAGTGATAGCCGACCATGCAGACCGCCTGCACGCCTTCTTCTTCCACGCCCGCCACCATGCTCAGGTAGCGCGGCTTGCCTTGAATGACACGGGCACGCGCATCCAGCACGTCGGGCGGCATGTTGCGAAAGCCGCCGTGCGAGTCGTTCACCAGCACCTCGGTCGCGCCCGCGTCGAAGGCGCCGGCGATGGCTGCGTTGGCCTCTTGCGCCATCAAGAGGCGCGCGCGTTCGTACTCGGGGTTGCCCTGGCGTGCCTGCTCCTGGTGGTAGACGCCCGCAACGCCTTCGATGTCGGTGGAGATCAGGACTTTCATGGGTGGGCGTGCGCCTCCGCGGAAGAGAAGAAAAGGGAAGAGGGCGGCAGCACCTCGGAGAGCGCCGCCCGGTGGTTGCCGTCGCGGCCTGTCACGGCCGTCGCGCGCCAGAGCGCGTGAACGATGGCCTGCTCGGTGCTGTCGGCCGCGGCCTGGAAGAGGCCGTCGAGCAGCCCGTCGTGCACCATCGCGATCGTCGGCATCGGGCGGTCGACGCGGTCGGGTACGGTGTAGGCGGTCGAGAACGCCAGCACGATGTCGCCGCTGCCATGGCCGAAGACCGAGCCGGTGCGCGCAAGGCCCGCGCCCGCGCGCAGCGCGAGGCGCCGCAGCTGGCGCGCATCGAGCGGTGCGTCGGTCGCGACCACGATGATGATCGAGCCCTTCTCGGGCTCCTTGCATTCGGCGGTGCCTTGCTGTGCGGCCAGCCGCTCGCCGATCGCGTGGCCGGCCAGCACCAGCTGCGGCTGGCGCCCGTAGTTCGCCAGCACGAGCGCGCCCACCGTGTGCACCTCGCCGCAGGGAGACGACACGCGCCGCGAGGCGCTGCCGATGCCGCCCTTGAGCTGGAAGCTCGACATGCCGCGACCCGCGCCGACCGAGCCCTGCGCGAAGTCGGGGCCGGCGGCATCGAGCGCTAGCAAGTAATCAGCCTCGGCGATCGCGAGCCGCTGGATGTCGTTCAGAAATCCGTCGTTGCACTCGAAGACCAGCGGGTTCACCGTGGGCAGCGACCGGCCGCTCTCGGGGTTGGCCGCGAGGCAATGCCGGATCTGCGCCGTCGCCACCGTGCCGACCGAGAAGGTGTTGGTCAGCGCGATGGGTGTCTCCAGCACGCCGAGTTCTTCCAGCTGCACCAGCCCCACGCTCTTGCCGAAGCCGTTGAGCACCACGGCCGCGGCCGGCACCTTGTCGCGGAACGGGTCGCCCGCATGCGGACGGATCACCGTCACGCCGGTCTGCACGCCGCCGTCGTCCAGCGTCCGGTGGCCGACCGTGACGCCTTCGACGTCGGTGATGGCGTTGCGCGGGCCCTGCAGCAGGGTGCCGATGTAGGGCAGGGTGTTCGTCGATGCCATGAAAAACGGGTTACTCGCGGTCGATCTTCGGATCGAGCGCATCGCGCAGTGCATCGCCCAGGAGGTTGAAGGCGAGCACGGTGAAGAAGATGGCCAGGCTCGGAAACAGCGCCACGTGCGGCGAGGTCACCATGTCGGCACGCGCTTCGCTGAGCATCGCACCCCACTCGGGCGTCGGCGGCTGCGCGCCCATGCCCAGGAACGAGAGGCTGGCCGCCGTGATGATCGAGGTGCCCACGCGCATCGAGAAGTACACGACGATGGAAGAGATGGTGCCCGGCAGGATGTGCCGCACGATGATCGTCCAGTCCGACGCGCCGATGCTGCGCTCGGCCTCTATGTAGGTCTGTTGCTTGAGCACCAGCGTGTTGCCGCGCACGAGCCGCGCGAACGCCGGCACGCTGAACACCGACACCGCCACCACCACGTTGGTCATGCTGCTGCCCAAAATGGCGACAACGCCAAGCGCCAGCAGGATGCCGGGAAAGGCGAACAGCACGTCCGAGATGCGCATCACGATGCGGTCCCACCAGCCTTCGTAGTAGCCCGCGAGCAGGCCGAAGGCCGTGCCGATGAAGCCGCCCACCAGCACCGAGAGAAAGCCCGCCATCAGCGAGATGCGCGCGCCCGCCAGGATGCGGCTGAAGATGTCGCGGCCCAGCGGATCGACGCCGAACCAGTGCGTGGCCGAGGGCCCGCTGTTCAGCATGTCGTAGTCGAAGAAGTTCTCGGGATCGAAGGGCACGATCCACGGTGCGAACACCGCGACGAACACCAGCAGCAACACGAAGATGGCGGCCACGATTCCCACGGGCTGCTTCTTGAAGCGGCGCCAGCATTCGCCCCAGGGCGTGCGGACCTTGCCGGCGTGCTGGAGGGTGGCGACCGGGGAGGTCGGCAGAAGGGTGTCGGCAGGCACGCCGGAAGCTTGCGTCATGTCGGCGTGCTCACTTGTAGCGAATGGTGGGGTTGATGTAGCCGTACAGCACATCGACCACCAGGTTGATCAGAATGAACTCGAGCGAGAACAACAGCACCAGCGTCTGGATGACCGGGTAGTCGCGCATCTGCACCGCATCGACCAGCAGGCGACCGAGGCCCGGCCAGTTGAAGACAGCCTCCACAAGAATGGAGCCGCCCAGCAGAAAGCCGAACTGCAGGCCCATCATCGTCACCACGGGGATCAGCGCGTTGCGCAGGGTGTGCTTGAAGACCACCCGCGATTCGTGCACGCCCTTGGCACGCGCGGTGCGCACGAAGTCTTCCTGGATCACCTCGACGAACGAGGCGCGCGTGAAGCGCGCCATCACGGCCGCCACGGCCGCGCCCAGCGTGACCGAGGGCAGGATGTAGTGCTTCCAGGTCGCGGCGCCCACCGTGGGCAGCCAGCCCAGTTGCACAGAAAAAATCTGCATCAGCAGCATGCCCAATGCAAATGCGGGGAAAGAGATGCCCGACACCGCCAGCGTCATGCCGAGGCGGTCGGGCCATTTGTTGCGGTACACGGCAGAAACGATGCCGATGCCCATGCCGAAGATCACCGCCCACACCATGCTGGTGATGGTCAGCATCACCGTCGGGAAGAAGCGCTCGCCGATCTCCGTCGACACCGGCCGCCGCGTGCGGATCGAGGTGCCGAAGTCGCCCTGCAGCATGTGGGTGAAGAAGTTCACGAACTGCTGGGGCAGCGGCTTGTCCAGCCCGAGCTCGGCGCGGACCATGGACACGGTCTGCTCGTCGGCCTCCTGGCCGGCCGCAAGGCGCGCCGGGTCGCCGGGCAGCATGTGCACGAACAGGAACACCAGCACGGCCACGATGAGCAGCGTCGGGATCAGGCCCAGCAGGCGTTTGAGAAAGTAATTCAGCATGGGGTGCGGGTGTCGCGTGCGGGCGATGGCACCGTGCCACCGCCCACCGGACAGTCAGTCAGGAAACGAAGAAGCCGCGATCAGTTCGACACCGAGATGGCGTCGATGTTGATGTTCGCGTCAGGCATCACGTACACACCCGACAGGCGCTTGGCGTGGGCCGACAGGTTCTGCTCGGTCACCAGCGGCACGCGCGGCAGGTCCTTGCGGATCTCGTCCTGCGCGGTCTTGTAGAGCGCGGCCTTTTCCTTGTCGTCCACCGTGATCAGCGCCTTGGCGAGCGCGTTGTCCACCACGTCGCTCTTGTAGAACGACATGTTGTTCAGCTTCGGCGCCCACGACTCCGAAGCGAACAGCGGACGCAGGCCCCAGTCGGCTTCACCCGTGGACGACGACCAGCCCGTGTAGTACATGCGCACCTTGGCCGTCTTCGGATCGGGCCATGCATCCACCTGCTCGGTGCGCTGGCCCACTTCGAGCGCCTGCACCTGCAGCTTGATGCCCATCTGCGCGAGCTGCTGCTGCACGAACTGGATGGTCTTCTGGCTGGTCGTGTTGTTGTAGGCGCTCCAGAGCACCGATTCGAAACCGTTCGGGTAGCCGGCTTCGGTCAGCAGGGCCTTGGCCTTCTTCACGTCGTAGGGAATCGGCGCCATCTTCTCGGCGAACTTCACGCCCTGGGGCATCACGCCCTGCGCGGGGAAGGCATAGCCGCCGAACGCGACCTTCGACAGCGCTTCCTTGTTGATGGCGTAGCCGATGGCTTCGCGCACCTTCGGGTTGTCGTACGGCTTCACCAGCATGTTGAAGGCCAGGAAGCGCGTGATGATCGAAGGCGAGGCCACCACCTCGAGCTTGTCGCTCTTCTTCAGCAGCTCGGCCTGCTCGTAGGGAATGGGGAATGCGAAGTCGGCTTCGCCGGTCTGCAGCATCGCGGCGCGCGTGTTGTTCTCGAGCACCGGCTTCCATTGCAGGTTGTCGATCTTCGGGAAGCCCTTCTTCCAGTAGCCGTCGAACTTCTTGGCCTTGACCGCGTCGGTCTGCTTCCATTCCACGAACTCGAAGGGGCCGGTGCCCACGGGGTGGAAGGCGATGTCCTTGTTGCCCCACTTCTTGAGCGCCGTGGGCGAAATCATCGCAGCCGATGCGTGGGCCAGCGAGTTGATGAAGGGGCCGAAGGGTTCCTTCAGCGTGATGCGCACGGTGGTCGGGTTCAGCGCTTCGACCTTGCCCACGCGGTTGAACTGGTTGTAGCGCAGGAGCTTGTTGTCCTGGTTCAGCACGCGGTCGAGCGTGACCTTCACGGCTTCGGCGTTGAAGTCGGTACCGTCGTGGAACTTGACGCCCGTGCGCAGCTTGATGGTGTAGACCAGGCCGTCCTTCGACACGTCGTAGCTCTCGGCGAGCACGTTCTGCACCTTCAGGTCCTTGTCGAACTGGAAGAGGCCTTCATAGAAGGTCTTGGTCACGGCCGTGGTGATGGTCGTGTTGGTGTTGTACGGGTCCAGCGTTTCCGGCTGGTAGCCGATGGACAGCACCACGTCTTTGGAGGCGAGTGCCGCGCCCGATGCGGCCAGTGCCGCCAGGCCCAGCAGTGCGGATGCCCATCGCAGGGAGGAAGAAGATTGCTTCATGGAAGAACTCCAGTCGGTTCGTGAGAAAAAACAGGACGGGCCTGCGGTTAAGAAAATCAGAAGGCCCCGCCAATGGCGTGGCGTGCAACGAAATGCCCCGGCGCAACCTGCACCAGCGGCGGCACGTCGGGCTCGTCGCCCACTGCGCGAATGGGGCTCGGGATCTCGCCTTCGAGCAGCGCGCGCGGCTTGTGGCGGCGCGATGGGTCGGCCACCGGCACCGCGGCCATCAGCTTGCGGGTGTAGGCGTGTTGCGGCGCTTCGAACACCGCGCGGCGCGGGCCGATCTCCACGATCTGGCCGAGGTACATCACGGCCACGCGGTGGCTGATGCGCTCGACCACCGCCATGTCGTGCGAGATGAAGAGGAATGCCACGCCCAACTCGCGCTGCAGGTCGAGCATCAGGTTGACGATCTGCGCCTGAATGGACACGTCCAGCGCCGACACCGATTCGTCGGCCACGACCACCTTGGGGTTGAGCGCGAGCGCACGCGCAATCGCGATGCGCTGCCGCTGCCCGCCCGAGAACTCGTGCGGATAGCGCTGCGCCACCTCGGGCGGCAGGCCCACCTTCTGCAGCAGCCAGTCGACACGCTTCTGCGCCTCGGCGCCCTTGGCGATGTTGTGGATGAGCAGCGGCTCCATGATCGAGAAGCCCACCGTCACGCGCGGATCGAGCGAGGCGAACGGGTCCTGGAAGATGAACTGGATGTTCCGGCGCAGCGCCTGCAGTTCGCGCGTGGGCAGCTCGCGGATGTTCTGGCCGCCGAACTCGATCGCGCCGCTCTGGCTCTCGACCAGGCGCAGCAGCGAGCGGCCGGTGGTCGACTTGCCGCAGCCCGATTCGCCCACCAGCGCCAGCGTTTCGCCGGGGTACAGGTCGAAGCTGATCTTTTCCACCGCATGCACGCGGCGCTTCACGCGGCCGAAGAGGCCGCTGCGCACGTCGAAGCGCGTGACGAGGTCGCGCACCCGCAGGATCGGGCCGGCCTCTTCGCGCACGGTGGTCTGCGGCGTGGTGTTGGTGCAAGGAACGGTGTCGGGGCTGCCCTCGGTGCGCAGCAGTTCGAACTTGGCCGGCAGGTCCGTGCCCTGCATCGCGCCGAGCTTGGGAACTGCCGAGAGCAGCGCCTTCGTGTAGGGGTGCTGCGGCGCCGCGAACACCGTGTCGGACGAGCCCGCTTCCACCTTGTCGCCGCGGTACATCACGAGCACACGGTCGGCGATTTCGGCCACCACGCCCATGTCGTGCGTGATGAAGAGCACGCCCATGCGCATCTCTTTCTGCAGCTCGCGGATGAGCTGCAGGATCTGCGCCTGGATCGTCACGTCCAGCGCGGTGGTGGGCTCGTCGGCAATCAAGAGCTGCGGCTTGCACGAGAGCGCCATCGCGATCATCACGCGCTGGCGCATGCCGCCCGAGAGCTGGTGCGGAAAGCGGTCGAGCACGTTGCGCGCCTCGGGAATGCGCACGAGTTCGAGCATGCGCAGCGCCTCGGCGCGCGCGGCCGTGTTGTCCTTGTTCTGGTGGATGCGGATGGCCTCGGCGATCTGCTCGCCGGCGGTGAACACAGGGTTCAGCGACGTCATCGGCTCCTGGAAGATCATCGCGATGTCCGCACCGCGGATGCCGCGCATCGTGCCGTCGCGCGCCTGCGCCAGGTCGAGCACTTCGCCGTTGCGGCGGCGAAACGCCATGCGGCCGCCCAGGATGCGCCCGCCGCCGTGCTCCACCAGCCGCATCAGCGCGAGCGAGGTGACCGACTTGCCCGAACCCGATTCGCCCACCACCGCGAGCGTTTCGCCATGGTCGACGTGAAAGGACAGGTGCTTGACGGCATCGACAGTGCGCTCGGAGGTCGAGAAGCGCACGGTGAGGTCGTCGACGGCGAGAACGCGGCCGTCCGGCAGGGCGAGGGCAGGGGTAGACATGGGAGTGCGAGGAAAAGAGGGGGCGCGCGTCAGGCGAAGATGGCCGTAATCGGCGCTTCGTCGCCGCGCGCATGGCCGCGGTACATGCCTTCGGTGTTGAAGGCGAGGCTCAGGTTGCCGTGGCGGTCGACGGCGATCAGCCCGCCGGTGCCGCCGATGGCGGGGAGCGAATGGTGCACCACGGCATGCGTGGCCGCTTCGAGCGTCGCGCCGCCGTAGGCCATGCGCGCGCAGATGTCGTGGGCGGCAGCAACGCGGATGAACATTTCGCCGCTGCCGGTGCACGAGATGGCCGCCGTGCGGTCGTCGGCATAGGTGCCCGAGCCGATCAGCGGCGAATCGCCGATGCGGCCGACGCGCTTGTTGGTCATGCCGCCGGTCGAAGTGGCGGCGGCGAGGTGGCCGTGCATGTCGAGCGCGACCGCGCCGACGGTGCCGAATTTCTTGTCTTCGTCCAGCGGCGGCGTCATCGCGGCGCCTTCATGGTCGGTGACCACGCGGCCGGTGTCGCGCACGCGGTAGAGCTGCTGGCGGCGCGCCTCGGTCGAGAAGAAGAAGGGCTCGACCATTTCGAGCCCGTGGTCGCGCGCGAAGGCCTCGGCGCCTGCGCCGGCCAGCAGCACGTGCGCGCCGTCTTCGAGCACGGCACGCGCGGCGCGCACCGGGCGGCGCACGTGGCTCACGCCAGCGATCGCGCCGGCGGCGAGCGTCGCGCCGTCCATCACGGCGGCATCGAGTTCGTGGGTTTCCTCGTGCGTGAAGACCGCGCCATGGCCTGCGTTGAAGAGCGGGCACTCCTCGAGCATTTCGACCGCGAGGCAGGTGGCGTCGAGCGCGGATGCGCCCTTGAGCAGCGCGGCCTGCGCGGCGCGCACGATGTTCTGCAGCGCGTCGTGGTACGCCTGCGCCTGCGCGGTGCTGGTCGTGGCGGCGCTGATGGTGCCGGCGCCGCCGTGGATGGCGATGACGGGCGTGGTGTTCTTCATCGGGTAGCTTTCTTTTTCTTCTTGCCGGCGCCGTTCAGGGCGGCGGCATCGGATGCACCGGCGGCACCGGCCGTCCGGGCGGCAATGCCGTCGATGCGCGGCAGCCCGTTCGCGCCGTGCAGCCAGGGCCGCAGCACCTGCAGCGTGCGGCGCGCGGACTGCACCGGGTCGGGTGCCCGCAGCGCGACGGCGCTGGTGAGCGCCTCGACCAGCGCGAGCACGCTGGTCTCGCAGTTCGGGCGGTAGTTGGTTTCGGTCTGGCAGTAGAGCGCGATGTCGGCGAGCGGCGCCATCGGGGAGGTCGGCCGGTCGGTGAGCGCGATCACGCCGCAGCCTTGTTCGCGCGCGATCTGCGCGAGCAGCACGGTGTCGGTGAGGTAGCGCGGAAACGTGAGGCCGATGAACACGTCCTTCGGGCCCGCATGCATGAGCGACCGGGCCGCATGCGTCACGCCGCTCACGCCCGGCAGCAGGCGCACGTCGCTGCAGCTGCTGTCCAGCCCGTGCTGCAACAGGCCCGCGAGCCAGCCGCTGGCGCCGAAGCCCGCGATGTAGACCGAGCGCGCCTTGCCGATGCGCTCCACCGCGGCTTCGCAGGCGGCGTAGTCGAGCGACTGGCGCGTGGCCTCGATGTTGCGGCGGCTCTCGTCCAGCGCAGTCGCGAACACCTCGGCCACCGTGGTCGGGTGCTCCAGGTTGCCGCGCAGGCGCTCCACCGGCGCGACCAGCGACTCGAAGCCGCGCACGAGCTCGGCGCGGAAGGTGGCGTAGCCGTCGAAGTCCAGCGCACGCGCGAAGCGGTTGGCCGTCGCGACCGAGACGCCCGCCGCGGCCGCGAGCTCATCGATCGGCAGCGTCGCGACCTGCAGCGGATGCTCCAGCACGTAGTCGGCCACCTGCCGATGCGAACGCGTCAGCCGCGGCAGCGCCTGCGCAATGCGCTGGGCCACGGTGGTGCCTGGGGTGTCGACGGGGGTGCTCATGGATGGTGCGGAGGCGCCTGAAAGTGTGCGTTTTGTGAAAACCAGTTTTCAAATATAAGTCAATTCTGAAAATTTTCTGTCATTTTCGGACGAGGTTGCAAGGAGCGGGCCAGCGGTGAGGGGGTTCGAGAAAGACGAAGATTGCGCGACTGCTCCTCTGGCAGCGCGTGCTCGAGGTTCGCCGCGGGTTCGGCTTCTAGGGGTTTCCCCGGGGCGTTCAGTCTTTGCCCACAACGCGGCAAGTGCGCGACTTCAGAAGCTGATCGCGCGGCGGCACGAGGACCGCGTTGCGTAGGCCTTGAGACTGGCCGGAGATACACTGCGCCTCGCACGTCAAAAAAAGGCGCGCATGGGATTGGCGTCCCAATACACCCTGCGACGAAAGCCGCAGATTTCTCCGTAGAGACTCTGCGGCTTTGTCGTTCGTGCCTCCAGTTTTTGGCGGCTCGGGCGGGGAGCCGCGAGGCTCGCCGGTTCTCGCAAGGGGTGTCCGGTACGCCAACCCGTTCGAGTCGCCGCCTCCAATTGGCGTTGGAAGTGGCGATTTATCAAATCACACTCCTTGGAGGCCATATGGCCATGACCCCTGGCGCTGCAGCGCAATCTTCCATTTGTTCTGAGGGCGATCACATCGCCTTCGACCCCGAGCAAGACACCGCCGCGTCCTTGACGCTGCTAGTCTGCGACGACACCGACAGTCTTCGCGAGGTGCACAGCGCCTACGCGTGCCTCGAAAAGCTCATCGTGTCGGCTGATCCGGACGATGCCGAAGAGCTGAATCCGACGCGCAACGAACTCAGTGCGTTGATGCGCGTCGTCAACGAGGAACTTAGTCGCCGCATCGAGTCGGTCGACAAGGCCGTGCAGGCCATGCGCGCGGCGATGGTCCCGAGCGTGTTTGCACCAAGCCCATCCGGCTCCTAGGGCGCAGCGCTAGCGGCACATCGAATAGCCGCCCGTCTCCAGGTGAAAGTGGTCGCTGTGCGCCGCGTTGTAGTCGGGCCCCAGCACCCCGTCGAAGAACCGGCAGGCCCCGCGATGCGCATCGCGCAGCAGCAGGTCTGCCGGATTGCCGTTGCCGGACCAGTCCCGCCGCACCGTGATGCGCTGCCCGCCGGCCAGCGTCAGGCCGGCCACATCGAATGCATCGGCGGTCGCGTGCCTGCTGCGCGCCGCGCCCGGCACCGCGCCTTCGCCGCGGTTCACGTTGCGGCACGCATAGCTGCCCAGGTGCGCAATGGCGACGACCGGCTCGCCGAAGTGCTGCTTCGCGGCAGGCTGCAGCGCGTGCTTCTCCCACATGTAGAAAGAAAGCGCCATCGGGCAGCTCAATGAAGGCGGCGAGCCCAGGCGCACGCCGGCCGAGCGCAACAGCACCGCGTTCTCGAAGCCGCAGCCTTCGCCGGTCACGCGGTCGGGCAGCAGGTCGTATTGCATCCCGGTTCGTGTGAGCGCCGCGAGGCAGCGCGTGGGATCGCGGCGGGCGCGTGCGAGCTTGAAGCCGGTCAGCCAGTCGGGCTCGGCCCTCACGTCGAGCGGCGCCCACGGGTTGATGCGCTCGGGGATTTCGACGGCGCCCGTCAGCGCCGCCCAGGCGCCTGCTGCGAGCGCCGCGCACAGCGCGAGGCCGGTCCACAGGCCGCGGCGTGACGAACGCGCAGGAGGCACAGGTGGTGCGGACAGGGCGCGGCCTTCAGTGGCCAGCCGGCGGTCCGCGCCGGACGCTCCGGAAACTGCCCTCGATCGACGGGCGGTCGCCGCGGGCGCTGTCGAACTCGACGTGGCCCTGGTGTGCACTCGCAATGCCCTGCAACAGCGCGCGCCGCCGCGTGCGAGCGAGCAATGCGTCGGGCCGCGTCTCGCCTTGCCGTTCTACCGGCGTGGCGCTTTCGCAGATGGCGACGCGAAACCGGTCGCCGGCCACTTCGCTCACGACGATCACCCGTGCCGGCGGCCCCGAACTGGCGAGCTCCTCGAAGGCCAGGGCCAGGAATTGCGCGATGCGGGCCGCATCGCCGCAGCAGTCGCCGTCGCCCAGCCGGTCGTGCTCGAAGACGGTGTGCGTGGCGTGCGGCGCTGCGGGGGCAAGTTCATCGATCGCTTGCCGGATCGCTGCGTGCAGCGAAAAAGGCTTGGCGGCGATGTGGAGGTTTTTGCCGGTAGCAAGCCGGCACAGGTCCGCGAGATCTTCGGACCGCTCGATCGCGCGGTCCGCGGCATGGTCGATGTGCTCTAGCACCGCGTCGGGCTGCTGCCGGTCGCCCCGGCGCGCGAGCAGCTCGACGCCCAGGCGGATGGCGGACAGCGAGTTGCGCATGTCGTGCACCGCGGCGTGGATGAGCCTCTCGCAGTCGTGCGCAGGCGCGAGGGGCGGCGGCGAGAGATCCGGTCGCGGCGGCACGGCGTGCGCCGCCGCGGACCAGTGAGAAAGGGCCCATCCGACCGACGCGCGGTGCGCGCCCGAGGTTCGAGGCGCGGCAGGGCCCTTGGCGGGGGATGAGGCGGGCGTCCATTTCGGCAAGCGTGAATCCTCGAACAGCAGCGTGTCTGGCATGGAATTTCTCGGCAAGCCGTGTGGGGTGTTCAGGGAGCGCCGTGGCCGGCGGTCCGTGATATCGACGGCCCGGACGGCGGGGGCCAGCGCATCGACGAGTCATGGTGCGTGCTCGGGGGCCGGCGCGATGTCAGGTTTTGCAACACCGCTTGTAGGCGCACGCCGCGCGCTGCAGGTGCACCCGTCCGGATCAGTCGCCGCGCGCGTTGATGATGGTGGCCTGCATCAGGGCGACCACCTTGTAGTCGGGCCCATCGCCGGTGAAGGCGCGGACCTCGCCCGTGCACACGGCCAGGAGCTTTCCGGAAGTCTGCACCCGGCCGATGGCCAGGAAGCGCTCGCCGAGCGCGGGCCGCACGAAGTTGATCTTGAATTCAGCCGTGACCACCTCGAACCCCGGTGGCGCCTTGGTCAATCCCGCATAGCCGCAGGCGCTGTCGACCAGGCTCGTGATCGCGCCGGCATGCACATAGCCGTGCTGCTGCGAGAGGGCGGTGGAGAACGGCATCTCGATCTGCACCTCGCCGTCGGTCACCGATGCGAGCTTCGCGCCGATGGTCTTCATGAGGCCCTGCGCGTCGAAGCTGGCCGAAATTCTTTGCTGGATATCGCTCATGTGCATCGCCGGCCTCAGCCCGCGTCCTTCTGCATGAAAACACTCAATGGATCTTCCGGATACCGCCCGAAGCGTTCACGCCGCGCATAGCCCGAGCGCGCATAGAACGACAGCGCCTCGGGCTGGCTCACACCCGTTTCCAGCCTGAACAGCGCGCAGCCCTTGGTCATCGCCTCGCGTTCGAGGAATGCAAGCACCTTGTCCGCAACGCCTTGTCCGCGGCGCTCGGGCCGCACGTACATCCGCTTGAGTTCGCCGTATCCGGGCTCCATGACGATGGCCCCGCAGCCGATCGCCATGCCCGCCTCGTCGCGCGCAACCGCGAACAGCACGTTCGGGGCAGAAAGCGCCGCAATGTCGATGCCGTAGTGGCTCTCCGGCGGATAGAGGGGCTTCTGGTACGCATCGAGGTCGTCGATGAGCTCAATGACGTCGGGTTGGTCGGGTTTCTCGATGGCGATCTGCATCCGGCCGATGTTACCCAGCGGCCCCGCAAACCCCGACTCGCGACGGGGTTCAGCGCCCCGGCGAACAATGCCGCCACGGCGCGCCGGTCGGCCCGCCGCTTCATTCTTCGAAGGAGTAGCACTTTGGAATACCGTCATCTGGGCAAATCGGGCCTCAAGGTTCCCGTGTTGAGTTTTGGAACCGGCACGTTCGGCGGCAAGGGCGAGTTCTTCAGCGCCTGGGGCAGCACCGACGTGGCCGAGGCGCGCAACCTCATCGACATCTGCATCGACGCGGGCGTCAACATGTTCGACAGCGCCGACATCTACTCCGACGGCGCCGCTGAATCGGTGCTCGGCGAGGCCATCAAGGGGCGGCCGCGCGACAAGCTCATCCTCTCGACTAAGGCCACGTTCCGCAGCGGCCCGGGCGCGAACGAAGTGGGGTCGTCGCGCCATCACCTCGTGCAAGCGGTCGACAGCGCGCTCAAACGCCTGGGCACCGACTACATCGACCTCTTCCAGCTGCACGGCTTCGATGCGAGCACGCCTGTCGAAGAAACCGTGTCCACGCTCGACGACCTCGTGCGCGCCGGCAAGCTGCGCTATGTGGGTGCGTCGAACTTCTCTGGCTGGCATCTGATGAAGTCGCTGGCCGTGTCGGAGCGCTACGGCTATGCGCGCTACGTGGCGCACCAGGCGTATTACTCGCTCATAGGCCGCGAGTACGAGTGGGAACTGATGCCGCTCGCACAAGACCAGGGCGTGGGCGCCGTGGTCTGGAGCCCGCTCGGCTGGGGCCGGCTCACGGGCAAGATCCGCCGCGGCCAGCCGCTGCCCGCCAACAGCCGCCTGCACGTGACCGCCGACATGGGGCCACCGGTGGCCGACGAGCTGCTGTACCGCGTGGTCGATGCGCTGGAGAAGGTCGCCAAGGAAATCGACAAGACCGTGCCGCAGGTCGCGCTCAACTGGCTGCTGCAACGGCCGACGGTGTCGAGCGTCGTCGTCGGTGCGCGCGACGAAACGCAACTGCGCCAGAACCTCGGCGCGGTGGGCTGGAACCTCACGCCCGCGCAGGTCGCCGAGCTGGATGCGGCCAGCGCAGTGACGCGGGCCTATCCGTACTGGCACCAGCAGGGATTTCTGGAGCGCAACCCGAACCCGGTCTAGGCAGGTCTACCTCGGTGTGAGGCCAAGCACCCACTGCTTGAAGTGCTCCAGCGCCCCGGAGGCCGGACGGCCTTCGGGGTAGGCGAAGTAATAGCCCTGCGGCACGTCGAGGTGCCGGTCCACGGGGATGACGAGTTCGCCGGTGCGCAGCTCGTGTTCGATCAGGATGCGCGGCGCGAGGCCCACGCCCATGCCCGCGGCCGTGGCGGCCACCACCATCGTGAAGAGCTCGTAGCGCGGCCCGCGCGAGGCGTGCACCGTGTAGTCCCAGCCCTGCTGCGCATACCAGTCGCGCCATGCATGCGCGCGCGTGCTCAGGTGCACATGGCGGCAGCGCTCGAAGCCTGCCTCGTCCCACGGCCCGTTGGCATCGCGGAACGCGGGGCTGCAGATCGGCACCATCTCGCCCTCTGAAAAGATCAGCCCGCCGCGCGTGTTGGGCCAGAACTGGTCGCCGAAATAGATGGCTGCGTCGTAGGCGTTTTCCTGGAACGAAAAGGGCTGCGAACGCGCCGACAGGTTCACCGTGATGTTCGGATGCAGCCGGCTGAAATCGGGCAGCCGCGGAATGAGCCACTGCGTCGCGAAGGTCGGCACCACCGCCAGTTCGAGCACGAAGCCCATGTCGTGGCCGGCGCTGATCTCCAGCGTGTCGCGGCGGATCTGGTCCAGGTGCCGGCGGATGCGCGCCGCGTATTCGCGCCCCACGTCGGTGAGCGTCAGGCGCCTGCGCACGCGCGAGAACAGCGGCACGCCCAGCCGCTGCTCCAGCATCGCCACCTGCCGCCCGACCGCGCTCTGCGTCAACGCCAGCTCGGCCGCCGCGCGGGTGAAGCTCCCCAGCCGCGCCGAGGCCTCGAAGGCCTGCAGCGCGCCCAGGTTGGGAATGTCTTTTCTCATCGAATGCCTGTTGTCTCTTCTGTGCTGCTGCCGCAAGCACCTGCCGTGCCCGGCGTTTCGTTGTCGCCTGTCCTTCCGGCGCTGCACAACGTTGTGCGCATTTAGCGTTTGTTTCGCATGCCGCCGCGATCCTATTCTGCGTCTCGACCCCCGCCAACGATATGAGGAGACTTCCGATGATTGTTCTGCGCACCCGCTGTACTGCACGAACCTCTGCCCTGGGCATTGCAGTGGCTTCCGTCCTGGGCCTGCCCGCCGCCGCGCTCGCGCAGGCCGAGCAGACCGTCACCATCGGCCATGCCGGCCCGCTCACCGGTGGCGCGGCCCACTGGGGCAAGGACAACGACAACGGCGCGCGGCTCGCGGTCGAAGACCTGAACAGGCAGGGCCTCGTGATCGGCGGCAAGAAGATCAAGTTCGTGCTGCAGTCCGAAGACGACCAGGCCGACCCGAAGCAGGCCATGGTGGTGGCCAACAAGCTGGCCGACATGGGCGTCAAGGGCATGCTGGGCCACTTCAACTCGGGCGCCGCGATTCCGGCCTCGGCCGTCTACAGCCGCGCGGGCCTGCCCGACGTGTCGACCGCCACCAACCCGACCTTCACCAGGCAGGGCTACGACAACGTCTTTCGCATCCTGGCGAGCGACGACGACGTGGGCATGGCCATCGCCGATTTCACGGTGAAAGACTTGAAGGCGAAGAAGATCGCGGTGATCGACGACCGCACCGCCTACGGCCAGGGCGCCGCCGAGGTATTCACGCGCGGCGTCAAGGGGCTGGGCGGGACCATCGTCGCGCAGGAGTTCGGCAGCGACAAGGCGACCGATTTCATGGCCATCCTCACCAGCATCAAGGCCAAGCAGCCCGACGTGGTCTTCTACGGTGGCATGGACGCGCAGGGCGGGCTCATCGCGCGGCAGATGAAGCAGCTGGGCATCACGGCCAAGCTGCTGGGCACCGACGGCCTGTGCACCAACGAGGTCGCCAAGATCAGCGCCGGCGCGGTCGACGACCTGCTCTACTGCACGCGCGGCGGCAAGGAGATCGAAAAGACCAGCAAGGGCGCCGAGTTCGAGCAGCGCTACAAGGCCCGCTTCGGCGTGGAGGTGCTGACCTACGCGCCGTACCTCTACGACGCGATGATGGCGCTGGCCGCCGGCATGCGCGCGGCCAACTCGGTCGAGCCCGAGGCGTACCTCCCGGCGATGCGCAAGGTGAAATTCGATGGCGTCACCGGCGCCATCAGCTTCGATGCCAAGGGCAACCTGCAGAAGCCGGATTTCACCGTCTTCACCTACAAGGACGGCAAGCGCGTCCGCGTGGCCGGCTCCTGAACACGCAGCACATGCGGACGCTGGACGCGGCGGAAACGGCGGCTGCGCTGCCCTATGGCGCGCTGGTGGAGGCGCTGCTGCAGATGTTCGACCGGGAGCACCGGGGCGAGGCGCATGCCGCGACCCGAACCTCGGTGCCGCTCGCAGATGGCGGCGTGCTGCTGCTGATGCCTGCGGCGGACGCCCGCTTTGCCGCGCTCAAGACCGTGACCGTGCATGCGTGCAACGCAGCCATCGGATTGCCCGTGGTGCAGGGCGAGGTCACGCTGATGGATGCCGTCACCGGCACCCGGCTGCTCGCGATGGACGGCAATGTGCTGACCGCGCGCCGCACCGCGGCGCTGTCGCTCGCCGGGGCGGCGAGGGCAGGGCGAGACGTCAGTGGCCGCATGCTGCTGATCGGCGCGGGCGTGCAGGCGCGCTCGCATGCCGAGGCGTTTGCGCAAGTCGCCGGCGTGCGTCAGCTGTGGATTCATGCACGCACGCAAGCCCATGCCGAGCAACTGGCGCAGCACATGCGGTCGCTCGGCGTGGACGCCAGCGAGATCGCCGATCCGGCGCAGGTTTCGGAAGATGCGGACGTGATCGTCGCCACGACCAGTTCTTCGACACCGGTGATCCCGCCGAAGGTGCGGCCGGACGCCACCCTCATCGCCGTCGGCGCCTACCGCGCCGACATGGCCGAAGTGTCGCCCGAACTCGTGCGCCGCTGCGCCGTGTTTGTGGATACGCTGGAGGGCGCGCGCGCCGAGGCGGGCGACCTGATCCAGGCGGGCATCGACTGGTCCAGCGTGCAGGCCTTCGCGAACGCGGAGCCGGCAGCGCAAGACCGGCCGGTGCTGATCAAGACCGTGGGCCATGCGCTGTGGGACCTGGCGGCGGCGCAGCTGGCGTACACGCATCGAGAGCAACGATGAAGCAAGGAAGAGGGCATTCATGCGTCGAGTGGTGATCATCGGCGGCGGGGCCATCGGTTCGGCCATCGCCTACTTCCTGACCAACGACCCGGAGGCGGAGCGCTTCGAGGTCACGGTGGTCGAGCGCGACTTCTCGTACAGGCAGGCGTCGTCGGCGCTGTCGGCCAGTTCGATCCGGCAGCAGTTCTCCACCGCCATCAACATCGAGATGTCGCTCTACGGCATCGATTTCTTCCGGCATCTGGGCCAGACCCTGCGCGTCGGCGACGACGTGCCGGACATCGGCCTGGTCGAGCCCGGCTACCTGTACCTGGCTTCACCCGCGGGCGTCGATGTGCTGCGCGAGAACCATGCGATGCAGAAGGCGCACGCTGTTGACGTGGCGCTGCTGGCGCCCGATGAACTCAAGGCGCGCTTTCCGTGGATATCGACCGAAGGCGTCGAACTCGCATCGCTGGGCCTTTCAGGCGAGGGCTGGTACGACGGCTACAGCCTGCTGCAGGCCTTTCGCAAGAAGGCCGCGTCGCAGGGCGCGCGCTACGTGCAGGCGCATGCCACCGGGCTGCGGCGCGATGGCCGCACCGTGACCGGCGTGCAGCTCGACACCGGCGACACGCTCGAAGCCGACATCGTCGTCAACGCCGCCGGCGCCTGGGCCGCGAAGGTGGCCGGGTGGGCCGGCATCGACCTGCCGGTGCGCGGTCGCCGCCGCAGCGTGTTCAGCTTCTCGTGCCCGGAGACGCTGCCGGGCTGCCCGCTGGTCATCGACACCTCCGGCATCTGGCTGCGTCCTGAAGGCCGCCAGTTCATCTGCGGCTTCGCGCCGCCCGAAGACCAGGACCACGACGATGCGCCGCTCGATGTCGAATACGGCGCTTTCGACGACCTCATCTGGCCCGCGCTCGCCGAGCGGATCCCCGCCTTCGAAGCCATCCGCATGACCGGCGCGTGGGCCGGCTACTACGAAATGAACGTGTTCGACCACAACGCGATCCTCGGCCTGCACCCGGACTGCGAGAACCTGTTCTTCGCCAACGGCTTCTCGGGCCACGGGCTGCAGCAATGTCCCGCCGCGGGGCGCGGCATCGCGGAGCTGATCCGCTTCGGCCAATACCGCAGCCTCGATCTTTCGCCGGTCTCGTTCGCGCGCATCCTCGAGAACAAACCCCTGCTCGAGAAGAACGTGATCTAGCTGCGGCCGGGGCGCGGGCGTACCATGCCCGGCAGAAAGGTGCCCCAATGACTGCACAGACATTGATCGATACCGCACAGGCGCTGGTCGCCGGCGACAAGGGCCTGCTCGCGATGGACGAGAGCAACGCCACCTGCAACAAGCGCTTCGCCGCGCTGAACATCCCGCAGACCGAGAGCGCGCGGCGCGACTGGCGAGAGTTGATCGTCACCGCGCCCGGCCTAGCCGACAGCATCAGCGGCGCGATCCTGTTCGACGAGACCATCCGCCAGACCACCAACGCCGGAAAGCCCTTTGCCAAGGCGCTGGCCGATGCGGGAATCATCCCCGGCATCAAGGTCGATACGGGCGCGAAGGCGCTGCCCGGCCATCCGGGCGAGACCGTGACGGAAGGCCTCGATGGCTTGCGCGAGCGGCTCGCGGAGTACGTCGGCATGGGCGCCCGTTTCGCCAAATGGCGCGGCGTGATCGCCATCGGCGACGGCTTGCCTACGCGGGCCTGCATCGAGGTTAATGCACATGCGCTCGCGCGCTATGCGGCGCTGTGCCAGGAGGCGGGCGTGGTGCCCATCGTCGAGCCCGAAGTGCTGATGGATGGCGGCCATTCGCTCGCGCGCTGCGCCGAGGTGACCGAAGAGGTCTTGCGCGAAGTGTTCATCGAACTGAACGCGCAGGGCGTGCTGCTCGAAGGCATGCTGCTCAAGCCGAACATGGTGCTGCCGGGGCAAGCCGGCAAGACGCAGGACAGCGTGGACGCGGTGGCCGACGCCACGGTCGCGTGCCTGCTGCGCACGGTACCTGCCGCGGTGCCGAGCGTTGCATTTCTCTCGGGCGGGCAATCGGCGCAGCTGGCTTCCGCGCGGCTCAACACGATGAATGCGAAGTTCAAGTCGCGCATGCCGTGGGCGCTGACCTTCTCGTTCTCGCGCGCCGTGCAGCAGCCGGCACTCGATCTGTGGAAAGGCCAGGCCGCCAATGTCGCGGAGGCCCAGAAGGCGCTCGTGTTCCGCACGGGCTGCAACAAGGCCGCACGCGGCGGCACCTACGACGCGCAGGCCGACGCGCCACGATAGAAAGCACGAATGACTGTCCAGGACCTGTACGCGAAGAAGCGCGTTTCCGCCGCCGATGCGGTACGGCTCGTGCGCAACGGCGATCTCATCATCGTGCCGACCGGCGTCGGCGAGCCGCCGTCGCTGCTCACGGCGCTGTCGGAACAGCGCCGCGATTTCCGCGACGTCAAGGTCGCGCAGATCCTCGCGATGCGCAAGTACGCCTACATCGACCCCGAGACGGTGGATCACGTGCGCCACGTCGCGCTGTTCTTCGGCGGCGCCACGCGCGCGGGCGGGCAGGAGGGCTGGATCGATTTCATTCCGAACTACTTCTCGGAGATTCCCGCGCAGATCGAGCGCGGCCAGATTCCCGCCGAGGTGGTCTTCAGCATGGCCTCGCCGATGGACCCGCACGGCTACTTCGCCGTGAGCCTGGGCGCCGACTACACGATGGCCGCCATCGCCAAGGCGCGCGCCGTGGTGCTCGAAGTGAACCCGAACGTGCCCTTTGCGCACGGCAACTGCCATGTGCATATCTCGCAGGTGGCGGCGCTCGTGGAAAGCGATGCGCCCGTCATGGAAGTGGGCCTCCCGAAGATCGGCCCCGTGCAGGAGGCGATCGGCAAGCACGTGGCCGACCTGATCGACGACGGCTCGACGCTGCAGATCGGCTACGGCGGCATCCCCGATGCGGTGGTGATGCAGCTCACGCACAAGCACGACCTGGGCATCCACACCGAGATGATCGGCGACGGCATCCTGACGCTGGTCGAGAGCGGCGCCGTCACCAACCGCCGAAAGAACTACCTGCCGGGCAAGACCATCGCCACCTTCGCGCTGGGGTCCAGCAAGCTCTACCGCTTCATGGACCGCAACCCGTCGCTGGAGATGCACCCGGTGAACTTCACCAACGACCCGGCGCTGGCCGGGCTCAACGACAACCTCGTCGCCATCAACGCCACCTTGCAGATCGACCTGCTGGGCCAGTGCGGCTCCGAGAGCCTCGGGCACGCGCCGTACTCGGGCACGGGCGGGCAGTCGGACTTCGTGCGGGCGGCCAACCGCTCGCGCGGCGGCAAGGCGTTCATCGTGCTGCCTTCGACGGCCAGGGGCGACACCATTTCGCGCATCGTGCCTTCGCTCTCGCCCGGCACGCATGTGAGCACGAGCAAGAACGACATCAACTACGTGGTCACCGAGTACGGCGTGGCGCAGCTGCGCGGCAAATCGGCGAAACGGCGGGCAGAGGAGCTCATCGCAATCGCGCACCCGGATTTCCGGGCGGAACTCACCGACCAGGCCAGGCGCGCGAAGCTGCTCTGACCCGGCTCGTCAACCGGCCTTGGTGCCGCGCACCAGCGAGGGCGTGGCCTTGTAGCTCTCGGGGAACAGCTTCTTCAGGTCGTCGATCTTGGGCATGTCGTTGATCGCGATGTAGGGCTGGCTCGGGTTGAGCGTGAGGTAGTCCTGGTGGTAGTCCTCGGCCGCGTAGAAGGGCTTGGCCGTCTCGATGGTGGTCGCGAGCGGCTTGCCGAAGGTCTTGGCCTGGTTCAGCTGCGCGATGTACTCCTTGGCGATGCGGGCCTGCTCGGCGTTCTCGGCGAACACGGTGGAGCGGTATTGCGTGCCGGTATCCGGGCCCTGGCGATTCAGCTCGGTCGGGTCGTGGGCCACCGAGAAATAGATCTGCAGCAGCTTGCCGTAGCTGATCTGCTTCGGGTCGTAGGTGATGCGCACCGATTCGGCATGCCCGGTGCGGCCCGAGCCCACTTCGTCGTAGCGCGCGGTCTTGGCGTCGCCGCCGGCGTAGCCCGACACCGCGTTGCTCACGCCCTTGACGCGCTGGAACACGCCCTGCACGCCCCAGAAGCAGCCGCCCGCGAACACGGCGGTTTCGGTTTTCGCGGTGGCCGGGGCAACGAGCTCGGCGGTGGGGGCGGGCACGCGGCGGGCCGGTTCGGCGAACGAGGGCACGGCATACCAGACCAGGGCTGCGGCAGCCAGTGCGCCGGCGGTGAGTGCGAGGGATTTCATGGTTTGTCCTTCAGGGGAGGTTGGCGCGCGGATGCACGAAGCCGATGGCGGCGACATTGCCGCCGAATCCACCGGCCGTCAATGGCGTGCGACTTACTTCTTCATCTCGTCCTTGCCCATGCTGTCCTTCTTCATGGCGTCCTTGGACATCGAGTCCTTGGCCATCGAATCCTTCTTCATCCCGTCTTTCGACATGGAATCCTTGGCCATCGAGTCTTTCTTCATGCCGTCCTTGGCCATGCCGTCCTTCGCCATGGTGTCCGCGGCAAAGGCCGAGGCGCCGGCGAAGGCCATGCAGGTTGCGAGCAGGGTTGCGGTGAGCTTGTTCATTGGAAGTCCTTGAGTTGAGGTTTTTGCTTTCGCTTTCGCGCTTTTCATCGGCAGTTCAGGCGTCGTAGAGGACGCCTCAGCTCCCTCCGAACCAGTTGTAGCCCTGGTCTTCCCAGTAGCCACCTGTGTAGGTGTTGGTGACGAACATCGCCTTGATGTGCTTGGGGTTCTTGTAGCCAAGCTTGGTGGGCATGCGCAGCTTCATCGGGAAGCCGTACTTCGGCGGCAGCGGCTGGCCGTCGTAGGTGAGCGCGAGCAGCGTCTGCGGGTGCAGCGCGGTGGGCATGTCGATGCTGGTGTAGTAGTCGTCCGCGCACTTGAAGCCGACGTACCTGGCGGTCGTGTCCGCGCCGATGTGGCGCAGGAAATCCGCAAAGTGCACGCCGCCCCATTTGCCGATGGCGCTCCAGCCCTCCACGCAGATGTGCCGCGTTACCTGGTCGTGCTGCGGCATGGCGCGCAATTCGGGCAGCGTCCAGCTGCGCTTGTCGGCGACCATGCCGGTCACTTCGAGCTTGTAGCTCGCTTCGTCGACCTCGCGGATCTCGTCTTCGCCGTAGTAGGCGTTGAACGGAAACGGCCGCGTGATCATCGATTCGGGGAAGGTCTCGGCCAGCTGCGTGGGGCTGAAGATGAGGCCCTGCACCTTGTCGTTGAAGCGCGAGATCTTCGAGAGCGCGGCTTCCACATGGCTGTCGTCGCTGATGCTGCAGCCCGTGAGCAGCGAGAGGCCGCCCAGCGTGAGCGAGCGCTGCAGGAAGGCGCGGCGCGCGGGCTGGTCGAGGTTCTTCGCGATCAGCGTGCGGGCCTCGCGCACCACGGCATCGCCATCGACGCCGGTCATCTCGGGGGCTTTGAAGATCTTCACGTCATTTTCCTGCGCTGTGCTGCGTAAGTTGCGAGGTCTCTTCGTGGGACACCGCGGAACCGGCTTCGCCGGGCCGCTGGTGTCGCCCCCGGAAGGGGGGTGGCGGAGCGACACGAAGTGCGCGGAGACTGGGGGAGAGCTTCGTTTCTGGCGCACGGCCGCGGATCATGGTGAGGAGGGTGCGGGGCACGAGCGCCACCATCACCAGGTGCAGGGCGACGAAAGCAACGAGCGATGCCATGCCGAAGAAGTGGATGCGGCGCGCGAACTCGTAGCCGCCCAGCAGGTCGCGCAGCACGGCGAACTGCACGGACTTCCACAGCACCAGGCCTGAGAGCACGATCACCACGATGTCGAGCATCACGAACAGGTAGGCCAGGCGCTGCACGCTGTTGTAGCGGCGCGGGTCGGCATGCGAGAGCTTGCCCTTGAGCGCAGCGATGGCGTCGTGCCAGATGCCGGCCGGCGTGACCGGGAAGAACCTGGCAGCGAGGCGGCCGCTCGCGATGTTGATGGCCAGGTACAAGAAGCCGTTGAACACCAGCAGCCACATCGCCGCGAAGTGCCACTGAAGGGCGCCACCGAGCCAGCCGCCGAGCGCGATCGAGTTCGGAAAGCTGAACGGAAAGAACGGCGCCGCGTTGTAGATGCGCCAGCCGCTGGTCACCAGCACGAGCACGGCCAAGGCGTTGAGCCAGTGCGTGATGCGCATCCACAACGGGTGGATGGGGCGGGCATCGGGTGCAACGGTTGCAAGGGCGGTGCTGTTCATGGGGTGGATTCTTGGGCGCACCCCATGGCCGATTCATCACGCAAAGTTCAATTAATCGTGATAACTCGGGAATCCGTATCGCGGGACAATCGCGGCCATGGACACCCCCAAACGCGTGCTGATCGTCGAGGACGACGCCCACATCGCAGAGCTGCTGCGCATGCACCTGCGCGACGAGGGCTATGCCGTCGAACATGCCGCCGACGGCCATGCGGGCCTGCGCGAATTGGAGCGCGGCAACTGGGACGCGCTGGTGCTCGACCTGATGCTGCCGGGCGTCGACGGCCTGGAGATCTGCCGCCGCGCGCGGGCCATGGCGCGCTACACGCCGATCATCATCATCAGCGCCCGCTCCAGCGAAGTGCACCGCATCCTGGGGCTTGAGCTGGGCGCCGACGACTACCTGGCCAAGCCTTTCTCGGTGCTGGAGCTGGTGGCGCGCGTGAAGGCGCTGATGCGCCGCACCGATGCACTCGCGCGCAATGCGCGCATGGAGTCGGGCAGCCTCACGCTGGGCAACCTGGACATCGAGCCGCTGGCGCGCGAGGTGCGCGTGGACGGCAAGCTCATCGAGCTCACGCCGCGCGAGTTCGACCTGCTGTACTTCTTTGCGCGCAACCCCGGCAAGGTGTTCTCGCGGCTCGATCTGCTCAACCAGGTGTGGGGCTACCAGCACGACGGCTACGAGCACACGGTCAACACGCACATCAACCGGTTGCGCACGAAGGTGGAGGCTGATCCGGCGGAGCCGCGGCGCATCCTCACCGTGTGGGGGCGGGGCTACAAGCTCTCGCCCACCGGCACGGGCACTGGAGACGAGGGCGCCGCGTGATCGCCTGGGCCACGCTCTCCCGCCGCCTCTCGATGGTGTTTGCGGTGCTGTTGCTGGCCTGCTGCGGCGCCTCGGCCTGGCTGCAGATGCGATCGAGCGGGCTGCACGAGCAGGAGGTGGTGCAGCGCCTCTCGGGCGGGCTCGCCGCGCACATCGCCGAGAACTCCGAACTGATGCAGCCCGGCGGCCTCAACCAGGCCGCGGTGAAGGACCTGTTCGACAAGCTGATGGCCGTCAACCCGAGCGTGGAGGTCTACCTGCTGGCTCTCGACGGCCGCATCGAGGCGCAGGCCGCGCCGCCCGGGCACCTGAAGCGCGAGCGCGTGGCGCTGGAGCCGATCCGGAAGCTCCTCTCGGGCGCGCCGCTGCCCATCGTGGGCGACGACCCGCGCAGTGCCAATGCGGCCAAGGTGTTCAGCGCCGCACCGCTGAAGATGGGCGGGCGCGATGCGGGATATGTGTACGTCGTGCTGCAGGGCGAGGACTACGACGCGCTCGCGGCCAACGTCGCGACCGACAACGTGCTGCGCACCACGCTGTGGTCGATGGCGCTGGTGGCGCTGCTCGGACTCATCGCGGGCCTGGCGGCGTTCTGGCTCATCACGCGGCCGCTGCGCGAATTGACGAAGGCGGTCAAGCGCTTCGAGACCGAGGGCGTCGCCTCGCTCCAGAGTGAGACGCCTACGCTGGAGCGGCTCTCGCACGGCAGCGACGAGATCGCGCTGCTGGGCCAGGCCTTCACGCAGATGACGCGCCGCATCGCCGAGCAATGGCGCGAACTCACGCTGCAGGACCAGCAGCGCCGCGAGCTCTTCGCCAACATTTCGCACGACCTGCGCACGCCGCTCACATCGCTGCACGGCTACCTCGAAACGCTGCTGCTCAAGGCCGGCACCCTCAGCGACGAAGAGCGCCGGCGCTATCTGGAAATTGCGCTCGGCCAGAGCCGCAAGGTGGGCCGTCTCGCGCAGGAGCTCTTCGAGCTTGCGCGGCTCGAATACGGCGTGGTCAAGCCCGAGAAGGAGAACTTCGCGCTTGCCGACCTGGTGCAGGACGTGTTCCAGAAATTCGAGCTTGCGGCCGAAGCGCGGCACCAGCAGCTCAAGCCCGACATCGCGCCGGGCCTGCCGGTGGTGTCGGCCGACCTCGGGATGATCGAGCGCGTGCTGACCAACCTGCTGGACAACGCCATCCGCCACACGCCGGACGGCGGCGAAATCGAGGTGCAATTGCGGCCCGCACATGCCGGTGTGGGCGGCGTGGCGGTGCAGGTGAGCGACACGGGCCCCGGCATTCCGGGCGAGTTGCAGAAGGGGCTTTTCGTGCGGCCGGTGTTCATGAGCGGCGCGCGCAGCGACGGCTCGGGCAGCGGCGGGCTGGGGCTGGTGATCGTGCAGCGCATCCTGCAGTTGCACGGCAGCGACATCCGGCTGGTGCCGCAGGCGGGCAAGGGCGCGGTGTTCCGCTTCCAGTTGGGCGGCGCGGCCAGCGCTTGAGCGTTGCGTGCGCCGGGGGCAACGTGTTTGCCCGCGGAAGGTGGTCGGTGCTACAAGGGCGGCGCAATCCACCCAGGAGACACAAGACCATGCCCGCCTTCAAGACCGTGCGGATCGACAAGGACCCGCAGCATCCGCGCATCGCGCGCCTCGTGCTCGACCGCCCCGAGAAACTCAACGCCATCGGCGACACCACACCCTCGGAGATCCGCCAGGCGGTCGAGTGGGCCGAAGCGGACGACGAGGTGCACGTCATCGTTGTCGAAGGCGCGGGGCGTGCCTTCTGCGCCGGCTACGACCTGGGCGACTACGCCGAAGGCCACGGGCGCGAGGGCCAGGGCGACCACCCCTGCCGGCAGGAGAAAACGCCCTGGGACCCGATGCTCGACTACGCCGCCATGAAGCGCAACACCGACGACTTCATGGCCCTTTGGCGCTGCCGCAAGCCCACCATCGCCAAGGTGCACGGCTACGCGGTAGCCGGCGGCAGCGACATCGCGCTGTGCTGCGACCTGCTGACCATGGCCGACGACGCGCGCATCGGCTACATGCCCACGCGCGTGTGGGGCTGCCCGACCACGGCGATGTGGACCTACCGGCTGGGCGCGATGCGCGCCAAGCAACTCATGTTCACCGGCGACACCATCCCCGGCACGCAGGCGGCCGAATGGGGTCTTGCGAATTTCTCGGTGCCTGCCGACGAGCTCGACGGCGCCACGCTGAAGCTCGCGCTGCGCATCGCGGGCGTGCCGCGCTCGCACCTGATGATGCACAAGCTGGTCGTGAACCAGGTGTGGCATTCGATGGGGCTGGAGCAGACGCAGATGTTCGCAACCGTGTTCGACGGCATCACGCGGCACAACCCCGAGGGGATGTGGTTTCGCCGTCAGGCGGAGGCCGAAGGGTTCAAGAGCGCTGTCGCATGGCGCGATAGCGGCCGGGACATTCCGGAGGGCGACGAGGCGAGGGCGCTCGTCGTTGAACTGGAAGCGAAGCTCGCAGCGGCGCGGGCGGCGGTGCCGCCCGCGCGCTGATCACGCGCTCGCCGCTCGCTCGTCTCAGGGCGGGCAGGGGCGTGCCAGTGCGGCGCCCGGACGCGTCAGCTTGCTCGTGCCGCCTTCATCCAGCGTGCCCAGCGGGCGCGTGAACGTGCAGCCGTAGGTGGGCGCCGCCACCGTCGCAGCCGTGACCACGTCGTCGCCCGCCGGCTTCACGCCGTCGCGCTCCCACTTGATCATTGCGTCGAAGGCCTCGACCTGCTCGGCGATGGTGAAGTCGCAATGCGAGATGCCGCGAACCGCGCGCTGCACCAGCCAGTCGCTGTTGCCCTTGGCCGCCACGCGCTTGTTGTAGATCTGTTCCATGCTGAAGGGCACGTACAGGTCGCCCAGCGTGTGCAGCGTGACTACCGGGATCTTGAACTCGCCGTTGGCCTTGGGAATCCAGCGCAGCCCGTCCCTGCGCAGGCGGTTGGCGTCGGCGGCCGCGGTGAGCTTGATGACCGAGCCGTTCAGCGCCGTCGAGCCCGGCACGTCGCCGTCGATCGTGTAGGTGAAGCGGTTGGTGTCCAGCGTGTTCCTGTTCAGGATGCCGTTGACCGTGCCGTCGCTGCCGAAAACGCCCCACACCGCGGCGAACGAACCGCCGGCCGAGAGGCCGAGGTCGAACATCGGGCGCTCGCCACCGGTCAGGTTCTTCACCACCGAGGCGAATTTCAGGCCTGTGGCCGTGGGTGCGGAAGGGAAGGTGGTGAACAGCGTGCTGGTGACCTGCGCGGAGATGTCCGACCAGTTCGGCGTCGGGTATTTGGGCAGGCCAGCCAGCGCCTGCGCCGTGACCTGCGCGCCGGCGAAGTAGTCGAACAGCTCCGTGTCGCCGACCACGCCGCACATCGGCACCGCGCCGTTGTACTTCACCTTGTGGTTGGCAGTCGCGAAGGCTTCGTCCTCGATCGCCGCTGCGGTGATGTGGCCGCCCATCGAGTGGCCGGTGATGTAGGTCTTGGTCGGCGCGGCGAGTTCGCGGCCGTTGGCCTTGGCGATCTTGTTGAACTCCAGCGCCAGTGCGTTGGTGTCTTCGACACCGACGCGCACGTCGTAGAAGTTCTTGCTGTAGCTCGATGCGGCCCAGGCGTAGCCGTTCTGGATCAGGTAGCGGCGGATCGACGGATCGGTAACCGACAGCACGTTGGTCTCGCCCGCATAGCCGTGCGCATACATCACGAGCTTGCCGTTCCAGTTGGCCGGCACTTCGACGTGGTACTGGGCGCCGCCCAGCACGCCGGCCCAGCGGCTGGTGGTGGTGTTGTCGACCGTGTCGCTCGCGTCGCTGGCGAGTGCCGCGAAGGTGGTGGCCGCGGGGTTGGCGGGCGCAAAGGAATTGCGGGTGTCCTGCACACGCGTTTCTTCGGGCGCGGGCGGCGGTGCGGGCGGCGGCGGGGCCGGTGGCGCGGGTGCGGGAGCCGGCGGCAGGGGCGTGAAGGCAAAGCCGTTGCCACCGCCTCCACCGCCGCAGGATGCGACGGCGAGGCTGGCTGCAAGGGCAAGAAGTGTCAGGCGCGCGGAATGCATGGGATGTCTCGCTCCGTTCTTATGGGTTCTTGGTTGGGAAGATCACCGGCGCAGCGCTGTCCGGCGGCCATGGAGAACGACCGTGCTATTTCGCTGGACCGGCGGCGCAGCGTAGGGGCGTTGCCAGGCACGTCGGCCCGGGGTTTCCCGTACCTGCTATCTCCTGCGCGACACCGGCGCAGAACCTCGCGGAGAGATCAGCCCTTGCGGCGCGTGACCACCACCGTGGCGTCCAGGCCTTCATAAGCCTCGGCATCCCCATACCAGCTGCCCGAGATCGGCGCCGCCTGCGCCGGGTCGCGCGTGACGCCCACGCGGATGAGCTGCCCGCTGCCCATGAGGTTGTTCGTGGGGTCGAACGCCAGCCAGCCGATGCCCGGCAGGTACGCCTGGAGCCAGGCGTGCGTGGTGCCCGCGCCGGTCATCGATTCGCCGGGCACTTGCGCCGCGCGGTCGAGCGCGGCGTCGTAGAGGTAGCCCGAGACGAAGCGCGTCGCGATGCCCAGGCGCCGCGCGGCCTCCATCATCAGCAGCGCGTAGTCGCGGCAGCTGCCGCTGCCCAGCGCGAGCGTGGCCAGCGGGGTCTGCGTGCCTTCCTCGTCGCGCGCCTTGTATTCGAGGCTCTGCCCGATGTGCGCGTTCATGCGCGCGAGCACCTCGCGCGTGTTGTTGGGCTTGTCGGTGTGCAGGAACTGGTGGGCCCAGCGGATCAGCGTGCCGCTGGCGTCGTCTTCATGGTGCGGGCGCAGGTAGTGCTCCAGGTCCAGGCGCTCCTGCACCGAGTAGGCAAAGGGCAGGAACTCGGCGGCCGGGTCGAGTGCGAGCTGGTCCTGTTGCGCTGGCACGTGCTCGATGGTGAAGGAGCACACGATGCGCAGCTCGGTCGCTTCGCCCATCGGCTGCACCAGCGCGACGGAGTTGGAATGCGGGTCTTGAATCAGCCGCGTGAAGGCCTGCGGGCTCACCTGCAGGTCGGTGGCGAGCACGCGCAGGTCGTGGCTGTCGCGGGGCCGGAACATCACCCGGTGCAGGCCGAAGGTGACCGGCTTGTTGTAGCGGTAGATGGTGGTGTGCGTGATGTCGTACTGGATGGCCATGGGGCATTCTCGTGCGTTCGCGGGGCGCGCAGTGAGCTGTTCTTGTGGGCGAATGCCGCGGAATCGGCGCTCGCTGGATCGGCGGCTACAAAGGTGGTGATGTCCGAAGTGGTGCGCACCTGTGTGGACAACCGGACCGACCACCTGCTGGCCCCCTCGCGCCACGCCGGCGCGTGGCCTCCACCAGCGGATCGCTCAGAGCCGCTGCGTGCCGAGCGCCTTGGCCAGCGTGGCGGGCAAGGGCAGCGGTTCGCCATGCCACTGCGCGGCCAGCAGTTCGGCGCACAGGGCCGCGAAGCTGAGGCCGCGTGAACCCAATGCGGTGCAGGCCCAGAGGCCGCTCGCCGCTTCGTCCAGCGGGCCGACCAGCGGCCGGCGGTCGCCCGAGGCGCAGCGCACGCCGACCCAGGTGTTCACTTCGCCGCGCTCGAAGGCCGGCGCCAACGCCGCGGCGGTGGTGGGGTGCAAGCGGGCGAGGCGGTCGCGGTTCGAGGCGCTGTCGGCGGCGCTCGGGGCGAGGTCCGTGCTGTCGCGATCGAACGTGGCGCCTGCGAGCCAGAGCGGGGCGCCGTCGGCATCGGGCACCTGCGCGATCAGATGGCCGTCGCCGTTGAGCGGGGTGACCGGGAGCCCCGCCATCCGGCCCCACGCGACCTGGCCGCGCACCGGCTGCAGCGGCAGCTTCGGCGCGAAGCGGCCCGATTCGAAGCCCGCCGCGACTACCACGCGGTCTGCTGCGATCAACAGCCGGTCCGCCGCGTCGAACAGCTGCCAGCAGTCGGCGCCTTGCGTCGCTCGTGCCACGGACGCATTGCCGCGGAATTCGACGTCCGGCTCCCGCAGCCAGGCCTCGATCAACCGCGACGGGCGCACCCAGCCGGCCCGGGCGTGCCAGAGCGCGGGCGCATCGGCCGGCAGGCCGGTTGCCGTCAGCTGCGCGGCATTGGCGGGCCAGGATTCGTTCGGGCCGCTGTCGCTCCAGCCGGCAGGCACGCGTGTGTCGCCCTCGGGCCGGCGCTCCAGCACGCCGCTGGCGCGCCAGTCGCGGCCTTCTTCGAGCAGGCGCTGCAGTTCGAGCCAGGTGGCACGGATGCCCGCGCGCGTGAGGCGCGAGAGCAGGGCGTCGTCGGGGGACACATGGGGTGCCAGCACGCCGACCGGCAGGCCGGAGGCGCCCGAGGCAGGTCGCGAGGCTGCATCGAGCACCGTGACCTGCCACCCGCGCCGCGCCAGGCTCGCCGCCACGGCCGCACCTGCGAGGCCGGCGCCGATCACGGCGCACCGGCCCGGCAACTCGATCCGCGCGGGCGCGGGGCCGCGGCGCCGCACCGTCCAGGCCGGCGCGAACACGCCGCCGAGGCAATCGCGCTTGGGCGGCAGGCCGGCGCGTCGCTCGAGCTGGAAACCGTTCTGCGAAAGGGCGTCCCGCACCGCGCGGGCGTAGGTCCAAGTGGCAAGGCCGGTGCCTTGCCGGGCGAATCGCGACACCGCCTTCAGGGTATCGGGCGACCACATCGCCGGGTTCTGCTGCGGGCTGAAGCCGTCGAGAAAGAGGCTGTCGGCCTCGAAGCGCTGGGCGCGCAGCATGGCCTGCACGTCGCCGATGCACAGCGTGAGCAGCACGCGGCCTTCGTCGAAGGCGAGCCGGTGAAAGCCCGGCAGCAGCCCATGCCACTGCGCGACCAGTTCCCGGGCCAGCGACGCCAGTTCCGGATACGCCTCGGCCGCCCGCAGGAGATCGCCGGCACCGACTGGATGCGCTTCGACCGAGACGAAGTGCAGCATCCGCGGCTTGCTCGCATCCGAGCGCCACGCCTGCCAGGTTGTCAGGAAATTGAGGCCCAGGCCGAAGCCGGTTTCGAGAATCCGCCATTGCGGTTGCCCGGCCCAGGCTTGCGGCAGGCCGCAGCCGCCCAGGAACACATGGCGCGATTGCGCCAATGCCCCGGTTTCGGTGTGATAGATGTCGTCGAAGCGTTCGCTGCGCGGGACGCCGTCGGCGCGCCAGGCCACTGGCTCAGCGGTCACGGCGGGCAGCGACGTTCAGGCCGCTGGTGGGGGCACGTAGCCCTGGGCCACGTCGGCGCCTTCGCCGAAGAAATGCTTTTCCATCTGCCGCGCCAGGTATTGGCGGGCACGCAGATCGGCCAAGTTCAGCCGGTTTTCGTTGACCAGCATGGTCTGCTGCTTGAGCCAGGCGGCCCAGGCTTCCTTGCTGACGTTTTCCCACAGGCGCTTGCCCAGGTCGCCGGGATAGGGCGGAAAGTCGAGCCCTTCGGCCTCTTTGCCGAGCTTGATGCACTGAACCATGCGTGCCATTTTTTTGCCTCTTGGGTGGGGTAAGCGTGTCGCTTAGTTGATTTCGCTATTTAGAACTGAAAACTTGGTCGTTCCAGTTTCTATATGTCGTATTGAGAATACGCAGCTTCATTGATATGCCTTTTTAGAGCAAGACACCATGAGCCTTCGCCGCGACTTTATCAAGCTTTCCCTGGGTGCCGGCGTGGCCGGTGCCTTGGCCCTGTCGGCGTTGCCGGCGTTTGCCCAGGGCGCGGCCGCCGCCAAGGGCCCCGTGACGCTCCTGAACGTGTCGTACGACCCGACCCGCGAGCTCTACGTGGACTACAACCAGGCGTTCGCCAAGTACTGGAAGGGCAAGACCGGCCAGGACGTGACGGTCAAGCAATCGCACGGCGGCTCGGGCAAGCAGGCCCGCTCGATCATCGACGGCATCGACGCCGACGTGGCCACGCTCGCGCTGGGCGGCGACATCGATGCGCTGGTCACGCACGGCGGCCTGGTCAAGGCTGACTGGCAAAAGCGCCTGCCGCTCAATTCGGCGCCCTACACCTCGACCATCGTGTTCCTGGTGAAGAAGGGCAACCCCAAGGGCCTGAAGGACTGGGACGACCTGGTCAAGCCGGGCGTGCAGGTGATCACCCCCAACCCCAAGACCTCGGGCGGCGCCCGCTGGAACTACCTGGCCGCATGGGAATTCGCCAAGCGCAAGTACGGCGGCGATGCCAAGGCCAAGGAATACATCGGCAACCTCTTCAAGAACGTGCCCGTGCTGGACACCGGCGCGCGCGGCTCGACCATCACATTCGTGCAGCGCGGCGTGGGCGACGTGCTCCTTGCCTGGGAAAACGAAGCCTTCCTGGCGCTGAAGGAATTCGGCCCGGACAAGTTCGAGATCGTCGTGCCGTCCATCTCCATCCTGGCCGAGCCCAGCGTGTCGGTGGTCGACAAGGTCGTGGACAAGAAGGGAACCCGCGCCGTGGCCGAGGAATACCTCAAGTACCTGTACTCCGACGAAGGCCAGGACATCGCGGGTCGCAACTTCTACCGCCCGACCTCCGAGAAGGCCAAGGCCAAGTACGACAAGCAGTTCCCCAAGCTCACGCTGGTGACCATCGACCAGGCCTTCGGCGGCTGGGCGAAGGCGGACAAGGAGCACTTCGCAGACGGTGCTTCGTTCGACCAGATCTACACGACGAAGCAAAAGTAACCCCCAGGCTGCGCACTTCGTGTCGCTACCCTCACCCCCTGCACGGGGGGGCGGGCCGGCCGCTTCGGGCGGCCGTGCGCGGCGGCCCCCCAGCATTCGCGCTTTTTTCATCGAAACAAGGTTTCCTGTGTCCGTTCTCCTGATTGCCGGCAGCCCCTCGGCCCCGTCCCGTTCCACCGCCTTGCTCGAGGCCGTGGGCGATCGGCTGGCCAAACGCAATGCCCGCATCGAGCGGCTCTATATCCGCGACCTGCCGGCGCAGGCCCTGCTGCTGGCCGAGTGGACCCATCCGGCCATCGAGCGCGCCATCGCCCAAGTGGCGGCGGCCCGCGTGATCGTGGTGGCCACGCCGGTCTACAAGGCGGCCTACAGCGGCGTGCTGAAGGTCTTTCTGGACCTGCTCGCGCAGAACGCGCTCAAGGGCAAGACCGTGCTGCCGCTGGCCACCGGCGGCAGCCCCCATCACATGCTCGCGCTCGACTACGCCCTGCGCCCCGTGCTGCAGTCGCTGGCGGCGCGCCACATCCTGCCGGGCGTCTACGCGAGCGACTCGCAGATCGCGCTCACGCCCGAGAACGCCTACCAGGTGCACAACGACCTGGCCGAGCGCCTGAACGAGGCCGTCGAGGTGCTTGCGACCGAGGGCCTGAAGCTGCCTGCAACGCACGGATTCGAGCCGGTCCCGTTCTCCCGCGTGCGATGTAGCGTCTGAACGCGGGGTTCTTCATAGAGCCCGGCGTCGCCAGACCCATCCCCGTCCCCGTTTTTGAAGCCGCCTGTGCGCGGCAGGGGGACAGCTTTGCCCAAAGTTTTTGCACCAAGGAATCCCCGCATGAACCCCGTTGCCACCGAAGACCACGCGCTCGACGCACCGCCACGCTCGATCTGGCAGGCGCTGCGCGATCTCGCGATCAGCACGATCGTGGTCGCCGCCGTCGCACTGATCGTGAGCTTCATCTCCGCTGCATCCGCACATGCCCAAGGCAAAGGCGAGCTGCGCATCGGCTATCAGAAATCCGCCAGCCTCTTCGTGCTGCAGAAAGCACAGGGCACGCTCGAGAAGAAGCTCGCGCCGCTGGGCTTCGGCGTGAAGTGGGTCGAGTTTCCGGCCGGCCCGCAGCTGCTCGAAGGCCTGAATGTCGGCGCGGTCGACGTGGGCTACGTCGGCGAGGCGCCGCCCATCTTCGCGCAGGCCGCAGGCGCCAAGTTCGTCTACTTCGGCTACGACCCGGCCGCGCCGCGCGCCGAGGCGATCCTGGTCACGAAAGACTCGCCGATCAAGTCCGTCGCCGACCTGAAGGGCAAGAAGGTCGCGCTCAACAAGGGCAGCAACGTGCATTACCTGCTCGTCAAGCAGCTCGAGAAGAACGGCCTGAAGTTCTCCGACATCCAGCCCGTGTACCTCGCACCGGCCGACGGCCGCGCCGCCTTCGAGAGCAAGAACGTCGATGCGTGGGTGATCTGGGACCCGTTCCAGGCCGCCGCCGAGAAGGCCACCGGCGCCCGCGTGCTGGCGGACGGCACAGGTGGCACCACCGACGTGGTCAACAACTACCAGTTCTACCTGGGCGAACGCGGCTTCGTGAAGAACAACCCGAAGGTCATCGATGCGCTCTTCGCCGACTCGGTGGAGCAGGGCATCTGGCTCAAGAAGAACCTGCGCCAGGCGGCCGAGCAGATCGCGCCGCTGCAGGGGCTGCCGGTCGACGTGGTCGAGCTCGCGTTGCGCCGCTACGAGTTCAACGTCAAGCCGATCACGCCCGCCGTCGCGGCCGGCCAGCAGCAGATCGCCGACACCTTCTTCGCGCTGAAGCTCATTCCCAAGCCCATCAAGGTCAGCGACGCGGTCGTCACCGCGCAGCCCTGAATCTCTTTGAAGCACTACGCCATGAACCGCATTTCCATTCCCCGCCGCCGCCTGATCCAGGGCGCAGCCGCAGCCGCCATCGCGCTGCCTTCGTTCGCCTCACTCGCCCAGGCGCCCGCGCGCCAGTTCCGCATCGGCAACCAGAAGGGCACGCTCAACATCCTCAAGGGCCGCGGCACGCTGGAGAAGCGCCTCGCGCCGCTGGGCGTCACCGTCAAATGGACCGAGTTCACCGCCGGCCCGGTGCAGCTGGAAGCGCTCAACGTCGGCTCCATCGACTTCGGCGACGTCGGCGAAGCGCCGCCCATCTTCGCGCAGGCCGCCGGCGCGCCGCTGGCCTACGTGGCCGCCACGCAGCATCGCCCGCAGACCGAGGCCGTGCTGGTGCCCAAGGGCTCGGCCATCAAGACCGTGGCCGATCTCAAGGGCAAGAAGATTGCGCTCAACAAGGGCTCGAACGTCCACTACTTCATCGTCAAGCTGTTCGAGAAGCACGGCCTCTCGTATGCGGACCTGAACCTGGCCTACCTGCCGCCGGCCGATGCGCGCGCCGCGTTCGAAAAAGGCTCTGTAGATGCCTGGGTGATCTGGGACCCGTTCCTCGCCGCGGCCGAGAAGTCGCTCGACGCGCGCATCCTGGCCGACGCCACCGGCGTGGTGGGCAACCGCGCCTACTATTTCTCTTCGCTCGACTACGTGGCGAAGAACGCCGACGTGCTGGCCATCGCCGTTGAAGAGCTCAACAAGGTCGATGCCTGGGGCGCCGCGAACAAGGGCGACCTGGCCGCCGAGCTGGCCGCGCTGTGGGGCCTGCCGAAACCGGTGGCCGACGTCACCGTGGCGCGCACGGCCTACGGCATCACCCCGATCACCAAGGCCATCCTGGCCGAGCAGCAGAAGATCGCCGACACCTTCTTCGAGCTGAAGCTGATCCCGAAGAAGATCAACGTGCTCGAAGCCGCCGGCGCGGGAGTCGCGTGATGCAGATCTTCTGGTTCCTTCCCTCGCACGGCGACAGCCGCTACCTCGGCACCAGCGAGGGGGCGCGCCCCGTCGACCTGGCCTACCTGCAGCAGATCGCGGGCGCGGCCGACAACCTCGGCTACGAAGGCGTGCTGATTCCCACCGGCCGCTCGTGCGAGGACCCGTGGGTGATCGCCTCCAGCCTGATCGGCTCGACCAGGAATCTCAAGTTCCTGGTGGCCGTGCGTCCGGGGCTGCACCAGCCCAGCCTGGCCGCGCGCATGGCTGCGACCTTCGACCGGCTCTCGGGCGGTCGGCTGCTCGTGAACCTCGTGACGGGCGGCGACCAGGCCGAGCTCGAAGGCGATGGCGTGTACCTGGACCACGCCTCGCGCTATGAGCAGTCGGCCGAGTTCATCCGCATCTGGCGCGAGATCCTCACGCGCAGCCACGACGGCCAGGGCTACGACTTCGAAGGCAAGCACCTGAGCGTGAAGGGCGCCAAGCTGCTGTATCCGCCGGTGCAGACGCCATACCCGCCGGTGTGGTTCGGTGGCTCTTCGGCAGCCGCACACGACCTCGCCGCCGAGCAGGTCGATGCGTACCTCACGTGGGGCGAGCCGCCCGCCGAAGTCGCCAGGAAGATCGCCGATGTGCGCGCCCGTGCCGAGAAGCAGGGCCGCCGCGTCGAGTTCGGCATCCGCCTGCACGTGATCGTGCGCGAGACCGAAGACGCCGCCTGGAAGGCCGCCGAGGAACTGATCAGCCGCGTGGACGACGACACCGTCATCCGCGCCCAGGCCGCGTTCGCGCGCATGGATTCCGAAGGCCAGCGCCGCATGGCCGCTTTGCATGCGGGCGGTGCGAAGCGCTCGCGCGCCGAGCTGGAGATTTCGCCGAACCTGTGGGCCGGCGTGGGTCTCGTGCGCGGTGGCGCGGGCACGGCGCTCGTGGGCGATGCGACGACCGTTGCCGCGCGCATCGAGGAGTACGCGGCGCTCGGCCTGGACAAATTCATTCTCTCGGGCTACCCGCACCTCGAAGAGGCGTACCGCTTCGCCGAGCTGGTGTTCCCGCTGCTCTCGCGCACGGCGAAGAAGCAGCTGGCGGGCGGTTCGCTGAGCGGGCCGTTCGGGGAAGTCGTCGCCAATCTCGATGCGCCCTCGCGCCTCGTGTCGCAAAGCTGAACAAGGAATCCCCATGACTGAACAAGTGCAGGAGCTTCCGGTGGCTTCGACCGATTCGGCGGCCAGCAGCGGCAAGGCGTTCAAGGCCTTCGGCCTCAACGTGGCGGGCCGCCTCGTTCCCTGGCTGGTGCCGGTGGGGCTCATCGTGTTCTGGCAGATCGCCTCGTCGCTCGGCTGGCTCTCCACGCGGGTGCTGCCAGCTCCGGTCGACGTGGTCAAGGCGGCGTGGTCGCTCACGGTGTCCGGCGAACTCTGGACGCACGTGAAGGTCAGCGCGGGCCGCGCGCTCGCGGGCCTGGCGATCGGGGGCGGTGCGGGGCTCGCGCTCGGCCTGCTCACCGGCTCGGTGAAGTTCGCCGAGACGCTGCTCGACTCGACCATCCAGATGGTGCGCAACATCCCCGCGCTCGCGCTGATTCCACTCGTCATCCTGTGGTTCGGCATCGACGAATCGGCCAAGCTGTTCCTGATTTCGGTGTCGGTGTTCTTTCCGATCTACCTGAACACCTTCCACGGCATCCGCAACGTCGATCCGCAGCTCATCGAGATGGGCCGCACCTACGGCCTCACGCGCTGGCAGCTCTACCGCGAGGTGATCCTGCCGGGCGCGCTGTCGTCGATCCTCGTGGGCCTGCGTTTTTCGCTGGGCCTCATGTGGGTGATCCTGATCGTGGCCGAGACCATCTCGGCGCAGGCCGGCATCGGGTATCTCACGATGAACGCCCGCGAGTTCCTGCAGACCGACATCGTGCTCGTGGGCATCCTGCTGTACGCGCTGCTCGGCAAGCTCGCCGACCTGTTCGCGCGCGGCCTGGAGCAATGGTGGCTGCGCTGGCACCCCGGCTATCAGAAGAAGCAGAAGTGAGGACAGGGCACATGAACAGATCCATTTCCCGCCGCACCGCCATCGCCACGCTGGGTGCGCTCGGCGCCGGTGCCGTGCTGGCACAGGGCGTCGCACCGCGGCCCGTCACCGTGCGCTTCGGCTACCAGAAGTCGTCGACGCTCACGGCCCTGCTCAAGGCGCAAGGCACGCTCGAGAAGCAACTCGCGCCGCTCAACGCGACGCTGAGCTGGCACGAGTTCACCAGCGGCCTGCCGCTGCTCGAGGCGCTGAACCTGGACAACCTGGACATCAGCGCCGACGTCGCCGACACGGTGCCCGTGTTCGCGCAGGCGGCCGGTGCCGAGCTGACCTTCATCGCGCAGGAAGCGCCGTCGCCCGCGGCGCAGGCCATCGTCGTGAAAGACGACTCGCCGCTCAAGACCGTGGCCGACCTGAAGGGCAAGAAGGTCGGCTTCGCGAAAGCGGCCGGCGCGCACTACCTGCTGATCGCCGCGCTCGAGAAGGCCGGCCTCTCGTTCAAGGACATCGAGCCCGCCTACCTCACGCCGGCCGATGGCCGCGCCGCGTTCGAGAAGGGCGCGATCGATGCGTGGGTGGTGTGGGACCCGTTCCTCGCCGCCGCGCAGCGCCAGTCGAAGGTGCGCGTGCTTGCCGACGGCGCGGGCATCGCGTCGTACCAGCGCTACTACCTTGCGAGCACCAAGTTCGCGAAGGCGCGGCCCGACGTGCTGCGCGTGATCTACGCCGAGCTCGAAAAGACCGGCAAGTGGGTCAAGCAGAACCCCAGGGAAGCCGCCGCGCTGCTGTCGCCCGTGTGGGGCCTGGACGCCGCCACCATCGAGCAGGCCAACAGCCGCCGCAGCTATGCGGTGCGCCCGGTCGTGGCGGAGGGCCTGACCGAGCAGCAGCGCATCGCCGATGCCTTCTTCGGCGAGAAGCTGCTGCCCAAGAAACTCAACGCGCTCGACGTCGCGCTGTTCAAACCCGGAGCCTAGGATGAAGTTCACCCCCAGCCTGCGCGCACTTCGTGTCGCTTCGCCAACCCCCTTGCAGGGGGCAACACCAGCGGTCCGGCAGAGCCGGTCCCGCGGTGTTCCTCGAGCAATCACAGGGGGCCTGCAATGAGCGCCGTCCTGGATCGTCCTGTCATCGCCGGTGGTGTGCGCCTCGAAGCGCGCGGCCTGCACAAGCGCTACGGCACGCGCGACGTGCTGCGCAACACCCAGCTCACCATCGAGCCGGGCCAGTTCATCGCCATCGTGGGCCGCAGCGGCTGCGGCAAGAGCACGCTGCTGCGGCTGATCGCGGGGCTCGAAGAGGCGACTTCCGGTGGCCTCTACACCGATGGCAAGGCCGTGAACGGCCTGCACGACGACACCCGCATCATGTTCCAGGAGGCGCGCCTCCTGCCCTGGCGCCGCGTGCTCGACAACGTGACGCTGGGCCTGGCCAACGACGCCAAGGCGCGCGGCAAGGAGGTGCTCGCGCAGGTGGGCCTGGCCGACCGCGAGAACGAATGGCCGGCGCGCCTGTCGGGCGGCCAGCGCCAGCGCGTGTCGCTCGCGCGCGCACTGGTGCATCACCCGCGCCTGCTGCTGCTGGACGAACCGCTGGGCGCGCTCGACGCGCTCACCCGCATCGAGATGCACCGGCTCATCGAGAACCTCTGGCAGCGCCACCGCTTCACCGCCTTGCTGGTGACGCACGACGTGCAGGAAGCCGTGGCGCTGGCGGACCGCGTGATCCTCATCGAAGACGGCCGCATCGCGCTGGACGAGAACATCGCACTCGCACGCCCGCGCTCGCAGGGCGACCCGGCCTTCGCGGCGATCGAAAAACGCATCCTCGACAGGGTGCTGCAAAAGCCCGAAGAGGTTGAGAGCAGCGCCGACGCCAGCTGGCTCGGTACGCCGGCGCACGCGTTGCGCTGGGCTATCTGATGCTCACGGCCGTTCGGGCTGAGCCCGTCGAAGCCTTGCGCAGCGCTTCGACAGGCTCAGCGTGAACGGCTTGCTGTTGTTCTTTCTCTTCTTTCCATCCTGAAAGGCTCTCGCATGTCGCAGCAAAACTGGAAATTCGAAACCCTGTCGGTGCACGCCGGGTACTCGCCCGAGCCGACCACGCGCGCCGTCGCGCCGCCGATCTACCAGACGGTGGCCTACGCCTTCGACAGCGCACAGCACGGCGCGGACCTGTTCGACCTGAAGGTGCCGGGCAACATCTACACCCGCATCAACAACCCGACGCAAGACGTTCTGGAGCAGCGCGTGGCCGCGCTCGAAGGCGGCATCGCAGCACTCGCGCTGGCCTCGGGCCAGGCGGCCGTGACCTACGCGATCCAGACGATTGCCGAAGCCGGCGACAACATCGTGAGCAGCACGGCGCTCTACGGCGGCACCTACAACCTCTTTGCGCACACGCTGCCGCAGTTCGGCATCACCACACGCTTTGCCGACCACCGCGATCCGAAGAGTTTCGAGAAGCTCTTCGACGACAAGACCAAGGCGGTGTTCGTCGAGTCGCTGGGCAATCCGGCCGGCAACGTGACCGACATCGCGGCCATCGCCGAGATCGCCCACCGCCACGGCGTGCCGCTGATCGTGGACAACACCGTGCCTTCGCCGTACCTGAGCCGGCCCATCGAGCACGGCGCCGACATCGTGGTGCACTCGCTCACCAAGTACCTGGGCGGCCACGGCACGAGCATCGGCGGCGCCATCGTCGATTCGGGCAAGTTCCCGTGGGCCGAGCACAAGGCGCGCTTCAAGCGCCTGAACGAGCCCGACGTGAGCTACCACGGCGTGGTCTACACCGAGGCGCTGGGCCCGGCCGCCTACATCGGCCGCGCGCGCGTGGTGCCGCTGCGCAACACCGGCGCGGCCATCTCGCCGTTCAACGCCTTCCTGATCCTGCAGGGCATCGAGACGCTGGCGCTGCGCATGGACCGCATCAGCAGCAACGCGCTCCGGGTGGCGCAGCACCTGAAGACGCACAAGGCGGTGAACTGGGTCAACTACGCGGCACTGGAAGACCATCCGGACCACGCGCTGGCGCAGAAGTATTTCGGCGGCAAATCGAGCGGCGTGCTGACCTTCGGCATCGGCAGCGGCCGCGAGGGTGGGGCGAAATTCCTCGATGCGCTCAAGCTCTTCACGCGCCTGGTGAACATCGGCGACGTGCGCTCGCTGGCCACGCACCCGGCCTCGACCACGCACCGGCAGCTCTCGCCCGAAGAACTGGCTAAGGCCGGCGTGACGGAAGACACCGTGCGCCTGTCGGTCGGCATCGAGCACATCGACGATTTGATCGCCGACCTCGACGTGGCGCTGGCCGCAGCATGAAGCTCTCCCCCAGGCTACGCGCACTGCGTGTCGCTTCGCCAACCCCCTTCCGGGGGCAACACCTGCGGCCCGGCAAAGCCGGATCCGCGGTGTTCCCTGAAAGAGAAAGAACTCTATGACGATCTTGCAAGCCATCCCCGAAGCGGCGCTCGACCAGCTGTTCCGCAAGGCGCGCACCGTGCATGCATTCAAGCCGGTGCCGGTGACCGACGAGGTCATCCACAAGCTCTACGACCTCGTGAAGTGGGGCCCGACCGCCTACAACGCGCAGCCCGCGCGCTATGTGTTCGTGCGCAGCGAAGAGGCCAAGGCGAGGCTCAAGCCCGCGGTCTCGTCGGGCAACACGGCGCAGACGCTGGCGGCCGGCGTGACGGTGATCGTCGCGCACGACACGCGCTTCTACGAGCACCTGCCCACGCAGTTTCCCGCCTACGACGCCAAGCCGTTCTTCGAGAAGAGCGCCGAGGCCGCGCAGGCCACGGCCTTTCGCAACAGCAGCCTGCAGGGCGCCTACCTGATCCTGGCGGCCCGCTCGCTGGGGCTGGACGTGGGACCGCAATCGGGCTTCAACGCGGAGCTGGTCGACAAGGCGTTCTTTCCCGACGGCCGCTACCGCGCCAACTTTCTCGTGAATCTCGGTGTGGCCGATCACGCCGGCACTTTCGAGCGCGGGCCCCGACTCGCGTTCGACGACGTGGCGCAGATCGTCTGATCTCGCCATTCCCTCCCTTATCTATTTCTTCAACCTGAAAGAGAAACCATCATGTCCATCCAAGCCATCAACGTGCGCAACCAGTTCAAGGGCAAGGTCCGCGAAATCATCCGCGGCGACGTCGTCTCCGAAGTCGATGTCGAAACCGCCTGGGGCATCGTGACCTCGGTCATCACCACGCGCTCGATCGACGAGCTGCAACTGAAGGTCGGCTCCGACGTGGTCGCGCTCGTGAAGTCGACCGAAGTTTCGATCGCGAAGCTCTGACGGACCCTCGGGCGATTGCGAACAACCCGGCGCCCTCGTGGTGCCGGGTTTTTTTGCGTCACTGCAGCTTGGGCAGGAACGAGGTTTCCATGTGGTAGCGCTTGGGGTTGTTCCGGTCGATGTAGACCGGGATCCATTCCTGCACGTAGTCCGTCGGGTCGAACCAGAGGTTGGCGCTGCGGAACACGTGCAGCCGGTTGTTCGTGGTGTCGTGCCACCTGGCGACGATGCGGTAGGGGTGCTCGCCGTTGACCTCGATGGTGCCGTTCTGCTCGACCTCCTGGAACTCGGCCTCGATGAGCTGGCCGTTCTGGCGCAGGTCGGCTTCCTTCTGCGCGCTCCAGCGGCCGAAGGCGATGATGCCGCCGCCGACGCCCGCGAAGATCACGCCCATGATCGTCAAGGCCAGCTTGGCCTCGGGCTCCACGAAGATGGCGCCGACCAGGAGCGCCAGCCCGACGGCCAGGAAGAGCCACTTGATGAGGGTGATGACTTTGTGATCCATGCGGGCGACTGTGCCCCGGTCCGGTGCGCTCGGCCATATCCAACATGGCGTATCCAGACCGGCGAAGCCTATACAACGTGAAGTTGTTAGAAATCGACTTTTCAGTCGTTGTGACTTCAGGACCGCGCTCCTACAGTGGTGGTTATCGCCATCACAGGGCGCATACCAACGCACAACAGGAGCCGCATCGCATGTCTGTAGAAGTTGAAGACCTCGTCTTGCCCGAAGCACTTGAACAGGCGCGCGTCAAGGCCGCCGAAAACAACTGGCCCTATGCCGGTGGCGTCACGCCGGCGGTGGCCTGGGAACTCGTGCAGAAGGGCCAGGCCGTGCTGGTCGATGTGCGCTCGGGCGAGGAACGCAAGTTCGTCGGCCACGTGCCCGAGAGCCTCCATGTGGCCTGGGCCACGGGCACAGCGCTCACCCGCAACCCACGCTTCGTTCGGGAACTCGAGGCCAAGCTCGCGAAAGACGGGGGCAAGGACGCCGTGGCGCTGCTCCTGTGCCGCAGCGGCAAGCGCTCCGCACTGGCAGCCGAAGCGGCTGCAAAGGCCGGCTTCACGAACGTCTTCAACGTGCTCGAAGGCTTCGAGGGCGAGATCGATGCGCAGCAGCACCGCGGCGGCGCGGACGGCTGGCGCTTCCACCAACTGCCCTGGGTGCAGGACTGATCGGCTGGCTGACGCCTCACACCCACCACGTCCAACAAGGGAGAAGAACACATGGCCCATTTCGAGGTGAGCGACATCGTGCGCGCGCTGCATGGCGTGCGCGACGAGTGGCGCGATTCGCAGCGGCGCTCCCGGGAGCCCGGTGCGCGCGAGTTTCCGTCGCGCGATGCGCTCGCGCAGATCGTCGAATCGCTCAAGGGCGCGCTCTTTCCGATGCGGCTCGGACCGCCGGACCTGCGCCATGAAAGCGAAGACTTCTACGTCGGCCACACGCTCGACGCGGCCTTGCAAGCGCTGCTGGTGCAGGCCCGGCTGGAACTCAATTTCAATGCGCGCCTCGCGCCGCGGCCCCCGAGCGAGATCGACGATGCGGCCGCCGAGGCCGTGCGCGAGTTCGCGAACGCACTGCCGGGCCTGCGCCGGCTGCTCGACAGCGACGTGCTTGCCGCCTACCAGGGCGACCCGGCCGCGCGCAGCGTGGACGAGGTGCTGCTGTGCTACCCCGGCGTGCTCGCGATGATCCATCACCGCCTGGCGCACACGCTCTACCGGCTCGACCTGCCGCTGCTCGCGCGCATCGTCGCCGAACTCGCGCACGGGCAGACCGGCATCGACATCCATCCCGGTGCGCAGATCGACGCGGGTTTCTTCATCGACCACGGCACGGGCGTCGTGATCGGCGAGACCGCCGTCATCGGCAAGCGCGTGCGGCTGTACCAGGCCGTGACGCTCGGGGCCAAGCGCTTTCCCACCGACACCGAGGGCAACCTGCAGAAGGGCCTGCCGCGCCATCCGGTGGTCGAAGACGACGTGGTCATCTATGCGGGCGCGACCATCCTGGGGCGCGTGACGCTGGGCAAGGGCGCGGTGATCGGCGGCAACGTGTGGATCACCGAGGACGTGAAGCCGGGCGCGAGCGTGACCCAGGCCAGTTTGCAGAACGCACCGAAAGCGAGCGCACCATGAAAGCCTTTGTCGAAGATTTCGGCGTGACCGTGCGCCAGTTGCGCGAGGCGAATGGCTGGTCGCAGGAGCAGCTGGCCGAGCGCTCGGACCTCAATCGCTCGTACGTGGGCGAGGTCGAACGCGGCCGCGTGATCCCCTCGATCGTCACCGCGCAGAAGCTCGCGACGGCGCTGGGCATCAACATCGTGAACCTGCTCGCGCGCTGCGAGCAACTGGAGCAGTCGCGCCTTGCAAGGCGGATCAACTTGGCGGCTATAGCCTGTTGAGGGAAAACCCGGGGTCACCGGACACTCGGTGCGCCGATGCACGTCGCTGCATCGCCGTGTCGATATCCCAGTTTTCCTTCCAACCCCGGAGCCTTGATCCATGAGCGCAACAGTCGGTGGTACCACCGCCCTTGGCGACAACGCCGCACGCCAGCTAGCCAATGCCACCAAGACAGTCCCCCAGCTGGAGACCATCAGCCCGCGCTGGCTGACGCACCTCCTGCAATGGGTGCCGGTGGAGGCGGGCATCTACCGCGTCAACAAGGTCAAGAACCCCGAGTCGATCAAGGTCACCTGCACCTCGCGCGAAGAAGAGAACCAGCTGCCGCGCACCTTCGTCGACTACGAAGAGAACCCGCGCGAGCACTACCTCAATGCCGTGAGCACCGTGCTGGACGTGCACACCCGCATCTCCGACCTCTACAGCAGCCCGCACGACCAGATCAAGGAGCAGCTGCGCCTGACGATCGAGACGATCAAGGAGAACCAGGAGAGCGAGCTCATCAACAACCCCGACTACGGCCTCCTGGCCCAGGTGAGCGAAGAGCAGCGCATCTTCCCGCTGACCGGTGCGCCCACGCCCGACGACCTGGACGAGCTGCTCACCAAGGTGTGGAAGGAGCCCGCGTTCTTCCTCACGCACCCGCTGGCCATTGCCGCCTTCGGCCGCGAGGCCACGCGCCGCGGCACGCCGCCGCCGACCGTGAGCCTCTTCGGCTCGCAGTTCATCACCTGGCGCGGCATTCCGCTGATTCCTTCGAACAAGGTGCCGGTCGCCGACGGCAAGAGCAAGATCCTGCTGCTGCGCGTGGGCGACAAGCGCCAGGGCGTGGTGGGCCTGTTCCAGCCGGGTCTCTCGGGCGAGCAGAGCCCGGGGCTGTCGGTGCGCTTCATGGGCATCAACAACCACGCGATCGCGTCTTACCTGATCTCGCTGTACTGCTCCCTCGCGGTGCTGACCACCGACGCGCTGGCGGTGCTCGACGACGTCGAGATCGGCAAGTACCACGACTATCCCGACACCTACAAGTAAGCCGCGGTGAGCACCCCCACGACTCCGGGCGAGGCGCCGTTCGATCCGGCGATCCTCGCGCGCATGGCGAGCGCCATGTTTTCCGCGCTGCCGGGCACGCCGCCGACCTCGTTGCCCGGTGCAGCGAGCGGGCTGGTGCCGGGCGCGCAGTTCCCCGCCAACATCGCGCCGCCGGGCTCGCCGCTCGTGAGTCCCGCCGGCTTCGGGCCGAGCGTTCCGGGCACGCCGATTCCGCAGGGGCAGATTCCGGGCGCCAATGTGCTGCCGGCATCGCCGACGCAGCTGCCTTCGCTGGCCAACCGCGCGCCGGCCTTGCTGCCGCATGCGGTGGCGGGCAATGGCGTGCCGGACAACGTGTTGTCGGTGGCCCCGGCCTTCGAACCGCGTTCGGGCGGCACGGTGCTGGGCGTGCCGCAGCAGGTCGGTGCGCCTGTTTCGCCTGGTTCGCCTTCCGCGCCGCAAGCGGCCGCGTCGCCTTTCTACTTCCTGAACAACAGCTACGGCCATCCGGCGGCCGGTGCCAGCGATGGCTTCGCGATTCACGATCCCTTCGCAGGTCTGGCGGCGCCCACCGCCCAACCCGCGTTGCCACCGAGCCCGCCTTCGGCGCCGGCCGGCCGCGATGCGCAGTTCTACTTCGTCGATGCGGTGCGCCTGCCCAACGGCTTCGTCACGCCGGCCAAGCCCGACCCGCGCGGCCCCGACGCGGTGCCGCTCGCCGGCAGCGGCCAGCATCCGCCGTTCGACGTCAACGCCGTGCGCCGCGACTTCCCGATCCTGCAGGAGCGCGTCAACGGCAAGCAGCTCGTGTGGTTCGACAACGCGGCCACCACGCACAAGCCGCAATCGGTCATCGACCGCATCGCGTACTTCTACGCGCACGAGAACTCGAACATCCATCGCGCGGCGCACGAGCTCGCAGCGCGCGCCACAGATGCGTACGAAGGCGCACGTGAGCGCGTGCGCAAGTTCATCAACGCAGCCGAAGTCGAAGAGGTGATCTTCGTGCGCGGCACCACCGAGGCGATCAACCTCGTGGCCAAGAGCTGGGGCGGCCAGCACGTGGGCGAGGGCGACGAGATCATCGTCTCCAACCTGGAGCATCACGCCAACATCGTGCCGTGGCAGCAGCTGGCCGCCGCCAAGGGCGCGAAGCTGCGCGTGATTCCGGTGGACGACTCGGGCCAGGTGCTGCTCGACGAATACCGCAAGCTGCTGAACGACCGCACGAAGATCGTCGCGGTCACGCAGGTCTCCAACGCGCTCGGCACCGTGGTGCCGGTGAAGGAGATCGTCGAGCTCGCGCATCGTGCGGGCGCCAAGGCATTGGTCGACGGCGCGCAATCGGTCTCGCACATGCGCGTGGACGTGCAGGACCTGGGCGCCGACTTCTTCGTGTTCTCCGGCCACAAGGTGTTCGGCCCGACCGGCATCGGCGTGGTCTGGGGCAAGCGCGAGGTGCTGGAAGACATGCCGCCCTGGCAGGGCGGCGGCAACATGATTGCCGACGTGACCTTCGAGAAGACCGTGTTCCAGCCGATCCCCAACAAGTTCGAGGCCGGCACCGGCAACATCGCCGACGCGGTGGGCCTGGGCGCGGCGATCGACTACGTCAACAAGGTCGGCATCGAGAACATCGCGCGCTACGAGCACGACCTCCTGGTGTACGGCATGGCGCAACTCGGTGCCATTCCGGGCGTGCGGCTGATCGGCACGGCGGCCGACAAGGCCAGCGTGATGTCCTTCGTGCTCGACGGCTACACCACCGAAGAGGTGGGCCATGCGCTGAACGACGAAGGCATCGCGGTGCGCACGGGGCACCACTGCGCGCAGCCGATCCTGCGGCGCTTCGGCGTCGAGACGACGGTGCGGCCGTCGCTCGCGTTCTACAACACCTTCGACGAGGTGGACCGCCTGGTGACGGTGGTGCGTCGGTTGGCCGGCCAGCGGCGCTCGGGCTGAGACCTTCTACGTCCGGCGGCACGGCGTCGGCGCCTGCCGCCGAACGGCAGGGCGGCCATCCGCCGAGGGCGTTATGCTGCGCAACATTGTTAAACAATGTTGTACAGCCTGAATGTCCCTCCCGACTGAAGCCATCGAACCCAGCCCGGCCACGAACGAATCCTGCGACGTGATCGTGATCGGCGGCGGCCCCGCCGGGTCGACCGTGGCGGCGCTGCTGGCGCAACAGGGCCGCCATGTGGTGCTGCTGGAGAAGGCGCACCACCCACGCTTTCACATCGGCGAATCGCTGCTGCCTGCCAACGTCGAGTTGTTCGACAGGCTCGGCGTGCGCGACCAGGTCGAGAAGATCGGCATGCCGAAATTCGGCATCGAGTTCGTCTCGCCCGACCATGAGCACCGCAGCTACGTGGACTTCGCCGAGGGCTGGGACAAGTCGCTCGACTCCGCATGGCAGGTGCGCCGCTCGGAGCTGGACGAACTGCTGTTCCGCAACGCCGCCACGCGCGGCGCCCAGGCGATCGAAGGCTGCAAGGTGCGCGACGTGGCGTTCGATGCCGACGGCGCGACCGTCCAGGCCGAGATGGACGACGGCGCCAGGCGCAACTGGCGCGCCCGATTCGTGGTCGATGCGACCGGCCGCGACACGCTCCTGGCCAACAAATTCCGCTGCAAGGAAAAGAACCCCGACCACAACAGCACCGCCGTCTTCGGCCACTTCACCAACGCCGAGCGGCTGGAGGGCAAGAAGGAAGGCAACATCAGCATCTGCTGGTTTCCGCATGGCTGGTTCTGGTTCATTCCGCTGGCCGACGGCACCACCAGCGTGGGTGCGGTCTGCTGGCCGTATTACCTCAAGACGCGCGACAAGCCGCTGAAGGATTTCTTCTACGACACCATCGCCACCTGCCCGGTGCTGGTGGAGCGCCTGAAGAACGCCACGCTGGTCGACGACGCGGTGCATGCCACCGGCAACTTCTCGTACTCGAGCACGCACGCGACGGGCGACCGCTACCTGCTGCTGGGCGATGCCTTCACCTTCATCGATCCGATGTTCTCCTCGGGCGTTTACCTGGCAATGCACAGCGCCTTCGACGGCGCCGAGCTCGTGGCCACCGCGCTCGACCGGCCGGCCGAACTGGCCACCGCCCGGCAGGGCTTCGAGGCCATGATGCGCAAGGGCCCGCGCGAATACTCGTGGTTCATCTACCGCGTGACCAACCCGACCATCCGCGACATGTTCATGCACCCGGGCAATCCGTTCCGGGTGAAGGAGGCGCTGATGTCGCTGCTGGCCGGCGACATCTACAAGGGCACGCCGATGTGGGGCGCGCTGCGCATGTTCAAGGTGCTGTACTACGGCATCTCGCTCGCGAACTTCCGCCGCACCTGGGCCGGGTGGAAGCGGCACCGCTTCAACACGCGTGACATGGGCGCGCTGAAGGGCGAGACGATCCTCAAGTCGGAGTAGCGACGGCTCAGGCCTGCGGGCCCGACAGCATGCCCATGCCGCTGGCATTCCATGCGTTGCCCGATGCCCGCAGCGTCGCCACCGCATGCGCCACGCCCAGCCCCGGGCTGCTGAGAACATCGACGCCGAGGTCGGCAAGCAGCGGCGTCACCGGCGCCATCGAGGCCTGCGCGAGCACCACCACATCGGCCTTGCCGACCGCGCCGCGGATCGCCGCGGCCAGCGTCTCCACATAGCGCCCGGTGTCTCCGGCCTGGAAATGCGCCCATGCCTCGTCCACGAGCAGCGCGCTCGGCCGGGTGCCGACGCCGGCCTGCGTCGCCGCCGAGACAATCAATGCCGTCGTCGGCTCCAGCGTGCTTTCGACGGCCGCGACGATCAGCACGCGCGGGCCGGTGCGCACCGCGCGGTCGGCCATGGCGCGGTCGATGCGCAGGGCCGAGAAGGCGCCGCCGGTGGGGGTCTTCTCGGCGATGCCGCCGATGGTGGAGCAGGTGCACACGACCACCGCGGCGCCGTCCGCTGCCGCCTCGCGCATGGCATCGTGCACGCGCCCGACCAGCGCCGCGTTGGCGATGCCCACGACGCGCGCGTCGTCCAGTAATTCCTCCATCACCAGGTGGCGCACCTCGAGATCGGGCGCAACGTCGCGCACCAGCCGCCCGAAGGTCTGCACATGCGGCTGCGCCGTGTGGAGGAAGGCGAGCGCGTCGGCCATGGATCTCAGCTGGCCTCGCGGGCGCGCTTGGCCTCGTAGGCCTTGAGGTGGACGTAGGCGGTGCGCAGCACCGAGGGCACCGGCGAATCGCCTGAATTGCTTTTGGGCGCGCGGCCGAGGAGGTCGCCGACGATGTGATCGGCCTCGACCGCCGCGCCGCGCACGATGTCCTTGTACATCGATGCGGTCATCGGCGAGCCGGCCGTCGTCACCACGGCACGGCCGCGCTGGATGGCGGCGGGGCGCGGCGCGAAGCCGTTGTGCGCGGCGATGGCGCAGCACTCGTCGAAGATCGAGAGCGCCACGTCCTGCCCGCCGGCCGCGACGATGTCGCCGATGGAGGCGCGCATCAGGCTCGTGAGGCCCGCCGCTGAGGCGATGAAGACCCACTTCTCCCACATGTCCTGCCCGATGGTCTCGCTGGCGGTGGCGTCGAACTTCGCGCCCGCGAACTGGGCTGCGATCGCATCCACGCGCGCCGAACGCCCGCCGGCGCGCTCGCCGTAGCTCAGGCCGTGCATGTCGTTCAGGTGCAGCACGCGGCCGTCGTCGTCCAGCGTGGCCGAGATCATGCAGAGGCCGCCGAGCACGCGCTCGTTGCCGAAGCGTTCGGCCAGCTGGTCGATGTGCTTCATGCCATTGAGGAGCGGGAGGATCACGGTGTCCGGGCCGACCGCGGGCGCGAACGAATCCATCGTCGATTCGAGGTCGTAGGCCTTGCTGCCGACGACGACCACGTCATAGGGGCCGTCGATGTTCTCGGCCAGCACGTGCTTCGGTGCGGGAAGTTCGAGGTTGCCGAAGGGGCTCTGAACCACCAGCCCGGTTTTCGCGAGCTGCGCCGCGCGGCGCGGACGAAGAAGAAAGGTCACATCGCGCCCCGCCTCCAGCAGACGGCCGCCGAAATAACCACCGAGTGCACCGGCACCCACCACCAGGAATCTCATCGCGCATCACTCCGGAAATCAAGAAGATCGGAGCGATGATGCCCGCGTTCGCGCCGGCTCGCTCTAGGCAGTTTCCTTCTCCAGCAGGCGCTGTCGGGCAAAGGGGCGCAGGTCGAGGCCGTGGGAAATACCGCGGCCCAATACCCGGTCGGCAATGGCTTCGCCCAGGCCCGCCGAATGCTTGAAGCCGTGGCCGGAGCACGCCGAGGCGATCAGCACGTTCGGCAAGCCGTCGAGCGCATCGATCACGAAGCGGCGGTCGGGCGTCACGGTGTACATGCAGGCGCGGGCCTTGAGCGCGCGGCCGTCGATCTGCGGGAAGCGGCCGGCGACTCGTTCGCGGTACATCGCGGCGCTTTCCTCGGGGCTCACGCTGCGGTCGATCGTGTCGGGCGTGGTGGCGGCCACGTATTGCTCCGTTGCGACCTTGAGCGCCGGTTGCGCCGTGTCCGAAGACGGAAAGCCGTACATGTAGTCTTCCTGCCCGTCGCCGAACATCCAGATGAAGATCGGGAAGCGGCCGGGCGAGAAGTCGGCGGCGGCGCCGCCGGTGTCGAACCAGTGCATCACCTGCCGGTGTACTGAAAAGTTCGCTTGCCAGTCGGCGCGGGCCTGCCGTCCGAGGAATTCCGGCAGCCAGGCGCCCGCGGCGATCACGACGCGGTCGGCCGTGAAGCTGGCAGCATCGGTGCGCACGCGGACCGTGTCGCCGTTGCCGACCGGCTCGACGGACTGCACGCGTTCGCCGGTGCGCGTCTGCGCCCCCGAGGCGCGGGCCACCGCGAGCTGCGCGCCGATGGCGTCTTCGGGCCGCACGAAGCCGGCATCGCGCTCGTGGTAGCCGATCTCGTCGCCCTGCAGGTTGAACTGCGGAAAGCGCGCGCGGATGCCGGCTGCGTCGAGCACTTCGTGCGCGATGCCGAAGCGCTCGGCGGAGGCGATGGTCCGCCGCACGAAGTCGGATTTGCCGTGGTGCTCGGCCACGCGGTCGCGCGGCGCGAGGATGAGGCCGCCCGTGGTGGTCATGAGCGCCTTGCCGGTGCGGGCTTCGAGCTCGCGCCAGATCGCGTGCGAGCGCTGCACGAAGGGCACGTACTCGTCGCCTTCGCCGACCGCCAGGCGCGTGATGCGCGAGTCGCCGTGCGAGGAGCCCTGGTCGTGCGGCGGCGCGAACTGGTCGATGCCCAGCACGCGGGCCCCGCGCTGCGAGAGTTGGTAGAGCGTGGCCGCGCCGAGGGCGCCGAGGCCGACGACGATGACGTCGTAGTGAGAGTTCTGGGTCACGGTGGCGGGTGCGTCAGACGAGGTCCAGGTCCAGGAAGGCTTCCTTCACCTCGATCGGTTTGGGTATGAGCTTGAGCTGCGCGAACACGTCGGCCAGCCCCTGTTGCTCCTGGGCGATGGCCGGCGTGAGCGCGACCGCGCCATATTGGCGTCGTTCGGTCGCGAGCGCCAGTACCTTGGGCTCCACCTTCAGCTGCGGCGCCAGCGTGGCGACCACGTCGGCGGGATGCGCCTGCGCCCACTCGTTGGCCTTGCGCAGTTCGGTGAACACGGTGCGCAGCAGTTCCTGGTTGGCGCGTGCGAAGCCGGGCTGCGCGAAGTGGTAGGTGCGGTTGCCGCTGAGGCCCGTGCCGTCGAACAGCAGGCGCGAGTCGGTCGCCACCTGCGCGCCCGCAAGGAACGGGTCCCACAGGCCGATGGCCGCGACGCTGCCCGACTGGTAGGCGGCCACCGTGTCGGAGGCGGTGACGATGTAGACCGGATCGATGTCTTCGTAGCGCAGCCCCGCGGCCTCCAGCGCACGGATCAGCACGTACTGCGTGTTGTAGCCCCGGCCGGTGACCACCTTCTTGCCGCGCAGGTCGCGCACGCTGCGGATCGGCGATTCGCGCGGCACCAGGAAGCCGACGCCGCGGGGGTAGGGGCTTTCCGCCGCCAGGTAGGCAAGGCCTTTGCCGCTGGCCTGCTGGAACACGCCGATGCCATCGGAGGCATGGCCGAAATCGATGGCGCCCGCAGCCAGTGCTTCTGACAACTGGCTGCCGCCCAGGAACTCGGCCCACTCGACCTTCACGCCGCTGGGGGCGAGCGCCTTCTCCAGTTGGCCGGTGCCCTTGAGGATGTTGAGCGTGTTGAACTTCTGGTAGCCGATGCGCAGGAGCTTGGCGCGCGACTGGGCGAACAGCGGTGCGCAGGTCGCGATGGCCGCGGCACCGGCGCCGGCACGAAGAAGGAGGCGCCGCGACACGGCGGACGATGACAGTGGGTTGGGATGCATGGCGTTGGCGCGCGGTGCGCGGCAAAAGAAGTTGGCGGAAGGCCGGCGACTGTAGAGGCCGGCCGCATGCCGCGCCACGAAGCTTTTTTCATTAGTTCATGCCCAAGTCACGAGGGCATATGCAAGCGGAATCTGCTTCGTTGGCGCGGGCGAGCGTGCTGCCTAGAGTCGCGCCTTTCCATTTCCGAAGAGCAGGCATGACCCGCAGCAAATTCATCGTTTCGAGCTTGGCGCTGGCCGCCGGCTTTTTCGCATTCGGCAGCTCGGCCTGGGCCGACAAGCTGGACGACGTCAAGAAGGCCGGCGTGTTGCGCGTGGCCGCCTTCGACGGCAATCCGCCTTTCGGCTACATCGATCCGGCCAGCAAGAAACAGGTGGGCCACGACATCGACCTGGCCACCGACTTCGCCAGGAGCCTGGGCGTGAAGATCGAGCTGGTGCCGACCAACCCGGCCAACCGCATTCCGCTCCTGACCTCGGGCAAGGTGGACGTGGTGTTCGCGAGCTTCACCATCACCGACGAGCGCGCCAAGGCGGTGGACTTCACGACGCCTTACTTCCTGGTCGGCCAGCAGTTCCTGGCCAAGAAGGGCGTGCTGAAGGACGCCGCGCAGATCAAGGACATCCGCATCGGCACCGAGAAGGGCACGACGATGGAGGCCAACCTTCGCAAGAACTACCCCGACGCGAAGGTCGTGCTGTATGACGATTCGCCCTTCGCGCTGGCCGCGCTGCGCAGCGGCAACGTGCAGGCCATCACCAACGATGGCGTGAAGCTCACCGCCCAGTGGAATGCGATTCCCGACAAGGAAAAATACGAGATCCCGGCGATCACCGTGTCCAAAGAGTACCTGGGCGCCGCGGTGCCCAAGGGCGAGACTCGCCTGCTGGAGGCGCTCAACACCTGGCTGGCCGAGAGCGAGAAGAACGGCCGCGCGCTCGCGATCTACGACGCATGGTTCGGCCCGAACAGCAAGGCGCCGCTGCCGCGCCTCCTGAAGATCGGCGACCAGCGCGTGGCGGCCAATTGAGGTCGATGCCGCCTTGATCGACACCTTGCAGGCGCAGTTGCTCGCGCCTCGCTACATCGGCTGGCTGATCGACGGCTGGCTCACGACCCTGTGGGCCTCGCTGCTGGTGGCGGCGGGCGCCACCGTGCTGGGCCTGGTCATTGCCGCGGGCCGCTCGGCGAGCCGGCCCGCGCTGCTGCGCCTGTCGAGCGCGTATGTCTCGCTGTTTCGCAACACGCCGCTCCTGGTGCAGCTTTTCTTCTGGTACTTCGGTGCGCCCAGCGTGCTGCCCGAGGCGGCGCGCGAGTGGCTGTACGCGGGGCACGTGCTCTCGTTCGAATTTCTGTCGGCCCTGGTCGGGCTCACGCTCTACGCCGCGGCCTATGTGGGCGAGGACATCCGCTCGGGCATCCGGGGCGTGCCCGTCGGCCAGACGCTCGCCGCGTCGGCGCTCGGCTTCACGCGCGTGCAGGTGCTGGCGCAGGTCGTCCTGCCGCAGGCGCTGCGCATCGCGTTGCCGCCGCTCCTCGGGCAATACATGAACATCGTGAAGAACACCTCGCTCGCGATGGCGGTGGGTCTGGTCGAGCTCTCGTACGCCTCGCGGCAGGTGGAGGCCGAGACCTTCAAGACCTTCCAGGCCTTCGGCCTGGCGACGGCGCTCTACATCGTGACCATCGGCGCGATCGAGGTGCTGGCCGCGTGGGCGGCGCGGCGGCAGGCGTTGTCGCCGGCGCGCGCCACATGACGATGATCCAGACGCTGTGGGAGAGCCTTCCGTACCTGCTGTGGGGCGCGTTTCCGCAAGGCCCGCTCGGCGGCGCCGCGCTCACGCTCCTGCTGAGCGCGGGCTCGGGCATCGCCTCGGCGGTGCTCGGCCTGGCGTGGGGCATAGGGCTTGCCACGGCCACGGGCGCGTTCAAGACGGCGCTCGCGCTGGTCCTCGGGTTCTTTCGCGCGATCCCGGTGCTGATGCTGATCTTCTGGACCTACTTCCTGCTGCCGTTCGCGCTCCGCGTGAACGTGCCGGGCGTGCTGTCGGTGATGTGCGCGCTGTCGCTCGTGGGCGGCGCGTACCTTGCGCATGCGGTGCACGCGGGCATCCGCGGCATCGGTGCGGGGCAGTGGGCCGCGGGCCTGTCGCTGGGCCTCACGCGCTGGGGCACGCTGCGGCACGTGGTGCTGCCGCAGGCGCTGCGGATGATGCTGCCGTCGTTCGTCAACCAGTGGGTCACGCTGGTGAAGGACAGCTCGCTCGCCTACATCGTCGGCGTGGGTGAGCTGTCGTTCGTGGCCTCGCAGGTGAATGCGCGCACGATGATCTATCCGGCCGAGATCTTCATGCTCGTGGGCGCGATCTACTGGCTGATGTGCACCGCCCTGGACCGTATGGCGAACCTGCTGGCGCGGCGTGCGCAACGGGCCTCGCAACCGGGCGGTCAACGGCACAAGAGCTTTTCCAGAAAAGGTCATGGGCGATTCGCATAATCGCCCTCGCCAGTTCCATCCCCCCATTTCAAGGAGTTCATTCATGGCCCAGACCCGGATCGCCGTCGTAGTCGGCAGCCTTCGCAAGGATTCGTTCAACCAGAAGCTCGCGCTCGCGCTGGCCCACCTCGCGCCCTCGGACTTCACCTTCGAACACGTGCGCATCGACGACCTGCCGCTCTACAACCAGGACGACGACGGCAACCAGGCCCCCTCGGTCAAGCGCCTGAAGAGCGAAATCGCGGCCGCGCAGGGCCTCCTGTTCGTGACGCCCGAATACAACCGCTCGATCCCCGGCGTGCTGAAGAACGCCATCGACCACGCCTCGCGCCCCTATGGGCAGAGCGTCTGGGGCGGCAAGCCGGCCGGCGTGATCGGCGTCTCGGTGGGCGCCATCGGCACGGCGCTCGCGCAGCAGCACCTGCGCAACATCCTGGCCTACCTGGACGTGCCCACGATGGGCGCGCCCGAAGTGTTCCTGCAGGCCAAGGACGACCTGTTCGACGACAAGGGCCACGTCGGCAACGAAGGCACGAAGAAGTTCCTGCAGGGGTGGATGGACAAGTACGTGGCCTGGGTCAAGACCCATTCGGCGGCCTGACAACCGCGGCGATCGACGCCCATGAAAAAGCCGCCCCCACGGGGCGGCTTTCTTTTTGGAACAGGGCGCGTTCAGGCGACCTGGGCCACGTCCTTCTGGTTCGCGGCTTCAGCCGTCGCCACCAGGATGTCGGAGCGCGCGGCCGCCAGTGCGGAGGCCTTGGGCTCGTCGCCCATCGCCACGCCTTCGGCACGCACGATGCGCACGTCGGTGATGCCGAAGAAGCCGAAGACAACCTTCAGGTAGCTCTCCTGGTGCTCGGCGCCCTGGCCCCAGTCGCTGGTCGAATACACGCCGCCGCGGCTCGAAGCCACGATCACCGTCTTGCCGCCGGCCAGGCCCACGGGGCCGGTCTCGGTGTACTTGAAGGTGCGGCCGACCTGGCCGAGGCGGTCGATCCAGGCCTTGAGCTGGGTCGGGATCGAGAAGTTGTAGAGCGGGGCGCCGATGACGATCACGTCGGCGGCCAGGAACTGGCTCACCAGCTTTTCAGACAGCGCGTTCTCGCGTTGCTGGGCTTCGGTGGGCTCGGCTTGCGGGCCGGTCTTGATGGCCAGGGCGTCGGCGCTGAAATGCGCGGGGGCATCGACGGCCAGGTCGAGGTATTCGACGGTGGTGTCGGGATGCGCGGCCTTCCAGGCGGCCACGGTCTCGGCCGTCAGGAGGCGGGAGGTCGAATAGGCGCCCAGGATGCTGGAGTCGATGTGGAGCAGCTTCATATCAATCACTTTCGTGTGGATGGTGTCGGCGCTCAAAAGTGGCCGGCGATGGGAGAATTCTATTTTTGGGTCGAGTGGTTGATAAGTAGCCAAAATTTGCCTACATCGTCCTGTTTGCGGGACAATCGACACCATGCAAGACCTCAACGACATGGTTTTCTTCGCCGAAGTGGCCGAGCGCGGCGGGTTTGCCGCCGCCAGCCGGGCGCTCGGTATCCCGAAGTCGCGGCTGTCCCGCCGCGTGGCCGAGCTGGAAGAGCGGCTGGGCGTGCAACTGATGCAGCGCAGCACCCGGCGCCTGTCCCTCACGCCCGCCGGCGAGATCTACCTGCGCCATTCGGCCGCCATGCGCGATGCGGCACAGGCCGCGGCCGAGGCGGTGGCACAGGTGCAGAACGAGCCCAGCGGTCTGGTGCGCATCAGTTGTCCCATCACCATCGTGCATAGCGGGCTGGGGGAACTGATGCCGGTCTTCATGGCGCGCTATCCGGCGGTGCGAGTGGACATGCGGGTGATCAACCGGCCGGTCGACCTGATCGAGGAGGGCATCGACATCGCACTGCGCGTGCGGCATTCCATCGAGGACAGCGCGGTGCTGGTCGCCAAGACCTTCGGCTACAGCCGCGGCGTGCTGGTGGCGGCGCCGGCGCTGCTGGCTCGCCACGGATCGATCGAAACCCTGGCCGACCTCGGCAAGCTGCCCACGGCGGCGATGTCGGCCAACGGGGAAGGGCGCGGCGACTGGCGGCTCGAGGGGCCGGACGGCCAGAGCCACGTCCACTCCCATGCGCCGCGCTACGTGGCGGACGACCTCGTGACGCTGCAGCAGGGCGCGCTCGCTGGCATCGGGGCGACGATGCTGCCCGACTACATGTGCCGCGCCGACATCGATGCCGGCCGCCTGGTGCAACTGCTGCCGGGCTGGGGGCCGGCGCCGGTGGTGGCGCACATGGTGTTTCCGGCGCGGCGAGCGCTGGTGCCCGCGGTGCGGCGGCTGATCGACTTCCTGATGGAACACCTGCAGAGCGAGGATATGCGTATGTTCTAGGGGCTCCGGAGCCGCGCGCGCCCGTCGCGCACGACCCGAACCCTCGCTCCTTATGCGAAAAACGTCATATCCAAACAAGCAGATATTCGTTTGGCATTGAAGCCGGGGTTCGCACAATCCAGGGCTCCCATCCATCCCAGGAGCGACCATGGCTACTCTGCGACTCGGCGACACCGCCCCCAATTTCACCCAGGACTCCAGCGAAGGCCCCCTCGACTTCTACCAGTGGGCCGGCGATTCGTGGGTCGTGTTCTTCTCGCACCCGGCCGACTTCACGCCCGTTTGCACCACCGAGCTGGGCAAGACGGCGGCGCTGTCGGGCGAATTCGCCAAGCGCGGCGTCAAGCCCATCGCGCTGAGCGTCGATCCGGCCACCAAGCACAAGGAATGGATCGGCGACATCAACGAAACGCAGAACACCACGGTCAACTTCCCGATCATTGCGGACGCCGACCGCAAGGTGGCCGACCTGTACGACCTGATCCACCCGAACGCCTCGGCCACGGCCACCGTTCGCAGCGTGTTCATCATCGATCCGAAGAAGGTGATCCGCACCACCATCACCTACCCGGCATCGACCGGCCGCAACTTCGACGAGATCATCCGCGTGATCGATTCGCTGCAGCTCACCGACAGCCACAAGGTGGCCACCCCCGTGAACTGGAAGGACGGCGACGACGTGGTCATCGTCCCCAGCATCCAGGACCCGGCCGAGCTCGCCGAGCGCTTCCCCAAGGGCTTCAAGGCCGTGAGGCCCTACCTGCGCATCACGCCGCAGCCGAACAAGTAAGCGACGCAGGCGGCAATCGCAGATGCAGACGCGCGTCGTCATCGTGCCGGGCTGGAGGGATTCCGGGCCGGGCCATTGGCAGAGCCTCTGGGAAGAGCGCATTCCGGGCGCGGCCCGGGTGGTGCAGGACGACTGGGCCTCGCCCAAGCGCGACGCCTGGGTGCCGGCGCTCGCCAAGCTGGTGATGGAGACGCCCGGCCCGGTGGTGATCGCGGCGCACAGCCTGGGCTGCATCGCCACCGCGCATCTGCCGCCCGAGGCTGCCGCCCGCATCCAGGGCGCGCTGCTGGTGGCCCCGGCCGACCCCGAGCGCCGCGCCGTGCTGTCCGACTTCGCGCCCGTGCCTTACGCCGCGCTGCCGTATCGCAGCATCGTGGTGGCCAGCAGCAACGACCCCTACTGTCCCATCCGGCTGGCGGGTGCATATTCGCGCGCCTGGGGCAGTGAGTTCGTGCGCATGCAGAATGCGGGCCATATCAACATCGATTCGGGGCACGGAGACTGGCCGCTCGGCCTGGCCCTGCTGCAATCGTTGACCGACGAGCCCGCCGCCTGGCCGGCGGGCCGTGATTTTTCAGAAACCTTGGCAACCACATGACTTCCAGAATCAAGACCTTCGTCGCCGTGCTCGCGCTGGCGTCCTCCGCACTCGCCGGCAGCAGCGCCTTCGCCCAGGGCACGACGCTGCTGAACGCCTCGTACGACGTGGCCCGCGAGTTCTACAAGGACTACAACGCGGCATTCGTGGCGCACTACAAGAAGGCCACCGGCAAGGACGTGAAGGTCGACCAGTCGCACGGCGGCTCCAGCGCGCAGGCGCGTTCGGTGGCCGACGGCCTCGATGCCGACGTGGTGACCATGAACACCTCGACCGACATCGACTTCCTGGCCAACGCCGGCGTGGTCGCCAAGGACTGGACCAAGAAATTCCCCGAGAACGCATCGCCGACCACCTCGACCATGCTGTTCCTCGTGCGCAACGGCAACCCCAAGGGCATCAAGGACTGGGACGATCTGGTCAAGCCCGGCATCCAGGTCGTGATCGTCAACCCCAAGACCGGCGGCAACGGTCGATACGCCTACCTGGCCGCCTGGGGCTACATCAAGAAGAAGGGCGGCACCGACGCGCAGGCCGCCGAGTTCGTCGGCAAGCTCTTCAAGAACACGCCGGTGCTCGCACGCGGCGGCCGTGACGCCACCACCGCCTTCCTGCAACGCAACATCGGCGACGCGCTGATCACCTTCGAATCGGAAGTGGTCTCCATCGACCGCGAATTCGGCACCGGCAAGGTCGACTCGGTGTACCCCTCTATCAGCATCGTGGCCGAGAACCCGGTCGCCGTGGTCGAACGCACCGTCGCCAAGAAGGGCACCGGCGAACTCGCCAAGGCGTATCTGGACTGGCTCTATTCCGAAGAAGCGCAGGAAATCGCCGCCAAGCACGCGCTGCGTCCGCGCTCGCAGACCGTGCTCAAGAAGTACGCCGCGACGTTCAAGCCGCTGCAGCTCTTCACGGTACAAGAGCTGTTCGGCAGCTTGGGCGACGCGCAGAAGGTGCACTTCAACGACGGCGGCCAATTCGACAAGCTCTACACGCCCGGCGCGAAGTGAAGTACACCCCCAGTCTTCGCGCACTTCGTGTCGCTTCGCCAACCCCGTTGCAGGGGGCAATACCAGCGGGCCGGCAAAGCCGGTTCCGCGGTGTTTCGCGAAGGGACCGGCCGAATAACAACGGACCCTTCTCATCATGAGTGGTGTGACTTCTTCGGCGCTCCCAACTGCGGGAGCGCCTTTTTCGCGTGCCAACCGGGCAGGGGGCGCCAAGCGCGTGCTGCCGGGTTTCCACATCACGCTCGGCTTCTCGATTCTTTACTTGAGCCTGATCGTGCTGATCCCGCTGTCGGCGCTGGTCTTCCGGACCTTCACGCTGACATGGGACCAGTTCTGGGTGGCCGTGACCGCGCCGCGCGTGATGGCCTCCTACCGGTTGACCTTCGGCGCCTCGCTGATCGCCGCGCTCGTGAACGCGGTGTTCGGGCTGCTCGTGGCCTGGGTGCTGGTGCGCTACAAGTTTCCGGGCAAGCGCATCGTCGATGCGCTGGTCGACCTGCCGTTCGCACTGCCCACGGCCGTGGCCGGCATCTCTCTCACGGCGCTGCTCGCGGGCAACGGCTGGATCGGGCAACTGCTCGAGCCGCACGGCATCAAGCTGGCTTTCACGCCGGCGGGCATCGTGATCGCGCTGATCTTCATCGGGCTGCCGTTCGTGGTGCGCACGGTGCAGCCGGTGCTGGAAGATGCTGAGAAGGAACTCGAAGAAGCCGCCACCTCGCTCGGCGCGACGCGGCTGCAGACCTTCACCAAGGTGATCCTGCCGTCCATCGGCCCCGCATTGCTCACCGGCTTTGCCATGGCCTTCGCGCGCGCCATCGGCGAATACGGCTCGGTGATCTTCATCGCCGGCAACATGCCGATGATCTCGGAGATCACGCCGCTCATCATCATCGGCAAGCTGGAGCAGTACGACTACGCGGGCGCCACCGCGGTCGCGCTGGTGATGCTGGTCATCTCGTTCCTGCTGCTGCTGGTCATCAATGGCCTGCAAGCCTGGCAACGCCGCAGGGCAGGGGGCTGAAGAAATGTTGCACTCCCCCCGTCTTCGCGCACTTCGTGTCGCTTCGCCAACCCCCTCGCCGGGGGCAACACCAGCAGTCCGGCAAAGCCGGTTCTGCGGTGTTTCTTCGCGCAGGCCCGTCTGGAGCCATTCATGAGCGCACCTTCCAAGATCATCCGCCGCGCGCAGGCCGGCACCACCGAGGCGGCTTGGGTCCGCTGGACGCTGATCGGCATTGCGCTCGCGTTCATGTTCCTGTTCCTCGTGCTGCCGCTGGCGGCCGTGGCGACCGAGGCGCTGCGCAAGGGCGTCTCGGCGTACCTGGAGGCGCTGAAGGAACCCGACGCCTGGAGCGCGATCCGCCTCACGCTGATCACGGCCGCCATCACGGTGCCGCTGAACCTCGTGTTCGGCGTGGCCGCGGCCTGGGCGATTGCCAAGTTCGAGTTCCGCGGCAAGGCCTTCCTCACCACGCTGATCGACCTGCCGTTCGCGGTGTCGCCGGTGGTGGCGGGCCTGATCTACGTGCTGGTGTTCGGTGCGCAGGGCTGGCTGGGCCCGTGGCTCGCCGAGCACGACATCAAGATCATCTTCGCCGTGCCCGGCATCGTGCTGGCCACCGTGTTCGTGACCTTCCCGTTCATTGCGCGCGAACTCATTCCGCTGATGCAGGCGCAGGGCACCGACGAGGAGCAGGCGGCCATCGTGCTCGGCGCGACCGGCTGGCAGACCTTCTGGCGCGTGACGCTTCCCAACATCAAGTGGGGGCTCCTGTACGGCGTGATCCTCTGCAACGCGCGCGCCATGGGCGAGTTCGGCGCGGTGTCGGTGGTGTCCGGCCACATCCGCGGCCAGACCAACACCATGCCGCTGCACGTGGAAGTGCTCTACAACGAATACCAGTCGGTGGCCGCCTTCGCCGTGGCCTCGCTGCTGGCGATCCTGGCGCTGGTCACGCTGGTGATCAAGTCGGTGATCGAGTGGCGCCACGAGCGCGAGATGAAGGCCATTGCCGAACTGCCGCCCGAGCGTCCCCCAGAAGCCACGGCCGCCTGAGAGAAAGAAGAAATCATGAGCATCGAAATCCGCGACATCAGCAAGCAATTCGGCGACTTCCGCGCGCTGCGCAACGTGAACCTCGACGTGGAATCGGGCGAGCTCGTCGCGCTGCTCGGCCCCTCGGGCTGCGGCAAGACCACGCTCTTGCGCATCATCGCGGGGCTGGAGACGGCCGACACCGGCAGCATCCTTTTCTCGGGCGAGGACACCACCGACGTGCATGTGCGCGAGCGGCAGGTGGGCTTCGTGTTCCAGCACTACGCGCTGTTCCGCCACATGACCGTGTTCGAGAACGTCGCCTTCGGCCTGCGCGTGAAGCCGCGCAAGGAGCGGCCGAGCGATGCGCAGATCAAGGCCAAGGTGACCGACCTGCTCAAGCTGGTGCAGCTCGACTGGCTGGCCGACCGCTATCCGTCGCAGCTGTCCGGCGGCCAGCGCCAGCGCATCGCCCTGGCCCGTGCGCTGGCGGTCGAGCCCAAGGTGCTGCTGCTGGACGAGCCTTTCGGCGCGCTCGACGCCAAGGTGCGCAAGGAACTGCGCCGCTGGCTACGCCGGCTGCACGACGAACTGCACGTCACCTCGATCTTCGTCACGCACGACCAGGAAGAGGCGCTCGAAGTGGCCGACCGCGTGGTGGTCATCAACAAGGGGCAGATCGAGCAGGTCGGCTCGCCGCAGGACGTGTGGGACAAGCCCGCGAGTCCTTTCGTCTACGGGTTCCTCGGCGACGTGAACCTCTTCCACGGCCGTGCCGACAACGGCCAGGTGCAACTGGACGGCATGCGCCTGGATTCGCCCGAGCACAGCGGCGCGCGCGATGCCAAGGCCATGGCCTACGTTCGCCCGCATGACCTGGATGTGACCCGCTACCTGCCGGGTGCCACCGGCATCGTCGCCACGCTGTCGCGTGCCATCGTGGTCGGCCCGATCGCGCGGCTGGAACTTGAGCCCACCGAATCGAATCCTGATAATCCGGGCTCCGGAACCATCATCGAGGCGCAACTTCCTGCGCAACAGTTCCGTGACCTGGGCTTGAAGGAGGGCGACACCGTCGTCGCCAATCCGCGCAAGGCCAGGGTGTTCGTAGAAGAAGATTGGGTGTCTCCTTGATCGATTGGTACTTCGGCGCGCCGCGCCGCGCGCTCGGGCTGATCTGCCTGGCCTGTGTCCTCATGCTGGCCTTCGGGCTCTACCTTCAGCACGTGGTGGGGCTGGAGCCCTGTCCCATGTGCATCGTGCAGCGGTATGCGCTGGTGCTGGTGGCCCTCTTCACCGGGCTGGCCGCCATCTTCCGCAACCGCGCGCTGCAGGTGACGGGCGGGGTGCTGGCGCTGGTCTCGGCGGTGGGCGGCGCCTACACGGCGGCCTCGCAGAGCTGGCTGCAGTGGTATCCGCCCGAAGTCGTGTCCTGCGGGCGCGACCTCTACGGGATGATCGAGACCTTTCCGCTCAAGCGCGCGCTGCCGCTCATCTTCCGCGGCGGCGGCGACTGCTCCAAGGTCGACTGGTCGCTGTTCGGCCTGACGCTGGCGAACTGGTCGTTCGTCGCGTTCGTGGTTCTCTCCCTGCTGCTCATCACGCTGCTCCTGCGCCGCCGCACCGCGCGCTGAGTTCCTTTTTCTTCTGCATCTGCCACGGCGCGGTCCGCTGTCCCTGAACGGGACGGCGGACCGCGCCGTTTTCAGTGGAACTCAGGGGGAAGAATGCCGCGAAATGGCCTTTCGAGGGAACTCCGCCTTTAGCGGATCTTCAGAATGCAAGGCTAGGATCAAGCCCGCTCGAACAGCAGCACCCTTCACTTTCACCTCACTGCATGCCCAACACCCCTCCACGGCGATCGCGCAAGCTCCTTCTCGGTATCGCAGCGCTCGTCGTCCTGGCCGTCATCGCCTTCTTCTGGCTGAGTCCGGCCAAGAAAACCGAATACCTCACCGCCACCGTGCAGCGCACCGACCTCGAAAACGCTGTGCTGGCCACCGGCGTGCTGCAGGCGCTCAGGCAGGTGGAAGTGGGCGCGCAGGTCAGCGGCCAGCTCAAGTCGCTCAAGGTGGTGCTGGGGCAAACGGTGAAGAAGGGCGACTGGCTCGCCGAGATCGATCCGGTCATCTCGCAGAACACGCTGGCCCAGGAGCAGGCCAAGCTGGAGAACCTGCAGGCGCAGAAGCTCGCGAAGGAGGTGCGCGTGAAGCAGGCCGAGCTCACCTGGGCTCGGCAGCGCGAAATGCTTGCGCAGGACGCCGCGCCGCGACAGGACATGGAAAGCGCCGACGCCGAGTTGCGCGCGCTGCGCGCCGACGGCGTTTCGCTGGACGCGCAGATCCGCCAGCAGAAGCTCGCCATGGCCTCGGCGCAGACCAATCTTTCGTACACCCGCATCGTCGCGCCCATCGATGGTGACGTGGTTTCCATCAACACGCTCGAGGGCCAGACCGTGGTCGCCGCCTTCCAGGTACCCACGCTGATGAAGCTGGCCGACCTGTCGACCATGACCGTGAAGGCGCAGGTGTCGGAGGCCGACGTGGTGCGCGTGAAGGCGGGGCAGCCGGTGTACTTCACCATCCTCGGCGACCCCGACAAGCGCTACCACGGCACGCTGCGCGCGGTGCAGCCCTCGCCCGAGAAGATCAACAACGCGGTGTTCTTCAACGCGCTGTTCGACGTGCCGAACCCCGACCGCACGCTGCGCGTCGACATGACGGCGCAGGTGGCCATCCTGCTGGGCGAGGCAAAGCAGGCGCTCACGGTGCCGCTCACCGCGCTCGGCGCGCGCGACAAGGACGGCCGCCAGGAAGTGCGCGTGCTCAAGCCCGACCAGACGGTTGAAAAGCGGCAGGTGCGCGTGGGCATCAGCAACAACTTCCAGGCGCAGGTGCTCGAGGGGCTCAAGGAGGGCGACACCGTCATCACCGGCGATGCCTCGGCGCTCGATCCGGTCAGCAGCGGCGAAGGCGGCGGCAACAGAGGAAGGCGCCAGTGACGGAGCCGCTGCTGAAGCTGCGCGGCATCGGCCGCAGCTTTCCTTCGGGCGAGCAGGAAGTGCAGGTGCTCAAGGACGTCGACCTGGACATCGGCAACGGCGAGATGCTGGCCATCGTCGGCGCCTCGGGCTCGGGCAAGTCGACGCTGATGAACATCCTCGGTTGCCTCGACCGGCCCAGCAGCGGCACCTACACCGTCTCGGGCCACGACGTGGGCACGCTCGACAGCGACGCGCTTGCCCAACTTCGCCGCGAGCACTTCGGCTTCATCTTCCAGCGCTACCACCTGATGCAGCACCTGACGGCCGCGGGCAATGTCGAGGTGCCTGCCGTGTATGCCGGCACCGAGGGCGTAGCGCGCGATGCGCGGGCGCGGCAGTTGCTCGCGCGCCTGGGCCTCGCAGACCGTACCGAGCACCGGCCGAGCCAACTCTCGGGCGGCCAGCAGCAGCGCGTGAGCATCGCGCGCGCGCTGATGAATGGCGGCCAGGTCATCCTGGCCGACGAGCCGACCGGCGCACTGGACAGCAAGAGCGGCCAGGAGGTCATCGGCATCCTGCGCGAACTGCATGCGCAGGGCCACACGATCATCATCGTGACGCACGACATGCAGGTGGCCAGTTGCACCGAACGCATCATCGAGATCGCCGACGGCGTGATCGTGGGCGACAGGCCCAATGTGCCGACGATCGCGGCGCCTGCGCAGGCGGTCGGGACCGATGCATCGACACCGCCCCCCATGACCAGGCCCAAGCTCGGCATCGCGAGCCTGAGCACCGGCTGGGCCCGCTTCGCCGAGGCCTTTCGCATGGCCTGGCGCTCGATGATGGCGCACCGCATGCGCACGGCGCTCACCATGCTGGGCATCGTGATCGGCATCACCTCGGTGGTGTCGATCGTGGCCATCGGGGAGGGCGCCAAGCGCTTCGTGCTGGCGGACATCCGCGCCATCGGCACCAACACGCTGGACGTGTACCCGGGCCGCGACTTCGGCGACGACAAGGCCGCGAGCATCCGCACGCTGACGCCGGCCGACCTGGAGGCGATCGCCGCGCAGCCCTATGTGCACAGCGTGACGCCCACCGTCGTGCGCAGCCTGCGCCTGCGCTACCGCAGCGCCGACGTCAACGGCAACGTGAGCGGCGTGAGCGATGCCTTCTTTCGCGTGCGCGACATCCAGATGACCAGCGGCACGGCCTTCACCGCCGCCGACGTGCGCCACCAGGCGCAGGTGGTGGTGATCGATGCGAACACGCGGCGCAAGCTTTTCCCGGACGGCACCGACCCGGTCGGCAAGGTCATCCTGGTCGGCAATCTGCCGTGCACGGTGATCGGCGTCTCGCAAGAGAAGAAAGCCATGTTCGGCGAGAACAAGACGCTCAACATCTGGCTGCCCTACAGCACCGGCGCGAGCCGCCTCTTCGGGCAGCAGCACTTCGACGGCATCACCGTGCGCATCCGCGACGACCAGCCGACCAAGGCGGCCGAGGACAGCATCGTGCGGCTGCTTACCCTGCGCCATGGGGCCAAGGACTTCTTCACCTTCAACATGGACAGCATCGTGAAGACGGCCGAGCGCACGAGCCAGTCGCTCACGCTGCTGCTGTCGCTGATCGCGGTGATCTCGCTGGTGGTGGGCGGCATCGGGGTGATGAACATCATGCTGGTGTCGGTGACCGAGCGCACCCGCGAGATCGGCATCCGCATGGCCGTGGGCGCGCGGCAGAGCGACGTGCTGCAGCAGTTCCTGACCGAGGCGGTGCTCGTGTGCCTGGTCGGCGGCTTCATCGGCGTGCTGCTGTCGTATGGCATCAGCTTTCTGTTTTCGCTCTTCGTGACGCAATGGCAAATGATCTTTTCGATGGGGGCCGTGGTGTCGGCTTTTCTGTGCGCCTCGCTGATCGGCGTGTTGTTCGGCTACCTGCCGGCGCGCAATGCGGCGCGGCTCGATCCGATCGAGGCGCTGGCTCGTGAATAGCGCGCGCCTTGCCCTGAGTTCGCTCGCGACGGTGCTGGCGCTGGGTGGCTGCACGCTGTTCCAGCCCGAGCGGCGGGAGCAACGGCCGCTGGAGGTGCCGCAGGCGTGGCAGCAGCCGCAACCCGGCACGCCGAGCGCGGCCGCGGTGTTTCCGGCCCGATGGTGGCGCGCGTTCAACGATCCGCAGCTCGACGCGCTGATCGACGACGCGCTGCGCACCAACAACGACCTTGCCGCGGCCGGCATTCGCGTGCAGCGCGCGCAGTTGCAGGCGGGCCTGGCGAACACCAACCTCACGCCGGGCGTGGTGGGGCAGGCCAGCACCGGCCGCAGCTACGACCTCCAGCGCGGCAGCGTGGCCGGATCGAGTTCGTCGTCGGTCATCACGCTGAGCTATGAGCTCGACCTGTGGGGCCGGCTCGCAGCGCAGCGCAGTGCCGCCGACTGGGAACTGAAAGCCACCGAGTCGGACCGGCAGGCCACGGCGCTCTCGTTGATCGGTACGACCGCAGGGCTCTACTGGCAGGTGGGCTACCTGAACCAGCGCATCGCGCTCAGCGAAGCGGGCATGGAAGACGCGCGGCGCATCCTCGCGCTGGTGCGTGCGAAATATGCGGCGGGCGCGGTGTCGGGACTCGACGTTGCGCAGGCCGGGCAAAACCTGGCGAGCCAGGAGGCGGCACATACGCAACTGCTGCAGCAGCGTGTCGAGGCACGCCATGCGTTGGCGATCCTGTTCGACCGTCCGCCGGAAGCCGCGGCGCAGGAGCCGTCGCAACTGCCGAACATCGAACTGCCCGCGATCGATGTCGGTCTGCCCGCCAGCCTGCTGAGCCGCCGGCCCGACCTGCGCGCCGCGGAGCAGCGCCTGCGCGGATCGCTGGCGAACGTCGATGCAACGCGCACCAGCTTCTATCCGGCGCTGAGCCTGACCGGCTCGCTCGGCACGACGAGCACGGCGCTGGGCGAGCTGTTGAAGAATCCGGTCGCCACGCTCGGTGCGGGCCTGGCATTGCCTTTCCTGCAGTGGAACACCGCACGGCTGACCGTGGCCGTGTCGCAGGCGCAGTACGAAGAGGCCGTGCTCGGGTTCCGCCAGGCGCTCTACACGTCGCTGTCGGAGGTGGAGAACACCTTGTCGTCGCGAACGCAGTTGCGTGAGGAGAGCGGGAAGCTGGTGGTGGCGCTGCAGCAGGCGCAGCGCGCGGAGACTTTGTCCGAAGTGCGCTACCGCGCCGGCGCCACCGCGCTGCAGCCCGTGCTCGACGCCAAGGACAGGCGCCGTTCGGCCGAGGTGTCGCTGGCCCTCAATCGCTTGAACCAGCTCAATGCGACGATGACGCTCTACAAGGCGCTGGGTGGTGCGAGTGGTGCGGGTGGTGCCGGTGGTGCCGGTGGTGCCGGTGGTGCCGGTGGTGCCGGTGGTGCGGCGGCCGGTCAGTCCTGAAAGGGCGGCGCTCCGCGGAGCTTGCGAAGAATCAACGCGGGCAGTCGCAGGACGAATTCGACCATCAGCCGGGCGTGCATCCACGTCAGCAGCACGTTGTCGCGCCCGTAGCGGAAGTGCGAAACCCCGCCTTCCTCGGCCGTCAGGTACTTCACCGGCGCATCGATGTTCACAGGCTTGACGCCGCGCCAGGCGAGGCGCACGACCGCTTCGGTGTCGAAGTCGAAGCGCCGCATCCAGGGCTGGCGCGCCATCACGGCGATCAGGTCCGCGATGGGATACACGCGGAAGCCGTAGAGCGAATCGCCGATGCCGGCAAACAGCGTCTCGAGTTGCGTCCACCCGTTCGACACGCGCCGCCCGCGCACCCGCAACAGCGGCGCGCTGGCATCGAACACGGGCCGCCCCAGCACCATCGTCTCGGGCCGGGCCAGCGAGGCCTGCATGAAGGAGGGGATCAGGTCGGCCGGATGCTGTCCGTCGGAATCCATCGTCAGCGCATGCGTGAAGCCGGCGTCCTTCGCCAGGCGCAGCCCGTGCAGCACGGCGGCGCCCTTGCCCTGGTTCTGCGGCAACACCCACACGCGCAAGCCCGGATCGCTGGCGGCCATCTGCTGCAGGCGCTCGCCCGTGCCGTCGTCGCTGCCGTCGACCACCACCCACACCGGGTTCCACTGCGCCCGCGCGCCCTCGACCGTCGAGAACAGGCGTTCGCCCGCGTTGTAGCTGGGAATCAGGACAAGGTGTGTGCGCGAGGCGTCTGGCATTCGGGGGACGCGTCGGTTGCGCGCTGTTCCATGTGTTGGCGAAAGTATTGTTCGAGATCGGCTTGCAGGATGTCGCTGTCGGGCGTCGGCGAGAAGCGCTGGCCCAGCCTGAGGGTGAAGACGATCGGCAGCGGCGGCACGCGCCACAGCGGCCAGCCCTTGCTCAGATACGGTGAGTCGGTGTCGATGAACACCGTCTGGATCGGCGCCTGCGCGAGCTTGGCGATCAGCGTCACGCCGGGGCGAAACGCGTTGAGCGGGGGCGTCACGGTGCGCGTGCCCTCGGGAAAGATCACCAGCTGCCCGCCGCTGCGCAGGTCGTTCACCGCCAGCCGCACCATCGTGCGCGCCGATTCGTTGCTGATGTAGCGCGCGAGCCGGGCTCCGGCCCCCAGGAAGATGTTGCGCAGCAGGTCGGCCTTCATGATGCAGGCGCTGCGCGGAAGGCGCGCCACCAGGAGCAGCGCATCGAGCATCGTCGGGTGGTTGGCCACGAAGATCACCCCGGGCTCGTTGCGCATCGGGTCCAGGCAGGCGGCGTCGATGCGCATCATGCCGGTCACGGAGGCGAGCCACCAGAACATGCGGTAGGCGAGGGCGATCGTCATGCGGCCCAGCGTTCGGGCGGGCCCCACCGGCATCAGCGGATAGAGCAGCATCGCGACGAAGTTCCAGACCAGCGAAATCAGTCCGAGGAACAGCAGCAGCGCGTAGAGCATCAGCGCGAGCGGGATCGCCCAGAGAATGCGCAGCACGCGGGTCATCATGGAGGAATGAATGGTCGGCCCCGGTCGGTCGAGCGAACCGCGGCTCAAGCCTGCAGCCTGCCGGCCGCGACCGTGTGGGCTTCGATCTCGACCAGCAGATCGCTGCGGCAGATGTCGGCTTCCAGGTACACCGCATGGCGTGCCATCGGGGCGTCGGCGCCCAGCGCGTCTTCGATCACGCGGCGCACCGCCGCGGTGTCCGAAGGGTGGCGCACGTACACCACGCAATCCAGATCCGCGAGCGAGAAGGTCGCGGTGGCGCGCTCGTTGGCGGCGGCGATCACGGCGCCCAGGTTGCGCAGCGTTTCGCGCGTCTGCTCCAGCACGTCGCCGTGGTGCTGCGTCTCGTGCCCGACGATGCTCGCGGTGCCGGAGATGAAGAGCGCAATGTTCCCGTCGCCGATGTCCGAGAGCGCTGCGCGAGAGAACGTCGGCGAGCGCGGTCCGTAGGTTTCGGGGTAGCGATAGGCCGAGACCTGCCGTGGGTTCTCGACCGGCAGCGGTGCCGCCTGGCCCGCGAGGAAGCGGATCGAAAGCATGCCCTGGTGGATGCCCAGCGCGCACGCTGCGGGCGCGCCCTCGAACGCGGCACGGCCGGCTTCCAGGAAGGCCTCCTGCCGGCCGAGGTTGAACTGGCGGTAGCGTTCGAGTCCGCCGCCGTCGGCGTTGATTTGCGGCAGGTAGTTCCAGATGCGCTGCAGGTGGGGTGTGCCGGCCTGCTCGAGCGTCTTGAAGAGATCGCGGTAGGCGCGGTGCGCGAGTTCGGCCAGGCCCTGCTTCTCGGCGGCTTCGTCCAGGTCGATGGCGCCGAGGAGCCACTGCCCGTCGGTGCGCCAGCGCGCGATGCCGGTGGTGCCCGATTCGACGTGCACGCCCGTCACGTGCCACACGTCGGCCATGGCGCCGTGCGACGACAGCACGCGCGCATTGACGGTCGGCATCCAGGCCACGCTGTGCGGCGTGCCGTAGCCAAGGGCTGCGAAAGGCGCCTTGCCGTTCGCGGCCAGCGCGAGGCTGTCGGCCAGCGAAAGGCGCTCGACGCGCAGGTGGGAAGAAAAGGTGTCGTCCTGAACTCGCACTGTCAAGCGGCCTTAGCGGTCTGTTCTGGTTTGCGGGCGGTGTAGGAAGAAAAGACTCCCAGGCTCGGGTAGCGGCGCACCTCGGTGAAGCCCGCATCGCCCAGCGCCTGCATGACCCGCGCGGGGGGAATGCAAGCCTCGATGGTGTCCCAGTAGTAGCGCCACAGTTCGGATGTGTTGCGCTGGCGGCCGACCACGCGGGCGATCAGCGGCACCACGGCGCGCATGTAGCCCTTGAGCAGCGCCGTCGCGATGCGGCCCTCGGGCTTGGTGATTTCCAGCACGATCACGCGGCCGCCCGGACGCAGCACGCGATGGAATTCGCTGAAGGCGGCCGCCACGTCGCTGATGTGGCGCATGGCGTAGCCCATGCTCACGAAGTTGCAGCTGGCGTCGGGGCGTGGCAGGGATTCGGCCACGCCCTGCAGCAGCTCGACGCCGGGCAGCTTGACCTGTTCCATCATGCCGGCGCTGGGGTCGACGCCGGTGAGCTTGCCCGTGGGGCCGATGATCTTGAGCGCCTCGCGCGCCACGAGGCCGGTGCCGATGCCCACGTCGAGCACCTCTGCGCCAGCGGCAAGGCCGGCTTGCTGCAGTGCAGCGCGACGGTACGAGGGGCCGGTGCCGAATGCGAGCACGGCCTCGATGCGGTCGTAGTCCGCCGCGGTGCTGTCGAAGATGCGGCGAAGGAATGCCTGGTGCTCTGCCTCATTGTTGTAGTACAGCGGAAGGGGCGCGTGAGGCGCGAGGGTGTCGGGATTCCCGGTTCCGACGGTAGGCGATGGCGTCATCGAAAGATTATCGCCAAAAGCCCCGGCCGAAATCCTGGGGGCCGGCGGGCGTTGTGTGCGCCGGACAGTAAACTCGCACCTTGCTTTGAAAACACAAGACAGCGAGATAGAAAGCCATGGCCGGACACAGCAAATGGGCAAACATCCAGCACCGCAAGGGCCGCCAGGACGAGAAGCGCGGCAAGCTCTGGACCCGCGCCATCCGTGAAATCACCGTGGCAGCCCGCGCCGGCGGCGGCGACCTGAGCGCCAACCCGCGGCTGCGGCTGGCGGTCGAAAAGGCCAAGGCGGTCAACCTGCCGATCGACACGGTCAAGCGCAACATCGACAAGGCCACCGGCAACCTCGAAGGCGTCAACTACGAGGAAATTCGTTACGAGGGGTATGGCATCGGCGGCGCCGCGATCATCGTGGACACCATGACCGACAACCGCGTGCGCACCGTGGCCGAAGTGCGCCATGCCTTCTCCAAGCACGGCGGCAACATGGGCACCGAAGGCTCGGTGGCCTTCCAGTTCAAGCACTGCGGCCAGATCATCTTCGCGCCCGGCACCGATGAAGACAAGGTGATGGAAGTGGCGCTCGAAGCGGGCGCCGAAGACGTCGTCACCGACGACGACGGCGCCATCGAGGTGATCACCGCCGCCCTCGATTTCGAAGCCGTCAAGAACGCGCTCGAAGCCGCGGGCCTCAAGCCCGAAGTGGCCGAAGTCACCATGCGGGCCGAGAACACGGTGGACGTGGCCGGCGAGGACGCCGCGAAGATGCAGAAGCTGCTCGACGTGCTGGAAGACCTGGACGATGTGCAGGCCGTCTATCACAACGCCTCGCTCGCCGAATGAGCGATCGAGCGAATGAATGAACATTGATCCACAGCGAATGAAGAAGGCCCACGAATGAAGGTACTGGTTATTGGAGGAGGGGGCCGTGAACACGCCTTGGCTTGGCGGTTGGCACAAGCCAGCCGGGTCAGCCGCGTCTACGTGGCGCCGGGCAACGGCGGCACCGTGAGCGACGAGCGCTACGACTGCATCGACATCACCGAGCCCGCCGCGCTGCGCGAGTGGGCCATCCAGGAAAAGATCTCGCTGACCGTGGTCGGCCCCGAGGCGCCGCTCGCAGCGGGCGTGGTCGATGAATTCCGGGCGCACGGGCTGCGCATCTTCGGCCCAACGCAGGCGGCCGCGCAGTTGGAGAGCTCCAAGGCGTTCTCCAAGGCGTTCATGAAGCGCCACAAGATCCCGACCGCCGAATACGAGGCCTTCACCGACGCCGCGGCGGCGCATGCCTACATCGACGCCAAGGGCGCGCCGATCGTCGTCAAGGCCGATGGCCTGGCGGCCGGCAAGGGCGTGGTCGTGGCCATGACCGCGCAAGAAGCGCACGAGGCCGTCGACTTCATGCTGGTGGACAACAAGTTCGGCGTGTCGCACAACGACGGCGGCGCACGCGTGGTCATCGAAGAATTCCTGCAGGGCGAGGAAGCCAGCTTCATCGTGCTGTGCGATGGCAAGAACGTCACCGCGCTCGCCACCAGCCAGGACCACAAGCGCCTGCTCGACGGCGACGAGGGCCCCAATACCGGCGGCATGGGCGCATATTCGCCCGCGCCGGTGGTCACCGCCGAGGTGCATGCGCGTGCGATGCGCGAGATCATCCTGCCGACCATCCGCGGCATGGAAAAAGACGGCATTCCGTACACCGGTTTCCTTTACGCGGGCCTCATGATCGATGCGACCGGCCATCCGAAGACGCTCGAATTCAACTGCCGCATGGGCGACCCCGAGACGCAGCCGATCATGATGCGGCTGAAGTCCGACCTGTTCGAGGTGTTCTGGCACGCCACCGACGGCACGCTCGACCAGGTCGAGCTGCAGTGGGATCGCCGTGTCGCGCTCGGCGTGGTCATGGCGGCGCACGGCTATCCGCTCTCGCCGCGCAAGGGCGACCGCATCACCGGCATCCCCGCCGAGGCGCCCGATGCCGTGGTGTTCCATGCCGGAACGACCATGCAGGACGGCGACCTGAAGACCAGCGGCGGCCGCGTGCTCTGCGTGACCGTTCTGGCCGACAGCGTGAAGCTCGCGCAGCAGCGGGCCTACGAGGTCGCGGCGCGTGTGCGCTTCGACGGCGCGCAATACCGCAAGGACATCGGATTCCGCGCAGTGCATGCGCGCAACGCGCCCCAAGCCTGATGCAGCAGACGAACCCCGCGGCAGTCGGCAGCTACCTGCGCGGACTGCAGCAGTCGATCATCGCGGCGGTCGAAGAGGCCGATGGAGGCACCTGCCTGCACGATGCCTGGCACAAGGCACCGGGTGAGCCGCTGCAGGGCAATGGCCTGACTTGCATCCTCGAAGGCGGGGCGCTCTTCGAGCGCGCGGGCTGCGGCTTCTCGCAGGTCCGCGGACCCAGGCTGCCGCCTTCGGCCACGCAGAACCGGCCTGAACTGGCAGGCGCGCCGTTCGAAGCGATGGGCGTGTCGCTGGTCTTCCATCCGCGCAATCCGTACGTGCCGATCGTCCACATGAACGTGCGCATGCTGGCGGCGCTGCCCGAGGGCGGCGAACCGGTCTGCTGGTTCGGCGGCGGCATGGACCTGACGCCCTGCTACGGCTTCGAGGAAGACGCGGTGCATTTCCACACCACGTGCCGCGACGCGCTCATGCCCTTCGGCGACGACAAGTACTCGCTCTTCAAGACCTGGTGCGACGAGTATTTCTTCCTCAAGCACCGCAACGAACAGCGCGGCATCGGCGGCATCTTCTTCGACGATTTCGCCGAGGGCGGTTTCGAGAACGGCTTCGCGCTGATCCGCTCGGTCGGCGATGCCTTCCTGCCGGCATACCTGCCGCTGGTCGAGCGCCGCCGCCACACGCACTACGACGAGCGCGAGCGGGAATTCCAGCTGTACCGGCGCGGGCGCTACGTCGAGTTCAACCTCGTTTGGGATCGCGGCACCCACTTCGGGCTGCAGTCGGGCGGACGCACCGAGTCGATCCTGCTGTCGATGCCGCCGCTCGCGAGCTGGGCCTATCGCCAGCAACCCGAGGCGGGCAGCCCTGAAGCAGCGCTCTACACCGACTTTCTCCCGCGGCGCGACTGGTTGTGAATTCTTCCGGCAAGGCCCCGCGCATCGGCGTCTTCGGCGGCGCTTTCGATCCGCCGCACAACGCGCACGTCGCGCTGGCCGAAGCCGCTCAGGCGCAACTCGGCCTGGCCGAGCTTCATGTCATTCCGACAGGGCAGGCCTGGCACAAGAGCCGCACCCTCACGCCGAAGGAAGACCGCCTCGCGATGACGCGCCTTGCCTTCGGCGACTTGAAGGGCAAGGTCGTCGTCGACAGCCGCGAAGTGCTGCGCGACGGTCCGACCTACACGCTGGACACCCTGCACGAGTTGCAGAAAGAGCAGCCAGGCGCCCAGCTGGTCTTGATCATGGGCGCGGACCAGGCGGGCGCGTTGCCGACCTGGCACGGCTGGCAGGCTATACTCGGCATTGCTATCGTTTCTGTAGCGTATCGCGCACTATCGACGGGCGGCATTGCCCGTTTTGATCCGAACATGCTGCCCAACCTCCCGGCTGGCGCGCGTTTCGAGGCGCTAGAACTGCCTGCCATGGACACCAGCGCCACCGAGATTCGGCGGCGCGCTGCACTGGGCGTGGACATTTCCTCGCTGGTTCCGCCCACGGTTGCACGCTATATTGACCAACACCACCTCTACCGCTCTGCCTGATGACCACTGATGCCGCCGCCAAGAAAGACACCCAGAAACTCCAGCGAGCCATCATCGATGGTCTCGAAGACGTCAAGGCGCAGGACATCCAGGTATTCGACACGGAGCACTTGTCGCCGCTGTTCGAGCGCGTGATCGTCGCCTCGGGCACCTCCAATCGCCAGACCAAGGCGCTCGCCGCCAGCGTGCGCGATGCGGTGCGCGAGGCCGGTTTCGGCAAGCCGCGCATCGAGGGCGAGGACAACGGCGAGTGGATCATCGTGGACTGCGGCGCGGCCGTGGCGCACATCATGCAGCCGGCCATCCGCCAGTACTACCACCTCGAAGAGATCTGGGGCGACAAGCCGGTGCGCGCCAAGCTCGGCGCCGCCAAGCCTGCCGCCAGCACCGCGTCGAGCACGGAGGAAGCGGGCGAGAAGAAGAAAAAGCCCGCGGCCAAGGAGCCTTCGCTGCGCCGCGCAAGCGCCGCCAAGACCGCGGTCAAGGCTGCCGAACAGGAAGCCAGGGAAGAGAAGGCTCGCCGCTCACCCGCCAGAAAAACGGCCGCAAAGAAGGCACCCGCCAAGAAGCCCTCGACCACCACCGCGCGCACGCCGGTCAAGGTCATCGGCAAGCCTGCGGCAAAGAAGCCAGCGGCAAAGAAGGCGCCTGCCAAGAAGGCGCCAGCCCGCCGCGCATGAAGCTCCTGGTGGTCGCCGTCGGGCAGCGCATGCCCGATTGGGCGCAGACTGCCTGGGACGACTACGCCAAGCGCTTTCCGCCCGAGCTCAAGCTCGAACTGCGCGCCGTCAAGACAGAACCCCGCGGCTCCAAGTCATTGGAGACGCTCTATGCCGCCGAACGCGAGCGCATCGAGGGCGCCATTGCCCGCGGCATGCGTATCGTGGCGCTCGACGAGCGCGGCACCGCACTCACCACCAAGGCGCTTGCGGCGCGGCTGCAGGCCTGGCAGGGCGAGGGCGACGACGTGGCCCTCGTCATCGGCGGCCCCGACGGCCTCGACCCCGCCTTCAAGGCCGCGGCGCACGAACGCATCCGCCTCTCGGACCTGACCCTGCCGCATGCGATGGCGCGGGTGCTGCTGGTCGAGCAGCTATACCGGGCCTGGTCGGTCAACGCGGGCCATCCGTACCACCGGGAATGACCGGGCCTGTCGCCTTGCTCGACGAGGCGGGCTACGCACTTCTGCCCGCACTGCTGCAGGCCGGGCACCTGGACGAGGTTGCAGCGTCGCTGGAGTCATGGCTGCAGGGCGCTGCCGGCAGCCGGAACCTCCTGAAACAACCGCGCTGCCGCGACACGGCCGCGCTCCTCAAGACACGGCTCGTCGAAGCCGGCCTGCTAAACGCCGCATCGGCGGCCGTGCAGTGCACCCTGTTCGACAAGACCGCCGACCGGAACTGGTTGGTCGCGCTGCACCAGGACACATCGATTCCTGCCTCGTCTAACCCGCCCGATGCGGCGCTGCCGGTGTCCGTCAAGGAAGGCGAGCCCTATGTGCAACCGCCGGTCGACGTGCTGGAGTCGTTGCTCGCGGTGCGCGTGCATCTGGACGCCTGCGGCGTCGATGCGGGCCCTCTGCGTGTCGTGCCGGGCAGCCATCGCGCGGGCCGGCTTGGTGACGCAGAGGCGCGCGCCTTGCGCGACATGCATGGCGAAACGACCTGTACCGCCGCACGCGGTGATGCGCTCGCCATGCGCCCCTTGTTGCTGCACGCTTCTTCTCGCGCCAGGGCGCCCGTCCGCCGGCGCGTCCTTCACTTCCTGTTCGGACCTGCGCGCCTGCCGCATGGATTGGTCTGGAACCTCACGGAGCCCTGAACTTGCCCGACTTCATCTACCTCGCGTCGCAGAGCCCGCGCCGCGCCCAACTGCTCGGGCAACTCGGCGTTCGCCATGAGTTGCTGCTGGCCACGCCCGACGAAGACGCCGAGTCGCTCGAAATCGTGCTGCCCAACGAGTCGCCGACGGCCTATGTGCAGCGCGTCACCGCCCTCAAGCTCGATGCTGCGGTCGCCCGGCGCAAGCGCCTCGGCCTGTCCGATGCACCCGTGCTCTGCGCCGACACCACGGTCGCCCTCGGCCGCACCATTCTCGGCAAGCCCGAAGACGGGCGCGATGCCGAGCGGATGCTCGCGCTCCTGTCCGGCAGCACCCACCGCGTGCTGACCGCCGTCGCGCTGCAGCATGGCCGCCGCCGCCATGCGGCGCTCAGCGTGTCGCGCGTGCGTTTCGCAGCGATCACGAAGAAGCAGATCGCCGGCTATGCTGCCGGCGGCGAGCCGCTCGGCAAGGCCGGCGCCTATGCGATCCAGGGGGCCGCGGCAGCCTTCATCGAGCACATCAGCGGGTCCTATTCGGGCATCATGGGACTCCCGATGTTCGAGACCGCGCAGCTGCTTCGCAGCGCCGGTTTCAATACCTAAGAATTCCATGCAAGACATCCTGATCAACTGGTCGCCCCAAGAGACCCGAGTGGCGCTGGTCGAGCACGGCGCGGTGCAAGAACTGCACGTCGAACGCACGCTGGAGCGTGGGCTGGTCGGCAACATCTACCTGGGCAAGGTCTCGCGCGTGCTGCCGGGCATGCAGTCGGCCTTCATCGACATCGGCCTGGAGCGCACGGCCTTCCTGCACGTGGCCGACATCGTCGCGCCGTTCACGCCGGGCTCGCGTGCGAGTGCGCCGGCGCCCGAGCGCGATCACCGCAACGGCGGCCCGATGGTGCCGATCGAGAAGCAGGTGTTCGAAGGACAGTCGCTGCTGGTGCAGGTGATCAAGGACCCGATCGGCACCAAGGGCGCGCGGCTGTCCACGCAGATCAGCATCGCCGGACGGCTGCTGGTGTTCCTGCCGCAGGACAACCACATCGGCGTCTCGCAGAAGATTCCTTCGGAGCAGCGCGAGTCGCTGCGCACGCGCATGCTGACCCTCATCGAGGCGGCCGCGGCGGCCGACAGCGGCGGCGTGGTGCCGGCGAACACCGGCGGCTTCATCCTGCGCACCAACGGGGAGGACTCGTCCGACGCCGAGCTGGCTGAGGACATCGCCTACCTGCGCAAGACCTGGTCGCGCATCCGCGACGCGTCGAGCAAGCTGCCTGCGATGTCGCTGCTGCACCAGGACCTGAGCCTCTTGCAGCGTGTGCTGCGCGACATGACCAGCGAAGACACGCAGACCATCCGCATCGATTCCCGCGAGCAGTTCGAGGTGCTGCTCAAGTTCGGCCTCGAATTCATGCCGCAGGCCGCGGGCAAGCTGCAGCACTACAAGGGCGAGCGGCCGATCTTCGACCTGTATTCGGTGGACGAAGAAATCGCCAAGGCGCTGGGCCGGCGCGTCGAACTCAAGTCGGGCGGCTACCTCGTGGTCGACCAGACCGAGGCGCTGACCACGGTGGACGTGAACACCGGCGGCTTCGTCGGCGCGCGCAATTTCGACGACACGATCTTCAAGACCAATCTCGAAGCGGCGCAGGCGATTGCGCGGCAGCTGCGGCTGCGCAACCTGGGCGGGATCATCATCGTCGACTTCATCGACATGGGGCGCGACGACCACCGCGAACAGGTGCTGGCGGAGTTTCGCAAGCAATTGGCGCGCGACCGCGTCAAGACGACGGCGGGCGGCTTCTCGCAGCTCGGACTGGTCGAGATGACGCGCAAGCGCACGCGCGAATCGCTGGCCCACATGCTGTGCGAACCGTGCGCTGCCTGCGGCGGGCAGGGCATCGTGAAGACGGCGCGCAGCGTGGCCTACGACGTGATGCGCGAGATCCTGCGCGAAGCCCGGCAGTTCACGCCGCGCGAGTTCCGGATCGTCTCGTCCCCGCAGGTGATCGAGCTTTTTCTCGACGAGGAAAGCCAGCACCTGGCGGGGCTGAGCGACTTCATCGGCAAGCCGATTTCGCTGCAGTCCGAGCCCGCCATCGGGCAGGGGCAGTACGACATCGTGCTGCTCTGAGCGAGCGGCTCAGAGCGTCGGGTCTTGCCCCGGCGTGGCGCTGCGCACCGCCAGCGTCTGCAGGCGCGCATAGAGGCCGTCCAGCGCCATCAGCTGTTGATGGCTGCCTTGCTCGGCGATGCGGCCTTGCTCCATGACGATGATGCGGTCCGCGTGCTGGATGGTCGAGAGCCGGTGCGCCACGATCAGCGTGGTGCGGTTCTGCATCAGGCGCTGCAGGGCGTCTTGCACCAGCCGTTCCGATTCGGTGTCGAGCGCCGACGTGGCCTCGTCGAGCAGCAGAACGGGCGCGTTCTTGTAGAGCGCACGCGCAATCGCGAGCCGCTGGCGCTGGCCGCCCGAGAGCTGCGTGGCGTTGTGGCCCAGCACCGTGTCCATGCCCTGCGGCAGGTTCTCGACGTGGGCGCTCAGGTTGGCGGCGACCAGGCATTCGTTGACGCGCTCGCGGTCGATCTCCGAGCCCAGCGCCACGTTGGCCGCCAGCGTGTCGTTGAGCATGACCACGTCTTGGCTCACCATCGCGAACTGCGCGCGCAGGCTCTTCAATTTCCATTCGCTGGTGTCGTGCCCGTCGAGCAGCACCTGCCCGCCGCTGGGCTGCACGAAGCGCGGCAGCAGGTTTACCAGCGTGGTCTTGCCCGAGCCCGAAGGCCCGACGAAGGCCACCACCTGGCCGGGCTGGATGGTCAGGCTCACGCCGTCGAGTGCGCGTTGCTCGTCGTCGCCGCGATAGCTGACCTGCACGTTGCGCAGTTCGATGTGGCCGTCGGCGTGTGCCATCTCGAAGCTGCCCTGCGATTCGGGCGCGACCTCGTCGACCAGGATCAAGCCGCGTTCGAGTGCGGCGAGCCCGCGCGTGATGGGCCCGGCCACTTCGGCCAGTCGCCGGATCGGCGCGATCAGCATCAGCATCGCCGTGATGTAGGCGACGAATCCGCCCACCGTGAAGCCCTGCTTGCCGCTTTGCCAGAGGGCGATCATCACCACGATCGAGAGCGCAAGCGAGGCCATCATCTGCGTGAGCGGCGTGGTCGCGGCCTGGGCGATGGTGGACTTCACTGCCAGGCGATTCAGGCGCTGGCTCAGTTGCTCGAAGCGGCGCTCCTGGGCCTGCTCGGCGCCGTGCAGCCGCACGACGCGATGGGCGAGCACGTTTTCCTCGACCACGTAGGCCAGCTCGTCGGTCGCCTGCTGGCCCTGCTGCGTGAGCTTGTAGAGGCGCTTGGAGAACACCTTCATGATCCAGGAGATGCTGGGCACCAGGAAGGCGACGATCAGCGTGAGCTTCCAGTTCAGGTAGACGAGGTAGCCCAAGAGCGCGATCAGCGTGAAGCCGTCGCGCGAAAGCCCGAGCAGCGCCTGCACCAGCAGCATCGCGCCGGTCTGGACTTCGTAGACCACGGTGTTCGAGAGCGCGCTCGCCGACTGGCGCGTGAACAGGGCGAGTTCGGCACCGAGCAGCCGCTCGAACAGCACGCGGCGCAGCTTCTGCATGCCTTCGTTGGCGATGCGCGAGAGGGCATATTGAGAGATGAATTGCGCGATGCCGCGCACGGCGAACAGCATCAGCACGGCGGCGGGCACGAACCACAGCGGCATCTCGCCGCGGGTGAAGCCGCGGTCGAGCAAGGGTTTGAGAAGGGCGGCCATCAGCGGCTCGGTGATCGCCGCCAGCATGGCCCCGCATAGCCCCACGGCCCACCATTTGCGCGAACTGCCGAACCAGGTCATCAGGCGCGCCAGACGGCGCATCAGGGGAGGGCGCGCGTTCTCGCTGCCAGGGGATGCTTGCATGGCGGCGGATTCTACGGGTCGCCCCGGGGACGGCTTTCGGCAGGCATCGTGTAGGACCGCGCCGATGGATAAACGTTTTGTGACGGCGGCGCCGGGCCAGTGTGTAACATGTGGCCCGTTGCGTCGGACCGAAACTTTTTCGGCCGAAAACCTCTCCGAACCGCATGAACAAGCCGTTGCCAGCTCCTATCCCAACTCCTTCTTCATCACTTTTTGCACGCCGCACGCTCATTGCGGCCCTTGCTGCCACCCCCATGCTTCCAGCACTCGCCCAGTTCCGGGTCGAAGTGTCGGGTGTCGGGCTGACGCAATTGCCGATCGCGCTCGTTGCTTTTCGGGGCCAGGACGCCGCGCCTCAAAAGATCTCGGACATCGTCCAGGCCGACCTCGAGAGAAGCGGCCAGTTTCGCGGCGTCGATGCCTCGGGCCAGGCTCTGGACGACACGTCTCGTCCCGACTGGTCGCTGTGGCGCCAGCGCACCGCCGACTCGCTGGTCGGTGGCAGCATCACCCGCCTGGCCGACGGCCGCTTCGATGTGAAGTTCCGACTGTGGGACGTGGTCAAGGGCCAGGAGCTGGGCTTCCAGAATTACACGGTGCCGCAGGGTGACCTTCGCCTGGTGGCGCACCGCATCGCGGACTTCATCTACGAAAAGCTGACCGGTGAAAAGGGCATCTTCTCGACCCGCATCGCCTATGTCACCAAGGGCGGCAGCCGCTATGCGCTGTGGGTCGCCGATGCCGACGGCGAGAACGCGCAGGCCGCGCTCGCCAGCTCCGAGCCCATCATCTCGCCTCGCTGGTCGGCCGATGGGCAGCAACTGGCCTATGTGTCGTTCGAGTCGCGCAAGCCCGTCGTCTACGTGCACAGCGTGTCCAGCGGACAGCGCCGCCAGGTGGCCAATTTCAAGGGCTCCAACAGCGCGCCGGCCTGGGCCCCCGATGGCGGTTCGCTCGCCGTCACGCTCAGCCGCGACGGCGGCTCGCAACTCTTCACGATCCCGGCGAGCGGAGGCGAACCGCGCCGGCTGACGCAGAGCGCGAGCATCGACACCGAGCCCGTGTATTCGGCCGATGGCGGCACCATCTACTTCGTGAGCGACCGCGGCGGCGCGCCCCAGATCTACAAGATGAGCTCCGGCGGCGGTAGCCCGTCGCGAGTGACCTTCAGCGGCACCTACAACATCTCGCCCGCCATCAGCGGCGACGGCCGGTGGCTGGCGTACATCTCCCGTGTGGGCGGTGCTTTCAAGCTCCAGGTGATGGAGCTGTCGAGCGGCAATGTCGCGTCGATCACCGACACCACCGCCGACGAGAGCCCGAGCTTTGCGCCGAACAGCAAGCTGATCGTCTATGCAACGCACCTGCAAGGCCGCGAAGCGCTCATGACGACCACGCTCGACGGAAAGATCAAGGCGCGGCTAGCCGGACAGGCTGGCGACATCCGAGAGCCGGACTGGGGACCGTTCCGCAAGCAATGACCCGGACCAGATGCATCCTCAGAGGTTCGAAACGTTGAAACGCACGATTTATTCGCTGGTCATCGTGGCCTTGATCGCCGGTTGCGCGGCGAACACGAAGCCCGATGAACCGGCGGTGCCCGATCGCAGCGGCAGTGCGCGCCCGCAAGACAGCGCCGGCCCCTCGAAGCCGGCCGCCATCGGCGGGGGCTTGCCGGTCGCGTTCGTCCCCTTCAAGGGGCAGGACGCCTCGTCGCAGAAAATCTCCGACATCGTCCAGGCCGACCTGGAACGCAGCGGCCAATTCCGCGGCGTCGATGCGTCGGGCCAGGCGCTGGACGAGGCCTCGCGTCCCGACCTGTCGCTCTGGCGCCAGCGCACAGCCGGCTCGCTGGTCGTTGGCAGCGTCACTCGGCTGGCCGACGGCCGCTTCGATGTGAAGTTCCGGCTCTGGGACGTGGTGAAGGGCCAGGACCTGGGCGGACAGAGCTACACCGTGCCGCAGGGCGACCTGCGCCTCGCGTCGCACCGCATCGCCGATTTCGTCTACGAAAAGCTGACCGGCGAGAAGGGCATCTTCTCGACCCGCATCGCCTACGTCACCAAGGGCGCCAACCGCAACACGCTCTGGGTGGCCGATGCCGACGGCGAGAACGCGCAGGCCGCGCTCGCCAGTCCGGAGCCGATCATCTCGCCCACCTGGTCGTCCAGCGGCCAGCAACTGGCCTACGTGTCCTTCGAGTCGCGCAAGCCCGTCGTCTACGTGCACAACGTGACCAGCGGCCAGCGCCGGCTGCTGGCGAACTTCAGGGGCTCCAACAGCGCACCCGCCTGGGCGCCGGACGGCAATACGCTGGCCGTCACGCTCAGCCGCGACGGCGGCTCGCAGCTCTATACGGTGCCGGCGAACGGTGGCGAACCGCGTCGGCTGACGCAGAGCGCGAGCATCGACACCGAGCCCGCGTACTCGGCCGATGGCCGCACCATCTATTTCGTGAGCGACCGCGGCGGCTCGCCCCAGATCTACAAGATGAATGCGAGCGGCGGCAACCCGACCCGGGTTACGACGAGCGGCACCTACAACATTTCTCCGTCCGTCAGCGGCGATGGCCGGTGGTTGGCCTACATCGCGCGCGTGGACACTGCCTTCAAACTCCAGGTGATGGAGTTGGCGACCGGCAAAGTTGCGTCCATCACCGACACCACTGCCGACGAGAGCCCAAGTTTTGCCCCAAATAGCAAGCTGATCGTCTACGCAACGCGTCTTCAAGACCGCGAAGCGCTCATGACGACCACGCTCGACGGAAAAATAAAGGCACGACTGGCGGGACAGGCGGGAGACATCAGGGAACCGGACTGGGGTCCGTTTCAAAAGCAATGATTAGGTTTATTTGAGGAGTTTGAAATGTTGAAACGCACAATTTATTCGCTGGCCATCGTGGCCCTCATCGCCGGTTGCTCGTCGGGCACCAAGCTCAACGACACGCCGGTGACCGACGGCCGCGGCTCGGCAGGCCAGCAGGGCGGCAGCGCAAGCGCCGTGACGCCGGTCAACGCCGACCCGAACGCAGGCACGGCGCAAGGCCCGGTGGGCGTTGCGCGCATCGTGTACTTCGACTACGACAGCTACACGGTCAAGCCCGAGTTCCAGTCGATCATCGACGGCCACGCGCGCTTCCTGAAGAGCGCTCCCCAGCGCCGCATCTCGATCGAAGGTCATACCGACGAGCGCGGTGGCCGTGAGTACAACCTGGCCCTCGGCCAGAAGCGCTCCGAAGCCGTCCGTCGTGCACTGACCCTCCTGGGCGTGAGCGACAGCCAGATCGAAGCCGTGAGCTTCGGCAAGGAAAAGCCGGCGGTCCAGGGCTCCGGCGAAGAGGCGTGGGCGCAGAACCGTCGCGCTGAAATCCGCTACACCACCCGGTGATGCCACGCGTCCTGTTGCGGGGCGCGGCGCTGGCTGCCGCCCTGCTGTGCGTCTCGATGGGATCGCAGGCCGCGTTGTTCGAGGATGACGAGGCCCGCAAGGCCATTCTCGATCTGCGCCAGCGCGTCGAGGCGATGCGCCAGCAAACCGATCAGCGCCTGACCGACGAGAACGGCCAGTTGCGCCGCAGCCTGCTCGACCTGCAGAACCAGATCGAGCAGATGCGGGGCGACCTGGCGCGCATGACCGGCCAGAACGAACAGCTCACGCGCACGCTGAGCGAAATGCAGTCGCGCCAGAGCACCCTCGACGACAAGCTCAAGCAGAGCGAGCCGTCCAAGGTGACTGTCGACGGCCGCGAGTTCAACGCCGATCCCAAGGAAAAGGCCGACTTCGAAGCTGCCCTCGGCATCTTCCGTGCCGGCCAGTTCGCGCAGTCGCAAACCGCCTTCGCCGAATTCGTCAAGCGCTACCCGCAAAGCGGCTACAACGCCTCGGCGCTGTTCTGGCTTGGCAATGCGCAGTACGCCACGCGCAATTACAACGAGGCCATCGCGAACTTCCGCTCGATGCTCTCGCTCGCACCCGACCACGCCAAGGCGCCCGAGGCCGTGCTGTCGATCGCGAACTGCCAGATCGAGCTGAAGGACACGCGTTCGGCACGCCGCACGCTGGAAGACCTGGCCAAGGCCTATCCGCAGTCCGAAGCCGCACAGGCGGGCCGAGAGCGTCTCTCGCGCCTGCGCTGATGGCGGCGGAGTACGCCGCTTGAACGCTACCTTCCCAGCAGCGTCAACCACCCCAGTCGCCGCGGATGTCGTCACCGACACCGCGGCGCCTGACTTTGCGCGCCGCTTCGGCGGCCTGGAGCGCCTCTATGGCGTGGCCGGTGCCGCGCGCATCCGCAACGCGCACGTGCTGGTCGCCGGCATCGGCGGCGTGGGCTCGTGGGCGGTCGAGGCCCTGGCGCGCAGCGGGGTGGGGCGGCTGACGCTGGTCGACCTGGACCACGTGTCGGAATCGAACATCAACCGCCAGATCCACGCGCTCGATGCGACGGTGGGGCAGGCCAAGGTCGAAGCCATGCGCGACCGCATCGCGCAGATCAACCCCGACTGCAAGGTGCTCGCGCTCGACGAGTTCGTGGAGCCCGGCAACTGGGGTGCATTGCTCGACGCCGCGCAAGCCGCGAACGGCCCGGCCACCGTCGTCATCGACGCCTGCGACCAGGTGAAGGCCAAGCTGACCATGGCCGCGTGGGCACGCGCGTCGCGCGCTGCATTCATTACCGTAGGCGCGGCCGGCGGCAAGCGGCAGGCGCACAAGGTCGACATCGACGATCTTTCGCTCGTCACGCACGACCCGCTGCTCGCCCAGCTTCGCCAGCGCCTGCGCAAGGACCACGGTGCGCCGCGCGAGGGCCGCAAGATCGGGGTGACCTGCGTCTTCAGCCGCGAAAGCGTTGCGCCACCCGATGCATCCTGCGCAATCGAAGGCGACGGATCGCTCAACTGCCATGGCTACGGTTCGGTGGTCAGCGTCACGGCCACTTTCGGACAATGTGCAGCAGGTTGGGTTCTCGACAAAATCGCGAGCAACGCCACGCTATAATCTTTGGCTTTGCCGGATTCAACGTCGGCAAGAAGCGAAAAATGGTTCCGGGACGTTAGCTCAGTTGGTAGAGCAGCGGACTTTTAATCCGTTGGTCACTGGTTCGAATCCAGTACGTCCTACCAGCAGCCCAGCTGCATGGTCATTGAAGAGCCTGCTATCTGATCGGTAGCAGGCTTTTTTTTGTGCTTTGCGCGGCGCGGGCGCAGGCCCGTTCCGCTTCGAGGTCGGGACTTCGACAGACGCAGTCGATGTGGATGGCCGAGTGCGATGACTTCGTGTGCGCTGAGATGCCTGGCGCTTACTTGCGCCGGTTCAGCAAGTAGCGGATCAAACCCAGCACGCACAGGCCCGCCAGCCATCCCCAGACAGTCGGATTGATCGACTCAAGATTCAATTGGTGCTCCGTCGTGCGCGTCAAAAGTGTTGAATTTCCCGGGGAAAGCCGACCCGGTTCATACGCCTTGCGAACTTCGAATCAAGGACGCCTGAACGAGTGGGGAGCGGCTCCGAGCAAGCCGCACCCAAGGCATGAGCTTGGCACAGTGCGCTTTGGAATACCGTCAAAGGCCTACAGCATGTAATCCTTCGAGCACGAGCTTTCTCGGACCATTCAGCCCGACCGGCGATGTACGGGAGTCACGCGGGTGCGGGCAGCAATCGAATCAGCCGCCGGAGGCGCGGTTCCGGTTCGCGTCGGGAGTCTTGCGTGCCTGCGGTTCCAGAGACTTGTGGGTAGCGGGCCCGCTGGTCAAGCCAAGCACGCCAGCGCCGGCATTGTCTCCATACGGATTGCCTGCGCGGGCGATAGACAGCGCTGCGTTGCGAACTTCTGCCCGTGCCAATCTTTCGTTCGGCACATCGATCTTGCTGACAAAGGAAGCTTCGCCCGCGATCGGGTTGCGCGCGGCTTCACGCGCCTCGGCTGCCAGGTCGGCGCGGGGACGTTCGGACCGGATGGTGGCCACGCCATCGTAGTTTTCGGCCTGTGCGCTCGTCGCGATTCCGACTGCGGTGAAGGCGAGGGCGCTGAAGAATTGCTTGGTGTTCATGTGAGTGTTTCCTAGGTTGAAATTGAAGTGAAGGGGGAACGGCAGGAGGCTGCTGGACGCTGCCATGCCGTGTGAGCCGGGTGGGACCGTGTTCCGAATGCCCAGACTCTTCGCAGGCTGCGATTCGTGGGTGGGATGAGGACGCTAGATGCCGTGGCTGGCACGGATCTCCTCGACCGCGCGCTCACCGATCACGACGCACGGCGCCATCGTGTTGCCGCTGGTCACGTGCGGCATGATCGATGCGTCGGCAATGCGCAGACCTTGAAGTCCGTACACCCGGAGCTGACCGTCGACCACGGACATCGGGTCTCGCCCCATCTTGGCGGTGCAGGACTGGTGCCAGTAGGTGACTGCAGCGTTGCGTGCGTAATTTTCGAGAGAGATCCTGTCCATCTTCCCGGGCAGTCTTTCGCCCTTGACCAGGCCCTTGAAGGGAGCTTGTGCACCGAGTTCCTGGACGAAGCGGATGTTCTCCAACGCGCCGCGCAGATCCGCAGGGTGAGAGAGTGTGTTGGCCTGGATGATCGGTGCGTCGGTGACCTTCGCGCCCGAAAGCGTGATCTGACCGCGGCTCTGCGGATGCGCAAGGCCCGCGAACATCGTCCAGCCATGCGCAGGCACGCCGAGCGTCGCGTTTTCTGCGCTGGGCACCGGAAACTCGACCTGGCAGTGAAACATATCGGGAAGGCGCAAGGCGCTCTGGCTGCTCCAATAAAGCGTTGCCTCGGAACCTCCGTAGCCCACGGGCTGCGGCGATTCGTACTCGAAGATCACGGCAAACGACACGTGGTCCTGATGGTTGGCTCCAACGCCCGGCAGATGCTGGATTACCTTGATGCCATGGCGACCCAGTTCTTCTTCGGGGCCCACGCCTGACTGCATGAGAACCTTCGGTGTGTTCACGGCACCCAGCGAAAGAACGACCTCGCTGCGCGCACCGAAGCGAACCGACTGGCCATTCCTGACGGCTTCCACACCGATGACGCGCTTGCCTTGAAAGACCAGCCGGCTGACGAGCGTGTTCGTCAGAACGGTGAGATTGGGTTGGCCACGGCGCGGGTGCACGTAGGCACGGTAGATGGAGTTGCGTCGACCTTCCTTGACGATCAGGTCATTCAGAGCGGCTCCGCCGCGACCTTCCATCATTTCGCCGTTCGGGTTGTCGAAGGTCGGCACGCCAAGCAAGCCGGCGGCCGAGATCATTGCATTCGCAATCGGTTGAGCATCGCGAGCTGGGGCGATATGGACCGGGCCACCCACACCGCGACGCGTTGCATCGGGCGTGCCGACATAGTCTTCCACGCGTCGATAAATGCCGAGCACCGATTCGTAGTTCCAGGCCGGGTTGCCGCTCTCTTCTGCGAAGTCTTCCCAATCGTTCTTGTGCCCTCGCGCCCACAGCATGACGTTGACACTCGAACCGCCGCCCAATGCCCGGCCCATGTTCAGCGGGATCTGCCTGTTGTTGACGTGAGGATTCGGGGCGCCGGCAAAGTTCCAGTCGCGCTCGCTGCCCAGGTTCAAGGGCCAGTTTCCTGGCTCCAGGATGTGCGGATGCTCGTCATCGGTGCCCGCCTCGATGAGCAAGACCCGCACTTCCGGGTTTTCGGCCAACCGGCCTGCAACCACGGAGCCGGCTGTGCCGGCGCCACAGACGATGAAGTCGAAGTCGGTGGCGCAAGCGTCACCGGAGGAGGCTGCTGAAGAGGTGTCTGGTATTTCCTGGTTCACGTTGGTTGTTTTAAAAGAAGAGGTGGATCGAATGGCCGCCGCATCGTTACTCGCAGAAGCCGACGCAAGTATCTTCGTATTTGCCGAATCTATCAAATTTGTATGAATTCACGGACGCTTTTGGTCGGGCATTCGCAGCGGCTTTCGCCTGGCTTTAAGCTAGCCCCCTCGGCGTACGCCGCTTTGCGGGGCCGCCCCGAGATCTCAGCCCGATGAAAGACAGTGTCCTGACCACCACACAAGCCGCTGGGTTGCTTGGCATTTCGGTTCGTACCGCTCAGCTCCTGATCGAAGGGGGCGGGCTGCCGTCATGGAAGACGCCCGGTGGGCATCGGCGCGTTCATCGTTCGGATGTCGACGCACTGATGGAGCAAGCCCAGGCCGATGTGCGGCATGCCTCGGCAGCAGTCCTCGTGGTGACCACGCAGGAGCGACTCCCGATGTTTCGGCAACTGTTCGCGGAGATCGGACATATCGCCCCGCAATTTCTTACGGACGTATGGTCTGCGGCCGTTGCCGCAGGCGGTCGCGCGCCCGCAGTGGTTGCGGTCGATCTGGACGGATGGAAAGCCCCCGGATTGGCGCTGCTGCAAAACCTGGCGACAGACAGCCGTCTGAAGAACACCGAGTTCGTGGGCGTCGCCCAAGCACACATCGAGTCGGGAGACTTGCCCCCCCGAGTGCAGCAAGCGTCGCCCGATACGGTGGCGCAGACGATAAGGCAGTTGACCAGCGATCCACCGCGCCTCGTCGACCAAGTCGTGCAAGGCGATTTCCCATTGGCGCCCAACGAAGGAAGTCGGCTTCAGGCGGTGCGGCGTTCCGGGCTGGTCAATTCGCCAGCGGAGGATCGGTTCGACCGGATTACCTGGCTTGCAGCCGGCGCATTGAAGGCGCCCATCGCACTGATGACGTTGCTGACTCCGGAGCTGCAGTGGTTCAAGTCTCGCCAAGGCCTGGCGATGGCCGAAACGCCCCGCAGTTGGGCGTTCTGCAATCACACCGTTTTGCAGAACGGGATCTTTGAAGTCCGAGACTTGAAAGAGCATCCCAGCTTCGCGCTGAACCCCGCGGTCGCAAATGCTCCCCACTTCCGCTTCTATGCGGGCGCGCCGGTCTACGACCCTGACGGCTTCGCACTCGGGTCGATCTGCGTCATCGACTTTCGCCCGCGAAAGTTGGACGCCAGCCAAAAGCGCACCCTGCTGGAACTCGCTGCAATTGCTTCCGACGAAGTGAAGCTTCGCGAGTTGATGGCCAAGCCCTAGAGAGGCGATCGGGCCTGCAGCCGGCAGGACCATGCGAGCGGCATGCGGACGACGATGCAAAGCATCCAGCCCACTGGCCTGAAGCGCGCCACGCGTCGTCACGGACATGCAGCGCGCCCCAGTCGACGTTGAAGGTCAGTGCCGCGTCTGACGGGATCACTGGGCTTTGCGCCCGGCTTCCCTGGCCGCACGATCGATCACATCGGCGACAGCCTTCGGCTGTGTCATGAAGACTGCGTGGCTTGCCTTGACCTCTTGAACGGTGGCACCGATGCGCTTGGCCATCTTGTGCAGCATCCGCACATCGAACGCCCGGTCTTCGGTCGCAATCACGGCCCAGCTTGGCTTGGTTCGCCATGCTGCGTGATTGAGCTTGGTCGCGAACACCGACATGTCGATCGGCACCTGCGAGTCGCGCAGGAACGCCGCGTCCGCATCGCTGGCATCTCCGGCGAAGCCGATCTTGAACTTCTCGCGATTGACGAATCCGAATCCGTCGGACTGCGTGTCGATCACGAAATCAGGGGCCGTGAATCCGGCGTACTGCTCGCTGGTGGTCTCGCCGGCGTCGGGCGACAGGGCAGAGACATAGACAAGACCGACAACCTTCGGATTGGTGCCCGCCTCGGTAATGACCGTGCCACCCCAGGAGTGACCGACGAGGATGGTGGGACCGTCCTGGCGGGCGAGTGCCCTCTGGGTCGCCGCAACATCGTCCGCCAGGGACGTCAAGGGGTTCTGGACGATGGTGACCTTGTAGCCTCGTCCAATGAGCTCGTCATAGACACCGCGCCAGCCCGATCCATCGGCAAAGGCGCCATGGACCAGCACGACGTTTTTGGCCTGAGCCGGCTGTGCATGGGCTCCGCCACCGGGGCCCACGATGCTGGCGGTTGCTACAGCGGCGACGAAAAACTTGCGAATAAGTGAGTTCACTGTGTTGCCTTTGAAGTTGATGGAAAGAGTCGAAATCGTAGAAAAATTCGCAATGAAAGGGGTTGCGAAAATGGCCTGAGATTCGCAATATCGATTGCGTAAAACGCGCATCGGCAAAACCTCAGGCTGAATTCTTCTGGATGTACGCAATAAAAGATCGAGACGAACGCGTGCCTCGAGGTCGCAGCGGGCCTATGCCCCTCAAGCACTTAGGCGTATGGGGCTAGTCCGCGCCTGCCTTGTGAAGCAGCCTGTGGGTAATGGGCTTGGCCCGTCAAACCGTCGGGACCGTGCCCCCATCGATCACGTGCTCCGAGCCTGAAATCGAGCCTGCCCGTGGCGATGCCAGAAAGACAATCAGGTCGGCGACCTCCTGCGGCTTGGCTGGCCGTCCGAGAGGAATCCCGCCAAGCGATTGCATGATGATCTGCTTGCCGCCCTCGTAGTCGGTGCCCGCCTGGTCGGCGAGGCGCTCGGCCAGCGCCACCGACGCCTCGGTCTCGATCCATCCGGGGGAGACGCGCAGCACCCGCACTCCCTTGGGTGTCACCTCTTTCGACAACGCCTTGCTGTAGGTAGACAAGGCAGCCTTGGCGGCCGCATAGGCAGTCGTCGACTCCGGCAGTGGCAACACGCGCTGGATCGAGCTGACATGGACGATGACGCCCGAACCCTGCGCGAGCATGGCCGGCAGCAATGCTCGATCGAGCCGGACGGCCGGCATGAGGTTGTGATTGAGTTCGGCGAACCACTGTGCATCGTCAAGCGCTGCAAAACCGCCGCCCGGCGCACTGGAGCCGCCGACCACGTTGACCAGGATGTCCACGCCACCCCAGTGTTGGAGCACCGACTGCGCCACCTTGTCCGCGCCCTCGGCCGTCGAAAGATCGGCGGCAACATGAATCACGTCTCCGGTCGACCGCGCGGGCGCGGCGCGTGCCGTGGTCATCACGCGCACACCGGCGTCCTGCAGAGCTTGAACGACTGCGGCGCCAACACCCTTGGTCCCGCCCGTGACGAGCGCGCGCAAGCCGGCGATTTGAAGGTCGAAGCTCATGCTGTGATCTCCAGCGATGCGATCAGTCCCCGTTGGAGGCGAAAGCGATATTGAAGAACCACGGGGCTGCCGGGAAAGTCGCCTGTCACCCGCGCTCGAACAAGCTGAGCGCCTTGCTCCTGCTCCAGGACAAGCGGTTCGGTCGTGAAGGTGTATTTGGCCGATGCGGCCGCCTTCCACGCCTTGATTTCTTCCGGGCCGGTGTAGGCATGGCCTTCATCCTTGACGACGGCTTGCGCGGTGAAGCAGCGCGCAAGCGCTTCGGGAGTTTGTTGCTCAGCCGCGTAGTAGGCGGCAATCGGTTCGGGAAGGTTCAGCTGGTGCATGGAGACGACTCCTTGGTGATGAAGTCCTCAGAATGCGCCTGCGGGATCAATTAGAGAATCTCCTAGAATCTTCATGAGTTATGAAGTAGGAAATACATAATGCGCGGGTCCGATTTCGCCGAGTTGAAGGCCTTTTCCGCCGTGGTCGAGCGAGCAAGCTTTGCGCGAGCCGCCGAGCATCTGGGGCTTTCGCCTTCCGCTCTGAGCCAGACAATCCGGCAACTCGAGGCGAGATTGGGAACGAGACTCCTGAACCGCACCACGCGCAGCGTGGCGCCTACCGCCACGGGGACACAGCTTCATGAGCGCATCGCTCCACTGTTCCGCGAAATGGCCGAGGCGGTGGACGAAGCAAGTGCGACCGGCGGTCATACGCGCGGCGCGCTGCGCATCAACACCTTGGGAATGGCCGCGCGCCAGGTCATCGCGCCCCGGCTGGGGCGGTTTCATCGTGCGCACCCCGAGGTGGTGCTCGACATCGTCGTGGACGATGCACTCAGCGACATCGTCGGTGGCCGCTTCGATGCCGGTATCCGCGTGGGAGGCCGACTGGAGAAGGACATGATCGCGGTGCGCTTGACGCCAGACGTGAAGATGATTGCGGTGGCGTCTCAAGACTACCTGGCACATCGCGGCACGCCACGCACGCCGGTGGACCTGCACGACCACGCCTGCATCAACTGGCGACTCCAGGCCGACGGACGCGCTTACCGCTGGGAGTTCCAGAAAAAGGGAGAGCGGATCGAGGTGCCGGTCGAAGGACCGCTGGTCACCAACAATTCCGACATCGGGGTGGCTGCGGCGCTGCAGGGATTGGGCATTGCGTATGCGTTCGAGCGCACAAGCGTGGATGAGCATCTTGCCCAAGGCCAGCTGGTGCAGGTGCTCGCCGATTGGTCGATCACGCGCCCGGGATTGTTTCTCTATCACCCCAGCAGACGCCACATGCCCCCGGCGTTGCGAGCTTTCATCGACTGCATGCTGGACAAGCCTCGACCGTAGGTCGAGGAGCGTGCAAGCGGCCGCCGATTCGCTGCATCGACCGCTCAGCTCAGCGTCCGCCTGTCCGTCCCCCGCTGCTCGCGCACGCTCTATCGTGCGCGCGGCCAAACAGGAACACGTGCGACGTCGTGCGTTGGTGTTGAACTTATCCTGCGCTTTCGGAAGCCCAGCAGAACCTGGCCGTGAAGTTGCGCAAGAGCTTGGGCTCATAGGTGAAGTCCATCCCCCGGATGGCGTGCGCGCGTCTGGCCACCGCCGCGAGGGCATCCGCAACGTAGTCCATGTGGTCGTTGGTGTAGACCCTTCGCGGTATCGTCAGCCGCATCGACTCCAGTGGCGCTTTCTCTTGCTTGCCGGTCAGCGGATCGCGCCCTAGCAGCAGCGACCCGATCTCGACGGCTCGCACGCCGGACTCGATGTAGAGCTCGCAGGCCAGTGCATGCGCGGGAAACTGCGCGGGGGGAATGTGCGGCAGCAACGCTGCGGCATCCACGAACACCGCATGCCCCCCGGTGGGATATTGAATCGGGATGTTCTCGGCACGAAGGCGTTCGCCCAGGTAGGCGACCTGCCCGATGCGGTAGTTCAGGTAATCCGGGTCCATCGCTTCTTCGAGCCCCACGGCCAACGCCTCCATGTCCCGGCCCGCCAGGCCGCCGTAGGTGATGAAGCCTTCGCTGACGACGCAGCGCTCCTGCACGGCACGGAAGAGATCCTGGTCGTCACGGAAAGCGCAGAACCCGCCGATGTTGACCAGCCCGTCTTTCTTGGACGACATGACGGCAATGTCGGCGCAGGCCATCATCTCTCGCACGATCTGCGCAATGCTGTGCTGGGCGTACGCCGCCTCGCGTTCGCGAATGAACCATGCGTTCTCAGCGAAACGGGTCGCGTCTATCACCACCGGAATGCCCGCCTGCCGCGCCATCTGCGATGCGGCCCGCAGGTTGGCCAGCGCCACCGGCTGGCCGCCGGTGGTGTTGCACGTCACCGTGGCCACGATGGCCGCGACATTGGCAGCGCCTTCCGTCTCGATGAGCCGGGCCAGTTCGAGCAGATCGAAGTTGCCCTTCCAGTCGTGGTACTCCCTGGTGTCGAGCGCCTCCTTGTTGAGTGCGTTCAGGGCGCGCGCGCCGGCCAGTTCGATGTGCACCTTGGTGGTGTCGAAATGGAAGTTCGACAGGAACACCGGCTGTTCGGAGCCGCGGCGCTTGACCAGCTCGGGGTACAGCATCTGCTCGGCGCCGCGCCCCTGGTGAGCGGGCACCAGGTACGGGTAGCCGAACACCTTGTCGACGGTATCGACCAGCCGGTAGTAACTGCGGCTGCCCGCATAGGCCTCGTCCGCGGCCATCATCGCGCTCCATTGGCGATCGCTCATGGCGCCGCTGCCGCTGTCGGTCAGCAGGTCGATGTAGACGTCGTCGCTGCGCAGCAGGAAGGGGTTGAGCCCTGCGTGGCGCAGCGCCTTCTCGCGGTGCTCTCGCGTCGTCATCGCGATGCGTTCGATGGTCTTGATGCGAAATGGCTCGGGTATGCGTTTCATGATCGTTGGTTCCACACAGGATGAGGATTGCACGGAAGCACATTGCGCTGATTGACTACGCAACGCGCTTTTGTTGTGAACAACGATCAATTGTTCTTTCAAGCGAGAGAGATGAGATTTCTTATCAGCCTCCTCTCGTTTGAAAAAAGAGGAAAGGTTGTATGGATTGATGCTTATGTGAGAAGCTATTGCATATGATCAAACTCGATCGAATCGATGTTCGCATCCTTGCCCTTCTTCAAGAGAACGGCCGCATGTCCAACCTGGAGCTGGCCGAGGCGATAGGACTGTCTCCGGCGCAGTGCAGCCGGCGCCACCATCGCCTGGAGGAGGGCGGGGTGATCGCCCGGTACGAAGCGCGCCTGCGGCCCGCCGCGCTGGGCCTGCAGGTGACGGCTTTCGTGCACATCGGCATGGAGCGGGGCCACATGCGCGATCTCAAGCTGTTCCGGCAAACGCTTGCCGGCATGCCCGAGGTGCTCGAATGCCATTCGGTCACCGGCGACGTCGACTACGTTCTGAAGGTCATCGCCCGGGACCTGGAGGGACTCAACGTCTTTCTCACCGAGCGGCTCGTGGCACTGCCTGGCGTCAACTTCGTCAAGTCCAGCGTGTGCCTGGAAGAGATCAAGCCGCGCTCGGGGTTGCCCTTGTCCGAGCAGTGATCTGAAACAGCGTGCGGCGCAGCAATGGCGCTGGCTCAGACGCCGGGTCGCTTGCGACCGCTGATCAACGTGAGCAACGCATGCGGCTGCAGCGGCTTGCCCAGGTGCGCGTCGAAGCCGGCTTCGGTCGCCTTGGCGTGATCCTGCGGCCGGGTGAACGCCGTGTGAGCCACCGAGAACAGCCGCGGCCTGCCGAGCGCATGCTCGCGTTGGCGCACTTCCCGGATCAGGTCGTAGCCGTCGCGTCCCGGCAGCCCGATGTCGCTGAGCAGCACGTCGGGCCATTTCTGGTCGAGCAACTGCATGGCGCTTTCGCAGTCCGTGCCCAAGCGCACGGTAGCGCCCGCGTCCGTCAGCACGACGGTCATGATTTCGCTGGCATCGGCGTTGTCTTCCACCACGAGCACATCGAGGCCGGCGAGCAGGCGGTCGTTGATCACCGCCGGGCGTGCATCGAGGGCGTCCAGCAGCACGATCGGCGCATCGTCCGAAGGCACGACCCCCAGCGTCACGCGCAGCGTGGTGCCGAGCCCTTCGCCCTCGCTGTGCGCCCAGACGTCGCCGCCGTGAAGTTCGGCCAGGTTCTTGACGATCGAGAGTCCGAGGCCAAGCCCGCCGTGGAAGCGGTTGTCCGGCGAGTCGTTCTGCGAGAAGCGGTCGAAAAGGTGCAGCAGAAAATCCTGGCTGATGCCGCGCCCGAAGTCCTGCACCGAAAGGTCCAGCAGATCGCCCTCGCGATGCAGGTGGATGAGGATGCGCCCGTCCTCGTGGGAGAACTTGATCGCGTTCGACAGCAGATTCCAGACGATCTGCTGGAAGCGGGTGGCGTCGAGCCAGGCGGGCGGGTCGGCAGGTCCCGCCTCGAACACGATGTCCAGCCGCTTGGCAGCGGCCGGCGCGGCCAGCGCCTCGATGGCCGAGACCACCAGGCCGCGCGGCTCGATCCACTCGCGGTGCAGCCGCAGCTTGCCCGAGCTGATGCGCGAGACGTCCAGGATGTCGGCGATCAACCGCGTTTGCGCCTTGACGCTGCGGTCGATGGCTTCGAGTCCCTTTTCCATCTGCTCCGGCGTGCGCTTGCCCACCTTCAGCAGATGCACCCATCCGCCGATCGCGTTGAGCGGGTTGCGCAGTTCGTGCGAAAGCACGGCGACGAAATCGTCCTTCGTGCGGCTCAGGCGCTCGGCCGCGACGCGCGCGGCCTGCTCGCGCTCGAGCACTTCGCGGCGGCGCGTTTCGAGTTCGAAGCGCTCGGACACGTCCAGTGCGATGCCCACGCGCAAGCCTGGCTCGATGGGGGCAGACATCGTCCATTCGAGCCGGATCCAGGAGGCGTCTTGCCGAAGCAGCGGGAATTCGCCTTTCCACGGTGCCCCCAGGGCGGGCGTGAGCGAGGCGCCGCCCGTGTGGGCCTCGACGAAGGCTGTCCATTCGTCGGGTGCGAAGGCGCTGACAGGCTGGCCGATCAACGCGTCGCGCGACTGCCCCAGCATCCCGACCATCGCGGGATTCACGTCGGCGAACCGGCCGTCGGCGTCGATCAGCGCCATGCCTGTGGGCGCATGGTCGTAGATGGCACGAAATCGCGCTTCGCTGCTTCGCTGCTTTTCCTCGGCCATGCGCGCGCGGATCAGCGCTTGCAAGGTCGCGACGAGAACCGGGGGTTCCACAGGATGCACCAAGTAGGCGTCGGCACCCGCGTTGAGGCCCGCCACCTTGTCCTCGTTGCGAACGAACGTGGCCGATAGATGCACCACCGGCAGCGTTGCGGTCGAAGGCTTGACGCGCAGTTCGCGGCACACCTCGAAACCGCTGAAGTCGGGCAGGTGCACGTCGAGCACCACGGCCGAAATCTGATGCGTGGCGAGCATGAGCGCTTCGCCGCCGGTACTCGCCTGGCGCGTCTGAAAACCGGCGGCGCGGATCACGCGCTCGGTGGCGTAGCGCGTGGTGGGGTTGTCGTCCACCACAAGCACTGTGTGGCGCGATCGGTCGATCGTGGTGTTTATCAGCGGCTCGGGCGACATGGCTAGTCCGGTTGCGCCGCGGGCTGGCGCTGCAGCTGCACCGGCAGCGTCACGGAGAACACCGAGCCCTTGCCGAGTTCGCTTGCCACTTCGACCCGGCCGCCCAGCAGCCCCGCGAGCTGCCTGCACAGGGACAGGCCCAGACCTGTGCCGCGCAGGCGCTTTTGCACCGGCGAGTCGACCTGGGAGAAGTCGTCGAACACCGCGGCATGGTGTTCGGGCGCGATACCGATGCCGGTGTCCGCGACCGAAAACCGGATCGAGTCTTCGCCCACCGGCATCGCCGTCACCCGCACCTCGCCATGTGGCGTGAACTTCAACGCGTTGGAGATGAAGTTGCGCAGGATCTGAGAGAGCTTGCGGTCATCGGTGTAGAGCTTGGGCAGGCCTTCGGGCTCCTCGAAGATCAGCGCGGTGGCCGGGTTGTGCAGCACCGGGCGGAACATGCCGCGCAGCGCGGAGAAGAGGTCGACCATCTCGAACCACGCCGGCGAGATGTCGACGCGGCCGGCCTCGATCTTGGCCAGGTCGAGCAGGTCGTCGACCATTTCGGCCAACTCGGTCGCGGTGGTGTCCACGAAGCCGACCTGCTTTTCCTGCTCGGGGGTCAGCGGCCCGTCGACCCGATCGCTGAGCAGCCTTGCGATGCTGCGGATCGCGCTGATAGGCGTGCGGAATTCATGGCTCATGTAGGCCAGGAAGCGGCTCTTGAGTTCGGTGGCCTTCTGAAGCTGCTCCGCCTGGGCGTCGAGCTCGGCGTAGAGCGCCACCACGCCGCGGTTGGTCTCCTCGAGCTCCGCGCGCAATTCGTCGACTTCGCGTCGACTGGCCGCAAGCGCATCTTCTGCATCGACCACGTCGGTGCTGTTCATTGGCTATTCCTTCCGGCGCATCACCACGATGGTCGCATCGTCACGGTGACGGGTATGGTCGCGCAAAAGGACCGCCGCGACCAGCGTGGGATCCCTCTGCAGCAATGGGCGGATGCGATCGACGCTCCAGCGCGTCTCGATGCCGTCGCTGTGCAGCACCACCAGCGCATGCGCCGGCAGCTCGAACGAGGTGATCTCGGGCTTGCGGATCTGCATGCCGGCGGTGCCGTGCTGGGTGACGATCGATTTGTCGAACACGCCCGACAGCACCCGGCCCACGATGTTGCCGGCGCCGCTGTAGGAGACAGTGCCGGCGGCTGCATCGACGCGCAGCGCGCAGATGGCGGCCCCGCGGGTGGTCTGCAGCGCGCGATGCACGCGCTGCACGGTCTCGCGCAGGTCGTCCTGCGGCGCGTCGGCGAAGGCCGCGGTGGCTGCGTCGGACGCCTTGGCCGCCTCGGGTCCGTGGCCCAGACCATCCGCCATGAGAAGCGTGGTCTGCCCCTCCTGGGTGAAGCCGGCCCAGCCGTCGCCGCACACCGACTCGTGCGGTGCGGGCAGGCAGACCGCGCCGATCTCGAGCGCTGGCGCGGTAGCGCTGCCCGCCGAGGCGCCGGGCGAGGCGATCTGGCGCACGCGCGCCACGCTCACCGTCCCGTCGGGCACGGAGGAATGGATATCGAATTCGTTCGCCAGCCGTCGCACGGCGCCCAGGCCGGTGCCCGGCGTGCTGCCCGAGGAGTGGCCGTCCTGCATGGCGAGCGGGATGTCCGGAATGCCCGGGCCTTCGTCGATGGAAATCAGTTCGACCTCGCTGGCTGTCGGGCGCGAAGCTATCAGCAGCCGGCCACGGGTGGCATGGCGGTGCAGGTTGGTGCCCAGCTCCGTCACCACCAACGCCAGACGGCCGGCATCGACCTCGCCCCAACCCATTTCCGCGGCGGCCTGGGCCGCATGCCGACGCGCCTCGCCCACGCGGCTCGCGTCGTCCATGGGAAACGCCTTGTGTGTCCAGCCCGTGGTCACTTCCACTTGGTGATACTCACTCGGGTGCCCTGGCCCGACGCCGACACGATGTCGAAGTCATTGACGAGCCGCTTGCTGCCGGGCAGCCCCAGGCCCATGCCGCTGCCGCTGGTCCAACCGTCGGTCAGGGCCAGGGCGAGGTCGGGGATGCCGGGCCCTTCGTCCTCGAAGTGCAGCATCAGGCCGCGCCGCCCGTTGCGTTCGACGAATTCCCAGCGCATGCGACCCCCGCCGCCGTGGATGAGGGTGTTGCGGGACAGTTCGCTCGCGGCCGTGATCATCTTCGTCTGATCGACCAGCGAGAGCTTCAGATCCTGGCAAAGGGCGCGCACCATCTGGCGGCTGGCGACGATGTTCTGCTCGGTGAGCAGCGGCAACGTGCCTGAGGTTTCAATGGTCAAGGACGTTCTCCAGCCGGGAACGCCGCAGAAGCTCCATGCCGCGCTCGACGTTGAGCGCCGTCTTCACGCCCTCGAGGGACAGGCCGAGTTCGACGAGCGTGATGGCCACCGCGGGCTGCATGCCCACCACCACGGTCGTCGCAGAAAGGATGCGGGCAATGCCTGAAATGCTGGTGAGCATGCGCCCGACGAACGAGTCGACGATCTCGAGGGCCGAGATGTCGATCATCACGCCCGAGGCACCGGTCTTGGCGATGCGGTCCGCCAGATCGTCCTGGAGGGTCAGTGCGGTCTGGTCCTGCATGTCGACCTGGATGGTCACCAGCAGCGTCTCGCCCATGCGAAGGATTGGAATGCGATCCACGGCACGCCTTTCAGTTGTCGCGCGAGACGCGCCAGCCGGTCTGCTGCAGTGCGAGCGCGAGCGCATCGGCCAGCGTCGCCTTGGTGCGCACGCCTTGCAGGTCGATGCCCAGATGCACGATGGTCTGTGCGATCTGCGGCCGGATCCCGCTGATGATGCAATCGGCGCCCATGAGGCGGATCGCGGTCACCGTCTTGAGCAGGTGCTGCGCCACCAGCGTATCGACCGTGGGCACGCCCGTGATGTCGATGATGGCGAGTTCGGAGCCGGTCTCCACGATGCGCTGCAGCAGGGCTTCCATCACCATCTGCGTGCGGCTGCTGTCGAGCACGCCGATCATCGGCACGGCGAGCACGCCTTCCCACAGCTTGACGACCGGCGTGGACAGCTCCAGCAGCTCTTCCTGCTGGCGACGGATGATCTCCTCGCGGGCCTGCTGGTAGGTGGCCACGGTGTTCTGTGCCAGCTTGTCGACGGTGGTCGACAACGCCCAGAGGGAAGCGGCCATGGCGACTGGGTCCGCGGCCAGGCGCTTCTGGATGGCGGCGAAGAGCGGTTTTTTCAGCGCGAGCACGAAGAGGCTGGTCTCTGCGGCCGTCTGGCCTTTCGCTGCGCGCGTCTTGGACAGTGCGCCCAGTGTCTCGCGAAGGCCGGCCCAGGCGGGCGCCTCGAATCGCGAGGGATCGCCGTCCGCCTGCAGGCCATCGCGCAACTGGGCCAGGATGTCGGCCGCTTCGGCATGCGCTGCTCGGCGCGCGCCGGGTTCGCTCACCTGAGCTTCATCGAGCCAGGTATCGATGACGGTGGTTTCATCCTCGCGCAGGGTGGCCAGCAACGCTTGGTATTCGCTCTTCATGAAGTTCCTCTGGAATTTGGAGTGGCGGTCTTTCAACGACCTGCTTGTAGACCACGCTTGCGCCTGCCGCGAAAGGTCAAGTTACAGATCGTAGCCGGTGCATCCGTGCCCGGGCACGGTTTCGTCACCAAAGAATCGTCAGTTCGTGTAGGCCGTTTCTCACACGCGCAGGCGCCTCTAAGCGATCTTGTGAAGGGCCGCAATGTCTTTTGCTTGGGCTCGATCAAATGGCGATGCGATGTGGCTCCTGGTTTCGTCGGGTCGACCTAGCGCAATCGTGCAATGTCCGAGGCGAGCAGCTCCATGGGATTGTTGACGGTGTAGTAGCCGCCCCGTGCCAGCTTGGCGCGAATGGCCGCATGGATGGCGTCCATGTTGATGACGTACGCCAGCGTCAACGATTGCCCTGCGCTTCGTGCGCCGAAGTGATCGTCGAACACATCGCGACTGATCTTCACGGGCGTGCTCTCCCTGCCGCGGCGCATGCGCACTTCCAGCCACTCTTCATCTGCGTCGGTTGCAGTCGGTCTGTTTCCCATGCGTTTGCTTCGCCCTTCTGGACTCGCCGAGGACGTGGGCGAGCAAGCACGGCGATCGACGGGCCCTTCATGGCGGATGCACCGGTGCCGATGTCGGTTCGGCAAAAGGTCCGCAGGCGTGAGGCGTGACAGCCAGGAAACCTTAGGCAGAAGGGCCCGGCATGTCTGTCGGAGGTAGCAGCGATGCGCAAGGAAGGGGCGCCGAGTGTGAACGGGTTCACACCCTGGCGCTGCTGCGGACGATCTGGCGGCATCGTCCGTGGGCGATACGCGCAAACCGCATAACCAAGCGCGAAAACCGGATTTCCCTCCTGTCGAGCCGCAGGCAAGACTCGAAGGCTCTCCGACAACCTTCGTCTTCCCCGGATGCCCGGCATTTCCAGCAACCCTTCGCGCCCGCTTCGCCTCGGCTTCTTCAGCCGCCTGCTCGACGACACCTCCGCCGCCGAACGCTACCGCCTTGTCGCCGCGCAGGTCGCCCATGCCGAGGCCTTCGGCTTCGATTCGGCCTGGGTGGCGCAGCACCACTTTCACGAACACGAGGGCGGGCTGCCGTCGCCGTTCGTGTTCCTGGCCTACGTGGCCTCGCGCACCAAGCGCATCCGGCTGGGCACGGGCATCGTCACGCTGCCGCTGGAGAACGCAGTGCGCGTGGCCGAGGATGCGGTCGTGCTCGACCTGCTCTCGAAGGGCCGCCTGGAGGTGGGCGTGGGAACGGGGGGCACGCCCGAGTCGTTCGCCGCGTTCGGGCTGGACGGCAACGACCGCTCGGCCCTTTTCGCAAGACAGCTGGCCGCGGTTCGAGCGGCGTGGGCAGGCCAGCCGCTTGCGGGCGGCGACACGCTGTACCCCGCCGGCGCGCCATTGCTCGACCGCATCTGGCAGGCCACGTTCTCGGTGAGCGGCGGCACGCGCGCGGGGCAGGCCGGCGACGGGCTCATGCTCTCCCGCACGCAGCCGCGTCCCGAACACGCGCCCGATGCGTCGCTCGCCGATATACAGAACCCGATCGTCGATGCCTACCTGGCTGCGCTGCCGCCCAGCCGTGCGCCGCGCATCGTGGGCTCGCGCAGCGTCTTCGTGGCGGACACGCGCAAGGAGGCGCTGCGCCTCGCGGACATCGGGCTGCGCCGCTCGGCCGCCCGCTTCGCCGCCTCGGGGCAAGCCGGTCTCGCAGACCGTGCCGGTCCGGATGCCTCGCTCGAACAGTTGATCGCTGCCTATGACGTGCACGTCGGCTCGCCCGAGGACGTGATCGCTTCGCTGCGCGCCGACCGCACGCTCTCGCGCGTGACCGACCTGGTCTGCCAGGTGCATTCGGTCGATCCGCCGCACGAGGCGATCCTGCGCTCCATCGAACTGACCGCCACCGTGGTCGCGCCGGCCCTGGGCTGGGCGCGGGGCGAGGGCGTGTCGGACCTTCAATCCCTTGCACTTCTCTAGGCTGGACTTCCCATGAACGCCACGGTTTCTTCTCCTGCATCGGCGGTGCCCGATGTGATCGACCGGCTCGTCGGCATCGCGCCGGGCAGCCATCTCGACGAGGTTCGCGCGCAGCGCGAGCAGGCGCGCACGAACGCGCAGCAGAGCTACCTCTCGCTGTTCGCGCCGACGCCGCCCGTGTTCGGCGACTTCGAGATCGCGGACCGGTTCGCCATCGCCGCCTTCGTGGCCGGACTGCACGGGCACCCCGACGTGGCGCGCTTCTATGCCGACGCGATGGCCGGGCAGGGCGCGCGCACGGGGTTGGCCGAGGCCATCGCCATCGAAACGCAGCGAGGCGCCGCGGAAGGGCCTTATGGGCGCTATCCCGCGGGCCCGCTCAGTGCAGAGGACGTGCCCGGACCTTCCTATGCTGTCGACGCCGCGCAGCACGCGGTGCTCGGCGAGCGGCTTTCGGCCGGCCTCGCGCATGCGCACCTGCTGGTCTTCCATCCGCGCGATGCGAGCCCGGCCGCGCTGCAGGCGCTGCTCGATGCCGGCTGGACGAGCACCGGGATCGTGACGCTGTCGCAGCTCGTGGCATTTCTCGCGTTCCAGATCCGCGTCGTCGTCGGCCTGAAGGCGCTGGCGCAACGGCCCGTCACCCTGGTCGATTGACCGATCCGAGGCACCCCATGACCACAGAATCCACGCTGACCCATCCCGGCAACACCCACCCGAGCGTCTTCACGCAGGCGCAGCTCGAATGGCTGCCCTGGCTGGAGCCGCTGCCCGAAGCCGAACTGACCGAGCGGCACTTCGCCGGACTGGTGGACGCATCGCGCGCCAAGTCGCCTTACTTCCGCCTGCTGGCGCGCGACCCCGACATCCTGGGCGCGCGCACCCGCACCGACAAGGACATCTTCTACAACCCCGAAGCGGGCCTCCCGCGCGCCGAGCGCGAGCTTTCGGCGGCCGCGGCCTCTCGCTACAACGGGTGCATCTACTGCGCCGCGGTGCACGCGCGCTTCGCCTCGCATTTCTCGCAGCGCACCGGCGACGTGCAGCGCCTGCTCGACGAAGGCGTGAAAGCCGACCTGGGCGAGCGCTGGAACGCGATCGTCGCGGCCTCGGTCGCGCTGTCGGCCACGCCTTCGGCGTTCGGGCCCGAGCACATCGAGCTGCTGCGCGCGCAGGGGCTGGACGACCTGGCGATTGCCGACGTGATCCACGGCGCGGCTTTCTTCAACTGGGCCAACCGCCTGATGCTGTCGCTGGGCGAGCCGCAGGAGAACGCGGGCGCCTGAGCACTCCGGCGTTCGTTCACCAGGCCAGTTGCAGCCGCTGCGGCACGGCGCCGATGGGCAGCCCCCCACGCGGCGGCGGCGTCACCCGCGGATGCGGCTCGGTGTCCAGGAAATCGCTCAGCACATCGTCCCGCAACCGGATGAACGCCGGATCGCTCCGGTTGCGCGGATGCGGCAGGTCGACATCGACGATGCGCCGGATGCGCCCCGGCGAGGGCTGCATCACCACCACGCGGTTGCCGAGGAACACGGCTTCCTCCACGTCGTGGGTCACCAGCAGCATCGTGATCTGCTCCTTCTGCCAGATGCGCTGAAGTTCGTTCTGCAGCCGCGAGCGCGTGAGTGCGTCGAGCGCGCCGAAGGGCTCGTCCAGCAGCAGCACGCGCGGGCGGTTGACCAGCCCGCGCGCGATGGCCACGCGCTGGGCCATGCCGCCCGAGATTTCGTGCGGCCACGAGCGCTCGAAGCCGCCCAGGCCCACCAGCGCCACATGCTCGGCCACCAGCTCGGCCTTTTCCTTCGCGCTGTAGGGCGCGTTGCGCAGGCCCACGGCGATGTTCTGCGCTACGGTGAGCCACGGAAAGAGCCGGTGGTCCTGGAACACGATGCCGCGCTCGCGCCCGGTGCCCGAGATCGGCTGGCCGCCCAGGAGGATCTGGCCTTCGTACTGGTCGTCCAGCCCGAGCACCAGTCGCAGCAGCGTCGACTTGCCGCAGCCGCTCGCGCCCACGATGCTCACGAAGCTGCCGGCGGGCACGTGCAGGTCGATGTGGTCCAGCACCTGCAGTTCGCCGCCGTCGGACTGCGTGTTCGCGTAGCGCTTGCCGAGGGCGCGGATGTCGAGTTCGTTCGAGGCGGTGATGGTTGCGTTGCTCATGGGTTCGATGGGTTATGCGATGTCATGCGGATACGGGCTGTGCCGAGCTGAAGACCGCAACCGTTCGGGCCGAGCTTGTCGGGGGGGGCGCGGCGCTTCGACAGGCTCAGCGTGAACGGGTTGGGGTCTGTTGGCTCGGCACAAGTCGGTTCAGGCGCGCCCCGTCCAGCGCGACAGCCGGCGCTCCAGCGCGCGTGCCGAGGCGTTCATGAGCCAGCCGACCAGGCCGATCACGAACATGCCGAAGATCACCAGGTCCATCTGGAAATGCTCGCTGCCTTCGATCAGCGTGTTGCCGATGCCCCGGCCCGCCACCAGCAGGTATTCGGCGCCGATGGTGGCGAGCCAGGAATAGATGAGCGCGAGATACACGCCCGTGAAGATCGAGGGCAGCGCCGACGGCAGCACCACCTGCGTGACGGTCTGCCAGCGCGTGTAGCCGTAGACGCGCGCCACCTCGAGCAGGCCGGCCGGCGCGGTGCGGATGCCGTCGCAGGTGTTGACCACCACCGGCACCAGCGCCGCCAACGACAGAAACACCACCTTGGCCACGTCGCCGAGGCCGAACCACACCGAGATCAGCGGAATCCACGCGAACAGCGAAATCTGCTTGAAGGTGTTGAAGCTCGGGCCGACGATGCGGTTGAAAAGGGGCGACAGGCCCAGCAGCGCGCCGAGCACCAGGCCCGACGTGGTGCCGATCAGGAAGCCCGTGGCCTCGCGCGCAAGGCTCGCGCTCAACGCGCGCCAGAGGCGGCCGCTCGCGACCTGCTCGACCGCGGTGTCGAACACCTTGGCCGGCGAGACCAGCAGCGCCGAGTTGACGACATCGAGCGAGGACAGCAGCCACCACAACGCGACGGCCGCCACCGGCAGCACGAAGCCGCGCCAGCGGCTGCGCTGCTCGGGCCGCAGCGGCTGCACGGCGGCCAGCTCGGCCGCATCCCGCGCAGCGGTGCGTGTCGCGCTCATGGCGCGGCTCCGCCGGCCCGGCGGCGATGCACCGCGGTCTCCAGCCTGTCGAGCAGGCGGTCGATGGCATAGCCGATGGCGCCCACCACGATCACGGCGGCCATCACCAGGTCGAGCTGGAACAGCTGGCGGCCGTAGACGATGAGGTATCCCAGCCCCTCGCTCGACGCCACGAGCTCCACCACGACCAGCGAGAGCCAGGCCTTGGTGAAACCCAGCCGCACGCCGGTGAAGAGCGTCGGCACGGCGTGCGGCAGCACGATCTCCAGCACCTGCTGGCGCCGGCTGTATCCGTACACGTCGCCCACCTCGCGCAGTGCGGCGGGCGTCTGGCGAAAGCCCTGCAGCGTGTTCAATGCCACCGGCACCAGCGCCGCCTTGGCGATGAGGATGTACTTCAGCGGCTCGCCGATGCCCACGATCAACAGCACGAAGGGCAGCCAGGCGAGCACCGGGATCTGCACCAGCGCATTGAAGGTGGGCAGCAGGTAGGCCTCGACGCTGCGCGACAGGCCCATGGCCGAGCCCAGCACCAGGCCAAGCAGCGTGCCCGCCGCGAAGCCGACGCCCACGCGCGTGAAACTGGTGCTCACGTGCAGCCACAGGTCGCCGCTCGTGGCGAGGTCGCGCAGGGTCTCCCATACGAACTGCGGCGGCGGCAGCACCTGCGGCGAGATCCAGCCTTGCTCTGCGCCGGTGAACCAGAGCGCCAGCAGCGCGACGGGCAGCAGCCAGGGGAGGGCGCGGTCGCCGATGCGGCGCCAGGGCAGTGACGATGCGAACGAGCGCGCCCCGGCGGACGCGGGCGCGTCGTCGCGAGGCCGCAGGACGGCTGTCAATTCCGCTTCGGCGCTCATCGGGCCGCGACCGATGCGGCTGCGCCGCCCTTGGGATTGCCCTTGGCGTCGTACGCCGTCCAGTAGTTCTCCAGCCCCTGCTTCTTCAGCGCGGTCTTCAGGTAGCGCGTGTCGAACCAGTCGTCGACCGTCACCTCGCGCCGGATCAGCTTGAGCTTGAGCGCGTCGGCCACCACGGCCTTGTAGCGGCCGACGATGAAGTCGTCCGCCAGCGGCGAATTGCGCAGCGCGAGCTGCTGCTGGTCGAACTCCGCCACCCAGGAAGCGACCGGAGTGCCGCTGCGCGCCCAGATGCGGAAGAGCTCGTCGCGGTTCTTCTCGTCCGATGACCAGTGCGCCGCACGCACGAACACATCGACCACGCGCTGCACCTCGGCCGGGTTGGCCTGCTCGAAGTCGCTGCGCACCAGGAGCGCCGCCTGCCGCGTGTACGACGGGTCCTGCCCCCGGGTGGAATACACCACCTTGGCGAGTCCCTGGTCGCGCACCTTGAACCACTCGTAGCCGCCGAAGGCCGCGTCCACGCCGTTGGAGACCAGCGCCGCCTGGGCGCTGCCGGTGTCCAGGTTCACGCCCTTGACGTCGCGCTCGGCCAGGCCGTTGGCGGCCAGCACGTTGATGGCGACGATGTGGCCGTTGGTGCCGCGAAAGATCGAGACGTTGCGGTCCTTCAGGTCCTTGATCGAGCGGATGTCGGACTTCGGCGGCGTCACCAGGTAGAGGTTGTTGCGCGCGCCGCTCACCACCAGGAGCTTGGTCTTCAGGCCGTTGGAGCGCCCGACGATCGCGGGCAGGTCGCCCTGGTAGGCGAAGTCGATCTGCTTGTTCGAGAGCGCTTCGTTCACCGCCGGGCCCGCGCCCTTGAAGAACAGCCACTCGACCTTCACGCCCGAGGCCTTGAACTCGTCCTCCAGCCAGTTGTTGACGCGCGCCACGCCGCCGGGCGAGCCGCCCCAGGTGACCGGGTCGCCGCCGCCCGCGGTGGCCACGCCGATGCGGATGGTGTCGGGCGCCGCGTGCGCGGTCAGCGCCGCAGTCGTCATCAGTGCAAGTGCGCTGAGCGGTGCTGCCCAGCGGCGAAGGCGAGTGAGCACGGTCGCGTTCATTTCGCGCCTTTCAGGCCCAGCTTTCGGCCGACCTCGGTGCCTTCGAAGAAGCGCGGATTGGACTCGGTGTAGAAGCGGTGCGGGTTCTCGAAGACGAAGGCCTTGAAGTCCGCGGCGGAGATCACGCCCTGTTGCACGAGGTCCCAGGTTTCGGCCAGCGGCTCGGTGAATTCGGGCACGTCCCAGTGGCCCACGTCGGATGACCAGATCGCATTGATCTTGGTGCCCAGCGGGTTCACCTTGGTGTTGAACGCGGCGGCCACGGTGCGGTCGTCGGCCTCGGAGCCGAAGTAGAAGTTGTCGACCCAGCGGTCGCGGATGTCCTCGACCTTCTCGATGCCGGCGAGCGCGAAGTCGTCGATCTCCGAGTCGTCCGGCTCGCGGCTGTGCGGCAGCGCAGAAATGCCCAGGCTGTCGCGCAACAGCGTCGACTTGTCGATGGTGCGGCCCTTGAGCAGGTCGCCGCCATAGCGCTCGAACAGCGAGGCGAGCAACTCGATGTCGGCTTCGGCCGGGTCGTAGTTGCGCACCACGTTCCTGTTGCGCTTTTCCCAGCGGTCCACCAGGTGCGTGTAGACATGCGAACCCCAGTCCGCGCCGCCTTCGAGCAAGGCCACGCGCAGGCCCGGGAAGCGCCGCGTCACGCCACCGAAGAACAGCGCCTTGGCAAAGGCCTGCGAGCCGTCGGCGAAGTGGCCGACGTGGTTGTTCATGTAGTTGCTGATCGACTGCCGTCCGGTCCAGCCCTGGCTGCCGTAGTGCGTGGTCACGGGCACGCCCAGCTCGACCACCTTGGCCCAGAACGGGTCGTAGTCGTACTCGCTGTCGATGCCGTAGAAGTCGATGTAGCCGGCCTGCTTGGCGATCTCGGGGTGCTCGGCGGCCGGGTACTTTTCGGCAATGGCGCGGATCGGCCGGCGCACGCCGCCGGCGATGTTGATGACCTTCAGGCCCAGCGTCTTGACCGCGAACTCCAGCTCCTCGATGCCTTCCTTGGGCGTGTGCAGCGGAATGCCCGCCACCGGCGTCAGGCGGTCGGCGTAGGGGCGGTACTGGTCGGCGTGGAAGTGGTTGATCGCGCGGTGCAGCGGCTGGCGGTATTCGCTGCCGGCCGCGGCAGGGGAGAGCACGTCGTTGGGGAACAGGATCGAATAGTCCGAGCCCTGTTCGCTCAAGCGTTCGTAGAGCAGCGCGGGCAGCGTGTAGGTCGCCAGGTCGTAGGTGTTGCGCGTCACGCGGGCCCACCAGGGCGCGCGCAGCGTGCGGTGGAACTGGCGCTCCTCGGGGGTCTGCTGGTACCAGTCCTTGCCCGCATTGCTGCGCGTGACGAAGCGTCCGCCCAGGGCCTTGCGCAACGCATCGACAAGCTTGTTGCCGCCGTACTGCGCCACGTAGTCCTCCAGCACGGGCGCGTAGTCGTTGACGTGGACATCCGTGTCGATCACGGGATGGTCGAGGCCGGCCTTCACGGCGGCGGAGCGCGATGCGTGCACGCGGTTCAAACGATCGTTCATCTGCGAATTCCTCGGTGGGGGAAGGGAGCGGAAAAGGAACGGCGCAGGCTACGCGCGGCCCACGCGCTCGCCAAAGAAGGCTTTTGGGATTGCTTAGCCGCTGCGTGCATATAGGCGATCGGGAGACCGCCGCATGCGGAAAACAGATATCGAAGCGCCCATCCGTTGTTTGGCTCCGAAAGCGGCGCGACTAACCTGCGACGCCCATGCCTTCTGCGCGACGCGGAAGGTGAACGAACAGAACCTGCCAATCAATCTCTCGAGGGATCCAGAACCATGTTGCTTTCCATCCGACGCGCACTTTCCGCTGCAGCGCTTGCCGCTGCCAGCCTTGCCGCCACCTCTCACGCCCAGGAGGTGCTGCGTGTGGCCGCTTCGCCGGTGCCGCACGCCGAGATCCTCGAATTCATCCGGCCGCAGTTGAAGGCGCAGGGCGTGGACCTGCAGGTCAAGGTGTTCAACGACTATGTGCAGCCGAACCTGGCCGTGAGCGACAAGCAACTGGACGCGAACTTCTTCCAGAACCGCCCCTACCTGGAGTCCTTCAACAAGGACCGCAAAACCGACATCGTGGAAGTGCCGGGCAGCGACGTGCACATCGAGCCCTTCGGTGCGTACTCGCAGAAAATCAAGAAAGCCTCCGAGCTGCGCGAAGGCGCCGTCGTCGCGATCCCGAGCGATCCGTCGAACTCGGGCCGGGCGTTGTCGCTGCTGGCGCGCGAAGGCCTCATCAAGCTCAAGGACCCGAGCAACATCAAGTCGACCGCGCGCGATATCGTCGCCAATCCGAAGAAGTTGGTGATCCGCGAGCTCGAATCGGCGCAGCTCCCGCGTGCGCTGCCCGACGTGGACCTGGCGCTCATCAACACCAATTACGCGCTGGAGGCCAAGCTCGACCCGAGCAAGGACGCGCTCTTCATCGAAGACGGCCGAAAGTCGCCGTACGCCAACTTCATCGCCACGCGCAAGGACAACGCGGCATCGCCGGCCGTCGGCAAGCTGGTGGCGGCGCTGCACACGCCCGAGGTGCGCAAGTTCATCCAGGACAAATACAAGGGCGCGGTGATCCCGGCCTTCTGATGGTGTACAGCGCGCGCCTTCGGCCTACGCGAATGTCCGCCGCCCGCTGAGCAGGGCCGGCGCGTTCGCAGGCGAGGCTTGGTCGTGAGATCAACCTACAAGGAAAGGCTTTCCCCATGAGCGCCAACCACACCCGGCTTTCGGGCCCGATTGCAGAAGAACTGACGCCACTGGAGATTTCCCAAGGCATCCTGGAAAGCGAAGAAAACCCGAGCGCCCTGCGCGCGGTCACGCCGCTGGAGCGGGCCGCTTCAGGCGAGGGCGGCGGCGGTGAACCGCAGCGCTCGCGCATCGGCCGGTTCCTCTTGAACCCGGTCGTGCTGGGTGGCGCTGCCGCGACGGGCGTCGGCCTGATCCTGGCGCTGGCGTTTGCGAAGAAGTCGCCACGCGCCGAACTGCGGTCGCACCTGCGAGCGCTAGGCTCGTTCAGGTTCTGAGACGGATGCGGCGCGAACAGGCGCCGCATTCTTTTTTCACCGATGAACGAATCTGCTGTGCGCAACGTGCCGTATTGAAGGCAGCCGCCGCGCATTTTCGCGGCGTGCTCGTCACACCACAGGAGCATCTTCATGCACAGCAAACTTCATCGCCTCGCAGCCGTCACTCTCGCCGTCGCGCTTTCCGCCGGCGCCTACTCGGCCATGGCGGCCAGTGTCATGGTCGGTGGCGCGCCGATGCTGCCCACCAAAGACATCATCGACAACGCCGTCAACTCCAAGGACCACACCACGCTGGTGGCTGCAGTGAAGGCAGCAGGCTTGGTCGACACGCTCAAGGGCCCGGGTCCGTTCACCGTGTTCGCGCCGACCAACGCAGCGTTCGCGAAGCTGCCGGCCGGCACCGTCGACACGCTCCTCAAGCCCGAGAGCAAGGATGCGCTGACCGGCGTGCTGACCTACCACGTGGTGTCGGGCAAGCTCGATGCGGCCGAGCTGAAGAAGGAGATCAAAGCCGGCAAGGGCTCCGCGGAGCTCAAGACCGTTGCCGGCGGCACGCTCGTGGCCAAGAGCAAGGGCGGCAAGATCACCCTCACCGACGAGAAGGGTGGCACTGCCACCGTGACGATCCCGAATGTCTACCAGTCGAACGGGGTGATCCACGTGGTAGACAAGGTGCTGCTCCCCAAGTAATTCCCCGGTCTTCCAGATCCCTGTCTTCTTCCAGCAAACATCGCGGGACTGGCTCCGCCAGGCCGCAGGTGTTGCCCCGGCAGGGGGAAGGCGGAGCGACACGAAGTGCGCGCACCCTGGAGGCGAGCAACAAGCCTTTTAAAAAAAACAGCCCGCACGAGGCGGGCTGGAAGGTGACCTGCTGGAGGAGGGAGGATCAGAGAGGATGCAGGTCACGGGAGAGCCCTGACTGTGCGCGCTCAAGCTGTACGCAACCTGACCTCACCTGGCTCCTTGCACCGTCTCGTGTGACAAAAATAGAATGCGCGACATGGTTTTTTATGATCCCGACTACGCACCGGACGCGTTCGAAGTCCGAGTCTCCGAATTGCTGGTGGCCACGCCCGATGGCACCGATGCACTCATCGATGGTTCCGTGACCGAGGTCTTGCGCATGGTGCTCGACCACCTGCAGATGGACGTGGTCTTCGTCTCCGAATTCAGCGAAGGTCGCCGCGTGTTTCGCCGCGTCGAAACGAAGCCCGAGGCGCGTGTGATCGAGCCGGAACAGTCGTCGCCGCTGGAAGAGTCGTTCTGCCAGCGCGTGGTCGATGGGCGCCTCCCGCAACTCGTGCAGAACGTCGGCGCGCTGCCGAATTTCGACGAACTTCCGCCGACCGATTTTTCGATTGGCGCGCACCTGAGCACCCCCATCGTGCTCGACGACGGCCGCGTCTACGGCACGCTGTGCTGCTTCAGCTTTGCGCCCAACGAGCAGTTGACGCAACGCGACCTGAAGAAGCTCGAGGTGTCGGCCCAACTGGCCGCCAAGAAGATCAACCTGCGCCGGGCCCGCGAGGCGGAAACGGCGATGGCCAACTGGGCGCTGGAGCCCCACGTCACGCCGCCGCGACTGCGCTGATCAAGCCTCGCCGATCAATCCTGGCTGATCAGTCTTCGTCTTCCCACTTGCCGATGACGGTGCCGAGCACGACGAACGGCGCACGGATCGGTTCGTGCCTGGGGTTCAGCGGCAGCAGCCACCGTGGGCCGTCCTGCTCCTTGAATTCCTTGAACGTGAGCTTGTTGCTCTCCGTGAGCAGGGCGATCACGCGCTCGCCGTCATCGGGGGTCTTGAGGTTGGTGTCGACGAAGATGATCGAGCCTTCGGGATAGCTCTTCAACTCGCCGCTCGCCGCGGCCATGCTGTCACCTTCGACGCGCAGCGCGTAGGTTTTTTCGGGGGCGTGGTGGGCGATGCAGGGAATCCATCGGTCGGCACTTTGCTTGCCGGCGCTTTCCCAGTTGGCCGCCTGCGCCCACGAAATCAGCGGCACCGTGTCGGGTGTTCCGGGCGCGAAGCAGGGCAGTTCGGGCGGCACGCGCACCACCCGGTAGATGGCTGCGGGCTCGTTGGCCTGGTGCTGCGCCTTGCGGATCTGGATCGGGTCCCATGGCGCCGGGCCGTCGCCGGTGTCGAGCCAATTCGGGTCGGCGCGGTAGATACGCGCCAGCGCGAGCAGGCCGGTCGTGCGGATGGTGTCTCCGCGTTCGATCTTCGAAATACTCCCTTGCTTGATGCCGGACGCGGCTTCGGCTTGTTTTTGGGTCAGGTTGGCGTAAAGGCGTGCCGCCTTCGCACGTGTGGCAATGGTCTCCATGCCGCGGATTTAATCTTGAACGAATATTATAGTTAGACTCAAAAATATAAAAATGGGAGTTATCAATGAAGCCACGCGAGTTGGTGCAGGCGCTGAGGGCCATGGGCCTGACGCAAAAACAGATCCAGGAGCGCACCGGGATTCCTCAACCCACCGTCAGCAAGATCGGCCTCGGGCGGGTGCACGACGTGATGTCGCGGCACTACGTGGCGCTGCTTACGGCCTACGAGCAGCAGGTAAAGGCCGAAGCCCCCGGTGCCGCGCGCGGCCCCGCGCCTTTCAACTGGCCCCGCACCAAATGACGGGGCAATGCGCCGTTCTCGATCGTGGGGCCTCTGGCTCGACTGGACCCTGTGCGCGCTGCTGGCGTTGCTGGCCATTGCCGCGCTGATCCATGGACTGCTGACCAGCGACGCGCGCTTCACGGGCATGGCCATGTTCGGCCTGGCCGGGGCGCTGTGGGCCGCCTGCGTGCTGCTCGACGGCGCTACGTGCCAACGGGCACGTGCGGTTCGGGAGGCGCTAGACCGAGAGTGGCGCTGACGCGCACGCAGTCCTTGATGTGCTGCTCGCCCAAGGCGCGCAAGGCCGCGTAGCCAAGCGCTGCAGAGACGAGTTGTCCGGCAATCGGCACGTACTTGGTGGCTTGCTTGGCGGTCAGTCGCACGCCGGCGTGTTTCGCCAGCTTGATCAGCAGGTCGCGCGTCACGAGCCTGCCGACCAGCAGAGCGCCCACGGTCGTGGCGGCTTTCTGGATGCGCTCGCGCTGGTGCGGCGCGAGCTTTTCGACCTGGGTGACCGAGAGCCCGAATTCAGCGCTGATCTGCGGCACAAGCCGCGAGAGCAGCGCCGCATCGGCGGCCCAGTCGATGCCCGGCAGCGGGATCGCGCTCGCGGCCGCCGCCATCAGGGCCTTGCGGCCGATCAGGCGCCGGCTGCGGTGGATGGCCGCGATGAGTTTCTCGTCACCATGGGCCAGTTCGATCGCGGACGGCATGCGGCTTGTCTCCCCGGGGTGTTTCAGGCGGCCAAGGCCTCCAGCTGGTCCGAGAGGGCCAGCCAGCGCTCCTCGAGCCTGGCGATTTCGTCGTTCAGTGCCTTCAGCCGCTTGCCCGCATCGGCGATCTCGCCAGACGGAAGGGGCTGGGCCAGGCGCGCTTCCAGCGCGGTGCGCTCGATGCCCGCGGCAGCAAGGCGTTCGTCGATCTGGGCGATCTCGCGCTTGATCGGCTTGGCCTGGTCGCTGCGCTGCTGGCGGTCCTGGGCGTTCTGGGCGTTGGACTTGGCCGGCGCTGCAGCCGCAGCCGCGGCCACCACCGCGCTTTCGGCCTCGCGCACCGCGATCTTGGCCTCTTCGCGCAGGCGCTTGGCTTCGTCCAGCAGGTAGCGCTGGTAGTCGTCCAGGTCGCCGTCGAAGTCGGTGACGACGCCGCGGCCCACGAGCCAGAACTCGTCGCACACCGAGCGCAGCAGCGCCCGGTCGTGGCTCACCAGCATCAGCGTGCCCTCGAACTCGTTGAGCGCCACGGCCAGGGCCTCGCGGGTGGCCAGGTCCAGGTGGTTGGTGGGCTCGTCCAGCAGCAGAAGGTTGGGGCGCTGCCAGACCATCATCGCGAGCACGAGGCGGGCCTTTTCGCCGCCGCTCATGGTGCCCACGGGCTGCTTGACCATGTCGCCGCTGAAATTGAAGCTGCCCAGGAACCCGCGCAGCGCCTGCTCGCCGGTGCTTTCCTTAACGGCGCTGCCCAATTCGCGGGCCATGCGCACCATGTGCTCCAGCGGGTTGTCCTGCGGGCGCAGCACGTCCAGTTCCTGCTGCGCGAAGTAGCCGATGTTCAGGCCCTTGCCCTCGGTGACTTCGCCGGCCAGCGCACCCATTTCGCGCGCGATGGTCTTCACCAGCGTCGACTTGCCCTGGCCGTTGGCGCCCAGGATGCCGATGCGCTGGCCCGCCAGCACAGAGCGGCTCACGCCGCGCAGGATGGTCTTGGGCTCGGCGTCTTCCACCTCGTAGCCGAAGCTCGCATTGGCGATGGAGAGCATCGGGTTAGGAATGTTGCCCGGCTCCTTGAATTCGAAGGTGAAGTCGGCTTCGGCCAAGAGCGGCGCCACTTTTTCCATGCGCTCCAGCGCCTTGACCCGGCTCTGCGCCTGCTTGGCCTTGCTGGCCTTGGCCTTGAAGCGGTCGATGAACTTCTGCAAGTGGGCGATCTTGTCCTGCTGCTTGGAGAACGCGACCTGCTGCTGCTCCATCTGCAGCGCGCGCATTTCCTCGAACTTGCTGTAGTTGCCGCCGTAGCGCGTGAGCTGGGCGTTGGCGATGTGCAGGGTGACGTCGGTCACTGCGTCGAGGAACTCCCGGTCGTGGCTGATGACGATCATCGTGCCGGGGTACTTCTGCAGCCAGGCTTCGAGCCAGACGAGTGCGTCCAGGTCCAGGTGATTGGTGGGTTCGTCCAGCAGCAGCAGGTCGCTCGGGCACATCAGAGCGCGGGCCAGTTGCAGGCGCATGCGCCAGCCGCCCGAGAAGCTGTTGACGGGGCCGTCCAGCTCGTGCGACTTGAAGCCCAGCCCGAGGATCAACGCCTGCGCGCGCGGCACGGCGTCATGCTCGCCGGCATCGGCGAGGTCGGTGTAGGCGTGGGCCAGTTCCATGCCGATGTCGGCGTCGTCGGGGTTCTCGGCGTAGGCGGCCTCGATGGCGGCGAGCGTGGCGCGCAGCTCGGCCAGCCGGGTGTCGCCGCCCACCACGAAGTCGGTGGCCGACTCCTCGGTCTCGGGCATGTCCTGCGCCACCTGGGCCATGCGCCACTGCTTGGGCACGTAGAAGTCGCCGCCGTCTTCGTGCAGCGAACCGTTGAAAAGCGCGAACAGCGTGGACTTGCCCGCGCCGTTGCGCCCGACGAGACCGACCTTTTCACCGGGGTTGATGGTGACGGTGGCGCCGTCGAGCAGTTTCTTGGCGCTGCGGCGAAGAATGACGTTTTTGAGAGTAATCATGAAATAGGAACCGTAGGGGCGATTATCCCGTCCGGCCCCGGGCGGTCTGGCGCGAGGGGCAAAAGAGGGGCATCACCCGGTCAAGGGGACCGCAGCCAATGCTGCGGAAAGCGGCAAGAAGAGGGCTTGGGCGGGCGCAGCTAACGCGCGCCGGCACCGGCCAGCAAGGCCGCCCGGGTCACGAGCAGGACCTGGTCCTCGCCCGCCGAGGTTTCGAGCCACACCACCTCGAGCTGCGGGAATGCCGCCTCGAAGTAGTCGCGCTCGTTGCCGATTTCCAGCACCAGCACGGCCTCGTCGCTCATGCGCGAGGGCGCGTCTGCAAACAGCTTTCGGATGAAGTCCATGCCATCGGCGCCACCGGCCAGCGCCAGTTCGGGCTCGGCCCGGTATTCGGCGGGCAGGGCGGCCATGCTGGCGCTGTTCACGTAGGGCGGATTGCACAGCACCAGGTCGTACGGGCCGGGCAGGTTGGCAAGGCCGTCGGATTCGACCAGCTTCACGCGCGCATCGAGCTCATGCCGGGTGACATTGATTGCCGCGACCTCGAGCGCCTCGACCGAGAGGTCGGCGGCGTCCACCGTCACGTCCGGGTACGTCAGCGCCGCGAGCACGGCCAGGCTGCCGTTGCCGGTGCACAGGTCGAGCACGCGCTGCGTATGGGTCCCGAGCCAGTAGTCGATGCTGCCGTCGGCGATCAATTCGGCGATGAAGCTGCGCGGCACGATGGCGCGCTCGTCCACGTAGAAAGAGACGCCCTGGAGCCACGCTTCCTTGGTGAGGTAGGCGACGGGTTTGCGCGAAGCGATGCGTTCGTCCAGCAGCGCCGCGACCTTGCCGGCATCGGCCGGCGAGACGGCCGTGTCGGCCACCGCGTCGATATCGTCCAGCGGCAGCTTCAGGCGCCACATCACCAGCCACGCAGCTTCGTCGAAAGCGTTGGCCGTGCCGTGCCCGAATGCGACGCCGGCATCTTCCAGCCGCTTCGCGCCGGCCTCGATGAGTTCGATGACGGTGCTCATCGTGCGAGCGAGGCTTCGAGCCTGTCGAGCGTGCGCTTGTAGATGTTCTTCAGCGTCTCGATCTCGGCCACGTCGATGTGCTCGTCGATCTTGTGGATGCTGGCGTTGACCGGGCCGAGCTCGACCACCTGCTTGCAGATCTTCGCGATGAAGCGTGCATCGCTCGTACCGCCGCTGGTCGAGAGCTCGGTCGCGATGCCGGTCTCATCGGCGATGGCTGCCTGCACCGAGGTCACGAGTTCGCCCGGGGTCGTCAGGAAGGGCAGGCCACCGACCGTCCAGGCGAGCGTGTAGTCGACGCCATGCGCATCGAGCACGGCATGCACGCGCTGCTGCAGCGATTCGGGCGTCGATTCGGTCGAGAAGCGGAAGTTGAAGTCGATCACCGCATTGCCCGGAATCACGTTGCTCGCGCCCGTGCCCGAATGGAAATTGCTGATCTGCCAGCTGGTCGGCTGGAAATAGTCGTTGCCGGCGTCCCAGCCGCCGGCCGAGTTGATGGCCACGAGTTCGGCCAGCGCAGGCGCCACCGCATGCACCGGGTTCTTCGCCAGGTGCGGATAGGCGATGTGCCCTTGCACGCCCTTGACCGTGAGCTTGCCGCTCATGGTGCCGCGGCGGCCGTTCTTGATCATGTCGCCGCAGCGCTCCACGGCCGTGGGCTCGCCGACGATGCAATAGTCGATGACCTCGCCGCGCGCGGCCAGCGTATTGCAGACGATGACGGTGCCATCGACGCCCGGGCCTTCCTCATCGCTCGTGAGCAGCAGGGCCAGCGTGAGCTTCGGGTCGGGCGTGCTTTGCAGGAACTCTTCGATGGACACCACGAACGCGGCCACCGAGGTCTTCATGTCGCACGCACCGCGGCCGTAAAGCTTTCCGTCGCGGTGTGTGGGCGTGAACGGGTGGCTGGTCCATTGCTCGACGGGGCCGGTGGGCACCACGTCGGTGTGGCCGGCGAACACCAGCGTCTTGCTGCCGGCGGTGTCGGCCGGTCGGCGCACCGCCCAGAGGTTGGTCACGCGGAAGTCGACCGGTCCGCTCTCGATGGTTTCGAGCGCGAAGCCCAGTTGCGCCAGCCGTTCGCCGAGGATCTGTTGGCAGCCCGCGTCGTCAGGGGTGACCGAGGGGCGCGAGATGAGTTGTTCGGCGAGCTGGAGCGTACGGGACATCGGGAAAGGGGTTCGTTCAGAACTTCACGTCGAGCGTGATGTCGGTAAAAGTCGGTTCGTCGACCTGGTCGGTCAGGTTGCGGTCGTCGATCTGCTGCTTGGGCGCAGCACGGTTCTGCAGGCGCCACAGCAGGTTGGTGGGCGAGTCGGAATGGGCCAGGCCCTCTTCGCGCGTCACGCGTTCCTCGACGATGAGGCGGGCGATGTCTTCCTCGAAGGTCTGCGAGCCTTCGGCCATCGACTGCTGCATGGCCTCCTTGACGGCGGAGAAGTCGCCTTTCTCGATCAGGTCGGCCACGAGCGCGGTGTTCAGCATGACTTCGAGCGCCGGCACGCGCGCGCCGGCCGGCGTGCGCAACAGGCGCTGCGACACGATGGCGCGCAGCGCACCGCCCAGGTCGCCCAGCAGCGTTGGTCGCACTTCGACAGGGAAGAAGCTCAGGATGCGGTTCAGCGCCCGGTAGCTGTTGTTGGCGTGCAGCGTGGCCACGCACAGGTGCCCCGACTGCGCATAGGCGATGGCGGCCGTCATGGTCTCGCGGTCGCGGATTTCGCCGATCTGAATCACGTCGGGCGCCTGGCGCAGTGCGTTCTTGAGCGCGACGTGCAGCGAGGTGGTGTCGCTGCCCACGTCGCGCTGGTTCACCAGCGATTTCTTGTTGGTGTAGGTGAACTCGATCGGCTCTTCCACCGTGAGGATGTGGCCGCTGGCGTTCTCGTTGCGGTAGTCCAGCATCGAGGCGAGCGTGGTGGTCTTGCCCGCGCCGGTTGCGCCGACCATCAGGATCAGCCCGCGCTTGTCCATGATCAGCGTCTTCAGGATGTCGGGCAGGTTCAGGTCGGCAAAGCTCGGGATGACCGAGGCGATGTGCCGCACCACCACCGCATAGGTGCCGCGCTGGCGCATGGCGCTGATGCGGTAGTTGCCGGCGCCTTCCAGCGCGACGGCCATGTTCAGCTCGCCCGTGTTCTCCAGTTCCTGGATGCGCGCTTCGGGCACCACCTCGGACAGCAGCGCGAGCGGCGCGGTCGCAGGCAACACCTGCGCATTGATCGGCACGCAGATGCCGTTGATGCGGATCATCACCGGGGAGTGAGCCGAGAGGTAGATGTCGGAGGCCTTGCGCTCGGCCATCAAACGAAGAATTCGCTCCATCATGTTCATCGGTCTCTCTCCTCGGGTGTTGTTTGAATCATTCGCCAGCTGCGCACGGACCATGTTCTTCGCGGTCAACGCCGCCGAACCGGCTTCGCCGGGCCGCGGGCGTTGCCCCCTGCAAGGGGGTGTGCGAAGCGACACGAAGTGCGCGCAGCATGGGGGTGTACCTGGTTCAGTCGCGCAGCAGGTCGTTCAGGCTGGTCTTGGAACGCGTTTGCGCATCGACGGTCTTGACGATGATCGCGGCGTAGGTGCTGTAGTCCTGGCCCGACTTGGTCTTCTTGGGCAGGTTGCCGCTGATGACGACGCTGCCCGAGGGCACGCGGCCGAACGAGGTCTCGCCGGTGTCGCGGTTGAAGATCGGGGTGCTCTGGCCGATGTACACGCCCATGCCGAGCACCGAGTTTTCTTCGATCACCACGCCCTCGACCACTTCGGAGCGCGCGCCGATGAAGCAGTTGTCTTCGATGATGGTCGGGCCGGCCTGTAGCGGCTCGAGCACGCCGCCGATGCCGACGCCGCCCGACAGGTGCACGTTGGCGCCGATCTGTGCGCACGAACCCACGGTGGCCCAGGTGTCGACCATGGTGCCTTCGCCCACGTAGGCGCCGATGTTCACGTACGAGGGCATCAGGATCGCGCCCTTGGCGATGTAGCTGCCGCGGCGGGCCACGGCAGGCGGCACGATGCGCACGCCCGATTCCTTCAGCTCGCCGGCCGACAGGTGCGAGAACTTGGTCGGCACCTTGTCGTAGAAGCCGAGAGAGCCGGCCTGGATCTGTTCGTTGTCCTTCAGGCGGAACGACAGCAGCACGGCCTTCTTGATCCACTGATGCACCGTCCACTTGCCGACGCTTTCGCGGGTGGCCACGCGCAGCTTGCCGTTGTTGAGTTCGGTGATCACGTGCTCGACGGCGTCGCGCACTTCGGCGGAGGCGGCGGAGGACGAGATGTTGGCGCGGTCTTCCCACGCGGCGTCGATGATTTGTTGCAGTTGCTGGGTCATGGAGAAAGTCTCGGGTGAAAAATCGGGGCCAGGAGCCTTGGGAGGCGGTGCGTCAGCGCCGGCCGTCTCGAACGAAGCTGACGATGCGGCCGGCGGCTTCCACGCACTCGGCGGTTTCGGCCACCAGGGCCATGCGGATGCGGCCCCGGCCCGGGTTGGCGCTGTGCGTCGTGTTTCGCGCCAGATAGCTCCCCGGCAGAACCGTGACATTGTATTGAGCGTAGAGCGCGCGGGCGAAGGCTTCGTCGTCGCCAGCCCACACTTCGGGAACGCCCGCCCAGAGGTAGAAACTGGCATCGGGCAGGCGCACGTCGAGCACGGGTTCCAGCAGCGGCGTGACGGCGGCGAACTTGGCGCGGTACTTGGCGCGGTTCTCGACCACGTGCGCCTCGTCGCCCCAGGCCGCGATGCTGGCGGCCGCCACGATGCCGCTCATGGCGCTCCCGTGGTAGGTGCGGTAGAGCAGGAATTTCTTGATGATGGACGCGTCGCCCGCCACGAAGCCGCTGCGCAGGCCCGGCACATTGCTGCGCTTCGAAAGAGAAGTCAGGGCGATCAGGTTCCTGAAATCGGGCCGGCCCAGCTTCACCGATGCTTCCAGGCCGCTGAGCGGAGGCTCGTCGCGGAAGTAGATTTCGCTGTAGCACTCGTCGGCCGCGATCACGAAGCCGTGGCGGTCGGACAGCGCGAAGAGCTTCTGCCATTCCTCCAGCGCCATCACCGCACCGGTCGGATTGCCCGGCGAGCAGACGAACACCAGCTGCGTACGGGCCCAGATGTCGTCGGGCACGCTGTCCCAGTCGACCGCGAAATTGCGCGACGGCACGCTCGGCACGTAGTACGGCTCGGCGCCCGAGAGGAGGGCTGCACCCTCGTAGATTTGATAGAACGGATTGGGCGACAGCACCACCGGCTGCGGCGAGACGGTGGCATCGATCACCGTTTGCGCCAGCGAGAACAGCGCCTCGCGTGAGCCGTTGACGGGCAGCACCTGCGTGGCTGGATCGAGCGCGAGGCCGTAGCGCGTCTGGAGCCAGCCGGTGAAGGCGCTGCGCAGTTTCAGGTCGCCGGCGGTGGCGGGGTAGGCGGCCAGTGCGCCGAGGCTGGCGCTCAGCGCTTCCTTGATGAAGGCCGGCGTGGCGTGCTTGGGTTCGCCGATGCCGAGGCTGATGGGAGCGAATTCGGGAGCGGGCGTGACGCCCGCGAACAGTTGCTTGAGCCGCTCGAAGGGGTACGGCTGCAACCTGGAAAGCAAGGGATTCATGCGCGGGATTATCGGCGACGGGGGTGTCGGCTTCACGACGCCAGGGCCTCGATCGTGCAGTCGATGAGCGCCCGAAGCCGCGCCAGGCGCCGCAGGTCGCGGTGGTAGCCGAGCCAGACGTCGCGCCCGGGCGGCGCTTCGCCGAGGTCGATGCGCCGCAGGCCCGGCGTCTGGCCGCCCAGCGCGACGGGCAGCACTGCGAGGCCAGTGCCGGCGGCGCAGAGCCGGGCCTGTACTTCGCGGCTGTTGCTGGCGAAGGCGATGCGGGCGTTGGGCAGCATGCGGCGCAGCCAGACCACGTCGGGGAAGTCGCGGTAGGCGGTGTCGAGTGTGACGAGCGCGGTGCCGGTGCCATCACCAGCTGTCGGTGCTTCTTGTCCCTCGGTCCCGAACACCGCGTAGTCCATGTGCATCAGCTTGCGCTGGAGGATGTAGGGCTCGTCGAAGGGCTGGATGCGAAAGACGAGGTCCGCTTCGCGCCGCGCGAGGTTCAGGAGCCGCGTGTCGGTCAGCAGCTCGACGCTCACGCCCGGGTGCCGGCGGATGAACCCCGCCAGCATCGGCGAGAGCACGTACACGCCGAACCAATCCGAGGACGACACGCGCAGCGAGCCCTCCAGCTGCTGCTCGCTGCCCTGGAGTTCGCGCTGGAAGGCGAGCGCCTGTTCCTCCATGCGTTCGGCGTGGCCGAGCACCGATTCGCCCTCGGCCGTGAGCACGAAGCCGTCGCTGGTGCGCTGGAAGAGCGTGAGCGAGAGGCTCGCCTCGAGCGCCTTCAGCCGCCGCCCCATGGTCGGCTGCGACAGGCCGATCTGCCGGGCCGCGGCCATCAAGGTGCCGGTGCGGGCGATGGCCAGGAAGACCTTCACGTCGCTCCACTCCATGGGGGTGCTATTCATTTATGAATGATAAGCCTGCAGTTCTGTCAATTTACTTGCAGTTGTGTTCATCGAAGAATCGATCCATCCATTCACGACTTGAGGATTTCCCAATGACAGCTTCTCCTTCCACCATGCGCGCCGCCGTGCTCGAGGCCGCCGGCCATCCCTTTCGCAGCGCCGAACTCGCGCGGCCCACGGCCGGCCGCAACGAGGTGCTGGTGCGCATCCACGCGAGCGGCGTGAATCCGCTCGATACCAAGATCCGCGCCGGCCAGGCCGCGCATGCGCAACAACCGTTGCCCTCTGTGCTGGGCATGGACCTGGCCGGCGTGGTCGAGGCGGTCGGCCCGGGCGTGACTCGCTTCAAACTTGGGGACGAGGTGTACGGCATGGCTGGCGGCATCGGCGGGCTGCAAGGCACGCTCGCCGAATACGCGGCCGTGGATGCCGACCTGATCGCCCTCAAACCGCGCAACCTCGGCATGCGCGAGGCGGCGGCCATTCCGCTGGTGTTCATCACCGCATATGAAGGGCTCGTGGACCGCGCGAAAACGCAGGCCGGACAGACGGTGCTGGTGCACGGCGGCGCGGGCGGCGTCGGCCACATGGCGGTGCAACTGGCGCGATCGCTCGGGGCCGAAGTGTTCGCGACCGGCACGCCGGCGCAGGCCGAAACCATCCGGCGATTCGGCGCGACGCCGATCGATTTCACGGCGACCTCCGTGGAGGCGTACGTGGCCGAGCACACGGCCGGCGAGGGCTTCGACGTGGTCTACGACACGGTCGGCGGCGCGGTGCTCGATGCGTCGTTCGCCGCTGCCCGCCGCTACGGCGGCCATGTGGTCAGTTGCCTCGGCTGGGGCACGCACAAGCTGGCGCCGCTGTCGTTCCGCGCGGCGACCTATTCGGGCGTGTTCACGCTGATACCGATGATCCTGGGCCGCGGCCGTGCGCACCACGGCGAGATCCTCGAAGCCGCTGTCCGGCTGGCCGAAGCCGGGCAACTCGTGCCGCTGATGGACGCGCGCCGCTTCACGCTGGACGAGGCCACGTCCGCCCACGAAGCCGTCGAATCGGGCAAGGCCCGCGGCCGCATCGTGGTCGACATCGGGGCTTGACCGCGGCCTGAACCGCGTCAGCAGAGCGGGTGGTTGAACTGCCCGATCATGTTGGCGAAGTTCTGGTTGTAGCGGTTGGCCGAGTTGACGATGCTGGAGCTGCGCATGTGCGCCGGCAGCCGGGCCATTGCGCCGGTTTCCTTGCGGGCGAACACGCCGTCCTTGATGTCCTTGACCATCGAGCGCGACTGGCCGATGAACTCGTTGATCTGCAGCATGCCGCCGCTGCAGCTCTTGCCGCTCTGGCTCGACTGCTCGGCCATCTTCTTGCTCCAGCCCGCGGCCGAGTCGGCCACGAGCGCCAGCGAGGCTTCGAAGGCGGCGAGCGCCTTCGGATCGTTGGGCGCCGCGAAAAGCGCGCTCGCATCGGCGTGGTTGACCTTGCCGTGATAGATGAGCCCGGCGCGGTAGAAGGCGGCGGTGTCCTTGGGCGCCTTCTCGAAGGCCTCCTTCGTGAGCGCCCGGTCGCGGGCGCCCATGCCCTTGTCGAATGCCGCTTCGGCCTCGGCAACGGTGGTGAGCGCGGCCAGGTAGTCCTTGTTCAACTGGCGCGCCTTGTCGCCGTTGTCGGCCAGGTAGCCCTTGGAGTTGGCGTAGTCGTTCAACTCGCGGCTGAGCGGCGAGAGCACCTTGAGCGCGGCCGAGAACGCCTTGGCCGATTCGTCGATCTCCGGCAGCGGCGCGGCAATGGCAACCGCTGCGTCCAGCTTCTTGGCAGAGCGGTCGACCAGGATGTCGTTCTGGATGCGCAGGCTGGTCAGCGGCGCCTTGGCCTGCAGCAGCGGCACCTGGTTCTGGACGTAGTTCTCGCGCGCTTCCTGGAACGAGGTGCTCAGGGTGTTGGAAACGTCGACGTAGATGTTGTATTTCTCGACGAGCTGCTGCTCGTTGCCGGACTGCCTGGCGGCGGCCGGGGCCTGGGCCTGCGAGGTCTTGTCCGCCTTGTCGCCGCATCCGGCGACGAGCGCCGAAATGGCGACGAGGGTGGCTCCCAAAATGGTCTGGTACTTCATTCTTTCTTTTCTTCCGTTAAGAAAACCGAAAAGGCAGGCCGTGGCATGGCCTGCCGAAAACATCGGGGCCCGTTCGGGCCCCGGCGAAACATCGTGGGGAGGAGCGCCGCTGCCTGAGGACAGCGGTCGAGGGATCAGGCGGCGCTGCGCCGGTAGAAGGCGAGCGAGCCCGCCAGCGCCAGCAGCATGCCGCCGCAGGCGCGGTCGATCCAGCGCGTGGCCGAGATGGTCAAAAGCCGGATCGCGCGGGCGCCGACGAAGGCATAGGCCAGCATCACCAGCGTGTCCAGGCCCGCGAAGATGAACGCGATGATGAGGTACTGCGGCGCCTGCGCGGCCGTCGGGTCGATGAACTGCGGCAGCAGCGCCGAGCAGAAGATGTAGCCCTTGGGGTTGGTCACGGCCACGAGGAACGACTTGAAGAAGATGCGCCGGCCTTCGCCCGCGGTGACCGTCGCGCCGCCGTCCGCGGCCGGCAGCTGGAAGCCGCCCTTGGAGCGCAGCATGCGCAACCCGAGCCAGGCCAGGTAGACCGCGCCGACCCACTTCAACATCGAGAACCAGAACTCCGACGCCGCCAGCAGCGCGCCGAGCCCGAGCGCCACGGCGCCGACCAGCACGAAGTCCGACAGCACCGCGCCCAGCATGCCCGGCAGCGCCCGGCGCACGCCATGGCGCGAGCCGTTGCTCAACGCCAGCAGCACGGTGGGGCCGGGCGTGGCGATGGCCGCGAAGGCCACGATGGCGAACAGCAGGGCGGTGGCGAGCGTCATCGTGGTGTCTCCGTCTGGGTGTTCTTCAGATCTTCTTGACCAGGACCATGCTCTTGCGGTCCCAGTTGTACTTGCGCTTGCGGGCTTCGGGCAGCCAGTCGGGGTTGACCTGCTGGAAGCCGCGCTTCAAGAACCAGTGCATCGTGCGCGTTGTGAGCACGAAGATGCTTTCCAGGCCCATCGACTTGGCGCGGTGCTCGATGCGCTTCAAGATGCGTTCGCCGTCGCCCTGCGACTGAGACAGCGGCGACACCGTGAGCGCGGCCATTTCGGCGGTCTTCGCCTCGGGGTAGGGGTAGAGCGCCGCGCAGCCGAAGATCACGCCGTCGTGCTCGATCACCGTGTAGTGGCCCACGTCGCGCTCGATCTCGGTGCGGTCGCGCTTGACCAGCGTGCCGTCGCGCTCGAAGGGTTCGATCAGTTGCAGGATGCCGCCGATGTCGTCCACGGTCGCTTCACGCAGGCTCTCGAGCTTCTCGTCGATCACCATGGTGCCGACGCCGTCGTGCACATACACCTCCAGCAGCAGCGAGCCGTCCAGTGCGAACGGCAGGATGTGGTTGCGCTCCACGCCGCCCTTGCAGGCCTTCACGCAGTGCTGCAGGTAGAAGGCGGTGTCGGTGGGTTTCTGCGCGGGGGGCAGGGAGGCGAGCAGCTTCTCGGCGGCGTCCAGCGGCAGTTCGGTGTCGATGGGGTTGTCTTCGCTCTCGGGCAGCTCGCTGTCCATGCGGATGCCGGGAATCTCGGTCAGGAAGATCAGCTTGTCGGCCTGGATCGAGATGGCCACGCTGGTAGCGACTTCTTCCATCGTGAGGTTGAAGGCCTCGCCGGTGGGCGAGAAGCCGAAGGGCGACATGAGCACCATCGCGCCGAAATCGAGCGTGCGCCGAATGCCGGCCGCATCGACCTTTCGCACCAGGCCCGAATGCTTGAAGTCCACCCCGTCGACCACGCCCACGGGACGCGCGGTGATGAAGTTGCCCGAGATCACCCGCACCGTCGAGCCTGCCATCGGCGTGTTGGGCAGGCCCTGGCTGAAGGCCGCCTCGATCTCGTAGCGCAGCTGGCCGGCGGCCTCTTGCGCCGAGTCGAGCGCCACCTCGTCGGTGATGCGGATGCCGTGCGAGTAGCGCGCCTCGTGGCCCTTGGCGGCGAGCTGCTCGTTGACCTGCGGACGGAAGCCGTGCACCAGCACGATCTTCACGCCCATGCTCTGGATCAGCGCCAGGTCTTGCGCGATGTTCTGCAGCTTGCCCGCTGCGATCGCCTCGCCCGCCAGGCCGACCACGAAAGTCTTACCGCGGTGCGTGTGGATGTAGGGCGCGACCGAGCGGAACCAGGGCACGAAGGTGAAATTGAAGACGGTGGACATGGGGCGTGATTGTGCATTCTTGGAAAGGGTTTCGTACGGTTCAGGCCAATGCGCGCAGCACGCGCGCCGCGACCGCCGGAAGGCTTGCACCCGGTCCGGGTTCGGGCGCCGGGATCGGCGGGTGGCCCTTGCGGGCGCGGAAGGTCGCCAGCAGCGCCGCATAGGCGTCGGTCGACTCGCCCGCTGGGGCGGCGGGCAGGTCGAGCAGCGCGGCCAGTTCGCCCGGCGCGATCGAGCCTTCGCGCATGAGCGCATCGACCACCGCCATCAGCGCCGCGGTGTGCGTCTCGAGCAGCGCAAGTGCGCGTGCGTGCTCCTGCGCGAGCAGCGCCTCGATCTCGGGGTTCGTCGCTTCGAGATCGGTGTTCAGGTTGTCCTCGGCGTCGTTGGCGACGTCGGTGCGGCTGAATCGCGAGCCGAAGGCGTAGTGGCGCACGTACTGCGCGGCGAGCGACGTGGTCTGCAGAAGGTCCTGCGAGGCGCCCGAGGTGCAGGCTTCGCTGCCGAACACCATCTGCTCCGCGGCGCGGCCCGCCAGGCCGACGCAGATGCGGTCACGCAGGTTTTCCTTCGACCAGGTCTTGCGCTGCTCGTAGCTGTTGTAGCCGCCCTCGAACGAAGCCACGTTGATCTTGATCTCCTGCGGTGCGCGTCCGAAGAGCACGCCGTAGACCACGCCATGGCCCGCCTCGTGCACCGCGAGCAGGGCGCGGAAGTCCTCGCTCGATCGCTGCTTCAGGCGATTGAGCTCCAGCGCCACCGGGAACTGGCGGCGCGCCTTGCGGAACCTGGCCACGATGCAGGGCACGCTCGCGTCGAGCGTGAGCCAGACGGGCTCGCCGTCATCGCCATCGCCACCACCGGCACCGCGCTCCAGCGCCCACAGCGCTGCGTTGACCAGCGTCGCGCTCAGGATCGCGTGGATCGATGAGAACAGCGGGCGCGTGCCCTGCGCCGGGAACACGGCGTTGGCGTAGATCTGCTCGTACACGACGGCATCGAGCACGAAGCGCACGCCGGAGCTCTCCTGGATCTCGCTCACGTAGCGGTCGCAGATCGACAGGATCAGCTGCACGTAGGTCGCGCGGTTGAGCGACGGGTAGATCACGTGGTTGTTGCCCAGGCGCGCGATCTGCTCGGGACGGAAGCGCCCGGCCAGCGCCTTCTTCACGTCGATGACCGAGAGCTTCTTCGTCAGCGCATGGAAGATGTCGGCGTCGGTGTCGCAGTCTTCCACGCGCTGCGCGGTCTCGGCGTACATCTCGTCCAGGTTGCCCGAGACGAACACCAGCAGCTTGCTGTAGTCGGTCTCCCAGCTTTGCTGCGCGTCGCGGAAGGCGCGCAGGCGCGCATGCACCTCGGCGGGCTTCCACGCCATGATCTGCAGCAGTGTCTCGGGCAGCTTCAGGCAGCGCTTGACTTCGCGCGCCTCCCACGGCGCCAGGTGCAGCTTGCGCTTCTTGAGTTTCTTCTTGTCGGCGGGGCCGTCGCGGTCCTGCTCGTACTCGGCGTAGGCGAGCGAGGATTCGATCTCGCCGAGCATCGACAGCGCCGGCGGCAGGCGTCCGTCGGACAGGAGCGCCCACACGTCCTGGTAGCGCTCGACCTTCGCATCGTTGCCGTTGCCGTCCACGGTGCGAAAGCGCTGGAACTCGTCCAGCACCAGGATGCCCGGCGTGCCTTCGACGATGCCCGATTCGGCCAGCATCGCCGAGATGGAGCCGCGGCTGCCGTGGCCAGAGCCGTGGCTGAAGCCGTCCATCTGCACTTCGATGAAGCGGTCGTAGAAGCCCAGTTGCTGGGCCAGCTTGCGCACCAACTGCGTCTTGCCGGTGCCCGTGAGGCCCCAGAGGCAGACGATGACGGGGCGGCCGATGAGCTGCGGCAGCACATACCAGGCGCGCAGCGATTCGATCACGCGATCGATGATGTCGTCGATGCCGAAGAGTTCTTCCTTCAGCGCTCGGGCGACTTTCTGCAGGTGCTTCGTTCGCTCGGCGAGCTCGGCATGCAGTTCGGAATGGATGTCGGTGGACATGGATCTGATCTCTTGAAAAACGGGTACGAAAAAGCGGCCACCCCTTCGCAATGAGGGAGCGGCAGGCAGACGCTTCGAAAAGGACGGTTGCTGCGCTTCGGTGCCTGAAGCGCGCGACTCGAGAAGTGGCGCGGCCTCAGGCCGGGCGGAGCAACCTGACCCGGTCATGCGCGGGGAGCGCATGGCCTGCGCAGCGGCTGCGCGATGGGGTGAGGGCAAGGAAGGACATGGACGCGATCCTATCGGCGGGTTGCGGTAGAGTAAAGACTATTTACGTCACACAACAAGCCGTGGCGCCGTACTGTGGAAGCTGTGCAACAGCCGGTGCACGCCGATAATCGACGGTTTGCCCGCCGCGTGCCGACGACGACTGCTTTCCCTTGACGACCACGACACCCTCCGCCCCCTTGCGCATCGAGTTTCCCGAATCGCTTCCCGTCTCCGGCCGGCGCGACGAGATCATGGCCGCCATCCAGGCGAACCAGGTCGTGATCGTTTGCGGCGAAACCGGCTCGGGCAAGACCACGCAGCTGCCCAAGATCGCCCTCGCGCTCGGCCGCGGCAAGATCAACGCCGAGCCGGGCAAGGGCCGGCTGATCGGCCACACGCAGCCGCGACGCATTGCCGCAAGCTCGGTGGCCAAGCGCATCGCCGAAGAGCTCAAGACGCCTCTGGGCGACGTGGTGGGCTTCAAGGTGCGCTTCCAGGACCGGCTGAGTCGCGACGCCTCGGTCAAGCTCATGACCGACGGCATCCTGCTGGCCGAGACGCAAACCGATCCGCTGCTCAAGGCCTACGACACGCTCATCATCGACGAGGCCCACGAGCGCTCGCTGAACATCGACTTCCTGCTCGGCTACCTGCGCGAGATCCTCCCGCGCCGTCCCGACCTGAAGGTGATCGTGACCTCGGCGACCATCGACGCCGATCGCTTCGCACAGCACTTTGCATCTGCCAGGGGACCGGCGCCGATCATCTATGTGTCGGGCCGCACATTCCCCGTCGAGCAGCGCTACCGCCCCTTCGAGGAGTCGCGCGAGCACGATTTGAACGACGCGATCGCCGATGGCGTCGACGAGCTCTGGCGCGATCCGCACAACGCGGGCGACATCCTCGTCTTCCTGCCCGGCGAGCGTGAGATCCGGGAGGCGGCCGACCACCTGCGCCGCCACCTGAGCCACCAGCCGCTGTTCCGCAATGCCGAGGTGCTGCCTTTGTTCGCGCGGCTCTCCGGCCCCGAGCAGGACCGCATCTTCGACAGCCACACGGGGCGGCGCATCGTGCTTGCCACCAACGTGGCCGAAACCTCGCTCACGGTGCCGGGCACGCGCTACGTGATCGACACCGGCACTGCGCGCGTCAAGCGCTACAGCTTCCGCAGCAAGGTCGAGCAGTTGCTGGTCGAGCCGATCAGCCAGGCCGCAGCCAACCAGCGCGCGGGCCGTTGCGGCCGCGTGGCAAACGGCATTTGCATCCGGCTCTACGACGAAAAGGATTTCGACGGCCGCCCGCGCTTCACCGACCCGGAAATCCTGCGCTCCTCGCTCGCGGGCGTGATCCTGCGAATGAAGTCGCTGCGTCTGGGCGACGTGGCGCGCTTCCCGTTCCTCGAAGCGCCGTCGCCGCGCGCGATTGCCGACGGCTACCAACTGCTGAACGAACTGGGGGCCGTCGACGACGCCAACGAGCTCACCGCCACCGGCGCCGAACTCGCCAAGCTGCCGCTCGACCCGCGCGTTGGCCGGATGATTCTCGAGGCCCGCACGCGCGGTGCGCTCGAAGAAGTGCTGGTCATCGCCTCGGCCCTCAGCGTGCAGGACGTGCGCGACCGGCCGATGGAAGCGCAGCAGCAGGCCGACCAGGCGCACTCGAAGTTCGACGACGAGAAGAGCGAATTCAGCGGCTACCTGCGGCTGTGGAAATGGATCGCCGACGCGCGCGGCGGCCATGGCGACACGCACAAGCTGAGCAACCGCCAGTACGAGCAGTTGCTGCGCCAGAACTTCATCAACATCCGCCGCGTGCGCGAGTGGCGCGACATCCATTCGCAGCTGCTCACTGTGGTCACCGAGCACAAGTGGCGCATCAACGCGGAGCCGGCCGGCTACGAGCCGCTGCACCTGTCGATGCTCGCGGGCTTGCTGGGCAACGTCGGCTGGAAGCTCGAAGACGACGAGGCGTACCTCGGCGCGCGCGGCATCAAGTTCTACAAGCACCCCGGCGCGCACCTGAAGAAGAAGCCCGGCCGCTGGATCGTCGCGGCCGAACTGGTCGAGACCACGCGGCTCTTCGGACGCGGCATCGCCAACATCGAGCCGCAATGGCTCGAACAGGTGGCGGGGCATCTGCTCAAGAAGCAACTGCTCGATCCGCACTGGGAAAAGAAGGGTGCGCAGGTCTCGGCGCTGGAGCGCGCGACGCTCTACGGACTCGTGGTGTACAGCGGGCGCCGCGTGGATTTCACGAAGGTCGATCCGGTGGCTGCGCGAGAAATCTTCATCCGCGAAGCGCTGGTCGGTGGGCAGTGGGAAAGCAAGTTCCCGTTCCTTACAGCCAACCGCAAGCTGGTGCGTGAAGTCGAAGGCCTGGAGCACAAGGCGCGCCGGCAGGACGTGCTGGTCGATGAGGAGTTGATCTTCGCGTTCTACGACGCGCAGTTGCCCGCCGACGTGGCCAGCGGCATCAGCTTCGAGAACTGGTACCGCCATGCCTCGAGGGAGCAGACGCGCCTTTTGTACCTGACGCGCGACGAGCTGATGCGCCACCAGGCAGCCGGCATCACGACGCAGTCGTTCCCGCCGACGCTGCGCCTGGGCGGCGTGGATTGCGCAGCTGCGTACCTGCACGAACCCGGCGATGCGAAGGACGGCCTCACGGTCAGCGTGCCGCTGTTCGTGCTGAACCAGGTGAGCGAAGAGCGCTGCGAGTGGCTCGTGACCGGCATGCTCAAGGACAAGATCCAGGCGCTGCTCAAGAGCCTGCCGCAGCGCCCGCGCTCGCGGCTCGTGCCCTTGCCCGATTCGGCGGCGAAGCTGGCCGAGGCGCTCTCGATGCCCGAGCTGTTCGGCACCGGCTCGCTGACCGACGTGCTGCTCAAGCGCGTGCGCGACATGACCAGCATCGACGTGAAGCGCGCCGACTTCAAGCTGGACATGCTGGCGCCGCACCTGTTCATGAACCTGCGCATCGTCGACGAGCACGGGCGGCAATTGGGCATGGGGCGCAACCTTGGTGCGCTGAAGGCCGAGCTGGGTGCGCAGGCGCGCGGGGCCTTCCAGGCGCTCGCGGGGCTCAACGTGAAAGCGTCGCCCGCGCCGAAGGCCCCGGCCGCCGATGAAGGCAAGGCGCCTGCGAAAAGCACGGCGCCCGAAAAGGCGACACCCGCGTTGCCCGCGGGCCAGCGCTACACGGCCTGGACCTTCGGCGAGTTGCCCGAGCTGATGGAAGTCCGGCGCGGTTCGCAGTCGCTCATCGGCTTTCCTGCGCTGCGCGACGAAGGCGACGCGGTGACGATCGAGGTGTTCGACGAGCCTGCCGTGGCCGCTGCCAAGCACCGCGCAGGCCTTCGCCGCCTGTTCGCGCTTCAGCTGAAGGACGCGCTCAAGTACCTCGAGAAGAACATCCCCGACCTGCAGAAGATGGCCGTGGCCTACATGCCGCTGGGCACCTCCGAGGAACTGCGCGCGCAGATCATCGACGTGGCGATCGACCGCGCCTTCCTGCAGGAGCCGTTGCCCACCGACGAGTTCGCCTTCAAGCGGCGGCTGGAAGAAGGGCGCGGACGGCTCACGCTGATCGCCAACGAGGTGGCGCGCCTTGCGTCCACCATCCTCGTGGAGTACGCCGCGGCCGCCCGAAAGATCAAGGACACCAAGATCCAGCCCGATGCGGTACAGGACGCTGCGCAGCAACTGCAGAAGCTCGTCGGCAAGCGTTTCATTGCCGATTCGCCGTGGACGCAGTTGCAGCACTTCGCGCGCTACCTCAAGGCCATCGTGCTGCGCCTGGACAAGCTGCGCGCCGACCCTGCACGCGACACCGCCAAGCTGGCAGAGCTTCGCCCGCAGGAGCAGCGCTACTGGCGGCTGGTGGCCGAGCGAAAGGGTGTGGTGGACGATCGCATGCTCGAATTCCGCTGGCTGCTGGAAGAGCTTCGCGTGAGCTTCTTCGCCCAGGAGCTGCGCACGCCGCAGCCGGTGAGCGTCAAGCGGCTGGACAAGGCCTGGGCCCAGCTGCAGGCATGAAAAAGCCCGCGGCGAAGCGGGCTTTTTTCATTGGGTGGTGGCTGCTATATGCGGCCCATGAGCACGAGGACGATGACGATCAGCACGATGAGGCCGACGCCGCCGCTAGGCCCGTAGCCCCAGGAGCGGCTGTAGCCCCAGCTCGGCAACGCGCCGATCAATATCAGGATCAGGACGATGAGCAGAATGAACGAGAGGGACATGATTTTCTCCTGGGACGTTTGTTGTAACGAGCCTTGATGCTCATCGTCCCGCGGCGCCGCTAGCGCCGGAGAGCCGCCCCTTCGGCGGTCAGGGCTGTCCTACCGTTGGCGTCGGCGCTTGGCGCTTGCTTCGTCGGAGAGCAGGAAGTGCATGCCGATGGCGAACGCCAGGAAGACGGCGCCCAGACCGCCGACGATGGTTGCTCCGCCCCACAGATCGAAGAAGCCGTCGAGCCGGGCGTCCTTCGGGTCGGCGGGGTCGAAGAACACCCCCACGACCTCTCCCTTGTCGTAGGCGGGCGGGCGGGCTGCTGCTGCTCGACGGCGCGAACTCGACGATTTCGCCAGACGGCGCCTTGAAACGCACCAGCGGGCGCCATGTGTCCGAGCTGTTGCGGCGAGAACTCTCAACCCGCAGCAGCTCGATCACCTCGCCTTGCGCGCGGCTGGCCGAAGCGATGAACTTGGTGGTGTTCTGGTACAGGAGCCACGCGCCGACGAGCATCACGACGCCGATGAGGCCGAAGACCAATTTGACGATGCCGGCCGATTTCATTCAGGCACCTCAGCTTCGCGTCAGCTCGGCCAACAGGGTGCCGACGGCCGCGAGCAGCAGACCGACGGCTAGAAAGCCCGCCGCCCCGAGCGTGAAGAGCAGCGCCTGTCGCCAAGGGCGCGTGCGAAAGAAATAAACCGGAATGCCCAGCAGCGGAAAGACCCCCGCGAGCAATGCCGAGCGGCCCGGAGGAATCACGCCGCGCGCGAGTCCCTCGGCCCGGCACCATGTGTAGCAAAGCGCCGAGATCAGGATGGCGTGCGCCACGTCGAGCACGGTGTAGTCCTTGCCGCGCACCGGCGGCAGGAAGGCGTCGACCACGCCCACCAGGAGGAACGAGAGGCCCAGCACCAGCAGGATCCAGCGCGGCCGATTCATCGTCATCGCGGCACCCGGGTCCTGGCGGCTGTCGTCAGAGCTTTGCGAGCCGGTCCAGTGCGGCGAGCAGCGTCTCGTCCTTCTTGGCGAAGCAGAAGCGCACCACGCGCTGGTCGAAGCCGTTCCCGTAGAACGCCGACAGCGGAATCGCCGCCACGCCGATCTCGCGGGTGAGCCACAGGCAGAAGTCGGCCTCGGAGAGATCGCTCACGGCAGAGATGTCGACGCACTGGAAGTAGCTGCCTTCGCTGCGCAGCAACCGGAAGCGCGTCTTCTCGGCCAGGCCCGCGGCGAACAGGTCCCGCTTGCGCTGGTAGAAGGCGGGCAGTTCGAGGTAGGGCTTCGGCTCGGCCATGTACTGCGCGAGCGCATGCTGCATCGGCGTGTTGACGGTGAACACGTTGAACTGGTGCACCTTGCGGAACTCGGCCATCAGCGGCGCGGGCGCCGCCACATAGCCGACCTTCCAGCCGGTCACGTGGTAGGTCTTGCCGAAGCTGCTGACGATGAAGCTGCGCGCCGCCAGGCCAGGGAAGCGGGCCACGCTCTCGTGGCGTGCGGCATCGAACACCATGTGCTCGTAGACCTCGTCGGCGATCACGAACACGTCGGTGGGCGCGAGCAGTTCCTCGAGCTTGCGCATCTCGACCTCGGTCCAGACCGTGGCGCTCGGGTTGTGCGGGGTGTTGATGATGATCGCGCGCGTGCGCGGCGAGAGCGCGGCGGCGATCTTGTCGAAGTCGGGGCGGAAGGTGCCGGGCACGAGCGGCACGCGCACCACGCTGCCGCCGGCCAGGTCGATGTTTGGCACGTAGCTGTCGTAGCAGGGCTCCAGCACGATCACTTCGTCGCCGGGCCGCACGATGGCCAGGATGGCGGTAATGATCGCCTGCGTCGCGCCGGCGGTGACGGTGATCTCGGTGGCTGCGCTGTAGCTGTGGCCGTAGAGCGCGGAGATCTTGGCGGCGATGGCATCGCGCAGCGCCGGAATGCCCGGCATCGGCGGGTACTGGTTGTGGCCCGCGGCCATGGCGGCCGTCACGTCTTCGAGCAGCTTCGGATCGCAATGGAAATCCGGAAAGCCCTGGCCTAGATTGACCGCGTTCTTCTCGGCGGCCAGCGCCGACATGACGGTGAAGATGGTGGTGCCGACGGCCGGAAGCTTCGTCGTGATCTCGGGCGTGCGGGGAGAAGAAAGAACAGTGCTCATGGTGGTCGTGGGTTCAGTGATTCCGCCGCGCCTTCCCTCTTCGTGGAACACCGCAGAACCGGCTCCGCCGGGCTGCTGGTGTTGCCACCTCAAAGGGGGGTGGCGAAGCGACACGAAGTGCGCGAAGACTGGGGGTGATCCTATAGCTCGTAGTCTTGTTGATGGCCGCTCAGCGCCTTGGCGATCAGGTTGCGGTCGAGCCGGTCGGAGAGCAGCTCGGCGAACTTGAAGACGAAGTTGCGCAGGTACGCGCTGCGCTTGAACGCGACACGGGCAATATTCTGGCCGAACACCTGGCCCATCGGGCGCACCACGAGGTCGGCGTTCGACTCGTCGCGCACCGCCATCTCGGCCACGATGCCTACGCCCAGGCCCAGGCGAACGTAGGTCTTGATCACGTCGGAATCGATCGCCTCGAGTGCGATGCGCGGCGTGAGCTTCTTCTGCGCGAAGGCGTGGTCGATGCGCGTGCGGCCGGTGAACGACGGGTGGTAGGTGATGATCGGCTCGCTCGCCAGATCTTCGAGCGAAATGCGCTCCTTGGCGGCCAGCGGATGGTCCTTGGGCAGCACCAGCACGTGCTGCCATTCGTAGCAGGGCAGGGTCACGAGTTCGGCGTAGCCGTCGAGCGATTCGGTGGCGATGCCGATCTCGGCGATCTCGTCGATCACCATGCGCGCCACCTGGTCGGGCGAGCCCTGATGCAGGCTCACGTTGACCTTCGGATAGGCCTCGCGCAGGTTGGCCACGGGCACCGGCAGCACGTAGCGCGCCTGGGTGTGGGTGGTGGCGATCGAGAGGGTGCCGCTGTCCTGGGCGCTGAACTGTTCGCCGATGCGTTTCAGGTTGCCCACCTCGCGCATGATGAGTTCGATGCTGGCAATGACATGCTGGCCCGGCTCGGTCACGCGTTTGAGGCGCTTGCCGTGGCGCGCGAAGATCTCGACGCCAAGCTCTTCTTCGAGTTCGATGATGGCCTTGGAGACGCCCGGCTGCGAGGTGTGAAGTGCCTTGGCCGCCTCGGTAAGGTTCAGGTTGCGCCGCACGGCTTCCTGAACAAACTTGAATTGGTGCAGATTCATATCAAATTCCGTCTTATTGCGGAATTCATTATGCCTTCGCAATCTATCGAAATTGCCGGGTCTCAGGATTTGACCGCAATTCTCGCCAGCAATTCGACCAATTCGGGCTCCTCGCCGACGATGCGGGCGAGCGTGAAATCGACCTGCGGCCAGGTCGTGCGTAGGTTGTCGAGCTGAAGCGGAAGGTCTTCTCGGGCGTGCTTGCCCATGCCGAGGAACAGGGGAACGACTCGGATGGCGGTGGCGCCATCGGCGATCAGCCCGGCTGCCGCCGAAGGGAGGTCGGGCGTGGCCAATTCCATGTAGGCGCAGACGACGTGCGCAGCGGGGTCGTCCTGCAAGACCCGCGCGGCCACCGCCTCGATGGGCTCGCGCCAGCGCTCGTCGCGCGAACCGTGCGCCAGCAGGACGGTGCCCTGCGATGCGAGAGCCCCGGTCATCTTCGAAGAACCAGCCAGCTGAAGGCCGTCAACGACATCACCGAATAGATGAGCCCCGGCGCCGCCGCCGTGAGCCAGGGCGACCAGTTGCTGAGGTTGCCGAGGTAGCCGAACACGTTGTTCAGCAGGAAGAAGCTGATGCCGATCATCACGCCGCCGAACACATAGGTCGTGATGCCCGCCTGGCGAAAGTGCAGGTAGGCGAAGGGCAGGGCGAGCACCACCATCACCAGGCACGACAGCGGATAGAACACCTTGCGCCAGAACTCGATCTCGTAGCGCTGCGCGGTCTGGCCGTTCGCATCCAGGTGGCGGATGTAGTCGAACAGGTCGATGGTGCTCATGCGGTCTGGCCGCAGCAGTGCCACAGACACCATTTCGGCGGTCAGCGAAGTCTTCCAGTCCATCGCGGGAATTTCGGTGGTGACGATGCGGGCCTTGTCGGCGGCGCTGCGCGTGTCGTAGTCCTGCTTCTCGATGTCCGCGAGCGCCCAGTGCCCATCCAGGATGCGCGCGGACTTGGCAACCAGCTGCTTGCTCACGTAGCCGTTGGCGTCGAATTCGAAGATGCGCGCATTCTTGAGCGAGCCGTCGCGCGCTATGGACAGCACGTTGACGGCGTAGGACACGTTGTCGCGTTTCTCCTTGAGCCAGGCGCCTGTGTTGCCCACCAGCGAATAGGTGCCCTGGTAGCGCGACTTCAGGAGCTGGCCGGTGCGCTCGGACATCGGTGCGATGTAGTCGCCCACCGCGAAGGTCAGGATGACGAAGCCCACGCCGAGCAGCAAAAGGGTGCGCAGCGCGCGCCAGGGGCCCAGGCCGCTGGTTCTCAGGATGGTGTATTCGGAGCTCTGCGCGAGGCGCGCCATCACGAAGATGCAACCGATAAGCACGGTGATCGGCAGCAGTTCATAAAGATGGCTGGGGACCAGCAGCGCCACATAGATCAGCGCCTGCATCGGCCCGTAGGCCAGGCTTTCGGGCTTGCCGACGGACTGCAGCTCGTCGACGAAGTCGAAGAAGAAGAACAGGCTCAGGAAGCCGAGCGTCACGAAGGCCACCGCCTTCAGTGCCTCGACATAGATCAGGCGTCGGATTGTTTTCACGAGGTGGGGTCGATCTTGTGGGGCTGCGCAGGCTGCAGGCCGCCGGCGATCACGCGCGCGGGCTTCCGGCGCTGGCCCCAATTGTTGTTGCGCAGGAACAGCCACGCTGTGGCAATGAGGAAGACGCCGCCATGCAGGAGGAGCATGAAGCTGCCCATGCCGTAGCGGCCGGAGCTGATCCAGCTTTGCCCCAGGTTCAGCAGGTTGTAGTAGATGACGAATGCGAACAGCGCGAACAGCAGGTTGCCGCTGCGGCCCACGCGCGGATTCACGCTCGAGACGGTCAGTGCCAGCAGCACGAAGTTGATGGCGGCCAGCAGCATGCCGATGCGCCAGCCCAGCTCGCCCAGGCTCGCGCTGCTGCGGTCGCGCAGCAGCGAGAGCGTGGTGCGGGCGCGCGGCGGGGTGGTGTTGGCGGTGGCGTCGGCGCTGCCGCCGGCGCGGGTGCCGTAGGTCTTGAACTCGCTGATCTTGAGGCCCGAAGTCGGCAGCAGCGGACGCTCCAGGCGCTGGCCGTTGCTGAGCATCAGGAAGCGGTTGGGACCGATGTCCTCGATGCGGCCGCTGCGCGCCGAAGTGGTGATCTGCAGGCCGCGCTCGATCGCCCAGATGAAGACGTTGGTGGCGGTCGCGCCGTCCGGCGTGTCCTTGTCGATGAAGAAGACGCGCATGCGGCCTGAGGATTCACGGAACTCGCCGGGCGTCACGCGTTCGATGTCGCTGCGCTGCTCGTACTGCTGGCGCATGCCCATGGTCTGCGAGTTGGCCCAGGGCCAGCCCACCATCGCCATCACGGCGATCAGGATCAGCACGGGCCACGCGAAGCGGAACAGCGGCTCGACGAAGTCGGCGAGGCCCCGGCCGCTGGAGAACCAGATGACCATCTCGCTGTCGCGGTACATGCGCGAGAGGGTGCCGACGATGGCGATGAACAGGCTCAGGCTCAGGATGGTCGGCATGTAGCCGAGCACCGTGTAGGCCATCACGAGGAACACCTCTTGCGGGTTCACACTGCCCTTGGACGCGAGCCCGAGGGTACGGATGAGCATCATGGTCATCACGATGGTGACCAGAACCACGAGGGTCGCTCCGAAGCTGCGGGACAGCTCCTTGCGTAGGGAAGAATGGAATAACATCGTTCGAGGAAAAAAAGGATTATGGACTTTCAACTCAAGCCCCTCACCATCGCCCAGGCCGCAGCCGAAAAATCCGACGTCCTCATCGTGCTCGTCGGCAGCGCGCCCATCGCCTCGAAAGACGCCCTTTCCGTGCTGGCCGCCAGTGCCAGGAAGGCCGGCGACCTGCCCGACAAGGCCGGCAAGCTCCTGTCACTCTACCGCCCGGACGACGTCGTAGCCTCTCGCGTCGTGCTGGCAGCCATCGGCGACGGCAAGCCCGCCTCGGTTCGCAGCGGGGTCATCGCGGCGGTCAACGCGGCCAAGGCCCATCGGCCCAAGCGGGCCGTCGTCGTATTTGCCCAGCCGGCCGACGGCGCCGCCGTCGCCTGTGCGGTCACTGCCGCGGCCGAAGCCAGCTATGTCTACACCACCACCAAGCCGAAGGCCGAGGCGCGCAGCATCCGCCACCTGACCATCGGCGTGGCCGATGCGGCCGGCACAAGCAAGGCCTTCGACGAGGCCCGCGCCACCGTGCTCGGCATCGAGCTGGCCAAGGAGTGGGGCAACCGCCCGGCCAACCACGCCACGCCCACGCTGCTGGCGGAAGCCGCCAAGGGCCTGTCCAAGCTCCCCAATGTCAAATGCGAGGTGCTCGGGCCCAAAGAAGTCGAGAAGCTGGGCATGGGCTCCTTCGCCGCGGTGGCGCAGGGCTCGGCCGAGCCCCTGCGCTTCATCGTGCTGCGCTACCAGGGCGCACCCAAGGACCAAGCGCCGGTGGTGCTGGTCGGCAAGGGCATCACCTTCGACACCGGCGGCGTTTCGCTCAAGCCCGCGGCCGAGATGGACGAGATGAAGTTCGACATGTGCGGCGCAGCGAGCGTGCTGGGCACCTTCCGCGCGCTCGGCGAGATCCAGCCGGCGATCAACGTGGTCGGGCTCATTCCCTCGTGCGAGAACATGAACGACGGCAAGGCCGTCAAGCCGGGCGACGTGGTCACCAGCATGAGCGGCCAGACCATCGAGGTGCTCAACACCGACGCCGAAGGCCGGCTCATCCTGTGCGATGCGCTGACCTATGCCAAGCGCTTCGATCCTGCCGCTGTGATCGACATCGCCACGCTCACCGGCGCCTGCGTGATCGCGCTCGGCGGCGTGCGAAGCGGCCTGTTCGCGAGCGACGAGACGCTGGCTGCGGCCCTGCAGGCGGCGGGCGAGGAATCGCAGGACCGCTGCTGGCGCCTGCCGCTGGACGACGAGTACGCGGAAGGCCTCAAGAGCAACTTCGCCGACGTGGCCAACATCGGGGGGCGTGCCGGTGGCGCGGTCGTCGCGGCCAAGTTCCTGCAGCGTTTTGTCGGCGACTACGCATGGGCGCACCTGGACATCGCGGGCACCGCATGGAAGAGCGGCGCGGCCAAGGGATCTACGGGCCGGCCGGTGGGGCTTCTGGTGTCCTACCTGACGACGCGTGCGGCCAGCACGGCCGCTACCGCTGCACCCAAGGCCAAGGCCGAACCCAAGGCGCCGACCCGGAAGGCCCGGTCCTCCAAGTGACCGAGATCGGCTTTCACTTCAACGCGCCCGACAAGCTGAACTACGCTTGCCGGCTCGTTCGCAAGGCCGTGAATGCGCGCGGCCTGCGGGTGGTGGTGGTCGGCGACGCGCAGGCGCTCGACGTGGTCGATGCCGCGCTCTGGCAGCTGTCGCCCGTCGACTTCGTCGCGCACTGCCGCGGCGACGCGCAGGCCCACGTGGTGGCCCGCTCGCCGGTGATTCTTTCGTCTGAAGGTGCCGACGCGGCATCGTGGCCGCACCGCGAGATGCTGGTGAACCTGGGCCTCGAAGTGCCCGCAGGATTCGAGCGCTTCGAGCGCCTGATCGACATCGTGAGCGACGAGGCCAACGACCGGCAGATCGGCCGCTCGCGCTGGCGCCATTACGCCGACCGCGGCTACACCATCCAGCCGCACGACTTCGCAAGGAGCGCTTCCTGATATGGCCAGCACGCTGCGCACGCCGCCCCGGTTCGTTCCCACGCTGACCACGGTGCTCGACATTCCGGCAGAGCCCGCGAGCGCCGAGCCGTTCGATGCGCCGGCGCCACAGCCCGATCCGGCCAGCGCGGTGGCGCTGCCGCCCGCGGCGCAGCTCACGCAGGCGGAAATCGTGAGCCTCGAAGAGCAGCTTCTGCATCGCGTGCTGCAGCGCGTGGACCTGTCGCTCGAGGAGCGATTGAGCGATGCGGTGTCCGCCGCGGTGCAGCAGCAACTGGACGACATGGTGCCTCGTCTGCGCGGTGAAATCGAAGCCGTTTTGCGCGCGCTGGTGATCGAATCGATGGCCGCCGAACTCTCGGAAAACACAGGGTCTACGCCAGCTTCCGGCGCATAAATCCTCGGCTAAACTGCGCCGCAGGTCGGAATGGCGTGAGGGTGCCGCTGGTCTGCGGCGCGAAACTTGCGAGGTCTGCGCGCCCGGATCACACGACCGGTTTTTTATTGTTTTCATCCAAGTTCTGGAGGTTTCCCATGCAATTGAAATGGACTGCGGTCGCACTGGCTGCACTCACGCTGGTGGCTTGCGGCAAGAAAGAAGAAGCTGCTGCACCCGCTGCAACGCCGGCGCCCACGGCGGCCGCCCCCGCACCCGCAGCACCTCCTGCCGATGCACTGGTCGTCAAGATCGGTCACGTCGGCCCGACCAGCGGTCCCATTGCCCACCTTGGCAAGGACAACGAGTTCGGCGCCAAGATGGCCATCGAAGACCTGAATGCAAAGGGCCTCAAGATCGGCGACAAGGTTGCCAAGTTCGTGCTGGTTCCCGAAGACGACGCTGGCGATCCGAAGCAAGGCACGGCCGTCGCCCAGAAGCTGGTCGACGAAAAGGTCAACGGCGTGGTCGGTCACCTGAATTCGGGCACCACCATTCCCGCTTCCAAGCTCTACAGCGACGCCGGCATTCCGCAGGTTTCGCCGTCGGCAACCAACCCCAAGTACACGCGCCAAGGCTTCAAGACCACGTTCCGCGTGGTGGCTGACGACACGCAACTGGGTGGCACGCTCGGCAAGTACGCGGTCGACACGCTCAAGGGCAAGAACATTGCCGTGATCGACGACCGCACGGCTTATGGCCAAGGCGTTGCCGAAGAATTCGAGAAGGCTGCCAAGGCCGCCGGCGCCACCATCGTGGGCCACGAGTTCACCACCGACAAGTCGACCGACTTCAACGCCATCCTGACCAAGCTGAAGGCTGCCAAGCCCGACGTCCTGTTCTTCGGCGGCATGGACGCTGTCGGCGGCCCGATGCTCAAGCAAGTCAAGCAACTCGGCCTGAACGTCAAGTTCATGGGCGGCGACGGCCTGTGCACCGGCGAACTGCCGAAGCTGGCCGGCGATGCGATCGGCGAAGACATGGTGGTCTGCGCCGAAGCCGGCGGTGTCGACGGCGACTTCAAGCAGCCGCTGGAAGACTTCAAGGCCAAGTTCAAGACCAAGAACGGCGTCGAAGTGCAGATCTATGCACCGTACGTCTATGACGCGGTCAACGTGCTGGCCGAAGCCATGGTCAAGGCCGGTTCTTCGGAGCCTGAAAAGTACCTGCCTGAAATCGGCAAGCTGCAATACAAGGGCGTGACCGGCCCGATCGCCTTCGACGAAAAGGGCGACATCAAGAACGGCGCGCTGACCCTGTTCACGTACAAGGGTGGCGTCCGCACGCAGATCGCCGTGGTGCGCTGAAGCGCATAGGCAACCGCGCGATTCGCGCGGCTTGTCTCGCAAAAAAGAAAAGGGCCTTCGGGCCCTTTTTTCATTTGTAGTGCGCTGCAGCGCGCGTCGTCAGAGGGGAGCGAGGCCCGAGGGGCGATCGGTGTTGCAGTACTCGATGAAGGCATCGAGATCGCGCGACTTGTCGAACACGGCATCGGCTCCCAGCGCCTGGCAGCGGGACCGGATGTCCACGGTCACGTAGTTGCTCAACACCACGACCCGCTGGCCCGCGGAGCGGACCTTGCAGCCAGCAAGCACGCCCAGGCCGGAGCCTTCCTTGAGGAACAGGTCGACGATCAGAAGTTGCCAGTCGTCGGGGTGGGCCGCCAGCCACGCCAGTGCGTCCGACTCGGTTTCGGCAAAGCCGACCACATGGCCATTGACCAGATCCTCGAGTGCCGGGACCAGGTTGTCTCTGATGGTCTTGTTGTCCTCGACGAGGAACGTGATGAGGGACATGCCTTGGTTTCGCTTTGAGAACCAATAGCGTAGCGTGCCCAGCGTGGTCGCAGCGTAGGAGAAGGGAGACGGACCGAAGGACCGTTGTTCTGGGGCCCGTTCAGCTCGGGTCGTTGGCGCGGATCCTGGCCTTGAGCTTCTCGGCCAGCGCCTGGCTCTCGTCGCGCTCGGCAGTCGCCTCGATGCGCTTCTCGATTTCTTCGCTCAGCGCGGCGTTCACCTCGGCCAGCTTTTCCGCCGACTTGGCCAGCTTCTCTTCGAGCTGGCTGGTGTGTTCGATGGCCTGCGCCACTTCGCCGACCTGGATTTCGTCGGGCAACTCTTGCTCGAGCACCGTGCTCACCACGGCCAGGTTGTCCGATGCCCGTCGCACATCGGCGGCGACTTCTTCGCTCTTTTGAAGCGTCTTGTCCAGGGAGGTCCTGCCACGCGGCGCGGTTTGGGTCTGTCCAGCCATCGAGGCTCCTTTTGCGGTTCTTGCCGGCTTGAAAAGTAAAACCTTTGGATCGTACCGCCAGACGAATGCGTCGGTGGACTTGACCCCAGTTGTTGCAAAGCAACGTGTCACAGGACATCCCGGACGACAAAAAAGCCCAAGTGCTTGTGGCGACTTGGGCTTCTTCTTGCTGACTCTGCATGTTCGCGAACGGTTACGAACAATCAATCTCTGGCGGAGCAGGCGGGATTCGAACCCGCGGAGGGCTATTAACCCTCACACGCTTTCCAGGCGTGCGACTTAAACCGCTCATCCACCGCTCCTGAGCCCACGATTATAGCAGTCGCTCAACTCGGATTCGAAGGCTTTCCAGCCTGAACCATGCGCATCGCAGAGGCGATGAGCGCCGCGGTCTCGCTCATGTTGCTCGGCACGATCAGCGTGGTCTTAGAGTCGGCCGCGACCTTGCCGTAGGCATCGACGGCGCGTTCGGCCACCTTGAGCTGCACGGCCTGTTCGCCACCCGGCTGCTGGATGGCGGCAGCCACGCGCTCGATGGCGTCTGCGGTCGCGGTGGCCACCGCGGTGATGGCGGCGGCTTCGCCCTGGGCGTTGTTGATCTGGGCCTGCTTCTCACCTTCGGAGCGGGCGATGAAGGCCTCGCGCTCGCCGGTAGCGATGTTGATTTGCTCCTGGCGGCGGCCTTCCGAGGCTGCGATCAGCGCGCGCTTGCCGCGCTCGGCGGTGATCTGCGCCTGCATGGCCAGGAGAATTTCCTTCGGCGGCGTCAGGTCCTTGATTTCGTAGCGAAGCACCTTCACGCCCCAGTTCAGCGCAGCCTCGTCGATGGCAGCCACCACCTGGGCGTTGATCACGTCGCGCTCCTCGAAGGTCTTGTCGAGCTCGAGCTTGCCGATCACGCTGCGCAGCGAGGTTTGCGCTAGTTGCGTCACGGCCACGATGTAGTTCGACGAGCCGTAGCTCGCGCGCATCGGGTCGGTCACCTGGAAGTAGAGGATGCCGTCGACCTGCAGCTGCGTGTTGTCGCGCGTGATGCAGATCTGGCTCGGCACGTCGAGCGGGATTTCCTTCAGGCTGTGCTTGTAAGCCACCCGGTCGATGAACGGGATCAGGAAATTGGGGCCGGGCGTCATGGTGCCGTGGTACTTGCCCAGGCGCTCGCGCACCCAGGCGTTCTGCTGCGGCACGAACTTGACCGACTGGCTGATGAAGATGATCGCAATGACCAAGATGATGAGGGGGACCGAAAATTCCATGGTGCTCTTCCTTTTCTAAGCTCTGTTCTGCTGACTAGATCTTGTCGACGACGAGGCGGCTGCCGACCACCTCGACCACGCGGTGCTCGCCCGTCGAAGTCGGATGGCCCGCGCGCTGCACGACGGTCCATTGGGCGCCGCGGTAGCGCACGGTGGCGGTGCCGTCGGGGTTCCATGCATCGACATGCACGCTCTCGCCGATGTCGAGGTTCACGTCGCGGTTGGTGCCGGAGGCCGCTGCCCGCGGACGCTTGCGCTGGATCGAGTACCAGACCAGCACGGCACCCACGCCGATCACGGCGGCCACGATCAATTGGGTGATGGTGCCGAAGCCCAGGTGCGCTGCAATCGCCGCGGCCGCGAAACCGGCCGCCAGCAGAAGCAGGTACACCGTGCCCGAGAGCAGCTCGACCACGATGGCGGCGCCCGCGATCAGCCACCAGATGGTGGAATTCGCCATGACAACTCCTCTTTTTTGCTTGTTCGATGCGCGCCATTCTGAGGCATACGGCGCCAAGCGCTTGCCCTGCGTAGGGGTACTGGCCCCAGAGGAGTGCCTCGTGCCGTCGTCGCCCAAATGTCTTGCACCAGGCTGACCAAATCCTTCATCTGAATTCCGTACACTTCGCGCCTCATTGCCTGTCCGGAGCCCTGCTCATGAAATTCCGCTTCCCCATCGTCATCATCGACGAGGACTTCCGCTCCGAAAACACCTCGGGCCTCGGCATTCGCGCGCTCGCGCAGGCCTTCGAAAGCGAGGGCTTCGAGGTGCTGGGCGTCACGAGCTACGGCGACCTGAGCCAGTTCGCGCAGCAGCAAAGCCGCGCCAGCGCCTTCATCCTTTCGATCGACGACGAGGAATTCACGGTCGGCCCCGATCTCGATCCGGCCGTGCTGAACCTGCGCACCTTCATCGGCGAGGTGCGGCGCAAGAACGCGGACGTGCCCATCTACATCTACGGCGAGACCAAGACCGCGCGCCACATCCCCAACGACATCCTGCGGGAGCTCCACGGCTTCATCCACATGTTCGAGGACACGCCGGAGTTCGTGGCGCGCCACATCATCCGCGAGGCCAAGAGCTATCTGGAAGGCGTGCAGCCGCCGTTCTTCAGGGCGCTGATCGACTATGCGGAAGACGGCTCGTACTCCTGGCACTGCCCGGGCCACTCGGGCGGCGTGGCGTTCCTGAAGAGCCCGGTGGGCCGCATGTTCCATCAGTTCTTCGGCGAGAACATGCTGCGCGCCGACGTCTGCAACGCGGTCGAAGAACTGGGGCAACTGCTCGACCACACCGGCCCGGTGGCGGCCAGCGAGCGCAATGCGGCGCGCATCTTCAACGCCGACCATTGCTTCTTCGTGACCAACGGCACCAGCACCAGCAACAAGATGGTGTGGCACCACACGGTGGCGCCCGACGACGTGGTGGTGGTCGACCGCAACTGCCACAAGTCGATCCTTCACGCGATCATCATGACCGGCGCGATCCCGGTGTTCATGAAGCCCACGCGCAACCACTTCGGCATCATCGGCCCGATCCCCAAGAGCGAGTTCGAGCAGAGCGCCATCAAGGCCAAGATCAAGGCCAACCCGCTCCTGGCCGACGTGGACCACGAGAAGGTCAAGCCGCGCGTGATGACGCTCACCCAGTCGACCTACGACGGCGTGATCTACAACACCGAGACCATCAAGAACATGCTGGACGGCTACGTCGACACGCTTCACTTCGACGAGGCCTGGCTACCGCACGCCGCCTTCCACCCGTTCTACGGCGCCTATCACGCGATGGGCAAGCGCCGCGTGCGGCCCAAGGAATCGCTGGTGTTCGCCACGCAGTCCACGCACAAGCTGCTGGCCGGCATCAGCCAGGCCAGCCACGTGCTCGTGCAGGATTCGCAGAATCGCGCGCTCGACCGAGACCTCTTCAACGAGGCCTACCTGATGCACTCGTCGACCAGCCCGCAGTACGCGATCATCGCGAGCTGCGACGTGGCCGCCGCCATGATGGAGCCGCCCGGCGGCACCGCGCTGGTGGAAGAAAGCATCCTCGAGGCGCTCGACTTCCGCCGCGCCATGCGCAAGGTCGAGGAAGAGTTCGGCAAGGACGAGTGGTGGTTCAAGGTCTGGGGCCCCGAGAAACTCGTCGACGAAGGCATCGGCCGCGCCGACGACTGGATCATGAAGGGCGAGAAGGACGGCAAGCCCAAGAACAAGAAGAGCCCGCGCAACTGGCACGGCTTCGGCGACCTGGCCGACGGCTTCAACATGCTCGACCCGATCAAGTCGACCATCGTCACGCCCGGCCTCGACCTGGAAGGCAACTTCGCCGAGACCGGCATCCCTGCGAGCGTGGTGACCAAGTTCCTCGCCGAGCACGGCGTGATCGTGGAGAAGACGGGCCTCTACAGCTTCTTCATCATGTTCACCATCGGCATCACCAAGGGCCGCTGGAACACGCTGCTCACGGCGCTGCAGCAGTTCAAGGACGACTACGCGCGCAACCAGCCGATGTGGCGCATCCTTCCCGAGTTCTGCCAGCAGCACCCGGGCTACGAGCGCCTGGGCCTGCGCGACCTGTGCCAGCACATCCACCAGCTCTACGCACGCTACGACGTGGCGCGCCTGACCACCGAGATGTAC
>NZ_JXQQ01000034.1 GCF_000834655.1 Variovorax paradoxus
GCGCCCGCCGCGGCGTCGCCGCCGGCGCCGCCCTTCTGCGGCTTGGCAAGCCACACGAGCGGAATCAGCAACAGGAACAGGATCGCCGACGCATAGAAGATGTCGTTCGTCGCCAGCATGTAGGCCTGCTGGTCGACCAGGCGGTTGATCTGCCCCATCACCTGGTCGGTACTGAAGCCGCTGCCGGTGAGCCCGGACATCGCGCTGGTGGCCGCGTTGTTGCCTTGGTTGATGGTTTCGGCGAGCTGCGCGTGGTGCAGCGTCGCGCGGTTGTCCCACAGCGTGGTGGTGAGCGAAGTGCCCATCGCGCCGGCCGTGATCCGCAGGAAGTTCGACAACCCCGATGCGGCCGGAATGCGGTCGGGCGTGAGGCCCGACAGCGTGATCGTGACCAGCGGGATGAAGAAGAACGCCATCGCGATGCCCTGGATCACCGTCGGGATGATGATGGTGACGAAGTCGGCCTGCGTGTTGAAGTTAGACCGCATCCACAGCACCAGCGCGAACACCAGGAACGAGAAAGTCGCGTAGCGGCGCGGATCGATCTTCGCCACCGTAAGGCCCACCACCGGCGAGAAGAAGATCGCCAAGAGACCCACGGGCGCCATGATCATCCCCGCCTGCGTCGCGGTGTAGCCCATCCACTGCTGCAGCCACAGCGGCAGCAGCACCACGTTGCCGAAGAACAGGCCGTAGGCCACGGCCGTGGCCACGGCGCCCGACCAGAAGTTGCGGCGCTTGAAGAGCGACAGGTCCACCACCGGGTGCTTGTCGGTCAGTTCCCAGATGAGGAAGAACGCGAAGCCGACCACGGCCACCACCGCCATCGTGATGATCTGCGGCGAGTGGAACCAGTCGAGCTCTTTGCCCTTGTCGAGCATCAGCTGCATCGAGCCGACCCACAGCACCAGCAGCGCGAGGCCGATGGCGTCGATCGGCACCTTGTGCGTGGTGCTCTCGCGCTTGCGATAGAGCGCCCAGGTGATGGAAGCCGCGACGATGCCCACGGGAATGTTGATGTAGAAGATCCACGGCCACGAGATGTTGTCGGTGATCCAGCCGCCCAGGAGCGGCCCCATCACCGGCGCGACCAGCGTGGTCATGGACCACATCGCCATCGCCAGGCCCGCCTTGGCCTTCGGATAGCTCGACAGCAGCAGCGTCTGCGACAGCGGAATCATCGGACCCGCGACGAAGCCCTGCAGCGCGCGGAACAGGATGAGCGTGGTCATGTTCGGCGCGAGGCCGCACAGCAGCGAGCTGATCATGAACAGGATCACGCTCGCCATGAACAGGCGCACCTGGCCGAAGCGTTGGGTCATGAAACCCGTGAGCGGCACTGCGATGGCGTTGGCCACCGCGAAGCTGGTGATGACCCAGGTGCCCTGCGTGGTGCTCACGCCCAGGTCGCCCGAGATGGCGGGCAACGACACGTTCGCGATCGACGAGTCGAGCACGTTCATGAAGGTTGCCGCAGACAGCGCGATCGTGCCCCACACGCGGGCGGAGCCCTCGAGCGGTGCGTGCGCTATGTAAGCGGGAGCGGCGGTGGCCATTGCGCGTGCTTTTTCAGTTCAAGCGAAGCGGGCAACGATCAACCGGGCTGGCCCTGCGCTGCGACCTGCGCGCCGGTGGCCGGAGCCCCGGCTGCGGGCGTGCGGCTGGCCGGTGCTGCAGCGGCGGTGGCTGGTGCGGCGCGGCCGAGATTGGCCGCGACGATGCGGTCCACTTCGGCATCGGCGCCGCGGTCGAGTTGGCTGTAGACCTGCGTCTGCGTGAGCGCGCTGCCGCGCGGCGCGTCGGCGAGCATCTTGCCGCTCTTGGAAGTGATGTCGATCTCGGCGTCCATCGACAGGCCGATGCGCAGCGGGTTGGCCTTGAGCTGCTCGGGGTCGAGCGCGATGCGCACGGGCACGCGCTGCACCACCTTGATCCAGTTGCCGGTGGCGTTCTGCGCGGGCAGCAACGCGAACGCACTGCCGGTGCCCACGCCCAGGCCGGCGACCTTGCCGTCGTATTCGACCTTCTTGCCGTAGACGTCGGCCGTGAGCTTCACGGGCTGGTCGATGCGGATGTTGCGCAGCTGCACTTCCTTGAAATTGGCATCCACCCACAGCTGGTTGAGGGGCACGATCGACATCATCGGCGTGCCGGCCGAGACGCGCTGGCCGAGTTGCACGGTGCGCTTGGCCACGTAGCCATCGACCGGTGCCGGCATCGCGACACGCTGCGTGGCAAGGTAGGCCTCGCGCACCTTGGCTGCGGCGGCCAGCACGCTCGGGTGCTGCGCGACGCTGGTGCCGTCGGTCAGCGACTGGTTGCTCACCAGCGCTTCCTTGGCGGCGACCACGCCGGCCTGCGCGGCGGCGAGCTGGCTCTTGGCCGTATCGAGCTGCGTTTCGGCGTGGTTGAGTTCTTCCTTCGACACGGCGCCGTTGCCCGAGAGCGCGCGACGGCGCTGCAAGTCGTCCTGCGCCTTGGCGATGTCGCTTTGCGCCTTGACGATGTCCGACTGGCGCAGCGTGACCTGCGCGGCCAGCGAGCCGTTGTTGGCGTAGAGCGTGCGCACCTGGCGCACGGCCTGCGCGAGCGCGGCCTCTGCCTGCTCGAGCGAGACCTTCGCGTCGGCCGGGTCGAGCTGCACCAGCGGCTGGCCGGCCTTCACGAAGTCGGTGTCGTCGGCGTTGATCGCCATGACGGTGCCGCCGATCTGCGGCGTGATCTGGATGACGTTGCCCTGCACGTAGGCGTTGTCGGTGTCCTCGTAGTGGCTGGCGACCAGCCATTCGTAGAGGCCCCAGCCACCGCCCGCGACGATCACCACGGCCGCAAGGGCCGTGAGCGCGCGGCGGCGCTTGCCGTTGCCGGCGGGCGCTTCGGGGGCAGCAATAGCTGTGGGGGCTGCGGAAGCAGCGGGCGTCGGAGTGTTGTTGTCGCTCATGATGAATTTCTTTCCGATAACGAGGGAGTCGGGAGCCGGGTCAGTTCGGTTCTCTGTTCAGTTCAGTTGACTGCGGCCGTCGGGGCCGATGCCGTGGCCGTCGAGGTCGACGGCGGCTGCCAGCCACCGCCGAGGGCCCGTGCCAGGCCCACCTGGGTGTCGAGGGCGCGCGCGGCCAGATCGACGGCCAGACGGCGCTGCGCGAGCACCGCGGTCTCCGCCGTCAGCACGTTGAGGTAGTTGCCCAGGCCGGCGCGGTAGCGCTGCACCGCGATGTCGTAGGCGCCTTCGGCAGCCGTTTGCGCGGCGCGCTGTTCGGTCTGCTGGCGGGTGATCGACTGGGCGCTCGCGACCTGGTCGGCCGCATCGCGCACCGCATCGATGACGGTGGCGTTGTAGCTTTCGACCGCCACGTCCAGGTCCGCCGACTTGCCGCGCAGGTTGGCACGCAGCCTGCCGCCTTCGAAGATCGGCAGGCTGATGGCCGGGCCCACGCCCCACTGCTCGCTGCCCGACTTGAGCAGCTTGCCAAAGCCCAGGCTCTGGAAGCCGACGAAGGCCGTGAGGTTCACGTTGGGATAGAACTGGGTCTTGGCATTGGCCACGTCGGTGGTGGCCGCCTCGACGCGCCAGCGGGCGGCGGCGATGTCGGCGCGGCGGCCCAGCAGGTCGGCGGGGATGTTGGCCTGCAGCGCCATCGGCTTGACACCGGCAAGCACCGGCGGCTTGAGAGAGGCGGACACGTTCGGCTGGCCGATCAGCGCATCGAGGGCGTGCTGCTGCAATGCAATCTGCTCGTTGAGCGCTTCGATCTGCTGGCGCGCTTCGGGCAGGCCACCTTCGCTCTGGCGCAGTTCCAGGCGGGTGTCCAGGCCGGCGGAGACGCGGTCGCGCACGAGCTTCAGGGTTTCGTCGCGCTGGGCGAGCGTGCGCTGCGCCACCGTGAGCTGGTCATTCAGGCGCGCCCACTGGAAGTAGCTGCGCGCGACGTTGCTGGCCAGCAGCACGCGTGCTGCATCGGCATCGGCCGCGGCGGCGTTGGCGGCGCCGAGGGCGGTGTCGAGCGCAGTGCGGTTCTTGCCGAAGAAGTCGAGCTCCCAGCTTGCGCCCAGTTGCAGCAGACCGATGTTCTGCGTCGAGCCGCCGAGCGGTGCGGGGTAGATGTAGTTGCTGTTGAACTTCTGGCGGTTCAGGTCGAGATCGCCCTTGACCTGGGGCTTGAGCGCTGCACCGGCGATGTCTGCCGAAGCCTGCGCACGCGCGAGGCGGGCCTGCGCGACCTGCAGGTTCGGGTTGCCGGCCACGGCCTGGTCGATCAGCGTGTTCAGCTGGGTGTCGCCGAAGGCGAGCCACCACTGGGCGTCGAGCCTGGAGACAGGCGCTGCGGCGCTGTCGGGCGCGATGCCGAGCGACGATGCATCGCGCAGCCTGGCTTGCGAGCCGATGCCCGCCATGTCGGCACAACCGGCCAGCGCGACCAGCAGCAGCGCGGCTGCCACGACGGGAGTGCGACGCACAGCGCGCACGGCGAGGGAATCATTCATTTTTATCTCCACGGGCCGCGAGGGCCTGCGCGTTGTCGAGGATGCGGCGCAAGTAGCCCTTGAGCTGCTCCCATTCCTCGGTGGTGAAACCTGCCAGGTGCTCGTTCTGCACGCGGCTGAGCACGTAAGGCACTTCCTTGGCGGCGGCCCGGCCTTCGTCGGTGAGTTCGATGTTGACCACGCGGCGGTCTTCGAGCGAGCGCACCCGGCGGCACAGGCCCTTGGCTTCGAGGCGATCGAGAAGCCGCGTCATGGCGCCGGTGTCGAGCTCGCAGGCCCGGGCCAGCTCGGCCACCGTGGTGGCCGCGCCGGTGTGCAGCTTGTACAGCGGCACCCATTGCGGATAGGTCGGGCTGCCGGGCTCGCACATGCGGGTTTCTACCGACTGCCCCACCGCCGTGACGATGCGGCGCATCAGGTAACCGATGCTGTCCTCGGCACGGTAGTTCTCCGCCCGATAGAAGACAGGCGGCCGACGCACAGCGTCATCGGGGTCCGATGAGGCCTTGGGGGTATTTGCATCGCTCATGGGCCGAAATATTAGCTGCCATGGCAGTTATTGTCAAGGCTGCCTTTGTAGGGGCAAGGGTTCGGTAGAATCCGCGCCCATGGCTTCCTCCCCACCGTCTTCCATGGCCAAGGGCTCGCCCCGGTCGCTGTCGGGCCTGAGCCCCTTCCTTCGTCCCTATCGCGTGCAGATCGTGCTGGCGGGCGTTTTCCTGGTGATGGCGGCCATCACGACGCTGGCTTTTCCGCTGGCGCTGCGCAGCCTGATCGACGGCGGGCTGATCAACCCCGACAAGGGTGCCCAGACCATGGCGCTGCGCGAGCACTTCGGCGCCCTCTTCGCGGTGGCCGTGGCGCTGGGCCTGTTCTCAGCCGCGCGCTTCTATACGGTGAGCTGGCTGGGCGAACGCGTCACCGCAGATCTGCGCAACGCGGTCTACGGCCACGTGCTGCATCAAAGCCCGGCCTTCTTCGAGACGACGCAGACGGGTGAAGTGCTCTCGCGGCTGACGGCCGACACCACCCTCGTGCAGACGGTCGTCGGGTCCTCGCTGAGCATGGGCCTGCGCAACGCTGTCATGGGCGTGGGCGCGCTGGCCGTGCTGGTCTGGACCAATCCCTATGTGATGGTGCAGGTGTTGGGCATCCTGGTGCTGGTGGTGCTGCCGAGCATGTGGTTCGGCCGGCGAGTGCGCAAGCTTTCGCGGGCGAGCCAGGACCGCGTGGCCGACTCGAGCGCCATCGCCGCGGAAGTGCTCAATGCGATTCCGGTCGTGCAGAGCTACACGGCCGAGGGGCGCGAGGCCGCCCGCTTCGACGCCTCGACCGAGAACGCCTTTCGCACCGCCGTGCGCCGCACCAAAGCGCGCTCGGTACTGGTGGCCTTCATCATCATCGCGACCTCGGCGGCGCTGCTCTGGGGCCTGTACCAAGGCACGCAAGCCGTGCTGCGCGGCGACATCACGGCCGGGCATCTCGGCCAGACCGTGGTCTACGTGGCCATCCTCGCAAGTGCGACGGCGGTACTCGGCGAGGTGTACGGCGACCTGCTGCGCGCAGCCGGGGCCACCGAGCGCTTGATGGAACTGCTGCACGCGCCGGCTGTCATCACCTCGCCGCCGAACCCGACGGTCACACCGATCCCGGCTGCGGGCAGCACGATCAAGCTCGACGCGGTGACCTTCCACTACCCATCGCGGCCCGGCACGCCGGCGCTGCGCGACTTCAGCCTCGACATCGCGCCCGGCGAGACGGTGGCGCTGGTCGGCTCCAGCGGCGCCGGCAAGAGCACGGTGTTCCAGCTGCTGCTGCGCTACTACGACCCGCAATCGGGCCAGTTGCTGCTCGACGGCGCGCCGCTCGCGTCGCTCGCCCTGCCAGACCTGCGCACCCGCATTGGCCTCGTGCCTCAGGACGCGGTGATCTTCTCGGCCAGCGCGTTCGAAAACATCCGCTACGGCCGGCCCGAAGCCACCGCCGACGAAGTGCATTCGGCCGCCCGCGCTGCGTTCGCGCACGACTTCCTGACAGCATTGCCCGAGGGCTACGACACCTTCCTCGGCGAGCGCGGCGTGCGCCTGTCAGGTGGCCAGCGCCAGCGCATCGCGATCGCACGCGCGATCCTGAAGAACCCGCCCTTGCTGCTGCTGGACGAGGCGACAAGCGCACTCGATGCAGAGAGCGAACGCATGGTGCAGGCCGCGCTTGAGTCGGCCATGGAAGGCCGCACGACGCTGGTCATTGCCCACCGCCTCGCGACCGTGCAGAAGGCCGACCGCATCATCGTGCTGGACCACGGCGGCATCGTCGAACAGGGAACGCACGCGGCGCTGGTGGCGCAAGGCGGGGTCTACGCCCGCCTGGCCGCGCTTCAGTTCACAGCCTGAGCAAAGCCTGTTACTGCAGCGTCTCTTTGAGCGCTGCGGGCATCGGCAGCGGCATCACCGCAATGCCTTCGTCGAGCAGCGCCTCGGTCTGCTCGGGGGTTGCCTGCCCACGGATGCCGCGCTCCTCGGCTTCGCCGTAATGCATCTTGCGAGCTTCCTTGGCAAAGCGTTCGCCGACGTCTTCGGTCTTTGCGATGACCTCGCGCACGGCACGCATCCAGCGAGCTTCAGGGGAGAGTTGTTGAGCCGACACCTGCGAGGGCGCGGCGGGCGCCGCTTCTGCAGGCGCCTTCGCATTGCCGAGATTGAGGCGCGGCGCGCTCAGCAGCTTGACGATGGCTGTGTCGCCGCAGACCGGGCATTCGACCAGCCCGCTCGCCAACTGGGTCTCGAATGCCTCGTTGGACGCGAACCAGCCTTCGAAGCCATGGCCATGCGTGCAGCGGAGATCGAGAACCTTCATGCGCGGATTATCCCGCGCCGCCTTGCGAAGCCGCCGCCTTCCAGTCGAGTGCCCATGCGCCCGAAAGGACGTTCTGCAGCCAGAGCGTGCAGGTCAGCGTCTTGGCGTCGGTCACCGTGCCGTCGCCGCACCAGCCGGCCAGCTCCTGCGGCGTTGCGGTGAACACGTCGAGGAACTCGCCGTGGTCGAGCTGCCGCTCGCCGAGCGAGAGGCCCCGCGCAAAGTAGATGTGGATGATCTCGGTCGAGTACGCCACGGCCAGGTGCATCGCACCGGCATGCGCCCACTCGCGCGCAGTGTAGCCGGTTTCCTCGAGGAGTTCGCGCTGGCCGCAGACCAGCGGATCTTCGCCCGCATCGAGCTTGCCGGCTGGAAATTCGACCATCACATGGCCCACCGGGTAGCGGTACTGCCGCTCCAGTACCACGCGCCCATCGTCGAGCAACGGAATCACCACCACCGCGCCGGGGTGCACCACGTATTCGCGCGTGGCGTTGTGGCCGTCGGGAAGGCGAATGGTGTCGCGCTTGGCCTGCAGGAACTTGCCTTTGAAGAGCTCCTCGCTGCTGACCAGCTCTTCCTTCAGGTGTGAATCAGCGATGGGTGATGTCATGTCGGTCAGTGCCTGTGTTTCATCAGGTAGCGCCAGGTGAACCCCGGGAAGGCCAGCACGATGAAGAGCGCGCCGGTCACAGCGTAGAACTCCCAGCCCTGTGGCGAGATCTGGCCTGCCCTGCGTTCGAACAGCAGGCCGATGCCACCGGCAATGAAGTACATCACCACCAGCTCGACGAAGCGGATCGCGAGGGACTTTCGCTTTGTCGGCAGCGACACAGCGCCGAACAGGCGCTCGTTGAAGAACGGCAGGTTGGCGGCCAGGAGCGCCACCAGCAGGACGACCCAGACCGACGCGGTTTGCGACACCGTAGGGCCGGCCGCGTCAGTGGGCCAGCGTGGCCGCGATGGCGTCATAGCACAGCGTCATCAGACCGCCGGGCAGTACGCCAAGAATCAGGATCAGTGCGCCGTTGATCGTGAGCACGGTGCGCACGTCGAACGAAGCCGACACGGTGGTGGCCGTGACCGGCGCATCGAAGTACATGACCTTAACCACGCGCAGGTAGTAGAAGGCGCCGACCAGCGACATCATCACGGCGAACACCGCCAGGCCGATGTAGATGGCCTGGCCCGAGGCGATCAGCGCCTGCAGCACGGCCAGCTTCGCGTAGAAGCCGACCAGCGGCGGGAGACCCGCCAGCGAGAACATCGCAATGGCCATCACGCCGGCGTACAGCGGGCTGCGTTGGTTGAGACCGGCCAGGTCGGTGATCTCTTCGCTTTCGAAGCCTTCGCGCGCCAGCAGCAGGATGATGCCGAAGCTCGCCAGCGTGGTCAGCACGTAGGTCACGATGTAGAACATCGACGCGCTGTAGGCGGCCTGTGCGTTCTGCGTGCCCTGCAGGTCAGAGCCGGCGACCAGGCCCAGCAGCATGAAGCCCATCTGCGAGATGGTCGAGTACGCCAGCATCCGCTTCAAGTTGCTCTGCGCGATGGCGGCGAGGTTGCCGATCAGCAGCGAAGCGATGGCCAGCACGGCCAGCATCTGCTGCCAATCGATCGCCAACGGCTGCAGGCCATCCACCAGCAGGCGGATGATGATGCCGAAGGCGGCCAGTTCCGGCGCCGCGCCAATGAGCAGCGTGACGGCCGTGGGCGCACCCTGGTAGACGTCCGGCACCCACATGTGGAAAGGCGCCGCCCCCACCTTGAATGCCAGGCCGGCCACGATGAACACGAGACCGAACACCAGCACCTGGTGGTTGACCTTGCCGGTCGAGATCGCCTTGAACACTTCGTTCAGGTCGAGCGAGCCGGTCGCGCCGTACATCATCGACAGGCCATACAGCAGGAAGCCGCTGGCCATCGCGCCGAGCACGAAGTACTTCATCGCCGCTTCGCTGGCCACCGCGTTGTCGCGGCGCAGCGCCACGAGCGCATAGCTCGAGAGCGTGAGCAGTTCCAGGCCCAGGTAGATCTGCAGGAAGTTGCTGCCCGAGATCATCACGAACATGCCCAGCAGCGCGAACATGCTCACGGTGAACAGTTCGCCGCCGCGCAGCATCTCGCGGTCGGCCGCATACGGGCGGCCGTAGATCAGGGTGACCATCAAGGCGATGGTGGAGAAGCACTTGAGCCAGTTGCCCATCGAGTCGCTCACAACCATGCCGCCGAAGCCGTACGAGGTCTTGCCGTCGAGGGCAGCCATGCCGGTGAGCACGGCCACCACCAGCAGCGTGAGCAGCGTCAGCACATAGGTGCGGGTGCGACGCGGGCTCGTGTCGGACAGGTCGACCAGCGCAATGATGCAGGCCATGACCAGCAACACGATTTCGGGGTAGATCGTGACCCAGCTGAGTTTGTCAATCATCTCGTTCTCTTGTCTTCAGCGTGGCATCAGGAGGGCAGCTTCGAAATCGCCACATGGCGAAGAAGCTCAACGACCGAGGCGTCCATCGCATCGGTGAAGGGCTTCGGATACAGGCCCATCCACAACACGGCGATCGCCAGCAGCGACAGCATCAGGAACTCGCGGGCGTTGATGTCGGTGAGCTCCTTGACGTGGTCGTTGCCGACCGGGCCGAGGTACACGCGCTTGTACATCCAGAGGGTGTAGGCGGCGCCGAAGATCAGCGCGGTGGCAGCTCCCAGGCCGATCCAGAAGTTGGCCTTCACGGCGCCCAGGATCACCATCCACTCGCCCACGAAACCGGCGGTGCCCGGCAGGCCGCAGTTGGCCATGGCGAACAGCAGCGCGAACGCGGCGAACTTGGGCATGGTGTTGACCACGCCGCCGTAGTCGGCGATCTGGCGCGAGTGCACCCGGTCGTACAGCACGCCGATGCCCAGGAACATCGCGCCCGACACGAAGCCGTGGGCAATCATCTGCACGATGCCGCCGGACACGCCGAGCTCGTTGAAAATGAAGAAGCCGAGCGTCACGAAGCCCATGTGGGCGACCGACGAATAAGCCACCAATTTCTTCATGTCCTGCTGCACCAGCGCCACCAGGCCCACGTAGATCACCGCGATCAGCGACAGCGCGACCATGAGCCAGGCCCATTCGTGCGAGGCGTCGGGGGCGATGGGCATCGAGAAGCGCAGGAAACCGTAGGCGCCCAGCTTCAGCATGATCGCGGCCAGCACGGCGGAACCGCCGGTGGGCGCCTCGACGTGCACGTCGGGCAGCCACGTGTGGACCGGCCACATCGGCACCTTCACCGCGAATGCTGCGAAGAAGGCGAAGAACAGGAAGGTCTGCGCAGTCGATCCCAGCGGCAGCTTGTGCCAGGCCAGGATGTCGAAGCTGCCGCCCGACTTGTTGTACAGGAAGATCAGCGCCACCAGCATCAGCAGCGAGCCGAGCAAGGTGTAGAGGAAGAACTTGAACGCCGCGTAGATCTTGTTCGGGCCGCCCCAGATACCGATGATCAGGTACATCGGGATCAGCGTGGCTTCGAAGAACACGTAGAACAGGATGCCGTCGAGCGCGGAGAACACGCCGATCATGAAGCCCGAGAGGATCAGGAACGCGCCCATGTACTGGTTCACGCGCTCGGTGATCACTTCCCAGGCCGAGATCACGACGACGACCGTGATGAACGAGGTCAGCAACACCATCCACAGCGACAGGCCGTCAAGTCCGATGTGGTAGTTGACGTTGAAGCGGGAGATCCAGCTCGTCTTCTCGACGAACTGCATGGCGGCGGTTCCATTCTGGAAGCGCGTGAACAGCGGCACCGTGACCAGGAAGCTTACGATGGCACCGACGAGCGCGACCCAGCGCACGCCCTTGGCATGCTCTTCGCGGCCAAACGCCAGCAGCACGGCGCCGAATGCGATCGGCACCCAGATGGCAAGGCTCAACAAACCCATTTTTCTTTTTCTCCAGCGTTCGGGCTCAGCGTTTGAACCAGACGAAGTACGTCATCAGGATGAAGATGCCGAGCAGCATCGCGAAGGCATAGTGATAGATGTAGCCCGACTGCACCCAGCGCACCACGCTGGAGACACGGCCGATCACTTTCCACGAACCATTGACCACGGCACCGTCGATCAGGGCCTGGTCGCCGCCCTTCCACAGGCCCGTGCCGAGCAGGCGCGCACCGCGGGCGATGATGTTCTCGTTGATCCAGTCGAGGTAGTACTTGTTCTCGAGCAGGTTGTAGATGGGGCTGAAGGCGCGCTTGATCGCAGCCGGCAGCGCCGGATTGATCATGTACATGTAGTACGACAACACCACGCCTGCCAGCGCCAGCCAGAACGGCGCGGTCTGCAGACCGTGGATCGCCATCGCGACAGGACCGTGGAACGCTTCTTCCAGTTCCTTCATGGCATGGTGCTTGGCACCGTCCACGAATATCGCCTGCTTGAAGAACTCGCCAAAGAGCATCGGCTCGATCGTCATGAAGCCGATCACCACCGAGGGGATCGCCAGCAGCACCAGCGGCAGCCAGACGACCCAAGGAGATTCGTGCGGCTTGTGGGCGTCATGGCCGTGGCCGTGATCGTCGTGGCCATGGGCATCGTGCGCATGGTCGTCGTGGTGCGCGTCCGGGTTCTGGTCGTAGCGTTCCTTGCCGTGGAACACCAAGAAGTACATGCGGAACGAATAGAACGCCGTGATGAACACGCCCGCCAGCACCGCGTAGTAGGCGAAGTTCGCGCCCCACAGGTGGCTCTCGTGCACCGCTTCGATGATGCTGTCCTTCGAGTAGAAGCCTGCGAAGAACGGCGTGCCGATCAGCGCGAGCGAACCCAGCAGCGAAGTGATCCAGGTGATGGGCATGTACTTGCGCACGCCGCCCATCCATCGGATGTCCTGGTTGTGGTGCATGCCGATGATCACCGAGCCCGCACCGAGGAACAGCAGCGCCTTGAAGAACGCGTGCGTCATCAGATGGAACACTGCGACCGAGTAGGCCGAGGCACCGAGCGCCACCGTCATGTAGCCCAGCTGCGAGAGCGTCGAGTACGCGACCACACGCTTGATGTCGTTCTGGATGATGCCAAGGAAACCCATGAAGAGCGCGGTGATTGCACCGATCACGAGGATGAAGCTCAGGGCCGTGTCGCTCAGCTCGAACAGCGGCGACATGCGCGCCACCATGAAGATGCCGGCCGTCACCATCGTGGCCGCGTGGATCAGCGCGGAGATGGGCGTCGGGCCTTCCATGGAATCAGGCAGCCACACGTGCAGCGGGAACTGCGCGCTTTTGCCCATCGCGCCGATGAAGAGGCAAATGCAGATCACGGTGATCAGCATCCACTCGGTGCCGGGGAACGTGATGCCGGCCAGCGTGTTGGCCTTGGCGAAGGCTTCGCCGTAGTTCAGCGTGCCGGCATACGCGGCGATCAGGCCGATGCCCAGGATGAAGCCGAAGTCACCCACGCGGTTGACCAGGAAGGCCTTCATGTTGGCGAAGATGGCCGTGGGCTTGTTGAACCAGAAGCCGATCAGCAGGTACGACACCAGGCCCACCGCTTCCCAGCCGAAGAACAGCTGGAGCATGTTGTTGCTCATGACGAGCATCAGCATCGAGAAGGTGAACAGCGAGATGTACGAGAAGAAGCGGTTGTAGCCGTCGTCTTCTTCCATGTAGCCGATGGTGTAGATGTGCACCATCAGCGACACGAAGGTCACCACGCACATCATCATGGCGGTGAGGCCGTCGACCAGGAAGCCGACTTCCATCTTCAGTCCGCCGACGATCATCCACTCGTAGAGCGTCGCGTTGAAGCGCGCGCCGTCTACCACCACGCTCTTGAGCGTCATGGCCGAGATGATGAAGGCGACGAGCACGCCGAGGATGGTCAGCGAATGCGTGACCTTGCGGCCGATGTGATTGCCGCCGAACTTGGTGCCGAAGAGGCCTGCGACGGCGGCGCCGACCAGGGGTGCCAGCGGCACGGCCAGCAATGTGGATGCGGAAAGCGTTGAACTCATACGTTTGTTCTTTTCAATGGCTCCAGGGCATCACATCACGCGTGCACCACCCAGCGGCTGCCGCAGAACCGGCTTTGCCGGGCTGCTGGCAGCGCCCCCGATGGGGGTTGGCGAAGCGACACGAAGTGCGCGAAGACTGGGGGATCATCCTTTTAACGAGTTGAGCTCGTCGACGTTGATGTTCGACTTGTTGCGGAACAACAGCACCAGCAACGCGAGACCGATGGCCGACTCGGCCGCGGCCACGGTCAGGATGAAAAACACGAAGATCTGTCCGTGCATGTCGCCCAGGTAGTGCGAGAAGGCCACGAAGTTCATGTTGACTGCCAGCAGCATCAGTTCGATGGCCATCAGCAGCACGATCAGGTTCTTGCGATTCAGGAAGATGCCGATCACCGACAGCGCGAAGAGCATCGCGCCGAGCGAGAGAAAGTGTCCGAGCGTGAGCGTCATGCCTTGTTTTCCTTTGCCGCGTCAGCCGGCACCGCCGGGGCTGCTTCCGCCACAGGCTCGGCCGCACGCGTCACCGGCATCTGCACGATGCGCACGCGGTCGCGCGCCTTCACGCGCACCTGGTCCGACGGGTTGGTGTACTTGCTGTCCTTGCGGGTGCGCAGCGTCAGTGCAATGGCGGCCACGATGGCCACGAGCAGGATGACCGCGGCAATCTCCAGCGGATAGAGGTATTCGGAATAGAGCAGCTTGCCCAGTTCCATCGTGTTCGAAGTATTGGCCGAGGTGACCGCCATGGCGCGCGGCGCCTCGCCCAGGCGGAAACCGCCCATGAGCACGGCCGCCATTTCGAGTGCGATCAACGCGCCAACGCCGGCCGCAAGCGGGAAGTGCTTCCAGAAGCCCTGTCGCAAGCTGTCGACGTTGATGTCCAGCATCATCACGACGAAGAGGAACAGCACCATCACGGCTCCGACGTACACCAGCACGAGCGAGATCGCCAGGAACTCGGCGCGCAGCAGCAGCCAGATGGCCGAAGCCTGGAAGAAGGCCAGCACCAGGTACAGCGCGGCGTACACGGGGTTGCGGGCGGTGATGACGCGGAAGGCTGCAAAGAGCAGCACCGCGGCAAATAGATAGAACAGACCGGTCTTGACGTCCATTGGAATTCGAGTGGGTACGGGTTTCGGGCTGGACGGATCAGCGGTACTTGGCGTCGGCCGCCTTGTTCGCTGCAATTTCTTTTTCGTAGCGGTCGCCCACAGCCAGCAGCATGTCCTTGGTGAAGTACAGGTCGCCGCGCTTTTCGCCGTGGTATTCGAAGATGTGGGTCTCCACGATCGAATCGACCGGGCAGCTCTCTTCGCAGAAGCCGCAGAAGATGCACTTGGTCAGGTCGATGTCGTAGCGCGTGGTGCGGCGCGAGCCGTCGTCGCGGACATCGGACTCGATGGTGATCGCCAGTGCCGGGCAAACGGCTTCGCAGAGCTTGCAGGCAATGCAGCGCTCTTCGCCGTTTTCATAGCGACGCAGCGCGTGCAGGCCGCGGAAACGCGGCGACAGCGGCGTCTTCTCTTCCGGAAACTGCACCGTGATCTTGCGGGCGAAGGCGTACTTGCCCGTGATCGCCAAGCCCTTGAACAGTTCGAACAGCATGAAGCTGCCGAGAAAATCCTTGAGCGAGAACGGTGCGGACGGTGTTGCGGTGTGCGCAGCAGACATGATGTTGGCGCTTCCAGTTATTTCCAGATGTTGAACGGCGTCTGCATCCAGCCACCGACCACGACCAGCCACACGAGGGTGACGGGAATGAAGATCTTCCAGCCCAGACGCATGATCTGGTCATAGCGGAAGCGCGGGAACGTCGAGCGCACCCAAAGGAACATGGTGACCACGCAGAAAGTCTTGGCACCGAGCCAGATCCAGCCGGGAATGAAGCTGAGGAACTCGAACGGTGGCAGCCAGCCGCCGAGGAACAGCACCACGGTGAGGATCGAGACCAGCCACATGTTGGCGTACTCGGCCAGGAAGAACATCGCGAAGCTCATGCCCGAGTACTCGATCATGTGGCCCGCGACGATTTCCGATTCGCCTTCCACCACGTCGAACGGGTGGCGGTTGGTCTCGGCCAGGCCCGAGATGAAGTAGACGACGAAGATCGGCAGCAGCGGCAGCCAGTTCCACGACAGGAACCCGACGCCCATGTTGGCGAAGATGCCCTTGCCCTGCACGTTCACGATCTCGCTCATGTTCAGGCTGCCGGTGACCATCAGCACCACGACGAAGCAGAAGCCCATCGCGATCTCGTAGCTCACCATCTGGGCCGAGGCGCGCAGCGCACCCAGGAATGCGTACTTCGAGTTCGAGGCCCAGCCGGCAATGATCACGCCATACACCTCGAGCGAGGTGATGGCCATCACGAACAGGAGACCCGCGTTGATGTTGGCCAGTGCCACGTCGGGGCCGAAGGGAATCACGGCCCATGCGGCGAGCGCCGGCATGATGGTCATGATGGGGCCGAGCAGGAACAGGCCCTTGTTGGCGACCGTCGGAAGAATGATTTCCTTGGTCATCAGCTTGAGCGCGTCGGCGATCGGCTGGAGCAGGCCCAGCGGTCCGATGCGGTTGGGGCCGATGCGGATTTGCGTGAAGCCGATGGCCTTGCGTTCCCACAGCGTGAGGTACGCCACGGCCAGCATCAGCGGAATCACGACCACGATGATCTTGATAAGCGTCCAGATCACGGGCCATGCCACGGCCGTCCACCAGCCTGCGGCGACCAGCCCCTGGCCGAAGCCATGAATGGTGTCGATCATGCCAATGCCTCCTCGGCCTGACCTGATGCGACCGGAGCGGTCGAAGCGTTGCGCGCATCGGCCGTCAGTTGCAGCGACGGCGCACGGCGCACGATCGAGTCGAGCTGGTAGATGCTCGCGACCACGGGTGCAGGTGCGGCGCCGTTGGATGCGACGGCGTTTGCGGCCGTTGCGTTGTTCAGGGCGTTGGCCGGAAGCGCACCGGCCTCTCCCACCGTCCTGAGCACGTCGGCGGTCGATTCGAATGCGAAGCCGGGCAGGCCCAGCAGGTTCGCCAGCACGCGCAGCACCTTCCACGCCGGGCGCGCTTCGCCTTGCGGCTTCACGACGGCATGGAAACCTTGCAGGCGGCCTTCGGCGTTGACGAAGGTACCGGGCGTTTCGGTGAACGGGGCGATCGGCAGCAGCACGTCGCTGAATTCGAGGTTGGCCTTGAACGGGCTCAGCGTGACCACCATCTGCGCATTGCCGATGACATCGGCGGCGGCAGCACCGGCGGCCGAGTCGAACACCGGCTCGGTGTTCAGCAGCAGCACGGCCTTCAGGCCGGAGCCGGCAGCGAGCATGCGGCCAGCATCGAGGCCGCCATTCTTCGGGAAGGCGCCGACAAGCTGCGCACCCACGGTGTTGGCGGCTTCGGTCAGGTAGCCGACGGTTGCGCCGGTCTGCGCGCCGATCCAGTTCGCGAGAGCCAGCAGGCTGCTGGCTTGTGCGTGGTGGGCAGCGGCGTTGCCGAGCAGGATGGCCTTGCGTTCGCCGCTCAGCAGCGATGCTGCAGTGGCTTGTGCAGCGGCATCGGGTTCGTTCTTCGGTGCGAGCGGTGCAGCAGCGCCGTTGGTCTTGCCGATGGCAGCGGCGACTGCGGCCAGCGCTTCGACCCACTGGTCGGCTTCGACGATGGTCGACTGCGCCACGTTGATGGCCCAGGCGTCGCGGTCTGCCATGAGGCTGGACGACGTGATCACCGACAGCGCGGCACCCTTGCGCACGGCCTGGCGAATGCGTTGTGCGAAGAGCGGGTGCTCCTTGCGCAGGTTCGAGCCGACGACCAGCGCGCGCTGCACTTGCGTGAGCGAGGCGATCGAGGTGCCGAGCCAGCGCACACCCTCGAACGCGGCGAATTCGGCGTTGCGCAGGCGATAGTCGATGTTGTCGCTGCCCAGTTCACGCGTGAGCATGGCGGCGAGTTGCAACTCTTCGAGCGTGCTGTGCGGGCTGACCAGCGTGCCGATGCTTTGCGCGCCGTGGTCGGTCTTGATCTGCTTCAGACCATTGGCCACGTACTCGAGCGCGGTCTGCCAGTCGACCTGCTGCCATTGGCCGCCTTGCTTGAGCATGGGCTGCGCGAGGCGCTCGGGTCCGTTGAGGGCTTCGTACGAGAAGCGGTCGCGGTCGGCGATCCAGCATTCGTTGACGTCTTCGTTCTCCAGAGGCACCACGCGCATCACGCGGTGGTTCTTGACCTGGACGATCAGGTTCGCGCCGGTGGAATCGTGCGGGCTCACCGATTTGCGGCGCGACAGCTCCCAGGTGCGGGCGCTGTAGCGGAACGGCTTGCTCGTGAGCGCGCCGACCGGGCAGATGTCGATCATGTTGCCCGACAGTTCGGAATCGACCGAGTCGCCGACGAAGGTTTCGATTTCGGAGTGCTCGCCGCGGTGCGACATGCCGAGCTCCATCACGCCGGCCACTTCCTGGCCAAAGCGGACGCAGCGCGTGCAATGGATGCAGCGGCTCATTTCTTCCATGCTGATCAGCGGGCCGACGTCCTTGTGGAACACGACGCGCTTTTCTTCTTCGTAGCGCGAAGAAGAACCGCCATAGCCCACGGCCAGGTCTTGCAGCTGGCATTCGCCGCCCTGGTCGCAGATGGGGCAATCGAGCGGGTGGTTGATCAGGAGGAACTCCATGACCGACTGCTGCGCCTTGATGGCCTTCTCGCTCTTGGTGCGAACGATCATGCCCTGCGTGACGGGCGTGGCGCAGGCCGGCATGGGCTTGGGCGCCTTTTCCACGTCGACCAGGCACATGCGGCAGTTGGCCGCGATGCTGAGTTTCTTGTGATAGCAGAAGTGCGGGATGTACGTGCCCGCCTTGTCGGCCGCATGCATCACCATGCTGCCTTCGGTCACTTCGACCTTCTTGCCGTCGAGTTCGATTTCGATCATGAGTATGTTTCTTCTCGCGCTCAGGCCTGGACGGGCGCCTTCGGGACGTAGCCCGGGATCAAGGCCTCGAACTCGTGACGGAAGTGCTTGATCATGGCGCGCACCGGCATGGCCGCTGCGTCGCCGAGCGCGCAGATCGTGCGGCCCTGGATGTTGTCTGCCACGGAATTGAGCAGGTCCATGTCGGTCGCCCTGCCCTGCCCGTTGTGGATGCGGTCCACCACGCGGTAGAGCCAGCCCGTGCCTTCGCGGCACGGCGTGCACTGGCCGCAGGACTCGTGCATGTAGAAATACGACAGGCGCTTGAGCGATTCGACCATCGAACGGCTGTCGTCCATGACGATCACCGCGCCCGAGCCCAGCATGGAGCCGGCCTTGGCGATGGAGTCGTAGTCCATGGTGCAGGCCATCATGATGTCGGCGGGCAGCACCGGCGAGGACGATCCGCCAGGGATCACGGCCTTGAGCGTCCGGCCCTTGCGCACGCCACCGCACAGCTCCAGCAGCTTGGAGAACGGCGTGCCCATCGGCACTTCGTAGTTGCCGGGCAGCTCGACGTCACCGCTCACCGAATAGATCTTGGTGCCGCCGTTGTTCGGCTTGCCGCATTCGAGATACGCCGGACCACCGTTGTTGATGATCCAGGGCACCGCCGCGAAGGTCTCGGTGTTGTTGATGGTGGTGGGCTTGCCGTAGAGGCCGAAGCTCGCCGGGAACGGCGGCTTGAAGCGCGGCTGGCCCTTCTTGCCTTCGAGCGATTCGAGCAGCGCGGTTTCTTCGCCGCAGATGTACGCGCCGAAGCCGTGGGCCGCGTGCAACTGGAAGTTGTACGTGCTGCCCATGATCGCTTCGCCAAGATAGCCCGCGGCGCGGGCCTCTTCGAGGGCTTCTTCGAAGCGGTCGTAGCTCTGGAAGATCTCGCCGTGGATGTAGTTGTAGCCCACGCTGATGCCCATCGCGTACGCAGCGATGGCCATGCCTTCGATCACGATGTGCGGGTTGAACTGCAGGATGTCGCGATCCTTGCACGTGCCCGGTTCGCCTTCGTCGGAGTTGCAGACGAGGTACTTCTGGCCCGGGAACTGGCGGGGCATGAAGCTCCACTTCAGGCCCGTCGGGAAACCGGCGCCGCCACGGCCGCGCAGGCCCGAGGCCTTCACTTCGGCGATCACCTGGTCAGGCGTCAGGCCCTCGGTGAGGATCTTGCGCAGCGCCTTGTAGCCACCGCGTGCTTCGTAGTCGGCCAGGCGCCAGTTGGTGCCGTTCAAGCCGGCATAGATCTGCGGCTCGATGTGGCGGTCATGGAAACAGGTCTGGACGCCCGTGGCCTGAAACTGCTGGAGTACTTGCTCGGGTGACATTAAGCGGCCTCCCCTTTGGTCGAGCCACGCAGGCCCTCGATGAGCTGGTCGAGCTTCTCGTTGCTCATGAAGCTGCACATGGTGCGGTCGTTGACCAGCATCACGGGCGAGTCGGCGCACGCGCCGAGGCACTCGCTCTGCTGCAGCGTGAACAGGCCGTCGTCGGTCGTCTCACCCATCTTGATGCCGAGCTTCTTCTCGAGGTGCACGAGCGCGGTGACGCCGTCACGCAGCTGGCATGGCAGGTTGGTGCACACGTTGAGCTTGAACTTGCCCACCGGATGCTGGTTGTACATGTTGTAGAAGGTCGTCACTTCGTGCACGGCGATAGGCGCCATGCCGAGGTAGTCGGCGATCTCGCGCTCGCGCTGCATGCTGATGTAGCCCTCGCCCTGCTGGACGATGGCCAGGCACGCCATCACGGCGGAGGCCTTGCCGGCTTCAGGGTACTTGGCGACCTCGCGCGCAAAGCGCTCGAGCACGTCGGCCGTCAACGGGGCCGAAGGGGCCGCGTCGTGATGATGGGTTGAGGAAGTCATTCGCTCTTTCTCACCTGTCGATTTCGCCGAACACGATGTCCATCGTGCCGATCACCGCGACAGCGTCGGCGATCATGTGACCGCGCGACATTTCGTCGAGGGCGGCGAGGTGCGGGAAACCAGGGGCGCGGATCTTCAGGCGGTAGGGCTTGTTGGCGCCGTCGCTCACGAGATAGATGCCGAACTCGCCCTTCGGGTGCTCGACGGCGGCATAGGCCTCGCCTTCGGGCACGTGGAAGCCTTCGGTGAAGAGCTTGAAATGGTGGATCAGCTCCTCCATGTTCGCCTTCATCGATTCGCGCGCGGGCGCGGCGACCTTGTGGTTGTCGGTGATCACCGGGCCGGGGTTGGCACGCAGCCATGCCGAGCACTGCTGGATGATCTTGTTGGCCTGGCGCATCTCTTCGACGCGCACGAGGTAGCGGTCATAGCAGTCGCCGGTCTTGCCCACGGGCACGTCGAATTGCATCTGGTCGTAGACGTCGTAGGGCTGCTTCTTGCGCAGGTCCCATTCGATGCCCGAGCCGCGAAGCATGGGGCCGGTGAAACCGAGGTTCAGCGCGCGCTCCGGCGTCACGACGCCGATGCCCACGGTGCGCTGCTTCCAGATGCGGTTGTCGGTGAGCAGTGTCTCGTACTCGTCGACCATCTTCGGGAAGCGCTTGCAGAAGTCGTCGACGAAGTCGAGCAGCGAGCCCTGGCGGTTTTCGTTCAGGCGCTCGATGGCCTTCGCATTCTTGATCTTGCTGACCTTGTACTGCGGCATCGCGTCCGGCAGGTCGCGGTAGACGCCACCCGGGCGGAAGTACGCCGCGTGCATGCGCGCGCCGGAGACGGCCTCGTACATGTCGAACAGGTCTTCACGCTCGCGGAAGCAGTAGATGAGCATGTTCATCGCGCCGCAATCCAGGCCGTGCGCGCCGAGCCACAGGAGGTGGTTCAGCAGGCGGGTGATCTCGGCAAACATCACGCGGATGTACTGCGCGCGGATCGGCACATCGAGGCCCATCATCCGCTCGATGGCCAGGCAGTAAGCGTGCTCGTTGGACATCATCGACACGTAGTCGAGGCGGTCCATGTAGGGCAGCGACTGGATGAAGGTGCGCGATTCGGCGAGCTTCTCGGTCGCGCGATGCAGCAGGCCGATGTGCGGGTCGGCGCGCTGGATCACTTCGCCGTCGAGTTCGAGCACCAGGCGCAGCACGCCGTGCGCGGCCGGATGCTGGGGGCCGAAGTTGAGGGTGTAGTTCTTGATTTCGGCCATATCAGTGCAAACCGCCGCCGTAGTTGTCTTCACGGATCACGCGCGGCGTGATTTCCCGCGGCTCGATCGATACCGGCTGGTACACGACGCGCTTCTGCTCTTCGTCGTAACGCATCTCGACGTGACCCGACACCGGGAAGTCCTTGCGGAACGGGTGGCCGATGAAGCCATAGTCGGTCAGGATGCGGCGCAGGTCGTCGTGACCGTCGAACACGATGCCGTAGAGGTCGAACGCTTCGCGCTCGAACCAGGTGGCGGCACTCCAGACGGGCTGGAGCGAATCGACCACGGGCAGGTCTTCATGGGGTGCGAACACCTTCAGGCGTACGCGCTGGTTGAGCGTGATCGACAGGAGGTGCGAGACGACGCAGAAGCGCTCGCCCTGCCACTCGCCTTCGCGGTAGTCGGAATAGTCCATGCCGCAGAGATCGATCAGCTGCTCGAAGCGGCAGCCGGGCGCATCGCGCAGCAGCGTGGCGGCTTCGATGTAGTCGGCCGCACTCACCACCACGGTCACCTCGCCCAGCGCGAGCGTCACGCTCTTGGCCTTGGCGCCGAGCGTCTCGGTGATGGTGGCGCGCAGCACCTCCGGCGAAATTGCAAAGTCAGTCATCGTCGGCAATCTCTCAGGCGCGGGCAATGGTGTTGGTGCGGCGAATCTTCTGCTGCAGCTGGATCACGCCATAGAGCAGCGCTTCGGCGGTGGGCGGGCAACCCGGAACGTAGACGTCGACCGGCACGATGCGGTCGCAGCCGCGCACGACCGAATAGCTGTAGTGGTAGTAGCCACCGCCATTGGCGCACGAACCCATCGAGAGCACCCAGCGCGGCTCGGGCATCTGGTCGTAGACCTTGCGCAGCGCCGGCGCCATCTTGTTGCACAGGGTGCCGGCCACGATCATCAGATCGGACTGGCGAGGGCTGGGGCGGAACAGCATGCCGAAACGGTCGATGTCGTAGCGGGCGGCACCCGCATGCATCATTTCGACCGCACAGCATGCGAGGCCGAACGTCATCGGCCAGAGAGATCCGGTCTTCGCCCAATTCACCACCGAGTCGTAGGTGGTGGTGACGAAACCTTCTTTGAGAACGCCTTCAATGGCCATCGTGATTCCTTGTCATTCCCAGTCGAGCGCGCCTTTTTTCCACTCGTAGATGAAACCTACGACGAGGATGGCGAGAAAGATCATCATGGCCCAGAAGCCGACAGGACCGATCTCCTTGAGCGCAATGGCCCACGGGAAGAGAAAGGCAATTTCGAGATCGAACAGGATGAAGAGGATGGCAACGAGGTAATAGCGCACGTCGAACTTCATGCGCGCATCCTCGAAGGCTTCGAAGCCGCACTCGTAGGGAGCGTTCTTCGCAGCGTCTGGCCGATTGGGGCCGAGGATGTATCCGATGACTTGGGGGGCGACGCCTACGCCGACTCCGACCAAAATGAACAAAAGGACGGGAAGGTAGGAATCGAGGTTCATCGAGAATTTTTCACCGCTTGCCACCGGCAAGAAGAACCTCTGGATGAGGTTTTCTGCCGATGAGATTTGGTGCGGTCGGCGAGACTCGAACTCGCACAGCTTTCGCCACTACCCCCTCAAGATAGCGTGTCTACCAATTTCACCACGACCGCGGTTTTTGCTGTTCAGATGGCATGAGGTACCTGTTAAGGCATTTGGCTTTCTGAACAGCTTTAGAGTTTACCCTGAAATACAGCCGTTTCTCGCTGACGACTGCATGAAAACGACTGGATTACTTGTTCGGAATCTGACCGGCGCCCGAAACGGGTGCGGCAGGTGCCGAAGCCGGTGCACTCGGAGCACCCGCGCCGGGGATTTCGCCTGCGGCGCCAGATGCCGGCGTTGCAGGCGCAGCGGGTGCACCAACGGCCGCGCGCTCGAGAAGACTGCCGCCGCCCGCAGGACGCGCATGGCTGAAGTACGCAAGCAGCAACGTGCATGCGAAGAACACCGCGGCCAACACGGCCGTGGTGCGCGAGAGGAAGTTCGCGCTGCCGCTGGCACCGAACAAGCTGCCGGCACTGCCGCTGCCGAAGGCGGCGCCCATGTCGGCGCCCTTGCCGTGCTGGATCAGGATCAGGCCGATCATCGCCAGGGCCGCCAGCATTTGCACGCCGACCAGAAGGTTGAGGACCACGTTCATTCGTTCTTACTCCTAATTGATGACAGCCGTTGCGCGTTCAGCGCGCAGCGGCAGAAATGATCTGCAGAAAGTCGGGGGCCTTGAGCGACGCGCCGCCGATGAGGCCGCCGTCGATGTCGGCCTGCGCCAGCAGTTCGGCCGCATTGGCCGCGTTCATGCTGCCGCCGTAAAGAATGCAGATGCCGGCAGCGTGCTCGCTCGCGGCATGGTGCAGTTGCGCACGCAGCACGGCATGCACCGCCTGCGCCTGCTCGGGCGATGCCGTCTTGCCCGTGCCGATGGCCCAGACAGGCTCGTAGGCCACCACGATTTCGCTAATGCAATGGCCATTCACATGGATCACCGCAGCCAGCTGGCGCTTGACGACCTCTTCGGTCTGCCCTGCTTCGCGCTCGGCCAGCGTCTCGCCGACGCAGACGATCGGCGTGATGCCGTTCGCCAGGGCAGCAGCCGCTTTCGCAGCCACCGTTCCGTCGGTTTCGCCGTGGTACTGCCGGCGCTCGGAGTGACCGACGATGGCATAGCGCACGCCGAAATCCTTGAGCATCGCCGCCGATTGCTCGCCAGTAAAGGCACCTTGGGGATGCGCCGAAACGTCCTGCGCACCGAGCGCGAGCGACGGCGAACCCGCCAGCAGCGACTGCAGCTGAGCGAAGTACGGCGCTGGCGCGCACAGCGCGACATTGCAAGCGGCCGGGCTTGCCGCCAGGCCTTGCTGCAGAGCCTTCACCAGCGCCTCGTTGGCGGCCAGGCCGCCATTCATCTTCCAGTTGCCGGCGATCAGTTTCTTCTTGGTTGTCATCGCGTTGTTCGTTGTCACCATGTCAGCACGATCTTGCCGATGTGCTGGTTCGATTCCATCAGCGTGTGAGCCTGGGCTGCGCCACTGGGTTCACCCGCCGCCGCAAACGTGCTGTGGATCACGGGCTTGATCGCACCGCTTTCGAGCAGCGGCCAGACCTTCTCGCGCAGCGCCTTGGCAATCGCGCCCTTGAACGCCACCGGCCGCGGACGCAGCGTCGAGCCGGTGATCGTGAGACGCCTGCGCAGCACGAGGCCCGCATTGATCTGGGCCTTCACGCCACCCTGCACCGCAATGATCACGAGCCGGCCGTCCTCGGCCAGGCACTCGATCTCGCGCGCCACGTATTCGCCCGCAACCATGTCCAGGATCACGTCCACGCCCTTGCCACCGGTGAGCTTCTTCGCCTCTTCGACGAAGTCGCTCGTGCGGTAGTTGATGGCATGGTCGGCACCCAGTTTCTTGCAGGCTTCGCACTTGTCGTCGCTGCCGGCCGTGACGATGACAGTCGCACCCAGCGCCTTGGCGATCTGGATGGCAGTGACGCCGATCCCGCTCGAGCCACCCTGGATCAGCAGCGTCTCACCCTTTTGCAGGCGGCCGCGCTCGAACACATTGCTCCAGACGGTGAAGAAGGTCTCGGGCAGCGACGCCGCATCGACATCGCTCCACCCCTTGGGCACCGGCAGGCATTGCGCCACAGGCGCCACGCAGAGCTGGGCATAGCCGCCACCGGCGATCAGCGCGCAAACGCGATCCCCGATCTTGAAGCCCGCTTCGGCCAATGCCGCGGCATCGCCCGACACGATCTCGCCGGCCACTTCGAGGCCCGGCAGGTCGGAGGCGCCGGGCGGCACCGGATAGTGGCCCATGCGCTGCAGCACATCGGGGCGATTCACCCCGCTGGCCGCAACGCGGATCAGCAACTCGCCCACGCCCGCCACCGGATCGGGACGATCGGCCACGCGCAGCACCTCAGGGGCGCCGTACGAAGTGATTTCAATGGCTTTCATGGTCTTTCGGCCTCCAACGCCCGCAGGTGGGGCGCAGCTAGCTGTTCAAAAGATAGCAACGGCAGGTTTGCTGCCGTTGCGCCCTTCTTACTCCTGAGGCTCGCGCGGTGCTTGCGACTGCTCGCCGGCCGGAGCCTGCTGCTGGTCGTTGCGCGGCTGCTGCTGGTCGTTGAAGCGCGGTGCGCGCTCGCCACGATCGCCACGATCGCCACGATCGCCACCACGGTCGCCGCCGCGATCGCCACGGTCCGAACGCTCACGGCGCTCGCCACCACGGTCGCCGCGATCGCCACGGTCTTCACGCGGCGGGCGCTCGCTGTATTCCATGCCGGCCGGACGCTCGGTCAGGGCCTTCATGGACAGCTTGACGCGGCCCTTTTCGTCGGTCTCGAGAACCTTGACCTTGACGATCTGGCCTTCGCTCAGGTAGTCGGTCACCTTCTCGACGCGTTCGTGCGCGATCTGGCTGATGTGCAGCAGGCCGTCCTTGCCCGGCAGCAGGTTGATGAGCGCGCCGAAGTCCAGGATCTTGGTGACCGGGCCTTCGTAGACCTTGCCGATTTCGACTTCGGCGGTGATCTGCTCGATGCGCTTCTTGGCGAGCTCGGCCTTTTCCGGATCGGTCGAGGCGATGGTGATGGTGCCGTCTTCGTCGATGTTGATCGTCGTGCCGGTCTCTTCCTGCAGGCCACGGATGACCGAGCCGCCCTTGCCGATCACGTCGCGGATCTTCTCGGGGTTGATCTTCAGCGTGGTCAGGCGCGGCGCGAAGCTGGAGACTTCGGCCTTGGCCTCGCCCATGGCTTCCTGCATCTTGCCCAGGATGTGCATGCGCGCTTCCTTGGCCTGCGCCAGTGCGACCTGCATGATTTCCTTGGTGATGCCCTGGATCTTGATGTCCATCTGCAGCGCGGTGATGCCGTTGGTCGTACCGGCCACCTTGAAGTCCATGTCGCCCAGGTGATCTTCGTCGCCCAGGATGTCGGTCAACACGGCGAAGCGGTTGTCTTCCTTGATCAGGCCCATGGCGATGCCGGCCACGTGGGCCTTCATCGGCACGCCGGCGTCCATCATCGAGAGGCAGCCGCCGCAGACCGAAGCCATCGACGAGGAGCCGTTCGACTCGGTGATTTCCGAGACCACGCGCACGGTGTACGGGAATTCTTCCTTGGTCGGCAGCACGGCGACGAGCGCGCGCTTGGCAAGGCGGCCGTGGCCGATTTCGCGGCGCTTGGTCGAGCCCATGCGGCCCACTTCGCCGGTGGCGAAGGGAGGCATGTTGTAGTGGAACAGGAAGCGGTCTTCGTACTCGCCGGCCAGCGCGTCGATGCGCTGCGCGTCGCGTTCGGTGCCGAGCGTGGTGATGACCAGCGCCTGGGTTTCACCGCGCGTGAATAGAGCCGAACCGTGGGTGCGCGGCAGCACGGAATTGCGAATTTCGATGGGGCGCACGGTGCGCGTGTCGCGGCCGTCGATGCGGGGTTCGCCCGACAGGATCTGGCTGCGAACGATCTTCGATTCGATGGAGAACAGCAGGTCGTTGACCTTGCCGGCATCGAAGGGCTCGCCGCTTTCCTTGAGCGTGCTCATGACGCTGGCGTTGGCCTCGCGCAGGGCCTGCGTGCGGGCTTGCTTGCTGCGGATCTGGTAGACGGCGCGCAGCTTTTCTTCGGCCAGGCCCTTGACCTTGGCGACGAAGGCTTCGTCTTCGGCCGGTGCCTGCCAGTCCCACACCGGCTTACCGGCGTCGCGCACGAGGTCATGGATCGCGTTGATCGCGATGTTGGCTTGTTCATGGCCGAACACCACGCCGCCGAGCATGATCTCTTCGCTCAGTTGCTGGGCTTCCGATTCGACCATCAGCACGGCGGCTTGCGTGCCGGCGACGACGAGGTCCATCTGCGAGTCCTTCCGGGCGGTCTGGCCCGGATTCAGCACGTACTGGCCGTTGATGTAGCCCACGCGGGCGGCACCGATCGGGCCGCTGAACGGGATGCCGGAGATGGCGAGCGCAGCGCTCACGCCGATCATGGCGGCGATGTCAGCGTCGACTTCAGGGTTCAGCGACACGGTGTGGATGACCACGTGCACTTCGTTCAGGAAGCCTTCGGGGAACAGCGGGCGGATCGGACGGTCGATCAGGCGGCTGGTCAGCGTTTCGTGTTCGCTGGGCTTGGCTTCGCGCTTGAAGAAGCTGCCGGGAATCTTGCCCGCGGCGTAGGTCTTCTCGATGTAGTCGACGGTCAGCGGGAAGAAGTCCTGGCCCGGCTTGGCGGACTTGGAGGCGACCACGGTCGCCAGGATCACGGTGCCGTCGATGTCGACCAGCACGGCGCCATTGGCTTGGCGGGCGACTTCGCCCGTTTCCATGACGACAGTCTTGTCGCCCCATTGGAAGGACTTGGTGACTTTGTTGAAGAGGCTCATGTTTGCTCCTGTTTTAGTAGCGAACCACACAGGGTTCGCAAGGGGCGGAGGCTGTCTCAGAACACGATGCCATTCCAGCGAAGCTCGGGGCGAACTTCATTGGAATGACACAGCTTCGCTCTGTTTTGGCACTCCGAAAGTGGATCGCGAAGTAAAAAACGCCTGAGCTAGCGGACTAACCCAGGCGTTTTTTCATGCGATTCGGTTTACTTGCGCAGACCCAGCTTGGCGATCAGCGCGGTGTAACGGTCGGCGTCCTTGGACTTGAGGTAGTCCAGGAGCTTGCGGCGACGGCTCACCATGCGCAGCAGGCCGCGACGGCCGTGGTGGTCCTTGGCGTGCGTCTTGAAGTGGGGGGTGAGCTCGTTGATACGGGCGGTCAGCAGTGCGACTTGCACTTCTGGGCTACCGGTGTCGTTGGCGGCGCGGGCGTTGTCCTTGACGACTTCGGCCTTGATGGAGGCTGCGATCATGTTGAATTTCCTTGTTCCGGGATGTTTGACTTGCGGTGAGCACTGGAACTGCCCTCACCGTGCGCCTTGCGGCATGCAAAGCCTCGGGATTATAGCTCGGCGGGCCTGAGGTGGCTTTTGGGGCGTTTCCCACCTCGCCCATCGAGCGAAGCCAGGCCCACTGCGCCCAGCACGCAGGCAGCCCCGCCGATCTGTGCAAAGGTGATACTTTCGCCCAGCCAGCCGGCCGCGAGTACCAGCGCGGAAACCGGCAAAAGCGCCGTGAAGAGCGCCGCCTCGGCCCCTTTCAGCCGGGCCGATCCGGCAAACCAGAGGACGAAACCCAGCACCGTCGGCACCAGCGCGTAGTAGGCGACGCCGGCCAGCGCATCGGTCGGCAAAGGCTGCTCCCAGGCCCGCTCGAACCACGCCGGCACGAGCGACAGCAAGAGACCGAAGGCCGTCATCAACGTCGACAGCGCCAGTGGCCGGACCGGCACGCGCAGGCGCTTGTTGAGCAGGATGAACATCGCCTCGCAGACGACCGCCCCCAGCACCAGCAGGTTGCCGATCATCGCCGTCGGGGACCCGGAGCTCCCTGAGGCGGCCTCCCCCGGCCAGCTGATCGCCAGTACCCCCGCCGTCGCCAGCACGATGCTGCCGACGAGGTAGCGCCCCGGCCGCTCGCGCAGCGCCAGCACCGCCACCAGCGCCGCGACGGCCGGCAGCGTTCCGGCCACGACGCCCGCACTGGCAGCCGGCGCCCAACGCACCCCGAGGATCAGCAGCACCGTGTAGCCGACGCTGCCCAGCCCGGCCTGGCACAGCAGCAACGCGAGGTCGCGCCGGTCGGGTCGAGGCCACGGCGTGCGCGTCATCCGCAGCAGCAAAAGAAACACCGGCAGCGCCATCGCGAAGCGCAGCGCCGTCGCGGTGAACGGCGGCAGGCCGCCCGCGATCACCTTGCTCGCGACCACGGTGCTGCCCACCATGACCATCGCCAGCGCGCACAGCGCCATTCCCTTGATTCGTTCCGACATGCATGGCCTTTCGTTCCCGAAGAAAGGCCAAGCTTCGCGGGCCGCACGCCCGGCGTATTGAACGAAATTGCAGGCGAATCAGCCCTTGCGCTGCGGCTCTGCAGCCAGCCAATGGCGAAGGCGCTCCACGCCCTGCACCAGCCGCTGCGGGTCTTTCGACGCAAAGCACCAGCGCAGCCAGCCCTGCGCCTCGGGCGCGAAGGCGTTGCCGGGCGCAAGCCCCAGCCCTGCTTCGACCACCAACCGCTTGGCGACTTCGAGCGAATCGCCGAAGCCTTCGAGCCGGAAGAAGGCGTACATGCCGCCCTTGGCCGGCGCCACCTGCACGCCCGGCACCGCGGCCAGCAACGGCACCAGCGTGTCGCGGCACAGCTTCAGGTGCGCGACCACGCGCGGCGTGATGTCCGCCGTGTGCGCGATCGCCGCGATCGCGGCGCGCTGCGTGAACACGCTGGCGCACGAGGTGTTGAACTCGATCAGCTTGCCGATGCCGTCGACCATCGCGGGCGGCAGCACCAGCCAGCCGAGGCGCCATCCGGTCATGAGGAAGCTCTTGGAGAAACTGTGCGTCACGACGAGCCGGTCATCGGGCGTCGAGATGTCGAGAAAGCTCGGTGCGCATCCATTCGGCGAAGGCTCGAAATAGAGCCGCTCGTACACCTCGTCGGCGAGGATCCAGGTGCCGGTCTCGCGGCAATGGTCGAGCACGGCCTGCTGCTCGGCGCGCGTCATCGTCCAGCCGGTCGGGTTGTTGGGCGCATTGACGATCAGCAGCTTCGTCTTCGGCGTCACCGCCGCGCGCAGCGCGGGAAGGTCGAGCGTCCATTGACCTTCGACCGGCACCAGCGGCACCGCGCGCACATGCGCGCCCATGATTGCCGGCTGCGCCGTGAGGTTTGGCCACACAGGCGTCACCGCGACCACGTCGTCGCCCGCATCGACCAGCGCCTGCACCGCCAGCATCAGCGCGCTCACGCCGCCCGAAGTGACCGCGATGCGCGACGCATCGATCTTCGGGTGCAACGCGCTGGTGTAGCGCGCGATCGCCTCGCGCAGCTCGGGCAGGCCGAGGTTGTGGGCATAGAAAGTCTCGCCGCGCTGCAGCGACTCGATGGCCGCCTGGCGGATCACCTCGGGTGTGACCTCGTCGCTTTCGCCGAACCAGAAGGCGAGCACGTCGTCGCGGCCGAGGCCCGCATTGGCGACCTCGCGGATCCGGGAGGCTTCGAGGTTGTGGATGGCTTCACGCATCGGCTGTCGTCCTGTTGGTCGTCGTCATTAGGGTCGTTTCATCTTGCACGATGTCGGCAGCTCGGCGCGCTCCGGGGCGATCGTCTTGATCACGCGAAATCCGTAGCCCGAACCTTCGACATCGAACTGCACGCCGGGCTTGCCCTGCCGGTCCATCACGCCGACCACCAGCTGCTGCTGGAACTGGTGGTCCGCCGCGCGCATGCGGCCGCGCTGGCCGTAGAGGCTCACATCGGCTTGCTCCAGCCCGCGCGCTACCGCCACCGCATCGACGCCGCCCGCGCGCTCGACAGCCTGCGCGAGCGATTCGACGAGCAGCTGCATCCGCATGTGCACGTAGTCGTCCGCGGGCTTCGGAAAGCGCGCGCGAAAGGCGCGGTAGAAAGCCTCCGACTGCGCGGTCTGCACGTTCGGCAGCCAGTCGGCCACGGCCACCACGCGACCGATGCCCGCATCGCCGATGGCCGCGGGCGCGCCGAGCGCGTTGCCGTAGAAGGTATAGAAGCTGCCGTTGAAGCCGGCCTCGCGCGCCGCCTTCACGAGCAGGGTGAGGTCGTTGCCCCAGTTGCCGGTGAACACCGCCTGCGCGCCGCTCGCGAGGATCTTGGTGGCGTAGGGCGCGAAGTCCTTCACCTTGCCCATCGGATGCAGCTCGTCGCCGACGATTTCCACGTCGGGGCGCTGCACGCCCAGCTGCCGGCGCACTTCGCGCAGCACCGACTGGCCGAAGCTGTAGTCCTGCCCGATCAGGTATGCGCGCTTGAGCGCGGCGTCGTCCTTCACCACGTCCATCAGCGCGGCCACGCGCATGTCGGCATGGGCGTCGAAGCGGAAGTGCCAGAAGCTGCAGCGCTCGTTGGTCAGCGCCGGATCGACGGCTGCGTAGTTCAGGAAGATCACGCGCCGCGCGGGGTCGCGCTCGTTGTTCTTGTCGATGGCATCGACCAGCGCCGCCGCGGTGGCCGACGAGTTGCCCTGCAGCACGATGCGCGCGCCGTCGTCCATGGCCGCGCGCAACGCCGAAAGCGCCTCTTCGTTCTGCCCCTTGCTGTCGTAGCGGTCCAGCTGCAGCGGACGTGCGCCGCCGGGCAGCTTCACGCCGCCGCGCGCATTGACGCGCTCGACCGCCCACAGCAGGTTGCGGAACACCGCCTCGCCCGTGTTCGCGAAGGGCCCGCTCATGCTTTCGATCAACGCCAGACGAATGGGAGCAGGCGGCGCGGCCGGGGTTTGCGCGAGCCCGGCCAAGGGGGTCGCGCATAGCGCCAGCGCCACGAATTTCAAGGCCCGGCGGCGCCAAATAAAGGGGGGAGTCATCGTCTTGAAACGCGTGCGGCTGCGCCTAGATGAGGTGTCAAGCGGCACTCAGGATTGAATGGCCGCGCAGTGTAAGGGACACACATTCCTTGTCCCCATTGTGTTCATTCAGGAGCTTTTCATCATGTTTTTCGCACCCACCATCCGCACCACCCGCTTCGTTCCCCGCTCGCAAGACCGCGCCTTCGAACGCTTCGTGAACGAGGCCTTCGCCGCACCCCGCCGCTCGCCGCTGGTGGAGCAGGACGACACCAGCTGGACTCTCTCGCTGGACGTGCCGGGCCTCTCGCGCGAAGACCTCGCGATCAGCATCGAAGGCGCCGTGGTTCGCATCGACAGCAAGGCAGAAGCCAAGCGCCAGTTCAAGGCTGCCTACGAGTTGCCGCAGGACATCGATGTCTCCGCGAGCGAAGCCAAGCTCGAGAACGGCGTGCTCACGCTCAAGCTGGGCAAGCTGGTGCCGGTGAGCCAGGCTTCGCAGTTGCAAATCAACTAAGCGAACCTATGCCCACAAGAGGAAAATGTTAGTAGTGGCTTGTTTTTGACTTTAAACAAGCACCTTATTCACAATAGCGCTGGATAACGTCACATGATGTGACGTTTTTCTAGTACTTTCTTCTTCGTGGGCGTCTCGCAAACGCATCGAATTTCGTGCCGGTGCGGGCTCGGGTGCCCCTCAAGGCACCATGAACACGCACCTGCGGTCAGCCACTGACAACGAACGGTCCGAAACGCTCCTGGTCTTCTTGCCCGGCGCGTACCTGAAACCCGAAGAATTCGAGCAGCAAGGCTTCATCAGTGCCGTCCGCGAGCGCCACCTGGCCGCCGACGCGATGCTGGTCGATGCCGACGTTTCCTATTACTACGACCAGACGCTCAGCGATCGCCTGCAGGCGGACGTCATCGAGCCGCAGCGCGCCCGGGGCTACACCTCGATCTGGCTCGTGGGCATTTCGATCGGCGGCTTCGGCGCGCTGATCCACGAGCTGGCGCGGCCCGGTTCGGTGGACGGCATCGTCGCCCTTGCGCCCTATCTCGGGCGTCGGGTGCTTGGCGCGGAGATCCAGAAGGCAGGCGGCCTGCGCGCATGGCAGGCGCCCACCGGCCCGCAGCCCGACGAGGAGCCCGACCGCAAGCTCTGGCCCTTCTTCCAGGAGTACCTGCAGGCCCAGCCCTCCCGGAACCTGCCGCCGCTGTACCTGGGCTTCGGCCTGAAAGACCGATTTGCGGGCAACCACAAGCTGCTGGCAGATGCGCTGCCGCCGGGCCGCGTCTTCACGACCGAAGGCGGGCACGACTGGCCGGAATGGCGCGAGCTCTGGCGCAACGTGCTGGACGTGCTGCCCCTGCCCTTGCAGGGACGTGCGCGCCAAACGGTTACGCAGTCTCAGGCAGTGGCTGCGCCTCGGCCGTCAGCGAAGCCATGGGCCATCGCGGCTTGACGTCGAAGGCATAGCGCGCACTGGCCTGGGACAGGCCCGACTGCAGGCGCATCGCGGCGGCCATGGCAATCATGGCGCCGTTGTCGGTGCACAGATGAAGCTCGGGGTAGTGCACGCGCACGCGTCGTTTGGCGCACGCCGCGTCAAGTTGCTCCCGCAGGTTCTTGTTGGCGCCCACCCCGCCGGCCACCACCAGGCGCTTGAGCCCGGTCTGGTCGAGCGCGGCGAGCGACTTCTTCAGCAGCACTTCGACGATGGCCGCCTGCGTGGACGCCGCGAGATCGGCCTTGTTCGCCTCGAGCTGGTCGCCGAGCTTCTTGGCCTGCGTGAGCACGGCGGTCTTGAGGCCGGCAAACGAAAAATCGAGATCGCCGCTGTGCAGCAGCGGCCGAGGCAGCTTGAACGCGGTGGCATTGCCGCCTTCGGCCAGCTTCGCGAGCCACGGGCCGCCCGGGTAAGGCAGGCCCATGAGCTTGGCGCTCTTGTCGAAGGCTTCGCCGGCCGCATCGTCGATGGTCTCGCCCAGGAGCTCGTAGCGCCCCACGCCATCGACCCGCATCAGCTGGGTATGACCGCCCGAGACCAGCAGCGCAACGAACGGAAATTCGGGCGGATCGGCGCTCAGGAACGGCGACAGCAGGTGCCCTTCGAGGTGATGCACCCCCAGCACCGGCTTGCCCAGCGCCACGCCCAGCGCGCAAGCCACGCCGGCGCCAACGAGCAATGCGCCCGCAAGTCCCGGCCCGCGCGTGTAGGCCACCACGTCGATCTCGCCGAGCGAGCGACCGGCTTCGGCCATCACGGCTTCGGTGAGCGGAAGCACGCGGCGGATGTGGTCGCGGCTGGCCAGTTCGGGCACCACGCCGCCGTAGGCCTGGTGCATGGCGATCTGGCTGTGCAGCGCGTGCGACAGCAGCACCGGCAGCGCGTCGCCGTGCGACTCGACCAGCGCCACGCCGGTCTCGTCGCAGGATGATTCGATTCCCAACAAGAGCATCCGGCGAGTGTAGGTGCCGCCTGCAGCAGGCGCCCGCAAAGGGGCAAGCGAGGCCGACACAGGCCGAGGCACGGATGTTGCAGCAACCGGGTGCGTCCCCTCCCCCACCCACCATGAAATCCGGCCTGCATTTCCTGATCGCCGCCCGCCAGTGCGAAATCGACGAGCTCGACCAGCTCGCGCGCACCAGCGAGCTGGTCGGCCTGATCGGCCGGCTGGTGCATGCGCTGCAGCGCGAGCGCGGCATGTCCAACGTGTTCCTCGCCTCGCGCGGCCAGCGCTTTGCAGACCAGCGCGATCCGCAGATCGCCGAATGCCAGGCGCTCGAGCAGGCCGTGCGCAACGGCTTCGACCAGTTGGAGACCGAGGCCCGCCAGCGCGCCAGCGCCGGCAACAGCGCGCGCCTGTTCAGCCGCATCGCCTGGGTGCTGCCGGGGCTGGACGCCCTGCCCGCACTGCGCCGGCGCGTCGGCGCGCTCGAACTCGCGCCGGCGGAGGCCACCGCGGCCTTCGCCAAGCTTGTTGCCGGCCTGCTGGCCGTGGTGTTCGAGGCGGCCGATGGCGCCACCGACCCCGAAATCTCGCGCCTTCTGGTCGCGATGTTCAACTTCATGCAGGGCAAGGAGTTCGCCGGCCAGGAGCGCGCCTTCGGCGCCGCCACGCTGGCGCTGGGCCGCAGCAACGAGGCGCAGCGCGTGCAGTGGCTGCACCTCATCGAATCGCAGGAGCGGTGCTTTCACGTCTTCACCGATTTTTCCAGCGACGAGGTACTCGCGCTCTGGCGAGAGAGCGAGGCCGATGCCACCATGGCCGAGCTCGAGCGCCTGCGCCGCGTCGGCACCACCCCGGCCGCCGCACCGGACGCGCAATACAGCCAACTCAGCCAGAACTGGTTCGACTGCTGCACACGCCGCATCGACGCCATGCGCACGGTCGAAGACCGCCTCGCGGCCGACCTCCGCGCCCTGTGCAACCGCAAGACCGCGCAGGCGCGTACCGACCTTGCGGCCTACCGGGAACTGCTCGGCACGCTGGCGCCGCAATCCGGTGGCGCCCTGTTCTTCGACGACGCGGGCACGCAGGCCGTGGCCCCCGCCCCCTACGGCCGCGGGCTGGAACGCTCGGTGCTCGACATGGTGCAGGAGCAATCGCAGCGCCTGCAGGCCATGAGCGACGAACTGCACACGGTGCGCGCCTCGCTCAACGAGCGCAAGGTCGTCGAGCGTGCCAAGGGCCTCCTGATGGCGCACCGGCGCCTGAGCGAGGACGAGGCCCACAAGATGCTGCGCCAGACCGCCATGAACCAGAAACGCCGGCTGGTCGATGTGGCCGAGTCGATGCTCGCGATGGCCGACTACCTTCCCATGCCCGACGCCCGCGCGCCGCGCTGACAGAGGTTCAAGTTGGTGCAACGCACAAAAACGTGCTTTCGCCGAATAACTGTGTCCAGCGGCACTCCGACCTTCATGCACGGTGCGCGAGAGCTACTTTTTCGATAGCACCGCACAACCCGCAATCACTGGCACGCAGTTTGCGTAAGTGAATGCATAAGACCTTCGGGTCTCCAGGCAGGCGGCACCCAACGGCGGGTGTCACCCACCGAACCGGACAAAGGCGTCCCCATCCCGCAAGGGCTCTCGTTCGCGAGCAGCCCCTGCGCGGTCGGGACGCCTTTTTTGTTTTCGACTTTGCTTTTTTGTTTGTTCGTTCTTCAACCGGAGCCCGCCCCCATGACCGACCTGCTGAAAACCCGCCTCAGCCGCCGCCGCGTACTGCAAGCCGCCGCCATCGGCGCCGTGGGCATCGACCCCGCGCTGCGCGCCGCCGTCTGGGCCCAGGGCTCGGACAAGCCCGAAAAGGAAGAAGTGAAGATCGGCTTCATTCCGCTCACCGACTGCGCCAGCGTGGTGATGGCCTCGGTGCTGGGCATCGACAAGAAATACGGCGTGAAGATCGTCCCCAGCAAGGAAGCCAGCTGGGCCGGCGTGCGCGACAAGCTCTCCAACGGCGACCTGGACATGGCGCATGTGCTCTACGGCCTGGTCTACGGCATGCACCTGGGCCTGAGCGGGCCCAAGAAGGACATGGCCGTGCTCATGACCCTGAACAACAACGGCCAGGCCATCACGCTCTCGAAGAAGCTGTCCGACAAGGGCGCGGTGGATGCAGCCTCGCTCGCCAAGCTCATCGCCACCGAGAAGCGCGAATACACCTTCGCGCAGACCTTTCCGACCGGCACGCATGCCATGTGGCTCTACTACTGGCTCGCCTCGGCCGGCATCGATCCGTTCAAGGACGTGAAGAACATCACCGTGCCGCCCCCGCAGATGGTGGCCAACATGCGCGTGGGCAACATGGACGGCTACTGCGTGGGCGAGCCCTGGGGCCAGCGCGCGATCATGGACGGCATCGGCATCACCGCCATCACCACGCAGGACATCTGGAAAGACCATCCCGAGAAGGTGCTCGGCTGCACCGCCGAGTTCACGAAGAAGTACCCCAACACGGCGCGCGCCGTGACCGCCGCGATCCTCGAGGCCAGCAAGTGGATCGACACGGGCCTGCAGAACAAGAACAAGATGGCCGAGACCATCGCCGACAAGAGCTACGTCAACACCAGCGTGGATGCGATCAACCAGCGCATCCTGGGCCGCTACACCAACGGCCTGGGCAAGAACTGGGACGACCCGAACCACATGAAGTTCTACAACGGCGGCGCGGTGAACTTCCCGTATCTCTCGGACGGCATGTGGTTCCTCACGCAGCACAAGCGCTGGGGCCTCCTGAAGGAACACCCCGACTACCTGAAGGTGGCCACCGAGATCAACCGCATCGACATCTACAAGCAGGCCGCCGCCGCCACGCAGACGCCCGTGCCCAAGGAGGTGCTGCGCACCAGCAAGCTCTTCGACGGGTCCGTCTGGGACGGCAAGGACCCGAAGAAGTACGCCGAGTCTTTCAAGCTGCATGTCTGAGGAGAAACGCACCATGGTCAGCGCTGTCTTTCATTCCCCGCTCGATGCATCTCTCCCTCTCCCGCGTGCGGGAGAGGGCCGGGGTGAGGGTGCTCCCCGCGCCGAAGCTGCCCCTCACCCCAACCCTTTCCCCAAAAGGGAGAGGGAGCAAAAACAACGCACGCCGATCGACCTGCGCGCCTTCTGGATGCGCGTGCTTCCGCCGCTCGCAGGCTTCGGCCTGCTCCTGCTGGTGTGGGAGCTGGTGGCCATGAAGAGCACCACCGGCTTTCCCACGCCGCTCGCGACCTGGCAGCAGGCGCTGACGGTGTTCAGCGATCCGTTCTACAGCAAGGGACCCAACGACCAGGGCGTGGGCTGGAACGTGCTCTCGTCGCTGCAGCGCGTGGCGCTGGGCTTCGGCCTGGCGGCGCTGGTGGGCATCCCGGCGGGCTTCGCGATCGGGCGCTTCGAATTCCTCTCGCGCATGTTCAATCCGCTCATCAGCCTCATGCGCCCGGTGTCGCCGCTCGCTTGGCTGCCCATCGGCCTCCTGGTGTTCAAGGGCGCGAACCCGGCTGCGATCTGGACCATCTTCATCTGCTCGATCTGGCCGATGGTCATCAACACCGCCGTGGGCGTGCAGCGCGTGCCGAGCGACTACATGAACGTGGCGAAGGTGCTGAACCTGTCCGAATGGAAGATCCTCACCAAGATCCTCTTTCCCGCCGTGCTGCCCTACATGCTCACCGGCGTGCGCCTGGCGGTCGGCACCGCGTGGCTCGTGATCGTCGCGGCCGAGATGCTGACCGGCGGCGTGGGCATCGGCTTCTGGGTGTGGGACGAGTGGAACAACCTCAACGTCGCCAACATCATCATCGCGATCTTCGTGATCGGCATCGTCGGGCTGGTGCTGGAGTTCGCGCTCATCAAGCTGGCAACCGCATTCACGTTCGAAGAGGTGAAGTCATGAGCCGCACGGCCGCTCCGAAGGCAAATACCGCAGCGCTGCTGCGCGGAGGTTTCCAATGAACGACGACAGCAAGTACATCGAGATCCGCGACGTCGAGCAGCGCTTCAAGACGGCCAAGGGAAGCTTTCTTGCGCTGCGCGACATCAACCTGAACGTCGCCAAGGGCGAGTTCATCACGCTCATCGGGCACTCGGGCTGCGGCAAGTCGACGCTCCTGAACCTGATCGCCGGGCTGACCACGCCGACGCAAGGCGTGCTGCTGTGCGCGAACCGCGAGATCAAGGGACCGGGCCCGGAGCGCGCCGTCGTGTTCCAGAACCACTCGCTCCTGCCCTGGCTCACCTGCTTCGAGAACGTGTACCTCGCGGTCGAGCGCGTGTTCGCAGCGACCGAAAGCAAGGCGCAACTGCGCCAGCGCACCGATGCGGCGCTCGCGCTGGTCGGCCTCACGCCCGCCGCGCAGAAGCGCCCCGGCGAAATCTCCGGCGGCATGAAGCAGCGCGTGGGCATCGCCCGGGCGCTGTCGATGGAGCCCAAGGTGCTGCTGATGGACGAGCCCTTCGGCGCACTCGACGCCCTCACCCGCGCCAAGCTGCAGGACGAACTTCTCGCCATCGTGCAGAAGACGCACAGCACCGTCGTCATGGTCACGCACGACGTGGACGAGGCGGTTCTCCTGAGCGACCGCATCGTGATGCTCACCAACGGCCCGGCCGCCACCATCGGCGACGTGCTGGCGGTGGACATCGCGCGCCCGCGCAACCGCGTCGAACTGGCCGAAGACCCGGCTTATGTGCACGCGCGCAAGGCGGTGATCGATTTCCTCTACACGCGCCAGGCGCATGTGGAGAAGGTCGCGGCCTGACGCGACGCCCCGGGACGCATGGCGCCATGTCGGCTCTCCGGGAGACACCGCGGAACCGGCTTCGCCGGGCCGCAGGTGTCGCCCCCTGCAAGGGGGTAGGAGAAGCGACACGGAGTGCGCGAAGCCTGGGGGTTTGCCGGATTCAAGACATGATGACCTGCAGGCTGTGCTCGTACCAACCCGTGAGGCGCTCGAAGGTGTCCACGAGGGCTTCGCTGGAGCGAACCAGCGTTGAACGCCCTTCCGGGCTGTCCAACGCCTGCACGCCACCTACCAGGCGCAGCCATTCGTCGCGCGCCGTCACCAACCCCGCGCGGATTTCGGGTGAACTGAGCGGCGCGCGTTCCAGCTCCAGCAGCGCGGCCTCGAACTCGCTCATGGTCGGCATCAACCGGTCACGCGATGCGCTGGCCGCGAGCGTCGACGCCAGCAACGCATCCTTTGCCAGACGCTGCGCCCGCATGCGCTGCCTCCCGCAGATGTTGACGATGCGCAGCGCGCGCCGTGCACCGGATGCTTCCAGCGCTTCCGTCATCGCTTCGGCGGCGAGCAGCAAGGCCTCGCCGCGTGCGTCGATCTCCGCGAGCCCCTGCGGCGTGGGCTTCACGGCCAGCGCGGTGCCCAACCCGTTCCACGCTGCCTGCACGACGCCCAGCGCCTGCACGCCGGCCGCGCCCAGCTCGAGGGCCGCGAGGTGATCCAGGTTCTGCCGCACCCGCTCGGTCGATTGCGTGCGCAGGACCCGCGCGCGCTGCACGTCGATGCCGGCGAGCAGTTGCGCCGCCACCCGCACCAGCCGCTGCGACAGCATGCGCAGCTGCCCCGCACGGTTGATCGCCTCGGCCCATTGCGCGGCTTCGATGACCGAGCGCGACACCTCGCCCAGCCGCAGGTTGGCGTGCATGGCGGCGCCGCGCAGCAGGCCGAACGCCTCGTCCTCCCCGATGCCGCGTGCGGACATCAAGAGGCCCTTGGCGCGATCGACCCACTTGCGCTCGTCCATGCGGGTGCGCAGGTTGTCGAGCTCGCTGCGCAGCGCGGTCTCGCGCGCCCATCGCGCCTGCGCGCGGGCCAGCAACGCGGGGAGCGACACCGCATCGAGCGGTGCCCACGCATGCACGCCGAGCGCGACCAGCGCCTCGTGCTGCTCGCCCGTCAAAGGTGCGCCGACCAGGCTCGATGCACAGGGCGGCACGCCGCTCCAGCCTTTCAGCCCGTCGCGCAATGCCTGCAGTTGCGCCGCTTCGGGCAACCAGGCCAGCACCTGTTGCGGTGCAAGCGTGCGCGCCTGCTGCACCAGCGTGCGGCAGGTGGCGCGCCCGAGCACCGTGGCGCCTGCATCCGCAATGCCTTGCCGCAGGGGCTCCGGCAGCGGCGCGGAAGCATCGAATTCATTGGGCAGGACGAGAAGAAGGGAAGTCATGGCGGCGTGTCGGGAGGCACGGCAAGCATAGGCCACGCTCGCACGCGCACCCGTGCGATTTCGCGGGCACGTCTCTTGCATCGAGAGGGGCGCGGTGTAACGAAGCACCGCTTTGGTGAGGCTGCAGACTCCTGCAACCGGTCCGGCCACGCACAGGCCGGACACACCCCCACGCCGACAGCGTCCGCTGCCGGCACTCCGACCCCAACCCTGTCCGTCGACACGACCTCCTCCAGGTCGCGCCGCGGCTTTTTGCATCTTTGAACACCATGTCCGGTTTCAGGAATTTCTTGCAGTCAGGCCACAGTCCCACGCTGTTCGCGGCGTTCCTGTACTTCTCGTTCTCCTGCTGCATCTGGGTGCTCAACGGCGCCATGGCGCCCTTCATCGGCGAGACCTTCGATCTCTCGCCCGCGCAGAAGGGCCTGATGCTCTCGGTGCCGATCATCGCGGGCGCGCTCATGCGCTTTCCGCTGGGCATCCTCTCGCAGTACATCGGCCGCAAGAAAGCCACGCTGGTCGAGATGGGCCTCATCGCGGTGGCGATGCTGTTTGGCTTCTTCTTCGTGAAAAGCTTCAATGACCTGCTCGCCATGGGCGTGCTGCTGGGCATTGCCGGCGCGAGCTTCGGCGTGGCGCTGTCGCTCGGCTCGGGCTGGTTCCCGCCGCAGCACAAGGGCCTGGCGATGGGCCTGGTGGGCGCGGGCAACGTGGGCACGGCGGTGTCGGTGCTGGTGGCGCCGCCGCTCGCGCAGTGGCTGGGCTGGCAGGCGGTGTACGGCGTGGCCGCGGTCGCGATTTTGATTCCGATGGTGGTGATGGTGATCTTCGCCAAGGAGCCGCCCGACGTGGACAGCCACGCGAGCTTCCGCGAACACATCGCCTGCCTGTTCGAGAAGGACGGCTGGGTGTTCAGCCTGATCTACGGCGTGACCTTCGGCGGCTTCATCGGCCTCACCACCTTCCTGCCCTCGTACTACTACGACCAGTTCGGCGTGAGCAAGGTGCAGGCGGGGCAGCTCACCATGCTCGCGGCCTTCATGGGCGCGGCGGTGCGCATCGTGGGCGGCTGGCTCTCCGACCGCTGGGGCGGCGTCAACACGCTCACCGTGGTGCTGCTGGTGGTCGCCGTGGGCCTCGTGCTGGTCGGGCTCTCATCGGGCTCGCTGGCGCTCACCACGCTGCTGTTGATCGTGTGTTTCGCCGCGCTGGGAGCGGGCAACGGCGCGTTGTTCCAGCTGGTGCCGCTGCGCTGGCCGCTGAGCACCGCGGTGGCCGGCTCGATGATCGGAGAGATCGGCGCGCTCGGCGGCGGCCTCGTGCCCAACGCCATGGGTTTGTCCAAGCAATACCTGGGCAGCTATCTCTGGGGCTTCGTCTTCTTCGGCGCGCTCTCGCTGGCGATGCTGGGCGTGATGCGCGTCATGCAGATCCACTGGACGCGCACCTGGGCCGAGAAGGGTGGCCGTGCGCGCACCTCGCCGGCTCCCGCCGTCTCATCCCCTGCGCGAAAGGCTGCATGACTTTCCCACCCGTTGCCCACGAGCTTGTCGAAGGGTCGTTCCCATCGCGAGCAGGGCTTCGACAAGCTCAGCCCGAACGGGGGGGGTGCCTGTCGTTGTCTTCAGCGTGGCAGGAACAGCAGCCAAACCACCAGCAGTGCGTTGAACAGCAACGACACGCCCAGGGCGATCTTGTAGAGCATCACCGGGTCGCGGCGGATGAGCGGCGTGGCGGCCGGTGCGCCGACGGGGCGCGAGGCACCGCGTTCCAGCGCGAGCAACATCTCCTCGGCGGTCTCGAAGCGCTCGCGCGGATCGCGGGCGACGGCCTTGCGGACCAGGTGGTCGAGCCACACGGGCACATCGGGCCGCAGCCGCGAGAGCGCGACCGGGTCGCGCCGGTAGCGCGCCACCTGGTAGGGCTCGATCTCGCCATAGGGCAGGTGGCCGCCGAGCCACTGGTACAGCGTGGCGCCGAGCGCGAAGAGATCGCTGCCCGCGTCGGCCGCACCGCCCTCCTCCCACTGTTCAGGGTTGATGTAGCTCGGCGTGCCCGCATGCAGTTCACGCTGGGCCGCGCCCTCGCGCCCGGACAACGCCACGCCCAGGTCCAGGATGCGCCAGCGCCCGTCGTCGCCCAGGTGCAGGTTGCCGGGCTTGATGTCCCGGTGCACCACGCCGTGGCGGTGCAGCCGGCCGAGCGCCTTGCTCACTTCGATGGCCGCGGCAACCACCTCGGCCACCGTGCCGCGCGAGCCGGCCTTGCGCATCTGCTCCAGCGTACGGCCGCCGTGCCAGTCGAACACGATGTAGAGCGCGCTCGCGTTCTCCGCGCGTTCGTGCACGCGAACGAAGCCGCCTCCCCCGCCCACGCGCTGGCCCAGCCACGCCTCGTGCGCGAGCATCGCGCGCTCCTGCGGATCGCCGGCGCGCGAGGGATGCAGCGTCTTGAGCGCCACCAGCTCGCGCGTGGCCGGATGGCGCGCCTGGTAGAGCAGATGCACAGCGGTGTCGGCCACCAGGCCGGTGACGACGAAGCCGTCGAGCACATCGCCCACCTTCAGCAGCGGCGGCGGTGTGAGCCGGCGGCCGTCGCCGAGTTCGTCGTCGAGCTGCCGCGCATCGAGGCCGACGACACGAATGACCAATGCGGTCGCGTTGTCGCGCGTGCCGGCATCGAGCGCCGCATGCACCAGTGCCTCGCTCGCCGCTTCGGCATCGCCCTGCAACGCGATCGCGGCCACCTGCTGCGGCTTGAGCACGCCGTGCACGCCATCGGAAGTCAGCACGAAGCAGTCGCCCACGCGCACGTCGCCCTGCGCGTAGTCGACGCGCACCTGGTCGTCCAGGCCGATGGCGCGCGTGAGCCGGCTGCGCATGTCGGGGTGTTCGAAGACATGGTCCAGCGTGAGCGGCACGGCGGCATCGCCATCGGCGCGCACGCGCCAGGCACGCGTGTCGCCCACATGCGCCAGCGTGTAGCTCTGGCCGTGCAGCACCAATGCGGTGAGCGTGGTGAGCGCGGTCGCGCCGCCCGCACGACGTCGGTTGTGGTCGGCGAGCCAGGCGTTCTGTGCGCCGATCAGGCGGTCGAGCGCGGCGGTCGGCTCCCAGGTGTCGGGCGTGGCGAAGTAGTCGGCCAGGAGGCCCATCACCGTGGTCTGCGCCGCCTCCAGGCCGCGCCCGCCGGTCGAGACGCCGTCGGCAATCGCCGCGATGAGCCCGCGCGCCTCGTCGCCCCGCGGCGCATGCACGGCACCGGCGAAATCTTCGTTCACCTCGCGGGGTCCGCGAAGGCTGCTGTAGCCGATGTCCACTTCGAAGCTCATGGCGCCATTGTCCATGTGCGTCTCTATGGGCACCGCGCTTCTTTGTCCGCTTGATTTCGAGTAAAGGTCCAGCCCCATGAAGAAAATGAAACTCGTGATGGTCGGCAACGGAATGGCCGGCGTGCGCACGCTCGAAGAGCTGCTGAAGATCGCGCCCGACCTGTACGACATCACCGTCTTCGGCGCAGAGCCGCACCCGAACTACAACCGCATCCTGCTGTCGCCGGTGCTCGCGGGCGAGCAGACGGTCGACGAGATCGTGCTCAACAGCTGGGAGTGGTACAGCGACAACCGCATCACCCTGCATGCGGGCAAGAAAGTGGTGGAGGTCGACCGGGTCAAGCGCATCGTGCGTGCCGAAGATGGCACCGAGGCCGCCTACGACCGCCTGCTGATGTGCACCGGCTCCACCCCCTTCATGCTGCCGGTGCCGGGCAAGGACCTGAAGGGCGTGATCGCCTACCGCGACATCGCCGACACCGACTACATGATCGAGACCGCGCGCACGCACAAGAACGCGGTGGTCATTGGCGGTGGCCTCCTGGGCCTGGAAGCGGCCAACGGCCTGATGCTGCGCGGCATGAACGTGACGGTGGTCCACGTGATGCCCTGGCTCATGGAGCGCCAGCTGGACGACGTGGCGGGCAAGCTGCTGCAGAAGTCGCTGGAAGACCGGGGCCTCAAGTTCCTGATGGGTGCGCAGACGCAGGACATGGTGGGCAATGAGGAAGGCCGCGTGAAGTCCATCCGCTTCAAGGACGGCACCGAAGTCGCCGCCGACCTCGTGGTCATGGCCGTGGGCATTCGCCCCAACGTCGAGCTGGCCGAGAAGATGCGCCTGCACTGCAACCGCGGCATCGTGGTCACCGACACCCTGCAGACCGTGACCGATGCGCGCATCTACTCGGTGGGCGAATGCGCGGCGCACCGCGGCATCGCCTACGGGCTGGTCGCGCCGCTGTTCGAGCAGGCCAAGGTCGCGGCCAACCACCTCGCGCAGTTCGGCATCGGCCGCTACCTGGGTTCGCTCACCTCCACCAAGCTCAAGGTGACGGGCATCGACCTCTTCAGCGCGGGCGAATTCATGGGCGGCGAAGGCACCGAGGAGATCGTGATGAGCGACCCCTTCGGCGGCGTCTACAAGAAGCTGGTGCTCAAGGACGACAAGCTCGTGGGCGCGTGCCTCTACGGCGACACGGTCGACGGCAGCTGGTACTTCAAGCTGCTGCGCGACGGCCGCAGCGTGCACGACATCCGCGACCGGCTGATGTTCGGCGAATCGAACATCGGCGACACCGGCCACGAGGGCCACAGCAAGGCCGCGAGCATGCCCGACGATGCCGAGGTGTGCGGCTGCAACGGCGTGAGCAAGGGCACCATCTGCAAGGCGATCAAGGTCAAGGGCCTGTTCACGCTCGACGAGGTGAAGAAGCACACCAAGGCCAGCGCCAGCTGCGGCTCGTGCACCGGATTGGTCGAGCAGATCCTGATGTTCACCGCGGGCGGCGACTACTCGGCCACGCCGAAGAAGAAGGCGATCTGCGGCTGCACCGACGCGAGCCACCAGGACGCGCGCGACGCGATCCGCAAGGACCACCACCTCACGCACGACGAGGTCTACCGCAACCTCGGCTGGCGCACGCCCAACGGTTGCGCCACCTGCCGCCCGGCCATCAACTACTACCTCATCAGCACCTGGCCGAAGGAGGCGAAAGACGATCCGCAGAGCCGCTTCATCAACGAACGCAGCCACGCGAACATCCAGAAGGACGGCACCTACTCGGTCATTCCGCGCATGTGGGGCGGCCACACCACGCCCGACGAATTGCGGCGCATTGCGGATGCGGCCGACAAATACAAGATCCCGACCGTCAAGGTCACCGGCGGCCAGCGCATCGACCTCCTGGGCGTGAAGAAGGAAGACCTGGAAGGCGTGTGGAAGGACATTGGCATGCCCTCGGGCTTTGCGTATGCCAAGTCGCTGCGCACGGTGAAGACCTGCGTGGGCAGCGAGTGGTGCCGCTTCGGCACGCAGGACTCCACCCAGATGGGCAAGGACCTGGAGCGCGCGCTCTGGGCGATGTACTCGCCGCACAAGGTCAAGCTGGCCGTGTCGGGGTGCCCGCGCAACTGCGCCGAGTCCGGCATCAAGGACGTGGGCGTGATCGGCGTCGATTCGGGCTGGGAGCTCTACGTGGGCGGCAACGGCGGCATCAAGACCGAGGTGGCCCAGTTCCTCGTGAAGGTGAAGACGTCCGCCGAGGTGATGGAGTACGCGGGTGCCTTCCTGCAGCTGTACCGCGAGGAAGGCTGGTACCTGGAACGCACGGTGCACTACATCGGCCGCGTGGGCCTGGACCACGTGAAGAAAAAGATCCTCGAAGACGCGGACGGCCGCAAGACGCTCTGGGAGCGGCTGCAGTTCGCGCTCGACGGCGAGCCCGATCCGTGGTTCGAGTCGGCCGAGGCGTCGGTGGACGTGCGGCAGTTCTCGCCGCTGCCGGTGCCGGCCCACGCCATCCAGTCCGCTTGAAAGGAACAGTGCCATGAGCGAATGGAAAGCCATCTGCCGCATCGACGACATCCCCGTGCTCGGCGCGCGCCGCGTGGCGCGGCCGGCGGGCCTGGACGTCGCCGTGTTCCGCAATGCCGAGGACCAGGTCTTCGCGCTGCTCGACCGCTGCCCGCACAAGGGCGGCCCGCTGAGCCAGGGCATCGTGTTCGGCACCAGCGTGGCCTGCCCGCTGCACAACTGGACCCTCGGGCTGGACGACGGCTGCGCCAGGTCGCCCGACGAAGGCTGCACGCCGAAGTTCGCGGTGAAGGTGGAAGACGGCGTGGTGCACCTGGACGCGGACGAGCTTTCCGCGCACGCCACCGATCTGCCGCGCCCCATCGCCGGTCCGAAGGTCTTGTCCCCTCTCCCTCTGGGAGAGGACTAGGGTGAGGGCAACAGCGTGCATATCGCCAGCGCCGTCGGCCCTCACCCCCACCCTCTTCCAGAGGGAGAGGGAGTGATGCGGGAAACGAAATCCACCTGCCCGTACTGCGGCGTTGGCTGCGGCGTGATCATCGAATCCGACGGCGCGCAGATCACCGGCGTGCGCGGCGACCCCGACCACCCCGCCAACTTCGGCCGCCTCTGCACCAAGGGCTCGACGCTGCACCTCACGGCGAGCGCGCCGGTCACGCGGCAGGCGCGGCTCCTGCAGCCGCTGCAACGCCTCGTGCGCGGCGCGGCGCCCACGGCCGCGTCGTGGGACGCGGCGCTCGACAACGCCGCGGGCAAGTTCGCGCAGGTCGTCCAGGACCATGGCCCCGACGCCGTCGGCTTCTACATCTCGGGCCAGCTGCTCACCGAGGACTACTACGTCTTCAACAAGCTCGCCAAGGGCCTGGTCGGCACCAACAACGTGGACACCAACTCGCGCCTGTGCATGAGCAGCGCGGTGGCCGGCTACAAGCAGACGCTGGGCGCCGATGCGCCGCCGGCCTGCTACGACGACCTGAAGCATGCCGAGTGCCTCTTCATCGTGGGCAGCAACACGGCATGGGCGCACCCGATTCTTTTCCGCCGCATTGAAGACGCGAAAGCGGCCAACCCGGCGCTCAACATCGTGGTGGCCGACCCGCGCCGCACCGACACGGTCGAGATCGCCGACCTGTTCCTGCCGATCCAGCCCGGCACCGACGTGATGCTGTTCAACGGCATGCTGCACCTGATGCTGTGGGAAGGCTGGACCGATGCGAAGTACATCGCGGCCCACACCAGCGGCTTCGACGCGCTGAAGGCCACGGTGCGCGAATGCACGCCCGACAAGGTGGCGCAGGTCTGCGGCATTTCGAAGCAAGACCTGCTCGCGGCCGCGCGGCTGTTCGCGACTTCACCCGCCACGCTGAGCCTGTATTGCCAGGGCCTGAACCAGTCGTCCAGCGGCACCGCGAAGAATGCGGCGCTGATCAACCTGCACCTGGCCACCGGCCAGATCGGCAAGCCCGGCGCGGGCCCGTTCTCGCTCACCGGCCAGCCCAATGCGATGGGCGGGCGCGAAGTGGGCGGCCTGGCCAACCTGCTGAGCGCGCACCGCGACCTGGGCAACCCGGAACATCGCGCCGAGGTGGCTGCGCTCTGGGGCGTGCCCGCGGTGCCCGCGAAGCCCGGCAAGACGGCCGTGGAGATGTTCCAGGCCGCGGCCGACGGCGAGATCCGCGCGTTGTGGATCGCCTGCACCAACCCCGCGCAGTCGATGCCCGACCAGGCCACGGTGCGCCGTGCGCTGGAACGCGCCGAGTTCGTGGTGGTGCAGGAGGCCTTCTCGACCACCGCCACCTGCGCCTTCGCCGACCTGCTGCTGCCCGCCACCACATGGGGCGAAAAGGACGGCAGCGTGACCAACAGCGAGCGCCGCATCTCGCGCGTGCGCCCCGCCATCGCCGCACCGGGCGAGACGCGGCACGACTGGTCGATCGCCACCGACTTCGCGCGCCGCCTCGAGGAGCGGCTCGGCCGCGCGGGCACGCTCTTTCCGTACGACACCGCCGAATCGGTCTGGAACGAGCACCGCGAGACCACGCGCGGGCGCGACCTGGACATCACCGGCCTGAGCTACGCGATGCTCGACGACCTCGGCCCGCAGCAATGGCCCCTGAAGGAAGGCGAGACCACCGGCCGCGTGCGCCTGTACGAAGACGGCGTGTTCCCCACGCCCGACGGCCGTGCCCGTTTCGTCGACACGCCGTACAAGCCCGTGGCCGAGGCCCGCGAGGCGCGCTACCCCTTCTCGCTCAACACCGGGCGCCTGCGCGACCAGTGGCACGGCATGAGCCGCACCGGCACCGCCCCGCGCCTGTTCGACCACGTGGCCGAGCCCATGGTGCAGATGAACCCGCAGGACATGGCGCGGCGCCAGATCGGCGAAGGCGACCTGGTGCACCTGACATCGAAGCGCGGCTCTATCCTGCTGCCCGCGCGCGGCAGCGCCGAGATCGGCCTGAGCCAGGCCTTCGTCGCGATGCACTGGGGCGAGGAGTACCTGAGCGGCTGCTCCTCGACCGGCACGCGGCTGGCCGGCATCAACGCGCTCACCACGCCGGCCTGCTGCCCCACTTCGAAGCAGCCCGAGCTCAAGCACACGGCGGTGAAGATCCTCAAGGCCGAGCTGCCATGGTCGCTGCTCGCGATGGGCTGGCTGCCGCCCGACGAGGTGCTGGCGACGCACCGCGCGCTGCAGCCGCTGATGGCGATGTTTCCGTTCGCAAACTGCGTGCCGTTCTCGGGCAGCACCAAGGACGCGTCGGGCGCCGAGCGCAGCGGCCTCCTGTTTCGCGCGGCTGCGCACGATGCACCGGCCGATGCGCTGCTGGAACAGATCGAGGCGCTGCTCGGCCTGCAAAGCGCCGACACCCTGCGCTACGCCGACCGCCGGCGCGGCCAGCGCCGCTCGGCGCGGCTGGTGCGCCGCGCCGACCAGAGCGCGGGCCTCGAAGCCTTCCTGCTCGCAGGCGACACCAGCGCCGAGGCCTGGATCGCCACGCTGCTGCGGGAGGAACTGCCGGCGCAAAGCTACGGCCGCCTGCTGCTCTCGCCCGGCGCCCGCGCGCCGCTGGCGGTGCAATCGCGCGGGAAACCGGTCTGCACCTGCTTCAACGTGACCGACCTGGCGATCCAGACCGAACTGGGCCGCTGCGGCGGCACGCCGGACGAACGGCTGGCCGCCCTGCAGGGCACGCTGAAATGCGGCACGAATTGCGGCTCGTGCATTCCGGAGCTCAAACGCATGGTGCGGATGGTGCCTGCCGAAGCGATGGCGGAGACCCCATGACCCCGCGTCTTGCCCCCTCCCCTCCCGGGGGAGGGCTGGGGTGGGGGCAAGCGGCGCATCCATCGCGCGCTCTGCCT
>NZ_JXQQ01000035.1 GCF_000834655.1 Variovorax paradoxus
ACCGATCGTGCCCACGTTCACGTGCGGCTTGGTGCGGGTGAATTTACCTTTTGCCATTTTTCGACTCCGAAAAAAACGATTTCAACGTATGCAGATGGATTGCAAACCTGCCGTTGCAACCCCCAGAAACTGGTGCCCTTTGCGGGAATCGGACCCGCGACCTCTCCCTTACCAAGGGAGTGCTCTACCACTGAGCCAAAAGGGCTTTTGTCTAACCAATCGCTTCCGGCGTCGAACCGGGTCTCTGGAGCGGGAGACGGGAATCGAACCCGCGTCATCAGCTTGGAAGGCTGGGGTTCTACCATTGAACTACTCCCGCATCGGGGGCACTTCAAGGCACCCAAAGCGCTAGATCCAATCGCTCTTAGAAACCAAATTCATCGCTGGTGGAGAGGGCTGGATTCGAACCAGCGTACTCGTAAGAGGGCAGATTTACAGTCTGCTGCCATTAACCACTCGGCCACCTCTCCGGCGAACCTCGAAATATAGCACGGTTTTGTGACTACACAGAACCCCCAGCACCAAGAAGAAGCGGGAAGAACTGCACGAGGCGTTGACCGCGGCGATTATCCGCGAATTCAGCCGCCTTCCTGATTCGCCTCCCGCCAGGCGCGTGCTTCGCGGAAATGTCCGCATCCGATGAACGGCACTGGCGGTCGCAGCGCGGAAAGCGGCGACGGATGATTCGACATCAGCACCTTGTGGCGCTTAACGTCGATCAACGCACGCTTACTCTGCGCATGCGATCCCCAGAGCATAAAAACAACAGGTTTTGCACCGTCTGATACATGCCGGATGACGGCATCGGTCAGTACTTCCCAGCCACGCCCCGAATGGCTCGCCGGCTGCGCTTCCTCGACGGTCAGACAGGTGTTGAGCAACAGCACGCCATGGGTTGCCCACTTCACCAGACTGCCGCCCGGATCGGGAAACTGCGGCGGCGGCATGCCGAGATCGCGCTGCAGTTCCTTGAAGATGTTGCGCAGCGACGGCGGCAGCGCCACGCCGGGTGCCACCGAGAAGGCAAGCCCCTCGGCCTGGCCGCGCCCGTGGTACGGGTCCTGCCCGAGGATGACCACACGCACGTCCTCGGGCGGTGTCAGCTCCAGCGCGCGCAACGGCTGGGGCGGAAAGATCACAGCGCCCGCATCGAGGCGCTCTCGCAGAAAACCCTGTAGCTTCGTCCCCACGACGCCTGCGAAGAATTCATCGACCAGTGGTTGCCAGCCCGGCGCCACCGACCAGTCGGCAGGATCGCTGCTCGACAGCTGATCCTCTGCGCTCATTGGAACAACGCAGCGAGGGCCTCGCCGGGTTCCTTGGCGCGCATGAACGCCTCGCCGACCAGGAAAGCGTTGACGCCCGCCGCGCGGAGCGTGGCAACGTCTTCGCGCGTGGTGATGCCCGATTCGGTCACCGGCAGCCGATCGGCAGGAAGCTTTGGCAACAGGTCGATCGTGGCCTGGATCGACACCTCGAAGTTGCGCAGGTTGCGGTTGTTGACGCCGATAAGCGGCGTATTGAGCTTCAGCGCGCGATCGAGTTCGGCGGCATCGTGCACCTCCACCAGCACCGCCATGCCGAGCCCGCGCGCAATGGCTTCGTAGTCCTTCATCTGCGCATCGTCCAGGCACGCGGCGATCAGCAGAATTGCATCGGCGCCCATCGCGCGCGACTCGTACACCTGGTACGCATCGACGATGAAATCCTTGCGCAGCACGGGCAGGTCGCACGAGGCGCGGGCCTGCTTGAGGTAGTCCACGCCGCCCTGGAAGAACTGCTTGTCCGTCAGCACCGAGAGGCACGCCGCGCTGACCGTGCCGTCGCCTTCGGCATAGCTCTGCGCGATATCGGCGGGAATGAAGTCTTCGCGCAGCACGCCCTTGCTCGGGCTGGCCTTCTTGACTTCGGCGATGACGGCAGCCTGGCCGGCTGCAATCTTGGCGCGCAAGGCGGCTTCGAAATCGCGCGTGAGCACGCGGCTTTCGGCGTCGAAGCGAACGGCTTCGAGCGGCGCGCGCTTCAGCGCCGCCGCCACCTCCTGGCGCTTGACGGCAACGATCTTGTCGAGGATGTCGGACATGGCTTGTGATGCTTTCTTTTTCTCTGATGCTCAGACGGTCGCCGAGGCCTTGACCAGTTCGGCGAGCTTGGCCTTCGCCGCGCCCGAGGCGATGGCTTCGCGCGAGCGTTCGACGCCCGCGGCCACCGAGTCGACGACATTGGCCGCGTACAGCGCCGCGCCGGCGTTCAGCAGCACGATGTCCAGCGCCGGGCCGGCCTGATTGTCGAGCACCCCCAGCAGCATCGCCTTCGATTGCTCGGGCGTTTCCACACGCAGCGCGCGGTTGCTCGACATCGCAAAGCCGAAGTCTTCGGGATGCAGTTCGTACTCGCGGATCTCGCCGTTCTTGAGCTCGCCCACCATCGTGGCGGCGCCCAGCGAGATTTCGTCCATGCCGTCGCGCCCGTAGACCACCAAGGCGTGCTCGGTGCCCAGCCGCTGCAGCGCGCGCACCTGGATGCCCACGAGGTCGGCATGGAACACGCCCATCAGGATGTTCGGCGCGCCCGCGGGGTTGGTGAGCGGCCCGAGGATGTTGAAGATGGTCTTGATGCCCAGTTCCTTGCGCACCGGCGCGACGTTCTTCATCGCCGGATGGTGGTTGGGCGCGAACATGAAGCCGATGCCGCATTCCTCGATGGAACGCGCGATCTGCTCAGGCTTCAGGTTGATGTTGACGCCCAGCGACTCCAGCACGTCGGCGCTGCCCGACTTGCTCGACACGCTGCGCCCGCCATGCTTGCTGACCTTCGCACCGCCCGCAGCCGCGACGAACATCGAGCAGGTCGAGATGTTGAAGGTGTGCGAGCCGTCGCCGCCGGTGCCCACGATGTCCACGAGGTTCGTGGTGTCCGTCACAGGCACCTTGGTCGAGACCTCGCGCATCACCTGCGCGGCGGCGGTGATTTCGCCGATGGTTTCCTTCTTCACGCGGAGGCCCGTGATCAGCGCGGCCATCATCACGGGCGAGCATTCGCCGCTCATGATGAGCCGCACGATGTGCAGCATCTCGTCGTGGAAGACCTCGCGGTGCTCGATGGTGCGCTGCAGCGCTTCCTGGGGAGTGATCATGGGAAGTCTCCTGGGTGTTTGTCTGTGGTCAATGGCCGGCACGAACGGCCGGTGCGTCGGTGAACGCGAGCTTGAAGCCGAAGCCGATGAAGAGAACGCCTGCCGCGCGGTCGAGCCAGTGCATGCCCTTCTGAACGGCGCCGCGGCGCGCCATCCATCCGGCGGCCACGGCCCAGCCCACGTTGACGGGAATGGCGTTGAGGTTGAACAGCACGCCCAGTAGCACGAAGTACAGCGCCTTGTCGTCGGCGCCGGGCGCGATGAATTGCGGCACGAAGGCCAGGAAGAACAGCGCCACCTTGGGGTTGAGCACGTTCGTCCAGAAGCCACCGAGGAAGATCGCCTTGAGGCTGCGTTCCCCGCTCACCGCGGCGGCGGCCTTGTCGAGATCGGTGGGCGGCGCCGCACGCGACAGCAGCATGCGCACACCGAGGTACAGCAGGTAGGCCGCGCCGATGTACTTGAGCACCGTGAAGGCCGCGGCGGACGTCGCCATCAGCGTACCGACGCCGACTGCCGCCGCGAAGATGTGGACGAAGCAGCCGGCGGTGATGCCGAGCCCCGCCACGATTCCTGCGCGCACGCCCGAGCGCAGCGAATTCGTCACGACGTAGAGCACGTCGGGCCCCGGCGTGAGGTTCAGCAGCCAGCCGGCGACGATGAAAGCGAGCAGATGGGGAAGATCAGGCATCGCGTCCTCGCCAGATTCAGGACTTGAAGAACGCGCGTATCGCGGCAACGGCGCGATCCACGCCCGCAACATCGACGTTCAGGTGCGTCACGAAGCGCAGGCGGTAGAGGCCCGTCGCGAGGATGCCCTGGCTGTTGAGGTTCGCGATCAGCTCCGAAGAACGCGCCTGCGCCGCGCCCGTGAGGTCGACGAACACGATGTTCGTGTCCGGCGTCTCGACCTTCAGGCCCTCGATGCCTTCGAGCCCCTGCGCGAGGCGCTGAGCCAGCGCGTGGTCGTCGGCAAGGCGATCGACGTGGTGATCGAGCGCATGCGACGCAGCCGCCGCGAGCAGGCCAGCCTGGCGCATGCCACCGCCCGCCATCTTGCGGATGCGGTGTGCCCGCGCAATGAACTCGCGCGAACCGACCAGCGCCGAGCCGATCGGGGCGCCCAGGCCCTTGCTGAAGCAGACCGACACGCTGTCGAAGCACTGCGCGATGCGGCGGGCTTCGGCGCGGATGTCGCTGCGCTTGTTCAGCGCGGCCTGCGCGGTCGCGGCATTGAAGAGGCGCGCGCCGTCGAGGTGCCGCTGCAGGCCCTTGCTCCTGGCCAGGTCCGTCGCAGCCTGCACGTACTCGAACGGCAGCAGCTTGCCGCCCAGCGTGTTCTCCAGCGCCAGCAGTTTCGTGCGCGCGAAGTGCGCGTCGTCGGGCTTGATCGACGCCTCGATCTGCGCAAGCGGCAACGTGCCATCGGGCGCGTGATCGAGCGGCTGGGGCTGCACGCTGCCGAACACCGCCGCGCCGCCGCCTTCCCAGCGGTAGCAGTGCGCCTGCTGGCCGACGATGTATTCGTCGCCGCGCCCGCAATGCGACAGGATCGCGCAGAGGTTGCTCTGCGTGCCGGTCGGCACGAACAGCGCCGCCTCGAAGCCCAGCAGCGCAGCGATCTTTTCCTGCAGCGCATTGACGCTCGGATCGGTGCCGAAGACGTCGTCGCCGAGCGGCGCAGCCATCATGGCCTCGCGCATCGCGGGCGTGGGTTGGGTGACGGTGTCGCTGCGCAGATCGACGATGAGAGTGCGTTCGGTCATGGGGTCAGTCCAGGAAGTTCTTGAGCATGGCGTGGCCATGTTCTGTGAGGATCGATTCGGGATGGAACTGCACGCCTTCGATGCGCACGTCATGCGCGTATCCGGTGTGCCGCACGCCCATGATCTCGCCATCGTCGGTCCAGGCGGTGACAGCGAGCTCCTTAGGACAGCTTTCGCGCTCGATCGAGAGCGAGTGGTAGCGGTTGACGATGAACTTCTCGGGCAGCCCCGCGAACACGCCTTCTTGCGTCGTCGTGATCTCGCTGGTCTTGCCGTGCATGAGCTGCTGCGCGCGAACGATCTTGCCGCCGAACGCAGCGCCGATGGCCTGGTGGCCGAGGCACACGCCAAGAATCGGCAGCTTGCCCGCGAACGCCTCGATGGCCGCCACCGACACGCCCGCTTCGGCAGGAGAACACGGCCCCGGCGACACCACGATCCGCGTCACGCCGGAGACGATCAGCTCGCCGATCTGCGCGACGGTGATCTCGTCGTTGCGGTGCACCTGCACATCAGCACCCAGCTCGCCGAAGTACTGGACGATGTTGTAGGTGAAGCTGTCGTAGTTGTCGATCATCAGCAGTTTCATGGCTTGCTCACAATCCGGTGCACGCCCTTCACCACGGGAAAGACGTTGAAGTTGATCAGGAGGCCCAGCTTCAGGCCCGAGAGGCGCAGCGCGGCGAGCACCTGCGCACGGTGCAGGTCGGTCAGCACGTCGACCGCCTTGAGCTCCACGATGACCGATTGCTCGATCACGAAGCCCGCGCGATACACCTCGCCGAGCGAGCGGCCCTTGTAGGTGGCGGACAGTGCCACATCGCGCGTGAAGCCGATCTCGCGCTCGGCCAGTTCGATGGCCAGCGCGGCGGCGTAGGCGCCCTCGTCGAGCCCCGTGCCGAGCACGCGCTGCACCTCGACGGCGGCGCCGATGATCTCGTGCGAGAAGTCGTTCTGAATATCGGGTGCAGAGTTCATCGTATTACCTTCGTGCTTCGCACTGCGGTGCGAGCTTGCTTGGGGCGGCCCGGCGCTGCGCTCATTCCAGGCCTTCCTCGACCAGTTCGGCCGCGCGCAGAAGTGCGCGCGCCTTGGCCTCTGTTTCTTTCCATTCCAGCTCGGGCACCGAGTCGGCGACAACGCCGGCCGCGGCCTGCACGTGCAGCATCTGGTCTTTCACGATGCCGGTGCGAATCGCAATGGCCACGTCCATGTCGCCGGCATAGCTGATGTAGCCGCAGGCGCCGCCGTAGAGGCCGCGCTTGGTGGGCTCCAGTTGGTCGATGAGCTCCATCGCATGCACCTTCGGCGCGCCGGTCAGCGTGCCGGCCGGAAAGGTGGCCTTGAGCACGTCGATGGCGGTCATGCCGTCTTTCAGCGTGCCTTCGACGTTGCTCACGATGTGCATCACGTGGCTGTAGCGCTCCACCGCGAAAGCTTCGGTCACCTTCACGGTGCCGGTCTTGGCGATGCGGCCGATGTCGTTGCGCGCGAGGTCGATCAGCATCACGTGCTCGGCGCGCTCCTTCGGGTCGTTGATGAGTTCTTCCTCGGCCGCCTTGTCCAACTCGAGCGAGGCGCCGCGCGGGCGCGTGCCGGCCAGCGGGCGGATGGTGATCTTCTGCTCGCCCTCGCCCGTGTTTTCCTGGCGCACCAGGATCTCGGGCGACGCGCCGACCACATGGAAATCGCCCAGGTCGTAGTAATACATGTAGGGCGAAGGGTTGAGCGACCGCAGTGCGCGGTACAGCGAGAGCGGCGACTCGGTGTAGCGCTTGCTGATGCGCTGGCCCACCTGCACCTGCATGAAGTCGCCGGCGGCGATCATGTCCTTGGCGCGCTCCACGGCCGCGATGTAGTCGGCCTTGGCAAAGCTGCGCTGCGGCGGATGCGCCTGCGTGGGCTTCACGATGGGTGCGCTCACCGAGTACTTGAGCTTTTCCTTCAGCTCGCGCAGGCGGCGCTTGCCGGTGGCATAGGCCTCGGGCTGCTTCGGATCGGCATAGACGATGAGATACAGCTTGCCCGAGAGGTTGTCGATGACGGCGAGCTCCTCGCACTGCAGCAGCAGGATGTCGGGGCAGCCCAGCGTGTCGGGCGGGCAGCTTTTTTCGAGCTTGCGCTCGATGTGGCGCACCGTGTCGTAGCCGAAGTAGCCGGCGAGGCCGCCGCAGAAACGCGGAAGCCCCGGCCGCAGCGCCACCTTGAAGCGCTTCTGGTAGTCGGCGATGAAGTCCAGCGGATTGCCGGCGGCGGTCTCGACGACCTGCCCGTCGGTCACCACCTCGGTCACCGCCTCGGCCCCGAAGCCGCTGGCGCGCAGCAATGTGCGTGCGGGCAGGCCGATGAAGCTGTAGCGCCCGAAGCGCTCGCCGCCCACGACCGATTCGAGCAGGAAGCTGTACTTGCCGCCGCCCTGCGAATGGGCGAGCTTGAGATAGAGGGAAAGGGGCGTCTCGAGGTCGGCAAAGGCCTCGGCCATCAGCGGAATGCGGTTGTAGCCCTGGGCGCTGAGGCTCTTGAATTCAAGTTCGGTGATCACGGATCGTTCTCCAATTGCCGGCCGACGCTCCTTCGGTCGGTGGCAAGGTCATTCACTGGTGGCCCGGAGTCGAGGAATCGATCCGGCGTCGCGGGCGCACGGCGTGCGCCGTGCAATCAAACAGTCAGCGAAGTATGGCTACGCCAGGGCCAGGCTCCCCGGCTGCCTTCACCTGTTTGAATGATGTGATGAACGAACATGGAAGCGCGAGTTTAGCCCACGAAAAACGCACTACTGCACGACAGGATGGGTTTCAGGGTTCCCCCGAAGGTCGAAACGTAAAACAAAAAGATACATTCGCACGACCGTTCGCAAATCCAAGGAGGCCCCCTTGCCCGCACTTTCCATCCCGACCGCGCTCTCGCGTCTCGCCCTGCTGGCCTGCCTGACGACGACGCTCGGCGCCTCCGCCGCGCAGGTCGATGTTGCGGGCGTCAAGCTCGAAGACCACCTGGACCTGCGCGGCACGCCTTTGCAGCTCAACGGCGCAGGCGTTCGCTTCAAGGCGATCTTCAAGGTCTACACGGCGGGCCTGTACGTCGGCAAGAAGGTCTCCACCCCCGAAGAGGCGCTGGCAGCCCCGGGCCCCAAGCGCGTGGCCATCACGATGCTGCGCGACATCGACGCCAACGAACTGGGCAAGCTCTTCACCAAGGGCGTGGAAGAGAACTCGCCCAAGAGCGAAATGGTCAACCTGATCCCCGGCCTGCTTCGCATGGGCCAGATGTTCGCGGACCAGAAGCAGCTCAAGACCGGCGACACCTTCACCATCGACTGGCTCCCGGGTACCGGCACGGTGATCACCGTTCGCGGGGTGCCGCAGCCCGATCCGGTGAAGGAGCCAGCCTTCTTCAACGCGCTCCTGCGCATCTGGCTCGGCCCGAGCCCGGCCGACTGGAAGCTGAAAGACGCGCTGCTCGGCAAGTCCTAGCCAGCGGCTAGAGCTCGGCCAGCGAATCCACGAACCCGTCCGCATCCACGCCGCGCACCGGCTCGCCGTGGTTGTAGCCGTAGGTCACCAGCACGACCGGGCAGCCGGCGGCGCGGGCAGCGCGGGCGTCGTTGCTCGAGTCGCCCACCATCAGCGTGCGCGCCGGCACGGTGCCGAGCGCCTCGCAGGTTTTCAAGAGCGGCAGCGGATCGGGCTTCTTGCGCTCGAAGGCATCGCCGCCGAACACCAGTTCGAAAAACCCATCCAGTCCCTTCGAGGCCAGCAACGGCCTGGCGAACGAGGTCGGCTTGTTGGTGAGGCATGCCAGCCGCAACCCGCGCGCGCGCAGCGCCTCCAGCCCCTCGAGGACGCCCGGGTACAGCGCCGAATACTGGCCGTTGATGGCGAGGTAGTGGTGCTGGTAGCGATCCCAGGCGCTGTCGAACAGCGCATGGGCCCTGGCCTGGATGCCCGCTTCATCGGCAGTGCCGGCAGGCTTCATCACATGCACCAGCGCCGAATGGATCAGGTGCTCGGAGCCCTTGCCCACCATCAGTTCGATGGCAGCAGGCGCAACGGGTGGCAGATCGAGATCGCGCAGCATCCGGTTCAGCGCCTCGCCGAAATCGCCGAGCGTGTCGACCATGGTGCCGTCGAGGTCGACGATGGCGGCGTCGAAGCGGGTGTGGTTGAAGTGGGTGGAAGAGTTCAAGACAAGCCAATGGAGAGAGTTGCGAATGGACGATGCCGTCCACGTCGATTTTCATACGCCACGCCCGCACACTGGAAAAGTGTTTCCCGCGCCCAAGCTTGGCGCCGTCCCGGATAGGCGATGCAATCGTTCGCATCGAACTACAACGGAGACACGCATGCACCGAACCCTCTTCACTCGACTGCAATCGGCCACGATGGCGGCCTTGCTCGGCCTGGTCGCCGTCACGTCTGCGCACGCGCAGGACCGATACCCCGCCAAGCCCATCCGGCTCGTGGTGCCCTTCCCCGCCGGCACCGCGCCCGACGTGATGGCGCGCTACTGGGGCGACCGGGTGAGCAAGCAGCTGCAGCAGCCGGTGATCGTGGAAAACCGGGCCGGCGCGTCCACCATCGTCGGCACGCAGGCGGCGGTCGCCTCGCCCGCGGATGGCTACACGCTGCTCTACACCGCCAGCGGCACGGTCACGATCAACCCCTTCGCCTACAAGAAGCTGCCCTACCAGCCGCAGGACCTGGTGCCGGTCACGCGCATGCTGTCGATCCCGCTGGTGGTTTCGGTGCCGACGCAGTCGCCCTACAAGACGCTGGCCGACCTCATCAAGGCGGCCAAGTCCACGCCCGGCCAGGTGAGCTATGCGTCGTACGGCATGGGCACCGTGCCCCACATGTCGATGGCCTACTTCGCCAACAGCGCGGGGCTGACGCTCAACCACATTCCCTATCGCGACGGCGGCCTGACCGACCTGATCGGCGGCCGGGTGGACGTCGCGTTCTCGCCCATCGCGGACGTGCTGCCCTACATCAAGGCCGGCAAGGTCCGGCCCCTGGCCGTTTCCAGCGCCCGCAGGCTCGACTCGCTGGCCCAGGTGCCGACCGTGGCGGAGAGCTTTCCCGGTTTCGAAGGCGACTCGTGGCACGGCGTCTTTGCGCTCAAGGGAACGCCGCAATCCGTGGTCGACCAGCTCGCCGCGGTGTCGCGCCGCATCGCGGAGTCGAACGAGTACCGGCAGTACTTGGGCGAGTTCGGCCTGGTTTCGGTAGGCGGCTCGCCGGCAGATTTTTCGCAGGTCATCGAAGCCGAATCCAGGCGCTGGTCCAAGGTGGTCAAGGACAACAACATCTCGCTGGAATAGAGCGCGGCGGTCCCGTGCGCGGCGGCTCCGCACATTCACACATTCACAATAGCGCCGCATGACCGCCTCGACGCCCGCCCCTGCTCCCGTTCCCACCTCCCGACCGATCCGCACCGCCGCCACGCTGGTGGTGCTGCGCGACGGCAGCGAAGGCCTCGAAGCCCTGATGCTGCGCCGGGCCGAGAAGGCCAATGACCAGAACAGCGGCGCCAGCGTCTTCCCGGGGGGCGTGCTCGATGCGCACGACCGCCACCTGCATCCGCTGTGCACGGGGCTGGACGATGCCGCGGCGAGCGTGCGCCTGGCGGTGCCCGAGGGCGGGCTCGACTTCTACGCGGCCGCGATCCGCGAATGCTTCGAGGAGGCGGGCCTGCTCTTCGCAAACGATGCGCGGAACCGCCCGGTCCAATTGATCGACCTGCCCCTGGGCGAACTCGCCACGATGCGCGATGCCGCCGAGCAGGGCACCGATGCGCTGCTCGCCATGTGCAGCCGGCACGGTTGGCGCCTGGCGGGCGACCGCGTCGTCTACTTCGGCCACTGGCTCACGCCGCCCGGCATGCCGCGCCGCTTCGACACCCGCTTCTTCGTTGCGCTGATGCCCGCGGGCCAGGAGGTGCGCCCCGACGGCCGCGAAACCGTCGAGCACATGTGGCTGCGCCCGGCCGACGCGCTGGACCCGGCGCGCGGCTTGAAGCTGATGAACGTGACGCGGCGCGTGCTGCAGCAGCTCGACGCGTTCAACCGCGCCGACGAATTCATGGCGCATGCGCGGCAGCTGCGCGAGATCCCGCTGAACATGCCGAGGCTCGCCGACGGCCCCGAGGGCCGTCGCGCGGTGAACATCGAGGAGCCCGCGTACGACGAGATCGGGCACCTCGATCCCGAGGGCCGTGGCGATGCGCGCTACGCGCTGGAGCCGGGCCTCGTCACGCGGCTGTCCGGCCGCGTGGTTCGCGTGGTGGGAAGCGCCAGCGACAACAGCTACCTCGTGGGCGGATCGGAAGGCTGGGCATCTATCGGCCCCGCGCCCCTGGACGACGCCCTTCGCGCTGCCGCGCCCGGCCCCGTGCGCTGGACCGTCCCGGCGCAATCCGACTGGCCCGGCGACATGCTCGACCTCGGCGGCGCCACGCTCCGGATGCTGAAGAGCGGCGAGGGCGCGCCGAGCCTCCTGCTGGTCGAAGAGCGCATGCTTTTCACGGGCCCCGACGTGGCGACCACCGGCACCAACGACGCCATCGAGTGGATCGCCCCCTCACGCGGCTTCATCCACCGCCCGCGCGCAGCGTCGCATGCGGATGCAGCGGATGTGCCAGCGTATCGGCGATGAGCCTGAGCGCCTGGTCGCACTGCTCCCGCGACATCGGCCCGCCCAGGCAGATGCGCACCGCATCCGGCGGATCGCCGTCGGTGGAGAACGCAGCGCTCGCCACCACGCCCACGTTCTGCGTGCGCAGGTACGAGGCGAACTCCACCGGACTCCATCCCGGCGTGAGCGGCAGCCAGGCATGGAAACCTTCCGGGTGCGCCTGCAGCCCGCTGTCGCCCAGGTGGCGCGTCGCGAGCAGCTGCCGCGCCACCGATTCGGCGCGCACAGCCTGCAGCATCGCCTCGGTGGTGCCGTCTTCCACCCACAGCGTCGTGAGCGCATTGGTGATCGGCGAGGCCATCACGGTGGTGGCGCGCATCGCGCCCGCGAGGCGCTGCGACTGCACCACCGTCGGTGAGCACACATACGCGCTGCGCAGCCCCGCGCCGAAGCATTTCGAGAACCCGCTCACGTAATAGGTGAGCGCCGGCGCGAAGGTGGCGATGGCGCTGGGCGTCTGGCGCGGCAGCATGCCGTAGGCGTCGTCCTCGATGATCGGAATGGCATAGCGCAGCGCCACGTCGGCGAGCGCCTCGCGCCGCGCGCGCGACACCGTGCCGGCGGTCGGGTTCAGCAGCGTCGGGTTGCAATAGAGCGCCTTGGGCTTGAGCGTCTTGCAGGCGTGCTCGAAGGCATCGGCGATCGGGCCGTCGTCGTCCAGCTGCAGCGCGTGCAACTGCACGCCCAGCTGGGCGGCAATGGCCTTGACGCCCGGGTAGGTGAGCGACTCCACGCAGATCAGCTCGCCGGGCCGCGCGAGCTGCGAGAACAGCGCGGTGAGCACGCCGTGGATGCCGGGGCACACGAGGATGCGGTCCACGCTTGCATGCGGCACGAAGGGGCGCAGCCACTGCATCGCCACCTCGCGGTCGTGCGCGGTGCCGCCGAAATCCTGGTAGCGCAGCAGGTCGTGGAAATCGATCTCGGCGAAGGCGCGGCTCGCGCTCTCGTGCAGCCGCGCCATCAGGTGTTCGTCGTCGGGCTCGGGCGGCATGTTCATCGTCATCTCGGCGCCGCTGCCGCCGCGCAGGCGCAGGCTCGGGCTCCCGGAGCGGATGAAGGTGCCGGTTCCCGCGCGCGAGTCGATGAGCCCGCGCTTGCGCGCCTCGGCGTAACCGCGCGCCACCGTCGTGTAGTTCAGGTCCAGGTCTGCCGCGAGCTCTCGCAGCGTGGGCAGGCGGTCGCGCACGCCCAGGCGCCCGGTCTTGATGTCGTCGGCGATGAGCTCGGCCAGCAGCAGGTAGGCGGGCCGGTCGCTGTTGCGCAGTTGCTTGCGCCAGTGGGCGGTGATGGTGGTCATCGTGCGGAGTTGATTGCATCCATTGATTGCATCGGGCCACCGATCAACATGCATGAATCGCGCCCGCCCCAGAGGAGCCGGATGCTTCGATCAGGTGCGATCAACCCCCTTGATCGGGTGCATTGATCGCATGCCGGATGCGTCGTCGCGGTGCAAAAACCGGTTGCCGGATCGCCGGCAACCCCGCCTTCGCGGGCACCCGAATTTTTTTATGCGCACGCGGGCCGCATCGCTGCGCATTGATCGCGCGTTGATCGCACCGGCCCGCCCGCACGCTGGCACATCGCCTGCAAAGGAAAAGGCACGCAAGACCTGCGTGTCCAACCACCCAACCGGAGTCCCCCATGCCCAAAGTCACCCGCCCCCGCAACGAGAAAGGCGAGTTCCTCGTCGATTACGAAGAGAAGGTGTTCGAAGACGTCAAGGCCGACCCTGGCGAGAAGGCGCTCGTCACCTTCCATACCGTGGCCTTCGAAGGCTCCATCGGCTTCGTGAACCTGCTGCAGGCCACGCGCCTGAAGCGCAAGGGCTACGACACCTCGGTGCTGCTCTACGGCCCCGGCGTGACGCTGGGCGTGCAGCGCGGCTTTCCCACGCTGGGCGACGAAGCCTTTCCGGGCCACCAGAACTTCAACAAGCAGATCAGCAAGTTCATGGAAGAAGGCGGCAAGGTGTATGCCTGCCGCTTCGCGCTGCAGGCGCTGTACGGCCATGGCGAAGGCGCGCTGATCGAGGGCATCACGCCGATCAACCCGCTCGACGTGCTCGACCTCATGCTGCTGCACAAGAAGGCCGGCGCAGTGATCCTCGACACCTGGACCCTGTAGACATGTCCACCCCCAGTCTTCGCGCACTTCGTGTCGCTTCGCCAACCCCCTCGCCGGGGGCAACACCGGCAGCCTGGCAAAGCCGGTTCTGCGGTGTTCCCCGGATTGGCTTCGCTTCGATTGCCGCTGCGGACGGGGGACGGCCATGAGCGCTTCACCCCGCATCGTGCGAGCCGCGGCGATCCAGATCGCGCCCGACTTCGAGCGCCCCGACGGCACGCTCGACCGGGTGTGCAGCGCCATCGACGAGGCCGCGGCCCGGGGCGCGCAGCTGGCGGTCTTTCCCGAGACCTTCGTGCCCTACTACCCCTACTTCAGCTTCGTGCTGCCGCCGGTGCTGCAGGGCGCGCCGCACCTGCAGCTGGTGGAGCGCGCGGTGGTCGTGCCGGGCCCGGTCACGCAGGCGGTGGCCGAGCGGGCGCGCGCCCGCAACATGGTGGTGGTGCTCGGCGTGAACGAGCGCGACCACGGCAGCCTCTACAACACGCAGCTGGTGTTCGACGCCGACGGCACGCTCGCGCTCAAGCGCCGCAAGATCACGCCCACTTATCACGAGCGCATGGTCTGGGGCATGGGCGACGGCGCGGGCCTGAAGGTGGTGGACACCGCCATCGGGCGCGTCGGCGCGCTCGCCTGCTGGGAGCACTACAACCCGCTCGCGCGCTATGCGCTGATGGCGCAGCACGAAGAAGTCCACTGCGCGCAGTTCCCCGGCTCGCTGGTCGGGCCGATCTTCGCGGAGCAGATGGAAGTGACCATCCGCCACCACGCGCTCGAATCGGGCTGCTTCGTGGTCAACGCCACCGGCTGGCTCACCGACGAGCAGATCCGCGCGGTCACGCCCGACGCCAACCTGCAGAAGGCGCTTCGCGGCGGCTGCCACACGGCCATCGTCTCGCCAGAGGGCAAGCACCTCGCGCCGCCCCTCACCGAGGGCGAAGGCATGGTCGTTGCCGACCTGGACATGGCGCTCATCGCCAAGCGCAAGCGAATGATGGATTCGGTCGGCCACTACGCGCGGCCCGAGCTGCTGTCGCTCGCCATCAACGACCGCCCGGCGCAGACCACCGTGCCGATGCACCTCACGCAACCTCTCGATCAACGGAGCCCCGACCATGACCACCACGATGACGCAGCAAGACAGCCGGCAGCTGATGACCGAGCTCCAGTCCTTCGGGTTGCGGCTGGTTGACCCATCGGCCGGAGTTTCGAGCCGCCGCGGCGGCGCCGGTCCGTCGGACCACAAGGCCGTCACGGTGGACGGCCACACGATCATGGTGCCGGTCCACACCTCCACCGCATGGCACTCGCCCTTCACTGCCGAGGCGCCCGACGCGCAGGGCATGAGCCGCGTGATGCGCGGCGCCATCCCCATCGCCAGCATCAGCTTTCCGAAGCAGCCGCGCTTCTATGCGATGCAGACCTTCGACGGCGTGCCTTACTCGCACATCGCCACGCTGCACGGCAGCGACGTACTCGCCACCACCGTGCTGCAGACCTGCATCCGCTACGAGAGCCGCAGGAAGACCTGCAAGTTCTGCGCGATCGGCCAGTCGCTCGCGGCCGGCCGCACCGTCGCGCGCAAGACGCCCGAGCAATTGGCCGAAGTCGCGCGCGCGGCGGTGCTGCTCGACGGCGTCAAGCACATGGTGATGACCACCGGCACGCCCAACGCCACCGACCGCGGCGCAGCCATCCTCTGCGAGAGCGCCTTCGCGATCAAGGCCGCGGTCGACATCCCGATCCAGGGCCAGTGCGAGCCGCCCGACGATGACCAGTGGTTCCACCGCATGAAAGCCGCGGGCATCGACACCCTCGGCATGCACCTCGAAGTGGTCACGCCCGAGGTGCGCGAGCGCCTCATGCCGGGCAAAGCGAGCGTGCCGGTCTCGCGCTACATGAGCGCGTTCGAGGCGGCGGTCGGTGTGTTCGGGCGCGGCCAGGTCAGCACTTACATCCTGGCGGGCCTGGGCGACACGCGCGAAGCGATCCTGGAGACCTGCGACCAGCTGCTCCTGCGCGGCGTGTACCCCTTCGTCGTGCCGTTCGTGCCGATCAGCGGCACGCCGCTCGAAGACCACCCCGCGCCCACGCCCGAGTTCATGAAGTCGCTGCTCGCGCCGCTGGGCGAACGCGTGGTGGCCGCGGGCCTGCGCTCGGCGGACATCAAGGCCGGCTGCGGCAAGTGCGGCGCGTGCTCGTCGCTTTCCATCTACGAAAAAGAAAGCGAAGGCTGAGCATGCTGTGCATCGACGACCTGAGCGAACTCGACCTGCACTACGCGCCCGTCGAATACCTCGTGCGCGAGGCCGCGCAGCAGTGGGAGCGCGACGAGGCGATGGCGCTGCGCCGCGCGGTGTTCTGCATCGAGCAGGGCATCTTCGCGCGCGACGACCGCGATGCGACCGACGACCGCTCGCAGCTGCTGGTGGCCATGTCGTGCAACGGCGGCATGCCCGAGCAGGTGGTGGGCACGGTGCGCATCCATCGCGGTGAAGCGCAGGGCGAATGGTGGGGTTCGCGCCTCGCGGTGCACCCGGCCTTCCGCAGCCAGGGGCATCTGGGCGTGACGCTGATCCGCCTGGCCGTCTCGCGCGCCAACGCACTGGGCTGCAAGGCCTTCTTCGCGCAGGTGCAGATGCAGAACGTGCCGCTCTTTCGCAAGATCGGCTGGCAACTGCTCCAAGAGATCACCTTGCATGGCCGTCCGCATGCGCGCATGCGGGCCGACCTCGACTGGTACCCGCCCTGCCACGACCCGGTGAGCGGCTTCGTCACCCGCGCGAAGGTGATGGCATGACCGGCGGCGTGCACGAGATCGCCGAAGCCCTGCGCGCCACGCGCGGCTTCGCCCACAAGCGCGACATCAGCGATGTGGTTTCCGCACTCGGCCGGTCGCTGCCCGGCGGCCACGCCGCGCTCGCGCAGGCGGTGCCCATCGGCGACGACTGCGCCGCCATTCCCGATGGCCACGGCGGCTACCTCTTGTTCGCCATCGAGGGGCTGGTCGAAGACTTCATCGTGCGCATGCCGTGGTTCGCGGGCTACTGCGGCGTGATGGTCAACGTGAGCGACATCTACGCCATGGGCGGGCGTCCGACGGCCGTCGTCGATGCGCTCTGGAGCACCGGCATGAACCCGGCCGACGACGTGCTGCGCGGGCTTGCCGAAGCGGCCGTGCGCTATGGCGTGCCCATCGTCGGCGGGCACAGCAACAACCGCAGCGAGCGGCCGCAGCTGGCGGTCGCGATCCTCGGCCACGCGCGCAAGCTGCTCACCAGCTTCGACGCGAAGCCGGGCGACCTGCTGGTGATGGCGGCCGACCTGCGCGGTGCCTACGAGGAGCCCTTTCCGTACTGGAACGCATCGACCACTGCGCCGGCCGCGCGGCTGCGCGCCGACCTCGACGTGCTGCCCGCGCTCGCCGAAGAAGGCCTGTGCTGCGCGGCCAAGGACATCAGCATGGCGGGCGCGGTGGGCACGGCGATGATGCTGCTGGAGTGCTCGGGCGTCGGCGCCCGCATCGATCTCGATGCGCTGCCCCGGCCCGACGGCGTGCCGCTGCCGCGCTGGCTCACGTCCTTTCCGAGCTACGGCTTCGTGCTCAGCGTGTCGCCTTCGCAGGTCGCGCCGGTGCTCGGCCGCTTCGCCGCGCGCGACATCGCCTGCGCGGTGGTGGGTGAAGTCGACGCGACGCGGCAGGTCCGGCTGCGGGCGGGCGGCGACGAGGCCCTGCTGTGGGACTTCGGCAGCGACGCGTTCATCCAGCCGCACACCTTGGCAGAGCGCGCGGAGGCCGCGTATGTCTGAGTTCGATCGGCCCTTGCGCATCGGCCTGCTCACGCATTCGGTCAACCCGCGCGGCGGCGTGGTGCACACGCTCGAACTCGCCACCGCGCTGCACGCGGCGGGCCACGCAGTGACGGTGATGGCGCCCGCCGCAGCGGGACAGGCGATGTTCCGCACGCCGCCTTGCAGAGTCGAGCTGGCGCTCGTGAACGACAAGCCGCGCGACACCGTCGGCATGGTGCGTTCGCGCATCGGCGCCTTCGTCGGCCATCTGCATGCCCTGCTGCAACGCGAGACCTTCGACGTGCTGCACACGCAGGACTCCATCGGCGGCAATGCGCTCGCACAGTTGCAGGACGAAGGGCGCATCGGCGGCTTCGTGCGCACCGTGCACCACCTCGATACGTTCGACGATCCGCAACTCACGCGCTGGCAGCAGAACGCCTTCGAGCGCGCGAGCCTCGTGTTGAGCGCGAGCCGGCTGTGGTGCGATCACCTGCGAAGCGACTACGGCATCGAAGCGCACGAGATCGACAACGGTGTCGATACGCAACGCTTCTCTCCGGTTGCGCAGGCGGGCGATGCGGCAGTCGGGCAGCGCCTGGGCATCGCCACCGGCGCACCCGTGGTGCTGGCCATCGGCGGCGTCGAGGAGCGCAAGAACACCGCGCGCCTCCTGGCCGGCTTTGCACTGCTGCGCGCCAGGCATCCGCGCGCGCAACTCGTGATCGCGGGTGGCGCGAGCCTGCTCGACCATGCCGCCTACACCGAAGCCTTTCGTGCGCAAATGCAGGCGCTCGGCTTCGACGAGGGCCCGTGGCAGCCGCTGCGCGTGACCGGCCCGCTGCCCGATGCCGACATCGCCGCGCTCTACCGCCTGGCCGACGTGGTCGCGATGCCCTCGCTGCGTGAAGGCTTCGGCCTCGTGGTGCTCGAAGGGCTTGCCAGCGGCGTGCCGGTGGTCGCCTCGCGCATCGCGCCGTTCACCGAGCATCTGGCCGAGACGGACGTGAGCTGGGCCGATCCGCAAGACCCGGCATCCATTGCCGGCGCGCTGGATCACGCAATTGCAACGCGCGATGCGCAGCGCATCGCCGCCTCGTCGGCACGCCTTTCGCAGCGCTTCAGTTGGGCCGCGAGCGCCGCGCGCCACGTCGCCCTCTACCGCGCGCACCTGAAAGAGAAACACCCATGCCCGTGATGCACTTCCATGTGCGCTGGCCCGACGCCAGCGAAACGCGCTGCTACTCGCCCTCGCTCGTGGTGCAAGACTTCCTCGCGCCCGGCGAACGCTACGCGCTCGACGACTTTCTTCAGCGGACCCGCGACGCGCTGGGCATCGCCTCCGAACGCGTGCGCGCGAGGTACGGCTTCGCCTGCTCGCAGGCCATGGACCAGCTCGCCGAGATCGAGCGCATCGCCACCCGGTTCACCGGCACCGCCGATGCGCAAGTCACCGTCGTCGCCTTCGACTGACGCCCCCTACATCCAGAGAGAAAGAAGACCCCCATGTCCTATCCCTACGGCGGACGCAGCCACTACAGCGTCGTCATCGTCGGCGGCGGCCAGGCCGGCCTGTCGCTGAGCCATTGCCTGCAGCAGCGCGGCATCGACCACCTGGTGATCGAGAAACGCAGCCTCGTGCACAGCTGGCGCACCCAGCGCTGGGATTCGTTCTGCCTGGTCACGCCCAACTGGCAATGCCAGCTGCCGGGCTGGAGCTACCTCGGCGCCGATCCGCACGGCTTCATGGTCAAGGACCAGATCAACGACTGGCTCGCCGGCTTCGTCGCGCACGTGAAGGCGCCGGCCATCGAGGGCGTCACCGTGGAGCGCGTGTCGCGCGTCCCCGGCACCGGCGAGCGCGATCGCTTCATCGTGCAGACCGACGCCGGCCTCTACACCGCCGACCAGGTGGTGGTGGCCTCGGGCGGCTACCACCGGCCGATCGTGCCGCGCCTGGCCGAGAAGCTGCCGGCCACCGTCGCGCAGTACCACTCGGCGCAGTACCGCAACCCGGCGCAACTGCCCGAGGGCGCGGTGCTGGTGGTGGGCTGCGGCCAGTCGGGCGCGCAGATCGCCGAAGACCTGCACCTGGCGGGCCGCAAGGTCCACCTGGCCACCGGCAACGCGCCGCGCTGCGCTCGCTTCTACCGCGGCCGCGAGGTGGTCGACTGGCTCGCCGACATGAAGTACTACGACATGCCCGTCACCGAGCACCCGCTGCGCGAAGGCGTGCGCGACAACACCAACCACTACGTGACCGGCCGCGATGGCGGACGCGACATCGACCTGCGCCGTTTCGCGCGCGAAGGCATGGAGCTCTACGGCCTCCTGAGCGGCTTTGACGGCGGCAGCTTCGAGCTGCAGCCCAACCTGCGCGAGAACCTGGACAGCGCCGACGACACCTACAACCGCATCAATGCATCGATCGACAGGTTCATCGCATCCCAGGGCATCGAGGCGCCGCCGCCCTCGGTCTACACGCCCGTGTGGGAGCCGGCCGAGGAACGCACCCGGCTCGACCTCGCGGCGGCGGGCATCACGAGCGTGGTCTGGTGCATCGGCTTCTCGCCCGACTTCGCCTGGGTGGACGCACCGGTCTTCAACGGCCGCGGCGCGCCTGTGCACCGGCGCGGGGTGACGAACGAACCGGGCCTGTACTTCCTCGGCCTGCCCTGGCTGCACACCTGGGGATCGGGCCGCTTCTCGGGCGTGGCGCGCGATGCGGAGTTTCTGGCCGAAGCGATCGAAGAGAGAAAGGCGGGGCTGCGCGCAAGCGAGCCGGAGGCACCATCGGCGCCCGCACTGCGGGCAGCCTAGACGCCTCGCTCAGGGCAGCCGTTGACGGCGGTGCACCCAGTGCGTGCCCGAGTGCGCAAGGCATCGGGTGCTCCCCGCAGCGAAATCAAGGAGGGGGCCGCAGGCCGGGGGACATTCGCGGAGGGGAGTACCCGGTGCCCTGTGCACCCGCCCACCGACAAATCTCTTCAGGCCTGCTGCGCCTCGGTCAGCGCCTGCGCAGCCACAACAGCCTCGGTCCGGTTGCGCACATTCAGCGCCCGGAAGATGGCGGCCAGGTGGATCTTGACCGTGCCCTCGCTGATCCCCAGGCTGCGCCCGATCAGCTTGTTGGGCTTGCCCTGCGAGAGCAACTGCAGCACCTCGACCTGCCGCTCGGTCAGCACGCTGCGCAGGTGCTCCAGCGTCTGGCCGGTGCCGCCACCGCGGGTGAGCGCCTCGGTACCTCCCGCCTGCGGAGCCACGCCGGCCACGATGCCTGGCGGCAGCGCCGTCAGCATCATCGGCGGCACGTACACCCCGCCCGCCAGCACCAGGCGCACGGCCGAGAGCATGACATCGGGTGAGTAAGCTTTTGGAATGAACCCAAGAACGCCGCGCTCCAGGGCGCTGCGCATGATGGCCGGGTCTTCGTAGCCCGACAGCACGATCACCGGCACGGCCGGATGCCGGCGCCGGATTTCGTCGATGTGCGCCTGGCCGTCCGCGCCGGGCATGTTGAGGTCGATCAGGGCCAGGTCGAGGTCGTCGTTCGCCCCTGCAAGCAATTCGTCGACGCTCATCGCCAGGACGAATTCGATGCCGGGCTCGAGCTCCGACAACTTGGCTTTGACCGCCTCGATGACGAGCCGGTGGTCGTCGGCGATCAGGATTTTCATGGCTTGGTTTCCGTAGTCGCAGCTGCGCTGAAGGCAGCGATTGCTGAAGATAACGGCGATTGCCCCGCACAGCAAGGCCGCCCGGCCCCACCAACGGCATAGACCCCAAGCGATATGGCGCCCGCCGGGACCCCTTTGGAAGAATGAACTTCCACTCGAAGGAACCGGGGACATGGGCATGGGCCATCGCTGCAGACGCCGGTGCAAGGCATCCTTCGCAATGCACGATTGAGCGGGCACCTCCATGGCCCGGCTGCTCGACTGCTTCTCGTCCTTCCTCTCGTTCGGCCTCGCGCTGGACGCCTCCCTCGCGGCCGGCCGGCCGGCCATTGCGCATGATGCGGCGCAGCAACAGGCGCGCCGGCTGCTCGACGCGGCGCGCGCCCGGGCCGAGGCGTCGGGCACGCCCGCTGTGCAGGTCGAATCGGCGGTGTTCGCGATGGTGGCCTGGATCGACGAGATCCTGGCGCGCCACCCCGGCGCAGACGCCGGCGCCGCGCCGCTGCAGGTGCAGCTGTTCAACTCCAACAACGCGCACAGCGAGTTCTTCCACCACCTGTCGGCGCTGGGCGCGCAGGACGACGAGGTGCGCGAGGTCTACTGGCACGCGCTGGCGCACGGCTTCAAGGGCCAGTACTACTTCGAGGACGGCGACCAGGGCGAGCTGGGCAAGCTCAAGGAGCTGCACGGCCGCCAGCTTCGCCTGCGGCCGCTCGCGCTGGGCAGCCTCGTGCAGGACCACATCACGCCCCAGCCCTACGGCGTTGCCGACCCGCGCGGACCCAACGACACGCAGCGGCGCGACCGGGCACTGCTGCGCGCGAGCGCGGCGCTGGCCCTGCTCTTGCCCCTGCTCTACCTCTTGTGGTTCATGACCTCCGGGCCGGCGACCACCCAGACCGCGCTGGCCCAGCGCATCGACCAGCACCTGCAGACCTATGCCTGCGCCGACCTCTCGACTTCCGTCGGCAAGGACGGCCACACGCAGGTGAGCGGCTTCGTCTCGCTGCCCGAGGACGTGCCGCGCGTGGCGCGCGAAGTGAGCACCATGCCGGGCGTGATCGCGCCGCGCTTCGACGTGGGCCTGCGCGTGTGGCCGCACTGCGAGGTGTTCGCCATCCTCAAGCCCTACCAGGCGCGCAACCAGGAGAAGCACTACGGGCTGGACATCTACGCCCCCACGGCCCGCAACCGCCAGCTGCGCGAAGGCGACAACGTGCGCGTGCAGGTCGTGGCGCCCCGGCACGACAGCTACATCTGGGTCGACTACTACACCGCCGACGGCTCGGTCATGCACCTGAACGCCGGGCAGGCGCCCACGCCGCTGCAGGCCGGCGCCACGCTGGAGGTGGGCCGCGACATTCCGTCGAGCTGGCTCGTGAGCCCCCCCTTCGGCAGCGTGCTGATCACCGTGCTCTCGGCGCCGACGCCCTTCACCGAGACCTCGGACCGCCCGCCGTTCGAGCTCGCCTCGGCCTACCTGCTGCGGCTGCGCGAGGCGCTCGCGGCCAGCAAGAACAGCGACCGGCTGATCGCCGATTTCGTGTTCCTCGAAACGGTGTCGCGATGACCGCGTTGCTCTCGCCCACCCACTTCTTCTGGGCGCTGCTCGCGCTGTGCCTCCTGGGCTTCGTGCTGCTGTACGCGATGGTGCACGACGCGGGCCGCAGCGCCCGGCGGCGCGGATTGCTCCGGCGCATCGAGACGCTCGATGCGCCGGTGGACGACGCCGCCGTCGGTGCGCTGCGCGAATCGATGGCGCAGGCGCGCCAGGCGCTGCGGCAGGCGCCGCGGCCCTTGCGGTCGTCGCACGGGCGTGCAGCGCCTGTGCCATGGTTCCTGTTCCTCGGCGACGCGGCGGCCGACCTGCCCGGGCTCCTGTCCACCGCGCAGGGCGAGCGCCTCGCCCAACCCCGCACGCAGACCGACGCCATCGACGCGAACTGCTGGCGCTGGTGGCTGACCGGCGCGCTGGCGGCCATCGAGATCCACCCCGTCGCGGTCGGCGACGCGTCCCACGCGCCGCGCACGCGCGCCCTGTGGCTGCAGGCGTTGCTTGCGCTGGCCGAGCGGCGCGACCGGCTGCCGCTCAACGGCGTGGTGATGTGCGTCTCCGCGAGCGAGTTGCTGCAGGCGGATGCCGAAGAGCTGCGGCCCCTTGCCGCGCGCATGCGCCGGCTGCTCGACGAAGCCGGCGACACCCTGCGGCTGCAGCTGCCCGTGTACCTCGTCATCACCGGCCTGGAGCACCTGACGGGCTATGCCACGCTGCGCGGCGCACTGCCGCCCGAGGTGCTGGCGCAGGCGCTGGGCCATCGCGTGCCGGACCCGTTCGCCGCGCCCGGCGCACCGGCCGGCGAGCGGCTCGACGCACTGTTCGATCCGATCGCCACGCAGTTGCAGGGCCTGCGCATGGCGCTGCTGCGCGAACAGCCCGGCGCCGCGGCGCGCCTCGCGATCCATGGATTCGTGGAAGCGGTGCTGGAGTTGCAGCCCGCATTGCGCGAGGTGGCCGAGGTGCTGTTCGAGGGCCACGGCAAGGGCTCGCGTGCGCCGCGCTGGCGCGGTCTCTACTTCACGGCCGCCGCATCGGATGCGAGCGGCGGGGCCTTCGTGACCGATCTCTTCGAGCGCTTCCTGCCGGCCGACCAGCCCCTGGTGCGGCCGGGACGTCCGTCGCCGAACACCGCGACGGGCGCACCATGAAGCGCGGTGCGCCGGCCCTACTTGCCTTCGATGCGGATCTGCCGCGCGCCGAAATTGACTGTGAGCACCTGCGCCTGCCCCGGCGTGACCGGACGCACTTCGCGCCAGCGCGCGCGGTCGAGGTCGCGGAATGCGGCCATCACGGCGATGGCCTTGGCATCGGCCGGCAGCGTGAGGTCGAGCTTCTTGCTTTCGCCGGGACGCAGCAGCATTTCTTCGCGCTGCACGAGCTCGGCGCCGAGCGTGGCCTGGTCTTTCTCGAACAGCGAGAAGAAGTCGGCGCCCTCGAAGGGTCCGGGCGACTTGAGCGCATACACGCGCACGGTGAGGGGCGATGCACGGCCGCGCGCGTCGGGGTTGGCATCGGCGCCGGCCACGAGCGTGAGGCTCACCGGCGTGACCACCGGCTTGCTCGCGCAACCCGCGAGGGCGAGGCCCGCAACAGCGAGCCCGAGGCCCATCGCACGGCGCCGCGATGCCGCAGCGAAGAAGCCTTCATAGGACGAATGGTGTGTACCCAGCGTGCGCATGCTATTCCCTTCGTTGCATTGACCGGTCCTGACGCATCTTTGATTATCACCAGCGAACTCGAACAGGCAACATGCTGACTCACGAACTTGTAGAAGCACTGCTCACGCCGATAGGCGAGGCATCGCCGTGCGGGGACGATCTGGAGTACGACGCGGACTTCACCGCGCTCACCACGTCCGCGCAGGGCAAGCCCGAGCAACAGTTCGGCGACACCGTCATCCCGGCGGTGGAGCCGGAGTGGCGCGAGGTGGCCGAGCAGTCCGATGCGCTCCTGCGCCGCAGCAAGGACGTGCGTCCCGCGGTGCTGCTGCTGCGCGCATCGACGCGCCTGCAGGGCATCACCGGCTTCGTCGCCGGCCTGGAACTGCTCACCGGCCTGCTCGACCGGTTCTGGGAAGGCATACATCCAAAGCTCGATGCCGACGACGACAACGACCCGACCATGCGCCTGAACGCGCTGGCACCGCTGGGCGACGAGACGATGGTGCTGCGCGATCTCTACGACGCGCAGGTGGGCGTGGCGCCCGGCGTGGGCGCGATCCGCGTGCGCGACATCGCGGTGGCCAACAACGCATTGAACGCGGTGGGCGGCGAAGCCACCTATTCGCCGGCGCAGATCCAGGGCGGCCTGGAGGCCCTGCATGCCGAGCGGCCCGAGCTGATACAGGCCGCGATCGGCGTGCTCGGCCTGGTCGAGAAGCTGCAGGCCTTGCTGGTCGAGCGCACCGGCCGCTCCGACGTGATCGACCTGGCCCCGCTGCGCGGCATCGGCCGCGTGCTGCAGAAAGCCTGCAGCGCCGCCATCGGCGCGCCCGAGGAAGCCGCCGAGGCCGAGAGCGCGGAAGGCAACAGCGCACAGGCCGGCGGCGCACCGCGCGCGGCCGCCGCGCGCGGCGAGATCCAGAGCCGCCAGGACGCACTGCAGATGCTGGACCGCGTGATCCGTTTCCTCGAACAGACCGAGCCCGGCAACCCGGCGCCGCTCCTGATCGACCGCGCCAAGAAGCTCATCGGCGTGAGCTTCCTCGAGATCATGGCCAACCTCGCGCCCGGCGCGCTGGACACCATCGAGACCGTGACGGGCAAGCGCTCGTCCGAATAGCCGCGCCCCTTTTTTCCTGTTGATCCAACCGCCCCATTCACCCCCGCAAGGAGCTTCGCCATGGCCAAGAGCAGTCAGAAATTCATCGCCCGCAACCGGGCGCCCCGCGTGCAGATCGAATACGACGTCGAACTCTACGGCGCCGAGAAGAAGATCCAGCTGCCCTTCGTGATGGGCGTGCTGGCCGACCTCTCGGGCAAGCCGGTCGATCCGCTCGCGCCCGTGGCCGACCGCAAGTTCCTGGAGATCGACGTGGACAACTTCGACTCGCGCATGAAGGCCATGAAGCCGCGCGCCGCGTTCGCCGTGGAGAACTCGCTCACTGGCGAGGGCGAACTGAAGGTGGAACTCACCTTCGAGAACATGGAAGACTTTTCGCCCGCCGCCGTCGCCAAGAAGGTCGGCGCGCTCAACAAGCTGCTGGAAGCGCGCACGCAGCTGTCCAACCTGGTGACCTACATGGACGGCAAGAACGGCGCCGAGGAACTGCTGGCCAAGGTGCTGGAAGACCCGGCCCTCCTGCAGTCTCTGGCCTCCACCGCCAAGCCCGACGACGGCAGCAAGCCGGCCGCCTGAACATCCACAGCCCCAACGCCTGACACACCGGTACACGAGGAGAAACCACCATGGCCGAAGCACTCGAGCAGAGCGCACTCAAGGACGTTGCCTATGCGGGCAGCGACTTTTCGTCGCTCCTTCAGAAGGAATTCAAGCCGCGCAGCGACGAAGCCAAGAGCGCCGTCGAAGCCGCCGTGCTCACGCTCGCGCAGCAGGCGCTGAGCAACAGCACGGTCATCGGCAAGGACGTGACCAAGTCGATCCAGGCCATGATCGCCGCGATCGACGCCAAGCTGACCGACCAAGTCAACAAGATCATCCACCACCCCGACTACCAGAAGTTGGAGAGTGCATGGCGCGGCCTGCACTACATGGTGAACAACACCGAGACCGACGAGCACCTGAAGATCCGGGTGATGGACATCTCCAAGGTGGACCTGGCCAAGAGCCTGAAGAAATTCAAGGGCGCGGCCTGGGACCAGAGCCCGATGTTCAAGAAGATCTACGAACAGGAATACGGCCAGTTCGGCGGCGAGCCCTTCGGCGCGCTGGTGGGCGACTACCACTTCGACCAGAGCCCGCCCGACATCGAGCTGCTCGGTGAAATGTCCAAGATCGCGGCCTCGGCGCATGCCCCCTTCATCACCGGCGCGAGCCCCAACCTGATGCAGATGGAGTCGTGGCAGGAGCTCGCGAACCCGCGCGACCTCACCAAGATCTTCCTCACGCCCGAGTACGCCGGCTGGCGGTCGCTCCGCGACTCGGACGACGCCAAGTACCTGGGCCTGTGCATGCCGCGCTTTCTTGCGCGCACCCCCTACGGCGCCAACACCAACCCGGTGGAGGAGTTCGACTTCGAGGAAGACACCGCCGGCGCCGACCACAGCAAGTACGCCTGGGCCAACGCCGCCTATGCGATGGCGACCAACATCAATCGCTCGTACAAGCTCTACGGCTGGGGCTCGCGCATCCGCGGCATCGAGTCGGGCGGCGCGGTGGAGAACCTGCCGCTGCACACCTTCCCGAGCGACGACGGCGGCGTGGACCAGAAGTGCCCCACCGAAATCGCCATCAGCGACCGGCGCGAAGCCGAGCTCTCCAAGGCGGGCCTGCTCTCGCTCATCCACCGCAAGAACTCCGACTTCGCAGCCTTCATCGGCGCGCAGTCGCTGCACAAGCCCGCCGAATACGACGATCCGGACGCCACGGCCAACGCCAACCTGGCCGCGCGCCTGCCCTACCTCTTTGCCTGCAACCGCTTTGCGCACTACCTCAAGTGCATCGTGCGCGACAAGGTGGGCAGCTTCAAGGAGCGCGACGACATGCAGCGCTGGCTCAACAAATGGATCATGAACTACGTGGACGGGGACCCCGTCAACTCGTCGGAAGAGACCAAGGCGCGCAAGCCCCTGGCCGCCGCCGAGGTGGTGGTGGAAGAGGTCGAGGGCAACCCCGGCTACTACACCTCCAAGTTCTTCCTGCGCCCGCACTACCAGCTCGAAGGCCTCACGGTGTCGCTGCGGCTGGTGTCCAAGCTGCCCTCGGCCAAGGGCGGGAAGTAACGAAGGCATATGCCTTCGGAGGGCCTTTGAAAAAAGAGGCCCTTGCTCGTTCTCTCTACAGCTCCCGGGCACCAACGCTTAGGCACCGCACGGAAGCCCTTTTTCCCTGACTCACACACAACTGAAAGGTAAGCATCATGGCTGCAGACATGTTTTTGAAGCTCGAAGGCGTCGACGGCGAATCCAAGGACGATTCGCACAAGAAGGAAATCGACGTTCTCGCCTGGAGCTGGGGTGCCAGCCAGTCCGGCACCGGCCACGTGGGCGGCGGCTCGGGCGCCGGCAAGGTGAGCGTGCAGGACGTCTCGATCACCAAGTACGTCGACTCCGCCTCGCACCTGCTGCTTCTGGATTGCTGCAATGGCCAGCACATCAAGAAGGGCACGCTGGTGGTGCGCAAGGCCGGCGCGACGCCGCTCGAATACATCAAGCTCACGATGGAAGACATCCTGGTGAGCAACATCCACACCGGTGGCAGCGGCGGCGAAGACCGCCTGACCGAGACCGTGACGCTGAACTTCTCCAAGTTCAAGTACGAATACACGCCGCAGAAGGCCGACGGTTCCGGCGACGGCACCAAGGAAACCGGCTGGGACATCGCTGCCAACAAGAAGGTCTGACGCGCTTCTCCGGCTGGCCTGAAAGCGGCCGGAGGCCGCTTCACCCCTTCGCCGGAGACACGCGATGGCAACACTCAACGCCAAGGCCCTCCAATGGGCCAGCGCCCAGGTCGGCAAGCAGATCGGCGCAGGCGAATGCTGGGACCTGGCCAACAAGGCTTTGCTGCAAGCCGGCGCCGGCACCTCCTCGGACTTCGGACCGATGGGCGCCGACGACGACTACATCTGGGGCGACGAAGTCGCGCTCAAGGATGCGCTGCCGGGCGACATCCTGCAGTACCGCGACTACGAGATGACCACGACCACCACGACCGACGTCACCTTCGCGGACGACTCGGGCTGGGTCGACGACCCCTCGGTGTCGGTGGGCCACCCGCACCACACCTCCATCCTGTCGAAGAACCCGGGTACCGGCGCCATCACGGTGCTGGAGCAGAACTACCGGGGCAACAAGGAGGCGGTGCGCTCCAGCACGATCCGCTGGAAGGGCAGCTCGACATCGACCACCACCCGCAAGCAGATGAAGCGGCAGGACAACGGAAAGATGGAGTCGGCCCTCGTGGTGGTCACGGTGGACATCACCGTGACCGGCACGCTCAAGGCCTACCGGCCGAAGAAGCCCTGACAGGCGGGGCACCAGAGCGATCCGAGAGCGATCCGGGACCGATCCGAAAGCAACCCGAGAGGAATGCGAGATGGGCAAGTGGAACAACGACGACTATCACCCGTATGCGGATGAGTGCTACCCGTTGAGCAAGCACTACGGCGGCCCCGGCGCCGCCGGCCTCATGAAGAAGACGGCCATCAAGGGGCTGATCGTCCACATCACCGACGGCAACAGCCTCCTGAGCTCGCTCAAGACCACCTGGGAGAACCGCGCGGCCTCGGCCCACTTCGCGGTGGACAAGGGCGGCACCATCGCGCAGTACATCCCGCTGTCGCAGCGCTCCTGGGCGGTGGACGGCTGGAAGGTGGACAACCTCTGGTACAGCGTGGAGAACGTCGCGGTGCACGGCGAGACCCTCACCGACATGCAAATCCGCATGAACGGCTACCTGCTCGCCTGGCTCAACGGCGAATACGGCGTGCCGCTGAAACTGGCGACCACGCCGGACGACAGCGGCCTGTCGTACCACGCGATGTTCACCAAATCGAAGCCCTGCCCGGGCAAGCCGGTGATCGCCCAGCTGCAGGACATCGTCGACTCGGCGGCGGGACTGATGGGCTAGGGGCCTGCAAGGCCCCGGCCGTTCTTCTCCTCGCCCCTTATTCCGCAGGCTTTTCGGGCGTTGCCGGCGGCTCCTCGATCGGCGCCGGCATCGTGACCTCTTCCACCGCGGGCATCAGCCGCGTGGCGTCGTCCGCGTCGTCGGGCATCACCCACAGCGTGAGCGCGGTGTAGTTGTCGTGGCCCGGCTTGGCGCGCGACTTGATCTGCGTGTCCAGCTGCTCCGTCCATTGGCTGGGCGTGCGCGAGGCATGCAGCGTGTCGACCAGGCACTCGTCGCCCAAGGGCTCCCACACGCCATCGCTGCACAGCAGCAGCACGTCGCCCGCGACCAGGCGCATGCGGTCCGACACCGCGATGTCGGGCGCCTCCTCGATCGAGCCGAGCGCCGACAGGAGCATGTTGCGCTGCGGATGCAGGCGCGCGCCCTCCTCGTCGAGCATGCCGCCCGCGACCATCTGCTGCACCAGGCTGTGGTCGGTGGTGCGCGCCACGATGGCGCCGCCGCGAAAGAGGTAGGCGCGGCTGTCGCCGCTGTGCACCCAGGCGAGCGCCTGGTTCTCCAGGTCGATGGCCGCGAAGACCACCGTGGAGCGCATGCCCGCGAGCTTGCCGCCCTCGGCCTGGCGCGCGACCACGTCGCGGTTGGCCTGCTCGACCAGCGTGCGCAGTGTGAACTCGTCCAGCCCCGGCGCCGCCGAGAAGCCGCCCAGCATGCTGCTGCGCGCCGTGGCCGCGGCCACATCGCCGCCGCCATGGCCGCCCGCGCCGTCGGCCACCAGGCAGGCGACGTAGCGCTCGTCGTGCCAGTGGCCGTGGACGTCCTCGTTGTAGGTGCGGCCGCCCTGTCGGGACAACGTGACGATTTCGATTTCCAAGCGGGGTGCCTCGCGATTGCTGGTGTTGTTGTGGTGGCTTCGACCGAGGTCGTCGTTGTGCTGCGCCTGCTTTTCTTCTTCACTGCCCGTCGGACTTCAGGCGCGCCATCTGCTCTTCGTAGGCCTCCAGGAAAGCCTTGCCGAAGAGGTTGTGGAAATCGTCTTCCGCCTCGCTCGCGATGCCGCCGTAGAGCGCCACGAACTGGTCCCAGAGCTTGGCCTTGCGGTTGGCCGCGAAGATGGCGTCGAGCGCGGACTTCGCGCTGATCTTCTTCTCGAGCTCTTCGGGCTCGAAGCGCGCGATGACATGCGCGAGCGCTGCGCGCATGCCCACCATCACGCCGAACTGGTGGGCGCGCAGGTCGTTGAAGGCATCGCGCATGGCGGCTTCCGGCGGCATGAAGCCGCGTACGCCGGGCCCGAGCAGGTGCGCGAGCGCCACCTCCACCGTGGGCGAGAACTTCAACGGGTTGTTCGCCTGCGCCGCGATCATCGTGACCTCGGCGCGCACCTCGCGCTTGAACTCCTGGCGCGTGAGCAGCAGTTGCAGCGTGCCCTCGGTGGCGCTGCGCAGCATCGAGCCGATGCGCTCCATGAGGCCGGGCGTGAGCATCTCGGGCGGCTGGTGCGTGCTGGCCAGGCCGCGCAGGAACGCGGCGAGCAGCTCGTCGTCGGAGGCCGTGCGCTCGGCGCGGGGCGCGGCCGGTGCCGACGCGCGCTGGACCGGTGGCGCAGGCGGCGGCGGCAGGGGCGGCAGCGACTCCAGCGGCCGGCTCCCAGGCTCGGGGCCGCTGATGCGGATCGGCTGGCCCGTGATGTCGTCGAACTGCGGCAGCACCTCCGCGGACGCGGCAGATACCGGGGGGGGCGAAGGTTGCGGAGGCGGTGGAGGCGGTGGCGTCACCGCCTTCGGCGGCGTGAAGCCGAACTGGTCGATCGGCAGGTGGTCTGAGCGCGGCGTCGGCGTGGTCGGCGCCGCGCTCTGCAATGCGGCGAGCGGGTCCGCGGACGACGCCGTGTTCGGTTGCAGCAGCGGATCGGCCAGCGGCGACAGCGCAAGCGGATCGCCGCCGATGCCGCCACCGCCGCCCATGCCGCCGAACAACTCGTCGATGCCCGATGCCTTGCCGTGCGCGGGCGGCGCGCCCAGGTCGGAGAAATCGTCGAGCGCGCCCAGGCCCGCGGCCGGCGCCGAGCTCGGCGAGGGCCCGAGCAGGTTGGCGAACGGATCGACCTGCGCGGCCTGCGCGTTGCGCGAGCCCGTCTCCATCGGGTCGGGAAACAGCAGCGAATCGGCGCTGGCGGGCGCGGGCGCCCTGGCGGCGCCGGACGAAGCGGGCGCGGGTGCCGGCGGCGAGCCGAGGCCCGCGAGCAGATCGGCAAACGGATCGTCGCTCGTGCTCGCGGCTGGCGCAGCGGCGCCCACCGGCGCCGACATGATGGTGTTGGGAATCGCCAGCGACGGCGGTGCCGCAGCGGCCGTCATGCGCACGCTGAGCTCGAAGCTGCCGACGACCAGTCGCGCACCATCGGTGAGCGGCGCTTCCTTGCCCGAGCCCAGCGACACGCCGTTGCACTGCATCGGATTGCTGCCCCGGTCGATCACGAAGTACTGCCCGTCGCGGCACAGCACCTGCGCATGCACGCGCGAGACGGTGCGGTCGGGGTCGTCGAGCACCAGCGTGTTGGTGTCGGCCCGGCCGATGGTGCCCCCGTTGGGCCCAAAATCGGCCGCGATGGACTGCCCCGCCGGAGCGCCTTGCCGGGTGATGACAGCGATATGGATCATGAAACGGCCCCCGAGGCTCTAGGCCCTTCTATGCCCGAACACACCCGCACGCACGCGGGCGCGTACGGGCGAAAAAACTCAGAAGGAGTATTCATTCCGTGGGGCACGTTGGCAATCTCGCCTTAAGAGGTATGCCATTGCAGCCAGGCGGCGACGGCGGTGAAGATGAGGGCGATGAGGAGCCAGGTGCGCACGGCGGCATCGCGCACCGAGCCACCCCTCGCGCAGCGCAGTCCCGCCGCGAGCAGGAAGGCCACGGCCAATGCGGCGAGGATGTATTTCGCGGGCATTCGTGATGTTCATTCGTCCGGCCATTGCTCGAGCCAGCGCTGCTGGCGCCAGGCTGGCGCGCTCGTCGGAAAGAGCTTGCTGCCGGGGCGCAGCAGGCAGAGGTATTCCGCCGCTGCCATGCGCTGGCGCTGGCAGCCATGCCTAAGCACGCCCACGCAATGCGCCCACGACGGCACAGCGCCCATGAAGTAGCGCTCGCCCGGCGCAAAGCCGTGCCCGTTGGCGGCCCACCAACCGCCGATCCGCGCGGGGTCGGGCCAGGGCAGTCCGTCATCCTCGTCCATGGCGACGTCCTCGCCTTCCGGCGCATCGCCGGGGCCGGACTCGATGTTTTCGGGCGGCTTGCGTTCCAGGTCTAGCCAGGCCAGGTCCAGGCCGGTGATGGTGCTGAACGCCTCACCCGCAAGGCGCGAGAGCGCCGGGTCTTCCATCTGCGCGATGAGCCAGGGCACCAGCCGCGTGTCGCCCACCGTGCCCGCGCTGCGCACGGCGTCCCGCACGTGGGCGGGCTTGTCGAGCATCTCCGCCAGCAGCGGCGCTGCTTGCGCCGGCGTCGCGAGCTTGAAAAGCAGCGACAGCGCGAGCCGGCCGTGCGAAGTGCCGGGCAGCAGCGTTGCGTCGTGCAGCGCGTGGATGGGCTTGTGGCGTTCGCCCAGCAGCACGGCCGAGCGCGCGGCCCAGAAGCGGCAGCCGGCGTCTTCGTCTTCCAGCGCACCGATGCACGCGGCCGCGAGATCGCGCCTTGCGCACTCGCCCGCGGCGCGCAGCGCCTGCGCGCGCAGCACCACGTCGGCATGGGCGACCGCGGCGTTCAGCGCCTCGCCGGGGTCGACCATGTGGAAGTCGCAGGCGGCGATGGCGACGGCGCGGCGAAACGCGTGGGGCGAATCGAGCATGTCCTTGGCGATGCCGCGCAGCGACTCGCCCGACGCCCAGCCGCCGGCCAGCGCGACCGCATCGCGCACTTCAGGCAGCAGCTCGGCAATGGCCAGCAGGCGTTCGAGCCGAGGCAGGTCGTGGTTTTCCAGTGCCAGCACGATGGCCGCGAACACCTCGCCACGTCCGGCGCTGGCGAGCGCCTCGTCGCACGCCCTGCTGCCCGCATCGCGCGCCACAGCCAGGCCGTCGAGGTGCGCGGCCAGCCGGTCGTCCAGGCGCCGCAAGTGATGCAGCTTCGTGTGCCCGGACGCGGCAAGAAAGAAGCGCTGGTTGCACAGCAGCGCTGCCTCCTCCGCGTGGCGCTGCACGACGAGCGCCACCGGCGCGGCCGCGCTGCGTGCGATGGTGGCGGCGGTCATGCGGAACGCCCGCTCAGTCGTACTTGCGCCACACGGTGCCGTCGAACGACGCCACGTCGGATTTCCCGACGGACCAGAGCACGCCCTGTGCCGTGCTGAGGCTGTAGCCGGTGACCGGCCCCATCGCACCGTAGTCCACCGGCACGAGGCGGTTCGCGTCCAGTGTGTAGAGGCCCGACGTGGTCGCCACGTACAGCCTGTCCTGGAACCAGCACAAGTCCCACAGGTCGGCGGTGACTTCGTCTTCCCAGTCCACCGGCGTCCATGCATCGCCGCGTCCGCTCAGGAGCACGCCGCCCTGCCCCGCGGCATACACGAGGCCATTGCCCGCGCAGCAGACGGCCGTGAGGATGACGTTGGTGGGGCTGCCGCACTGCGTCCACGCCGCGCCATCGTGGCGCCAGATCTCCCCGGCCCAGCCGACGGCGTAGATCTCGTTGTCGGCATAGCCGTCGATCGCCTCGAAGCCGAACACCTCGGTCTGCGCGGCGCGCGGCGCGCTCATGTCGATCCACTGGCGCTCGCCGATGCGCTTGAAGACCTGCCGCTTGCTGCCGCACGCGTGGACGTGCCCCCCGATCTCGCGGGCGTTGCGGATCATCACGGGCTGCGGCGCGATCGTCTCGTCTTCGCGCCGGCCGCCCACGTAGGTGGCGACGTCGCCGTCCTCGCCGATGAGCACCACCTTCTCCGTCGGCAGCTTCGCCACGGCAACGGCTGTCGCATTCCAGGTGGTGTTGAAGGCGTCGCCCCAGTTGCCCTTGTAGAGCCCCACCAGGCTCACATGCGCGATGTCCTGCTCCAGCAGCGTCTTCATCTGGCTGATGACGTACACCAGGTCTGCAAGGCGTGCGGCGCCCCGCACGAACTCACGCTTGATCGATACCCTCTCGGCCATGGCGGCTCCTTGTGTTCACGGCAGCGGCGCGCCCAGCGAGCCGGCCGTCTTGTTGATGGTGTCCTGCAGCGACGAATAGTGTTCGATGTCAGTCTTGCCGGTCGATGAATGCTTCACGTCCTTGCTCGTATCGCCCAGCCCCTTGTGCCCTTCCTTCAACTGGGCCTCGATGCATTTCTGGTCGCAGTGCGGCGCCACGGCCTTCGCGCCCGCGGCGCAGTGCGTCACCTCCTCGTCGAAAGGCCGGTGGGTGCCGTGCGGCACGCTCGAGGTCGTCTTGTGGTGCGTGTGCCGCAGTCCGTGCGTTCCCGAGCAACTGCCGCCTTCCGTGCACATGCAGGGCGCGTCCTCCATGCGGTATTTCTTCCAGCCAGTCATGGGGCTGCCGCCATAGCTGTCCTTGAAGAACGAACTCTTCGGAACGATGTGGTCGCCGGTCTGCGCGGGACAGCAGCCCTTGATGCCGTCTTCCACCTTGGGCGAGGCCTGGTAAGGCACGAGGCGGCAGCGCCGCGCGGCGGCGCACTCGTTCTCGCTCGCACGCTTCGCAGCGCCGGGCAAATCGCCCTTGATCGAGCCGAAATCGCCGCCAAGGCCGGTCTCGGCGCAGACATCCTTGCCGTCCTTCTTGGCCGGCTTGTATTCGGCGCAGGCGCGCTCCTCGCGCGCCTTGTCGCCGTCGCACGCAGTCTTGTCGATGTTGCCGTCGGCCATCGAATCGACGAACGGCCAGGGAATGGATTCGTTGGCCGTCGGACTGCCGTGGTTGTTGGTGGTCTTGTCCAGGTGGCGCACCGCGTTCTCGCCTTCGAACTTCACGTCCATCGACCAGTCGATGAAGTACACCTTGCCCTTGTTCTTGCTGGAGATCACGCCCTTCTTGGCCGCGCTGCCCGCCTCGTCGCCCGAAGAAGTCTTGAAGTACGACTTGTTCTTCAACATGATTTCCTGGCCCGAGATCTGCACGCTGCGGCTGCCGTCGGTGGTGTCCGATGCGAGCCCCGTGTTCGGGTAGGGCACGGGCACGCCCGGCGGCGTCGCGGGGTTCTCGGGCGGCGTCATGCAAACGTCGGGCGTGGCGCAGATGGTCTTGCCCGCGCCGGCCTTGCATGCCACTTCCCTGCCGTTCGCGAAGACCTGGTTGGCCATGCTCAGTCCCCCGTGAAATGCCAGGAGAAGATCATCGACGCGCGCTTTCCGTCGTCATTGCCCAAATGCAGCAGCACGTTGTTTCCCCGCGCATAGGCTTTCTCGAAGGCCGCCTTGAGCACGGCGATCATCGCGAGCCCCACGGGCGCGCCCACCTCGCCGATGCAATCGGCCGGATGCCACACGTCGAACTCGGTGCGCTTGGTGCGGTCGATGCGGCCGAACGCGAGCGTGGCCTCCTTGAACACGTACTGCCCGCCGGACGCATCGATGATCTTGAAGTCCAGGATGCTCTCGCCGCAGCCGGCCTCCTGCAGCGACTGCTTGATGGCCGAGGTCAGCCCGTCGGCGCGCAACGGCTCTTCCGAATCGATGTGGGCCTTCTCGACCGCAAAGCCGATGCCGCGACACACCAACTGCCCCCAAGCCTGCGCGCGCAGCGGCTCCACGAGCAGCGCGGCCGCGCCCTCGCCGGGAATGAAGCCGTCGGAGTTCGCGCTTGTCAGCAGCCGGTCGCGCGCTTCGCAGTCGGCCAGCGCCGCGCCGTCGAGCAGGCTGTCGCTCGCCGCCACCACGACCTGCGAGGCGAGCGACGCATCCACGAGCTGGCGCGCGCGGTACAGCGCCACCGCGCCCGACACGTGGCCCTGCGCGATGACAGCGGACTGCGGGTGAAAGTCGAAGCCCAACTCACGTTGCAAGGCTTCGAGAAGCCGTGCATCGTTCCGCACGATGCGCCCCGGCCGGTCGGCTTCGGCAAGGCACAGCAACAGCGGCGTCGCCTCGCAGGCTGCCTGGTCGAAGCCTTCCAGGCACTCGCCGATCGCGCGCGCGGCCATCGCCAGCAGCTTCTTCTCGCCGCGCCACGGTGCATGGAGCGCGACCTCGCAGCCCATGATCCATTCGCCATTGCGGTCCCGGAACGCGGTCTGCTGAAAATTGTCGATGGCGCCCCGGATCGCGGCACAGCTCGTCGCTGCGTCGAGCCCGACGCCCGTCACCATGCCGGTGCGGCTCACTACCAGGGGCGTCGCGCTCATGCGGCCTCCTGCGACGTTGCGCGTTGGCCGCGCACCAGATCGCCCAGCGACGGGTGGTAGGTCTTGCCGAGGGCGCGGGCCCGCCACCAGCCGCGCGACTTGGTGCCCGCCAGGATGCTGGAGATCTCGAACATGTTCTTTCGCAGCGGCACGGTGCTGCGCCAGGCGAGCGTCATGAACCCCTGGTCCGCGTGGATGGCGATCGTGTCGAGCACCGCGCGCGTTTCCTCGTGCCCGCCCTTGCGGTGGAAGAAGGTGACCGGCACCTCGCGCGACGGCAGGTGGAAGCGCGTGTGCCCCTCGGGCGTCAGGTTGGCCAGGGCCATTTCCTCGCCGCCGGATGGATAGGCGATCTGCTGGTCGGCGGGTGCCGCCTGGTAGTAGTCGTCGCGGAAGTCGGCCGGCAGGAACGGGAAGGTGTTGTCAATCCAGTCCTGGTCGTAGGTGCCCGCATGGGGCAGACGGCCCGACCAGCCCCTGCCGAGCGGCCCGAGTGCCATCGGCGCGAAGGCGCCATCGGGCGCATCGACGGGGTGGTCGAGCGCCTCGGTGTTCGGCAAGGGCGCGCCGTCCACCAAGCGCGCCTGCAGATTGCGGTGCCAGCCGAGCCCGACAGGATTGGCCATGTAGGCGGCGTGCCGGGCCGGGTCTTCGTGGCGCTCGTCCACGCCGCCGAACGCCACGTCATAGGTGATGGCCTTCGTGACGAAAGGCAGCGGCAGCGAGGCCCGGCAACCCGAGAGCCCCGCCTCCCAGTGCCGGTCGCCGACGACGGAGAACACCTTCTTCCAGTGCCCGAGCCGCACGCCCACCGCCACGTGCTGCGCGGGTTCGCCGTGCGGCGCGTGCGCGCTGCCCGACACCAGCACGTCGCAGCGCAGCTTCCGCGGTGCGAAATCGACCTCTTCCGCCGGCGCCGAATACCCCGGCGCACCGGTGAAGGTGTCGGCCGTGATCAGCGGGCGCTGCTCTGCAAGAAGCTCTGCCGCGCCGCCATCCTGGGGAATCGCGAACGTGCCCTTCACCACCACGACCAGCAGCTCGCGCCCCGAGGGCTCGACACCCATGGTGTAGCCGACGGTCATGCCGGTGGCGTTCACGATCTCCATGGCCGGGCTCCGTCCGTTCAGTCGTTCAGTTGATCTGCACCGCCCCGCCCTTGACCCGGTTCACGCCCGTGGACCGGCTCAGCACGTAGCTGCCCTGGATAAGTACTTTGCCGGCGCGCGTGAGCGTGATGCTTGCCTTGCCGCAACGCAGCACCAGTTGCTCGCGCGCGCTCACGAGCATGCGCTGGCCGTCGGCGTCGACCTCGACCTGCGCCGGCTTCTCGGCTAGCGGCCAACACTCGTTGCCGCGAAGCACGCCCATCACGATCGGGCGCGCCGCATCGGCCTCCTCGAACATCAGCACCACCGCCGCGCCGATGTGCGCGCCGTGCAGGTCGACCACGCTGCGCGCACGCACGGCCGCGATGCCCGGCTGGCCCGGGAACATCACGAGCGGCGTTCGCCCCTCGTCGGCGATGGCAACCAGCTCGCCGGTGACCACGCCGCCATATGGCGAGGTGGGCAGGGTGGCCAGGGCTTGCTGCATCCCGCTCTCGATCAGGTCTCTGCCGCTCATGGTGTGTGCTCCGTGGATGGTGTTCAGTTCTGCAGGATCTTCGAGCCCTTCATCACGATGTCGCTGCTCGCCTTCGCATTGATCTTTCCCGAGGCGTCGATCGTGATGTCCTTGCCCTTGATGACGATGGTCCCGTCCTTCTTCATCGTGATGCTCGCGCTGCCGGTGGTAATCGAGATCGAGTCGCCCGCGCTGATGACCAGGTTCTTGCCGACGGTGAGCGAGTCGTCCTTGCCCACGCTGGTGGTGCGCCCCTGGCCCACGGTGCGCGATTCGTTCTTGCCCACGGTGGTGGAGAGGTCCGCCCCCACATCCACCGACCGATTCGCCCCGATGCTGCTCGACTGGTTCGCCCCCACGCTGATCGTCTGGCTCGCCCCCACCGTCACCGCCTGCATCGCGCCCACCGTGATTTCCTGCGCGGCGCCCACGGTGATGGTCTCGTTGATGCCCACCGTGTGCGTGCGCTGCAGCGCCACCGTCGCCGTCTCGCTCGCGCCCACGGTGATCGAGCGGTTCTGTCCGATGGAGATCGTCTCGTTCAGGTCCACCGTTTCCGTGCGGTTCATGTGGACCGTGATGGTCTCGTTCTTGTCCACGGTTTCCGTGCGCTGGCCGTGCACGGTGATCGTCTCGTTGTTGTCCACCGTCTCGGTGCGGTCGTGCTTGACGTGCGTGGTCTCGTCGTGGTCGATGGTCTTGGTGCGGTCGTGGCCGACCCAGTGAGTCTCGTCGTTCTCGACCTCGATGTCCTGGTTCTTCTCGGCGTGCAGGTACACCTGCTCGGAGCCTTTCTTGTCCTCGAAGCGGAACTCGTTGCAGTTCGACGCGCTGCCCTTGGGCGTGGAGCGCGTGCGAAAGCCGCTCTGCGTGTGCGAGCCGAACGGAATGGGCTGGTCGTCGTTGTAGACGCGGCCCACGATGATCGGCCGGTCGGGGTCGCCGTTCAAAAAGTCGACGATCACCTCCTGCCCGATGCGCGGAATGAAATACCCGCCCCACCCCTTGCCTGCCCATGGCTGCGACACGCGCACCCAGCAGGTCGATTTCTCGTCGCTCTTGTCGTAGCGGTCCCAGTGAAAGTGCACCTTCACGCGGCCGAAGTCGTCGGCATGGATTTCCTCGCCGGCCGGCCCCACCACGATGGCCGACTGCGGCCCCGGCATCACCACGCGCGGCGTGAGCCGCGGCGGGCGGAACGGCACGTCGATCGGCAGCGCGGTGATGAGGAAGGCGCTGGTGCCCTGCGGGTCGGTACGCAGCGCGGGCGCGCTGGCGATCAGCGCCTCGAGCGCCGGCCGCGCCTCGGCATTGACCGCATCGTCGGCGAGCGCTTCGCGCAGCGCCCGCTCGATCGGCATGCGCGGCGCGCCGTGGGGAATGCTCTCGTAGCCGGGGTGGCTCGCCACGAAGGTGCAGGCCGCGATGATGTAGTCGCCGTCGCGCGCGCCGTCGGGGTCGCCCTCGAAGCTGAAGCTGCGCCCGGCCGTCACGTCGGGCCAGGTGGTGAGCGCCCAATGGCGCTGGCGTCGCGCGACGATCTCTTCGCCGCGCAGCTTGCCCTTGTCGTCCGCGTCGCCGCCCGAGAAGTAGCCGCCCGCGAACTCGAAGGCCTCGAACTCGGCCAGCTCGTGCTTGTCGGGCGCGCCGCCCGCGGCCTCCAGCTTCTTCTTGATCGACTTGAAGTTGCTGTCCTGCGACGCGTAGGTGCCGGTGTCGAACTGGCGCGCGCTCACCCAGCGCGAGATCTCGTTGTGGCGCGCCTCGGTGGTGTCGCCCGCCACGTGGCGCAAGGTGCCTTCCACCGGAAGCTTGTCGTGCGCCATGTCGCTCGCGTCCGACAGGTGCATGGTGCCGGGCGCGTCGTGCGCGTCGAACCAGTAATAGATACCTTCGTCTTCCAGGAGGCGCGATAGGAACTGGTAGTCGCTCTCCTGGTGCTGCACGCAATAGCGCCGCGGGTTGTGGGTGCCGATGACGTTGCCGGTCTTGGTCTTCTTGAAGCGCTTGATGGGGCTGTCCTCGAACACCGCGTCGAGCACTTCGAGCACCTTCTTGTCCTGCAGGATGCGCGAGTTGATGCGCTTGCTGAGCAGCCAGAACCACGAGCGCAGCCCGATGCGGTATTCGAAGTGGCGCCCCACATGCCCCGTGCGCTCGAAGCGCACCGCATGGCCCTGGCAGTGGCGCTCATGCACGCCGCCGTCCTTGTCCTGGAACTCGATGACCACGTCGAACGCACGGCCCAGGATGTCCTTGGCGTCGAGCGCGCGGTTCTTCGAGAGCACGGTGAGCTCGTAGGTGGACGCGCGCGCGAGCGCCTCGTGGCCGACGATGCGCCAGAACATCAGTTCGCCGTTGGCGGGCGAATCGCTTTCGATCCGGAATTCGTGATCAGCCATTCGTGGCCCTCTCCCCTTCCGCGGCGCCGCGGCGCCATCACTTGCCGATGTTTCTCTATGGCGCCAGCAGCAGAACGAGCGGTTGGCTCGGCACCGTGCGCACGCCCGGGCAGTTGGTGCTGTTCTGCAGCGAGACGCTGGTGAGCCGCGTGGCGGGCATGCCGTTCCACAGGACCGTGAAGGCGCCGGTGAGATGACGGCTCGGCCCCATCACGGTGCCCGACGCCACACCCATCAGGACGCCGGAGTTGTCGCCGTTGGTCATCGGGATCGTGGTGCCCAGGTTATGCGCCGGCGCGCCCATGACCAGGATCGTGGGGCAGTTCGGAATCGCCATCGGTCCCATCGCAATGTTCGGGTAAGGCACCGGAATGGGCGACGGCGCGGCGGGCGTGATGCAGACATCGGGAAACCCCATGTCCGTGCCCATCAGCTGGCAGTTGGCAAACATGCAGTGCTCCGCTTTCCTGTACTTTTCTTCAGCCGAAATGGATCTGCGCGCCGCGCGCCTTGATGAGCTCGCGGCCGTTCACCAGCGTGTGCTCGCCTTCTAGTCGCAGCAACTGCTGGGCCTCGCACTCGACGTGCGTGGCCGCCACGCGGTCGATGCCGTCGGTGGTGCGCAGGTAGCTCTTGCTGAAGTGCTGCACCCGGTCCATCACCGACGACAGCATCGATCCCACCAGCTTCATGCGAGTGGCGATCACGCCGAGCTCGCGCCCGACGATGTCCGCGGTGTCGGTGGCCACACGCGCCGTCTGCGTGGCGATGTCGAGCGCGTCCGACTTGAGGCCCACGCGCGCGGCTTCCAGTTCGAGCGCGCCGTCCTTCACGGCAATGCGCATGTGGCCCGGGCAGCTCACGACGTTGGGCGTGCCTTCCTCGCGTTGCAGCACCGCCATGATCCAGACCTCGTCGGGTGCGATGCGCAGGCACGCCACGCTGTCGCCGGCCGCTGGCTCCAGCAGGCAGCTGGCGGCACGCACGGCATGCAGGCGCAAGCCGCCACTGGTCACGACGGCTTCGCCCGATGCGCCGGCTCCCAGCACGCCCACGCACCATTCGCCGGCGATCGCCTTGGCGGCGGGGTGCTTGCGGGCCTGCGCGAGGCCGGGTTTCTTCATCGTTGCATTCATGGTGTGTTCCCTGGTTCGTTCGTTCATTCGATCGTTCGTCGCGGTCAAGCCACCAGCGGTTGCCAGCGTTCGGCCTCCATCAGATCGGGGTCGGATTCGATGGCGCGCGCACGGTCGCTCATCTGCGCGTTCTCGGTGGCGGCGCCATGCAGCACGGCGCGCAGCATCGTGGCGCGGCGCAGGTCGGCCGCGGTGAGCTCGGCGTGCCGGAAGTCGGCATACGTCAACTCGGCGCCGCTGAAGTCGGCCCCCTGCAGCTTCGCGCCCGCAAAGTGCGTCTGGTAGAGGTCGCAGCCCGCAAAACGGGCCTTGGGCAGCGCAGCGCCCGTGAAGATCGCCTGCCGCAGGCGCGCACCCGAAAAATCGACGCCCTCGCCCGTGGCCTCGCAAAAGATGGTCAAGGGCGCGACGGCCTGGGTGAACTTCGCGCCATCCAGCTTGGCGCCCTGGAAGCTGCATTGCTGCAGCGTGATGCCGCTGAAGTCGGCACCGCTCAAGTCGGCCGACGAGAACTGGCTACCGTCCAGCGTCATGCCGGCGAACGACATCCCCTTGAGCGACGTCTTGAAGAACACGTTGCGCTGCATGCGCGCGCCGGTCCACGTCAGGTGGGACAGGTCGCACTCGTTGACGGTGGTGTACTGCCAGCTGGTGTCGTCGGCGCACACGTCGAGCAGCACCGACTGGCTGATCACTGCGGCATCGAGCTGCGCGCCGCGCAACACGGCATGGTCGAGCTTGCACCGTGCCACCGTGGCCATCGTCATCGCCGACTGCCCCATCTGCGCATGCGTCAGGTCGCATTCCGTGAACACGGCGCCGTGCAGGTTGGCATTGCGCAAGTCCACATGGTCGAGCTTGCAACGGTTGAAGACGGCTTTGCGCAGGTTGGCACCCGATGCGATGGCACCGCGCAGATCGCACTGGTCGAACACGGTTTCGCGCAGATCGGCGCCACGGAAATCGGCCTCGCCGAAATCGATGTGCGAGAAGATGCCACCGCCCAGCGACAGCCCGGCATAGCGCCCCTTGCGCAGCGTGAGCCCCTCCAGCGCCTCGCCGATGCTCACCGCAAGGGTCAACAGATTCGGGCTCATGCCGCCGCCTGCTGTTCTGGCGTGAGCCGCGGCCAAGTGCGCGCCCTTTTGAGCAAGGCGCCGTCGAAACTGGTCGAGCCGTCCAGCCGCACCCGGCCGAGATCGGCGCCGAAGAGGTTGCTGCGCCGCAGGTCCGCACCCCGCAGGTCCGCCGACTGGAAGATCGCATCGCTGAAGTCCGCGCCCGACAGCAAGGCGCTGGTGCACACGGCCTTGCGCATCAGTGCGCCCTTGGCGCTCGCCAGGCGCAGGTCGGCCCCTTCGAGCCGTGCCTCGCAAAGATTGGCGCCGTCGAGCACCGCGCGAACCAGCTTGGCGCCGCGCAGGTCCGAAGCGCCGAAGTTGAACCTGCGCAGGTCGGCCTGGCTCATGTCCGCCCCGGCCAGACTGGAGCCCTTGACGGCCACGGTGCCGGCGCACTGCGCCGCCATCATCCTGGCGCCGTCGAGCTTGCTGGTGACGAAGGTCGCGTTCTCGATCTTCGCGCCATGCATGTCCACGCCCGTGAGGTCCGACTCGATGAAGTTGCAGACCGACAGGTTCGCTTCCGGCCAGCGCATGCCCTTCATGTCCAGCTTGTAGAACACCTGGCCGCTCAGGTCCGCGCCGGCCCAGTCGGCCTCGCCCCAGGTGGTGTTCAGCAGGTTGGCCTTGGCGAAGTTGGCACGCCGCATCTGCGTGCCGGCGAATGCGCAGTGCATCAGCATTGCCCCGGAAAAGTCGGCGTCGTCGAAAACACCCCGGGTCAGCACGGCCTTGCCCAGATTGGCCTTGCCGAAACGGGCGCCGATCGCGATGACGCCTTCGAGCCTGGCATGCGCCAGCACGGCACCCGCGAAGTTGGCGCCCGAGAGGTTGGCGTTGCGCAGGTCGGCGCTTTCGAGCCAGGCGCCCTCGAAGTTCACCTCCCGCAGATCGAGGCCGGAGAAATCGGCGCCGGTGAAATCGATGCCTGCGAAGAACTTGATGCCGGCCGCCACCGCGCGCGCCATTTCGTCACGCAGCTTCGCGGCCTCGTCCGCCGGCATGGCAAAAGCGCGCGGCTGCATGTGGGCGGACTGCAGATAGCCCGCGCGGTGCGCGTCCTCGATCTGGCACAGCTTCGGAAAGAGCGGCGCCAGGTCAAGGGGCCGCGTGCCCATGGCCACCTGCGCGCGCATCTGGGCCATGTGCTTGTCGGGGTCGTACCTGGGCGGGCCGCGATGCGGCAGCCTGGCAATGTCGATCTTCTGCTCCTGCGACATCGCCAGCGCGCGCTCGACCGCGGTGACCGCGTCTTCGACCGCTGCCCACTGCTGCGCCTCGATCTCCTTCATCTTCTTCTCGAGGTAGGGCGGCAACTCGTCGCCGACCGGAACCTTCTCGCGCGGCGGCATGCGAATGCCCAGCGCGTCCGGGTCCTTGCCCATGGCAACGGCCTTCTCGCGTGCGAGCGCAACGTCCGTCTCGGCACGGCGATACTGGGCTTCGCCTTGCAGGCCTTGCGTGCCGAAGGGCGCCTTGGCGGCCTCCACGTCGGGGTCCAGGGTGCTCACGCCCTCGGGCAGCAGGTCGCTGTCGATGATGGCGTAGATCGGCCCCATCTTCGGATCGCTGCGCTTGGCGGCGGCGTCCAGGTAGTGCGCATCGGAGCGAACCTCGCCAACGCGCTCGACGGCACCCATGAGGCTGACCACATCGGAGCCGTCGTCGGTGCCGACCTCGGCCAGCCCCTGAAAGATCGCGATGCACCGCTCGGCATGCGGAAAGAACCACACGGTGGTCAGCCTGAGCGGCACTTCGCGCACTTTGGGCTCACCGGCCACCATCTTGTAGCCGACGAACACGCGCGCCCGCATGCCGGGCAGGCGGCCTTCGATGAGGCGCTTCTCGGGGTGCATGTTCTCGAAGGAGAACGGCTCGTCGCCGACCAGCGGCGCCTCCATCCACTGGTCGGGCGGCGCCAGGTTGAAGTAGCGCCAGTCGGTGTCCGGTGCGAACCCCGGCGCATGCTGCTTGAGGTAGTCGGCATCGTAGGTGCCTCGGTACTGCACGCGCTGCGGATGCATCACGTCCAGCGCGCCCATCCCGGCCGGCGCAATGGCCTGGTCGGGCCGCAGGAGCCGGTCGTTCGGCAGTTCGATATTGGGCAGCCATGCCACGCCGTCCGACTTCTGCCGGCCGCGGCCACTGGTGTTCAGGGCAAAGTCCGGCCCGCCGTAGGCCCTGGACCAGTCCAACGGCATCTCCTGGAAAGGCTGCGCCGCGCTCGGGCGCGTGCCGTCCCAATAGCGTTCGCCCAATACCAGCAGGGTTTTTTCCAGTGCGCCGAAACGTGCCCGCACGGCGCAGCCGTTGGGCCTGTCAGGGGGCGCAAACGCCTTGCCGTGCACCAGGAACTCCGGCGTGAGCTTGGCCACGCCCTCGTCGATGAGCGGCTGGGCCATTTCCTTGCCGAGGAAGGACCACATCGACTGCTCGGCCCACAGCGTTCCGCGCGCGCCCTGCGCGAACGGCAGGTGCAGGCAGGCGCTGATGCTGAGACCGAAGCGCTTGCGGAACTCGATGGGGCGCGTCGAAAGGCCGAGCGCCTGGGGTTTGAGGACTTGCATGGTCGCGTCCGGGGCCTCTCTTCAGGGCACCCCGCCACTCGGCGGCACCCCTCCGTCCATCGGATCGGACGGCGGTGGCGGTGGCGGTGGCGGTGGCGGTGGCGGTGGCGGTGGCGGTGGTGGCGGCGGTGGCGGCGGCGGCGGCGGTGGCGGTGGCGGTGGCGGTGGCGGTGGCGGCGGCGGTGGCGGC
>NZ_JXQQ01000036.1 GCF_000834655.1 Variovorax paradoxus
CCGCCCAGTACGACCCCGCCATCGTCAAGCTCTACAACGACGAACTCGCTCGCATCCGCAAGCCATGACCGCCCGGCCACTCGCGCTCGCCGCGAACAACGCCTCGGGCTGACGCCGACCTCTCCGGCCGGCATTCCTCATCCACACGCTGCTCCTGCCGGCCGCCGCCGAGCAGCCAATCCGCTCTCGGGGCCGTGCCCCCGTGGGTCCCGCTTCGACCAAAAAAGGAGACACCCTTGAAATCTTCCAGATCCTTCCTCTTCGGACTTGCATCGACCGCGGCGCTCGCGCTGGCGGTGACCGCCTGCGGCGGCGGCAGCGGCGGTGGCTCGTCGTTCGCGGGCTTTCCGATCCAGCCCGTTGCGCCGGCCGCACCGACCACGCCCACCGCACCGACCGACGAAGTGCCGGTGCAGCCGACCGACCCCGTGGCCGAAGCGGACGACAGCTTCGACACCTACTACAACGTCTGCCGCGGCACCAACCCCAAGTGCTACAACAACTGGGGCGCGTTCGACACGACGCCCGACCGCGTGCTGGTCTACTCGCGCACCGCGGGTCCGCGCCACGCCGTGCTGGGCACGCCGATGGGTGCCGGCCTGAACCCGGTGATGAACCCAGACAACGTCATGCAGGCCGGCCTCGTGCGCATGCTGACGGCCGAGGGCATCACCGTCGACTGGACCGAAGACGTTGCCGTGCTCGGCAGCCGCATCAACAACTACAAGGCCATCATCTTCGCGAGCTCGAACCGCGACACCTTGTGGAACGGCGCGGTCACCACGAGCCAGGACGCCGCACGCACCGCCCTGCGCAACTACATGCGCCGCGGCGGCGGCTTCGTCGGCCTGCATAACGCATTCGGTGCCGAATACAACTGGCCGTACTACGAAGGCCTGCTGGGCAACGCGAACTTCTACAACCACGGCCCGAACCGCGCAGGCGATGTCGAGATCGTCTCCGACGACCCTTCGACCAAGGACGTGCCCAAGCGATTCTCCTTCCAGGACGAGTGGTACAACCTCACGCCCTTCCCCACGAAGGTGAAGTTCCTCGCCAAGGTCGACACCTCCACGCTGAAGCCGCTGACCTCCGCGCCGCACCCCGGCCACGCGGACTTCCATCCGGTCGCCTGGTGCCAGTACTACGACGGCGGCCGCGCATGGCTCACGACCCTCGGCCACAACGCGCACTCGTTCACCGCGGACCTCTCGGGCGTGGGCGCCATCGAGTTCCAGAAGCTGGTCGTGCAGGGCGTCAAGTCGGCGATGGGCCTCACGCCTTTCTGCACCGAGTAACGGCGACCTGCCTTGCCCGAACCCACCCGTTCCAACCTTCAACGAGTAGAGACATCCATGAAGAAAAAATCATTGGTCACGCTGCTTATTTCGTGCGGCGTGCTCGCATCGCCGTTGCTGATCACCGCGTGCGGCGGCTCGTCGGGCGGAGGTTCGCCTTCGTTCCCGGTCGTGCCGGCACCGCCCGCGCCGCCGCCCCCGGGGCCCGGCACGCCGCCGCCGCCGCCCGCACCCGCCACACCCTCGGCCACCCTGTCGGACTGCTGCACCGCGGGCGACAAGGACTTCCCGAAGGTCGGCGGCAACCTGGGCAACCAGAACTACTCCAGCCTGGCGAAGATCGACAAGGCCCAGGTCGCCAGGCTCGGCGGCGCCTGGGTCAACCAGATCGAAGGCGGCATGGCCGCCGGCAACAACCAGAGCACGACAGTGGTGGTCGACGGCACGATCTACATCGAGTCCGCGGTGGGCAACGTGATCGCGGTCGATGGCAAGACCGGCCTCACGAAATGGAAATGGACCACGCCCTACGGCTCGATCACGCGACGCGGCGTGGCCGTTGCGAAGGACCTGGGCCTCGTGTTCACCGTCGCCACCGGCAACCGCCTCGTCGCGCTGCGCACCGACACCGGCGCCATCGCGTGGATCAAGCAATACCCGAGCAGCGCCACCGACCCCGACTACCAGGGCGCGCTGCAGAAGGTGGCGCTGGTCTATCACGACAAGCGCCTCTTCCTCGGCACCAACGACGGCAATCGCGGCGCCGCGTTCTCGGCCGATGCGCTGACCGGCAAGGTGCTGACTTCGTTCTGGGGCGTGCCGCGCGCCGGCGAAATCGGCTACGACACCTGGGGCGGTGCTGCTGAATCGGACCGTGCAGGCGCCACGCCGTGGATCCATCCCGCGGTGGACCCCGAGCTCGGCCTCATCTACTGGACCTTCGGCAACGTGCGCGGCGGCTCGTCGCAGAACGGCTCCACGCGCCCGGGCCTGAACCTCTTCGCCAACTCGCTCGTCGCGCTCGACCTGAAGACCGGCGAATACAAATGGCACTTCCAGTCGGTGCACCACGACATCTGGGACATGGACAACGTGATGTCCCCCGTTCTCGCGGACGTGAAGATCGACGGCAAGGACCGCAAGGTCGTCATCTACGGCAGCAAGACGGGCATGTACTACATCCTCGATCGCAAGGACGGCAGCGCGCCGCTGGGCATCGACGAAGTGCCGGTGAAGCAGGACGCCCGCCAGGCCAGCTGGCCCACGCAGCCGCTGCCGCGCCAGGGTGCGTGGACCGAGACCTGCATCGTCGACCAGCCGCTGGGCACCGCCATCCCCGGCGACCCGAATCGCGCCGTGCCCAACTACGTGAAGGGGTGCCTGTACGACGCGCACTGGGACGTGCCGATCCTCTCGATCCCCGGACACGGCGGCGGCGCGAACTGGAACCACCAGGCCTTCAGCCAGCGCACCGGCCTCGTCTACACGGGCATGGGCTACGTGTCGGCCGCGCACTCGCTCACCGAGTCGAGCAACGGCCTGCGCCCGCCGGGCACCTACATGACGGGTGCGGTGGTGGCGGTCGATCCGAGCACCAACCTCGTGAAGTGGAAGAAGCAGATGCCGTACTCGCTCGCGCACGGCAACGGCATCCTGGCCACCGCGTCGAACCTGCTCTTCATCGGCCAGCCCGACGGCAACCTCCTCGCGATGGATGCCAACGACGGCAGCGAGCTGTGGCGCTTCCAGACCGGCGCAGCCATCAGCGCGAGCCCGATCGCCTACGAGATCGACGGCGAGCAGTACGTCGCGGTGTACTCGGGCGGCACGAGCATCCCGTACGGCGACTCGGCACCGCGCGGCGACCGCCTGTGGGCCTTCAAGGTCGGCGGCACGGTGCAGCCGCCCGCAACGCCGACACCGCCGGTCGTGCGCAGGCCGGTGTCCGGTTCGGCGGTGGAAGGTGCGGCGCTGCCGACGCCCAACACGGTGTTCCTCGCGCGCGTGCAGACGCCGGCGAACGAGCCCGGCGCGGCCGAGTCGAGCGCAGTGAACGCGATGACGCCGACCTTCATGCGCGTGCCGGCGAACACGACGGTGACCTTCACCAACCCCGCGGCGAACGCCAACACGCACTGCGCGACGCAGTTCTTCGAAGGCCGGTTCAACTTCCGCCTGGCCCCGGGCCAATCGGCCACGCACACCTTCGATGCGCCCGGAGAGTACTTCTACAACGACTGCCATAGCCCGCGTCCTACGGGCAAGATCGTCGTATATTGATACCGTCCCTCAACCCCAACCACTGAAGGAGCAATGCGATGAAATGGTGCAAGCCTGAGTTCGAAGAGCTGCGTTTCGGCTTCGAGATCACGATGTACATCTCCGCTCGCTGAGAGCGGACCACAACGGCACCGGCTTCCACCGGTGCCGTTTTTCTTTGGGGCGTATGAAGATATTGGTTCTAGGTTCGGGGGCGGGCGGCGGCTTCCCGCAATGGAATTGCAACTGCCGCCTGTGCGCGGGCCAGCGAGCCGGACGGGTGCGCGCGAGCCCTCGCACCCAAAGCTCCATCGCGGTGTCCGCCGATGGCGATGACTGGGTGCTGCTCAATGCATCGCCCGACATCGGCGCGCAGCTGCGGGCGTCGAAGGCGCTGCAGCCGCGGCACGGCGTGCGCCACTCGCCCATCAAGGCCGTGGTGCTGATGGACTCGCAGATCGATCACGTCGCAGGCCTTCTGAGTCTGCGCGAAGGACCGCGGCTGCAGCTCTACTGCACGCCCGAATCCCATGAAGACCTCACCGGCAGCCTGCCGCTCTTGAACGCGCTCGACAAATACTGCGGCGTGACCTGGCACCCGATGCCGCTCGAGCCCGGTGGCGGCGCGTGGCACGAGATCGCCGGCCTGCGCCTGCAGGCGGTGCCCGTTCCCGGCAAGGCGCCGCCGTATTCGCCGCGCCGGCAGACCGAGGTGCGCAGCGACAACGCCGCCGTGCTCATCGAAGACCCGGCCACCGGCAAGCGCGTGCTCTACGCGCCGGGCCTTGCGCAGGTCGGCGACGCGGAGCGCAGGAGCCTCGACGCATGCGACTGCGTGCTGGTCGACGGCACCTTCTGGACCGAAGACGAAATGGTCGCCGCGGGCCTGGGCACCAAGCGCGCGGCCGACATGGGCCACCTGCCGCAATGCGACGGACCGCACGGCCCCGGCATGCTGAAGGCGCTCGACGCCTGCGCCGCAAGACGCAAGGTGCTCATCCACATCAACAACAGCAATCCCATCCTCGACGAGGACGGCGCCGAACGCGCGGAGCTCACGCGCCGCGGCATCGAGGTCGCCTTCGACGGCATGGAACTGGAGCTCTGACCAAGTGACGCAACAGCAGCAGCAATGGCAGCAACATGACGCGTGGTCGCCGCAGGTCTTCGAAGCGAACCTGCGCGCCATGGAGTCGCGCTACCACAGCCATCACCCGTTCAACCGCCGGCTCAACGCGGGCGAGTTGCAACCGTTCCAGGTTCGCGGCTGGGTGGCGAACCGCTTCTATTACCAATGCCGCATCCCGGTGAAGGACGCGGCCATCCTCTCGAACTGCGACGACCGCGCGACACGCCGGCGCTGGGTGGTGCGCATGCTCGACCACGACGGGCATGACGGACACGAAGGCGCCAACGCGGGCGGCATCGAGATCTGGACGCGCCTGGGCATTGCCACGGGCCTGCAGCGCGAGACGCTCGAATCGCACGCGCTGGTGCTGCCCGGCGTGCGCTTCGCGGTCGATGCGTACGTCAACTTCGCGCGCACCGCGCCCTGGCAGGAGGCGGTGATCTCCTCGCTCACCGAGATGTTCGCGCCGCGCATCCACAAGGACCGGCTCGCGGGCTGGCCCACGCACTACCCGTGGATCGACACTTCGGGCCTCGACTACTTCCGCAGCCGCATCCCGCTGGCCGACCGCGACGTGGAGCACGGCCTGGAGGTCGCGATGCAGTGGTGCACCACGCGCGAGCGGCAGGAGCGCGCGCTGCAGATCCTGGGCTTCAAGCTCGACATCCTCTGGGCCATGCTCGACGCCATCGAGCGCGCCTACCCCGACGACCTGGCCAAAGAGCAGCAGCCATGACCCCCACGCAATGGACCGACAGCGCGCAGCCGTCGATCGGCACGATGTACCGGCTGCAATGGGAAGACGCGCAGCAATGCCACGTGCTGCTGTTCCCCGAAGGCATGATCAAGCTGAACGGGCCGGCCGCCGAAATCCTCAAGCGCTGCGACGGCAAGACTTCCGTGGCCGCGCTCGTCGCCGACCTGGAGACCACCTTCGGCGAAGCCGACCTGCGCGCCGACGTGATCGAGTTCCTGGAGCAGGCCCATGGACGCCACTGGATCCGGTGAACTCCTGCGCAGCGCCGTGGCAGCGAAGCCGCCGCTGTGGCTGCTCGCGGAGCTGACCTACCGCTGCCCGCTGCATTGCGCGTTCTGCTCGAACCCGGTCGACTACACGCAATACGGCGACGAGCTCGGCACGGACGATTGGATCCGCGTGTTCCGCGAGGCGCGCGCGATGGGTGCGGTGCAGCTGGGCTTCTCGGGCGGCGAGCCGCTGGTGCGCGACGACCTCACCGAGCTCGTCGCGGCGGCGCACGACCTCGGCTTCTATACCAACCTCATCACCTCGGGCGTGGGCCTCACGCCGCAGCGCGCCGAAGCGCTGAAGAAGGCGGGGCTCGACCACATCCAGCTGTCGTTCCAGGATTCGAGCCGCGAGCTCAACGATTTCCTCAGCTCGACAAGAACCTTCGACCTCAAGCAGCGCGTGGCCCGCACCATCAAGGACCTCGGCTACCCGATGGTGCTGAACTGCGTGATGCACCGCTACAACCTGCCGCACGTGGGGCGCATCATCGAGATGGCCGAGTCGATGGAGGCGGATTTTCTCGAGCTGGCGAACGTGCAGTACTACGGCTGGGCATGGCGCAACCGCGAGATGCTGATGCCCACGCGCGCGGCGCTGGCCACAGCCGAAGCCGTGGTCGACGCGCACCGGCCGCGCCTGGACGGCCGCATGAAGATCCTCTGGGTCGTGCCCGACTACGCAGAGGGCAAGCCCAAGCCCTGCATGGCCGGCTGGGCCAGCGTGTTCCTCGTGGTCGCGCCCGATGGCGTGGCCTTGCCGTGCCACAGCGCGCGCATGCTGCCGGGCCTCGACTTTCCGAGCGTGCGCGATCATTCCATTCGCGAGATCTGGCAGGAGAGCCCGGCGTTCGGCGCCTATCGCGGCACCGGCTGGATGAGCAGCACCTGCCAGAGCTGCGAAGACAAGGAGAAAGACCACGGCGGCTGCCGCTGCCAGGCGTTCCTCCTCACCGGCGATGCCGCCGCCACGGACCCGGTCTGTCCGAAGAGTCCGCAGCATGCAGAGGTCGAGGCGATGGTCGCCAGGGCGGCGGACCCGCGCGAGGTCGGCGCGCCGATTCGCTTCGTGCCGGGCGCACGGCGCGCGGGCGAACTCGTGTTCCGCACGGATGCCAATGCGCGCGGCTGAGCCGGTTCGCGCATGACGAGCGTCCATCGGCTTCCGCTGAGCGGCGGCCACGTCATGCATGTGGAGGAGCACGGCAATCCGCACGGGCTGCCCGCGCTGGTGCTCCACGGCGGGCCCGGCTCGGGAAGCTCGCCGCTGCTGCGCAGCGGCTTCGACCTCGCGCGCTACCGCATCGTCTGCCCCGACCAGCGCGGCGCGGGCCTCAGCACGCCCGCAGGATCGATCGCGCACAACACGCTCGCCGACCTGCTCGACGACCTGCGGCTCCTTCGCGCGCATCTGCATGTCGATCGGTGGCTGGTGGTCGGCGGATCGTGGGGCGCCACGCTGGCGCTGCTGCATGCGCTGGACCAACCCTCGGCCGTTGCGGGGCTGCTGCTGCGCAACGTGTTTTTGGCGCGCGCTTCGGACATCCACGATTTCTTCGCGGGGACGGCGCGTCACGGCGGGTCCGAATGGCACGTGCTGTGGGACGAAGCACGGCGCCGGCAATGCGCGATCACGGCGGTGCTCGCAGACATCTTCGCGCACGGAACGTGGGAACGGCAGCGGGAGGTCGCGCTGTGCTGGTCCGATTGGGAGCAGCGCATGTCGGGCGGAAGCGCCGCGCCGCCGGGCGATGGCGACGCGTTGCAGCGGCTGGTGTCGCGCTACCGCGTGCAGAGCCATTACCTTCACCACGGCTGCTGGCTCGGCGCGCCGACGCTGCTGGAGCGATGTACCGCGCTGCCCGCAGTCCCCACGCTCATCGTGCACGGGACGCACGACGCCCTGTGCCCGCCGCAAGGTGCGCAGGCGCTCGCGAACATCCTCCACGGCCGCGCTGCCCTGCAATGGGCGCAGGGCGCGGGGCACAACCCCACGCATCCTGCGCTTGTCGCGGCGATGAGCGAGGCGCTCCGCGACTACGCGGACACGCAGGCCTTCAGCGCAGGCGTTCCTTGAGCGGATTGCCGATCAGCGTCACGCGGCCGTCCTTGTGGCGCGCCCAGAGCCGCTCGTTGCCGTGGCCGTCGTCGGCGGCGAAGAGCACCGCGTCGCCCAGCGCGCGAAAGCCCAGCGGCAGCGCGTTGCGCGCACCTGCGGCCACGTCGGCGACCGCGCGCGTGCCGGCCGTGGTGCCGTCGCTGTTCCACGGCTCGACGCCCGTCGCGCCGCCGCCGTTCGCCGAGAACCACAGCGTCGATCCGACCACCGCGAAGCGCGCGGGCGATCCGCTCTCGGCGCCCGGTGCGATGTCCTTCACCAGCACGGTGCCCTTGGCGGTGCCGTCGCTGCGCCACAGCTCGGCGCCGGACGCGCCGTCGGTCGCCGCGAAGTAGACGCGGCCGCCCATCGCCGCGAGCGGGCTCGAGATCGAGCCGCCCGCTCCCGGACGAATGTCCTTCACAAGCGTCGTGCCGGCTTTGGTGCCGTCGCTCTTCCAGAGCTCGGTGCCGTGCACGCCGTCGTCGGCCGCGAAGTACAGCGTGCGGCCGACCGCGACCAGGTGCGAGGGCCGCGAGGGCGACGAGCCCGGCCGCAGGTCTTTCACCATGCGCGTGCCGCGCTCGGTGCCGTCGCTCTTCCACAGCTCCACGCCGTGCTCGCCGTCGTGCGCGGTGAAGTAGATGTCGTCGCCGACGGCGGTCAGCGCCTGGATGCCTGCATCTTCGAGGCCCGGGCGAACGTCCTTCACCAGGCGCGTGGTCTCCGGCGTTCCCTCGGTGACCCACAGTTCATGGCCGTGCTCGCGCGTGGTCGCGGTGAAGAAGAGGCGCTTGCCCGCGACGGTGAGTTGCCGCGTCACCGCGCGCGGGCCCGCGTTGATCGACGACACGCGCGTGGTCGTCTCCGCCGTGCCCGAGGTCTTCCACAACTGGAACCCCGTCTTGCCGTCGTCCGCCACGAAGTACAGCGCGTCGCGGAACACCGTCAGCTCGCTGGGCATCGCGCCTTCCTCGCCGGGCCGCAGGTCGACCACCTGCGTGGTGCCTGCAGCCGTGCCGTCGGTGCGCCAGAGTTCGAGGCCGCTCGTGCCGTCGGTGGCCGTCGTGTAGACGTGGCCCTTGAACAGCGTCTGCCCGGCCGGGAAGGAGCCGCGGAAGCCGGGGCGGATGTCCTTCAGCATGCGGGTGCCGGCGCTGCTGCCGTCCGTGATCCACAGCTCCTGGCCCGATGCGATGTGGAAGGCGCTGAAGAGCATCTTCCCGTTCAGGGGCGCGAGTCCGGTGGGCGAGACGAAGGCCAGCGCCTGGCGCTGCTCGGGCAATACCTCGCGCTCGGGGTCTTGCGCGATGGCGGGCAACTGCACCAGCAGCGCGAGGGCGGCCAGCCATGCGGGCCGCATGGCGGGGAAGGAGGCGATGGGCATCTCAGCCTCCGAACCACCGCGCCGGCGCGATCACCAGCTGCGGAAACGCCACCATCACGAACAGGATGGCGAACTCCGCGATCATGAATGGCACCACGCCGCGCGTCACGTCGTCCATCGAAATCTTCCCGACGCCCGCCACCACGTTGAGCACCGTGCCCACCGGCGGCGTGACCAGCCCGATCGAGTTGTTGATGATGAACAGCACGCCGAAATACACCGGATCGATGCCCGCCGCCTTCACCACCGGCATGAGCACCGGCGTGAGGATCAGGATGGTGGGCGTCATGTCCATCGCGGTGCCCACGACCATCACGATCACCATGATCGCCACCATCAGCAGGATCTGGTTGCCCATGAAGGGCTCCAGCAGGCCGACGATCTTGGAGGGCAGGTCGGCCACCGTGATGAGCCAGGCGCTCACCATCGCCGCGGCGATCAGGAACATCACGATCGCGCTCGTCTTGGCTGCGCTCACGAAGATGCCGTAGAGGTCGCGCCAGGTGATCTCGCGGTAGATCACCGTCGAGACGAAGAGCGCATACACCGCGGCCACCACCGCGGCTTCGGTCGGCGTGAAGACGCCCATCCGCAGGCCCACCAGAATGATCACCGGCAGCATCAACGCCCAGATCGCCTTGCGGAACGTGGCGAAGATCTCGGCCGACGACTTGCGCGGCGGCGGCACGATCTTCTCGCGCCGCACCAGCCAGGCCCAGGTGAGCCACAGCGCCGCGCCGATCAAGAGGCCCGGCACGATGGCCGCGAGGAACAGCTTCGATATCGACACGTTGGCCGCCACGCCGAAGATCACGAGACCGATGCTCGGCGGAATCACCGGCCCGATCACGCCCGTGGCCGCGATGAGGCCGGCCGCGCGCGGCTTGTCGTGGCCGGCCTTCACCATCATCGGCAGCAGCAACGCGGTGAGCGCGGCGGCATCGGCCACGGCCGAACCCGAGAGCGCCGACAGCAGGCAGCCGGCCATGATGGTCACGTAGCCAAGGCCCCCCTTCACATGGCCGACCACCGCGAGCGCGAAGTCGACGATGCGTTTCGAAAGGCCGCCCACGTTCATGATCTCGCCGGCCAGCATGAAGAAGGGCACGGCCAGGAGCGGAAAGCTGTCCGCCCCGCCGATCACGTTCTGCGCGAGGATCTGCGCGTCGAACAGGTCCAGGTGCCACATGAGCGCCACGCCGCTCGCGAGCAGCGCGAACGCGATGGGAATGCCCATCGCCATGGCCAGGAGGAGCGAGCCGACAAAGACGAGGATGGTCATTTGCGCGCTCCCTGAGCACTGCCCTGGTCAGCGCCCTGGCTGCCGAGGATCTGCTGCAGCTGCACCGCCTCTTCGGACTCCTGCACCATCACGAGATCGCTCTCGGCGATGCGGCCCATGAGAAGGCGCAAGAGGTCCAGCGCGAGGATGAAGCCGGCCAGCACCGAGAACACCACGCCCGAGGCATACACGATGGCCATCGACGCGCCGGTGACCGGCGCCGTCACGTCCCAGTTGATGCGCGCCTGCGCGACGCTGCCCTGGAGCAGCAGCCACACGATGTAGAGCATCACCAGGTGGCTGACGGCCAGGCAGATCTTCTTGCCGATGGGCGGCAGCTTCTGCACCACCATGTCCACGCCCAGGTGGCCGTGCTCCTTGAGCGCCACCACTGCGCCCAGGAAGGTCATCCAGATGAAAAGCCAGCGCGAGACTTCTTCCGACATCGTGATGCCGGAGTTGAAGCCGTAGCGCAGCACCACGTTTCCGAACACGAGCACCACCATGACCGCAAGCGCGGCCGCGATCAGCGCCTCGATGCCGGTGCAGCACCGGTCGATCCAGCGGTTCATGGCGCAGCCGCGGCCAGGGCTTGCTTCTGCATCTCGACCAGCGCGCGCAGCGCGGCCAGGTACGACAGCGGGCCGAGCCCCTGCACCGTGCCCTTGACCGCCGGCGAGATGATCGAGTGCGCGCGCCACGCTTCGCGCGCGGCGATGTTGGACATGTGCACCTCGATGGTCGGGAACGGCATCGCCTTGATCGCGTCGTGCAGCGGCACGCCATGCTGCGTGAGGCCCGCGGGGTTCACCAGCGCGCCCTGCGCGTCGTCGATGTGGGTGTGCAGGAAGTCGATAAGGTCGCCTTCGTGGTTCGACTGGATGGTCTCCAGCGTCACGCCGAGTTCGACCGCGAGCGCTTGCAGCTGCGCGTTGATTTCGGCGAGCGTGGTCTTGCCGTAGATGTGGGGTTCGCGGCGGCCGAACAGGTTGAGGTTGGGGCCGTGGAGGACGAGGATCTTCATGGGTAGCTTCGGTAAGGGGCTTACTTGCGGATGCGAGCGAGTTCGTCGTTGTAGAGCTTGACGATGGCGGGGTCGTACTGGGCGG
>NZ_JXQQ01000037.1 GCF_000834655.1 Variovorax paradoxus
ATCAACAACACCGGCTCGATCACGGGCGGGGCGGGCGGCGTCGGCGGAGCCAACAGCAACGGCGGGCCGCTCGGCGCCAACGGCTTGGGCGGTGCGGGCGTCACGGGCGCAAACCTCGCGATCGTCAACGGCGGAACCATCTCGGGCGGGCTGGGCGGCGATGGCGCGACGCGCGCCGCGGCGGTCGAGTTCACGGGCGGCGCGAACAGCCTCACGCTGAACACGGGCTCGGCGATGACGGGCGCCATCTCCATCGGCGCGGGCGCTGCCGCGAGCGTGATCGCCGGTGCCGACGGCCTTTCCGTCGACAACGCGCTGCTGCTCGGCGGCACGGGCACCATCGACACCAACGGGCGCAACCTGGCGTGGACAGGCGCGATTTCCGGCGCCAGCGATCTGGTGAAGGCCGGCGCGGGCGTGCTCACGCTCAGCGGCGCCGACACGCACACCGGCGGTACCAATGTGGCGGTGGGTACCCTGCGCGCCGGCGCGGCCAACAACCTCAGCGCCGTCAGCGCGTTCACCGTGGCGTCGGGCGCCACGCTCGACCTCGCGGGCAACAGCCAGACCATCGCCTCGATGGCCAACAGCGGCACGGTGTCGCTGGTGGGCACGGTGCCGGGCACCACGCTCACCGTGAACGGCCCCTGGGTGGGCAACGGCGGCACGCTGCGCCTTGGCACGGCGCTCGGCGGCAGCGCGAGCGCGAGCGACCGGCTCATATTGAGCGGCCCCACCGCCGTCGCGAGCGGCACGACGAATGTGCAGATCACCAACCTCGGCGGCCTGGGCGCGCTGACGACCGGCAACGGCATCGAGGTGATCAGCGCCATCAACGGCGCGACCACCACCGCGCAGACGACCAAGAGCGCCTTCGCGCTGGCCGGCACGCACGTCGATGCGGGCGCCTACGAATACCGGCTCTATGCGGCCGACGCCGCCGGCGCGGGCGAGAACTGGTACCTGCGCTCGACCGCCGCGCCCGTCACGCCACCCGGTGGCGGAGGCGGCACGGGACCAGGAACGGGCACCGGAACAGGCACGGGAACCGGCACCGGAACAGGAACTGGCATCGGCGGCGTGCCGGTGCCCACCTACCGCGCCGAGGTGCCGCTCTACGCCGCGCTGCCCGAGCAGCTGCGCCAGTCCAGCCTCGCGATGCTGGGCAACATGCACCAGCGTACGGGCGACGACCTGGCCGCGGGCCCCAACACCGCTTCGCCCACGCAGGGCTACCGCCAGGCCTGGGGCCGCATCATCAGCACCGACCGCACCATCTCGCAGGGCGGCACCGTGAGCCCGACGAGCAAGGGGCGCCTCACGGGCTTCCAGGCCGGCACCGACCTGTGGGCCGACCCCAATTGGCGCGTGGGCGTGTACGTCGGCCAGCTCGACGGCGACATGCGCGTGAACGGCTTCGCCAGCGGCCTGGCGAACCGCGCGGTCGGCAGCACCGACCAGAAGAGCGAATTCCTGGGCGCCTATGCGACCTGGAAGAACGACGGCGGCCTGTACGTCGATGGCGTGCTGCAGGCCGGGCGCCACCGCTACACCGCGTCGCCCACGCTGGGCATCTCCAGCGGCGGCAAGGGCAACAGCACGCTGGCGTCGATCGAGGTGGGGCAGTCGTTCGCGATCGCGCAGAACTGGTCCATCGAGCCGCAGTTGCAGCTGGTGCACCAGCGTGTGAACCTGGGCGACGTGAGCATCCCCGGCGCGCTCGTGCAACAAGACAGCCACGGCGGCACGCTGGTGCGCGCCGGCGTGCGCGTGAAGGGCCAGATCGCCACGGGCGCCGGACTGCTGCAGCCGTATGTGCGCGCCAACGTGTATCGCGGAAGCCGCGGCACCGACGTCACCCGCTTCGTCGGGCCGGCCGGTTTCGCGGACATCGCCACCCGCACCGGCGGAACCAGCACCGAGCTGGCGGTGGGCGGCACGCTGCAGGTGAGCGAGAACGTCGGCGTGTATGCGGAGCTGGGCAAGCTCTGGAGCTCGAGCGGCGATTCGCGCGTGAAGAGCGGCGTGAATGCGAGCGTCGGTTTCAAGGTGCGCTGGTAATGGCATGAGGCACGGCGGTGCCTCGGCGCCTTACCGCCCGAGCGCCTGCACGTGCCCGAGGAACGCCCGAAGGTGCGAAGGCCGCACGGGCTTCACGATGACGGGCAGGCCCGCCGCGCGTGCTGCATCCAGGTAGTCGCCACCCACGTCGCCGGTCACGATCAACGCGGGCAGTTCGGCGTCGTCCAGCGCCGAGCGCAGCGTCTCGATGGCCTGGATGCCGCTCGCCTGCGGCCCGAGGCGCAAGTCGACAACCAGCGCCTGCGGCCTGAAGCCCGGTTGCCCTGATTGAAGGACACCGAGCGCGCCCTGCACGTCGCTCGCGGAGCGCACGTCCATGCCCCAGGAAGCGAGCAGTCCGCCGAGCGCCTGCAGCGAACTCCGGTCGTCGTCCACCACCAGGATGCGCAGCGAGAGGGCTGCGTTCGTTGCGGATGCGGAGACGCTTTCTGCCTCGTTGTTCCGCTGACCCGCGGCGGCATCGGCCAGCGGCAGCTGCAGTTCGAACACGCTGCCCTGTCCCGGCACGGAGTGCGCCGCGACCCGCAGGTCCAGCAGTTCGCTCAACCGCTTGACGGTGGCCAGCCCCAGGCCGTAGCCCAGGCGCCGGTCGCCGGCCGGGTTGTCGACCTGGAAGAACTCCTCGAAGACCTGCGGCAGGTGCTCGGCCGCGATGCCGATGCCCGTGTCTTCCACCGACAGGTGCAGCCGGCCTTCGGCGATGCGGCTGCCGATGCGCACCTGCCCCTGGCGCGTGTAGCGGATGGCATTGGCCACGAGGTTGGTGACCACCCGCGCCAGCAGCGCGCGGTCGCTGCGCACGGCCACGGGGCCGGCGGCGATGTCCAGGCGCAGCCCCTTGGCAGCGGCCACCGCCTGGTAGGGCCGGCAGCACTCGGCCAACAGTTCGTCGAGGGCGAAGGACGACCACTGCGGGCTGAGCGAGCCGGCGTCGGCGCGGGTGATGTCCAGCAGGTCGTCCACCACGTCGGTCATGCCGTCGGCGCAGGCCACCAGTTGGCCGGACATTTCTTTCACATGGCGCTCGGTGCTCACGTTGTGCACGGTCTGCGCGAGCAGCGCCATCGCATTGAGCGGCTGGCGAAGGTCGTGGTTGGCGGAGGCGAAGAAGCGCATGCGCGCGGCCACGGCTTCTTCGGCGGTCCGGCGAGCGGAAGTGCTGCGTTCGTTTTCTGCACTCAACGCGATCACCAGCTCGGCATTGCGCCGGCGCTGCGACTGGATCTCGTGCAGCGCGGACGACAGCTCCCTGGCGCTGAGCAGCGTGTAGATGCCGATGAGCGACACGATCAGCGCCATCGCCACGTGGTAGCTGCCGCCGAACCAGAGGTCGCGCAGCACCAGCGGCCCCAGGATGAGCGCCACGTACACATGGGCCGCCCGCCCCATCGTCGAAAGGCGGATCGCCCCGCCCAGCGAGACCGTGACCATGGTGATGTGAAGAATCGCCTCGGCCTGCGCGGGCCCGTCGTTCTGCAGCAGCGCGCAGAGCACGCCCAGCGAGAACGCCATGAGCTGGTTGGTGGCCATGACGGGCAGCACCATCGCCGGCAGGTTCGCGCGAAGCCCCGGCCGCAACACCCACGCCAGCCAGACGCCCATGCGCACCGCGACGATGGCGCAGTAGACGATGAACCACGCCTTCACGCGCTGGCCGTCGGCGCCGTCCTTGTATTCGAGGTAGCACAGCAGCCCCGCGGCGGCGGCCAGTAGCCACGCCCAGGGCGTGGAGCGGATCATCTGCTCCAGTTGCTGGTACTGCAGTTGCGAGAAGGCCAAGCGCGAGGCGATGAAGCCGCGGGTGCCGCCGGCACCGAGCTCGCGCGGCGCGTCGGAGGGCGCGGGCTTCATCGCACGTCCAGCATCAGCCCCGCGCGCCGGGCCTGCACCAGCAGGTGAGTGCGGTTGCGCGCATCCATCGCATCGAGCAGCGCCGTGATGTGCAGCTTGACGGTGCGCTCCGCGATCTGCAGCTCGTCGGCGATCTGCTTGTTCTGGCGGCCTTGCGCCACCAGCAGCAGCACTTCGAGCTGCCGCGGCGTGAGGCCCGAGGCCGCCAGGCCCGCGCGCGGCTGCAGCACGTCGAACGCCTCGCCGCCGGCGGCCACTTCGTCCAGCGCGGCGGCGATGCGCGCCACCGGCTGCGACTTGCCGATGAAGCCGGCCGCCCCCGCCGCGCGAGCGCGTGCAGCGAGGGCCGGCTCCTCGTCGCCCGAGATCAGCAGGCGCGAGACCAGCGGGTGCCGCACGCCGAAGAGGCGCAGGCCCTCCAGGCCGTCTTCGCCGCCCAGGCGGTAGTCGATGAGCACGATGTCGGGCGGGCACTGCGAGGCGCGCTCCACGCCCTGCCCGAGCGACAGGGCGGTCTCCACCTGGAAGTCGGGCCGCGCGTGCGCGAGCGCATGCGCAAAGCCGACACCGAACAGCGGGTGATCGTCGACAAGCAGAAGTTTCATGGTGCCGTGATCCTCGGCGCGGGCCCGGCGGGCCGCGCCATCTCCTCGTAGGGCGCCATTGTCCACACCGCCCGGCGGCGCGGCGTGGTGGCGCGCAGCGGCTTCAGTTGCAACGACCGGCGGCGCGCAGCAATGCGTTGCAGGCCGGTGCGGGTGCCGGTGCCGGTGCGGTGCCGCTCGCGGGCCTGGCGTTGGCGCGGCGCGAGGAAGCAGGGGCATCGCTCTGCCGCATCTCCTGGCAGATGGCATCGCTCACCACCCGGCCCACCACCGACACCGAGCCTTCCACGTAGCAGTTGAAGGTGCGCCCGCCATCGGTCCTGGCGATGAAGGTCGTCTGCACCCCGCTGTCCGCGCGGTTCGAGATGGTGAACGCGCTGGGCGGCAGGCCCAGCGCGCGCGAGGTGTTGGTGACGATGGCGTCGTCGGTCACCGCGTGCGAGGCGCATCCGCCCACGAGCAGGGCGGCCGCGAGAAGCGCGAAGAAAAGCGAAGCGAAGGAGGTGGGTGAAGGTGTCATGCAGCGCCGCGAGGTTCGTGAAAGCGTGAACGTGGGGGCGAGCCCGCACGGGAGCATCCAGCCTAGCCAGACATCGCGCGCGGCGAAACAGCACCTTCGGGCAGGTGCCCGATGGTGCTATGGCCCGCGGCCACCCGCGTTCCTACGATCCGTGCCTCTTGAACGAGCACAGAAGGCGCCGGGCCCCGGCGTCAGCGAACGGAGGAATGGCAGACATGACGAAGAAGAGCACCTGCAGGCGATGGATGGCGTGTGCGTGGACCCTGGCCCTGATGACGTTGACGGCCTGCGGCGGTGGAGGCGGCGGCGGCTCCGGCGGCGGCCTGTTCCCGCCCATCGGCTTGCCTCCGCCCGCGGGTGCGGCGTATCGGCTGGATGTGGGCATCGCCGGGGCCGGCCGCGTCGCCTCGCAACCGGCGGGCATCGACTGCGCCGACAGCTGCGGCGCGGATTTCGCGGCGGGCACGCAGGTCACGCTCACCGCAGCACCGGCGGCGGGGCAGGTGCTCGGCGGCTGGGCAGGCGCCTGCAGCGGCGCTGCCAGCACGTGCACCGTGCGGATGGATGCCGCACTCGCCGTGACGGCCACCTTCGTCGCCGCGCCGCCGGTCGTCGGCTGGGGCGATGCGCTCACGGTGTCCGCCGGCGGCGCGAGCCAGCCGAAGGTGGCGGTCGATGCGCAAGGGCGCGCGCTGCTCGTGTGGCGCCAGCTCGAAGCCGACCAGCTCACCGACAGGCTCTGGGGCAGCCTCTACCGGCCGGGCGGTGACTGGAGCGCGCCGCAGCGCCTGGAGGCCAACAGCGGCGGCGTGCGCGACATCCGCGTGGCCATCGACAAGGCCAGCGGGCGCGCCGTGGTGGTGTGGACGCAGCTGAGCTCCGTGGGGGCCTACGACCTGTGGGCGCTGCAGGTCGACCCATCGACCGGTTGGGGCGCGCCCGCGCTGCTGGAGACGGTCGGCGGCACCGTCGGCTTCGCGAGCGCGGGCATCGATGCCAACGGCAACGCCACGGCGGTGTGGTCGCAGATCGGCCCGGCCACGCGCTTCAGCATCTATGCCAACCGCTACACGCCGGCGGGCGGCTGGGGCACGGCCGGGCTGATCGAGACCGACGAGGTCGTGGGCACGGTGGACGGCGACCCGGCGGTGGTGGTGGCGGGCTCGGGCGAATCGGTGGCCGTGTGGAAGCGCTCCACCGGCAGCAGCGCATCGCTCTGGACCAATCGCGCCGACGCGGGCGGCAACTGGGCCGCGGCGGCCGAGCTGGTGCCGGATGCGGGCACCGGGCAGTCGATCGGCGCGCACGACCTGGCGATCGACGCCGGCGGCAATGCGCTGCTGGCCTGGGGCCAGGCCGATCTGCCCGGTGGCAGCAACCAGTGGGAAAGCGCCGTGTGGTTCAAGCGCTATGCCGCAGGCGCCTGGCAGGGCGGGACCGCGCGCGTGGATGCGCCGTTCACGGGCACGCAGGCCTTCCTGAGCACGCCGGTGCTGCGCATGAACGCGGCCGGTTCGGCCGTCGTGAGCTGGGGCCGTCAGGACCAGGCGCTCATGGCCGCGACGGCAGCGCCCGGCGCCGCATTCGGCGCCGGCCACGCGGTGCGGCCCGCCGCTTCGCTCGCGCTCGCCAGCCTGCCCGCGCTGGGCGTGGACGACGCGAGCCACGCCCTCACCGCGTGGACCGAGGCCAACGGCAAAGGCACGAGCGACCTCCACGCCGCGCGCTACGCACCGGCCGAAGGCTGGGGTGCGCCCGCGCCGCAGGAGGCCACCGACGAAGCAGCCAACACGCCCGACATCGGCATGAACGAGCTGGGCAATGCGGTGCTGGCGTGGCAGCAGTTCGAGCCGGGCGCGGGCACGCGCATCCTGGTCCGCCGCTACGCCTCCGGCCGGTAGCGCGCCGTCCTTCCTTTAAAGTGCGCCTGCCTGCAACGGGCAGGCGCACGGCGTGCCACGGCGGCACGCAAGGGAGGGAATCCGATTGAGCACGACGAACGCAGTCGAAGCCGCAGCACTGGCCAGCATCGCCGAAGCCGAGCAGGTCATCGACCGCCTGCAGGCCGCCAACGACCCCTTGCTCGAAGAGCATCTCTACGAAGCGTGGCTGCGCAAGGGCGAGGCGCTCGCCCAGCTCGGGCGGCACGCCGAGCGCGCCGGACTCTGCGATGCGTTGATCGCGCATGCCGATGCAGCGCCCGCGGGCCGCGCCGTCTGGATCGTGCAGGCGTTCAATGCCAAGGGCAGCGCATTGCGTGCGCTCGGCGAATCGAGGCGCGAGGTGCAGGCCTACGAAGAAGTCGAGCGCCGTTTCGGCGATGCGAGCACCCCTGAAGTGCGCATCTGGGTGGCCCGCGCCGCTTTCCAGCGCGCCGTGGTGGCCGGCTCCTTCGGCGGTGCGTTCGCCAAGGTTGACATGGTGCGCAGCTGCGAAGACATCGTGCGCCGCTACGCCAACGATGCGCCCGAGGCCACGCGCGAGACCGTCGCGCGCGCCCGCATCTGGCGTGGCGAGCTGCTCGCCGACCTGGACTACCCCGCCGAATCGCGCGAAGCCTTCGATGCCGCCTGGCGCGACCTGGCCCATGCGCCCGAGCCTTCCGTGGCCGGCTGGGTCGGGCACTCGCGCATCACCCAGGCCATGCGCCTGGCCGACGCCGGCCGGCGTGTCGAAGAGGCCATCCCCATGCTGGGCGAAGTGCTCGCCGCCTACGCGGGCGACCCGCGCGAGGCGCTGCGCGAAGTGCATGCGCGCGCCGGGTTCCTGCGCGCCGACATGCTCGACGACGCCGGCGAACACGCGCTGGCGCTGGCTGCCTGCGAAGACGTGCTGGCCGCGCACCTGGCCGACCAGCTGCCCGGTGTCGCGCTGCGCGCCTGCCGCGCGATGGCCCTGAAGACGCATGTGCTGTATCGCCTGGACCGCGAAGACGAAGTGCCGGCGGTGCGCGCCGCGCTCATCGCGCGCTTCGGTCATCACACCGGCGAAGACATCGAGGAGCTGATGGCCGAGGTGATGTGCCGCACCGCCTACGACGCCGAGGAGCCCGACGACGTGCTGCACGCCTGCGACGCGCTGGACGCGCGCTTCGGCGAATCGCCGCTCCTGCCGGTGCGGCGCTGGGTGGCGCGCGCCGGCGTGGCGCGCGGCCAGGCGCTGCGCGACCTGGACCGCGCGGAAGAAGCCGCCGCCCAGTTCGGTGCGGTGCACGCGCGCTTCGGCAAGCACACCGGCGAGACCGACGCCGCGTTGATCCTGACCGCGACGCGTGCGGCCATGGCCGCCGCCAGCGTGCTGCGCGGGGAAGGCCGCAACGGCGAGGCGATCGCGCTGTACCAGGCCGCCGCATCGGGCGTCGATGCGAGCGCGAGCCAGGCGCTGCGCGAGGAGGCCGTTCACGCGCGCCTGCAGATCCTGGCCTTGCGCGACGAGCCGGCCGATGCGCAGGGGCCGATGCTCGACGCGCTGGCCGCGGACTTCGGGCGCGACCCGGTGGCGGACCTGCGAAGGCAGGTCATCGACGTGCTGTATTCCCATGCCCACGAACTGCGCGAGGCCGAGGCCTTCGAAGATGCGATCGCGGCCTACGACCGGCTGCTCGCGCTCACGGCCGACGAGAGCGACGAGCAGGTGCTCGAGATCGTGGCGAGCGCCCTGCTCAACAAGGGGTATTTGCTGCTCAAGCTCGTGGACCGGCCGGCGGAGGCGCTGGCGGTGTACGACGAGATCGTCGCGCGCTTTCGCAACATCACCTCGGAGTCGCTGCGCGACACCTTGTCGAAGGCCGCCGCGAGCCGCCAGACCTGCCTCGTCACGCTCGACAGGCTCTCGGGCGCGGATTTCGGCGGCGACTTCGCGGACCTCCCCGTCGAGAAGCTCGATGAAATACGCGACACGATCACCCGCGGCTACGAGCTGGGTGAGGCCGGCAAGCACCGCGAGGGCATCGAACTGACCGACCGGGTGCTGGCCGAGCACGTCGAGGCCAGCCACCCCGAGCTGCGCAACCAGTGCTCGCGTGCGCTGACCAACAAGACCTACATGCTGCAGCAGCTGGGCCAGCTCGAACGCGTGATCGCGTGCGCCGACGAAATGGACGCGCGCTACGGCGAAGAGCTGTCGATGTCGATCCAGGAGCGCGTGGCGCTGTGCCTGGGCTACAAGAGCGCAGCGCTCGACAAGCTCGGGCGGCATGAGCAGGAGCAGGCGGTCTACAGCGACATCATTGCCCGCTGGGGCGGCTCCAACGTGATCGACCTTCGCCGTCGCGTGGCGCGCGCCTTCTATTGCCAGGGCTTGACGCACCGCCAGTTGGGCAACGCCGACGCCGCACTGGCAAGCTATGCGCAGCTCCTCGGCCGTGACGGGGATGCGAAAGACGCCGCGCTGCAACTCTGGGTGGCCAAGGCAATGATCAACAAGGCGAGCCTGCTCGGCCAGCAAGGCGACCAGGCGGGGCGGGCCGAGGTCTACAAGACGCTCATCGCGCGCTACGGCGAGAGCACCGATGCGCAGATGCGCGAGCGCGTCTTCAACGCGAGCGAATGGCTCGCCGAGGCGCAGGGCCTGCTGGGCCGGCACGAAGAGGAGTTCACGACGATCAGGGATGCGCTGCGCCGCTTCGGCAGCCAGATGCCCGAAGCGCAGAGGGCGCGGCTCAGCCACCGGCTGGGGCCGATGACGCTGGGCCGGTTCGCGCGCAAGCTGATCGATCGGGTCAAGGGCAACAAACACTGAACAGGAGGAAGCATTCGCATGTGGCCATTCAAAAAGAAGAAGGAACCGTGGGAAGACAAGTTCGCCGCGCTCGCGCCGCTGGTGCTGGCGTCGGACCAGGTCATGGGGCCGAACCGGTTGCCCGTGTGTTTCGCCTACCGGGTGAAGCCGAACAATCCGCACGACTCGGGCTGGATCTTCTTGAGCGGCAGGGAGAGCCAGCGCGTGCTCGACGACAACCCGCCGAAGATCTGCCCCCTGAATTCGTTCCTCAAGATGGACCCGTCGTTGGGCGCGGTCACGGACAAGCCCGTCGGCTCGGCGTGGGAGCGCGACAGCGCGGATGCGGCATGGAACGAAGTGTTCGGTTTCAAGCCGCCCGGCTGACGAGGTTGCCAAGACAATGACGCTCGACGAGTATTTCGGCGCAATCGACGATCCGCTTTTCTCCGCGCTCGGCTTGTTGCCGATGGAAGGCGCAAGCAAGTTGACCGAGGCCTTCAGCGGGCAACCCGTCGTCGATGCGCTGCAGGGCCTTGTGCTCGACGACCCCGACACCAGCGACCACCACCTGCTCATCGGCAAGGCGCCGCTGCAAGGGTGCGTGTTCTACCTGGCGCACGACGGCGAGAGCCGCGTGGTCTTCGATTCGCTCGAAGGCTTTCTGGCTGCGGCGCGGGAGGCGGGCGAGCAGGGGGGCGAGATTTCCGACTTGCATCCCGAAGGCTCGCCGGTAGCCAGCGACCAGCCCGCATTGAGCGAGCTGGTCCATCGCCTGCTCGACGATGGCACGCAGACCGATGTGGCGACCGCGTTGATCCCGTCGCTCGACCTGCGCGACCTTGCGCTGCTGGAGCGGCTTGCGAGGGATGAGGATTTCTATCTCGGCGAAGCGGTGGCCATCGAGATCGCGCGGCGGCCGCTCCCGGCGCTCGCACCGATTGCGCGCATGTGCGCCACGCACCCGCACAGCCAGGTGGCCAACGCGGGGCGGCGCGCGGTCGGGCAGGTCGAAAAATCGGCGCGAAGGGGTTGATGGAAAATCGGGCACCGGATCGCTGACGCCGCCCGCACGCCATCTCTGCCAGCCATCCCCTCACACATCGCCACGCACGCATGCGCATCCACGAACTGAAACGAAGACTCCGCGAAGCCGGCGCGGGCCCGAGCCACGAGCAGCGCATCCTGCGGCTGTGGTCGCACGCGCTGCCGCGCGACAGCGGCCGGCGCCTGCCGCACAGCTTCTTTCCGTCGTCGTTGATGCAGGCGCTGCCGGCCATCGAAGCCGAGCTCGCGGGGCTCGCGCGCATCCACACGGTGCACCCCGGCGCCGACGGCTCCGAGCGGCTGCTCGTGGCCCTGGCGGACGGCCAGACCGTGGAGAGCGTGCTGCTGCCGCGCGATGGCCTGTGCGTCTCGTCGCAGGTCGGATGCGCCGTGGGGTGCCAGTTCTGCATGACGGGCCAGGGCGGGTTGCTGCGCCAGGTGGGCAGCGCAGAGATCATTGCGCAGGTCGCGCTCGCACGCATGCGCCGCAAGGTGCGCAAGGTCGTGTTCATGGGCATGGGCGAGCCGGCCCACAACCTGGACAACGTGATGGAGGCCATCGAGCTCCTGGGCACCGTGGGCAACATCGGCCACAAGAACCTGGTGTTCTCCACCGTGGGCGATCCGCGCGCGTTCGAGCGGCTGCAACAGGAGCGCGTGAAGCCGGCGCTCGCGCTTTCGCTGCACACGACCAAGGCCGCCTTGCGCAAGACGCTCCTGCCGCGCGCGCCCGACATGACGCCCGAGGCGCTGGTCGATGCGGGCGAGCGCTATGCGCGGGCCACCGGTTATCCGATCCAGTACCAGTGGGCGCTGCTCGAAGGCGTGAACGACGGCGAAGACGAGATCGAAGGCATCGTCAGGCTGCTCTCGGGCAAGTACGGCGTGCTGAACATGATTCCATTCAACGCCGTGGACGGCGTGGCGTTCAGCCGCCCGTCGTGGGAGCGCTGCGAGCAGATCGCGCGCACGCTGCACGAGCGCGGCATCCTCACGAAGCTGCGCGATTCGGCGGGGCAGGATGTCGACGGCGGCTGCGGCCAGTTGAGGGCGCGTGCCGCAGGCGGCTCGCCGGTCGTGCTGCGACGAGGTGCTGCGACTGCTGCTACTGCTGGCTCACCGCAATGAGCGTCCACACGATCACCACCAGCTGCGCGAGGTTGATCAGGATGGCGGTGATGTGCGTCTTGCGGAACCCCGGAATCGCGTCCATGTAGTTGGACTTGATCTGCTCCCCGAGCGCGTCCATCTTGGGAATCACCTTCTTGCGCAGGACGATGGCCATCGCCGCAAGTGCCGCGGCACCCGCCGCGATACCGAAACGCCCCGCAAGCGCGAAGCTGATCGCCGTCGCGGAGGCCGTGATGAACGCGCCGACGTAGTAGAGGTTGAAGAAACCGCGCACGAAGCGCGCATCGAGCGGCGTGTCGTGCTTGAGCACCAGCAGCGGGATGGAGCCCATGATGAAGTAGGCCGTGGTGACGAGGAGGGCCACCGTGAAGAACAGGGCGGCGAACATGGCTGCGGGCATCTTGGTTCTTCTCCATTTTTTGCGATGGAATGTTCTGCGCGAGAGCCGTCCGCCCAGGTCCCGCGATGCGGCAACTCCGGGTTGAAAATTACCCCTTGACGCGCTCGATACGGATTGGGCGTCCATCTGGTGGGGCAAGGCAAGGGGGCTTCTATCGAGTTGCTCCGATGGCGCCTGAACCCGGGCGCCGTTCGCTAGAACAGACCTTGCTGCGCCGTCGTCAGCGCCATGAAACTCTCGCCCATCGGCTGCAGGATGGCGTCGGCAATCGGCTGGAGCTGCTTGCTCAGGTAGTGCTCGTAGTCGATGCGGGACTGGCGAGCCTCCATGGGCTCGGGCCCGCCCCGGGTCATGACGTAGCGGATCCAGCCGCCGTTCTGGTATTGCCTGGGGCGATTGACGCGGGCGTTGTAGTCGTCGGCAACCCGCGCCGCGCGCACCTGCGGCGGCACGTTGACCTGGTAGGCGTCCAGGCGGTGGCGCAGGCGCTTGCGGTAGACGAGCAGGTCGTCCATCTCGCCGGCCAGCAGCGCCTGTGCATAGTCCGCCACGAACGCCTTGTAGGGCTCGCCGTGGAAGATGCGCGAGAGCAGCCCCTCCTGGAACTGGCGCGCCAGCGGGGTCCAGTCGCTGCGGGCCATCTCCAGGCCGCGGTAGACCATTTCTTCCTTGCCCTTGGCATCGACGCTCAGGCCCGCATACCGCTTCTTGCTGCCGACTTCCGAGCCGCGGATGGTCGGCATGAAGAACTTCTTGTAGTGGGTGTCGAACTCGATCTCCAGGAAGTTCGGGAGGTCGTGTTGCTCCCGGAGGGACTGCGTCCACCAGGCGTTGATGTCTCGCGCCAGCGTCGCCGCGATGGCGTGCGCTTCTTCGTTGGTGTGGGTGCGCCGGAGCCAGATGAAGATGGAGTCGGTGTCGCCGTAGATCGCCGAATACCCGCGTTTTTCGACGAACTCCCGTGTGAGCTTCATCATCTCGTGGCCGCGAAGGGTGATGGCGGACACGAGCTTGGGATTGAAGAAGCGGCAGTCGGCCGCACCCAGCACGCCGGCGAAGGAATTCATGAGCAGCTTCAGCGCCTGCGACAACGGCTCGTTTCTTTCCCGCTTGGCTTCGTCGCGTGCGCGCCAGAGCGTGGTCACGATTTCCGGCAGGCAATGCTTCTCGCGCGAGAAGACGGTGCCTTGCGGCCCCTTGACGGCCAGCGCCGGGTCGGCGGCATGGGTGCCTTCCACGAGGCCCACGGGGTCGACCAGGAAGGTGCGGATGATCGATGGGTAGAGGCTCTTGTAGTCGAGCACCACGACGGAGTCGTAGAACCCGGGCTTGGAGTCCATCACGTAGCCGCCGGGGTAGGCCTTGCTCGGAATCTCGCCCACGTTCGGCGCCACGTAGCCCAGGCGGTGCATGCGCGGCAGGTAGTGGTGGCTGAACGCGGCGATGGAGCCGCCGAAGTGGTCGGCCTGCAGGCCCGTGGTCTGGGCGCGCTCCATCACGAACTGCAGCAGCTTGGCCTTCTCGAAGATGCGCAGGACCAGCTCGCAGTCGCGGATGTTGTAGAGCGCGAGCGCGGGCTTGTCTTCCTGGTAGCGCCGCTCGATCTCGGCCATCTTGTCGTAGTCGTCGCCGATGGCCTTGCCTTCGCCCAGCAGCGCTTGCGAGACGTTCTCCAGGCTGAAGGAAGGAAAGCTCCAGACCGCGGCCTTGAGCGCATCGATGCCGTCGATGATCACGCGGCCGGGCATGGGCGCGAACAGGTAGCCCTGCTTGCCGGGGTGCGTGCGCCATTCGATGGGCCGGCGCTCCCGCCCGAGAAGAAGCGGCACCCCGCCTTCGTTGGCCGTCTTCTGAAGCACCCGCAGGTCGAACTGGATGACGTTCCAGCCGATGAGGACGTCCGGATCGTTCCGCTCGAACCAGTCGTTGAGCTTCTCGATCATGGCCTTGCGCGTCGGGCAGTAGACGAGCGAGAAGCCCGCGGGCTCATCGGGCTCACCTTGCGCAATCGACTCGCCCGGCGGCTCGCCCAGCATGAAGACCACCCGCTCCGGCAAGCCGTCGAGCGCGATGGAATAGAGCGCCTCGTGCTGGCTGGTCTCGATGTCCAGCGACACCACCTTCAGCACGGGCCGGTAGTCGGGGGCGGGCTTGAGCCTGCAGTCGATGCGGGTGGCGCCGTCTGCCTGCCCGCCTTCCACCAGCACGCCGGCGGTGATGAAGCGCTCCATCAGGTAGCGGTCGTGCGGGCGCACGTCGGCTTCGAGCAGGGGAATGCCCTCTGCCTGGAGGGCGCGCGCCAGCCGGCCGAGCTGGCGGAAGTGCTTCGCATAGACACCGACGACCGGTTCCTGCTGGAAGGTCTTCAACTCGAGCTCGCGGACCTCCACGCCCGGCATGGCCGCGACGTGCGCTTGCACCTGCACCCTGTGCCGGGCTGCGACGAAGGCGACGGAGGTCTGGGAGGGCAGGACCACCTTGATCGGTCCGGCATCGGTTGCGAGCCAGTACTCGATCTCCGTGCCGGCCGGCGCATCCCGCCAGTGGCGGGTGAGGATGAAGCCCTTGAGTTCGGTGGATGTCACGAGCGCTTGAAGAATCGGGGTGCAGCGGGAGGAGCGTTGAGCGCGACCGATTTTCGGCCGGTCAGGGCCGCATCAAGCCGCGGCGCCCCGGTGCGCCCTGCTCGAGATGCTGACCGAGTTCTTGTCGGGGTCCTTCGCATTGGCGAACGCATACCCGTTGGCTTCGTGCACGGCGCCGAACGCGAGGCCTTCCAGGGCTGCCTGCGCGGCGAACGCCTTCACGTCCTTCACATGAAAGCTCAGCTTCACGCCCACCTGCCCGAGCTTCACGGACTTGGCGGCCTGATGGATGAGGATGCCCGCGCCGCCGTCCGGGTGCTTCAGTTCGATCAGCCCTTCGACGACTTCGCCGCTGGTGACGAAGCCGAAATGCCGAGCATAGAAGGCCGCGGATTTCTGCATGTCCCTGGCGTAGAGGATGACGGTTCCGAGTGGCGATTCCATGGGGTGTTCCGTGATGAGGGTGCGGTGGGATTGCCCTTCTCCCGACCGGTTGCGCCCGGATTGTCAGGCACCGTGCCGAACGGGTGCGGGAACCCCCGTACCAGAAGTGCGCACGACGCGTCGCCGCCCGGCCCGGCAACCCGGCGCCGCCTGGGGCCGTCACGGATCTGCCTTTTGGCCCCGCGAGACTCGCTCAGGGTTTTCCCGCATCCACGGGCCGACTCCCTCCAATAACTCGCAGAGAACCAACCATGAAGACCTCGCAACTCGCCCTCGCCGCCGCATTCGCGGTGCTCGCCGTCACCACCGCCCAGGCCCAGCAATCGTCTGGCCGCAGCCGCGCGGAAGTCGAAGCCGAAGCCGTCGCCGCAGCCCATGCACCGAACCAGAACGTGACCCGCGGCTCGCGCGGCGCGGACCCCTTCGTTTCCTCGGCCGACCCCGAAGCCATGTACAAGCAGGCCGTGGACACCGCCCACGCGCCGAACCAGAACGTGACCCGCGGCTCGCGCGGTCCGGACCCGTTCACCTCGAAGCGCGACCCGGCCCAGGTCTACCAGGAAGCCATGGCCACCGCCGCCGCACCCGACCAGAACGTGACCAGCGGCTCGCGCGTGAACAGCAAGGTCGTCTCGACCATGCAGAACCCGGTGCTGCAGTCGGCGCAAGGCAAGTAAGCGGGCAAGCAAGCCAGCCCGCCGGTCCGCACGCGCGGATCGATGGGCGGCGGCCGCATCGGCGGCGGAATAATGGCGTCGCAACCCTGCAAGGACGCCCGATGGCCCAGAACATCTACGACACGCCCGCCTTCTTCGAGGGCTACCAGCAACTGCCGCGCTCGGTGCTCGGCCTCGACGGCGCACCGGAGTGGCCCGCGCTTCGCGCGCTGGTGCCGCGGCTGCAGGGCTTGCGCGTGGTGGACCTGGGCTGCGGCCTCGGCTGGTTCTGCCGCTGGGCGCGGACGCAGGGCGCCGCGTCGGTGCTGGGGCTGGACGTGTCGCAGCGCATGCTGGAGAAGGCCGCGACGCTCGGCACCGACAGCGGCATCGCCTACGAGCGCGCCGACCTCGAAGCGCTGGCGCTCGCGCCGCAGTCGTTCGACTTCGCCTACAGCTCCCTCGCGTTCCACTACATCGAAGACCTCGCCACGCTGCTGGGCACGGTGCACCGCGCCTTGGTGCCGGGCGGCAGGCTGGTGTTCTCGATCGAGCACCCGGTCTTCATGGCGCCGCGCACCCCGGGCTGGCATGTCGATGCTCAGGGGCGCAAGTCATGGCCGCTCGACGGCTACCAGATGGAAGGGCCGCGCACCACGAACTGGCTGGCCGAAGGCGTCGTCAAGCAGCACCGCACGCTGGGCACATTGCTGAATGCGCTGATCCAGGCGGGTTTCAGCATCGGTCATGTGCAGGAATGGGGGCCGACCGATGCGCAGGTGGCCGCATTGCCGTCGCTGGCGGAAGAGCGCGAGCGGCCGATGATGCTGCTGGTGAGCGCCAACCGCTAGCGCTGTTGCATCGCGCGCGGCGCGATGCGGAATCGGTTGCTCAGGCGTACGCCTTGGAAGAAAGCTTCTGCAGCATCGCGTTCTGCCGCACTTCCTCGGAATCCCGCAGGCTCTTGGCGGCACGGGCGGCCACGTAGGCCACGTACAGGGTTTCGATGGCCTTGGCCCAGTCGTGCGCCTTCTGGGAAATGCCTTCGGGCTTGACGGCCGACCCTGTCACTGCATTGGTGGATAGATCGTCGTCCGGCCGTGCCGGCACGTCGAAACCCACCTTGCTGAGGATGTTGGCTTTCTGAAGGATGGTGAGCATGCGGTTGCCTCTCTGATTTCTTCACATTAGCAGATTAGTGCTACTCGGTGCCGGGCGCTATCAGCCGAATGACGTATGCGCCTGTCGTCCAACACCGGGTCCTGCTCTGCTGCTTTCAAGTTTCGTGCCATGAACGAATCGGCCGGCCTCCCGGCGGCGCGCGTTCGTTGCATGAAGTGTCTCTTGCGCATGACCCCCAAATGGGGTGGGGGCCCCTCCGCACGATCAGGACTTACCCTGAACCGGACCCTCGGTCAGGCCGCGTGCTGCCAAACCAGCGTGGCGGCGGTCAGGTCTTCGAGGGCGCTGCCCACGGCCTTGAACGCGGTGCGCTCCGCATCGCCGTTGCGCCCCGCGCGTTCGCCGCGGCAAAGGTCGGCGAGCGTGCCCTGCACCGCTTGCGCGTGCAGGGTGCCGGCCGCGATCGCATCGAGCAGGTCGCCCGATTTCTGCAGGGCTTCGTTGGTGTCGATGAAGGTGCGCGCGCCCGCGAAGCACTGCGCGTCGGCCTCGCGCATTGCGGGGGTGAAGCTGCCGATCAGGTCGAGATGCGAGCCCGGCGCGAGCCATTCGCCGCGCACCAGCGGGGCGGTGGCCAGCGTGGCGCAGCTGACGATGTCGGCGCGGCGCACGGCGGCCGCCAGGTCGGTGGCGGATTGCGCGTTCCAGCCCTCGGCGCGCAACTGCGCGGCCAGGGCTTCGGCGCCTTCGGGGCGGTGGTTCCACACCGTCACCTCGTCGATGGATCGCACGCCCGCATGCGCGGCCGGCAGCATGCGCGCGATGCGGCCGGTGCCCAGCACCAGCAGCCGGCGCGCATCCGCGCGCGCGAGAAACGAGGCCCCGAGCGCCGAGGCCGCGGCGGTGCGGCGCGCGGTGATCTCGTTGCCGTCCATCATCGCCAGCGGCACGCCGGTGCGCGCGTCGTACAGCACATAGGTCGCATGCAGGCCGGGCAGGCCGCGCGCGCTGTTGCCGGGAAAGATGTTGATGGTCTTGATGCCGAGAAAACCCGCGTCGCTCCACGCCGGCATGATGAGCACGGTGCCCTTGCCGTCGCCTTGCGCACCCGCGGTCTCCACGCTGTGCACATGGCGTGGCGGCACCTGCGCATCGGCTGCGAACGCCGCGCGCAGCGCGGGCACGAGCTTGTCGAAACCCAAGGGTGCGCGGGTGGCGGCTTCGTCGAAGTGCTTCATGGTGTCGGCGAACGCATCGCGGTGTCGAAGAAATCCGCGAGCGCCTGCTGGTAGGTGGTGCCGAACCGGGGCGCCGACATCGGCTCGAGGTGGCCGGCGCCCGGCACTTCGATGAGCCGCTTGGGCTCGCGCGCATCGGCGAAGAGCCGCTGCGAATGCGCATGCGGAATCACGCCGTCGGCCGTGCCGTGGATCAGCAGCAACGGAATCGGCGAGATGGCCGCCACGTACTTCGACGCCGCATGGTCGTCGTTCACCAGGAGGCCTGCGCCCGAGAGCTTGTCGTTGGCGATCGACGAGTACGAATAGAAGGTCGATTCGATCGCCGCCGCCTTCACGCCGGCCCGGTTGCCCGAGCCGACCACCGCGATCGCGTTGGTGCCGCCCAGGCTCTGCCCGAAGACGACGAGGCGCTCGGCATCGACATCGCCGCGTGATCGCACGTAGTCGAGCGCGGCGCCGGAATCCTCGAACACACCCTTGGGCTCGGGCACGCCTTCGGACTCGCCGTAGCCGCGGTAGTCGAACACGAACACGTTGTAGTCCCGCTTCGGCAGCCACGCCACGAAGCGCCAGTGCGTCGACATGTTCTGCGCGTTGCCGTGGAAATGCACCACGGTGCCCTTGGCCTCCTTCGGGTTTTGCCGGCCCACCGCGGGGATGAACCAGCCGGTGAGCTGCGTGCCGTCTGCGCTCTTGAACTGCACGCTCTCGTAGCGCAGGCCGAGCGCATCGGGCGTCTCGTAGCGCACGTGGTCCGGGTAATAGAACATCGACTGCACGCAACCGCCCAGGAACAGCGGCACGGCGCACAGCGCGAGCCTCCACCAGCGGCGGATCGGGCAGGTCATTGCGAGCCCCCGGATTCGACGTCGGCGCTGATGTGGATCTCTGTCATGAGGTCAATCGATCTCGAGGATGGAGCCGACCGAGCGCTGGAGTTCTTCGACCAGTTCGGGGTCCATGTATTTGTATTCGTCGGGAATGTCGAGCACGTGGATCGGCTTGCCTTCCAGCATCCGCGTGAACTCGGCCACGAGCCGCGACTTGTGTTTTTCTTCCATCACCAGGATCACGTCGGCCCAGTCGATGTCGTCGAAGCTGACCTTGTGCCGCGCATTCGGGCTGGTACCCGCGGAGCGCGCCGAGACCAGCGGATGCCGGCGCCACATTTGCTCCGCGGTCGGGCTTCGCCATTGGTTGCGGCCGCAGATGAAAAGGACGTTGCGCGCAGGGGTGGTCATCGGCGCGGAGGATAGCTCAGGCTTCGGCGAGGCGACTCCATTCGACGCCATGTTTCGCCAGGTACTTGCGGAGGCGGTCTGCATCGTTCACGACACTGCGTTGCTCGCGTGATGCCTGGAAGAGTTGGCGTCCCGCATCGGAGAGGCTGCGCGCCTGCTTGCACACCCGCACCACCGCTTCAAGCTGCAGCCGGTCGAACAGATCGAGCGCCGCCGCGCGCTCTTCGCCCAGCAACACATCCAGGTCCACATCGCCACCGGCCTTCGCAGCCGCCGCGGGTCCGCCGTGCTTCCACAGCCATCGCAGCCGCGCGATCTCGGCTTCGACCAGCGCGACCGGAATGCGGCCGCCGTCGGCGAGCGTGGCCAGGCGCGTCACGCTCGCCGAGAGATCACGGAAGTTGCCGCTCCAGATCGCCTCGCCGCTCTGCGCAAACCGCAGGTAGGCCGCGCGCGCCTCGGCGTTGAAACGTACCACGCGATGGTTCTCGGCCGCGTGTATGGCCAGCAGGTGATCGACGTTCGGTTCGATGTCCTCTGGCCGCTGCGCGAGGCCGGGCAGGTCGTACGTCCAGAGGTTGATCCGCGCGAACAGGTCTTCGCGAAACCGCCCTTCGGCCACGTCGCTGCGCAGGTCGCGGTTGGTGCCGGCGATCAGCTGGAAGTCGCTCTCCACTTCCTTGTCGGCCCCCACGGGGAAGAAGCGTTTCTCCTCGATGGCCTTGAGCAGCATGGCCTGCTCGTCGGGCCCGAGCTCGCCGATCTCGTCGAGGAAAAGGGCGCCCTGGTTCGCAGTGCGAAGCAGGCCGGGGCGATCGCTCGCGGCCCCGGTGAAGGAGCCCTTCTTGTGGCCGAACAGCGTGGACGCCGCGCCGTCGCCGCGCAGCGTGGCGCAGTTCACCTCCACGAACGGCCCGGTCATCTGGTGCCGTGCCTGCTTCAGCTCGAACATGCGCCGCGCCAGGAACGACTTGCCCGCGCCCGTCGGCCCCACGAGCAATATCGGCGCGCGCGAGCGAACCGCCACGCGTTCGATTTCATCGATGAGCGCGTTGAAGCGCGCGTTGCGCGTGGCGATGCCGCTCTTGAGGAACGCGACCGCATCGCGCTGCTCCGCGTCGAAGCGCCGCGCGATCACGTCGTAGCGCGAGAGGTCCAGGTCGATCAGCGTGCACTTGCCGGCTTCGCCCTCGCGCTGCTTGCCGGGCGGCGAGGTCTGCGCGAGCACGCCCGGCACCACGCGCGATTCCGACAGCAGGAACATGCAGATCTGCGCGACGTGCGTGCCGGTGGTGATGTGCGTCCAGTACTGCTCGCGCTCGGTGTCGAAGGTGTAGCTGCGGGCCCAGTCGTACAGGCGCGTGTAGACCTCGCCGAAGTCCCACGGGTCTGCGAGGTCGAGCGGCACGAGGTTGACGGTGGTCTCGGGGGACACGGTGGCGATGTCGGCCTTCACCACTTCGGCGAGCGCCTTGTGGCGCAGCGTGTAGAGCAACTCCATGCGCGAGACGACCATGTCGTCGTGCTGCGCGAGCGAGATGGTGGGGCGCCACTTGTTCCAGCGGCCCGCGCCCTGGCCGGCATCGAGCTGGGTGCCGAGGAAGCCAATGACGACAATGGGTTTCTTCATTTTCTGGATAAAAGACTATCCAAAATTATAAGAAATGCTGGTGAAATCTCCGGATTTTTCCTCAGTCGACGGCTGGAGATCGAAAAAATCCTAATCAGATCAATGACTTGATCGATTCCTGCACCGAGCCGCATTGAACTGGCACACCCGTTGCAATAAGGATCACACATCCAAGAAACGAACAAACAAAAAGAACCCCACAAGGAGAAGTCACATGGCCAACCTTCAACTCTTTCAGACCCTGCGCGGCGCGCTGCTGCCTTCGGCCACCGCGCTCAACGAAGCAGGCGGCGCGGCCTACGCGCTGTCGCCCAAGCACCGGCTGGCGCAGCTCGCCGCGACCGGTTGCCTGAACAGCACCTTCTACGCTCAAGCGCAGGACCAGCTCGACGCCGTGCTGGACCTGGCCCGCGAAGTCGATCCGGTGTTCGTTGCCAAGACGGCCGTGTACGCACGCCGCGCCGGTCACATGAAGGACATGCCTGCGCTGCTCGCTGCAACGCTGGCGGTGCGCGACGTGTCGCTGCTCGCCAAGGTGTTCCCCCGCGTGGTGGACAACGGCAAGATGCTGCGCAACTTCGTGCAGATGCTGCGTTCGGGTGCCGTCGGCCGCAAGTCGCTCGGTACGCGTCCGAAGAAGCTCGTGCAGCAATGGCTGCTCGAAGCGTCCGAGGCGCAGCTGCTGAACGCCTCGGTGGGTAACGCGCCTTCGTTGGCCGACGTGGTAAAGATGGTTCACCCCAAGCCCGCCGAAGCCTGGCGCGCCGCGTGGTTCGCATGGCTGATCGATCGTCCGTATGTACTGGAGGCACTGCCCCCGTTGACGCAGGCCTTCGAACGCTTCAAGCGCGACCGTTCGCTCGAGGTGCCCGACGTGCCGTTCCAGATGCTGACCGCGCTGGAGCTGGACGCCCAGGCCTGGGCGCAGATCGCGCAGCGTGGATCGTGGCAGATGGTGCGTCAGAACCTGAACACCTTTGCGCGCCACGGCGTGTTCGAGCTGCCCGGCCTTGCCGAAGCGGTGGCCGCCAAGCTGCGTGACCCGCAGGCCGTGGCCAAGGCGCGTGTGCTGCCGTACCAGCTCATGGCGGCCTTCACCGCAACCGGCGCCGAGGTGCCGCACGTGGTGAAGGAGGCTTTGCAGGACGCGATGGAACTCGCGCTGGCCAACGTGCCGGTGTTCGAGGGCCGCGTCGTGGTGTGCCCCGACGTGTCGGGCTCGATGAGCTCGCCGGTGACGGGTCACCGCGGCTCCGCGACCTCGGCGGTGCGTTGCATCGACGTGGCCGCGCTGGTGGCTGCCGCCGTGCTGCGCCGCAATGCGGATGCACGTGTGCTGCCCTTCGAGACGAAGGTGGTGTCGCTGAAGCTGAATCCGCACGATTCGGTGATGACCAACGCGGCCAAGCTGGCGGCGGTGGGTGGCGGCGGTACCTCGTGCAGCGCGCCGCTGGCGCTGCTGAACAAGGAGAAGGCGCAGGCCGATCTGGTGGTGCTGGTGTCGGACAACGAATCGTGGGCCGACCGCGCCCGTGGCCGCGGCACCGCGACCATGCAGGAATGGGCGGCGTTCAAGGCGCGCAACCCGAAGGCGCGGCTGGTGTGCATCGACATCCAGCCTTGTGCGACCACCCAGGCGCAGGAGCGTGACGATGTGCTGAACATCGGCGGCTTCAGCGACGAAGTGTTCAGGCTGCTGGCGGTGTATGCCGCGGGTGGCCTGGGCGCCGACCACTGGGTGGGAGTGATCGAAGAGACTTCGATCGGAGAGTGAAGCGAGAGGGTGCCGCGGGCCTTGGCCCGCGGTGCCCGATCCGAAGAAATTGAACGTCGTCGTTCGGCGAATGCAGATGCGAGTACATCCAACCATGTGCTTCCTCGCATCGACTGTTGGTCGCCGAACGGGGATGAAAGTTGTTGTGCGAATGCAGGCAGGACTACATCTGGACGCCCGGGGGTCGAACCCCAACACCGGCTTGCCGGTGGGCATGTCTTGCCATCCTCGTCGCACTTTTTTTTGCAGCGAATGCTGACGGAACTACAGCCTCCAACGCTCGGGGTCGCGGGTTCGAATCCCGCCGGTCGAAAGACCGTAGCTCAGTGGTAGAGCACGACGTTTCGTCGATTCTTGTCGCTGCTTTTTTTTGTATTGGTCAGGGAGGTTGGTGTTCTCCTTGCGAATGTTGATGGAACTACAAGTGTCGCGGGTTCGAATCCCGCCCGCTTCCGAAAAGAGGCGGTAGCTCAGCAGGTAGAGCGGTTTCATCTCCTCCTTGTCGCAAGGAAAACGCTTTGATGTTTGTGAGGTGAATGCAGACGGGTTTACAGGTAAGAGCGTCATGGCCTTGGCCACGAAGGTCCCGGGTCCGAATCCCGGTCTGCTTCGGCAGATAGCTCAGTTCAGAACCCGTCGCTCCTCGTCACCTCTTTTTTTGCATATCGGGCACGCAGGCACAGAAGGGAGCGCCACTGCCAAAAATGTTTTGAATTGCCGGCAGCCTGGGTAAGACCAGGTACGGCGGGCAAGTCGGTCGACGGGCAAGGTTGAGGATGCAGGTGCTGGCTCCGATGACGGGTCTGTCACTGGCGCGCGTTTCCAATCGTCGACTGGGCCGCTGGATTCAAGCACCACGGTCGCCGTATTGATGCGGGTTCGAATCCCGCCGTGTCCACCAGTCAGTTGCATGTTGTTGAAAAGAGAGAAAGAAGATCATGTCGGATGAGCATCGCCCCCAGGAGCGGATCGGCTACGCGCTGAGCGGCGCCGGCTGGGCCACGTTGAGCTTTCGCGCGGAGGCCGGACCGATGGCGTTCGCCGTGTCGTACCTGCACGATTCGCTGGGCGATCTCGCGCGGATGGCGCTCGACTTGGTGAAGGGCGCGACTGCCGCTGCGGCCGTCTTCATGGACGAACCCGGCGAAGTCCACCTCCTGGTGACGGGCGACTCGGACGTCCTGGCATTCGAATTGCGCCGCTACCGCGATTGGGCGAGCTGGGGCATCACCGCCATGGACGACTACGAGCTGCTGGACCATGGAGCCATCGGGCGCGTGGACCTGGTGCGCAACATCCATGCGATCCTGGGGCGTATGTACGTGGATGTGGGGCCGGAAAAATACCGTGAGCTCTGGATGGAGCATGAATTTCCGCTGCGCACCTACGAAGAGCTCATCGCCGCATTCAAGAAGTGGCCGTGGGCCTCCTGGAAATAAGAAACGAACAAAGAAAAAAGAGAAGGAAGAGAAAGAAATGACGAACTACAAACTGCACGAAGTAGCCAACGGCGTGCCCGTGAAGATGTGGACGAACGGCGTGCCCGTGGAAGACGAGGCGAAAAAGCAGCTCGAGAACGCCGCGCGCCTGCCGATCGTGTTCAAGCACATCGCGGCCATGCCCGACGTGCACTACGGCATCGGCGCGACCGTGGGCTCGGTGATCCCGACCTTCAAGGCGATCATCCCCGCCGCCGTGGGCGTTGACATCGGCTGCGGAATGATGGCCTGCAAGACCACGCTCAACGCACGCGACCTGCCCGACAACCTGGGCTCGCTGCGCTCGGCGATCGAGAAGGCCGTGCCGCACGGATCGAACCCCAAGCGCATGGGCCGAGACAAGGGCTCGTGGGAAACGCCGCCCGACGAAACCGACGCGGCCTGGGCCAAGCTGGTGGACGAGTTCGATGCAATCTGCGAGGACTACCCGCGCATCAAGAACACGAACAACCACAAGCACCTGGGAACGCTGGGTACCGGCAACCACTTCATCGAGGTGTGCCTCGACGAAGCCGGCGCCGTGTGGTTCATGCTGCACTCGGGTTCGCGTGGGGTGGGCAATGCCATCGGCACCCACTTCATCGAACTCGCGAAGAAGGACGCAGAGCTGCACCAGCGCAACCTGCCCGACCAGGACCTGGCGTACTTCGAGGAAGGCGCCCTGTACTTCGGCGACTACGTGCGTGCGGTGGGCTGGGCCCAGAAGTTCGCGCGTGCGAACCGCGAAGTGATGATGCAGCGCGTGGTCGCGGCCGCGCGCAAGGTCATCGCCAAGCCTTTCGAGGCGCACGTGGAAGCGGTGAACTGCCACCACAACTACGTGAGCCGCGAGACGCACTTCGGCGAAGACGTGCTGGTGACGCGCAAGGGCGCGGTGAGCGCGAAGGCCGGCGAGCTCGGGATCATCCCCGGGAGCATGGGGGCCAAGAGCTACATCGTGCGCGGCAAGGGCAACCCCGAGAGCTTCATGAGCTGCAGCCACGGCGCGGGTCGAAAGATGAGCCGTACGAAGGCGAAGAAGCTCTTCACCGTCGCCGACCAGATCGCCGCGACCGAAGGGGTCGAATGCCGCAAGGACGCCGACGTGATCGACGAGATCCCGATGGCCTACAAGGACATCGACGCGGTGATGGAGGCGCAGAAGGACCTGGTGCAGGTGGTTTACACGCTCAAGCAGGTGGTTTGCGTGAAAGGTTAGACAAAGGCCGTCGGCGTTCGCTGCGGCCGATCGTTGGAGAAACATGGCCATGAAAAGCAACAAGCAACGCCGCGCCGAGATCAAGGCGCATCGTCTCGAACGCGCCGCGCGTGCTGCGGCACGCCAGCGCGCGCATGTCGATGGGCGCCTCGTGCGCGGAGCCATCGGCCAGGTCGCGGCCGATACCGCATTGCTGGCCGCGAACAACAACACCTACGGATTGCTGCCTGTGTACTACGTGGACAAGGCGTTCACCTGCCGGGATTGCGACGCCGAGCAGGTCTGGACGGCAAAGCAGCAGAAGTGGTGGTACGAGTCGATGCACGGCAACATCAACAGCACGGCCGTGCGCTGCTTGCGGTGCCGGCGTGCGCGCCGTGCGCGGCTGCATGCATCGCAGGCGCCTGATGGGGCCAACCTGCTGGGAGTGCAGACCATGCGGCTGCGCGCGCTGGGTGCCGCCGCGCCCAATGCCGAGGCCGCCGCCGAACTGGAGGCGGCATTGCAAAGCAAATGGTGGAGCCTGCGTACCGTCGCCATCCAGGCGATGGCCCGCTGGGGGGACTCCGAGCGCATCGGGCGACTCCTCGCACTCGTGGCGGCGCGACCCTCCGGTGGCCGCCGATACTCGACTTGGGAACGCGTCGCGGCCGACACCGCGGCCCACGCGCTGCGCGAAACGCACGCAACGTGAAGACAGAAAAAGACAAGCTGATGACGAACAAGGAATTCCTCCGCTCCGCCCACCCCATCGACCCCGCCATGCGCGAGGAGATCATGGCCAACCTGCGCGCCATCGAGGCGACGCACGACGTCACCGTTCTCTTCGCCTGCGAGTCCGGCAGCCGCGGCTGGGGCTTCGCCTCGCCCGACAGCGACTACGACGTGCGCTTCATCTACGTGAACCACCTGCCGTGGTACCTCACGGTGACGCCGCGCCGCGACGTGATCGAAGTGCCGATCAGCGGCGACCTGGACATCAACGGCTGGGACTTGCGCAAGGCGCTGGGCCTCATGCGCGAGTCGAACCCGACGCTGCTCGAATGGCTGCGCTCGCCGATCGTGTACTGCGACGACGCGGTGGCGATGCCGCGTCTCCGCGCGCTGTCAGAGGCGGTGTTTTCCAACGCACGCGCCTGGCATCACTACAGCTCGATGGCAAGGAAAAACTTTCGCGAGCACCTGCAGGCCGACGAAGTGCGCTACAAGAAATACCTTTACGTGCTGCGCCCGCTGCTGGCCGCGCGCTGGATCCGCACGCAGCCCGGCGTGCCGCCGATGCGCTTCGCCGACCTGGCGCAGCACACGCTGGATGTTGTGCGCGATGCCGCGCTCATCGACGAAATCAACGCGTTGCTCGAAGTGAAGATGCGCGCCGGCGAAGCTGCGACCAGCCCGCGCTGGCCCGGCATCCACGCGTTCATCGAAGGCGAGCTCGCGGCCAACGCCGCAGAGCCGATCACGCCGCTGCCGCAGGCCGAAGAGGCCGGGCTCGACGCGTTTCTCTGCGAGACGGTACTGCGCTTCGATGCGGCGGTGCAGGTAGGAGGCCGCGCATGATCGAACTCGACGGTTCCCAAGGAGAGGGCGGCGGCCAGATCCTGCGCACCAGCCTCGCGCTGTCGGTGGTGACGGGTCAACCCCTTGCCATCGAGAAGATCCGCGCCGGTCGGGCCAAGCCCGGCCTGATGCGCCAGCACCTGGCATGCGTGAAGGCCGCGGCCGAGATCAGCGGCGCGCAGGTCGAAGGCGCCGAGCTCGGCTCGCAAGCGCTGCGCTTCGTTCCCGGCCCGGTGCGCGCGGGCGACTACCGCTTCGCGATCGCCAGCGCGGGCAGCTGCATGCTGGTGCTGCAGACCGTGCTGCCGACGCTGCTGCTGGCCGGCGCGACCAGCCGGCTGCACTTGAGCGGCGGCACGCACAACCCGATGGCGCCGCCGTTCCACTTTCTGGAGCGTGCGTTCGTGCCGCTGGTGCGCCGTCTCGGTGCCGACTTGCAGCTCACGCTGCGCCGCTGCGGTTTCTACCCCGCGGGCGGCGGCGAGGTCGAGGCGACCATCGTGCCGGCCGTTGGCGCGCTGCAGCCCTTCGACCTGATGGTGCGCGGTGCGCAGAAATCGGACCATGCGGAGTGCCTGGCCCCTGGCCTGCCGCGGCATGTATCGACGCGCGAGCTCGAGACGCTGGGGGCTGCGATGGGCTGGTCGGGCGAGCAACTGCGTGTCGGTTCGGCGCGCCAGAACGAAGGTCCCGGCAATGCGCTGCTCGCCACGCTGGCGTATGAGCACGTCACCGAGGTGTTCACGGCCTTCGGCGAGAAGACGCTGAGCGCCGAGCAGGTGGCGCATGGCCTGGTCAAGGAACTGCGCGCGTTCCAGAAGAGCGAGGCGGCGGTCGGCCCGCACCTGGCCGATCAGCTCGCGCTGCTGCTGGCGCTGGCCACCTGGCAGAGCCGCAAGCCCGCCGCGTTCACCTGCTGCGAGGTGACGGCGCACACGCGCACCAACTGCGCGGTGATCGAGCGCTTCCTGCCGGTGCGCTTCGCAATCGCCGAGAGCCGCGCGGCCTCGACGGTGCAGGTCTCCCCGGCCTGATGGAAGGACGACGCCCGCTCGCTCAGGCGAGCGGCGTCGCGTTGGCGTAGAGGCGCAGCAGCATCGCGCGCAGCGTCTTCACCTCGGCCGCGCTGAAGTCCGAGGTCGCTACCGCCTCGTAGTGCTGCGCGAGCGGAATCAGCTCGCAGGTCAGCGCCAATCCGCGTTCTGTCAGATCGATGCGCACCGCGCGCTTGTCGGTGTCGCACTTCTCGCGCGCCATCAATTCATGCGCCACCAGCCGGTCGACGATGCGCGACAGCGCCGACAGGTCGGTGGAGGCGTGCGTTGCCAATTCGGACAGCGTTTGCCGTGGCGTGTGCTGCAGCGACGCGCACACGCGCCACTCGCTCAGGCTGAGCCCATAGGGTTTCAACGCCTTCGCAAAGGCGTTGCCCATGCGGGCACCCGCTCGTGCGAGCAGGAACGGAATGGCCTTTTCGAGGTCGTGATCGGGGTGCAGGGTTTTCATCTAGACGTGCTTGATTATTCAAGTATATAGTCCGCCGCAATTACTTGAATAATCAAGCAAAACGGAGACGACCATGAATCTGAAGCCCACGCGCCGAAGCGCCATCGCGGTGCTGATTTCCCTCCTGTCGGCGGCGCCGCTGGCGCATGCGCAAAGCGCAGCTGCCGCCAGGTGGCCGGTGCAGGCGGTGCGGTTCGTGGTGCCGTTCCCCGCGGGTTCGGCGCCCGACGTGTTGATCCGTCACGTGGGCGCCAAGCTCGGCGAGAAGTGGGGCCAGGGCGTCATCGTCGACAACAAGCCCGGCGGCAGCGGCGTGATCGGCATGAACGCGATCCTCGCGGCGCCGAGCGACGGCTACACCTTCGGCTTCGTGCAGGGCTCGGCCATTTCGGTCGCACCGAGCACGATCAAGGGCGTGAGCTACGACTTCAACCGCGACTTCGTGCCGGTCACGCTCGCCGCGGTCGCGCCCTTCATGCTCGCCGTGCCGGCCAACTCGCCCTACAAGACGCTCGCCGATTTCATCGCCGCTGCACGCGCCAGGCCGCAGGGCATCGAGGTGGCCGACAACGGCCGCGGCACCGCGCCGCACCTGGCATCCGCGCTGCTCGGCCTGCAATCGGGCGCGCAGTTCCTCGAGGTGCACTACCCCGGCGGCGCGCAGGCCATGCAGGCCACGCTGGGCGGCCAGACGCAGATGATGGTCGAGACCTACAACGTGGTTGCGGGCAACGTGCAGGGCGGGCGCATGCGCGTGCTGGCCAGCATGGGCGACCGCGTCGAGGCGGGCCTCGAGTCGTTCCCGCTCGCGAGCAAGACGGTGCCCGGCGCGGTGGCGCACGGCTGGTTCGCGGTGATCGCGAAGAAGGGCGTCGATCCGCTCGTGCTCGCGAAGCTCAACAAGGACATGAACGAGGCGCTGCTGCTGCCCGACGTGGTCGCCAAGTCGCGCGAGCTGGGCACCTACCCGCGCCCCGGCACCCCCGAGCAACTGGCGCGCTACATCGCCGACGACCGCAAGACCTGGCAGGACGTGCTGGACAAACTGAACATCAAACCGGAGTGACCACCCCAATGAACCCCATGAAGAACAAGATCGCCCTGGAAGAGCATTTCGCGATCGACCTCACGATCGCCGACTCGCAGGTCTACGCCCGTCCCGAGGTGTGGCAGGGCTTGAAGAGCAACCTGCTCGATTTCGAGCAGCAGCGCCTGGAGAAGATGGACGAGTGGGGCACCGAGTTGTCGATCCTGTCGCTCAACTCGCCGGCGGTGCAGGGCATTCCCGATGCGAAGCGCGCCATCGAAGTAGCGCGGCGCGCCAACGACGTGCTGGCCGAGCAGATCAAGCGTCACCCCACACGCTTCGGCGGATTCGCCGCGCTGCCGATGCAAGACCCCGAGGTCGCCGCACGCGAACTGGAACGCTGCGTCAACGAGCTGGGCTTTCACGGCTTCCTGGTCAACGGCTTCTCGCAGGTCGGCGACGAGAACACCGTCGTCTACTACGACGACGCGCGCTTCAACGATTTCTGGACCGCCGCCGCCGCGTTGAAGAAGCCTTTCTATATGCACCCGCGCGATCCGCTCCTCGCTCGCGAGCCGATCTACGACGGCGCGCACTGGCTCACCGGCCCGACCTGGGCCTTTGCGATGGAAACGGCCATCCATGCGCTGCGCCTCATGTCCAGCGGCATGTTCGACCGCCACCCCGCGCTGCAGATGATCCTCGGGCACTTCGGCGAGGGCATTCCGTTCAACATCTGGCGCGTCGACCACATCCTGCGCAAGGGCCGCCGCGGCATGCCGTGCGACAAGGAAATCGGCGAGTACCTGCGCAGCAACGTGCACATCACCACCAGCGGCAACTTCCGCACGCCGACGCTGCTGTCGACGATGCTCGAGGTGGGGTCGGACCGCATCATGTATTCGGTCGACTACCCCTTCGAGAAGCACGAGGACGCCGCCCGCTGGTTCGACACCTGCGAGATCAGCGAGAACGATCGCCAGAAGATCGGCCGCGACAACGCCCGCAAGCTCTTCGGGCTGAAGTGACATGAGCGCCGCGAAAGACACCCGCCCCGTGCTCGTGGCCGGCGGCGGCATCGGCGGCCTAGCCGCCGCGCTGGCCCTGGTCCGCGAAGGCTATCGCGTGAAGGTGATCGAGCAGGCCGGCCAGATCGGCGAGATCGGCGCGGGAATCCAGCTGAGCCCCAACGCCTTCGCGGCCTGCGACGCGCTCGGCGTGGGCGAACACCTGCGCGCCAAGGCGGTCTACACCGAAGAGATGGTGATGTTCGACGCCATCGATGCGAAGCGCGTGGCGAGCATTTCGCTTTCGGACAAATTCCGCGCGCGCTTCGGCAATCCCTACGCGGTGATCCATCGCGCCGACATCCACGGCGCGCTGCTCGAAGGGGTGAAGGCAACGACCGACGGCATCGAGTTCCTCACCTCGACCAAGGTCGTGCACATCGAGCAGGACGACCGCGGCGTGACGCTCATCGATGCGCAAGGCGGCCGGCACGAAGGCCAGGCCGTGATCGGCTGCGACGGCGTGCGCTCGGCGGTGCGCCAGCAGTACGTGGGCGACAGCATCCGCGTCTCGGGCCACGTCGTGTTTCGCGCGGTGGTCGATACGGCCGAGTTTCCCGAGGCGCTGCGCTTCACCGCGCCGTGCATCTGGGTCGGCCCCAACTGCCACCTGGTGCACTACCCGCTCAAGGGCGGCGACAAGTTCAACATCGCCGTCACCTTCCACAGCGACCAGCCCGAGGAGTGGGGCTCGATGGACGGCGACCCGGCCGAGGTGCAGCGTTACTTCCGCATCACCTGCGAACAGGTGCAGCAACTGCTGCGCATTCCGAAGGCCTGGAAGCGCTATTCGACGGCCGACCGCAACCCCATCGAGCAATGGACCTTCGGCCGCGCGACGCTGCTGGGCGATGCGGCGCACCCGATGGTGCAGTACCTCGCGCAGGGCGCTTGCACGGCTTGCGAAGACGCGGTGGCGCTGGGCCTCGCGCTGCGCCGCGAAGGCGGCGACTGGCCGCGAGCGCTCGCGCTGTACGAGCGCGCCCGCGTCGCACGCACCGCGCGCGTGGTGCTGTCGGCGCGCGAGATGGGGCGCATCTATCACGCCAAGGGCGTCGAGCGCCTGGTGCGCAACAGCATGTGGAACGGGCGCCCGCAAGAGCGCTTCTACGACGCGCTCGAATGGCTCTACGGCTGGACGGCCGCCACGTGTCTCGACGAGGCGACGGCGTGAAGGCATTCCCCGATTCGCTCGAAGCGAGCGCGGGCGGCAGCGGCCCGACAGCCGCCATCGACATCCCCGCGCTGATCGACAGCCACCCCGTCAGCAGCTTCCAGAAGTGGATCCTGCTGCTGGTCGGCTGCGCCGTGGTGATGGACGGCTTCGATGTGCAGGCGATGGGATTCGTCGCGCCGGCCATCGTGCACGCCTGGGGCATCGACAAGGCCGCGCTCGGTCCGGTGTTCGGCGCGGGGCTGCTGGGCATGCTGGTCGGCTCGCTGGTGCTGAGCATCTGCGCCGACCGCATCGGACGGCGACCCGTGCTGCTGGGCGCCACGGTGTTCTTCGCGCTGTGCATGCTCGCCACGGCTTTCGCGCACACGCTGAACCAGCTGCTCGCGATGCGCTTCGTCACCGGCATCGGCCTGGGCGGCATCATGGCCAACGCGAGCGCGCTGGCCAGCGAATACAGCCCGCACCGCCGTCGCGTCACGCTGATGATGTGGGTGTCTTGCGGCTTCACGGGCGGTGCGGTGCTGGGCGGGCTGATCTCCGCCGTGCTCATTCCGCGGGGCGGCTGGCAGGCGGTGTTCGTGTTCGGCGGCGTGGTGCCGCTGGTCATCGCCGCGCTGATGTGGCGCTACATGCCCGAGTCGATGCAGTTCCTCGTGTTGCGCGGCCGCAAGCTCGATCGCGTGCCTGGGTGGCTCCAGCGCATCGCGCCCGAAGTGCGCATGGGGCCCGGCACCCGCTACGTGGTGCATGAAGCGAAGCAGGACGGCGCCCCGGTCGCCGAGCTGTTCCGCGCGGGGCGCGGCCCGGCCACGCTGCTCCTGTGGGGCATCAACTTCATGAACCTGCTGAACCTGTTCTTCCTCGCGAACTGGCTGCCCACCATCGCGACCGAGGCGGGCTACAGCGGCGGCACGGCGGTGCTGGTCGGCACGCTGCTGCAGGTGGGCGGCGTGGTCGGCACGGTGGCGATGGGGCCGCTCATCGACCGCATCGGCTTCTACCGCGTGCTGGTGCCCATCTTCGCGATCGCGGTGCTGACCATCGGCGTCATCGGCCAGCCGGCGCTGCCGCTTGCGCTCTTGCTCGCGGTGGTAGCCGTGAGCGGCTTCTGCGTGGTGGGTGCGCAGCCCGCGCTCATCGCACTGGCCTCGAGCGTGTACCCGACGACGGTGCGCGCCACCGGCATGGGCTGGAGCCTGGGCATCGGCCGCGCGGGCTCCATCGTGGGGCCGGTGCTGGCGGGCTGGCTCATCGGGCTGCATTGGACGAACAGCGCGCTCTTCATCGCAGCCGCCGTGCCGGCGCTGCTGTCCTGCGCAATGGTGCTCTGCATGGGGCGATTGAAATTCACGGGCGCCGCTGCGCGCCCAGGAGAAACGGCATGACGACGACAACGAACCATTCTTCCGCCTGGAACCTGGCGGCCCGCGTGCTGATGGCAGCGATCTTCTTGGTCGCGGGCGTGCGCAAGCTCATGACCTACGGCGCGACGCTCGGCTACTTCGCCAAGCTCGGCATTCCGCTGGGCGACGTGGTGCTGCCGTTGACCATCGCGCTGGAGATCGGCGGTGGCCTGCTGCTGATCGCTGGCTGGCGCCTCCAGTGGGTGGCGAGCGCGCTGGCCCTGTTCACGCTGGCCACGGCCTTCACGGCGCATGCGTTCTGGTCCGCCGATGCGGCGCAGTTCTCGGCGCAGCTCAACAACTTCCTGAAGAACGTGGCGATGGCGGGCGGCTTCCTGCTGCTGATCGTCCAGGCCTCCGGCGGCGAGCGCAAGCGCACGGCCCCCTGAGCGCGTGCAGGCTGGAAAACTCCTTTCCACCCGCATGGTTGAACCGCCCGCGGGGCGGGTGGACACTCGCCCGCACCTTTTCACGAAAGATCGAGCGATGCCTGTCCAATCCTTCGTATACAACAGCGCTCCGCAGCGGGTGGTCTTCGGTGCGGGGTCGCTGCAGCACCTGGCGCGCGAGATCGATGCGCTCGGCGCGCGCCGCGCGCTGGTGCTCTGCACGCCCGAGCAGCGCCCGCAGGCCGAGCGCATCGCCGACATGCTGGGCGCGCACGCGGCCGGCGTGTTCGACCGGGCCGTGATGCACGTGCCCATCGAGACCGCACGCGAAGCCAGGGACGTGGCGCAGCGCCTGGGCGCTGACTGCGCCGTGGCCATCGGCGGCGGCTCGACTACGGGCCTGGGAAAAGCCATCGCGCTCGACTCGGGCCTGCCGATCCTTGCGATACCGACCACCTACGCGGGCTCCGAGATGACGCCGATCTACGGCATCACCGAAGCCGGCATGAAGAAGACCGGCAAGGACTTCAAGGTGCTGCCGCGCACCGTGATCTACGACCCCGAGCTCTCGATGACCTTGCCAGTGGGCATGAGCGTGACGAGCGGCATCAACGCCATCGCGCACGCGGCCGAAGGCCTGTACGCGACCGATGCGAATCCGGTCATGGACCTGATGGCCGAGGAGGGCATCGCCGCCCTGGGCCGCGCGCTGCCCGCCATCCGTGCTTCGGCGCAGGATGCGGCCGCGCGCAGCGACGCGCTCTACGGCGCATGGCTCTGCGGCACGGTGCTCGGCAACGTCGGCATGGCGCTGCATCACAAGCTGTGCCACACGCTGGGCGGCAGCTTCAACCTGCCGCATGCGGAGACGCACACCATCGTCTTGCCGCATGCGCTGGCCTACAACGCCGCGGCGGCGCCCGAGGCGATGGCGCGCATCGCGAAGGCGCTCGGCAAAGACAACGCGGCGCAGGCCGTGTTCGACCTCGCGCGCGACAACGGCGCGCCGGTCGCGTTGCGCGACATCGGCATGAAGGAGGCAGACCTCGACGTGGCCTGCGCGCATGCGCTAAAAAATCAATACCCCAATCCGCGCCCGCTGGAGCGCGATGCGATCCGTGCCCTGCTGCAGGACGCGTGGGAAGGCGTGCGGCCCTGAGCCGCTACCCGGTCTTCGCAAGGGCAGGCTGAGGTGCGGACGCCCGCCGTAGCAGGACGGGCGCCGCGAACCGCTTACAGCGGCAGTGCGTCGCCGCGGGCGGCCGCGCGTGCGGCGTCGCGCACCGCCGCACGATCAACCGTGCCGGCCAGCGACACCACGCCCGACGAAGCGCCTTCGGCGTAAGGGTTGTCGCTGTGCGCGGCGGCAACGGCTTCGGCGCGGACCGCGGCGCGGCTGGTCGCAGAAGCGATCACCGGGGCCGGGCCGGCATTGGCGCCTTCGGCATAGGGGTTGTCGCTGCGCGCGGCGGCCACGGCCTGGGTGCGCACGTCGGCGCGGCTGGCCTGCGAGGCGATCGATTGCACGCCTTCGTAGGTTTCGGCATGCACGGCGCCTGCCGCACCCAGCATGGCGAATGCGGCGGCGGTCAGGGCGAGGCGTTGCTTGGTGTTCATGATCAAGGTCCCTTTGGATGACGGTGTGGTCGGCGGACATTCGTCGTTGCCACGGGATGCAGTGTGAAACCGCATCGTGGTTCGCGCTGTGCGTTTGCGCACCGCTTTCGTCAACTACAAGGGCAGGGGCGCGGGCTGCGGATACAGCACCTGGAGGGGCTCGGAGCGGCCTCGCACGGTGAGCGCTTCGGCCGGGCCCAGCGTGCCTGCAACACCGGCCTGCTCGGCCGCGAACAGCGAGACGACCAGGCGCGATGCGGCCGTCTTCGAATGGTCTTGCAGGCGGCTCGCGGTGTTCACCACTTCGCCGATGGCGGTGAAGGTGGTGGTCTCCAGGTAGCCCACCTCGCCGACCGCCGCGCGCCCCGCATGCAGGCCCATGCCGAACGCCAGGCGCTGCCCGAACTGCGCCTCGAAGCCTTCGCTCCATGCGTCCATGCGCTGGGCGATCAGCGTGGTCGCATGCAGTGCCTGCCGGCATGCGGTGGGCAGGTCGCATTCGAGCCCGAAGATCGCCATCACGCTGTCGCCGATGAACTGGTTGGGCACGCCGCCGCTTTCGCGCACGGCCGCGCCGACGGTGGCGAAGTAGCGGTCGAGCACGTAGGCGAGGTCGAAGGGCCACTGCCGCTCCGACAGGCCCGACCAGCGCCGGAGATCGACAAAAAGAATCGCCACGTCGCGCTCGCGCCCGAAGCTTCCGACCGGCGCGGGCCGCCCCTCGTTGGGCAGCGGCGCGAAGAGCGGCGTGACCTCGATGTCGCCGCGCGGGCGCAGCTGGCAGGCCAGGCGCACGTCGGCTGGCGCGCGCACGCGTTCGAGCGTGCGCTGCTCGTCGCGACCCGGCTCGCCGATGTGCTCGGGCGCGCCGACCACGCGCACGCGGCAGGTGGAGCAGCGCGCGCGGCCGCCGCAGATCGACACGTGCGCAATGCCGTGCGAACGGCTCGCCTCCAGCACGCTCCAGCCGCGCGGCACCTGCACCGTGCGGTCGGGGTAGCGCAGCGCGATCGACGGTTCGCGCGAAAGGCGCGCGAACCGGTTGCGTCCCCAGCGTGCCGAGAGCAGTGCGAGCAATGCGAGCACATAGAGCCACTTCAGGCCTTGTTCGGCTTCATTCAGCGCCTGCCCTTGCGCGGCCGTGGGCACCGGCACGGTCGGCACGCCGGTCCACTGGAACTCGCGCCCGATGGAGATGAAGCCCATCGCCGCCGTGAGCGGCAGCACCACCGCAATGGCCAGCAACAGGTACGAGAAGCGCCGGTACAGCGGCTGCGCCCGGAGCGCGAAGTGCAGGCCGAGGCAGCCGTGGCTCCAGGCCGCGAGCATCAGGCCGAACTGCGCGGCTGCACCCGGCAGGCTCCACAGGCCCCACACCACGCGCACGTAGGAGCCGTCGATGCCGTAGGCCTCGTAGGCGCCGCGTATGGCCGTCAGGTGGGTGGCGATGAGCAGCGGCAGCGCAAAGCCCAGCAGCACGCGCAGGGCCTCCAGCGGCGGCATGCGCAGCGTGCGCCGCTCCCAGAGGGCGACGACGGCGAGCGCCAGGTGCGTGAGGGCCGCGCCGTAGAGCAGCACCGTGCCCGGCAGGCTGTGCCAGAACTTCTGCGCTACGCGCAGCACGCTCTCGGCGAGGTGGAACGAATGGATGCCCAGCGAATGGTTCAGCAGGTGCACCGTCACGTAGCCCATCAGCACCAGTCCGCTCGCCCAGCGGAGATTGCGCCGGGTCGGCGTTCTCAGCGAAAAGGAGGATCGAGGAGGTGGCGGGGAACGACTGTCCATGAACGGGTTCGAAGCGGCACCCGAGCATAATGCGCGCGCCCCAGGCGCCTCGATCGACCGGCATGGCCACACCCGAACCACCCACCCCCCGCTCCAGCCTCGCGCTGCGCCAGATCGCGCTGCTCGAAGGTCTCTCCGACCAGCGCCTGGACCTGCTCGCCCAGCAATGCCTGTGGCACAGCGTGGAAGCAGGCAAGCCGCTGCTCTTGCGCGCCGAGCAGCAGGGCGAGGTGTTCCTGCTGGTCTCGGGCCGGGTGCGGGTGACGACCTATTCGGCCAATGGCCGGCAGGTCACCTTCCGCGATGCCGAGGCCGGGCAGTACTTCGGAGACATCGCCGCCATCGACGGCGGCCCGCGCTCCGCCGACGTGGTGACGCTGGAGCCCAGCGTGGTCGCGAGCCTCGATCGCTCCGCGTTCAGGACCCTCTTGCGCGACGAGCCCCTGGTGGCCGAGCGCGTGATGCAGCGGCTGGCCTCGCTGGTGCGCCAGCTCTCCGAGCGCGTGATCGACCTGAGCACCCTGGGCGTGCAGAACCGGCTGCATGCCGAGTTGCTGCGCCTCGCACGCGCGGCCGGCGTCGAGGGCAACGAGGCCCGGCTGGAGCCGGCCCCCAAGCACGCGGCGCTGGCCAGCCAGATCAGCACGAACCGCGAGCAGGTCACGCGCGAGCTCAATGTGCTGATGCGCAGCGGCGTGCTGCGCAAGGACGGAAAAGCTTTGTTGGTGTCCGACGCCGCTCGCCTGGAATCGATGGTCTCGCAGGTACGGGGCGACGCCGGCTGAACCGGCAGGTCAGTTCCAGCGGCCGTTGCGTCCGCCGACGCTGAAGCGCCCCGCGCCCAGCAGCACCACGGTCAGCGCGCCGAACAGGTACAGGCCCTGCAGTTCCAGCGCCCAGCCGCCTTGCTTGGTGAGCGCGAACAGGTCGGCCATGTGCACGAGGCCCAGGGCCACGATCATGTTGATGACGATCACGGCCGCGGCGGCGCGGGTCCAGAAGCCGGCGATCAGCAGCAGCGGCGCCACGATTTCCCCGACGTACACGAGGTAGGCGAGGCTGCCCGGCAGGCCCGCCTTGGCCAGCATGCCGCCGATGAAGCCCACGCCCGCCGACAGCTTGAAAACGCCGTGCAGCAGCACGAGCACGCCGATCGTCAGGCGCAACAGCAGCTTGCCGGCATCGTCCCGCGCGGCGGGGGAGGGCGAGGCGAGCGACGACGGTGCGATCGGCGCACGCGAGGTGTTGGCGGCTACGGTGTTCATGGCAGATCCTTGGAACTTGAAAAAGGAAGGGTCCGCCACGGATTGCGGCGGTTGCGGTTCCAGTGTGCGGATCTGCCGGAAAGCGGGATGTGCGTTTACGCACATGTTTGGGCGAAAGGCGCGAACCGCATCAGCCGTTCGGGCTGAGCTTGTCGAAGCCCTGCGCGGCGCTTCGACACGCTCGGCGTGAACGGATCATTGGTTTCGAGTGCAACGGCCCGTCAGTGCGCGCCGAAGTGGCTGGTCCACTTGCGCTCGTAGTCCATCTTCTGGAAGTGAGCGGCCATGAAATCGATGAAGCTGCGCACCTTCGCCGACAGGTGCTTGCGGCTCGGGTAGGCCAGGTTGATCGCCAGGTGCGGCAGGTCCCAGTCGTCCAGCGTGGGCACGAGGCGGCCGGCCACGATGTCGTCGTAGACGATGTAGGTCGGCTGCACCAGGATGCCCATGCCGTCGAGCGCGGCGGCGCGCAGCACCTGGCCATCGTTCGATTCGAGCAGGCCGGCGATCGACACCGTGCGCGTCTCGCCCTTGCGCGTGAAGCGCAGCTCGTTCGGGTTGTTGGCGTGCGTGTAGATCAGCAGCTTGTGCTGTTTCAACTCATCCAGCGTCTTCGGAAACCCGTGCTGCGCAAAGTAGCGCGGCGACGCCGCGAGGATGCGCCGCGTCTCGCCGAGCCGGCGGATCGTGACGTTCGAATCGGGCTCGTACTCGCGCGTGCGGATCGCCACGTCGATGTTGTTGTCGATCAGGTCGAAGTAGCGGTTGGCCGCCTCCACGTGCACCGTCACGCCCGGGTAGCGCTGCGTGTATTCGCGCAGGAGCGGCGCGATGTGGTGGATCGAGAACGACAGCGAGGCCGTGACGCGCAGCACGCCGGTGGGGTTGAGCGCGGTGGCGTTCACCGTCGACTCGGCATCGGCCAGGTCGGCCAGGATGGTCTTGGCGCGTGCGCAGAACTCGCGGCCGGTGTCGGTGAGGTACAGGCGCCGTGTGTTGCGCTCCACCAGACGTGCGCCGAGCCGGGCTTCGAGCCCGCTCAGGTGGCGGCTCGCGGCGGCGTTCGAGAGGCCCAGCGCCTCGGCCGCGCGGCTCAGGCTGCCGGCATCGGCGATCTGCACGAGCAGGGCGATTTCGGTCCAGCGGTCCATGGCGGGTGTCTCCGGGGCTTGTCCTGGGCGGTCGATGCGGGGAATCGGCCCTGGTCCCCAAGCGTCATCGAGCCGGCGATTCTAGGGGCGACCTTCGCGCCGGCGCGATGGCGCGGGCTTGGAGCGCAGGCAAGGAAAAAGGGACCGTTGCCGGTCCCTCCTTGCGTTGCGCGTGCGGCCGTGAAGCCGCGACCCTGGATCAGCCCAGCAGGCCGTGCAGGATGTTCGTCACGGGAGACGTCGCGCCACCGGCGCCGTGATCGAGCAGGCTGGTGATGGGTGCCACGACTTCGGCCACCAGCGGAGTGACCGCATGGCCGAGGTCCACCACCACGCCGGGCAGCGAGGCGAGCGGCGACCCCGAGCCCGAACCGGGCCCAGCCGAGCCGGCCAGGATGTCGGTCACGGGCGACGTGATGTCGGACGCGGCATGCACCACGCTGGCTGCGATCGGCCCGATCGCATCGGTGAGCGACGCGACCGGCTCCAGGATGTTCGCCGTCGGGCCGCTGCCGCCCAGCACGCCGCCGAGCAGATTGCCAACGAGGCCGTCCTGGCCGAGGACGCTGCCGAGAAGGCCGCCGTCGCCGCCGAGCAGGCCGCCGACGATGCCGTCTTCACCGAGCACACCGCCGAGGAGACCGCCGTCGCCGCCGAGCACGCCGCCGACGATGCCGTTTTCGTCGAGTACGCCGCCGAGGAGACCCCCGTCGCCGCCGAGCACGCCGCCGACGATGCCGTTTTCGCCGAGTACGCCGCCAAGGAGGCCGCCGTCGCCGCCGAGCAGGCCACCGACGATGCCGTTTTCTCCGAGCACGCCGCCAAGGAGGCCGCCGTCGCCGCCGAGCAGGCCACCGACGATGCCGTTGTCTCCGAGCACGCCGTCGAGGAGACCGCCGTCGCCGCCGAGCACGCCGCCGACGATGCCGTCGTCGCCGAGTACACCGCCGAGGAGACCACCGTCACCGCCCAGCAGGCCGGTCAACGGTCCATCGCTCAGCAGGTTGCCGACGACGCCGTCGGTTCCGAGCAGTCCGTCCACGAGGCCTCCCTCGCCGAGCACCCCACCGGAGAGGCCTTCGCTGCCGAGCACACCGGCGAGTGCGCCTTCGCCGCCAAGCAATCCGCCAACGACTCCATCCTGGCCAAGCAGGCCGCCGGCCAAGCCGTCGTTGCCCAGCACGCCACCCAGCAGACCCCCGTCACCGCCGAGCACGCCACCCAGCAGTCCGTCGTCGCCGAGGACGCCACCAAGGAGGCCGCCTTCACCGCCGAGCAGACCACCAAGCAGTCCGTCGTCACCAAGCACGCCCTCAAGGAGGCCGCCTTCACCGCCGAGCACGCCGCCCAGCAGTCCGTCGTCACCGAGCACGCCGCCAAGGAGGCCGCCTTCACCGCCGAGCACGCCGCCCAGCAGTCCGTCGTCGCCGAGGACGCCGCCAAGGAGGCCGCCTTCGCCGCCGAGCAAACCACCCAGCAGTCCGTCGTCGCCGAGGACACTGCCAAGGAGGCCGCCTTCACCGCCGAGCACGCCACCCAACAGCCCGTCGTCACCGAGGACGCCGCCAAGGAGGCCGCCTTCACCGCCGAGCACGCCGCCCAACAGGCCGTCGTCGCCGAGGACGCCGCCAAGGAGACCACCCTCGCCGCCGAGCAGACCACCCAGCAGGCCGTCGTCACCGAGCACGCCGCCAAGGAGGCCACCTTCGCCGCCGAGCAACCCACCCAGCAAGCCATCGCCGCCCAGCAACTGCCCGATCAGTCCGTCGTCGCCAAGGAGGCCGCCGACCAGCCCGTTGTCGCCCAGCAGGCCTTCGAGCACCTGGCCGACCACGCCGTCGTCGCCGAGCAGTCCGTCCACGAGGCCGTCGACGCCCAGGCCGGTGGTCACGCCGCCGAGCAGGCCGTCGCTGCCGAGCACGTTGTCCAGGACGTTGCCGAGCGCATCGGTCAGGTAGTCGACCTGGCCGATCAGCGAGCCGACCAGCGCATCCGTCAGGCCGTTGCCCAGCAGGCCGTCGACCACGGGGGTCAGCACGCCGCCGATGTCGACGACCACGTTCTCGACGGCGTCGTCCACCGGATCGAATTCATTCGGGTCGTTGGCCGTGAACTCGTTGCCCGCGATCGGCGAGAGCACGTCGTCCACCAGGTCCGTCAGGCCGTCGACCGAGGGCATCAGCGATCCCAGCGTGCCGGAGGAGCTGCCGGCGCCCCGCACGGCCGCGCCGCCCGTGCCACCCAGGCCGAGGAGGTCGTCCAGTGCGCCGACCAGATGGCCGGCGGCACCGTCGCCTGGGTCGAGCAGGTGGTCTGCATCGGCGTCGGCGTCGGCATCGGCATCGGCATCGGCATCGGCATCGGCATCGGCATCGGCGTCCGCATCCGCGTCGGCATCTGCATCTGCATCGGCGTCTGCATCCGCATCGGCGTCCGCATCGGCATCGGAGTCCGCGTCTGCATCCGCATCTCCGTCCGCATCCGCGTCGGCATCGGCATCCGCATCAGCGTCAGCGTCGGTTTCGCCGACGCCTGGAGCGAAGAAGGAAAGGCCGCTGCCGCCGCCGTCGCCACCGCCGCTGAGCGCGGCGCCGAGCGCGACAGCGCCCAGCGCGCCGAGGCCGAATTCGCCCAGGCCGATGCCGCTGCCGCCCGCGGCTTTCTTGGTCACGGCCACGGCGGCGGCGTCCGCATCGCTGTCGGCCGGCGTGACTTCCAGGTTGCCTGCCGCCACATCGACATTCACCTGCTCCAGGCCGCCGGGCAGCTTGGTCGATCCGATGGTGGCGTCAGTGCCGCCCTGGAAGACGCCCGCGAGCGGCGCCTTGTTGGCCGCCGAGCCGGGGAAGAGCACGTTGGCATGGCCACCGTCGGGAACGATCACGCGGTCGCCCGCCATCAGGGTCTGGGTGCCGTCCACCGGAATCCGCACGCCGTCGCGCACGACGACCGTGCCGGGCGTGGCGTTGGACAGCGACCCCAGGCCCGCGGGCATCGAGGGCGAGGCCATCGCGGCCGAGCCCATGGGCGCGATCGGCGTGGTGCTGGCCTGCGCCAGGACCACGGGGGCCGCATCGTTCTCGGCCATCGCCGGGGTCGAAAGGATGGGTGCTTGGGGGGTGATCATGGGAGGCCTCCTCGAGGAATAAGTGACTGCAAAGCGCAACATGCGTGCCGCCTTTGCACCTGCCCACCGCCGCGCCTCCGCAAACGACCTATCTGCTTGATTTGAAAAGACTTTCTCGCGCAGACCGGGGCAAACCCCCAGCGCCGGAACGGGCTGCTTTCGCGATTCGTTACGTAACGCCGCGCGCTTTTTTCCCGGAACGCCGGCCGCGCCCATGGGCGATGAAACACGCCGGGCGCGCCGACCGTTCCGCTGGGCGGAAAAATCATTTGCGCCGTGACGCTTCCGGGCGCGCGGCGCGCGGCCTACATTCCTCGGCACCCCGAGACATACAGACACACAGCGACCGCAGCACAAGGAGACAGCCACGATGCGCAACCTCAACCAGGACAACATCACCCAGGCCGTGCTTGCGCGCCTGGCCGATACGCCCGACCCCCGGCTGCACGAGATCCTGACCAGCCTCGTGCAGCACCTGCACGCCTTCGCGCGCGAGGTGAAGCTCACCGAGGCCGAGTGGTTCCAGGGCATCCAGTACCTCACGGCCACCGGCCAGATGTGCGACGACAAGCGCCAGGAGTTCATCCTGCTGTCGGACGTGCTGGGCCTGTCGATGCTCACCATCGCGATGAACAACGGCAAGCCGGACGGCTGCACCGAGGCCACGGTGTTCGGGCCCTTCTACGTCGAAGGCGCGCCCGAATACGCGCACGGCGACGACGTGGCCAACGGCGCCGCGGGCGAACCCTGCGACGTGTACGCCACGGTGCGCGGCCTCGATGGCGAGCCGGTGGCCAACGCGGTCGTCGATGTGTGGCAGGCCGACGAAGGCGGCCACTACGACGTGCAGAAAGCGGGGCTCGGCCACGCCGAGAACCGCGGGCGCCTGCGCACCGCGGCCGACGGCTCGCTGCATTTCCGGAGCGTGCTGGCCGAGGCGTATCCGATCCCGGTCGACGGCCCCGTGGGCGACCTGCTGCGCGCGACCAGGCGCCATCCTTGGCGGCCCGCGCACCTGCATTTCAAGATCGAGGCGCCGGGCTATGAGCACCTCATCACCCACGTGTTCCGCGAAGGCGACCAGTGGCTCGACTCCGACGCGGTGTTCGCGGTGCGCCAGTCGCTCGTCGCGCCGTGGAAGCAGCAGGAAAACGGCCGCTGGCGGCTGGACTTCGACTTCGTGCTGAACCCGCTGAAGCAGCCCGCCTGAAGCATCGGACCAGGCCTGCTACGCTCTCTGAGCCCGCCGCGACGGCGGGCTTTTTTCTGCGCTCCGTCACATCCCATGGCCTTCCCCCTTATCACCGACCCGCATTTCTATGCGGTCGCCATTCCCGCCGTGCTGCTGCTGGGCATCAGCAAGAGCGGCTTCGGCGCCGGCTTCGGCTCGCTCGCAGTGCCCTTGATGGCGCTCGCGGTCACCGTGCCGCAGGCGGCCGCGATCCTTATGCCGTTGCTGCTGCTGATGGACGTGCTGGGGCTCGCCGCGTTCCGGCGCGACTTCGACAAATCGCTGCTCAAGTTCTTGATCCCGTTCGGCCTGATCGGCACCGTGGTCGGCACGCTGCTGTTCCGGGTGCTGTCGGCGCACACGGTGGCGGGCATCGTCGGGGTGTTCACGCTGCTCTTCCTGGCGCAGCGGCTCGTGTTTCCGCCCAAGCCCGACGATCCGCTGCCCTCGCGCGGCGTGGGCGCGGCGCTCACGGTGGTGTCGGGCTTCACCAGCTTCATCGCCCATGCGGGCGGCCCGCCGATCAACGCCTACGTGATTCCGCTCCGGTTGAAGCCGGTGGTGTTCACCGCGACGATGGCGTACTTCTTCTTCGTGGTGAACCTGAGCAAGTGGATTCCCTACGCGTGGCTCGGCCTCATCGACTTCCGCACGCTGGCCACGTCAGTCGCGCTGATGCCGTTCGCCCCGCTGGGCGTGTGGGTGGGCATCCGCATCGCCCGGCGCATCGACGCGATCTGGTTCTATCGCTTCGTGTATCTCGGGATGTTGCTCACGGGCCTGAAGCTGGTCTACGACGGCTTCATCGGCTGAGGCCGGCCGCAGGCCCGGCCCCTTCGTGAAACACCGAGGAACCGGCTTTGCCGGGCCTCAGGTGTTGCCCCCGGTAGGGGGTAGGTGGAGCGACACGAAGTGCGCGAAGCCTGGGGGCGAGCCCAGTCCTTCCGGGCCTCAGGTGTTGCCCCCGGTAGGGGGTAGGCGGAGCGACACGAAGTGCGCGAAGCCTGGGGGCGAGTCAAAGCTCCACGATGGATTTGAACCCGCCGAAGATCATCCGCTTGCCGTCGAACGGCATCGTCTTCGGGTCCATCGACGCGATGCGCGGGTCGGCCATCACCTTCTTGTTGATCGTGTCGCGATGCTTGCGCGACTTGTAGACGATCCACGAGAAGGCCACGGTCTCGTCGGCCTTGAGCTTCACGCTCTGCGGGAACGAGGTGAGCTTGCCGGGCTTCACGTCGTCGGCGATGCACTCGACGTATTCGAGCGCGCCGTACTCCATCCAGACCTTGCCGGCCTTGCGTGCGAGCTTGCGATACGCCTCGACGTTCTTGGTGGGAATGGCAACGATGAAACCGTCTACATAGCGAGCCATGGGAGATCTCCTGAAGGAAAGATAAAAACGTTGAAGGAAAAACAGCGGCGGCTGCATGGCGTCGTGCACATCACGATGCCGATTCGCCCGCCGCCCCGCGGGGGGCCGCTTCTTCGTTGTTCTGCATTTGCGCCGGCGGTGCGGTGCGAAGCAGCAGGACCCCGATCAAACCCGCCAGTGCCGCGAACACGGCGCCGACGAGAAATGCCAGGTTGTAGCCACCGGTGAGCGCGAGCGGCATCTGTGCGCCGGCCGCTTCCATGGCCCCGGTGCGCGCCGCGGCGGCGCTGGCCAGCACGGCCAGGCCGAGCGCGCCGCCCATCATGAAGGCGGTGTTGACCACGCCGGAGGCCAGGCCCGAATCGGCGGGGTCGACCTCGCTCATCGCCGCCAGCAGCACCGGGTTGAACGCCATGCCTGCGCCGAGGCCCAGCAGCATCATCCCGGGCAGCACATCGACGACGAAGCTGCCGTTGACCGGCGCGCGCGCGAAGAGCGCGAGGCCGATCGCCGCGAGCCACAGCCCGGCCGCGAGCGGC